>NZ_CP049863.1:0-1232377 GCF_011299575.1 Leucobacter viscericola
CCACTGAGGACGCGGCAAATTGCTACTGGAATGCGTCGGTTGCGGGCAATGGTCTCGGGCGTTCGTTTATCGACGTCGGTGGCGTGACCTACTATGCCGAGAACTAGGGGAGACGCGAAGTGAGTATCAAAACACCCGAGCAAATCGCGGATGAAATATTCAACACAGACATAAGCATTGGCCAGGATGACAAACCATCATCATTGCTGCAATCGAGCGCGACCGAGCGCAGCGCGACATTTACGAGCTGATCGCGGAAGCACTCGATGAGCGAGCACATTCCTGGGGTGAGGAAATGCCTAAGGATGCAGCTGAGGCAATCCGCTCAGGAAATCACGATGACATATGGAGCCGGTTCATTGAGCCGATGCTCACAAGATGACGGAGGAATTAGGGGCATGAGTAACAACACGTACTGGGGCACGGTCCCCGATCAGGTAGAGATTATCGAGCCGGGTGAGTTCGAGGACAATAACGGCACAACCAACGATCAGCCCGCAATCTGGATGGGTGAAGCGCTGATCGAGGGGGATCTCGAAGTCTGGAAATCGTTTGCCTACGACCTCATCGAGAAGATCAACACGATTGAGAACCGGCTGCATTTCGGCAGGGCGTTGCGCCCGGCGAGCGCGCTGAGCTCAACGAGCTTTACCGCAAAATGGAGGCTGCGCGCGAGGGTGACCCTGATGACGGCAATGATGATGAGCTGCAATCAAAGGATGACTTCATTGAGGCCCTGATGCGCTACGCGGGAATCGAGGATTGATCGTGGCAACAATGATGATTCACTACGAAAGCCCCGCGAGCGATCCATTCAAGGTGCCTCGCCCGCATCGTGTTCAGATTGAGGGAACGAAAGTCGGGAAGCCTGAGGGTGGAGAGATAGGGACGGTGACAACACTGTTGGGTTTCTGCCCTGCTGTCACGCCGGACCCGGATAACTGGCAGGTTGCCGATGCCCTCGAAGTTGCAAAGTATCCCGAGCACTACGTTGGCTGGTTCGCTCAGTTCATCGACGACGAAGGCAAGATGTTCGGCTACGACAATCCGATCAGCAGAGTCGAGGTAACGGCATGACGATATTCAATAGCCAAGCAGTCAATAACGACCCCCTCCCTGTCATGAACTACACAACTGGCAAAAGGGATACGGACGACGCATACATGTCGCTTGTCGGTGACGTTATCAGGCTGGAGCCGCGCGCAGAGTTCGTTGTCAATGACCCCAACCCGATTCTGCTTGCATTCCGGGACTATATGGGAGACGGCTACACGCTGAGACAGCTGAGGGAGCACGCCCATGACTGGGGACTCTTCACGCAAGGGTTTCAGTTATCAATGTCCCGTAGAGAAGCCACTCGGATTTACCAGGAAGTTGTACGCGACAAGGCGCGCCCGAGCCATGAGCGACATGCCAGCAAAGTGTTCGCCCGCCTCGCAAATCTCACCCCAGCTACCGAAGGAGCCTAAATCATGGCAGGAAAACCAAAGGTGCTCACCGACGTGCAGCAGGCGCACTTCGAGACCGTGCAGCGCGCATACGCGGCCTATGTTGAGGTGCGCGACACGGCACTCGCGCGCGCGAAGATCGCCGCTGAGGCTGAAGTCTCTGTCATGAAGCTCACTCTCTCAAAGGCAATGCGTGAAGCGCGCGCGAGCGGTGTACCGATGCGTCGAATGGGCGCAGAAATCATGGGCACCAAGGACTACTACACCGTGCAGCGCCTCGTGCAACTGGCCGACCATATCGGCCAAGTCGAAGAATCGGTGAAGCCAGCGGTCGAGGATCTCGCTGTCTTAATCCGAGAGGCCGGCACGGAAGCGGAGCGCATAATTATCACCCTCTCTGGCGAGGAACTCCTTCGGGCCAAGGACCGGGCCGACTGGGCGCAGCCCATCCCAGGTGAGTTCGTCTACGCCGAGTTCGTGCAGCATGAGAGCGGTAAGTTCATCCCGCTTACCGAAGGCTTTATCGAGTCGCTGGGAGAGCAGCATCCCGTCGTGGCCTGGGCTGACCTTCCGTCGAGCCAAGAAAAGCTCGCGAAGGCCGTGGAGGCGGTGCGCTGATGAGTGCTGAGAGAGAAGGCAAAGCTCGCGCTCTGGGTGAAGCGCGCGTCGTGGTGGGCTGGGATGATCGTCGGCACCGCAATGCTGACCTCCCAAACGAAATGTGGCACTCGCTTGGCGGCGTAGTGCTTGGAATTGCAACGGCGGCCGCAGCATTCCAACTGTGGCCCGAAGAAAAGGAGAGCTGGAGTTTGAGCGAAACGACTTCAACGCGCAGCGTCGAGATAGAACTACGTGTAACCGACAAGGGGCAGGTCGAAGCGTATGTATGCGACGCACAGGTTTCCCAGTGGGAAGAGGGCATGGGGCTACTTTCGAACTTAGATCGCGAGGAGTTCGCTGAGGAGCTAGAGAGCCTGATTAGCCTCAACGCTCAGGAATTGGCCGAATCGCTCGTGAAGGACCTGTTTGAGCGGGTCATGCCCAAAATGGAAGGGAAGAAGTGATGTCCACATTAATGTTGCGAGGGCTGGAATTCGAGTTGGAAAAACTCGATATTGACATCGTGGTTACGCCGAAATTCATCTCCGTGACGGTGAGCGCCATCGAAGCTGGGGATGAGGGCGCACACAATCGCCTATTTGCTCACACTCACCTGACCGACCTCGACCTTGAATCGCACCAGAGGGCGTTGGCGATGCGCTATCGGATGCAATCGCCGCATTCAAGGAAGCGTTGTCTGAGCAGGGCGGTTGGATTATGGAAGAGGAAGGGGTCGAGTGATGGAAAAGTTCACAGCAAGTAACGGGGTCGAGCTCAAGACTGAAAACAATTCGACGTTTGCTCGGCTTATGTGTCGAAAGGCAGATGAAATTATTGGAGATCGGAAGTGGCATCCGGTCGGCGAGGCTGTGACCAAAGGCGGTCGAAACGGATTCTCGCTAGAGTCTGCGATGGCTAAAGCGTTGCGTGAGTTCTTCCAGCATGAGCGTGACACCGAGCTAGGCCGGTGGCGGTGGCCGGAATACCCGGAGTACGTGGTGCGGAAGTTGCCTGACTCTAACCCCGAAACGGTGATCGTAATAAATGAGTCCTACGGGCCGAGCTATACATTTACCCGCACTGAGTCACTGCCTGGCGGCAACGTGCATAGCTCGGCGGCGGCGCGCTTACTTTGAAGCTCATCCCGAGCCGAAGCCGTGGCATGACGCGAAGCCAGGCGAAGTGTGGGCGGTGGACATCAAAGAAGGCAATGTGCTCAGGAACCGAACCGGGTTTGTTGTAAAAGTCCTTCGTGAGGTCAATATCATCGTCTTTCAGGATGGTAGTCAGGAGCATCTGGACGTCAAAAGCATCACTGCCGGTCGTCGTATCTGGCGGAGGTGGGCGCGTGAAAATTACACGGACCCTCGACAAGTGGTGGACGTTTGGCCGCACCACAATTCACCTTGAAGTGAGATCCAAAAAGAGTCACATGGGCCGCTTTGGTGGCGGCTGGAACTACAAAATAGGTGCGCAGTGGTCAAGTCGGTACTGCGTCATCATCAATCTGCTCATCGGCTCGGTACGAATTGACACCAAGAGAAAGGCCCAAAAATGCTCTACCTCCGAGTAAACAATCACTGGCGCCGAGCGCTGTACACCATCGACCACCCGAGCGGCGATCGTTACGCGCTCCTGCCCGTCTACGGTCAACCCGACACCGTGCTCAAGAGCGTCATGGAGCAGCAACCTTGGCTGCGAGACATTCGCACCCCAGAACCAAAACTAGCCAGCTAAAACGCACGACAAGATAAAGGAGAAATCATGACAACAGCATTTCAGAACACCTCCAAGGGTGAGGGTGCGGGGGTAAAAAGCTCCGCGCTGGTGGCCGTAAGTGAGGCCAAGGAGCGCCTCATCGCAGACCTGCGCAAAGTTCGCCCTTCCCCGACGGGACGCTTATCCGATGGAAGATGCTGGGCTCAAATCAGGTCACCTACACTTTCGCGGCAATGTTCGTGGCGGGATCCTGGTACTCGACGGCACAGGGCAATAACCCGATGGTGAATCCGAAGATGAGCCACCAGACCTTCCTTAATCTGATCGCATCAACCCGCTTGGCATCTTCGATCTTGAGATCGCCAGCGACTTTGAAAAGATCGACCTCTAAAGGAGCCTGACCTTGAAGATTCACCCCCACGATCCCAACGCCACCGACGATCTGCCGCGCTTTACCGATGGGCAGAACGAGATCATCGAAGGCGTGCTCGAGGAGCCAACGTGTGCGTTCCTCAACGGCTCAGATGGGCCAGGGCAAGACCGGCGTGACTGCAGAAATCGTACACCGCGCCAAATGGGGGCGTGTGTTGATCGTGGGGGTGAAAGATACAGCTGGACAATGGGCCGAGGCGCTGCAAGATCAGAGTGACGGGGCGCTCAATCTGCGTACAGTGAACTCGACCAAGGCAGGGAAGTCAAACCTTGCCGCAATGCTCGCGGGGGAGCCAGGAATCTTCTTCTCAGGTTCCCAGTACCTCACAGCCCAGGACTGGGACCACCGAAACAAGCTCGACGCCGAGGGCAAACCCATTCCCGAGCTCGATCGCGATGGCGCGCCGGTAATCAAATACACGAAACTGCCAACTGCGCCGGAGTTGCCAATGCCGGTTTGGCAGCTTGGCTTTCACGGGCCCGAGTTTGCTGAGCCCGCGTATGTGCGCGAGCGTGTTCACCTCCACCTACAAGAAAATGAAGGTGCCGTTTGATGCGCTGATCGTTGACGAGGTTCATATCCTCGCGGCAAACCGAAAGAACGTCGGCCGCCGCACTCTACTCTCCATCCCGACGAAATGGAAGGGCGCGCTGAGCGGTACGTTCTACGGCAACAAATTCGAGAATGCCTGGAGCATCACGGGTTGGCTTTGGCCAAAGTTGATTGACACATCCTTCCACCGCTGGAAAGACGAATGGTGCGCACTCGGCGAGCCTGTCTTTGTGAAGCGCAATGGCAAGCTTGTGGAAATTGAGCAGATTGCTGGCGAGAAGGAGCCGGGAGAGTTCGTGAAATCGTTGCCGAGTTACTTCCGCATCGAGGCCGAAGAGAAGGTGCCTGATCCTAAGCTGGTTTACATCGACCTCTCTCCAGTTCAGCGTATGCAGTATGACCAGATGGAGCGAGACATGCTCGCGTGGCTCAAGGAACGCCACCCGCTTTCATCTGAGCAGACTCTCGCGCCGCTTGTCGCCGAGGTACCCATTGCGCAGCGACAGAGGCTCCGCACTGCAACCTTGGGAGAGATGTCGTTTGACGAGAATGGTGAAGTGACATTTGCCGACGATTGCGTGAGCACAACTCTTGATGCTGTTGGTGGGATTCTCAATCACTACGGTCGCCAAAAGGTCGTGATCTACACCGATTCGAAGCGCTTTGCGAAGGTCACCGTGCGGCGAATGCTTCGGGCCGGGCTTTCCGTTGCTGAGTGGTCTGGGGACGTAAATAGTGTGGGACGTGACGCAATCAAGGCTGCGTTTCTTACGCCGCTTGACGAGGGCGGGTTGCAATACATTGTGGCTGTCACAAAGGCGTTTGGAACTGGCCTCGATGGATTTCAGAAGGTCTGCTCGAAGGTAATCGAAATGTCCGAAGTTGAGGGTGATGCGGTAACGGAGAATCAGGCTGTTCATCGCATCTGGCGCCGAGGTGTTGATAAAGAATTCGAGCACGTCAAGATCGTGGCGCGCAACACGTATGACGAGGGCGTGCTTGCAGTCCTGCGGGGTCGATCGGCCTCTATGGCGGTCACAATGAAGGCCGCATGAACTGTTGTGTTTAGTCAGCTAATTTTGAACACTAATATGAGTGATTGGAGAGATGCGATGAATGCTCGCCAAAATACGCTTTTCGTTTGAGGCCCACGGGTCCGAGGAGATGCGAGAGATGATTGATGCTATGAGGATGCGAGCTCGAGTGGAAACTTACCGCGATCGCTCGCACAGTTGCGATTATCTGCAGTCATTTGTGGTGCCCCGAAATCTCTCTCGAGGTTGTCAATGTTGACCTCGCCGATGAGTGTGATGGCTGCGCGCGTGAGCTGAATATCTCCAAGCTCGCGCGTGAATTAGTCGACTAAATTTCACGCAAGACTTACCGTGCGGGTTCTCGCGCAGATAGGACAAACGAAATGACGATGACGCAAGTAGGGGAGTCGCTATGGAACTTCCGATCAATTATTCAACTTCATCATGGCAGGAGCGGCGTGAAGCGCGTGAGGAGTATGCCGGAGGCAGAAGGGGATGTGCTTCTACTGCAGATCGCAACTCGACAAAGAGCCGCCGAGCGCAATAACCAAGAAGCCGGTCAACTGGAAGCTTTTTCCGCCCCAGTTTCTCAAGTACCCAGTCCACCTTCAACACAACCACGACACTGACATGACGGAAGGGGCTGTCCACGCTTACTGCAACGCTGTGATGTGGCAGTACGAAGGACGATGACACCATGACACCAGAACAGAAACGCGCACAGATCGACAAGTTGCGAGAGCTGGCAGACCCGCAGTTCAACCTCTCGATTCCCGACGGGGCGAAGCGGGCAATCACTCTCGTTGCTGACGCCTTGGAAGCGACACCAAACACACCAGACCGTGGCGAGCTCGCAAAGCTGCTGGCCGAGAAATTGGTGGACGCGTGTCTTACTGGGCTGCTCGATGAGGAAGCCGTGGGGTTGGCTGACGCGATCCTTGCTGCGTATCCGCGGTTTCTCGTGCTGCTGTACCCGAAGCGACAGAACCGGAATGGGAGTACAGCGTTGGGCACCGCAATTCGAAAGGTGGCTACTCGGCTGATGCCGACATGGACGAGGACGAGTTGTGCACCAGCCTTATCGAGGTACAAGAGCGGGTAGTCGAAGCAGTCGAAAGTGGCACTTACGCCAATGCTCTGCCTTTGCGTCCGCCAACGAGTGTGGTTGCCGGTACCGGAGAGGGCGAGGAATGAAGCGCAGCGAGATGAAATGCCTGGCATATGAGAGGCCGGGACGCACCCCGTTCGAGGTGCGCGAAATAAAGGGCGGGTTCACGACGATGTTGGGGCGATACGCCGGTTTAGTTGCGTCAACGCCTCTCGGGTTGGACTCTTGCACTGACACGTTGGGAGGGCCGACGCCCCGTGATCTTTACCTGATTGACGATAAGGACGGAGAGAGCGGTGAAGCGTGACACTCCGGAGCGCGTTTCGGTCTCGTGCGCGCGCGATGGAATCAGATCTGTGGCTGGCGCGGTAGCTGAGCGTAAGCAAGACTTGACGAACGATCGAGGGTGCGGCAGAGGCTTCTGCGCGCGTCTCGGCGATGGTGCGTGACCGGCAGAAAGCAGCGCATGAAGAGGCCGACCTAAAGGCGCAGTTTGAGGGTTGCACTGAAGCGCAATGGCACTCAATGGCCGGTGGTATCCGTCGTCAGATGGAACAAGAAACCGTGAGCGTGGACATGCCTACGAAGCGCACACGATCCCGCATAACGAACTTGGAGGGGCGCGATGACTGAGACAGAACGCAAGACAGCGGTCGAAACGGCCGCACGGGTGATCTGGGAGCAAAGGCGAACACTTGATCGCTCACTTGGTGACTCGTGGGAGCTTGAACTGAGCATCAACCGCGATCGATTTTCGAGAAGCTGAAGCTCTCGCCGCTGCTGGTTTGTTGGTGGGTGAGCCGAGCGAAGAACAGCGGGAGCGGGCCAAGAAAAGTTGCTAGCGGGGTATTCATCGACGGAAACCCATTCTCAAACGTTGAGGATGCGTGGATAGACGGTTTTACTGAGGGCTCCGCTCTCTCTGCTGCTGGTGTCGTCCCGGTTACTGGTAGCACCTCTGACGGTCATCACACTTTTGACGAGCTGTACGACTATCGAATGCTGTACAACGCTCACGCGGCGATGGGTGGCTTACTGGCTGGTATTCCAGTGGTGAAATCTTGGAAGCACTCGGACGGTGAACCGTGCTTTGGCGTAGGCTGGTTTTATCGTGACCGGCGACGCTTCCGACTGGCCAGGTGTCGAACCATTATCGCGCGGAGCATTGGGACCTATTCGCTGTTCCCGAGGCGGAACTGCCGCCTGAATATGACGGGCATACGCCTCAGGATGCCGCCGAGCCGTTTACGCATCGCTGCTGGTGTCACCCCACCCGCACCGAACATGCCAAACCTGCAATGAATTGGGCTTGTGGGTAGCAACCACATGAACTCTGGGGAGTGCCCGGATTGTGTGACTGCCCCGAGAGTTGAACGCGAGAAGCTATCGGAGCAGTACACGCCAAGGCGTTCGTTATGCTCTCCAAGCGTCACCCTTGCAGCAGACACCATGGATCACGAGACTCGTCGGAGATGTCGTGGATATGGCTGCGGTGCCCTGGCCTCTCCGGTAGAGCCGGTAACGGCAGACGAAGCGAAATTGGCGAGGCTCGTGCTGAGGCCGTTCGTGAAACCGCCGACTATTTGGAAAGGATTGCGCCAAAAGGTCTGATTGACCGTGCAGACGTTCTGGCAGACATGGAGATCGCTGCTGACAGGTTCTCTCGCGGTATTCACGCAAATGGAAGGGAGCGAGGTGGTGGCAATGAGCGTCACAACGATCACGTTCAAGGTCCATACCCATCTAGACCCAGAGTGCCGCTTCCATGCCGGAGTTCGAGCCCTGTGGGGTTTCCGGTGGCTCTACAAGTGCGACGAGTGCAGGCGGGGTGATCGTAGTGAGTGAGGGATACACGCCAACACGGACGAGATATTCAACCTCACAATAAGCGTGACGGCTACTGAGGAGTTCAAAGCCCAGAGACGGCAGGAGTTTGGGCGCGCATGCTTGCTGAGGTTGAGCGTGCCGCCGCCGAGAAAGCGTGGGACGATCTTGCCCGGATTGCATACCCGCTGTACGAGGCGGCCGAGGCGGTCTATGTGGGGCACAAGGAACCGTCAACGCTACTCGCGCCACTCGGGAAGCTTGCCGCGCAGACAAACCCCGTATCAACGAGAGGAAGAGAATGAGCGTAACCGTGGCGCTAATGCTGTCCGCGCTCCCGTTTGCGATCGTCGCTTTTGGCGGCTTAGTAAATGCCGGTGTTGAGAGCGGGATTGATGATCGGAAGGCAACGACATCCGCGCGTGTAGCAGTGTGGTGCGGGTCGGTTGCCGTGACCCTGTTTATAGCTGGACTTTGGGCGGGAGTGGAATGGTGAGCGGAAACTTGATCTTGACGAGTTAGAACGCATGCCGGTGCGAAGCATAGCCCACATGTGCGGGCCCTGATCGCTGAGCTAACGAGAAGCACGCGCAGCAGTTAAGAAGCATGAAGTGGACCTTAAAGAGTGGGAAGAAGTAGGTGCTCCACGTTGGATCGAGGCCCGAGAGGAACTCGTGGACTCCGTGCGTGCCGAGCGTGACGCGGCATTGGCGGCAATCGCTCGTGTCCATGCAGCAGTCGAGTCAGCGAGACACTGGAATGAAGGGTGCGGATGGGATGTGCCGTCCATTAAGGTGCTCAAGCACTCGCGTCAGACGGGGGTGATGATGGTGATTTGTCACTCTGGGCTTCTGTCGTTGCACTCGTTGTGTCCCTGTGTGCTTGTTGGTTTGGCTGGCACTGCAGGCAAAGTATGGACCCCAGCTCACGCACCCATCGAAGGCAAGCGCGAAGGCTGCAGCGCAAATACTCAAAGAGCGCAGCGAAAGGAACCGAATGACTATCGACCAAATCATTGAGGCAATAGCCGACTATCGCGACTGGATTGAGCGTCAACTGTTTGGTGCCCGATCGACGTCGAGACGTATCGAGAGCACCTAGAGATCGAAGAACTACGAGAGAAAGCGGAGCCCTTGCGCGAAAAGGAATCCTGAGGCTGAATTGCGGCACGCCATTCAGAAGGAGTGAAGAAGCCGAAATGTCTCGTGGTGAGTCGCTCTATGTTGACTACGAGAAGCCGCTACTCGGGTCGAGGCGCGCGCCTTGTGTCGAGGTTGCCCACTCCTTGAGCTCTGTGATGAGCGGCCCAAACTCGACGCCCCGCATGGGGGGTGGGGTGTCGGGTATACGGTTTCAGGAAATTTCAGAAACCGCTTGACAGGAATTAACACTAATGTGTAGATTAGTCAGCAATGGAAAACGCAAACAAAAACAGATTGGAGGATCATCGTGGCACTTACGATGATGAGGTTCGTCGCTAGCGTTGACATTCTCAAGGCACCGACTGCGCGAGATATGCAGCAGAAGATCGGCGCTTCGAATTCGCCAATGGCTGCAATTACTGCCTTGCCTGCAACCTTATGGGCGACATGCGGGAAACGCCGATGCTCGACCGGGCGTACCTTGGCCGCGTTTGGGGAACTGCAATTCATGCCCTCAAGGAAATGCGGCAGAAAGCCTGGCTCGCAGAGCAGCGGAAGGCTGATCGTGCAAGAATGGGATGACATCAAGCGCCAGCGCATTGCGCCGTTTGCTCGCAGATTCCCTGACGCGCAGGTTGAGAAGCGATTCTCTCTCGGCTTATCCCTGGATATGGTCGCGTCGGCTCCACCGCAGACCTCTTTCTTCCCAGTGAGGGGCATCTGTTTGACTGGAAGGGTTCGAAGCGCAAAGACATTCTGTTGCTGATTGACTTCCTGCACATGCAAAAGGGCACCCTGAAGGATCTTCGGTCGACGGCACCAGGACGTCAAGCTCAGCGAAGCGCAGTACGCCGAGCAGATGGTCAAGATGGAGTACAAGGTAACGGGCTACTTTGCCCAGCTTCAGAGTTACGGACGAGGCAAGGCGCTGCAGGGTTACGACGTCAAGCGAATGAGTATCGTGCTCATTGCGCGCGACGGCACTGGCTGGTTTGATAACCCTGCCTTGACGGTTGGGAAGACGAGCACAAGAAGCACGATCTTTACGTACTGAGTTTCGACTACAACCCCGAATACGCCAACTTTGTCTGGCAGCGCGGCCTCGACATCTGGGCCGAGCTCCAGTCGGGCAAGCCTCTCGAGGGTTTGAGCGCAACGTGAATTGCTTCCCCTGCTCCCTTGAAGTGAAGAACGCGCAGGAGCAAGCAGTTGTCACGCCAATTGCTGCATAGAACACCAATGCGTGAAGTAGTCAGCTAAAATCACAAACTAGGAGGATCATTATGTCCAACGTCACAACTCTCCAACTCCGACATTCGCGGCGTTCATTCAACCGCCCGAGGAAGTTGGTCGACCGAAGAGCATTCTGCTCTACGGCACGCACGGCACTCGCAAGACCAGTATCGCCGGTTCGATCATTAAGGCGCCAGGCTTCAAAAAGGTGCTCTTCATTGATATTGACAATGGTGCTGAAGTGTTGATGAACGATCCCGTAATCAAGGAAGCCATTGTCGAAGGTCGTTTGCAAATCCTTCAGGTTTCGTCGCTCGATGGCGATGCGTTCGTAAAGATCAATGCCGTTGTTGACGAGATCACCAAAACCGATTTCGGCTACGATGCGGTGATTCTCGACACACTTGACGTCGCTCAAGATGTGGCGGAAAAGGTCATTAAGAAGAAATACGAAGGCTCCAAGAACACCTTCGGTGTGTTCGGTGATCTCGGAATCTGGACCGATGAGATCGTGCGCAAGCTGCACGAATCGAAGCACTTTATGTCGATCGTTACCTGCCACTCCAAGGAGCAGACCCTCGAGTCAGGCGCTCACCGAATCCTGCCAAGGCTCTCCGGCTCAAGCAAAGACGCAATCGGTGGCATTCCGTCGATCGTTGCATACTCGAGTACCAGGCAGATCCCGAAAGTGGCAATACGCACCTCGTTGCTCGTGTCGCCGAGAGTGAAGTAGTGATCTCCAAGAATCGCTACTCATTGCCGCCATTCATCATCGACCCCGACTTGCCGAAACTGTTCGAGATGATCGAGGCCAAGACCACCCACCAGTCCAACCAAGAAGAAAAGGCGCCGCCTAATCCCAGGCACCGGCCACCCAAATTAGTCACTAAACATCTAGGAGGAAACATCATGGCTACAGCACTCATGGCTGAAGTTGACAACCAGGCAGAGGATCTCATCAAGGAGGCGAGCAGCTTTGAGATTCTGCCCGCAGGTTCGTATGAGGTCACGATTCGCAAGGCGAGGTAGGCGAATATGGCGAATCCTCGAATAACGCAGGCCGCAAGTATCTGAACTTGCAACTGCGCGTGATCGACGGCGCGCCAGTGGGCGCAGGCCGCATTCTGTTCGCAATGGTCCCGCTGTTCCAGCGCTGGGCGCCGACCCAGAAGAACCCTGCTGGCGCAGTCGCTTCTGACTTCTTCAACTTCTTCCTGGCCGTTGGCGCAACGAAGGAAGCGGTGACGACCGGCAAGGGCCTCCCGCTTCTCGAAGAACTTGGTGGTACGCGTCTTGGCATCGGCGTTCGCGTTCAGGATCATTTCAAAAACGCTGGCGAGAAGGAAAACAGCGTCAATTTCTTACCGCGCCCCCAAGGCCCTTGAGGGTGTCGTCGAGCCTGGCGCATCCGCGGTTGGCAGCGCGTTCGCCCGAAGGAGGGCGCCGAGTCACCTTGGGGTAACAAGGGTGACAAGGGCGGTAGTGGCGATTCTGCCCTTCAGGCCGCCGCCGAGGGCTCGGGCAAGGCGTTCTAGTTTTATCGCCGCAATGGGAGAGGGGACTCCAAAGCTGTAGCGGGCGCGGCAATCCAGCCGTAGCCCACCGCAGCAAAACCCAATAGGGGTGCGACTACATCACGCACGGCGTCGGTAGCGGATGCCACCAACCATTCAGGGCAAACCAGCATTTGAATGGCGGCGGTGACTGCCAGCAACTCGGAGGCGAGCCAGCCTCTCGGTAGCGACACGGCACCAGGTTCGACTCCTGGCGACGCACAGATTCAAAACATTCAGTTTGAGCGAAAGGACGAATCATTTCAGGCACCGCCCTCAGCTCGGCACTCGAAGTTGCTGATCTTGGACTTAGAGTATTTCCAGCCGTACCTGGCAAGAAAATTCCAGCAATGGAAGGGTGGCAGGAAGCGGCCACCACGGACCCGCTCACTATCCAGCAGTGGTTTACAGAAAAGCCCTACAGTAATTACGGCATCCGTACCGGCCTCGCAAACAACATCATCGTCATAGACCTTGACGGTGAAGAGGCGCGCAAATGGTGGAAGAGCACTGGCATAGAGGACTCCAGTGCCATTGTCTATTCGCCGCGCAAGGACGGGGGAGTCACCACTACTTCCGTGTCTACGACGTCGAGATTGGTAATTCCCGATCCAAGCTCCACCCAGGCGTAGATGTGCGTGGCGAGGGTGGCCTCGTGGTGGGCCCTGGCTCGCGAACTAGCGAGGGCGTGTATACGGGGTCGCTCAAGAACATCCCGGATGCGCCACAAGCACTCCTCGACCTCATTCCTGAACGTCAGTCGTACAAGGAAATGAGCGATGAAGAGGCCGCCGAACTCGCAGGGGTCGAGAAGGTTGCCGAACCCTCTGAATCAGAGCTGGCAGACCTTTCCCACATCCAGTCGTGGCTTCTAGCGCTTCCTCGGAAGTGGAGCGCTGGCGACGGGTGGCACGACACTGTATTCCGCTCAAGCTGCTGGCTCTGGCGCATGGTGCGAACGCCGAGCTACGCGCTCACCGAGGACAAAGCGCTTGAGATCATGCTGACCTGTACGCCGGTCTGGCCGGAGTGGTCCGAGGACAGGATTCTCGAGCAATGGGAAAGCGCGCGCGAGTCCACGCGGGGCCAGTTCGCCGACCCGCCCGCCGAGCAGTTGCCGGAGATCCTCGATTTCGTAGAGTCGGTCAATCTTCTTCCGGCGTTCGCACCTAAATCGCAACGCTCTTTCTTGGAGGTCGTCGGGGATCCCGACGCCAAGCCAGTCAAACTGATTGAGGAGTGCTTGCTGGCGGGCCTCGGCGTGCAGCAGACGGCCTCCGTGATCTATGGTTCTAAGTGCTCTGACCGGTACAAGGGTGGCGAATACGGTTTGCGGCGGCTCTATCGCGATGTGGAGGGCGTCGAGTCAAAGCTGAAGCCTCGAGTGTCCGAGGCGGCCACCACTCCGGCTGCAGGCACCGCAATCGTGATTGACGATGCGCCTGCCACCGAGCCTGTTGCCGAGTCCACGCAGGAGCCGCTGGCAACGATCGAGAAACCGGACCTGCCAGAGCGCCCAGAAGCGGCCAAGCTGCTCACCGAGAGCGAGCGCCGAGCCATCACTGGTAAGTCGTGGTGGGGGACCGACTATCTTGAATGGGCGAAGGAGATTACCTCCGTCTACAACGGGCCCTACCATCGCATGAATCGCTGGTTTGTTCTCTCAGCTGTGTTCTCCACCGTGGGGATCATCCCGTATGAAGGTGGCAGTGACAAAGGTCTAAATATCTACGGCTTTGTGATCGGCGACACCACTACCGGCAAGTCAGAATCGCTACGCATCATGAACTCGGTCTTGCGAACGTGCTTCACCGAGGAGGACGATCCAGACATCGGTGGCGATCCGTCCCCTTCAGCGCTCGGAGCCAAACTGATTGAGCGCGACGGGAAGGCCACGCTCTTCAACAAGGATGAAGCACACGGTCAGATTGCCGAGATGAAAAAGAAGGACTACCTGGCTGGCTTGTCACAAGCCCTCACCTTGCTCTACGACGGCGAGGTGCCAAAGATGCTGAGAACGACCAACAAGGAGGTCTCCGACAAGCGCGCGCGCACCTACTTCTCGATTCACTACATGGGCACCTTCGAAGGCGTAACTGACGTGCTCGAACCGAGCGACTGGGAAAGCGGGTTCCTTCCTCGATTCGTCTGGGCGATCGGTGACGAGCATCAACGCACCAGGGAGGCAATGCGGCCGCGAATTCGGCAGCCAGGGCGGGGCCGCGAGATCGACCCGCGCGCGATGCAAAAGCAGTGGGCGGCCCAGTTCCGGTCAACCGCCAATCGCATTGCTCCATCGGGCGAGCCTGCTGAGATGGAGATTGACGATTTCCTGATTGAGCGCTTTGTCACCTGCCAGGAGCGCATGTACGAGCTCGCCGACGAGCAGCCCGAGATGAAGGAGCGCCTCTACCCGTCCGTCAAACGAATGTCCGATGCGATCCTGAAAGCCGCGTGTCTGGTGGCACTGTCGGAAGGTCGTAGGGTGCTTGAGGAAACCGACCTACTTCTTGCCATCGAACAGGGCGAAGAGTGGTTCGGAAACCTCTTGCACCTCGTAACCGCAACGGACTCATCGCCGTTCGTGCGGTCAGTCGCCAAGCTTGAGAAAGTGATTCGAAGCGCGGGCGGTGAAATGCGAATGGAGAACGTCTACCGCAGGTCGCCAATGGAAACCAAGGGCGCCACAGATACGCTGGTTGCACAGCTAGTTGCCGAGGGTAGGGCAAAGCGAGAGCTGCAGAACAACGGCGACACTCAAATACTGAAACTGATTGGAGGAGTAACATGACAACACTATTAGGCAAGGCGATAGCCGCCTACGCAGCATCGGACCTCATTGGACGACCGGAGCGGCGCGTGCTCGCGAAAGAGCTGGCGGAATTCGACGCGCTTTCAAAGAGGCAAATCGCGTCGATTGTGCGACTCGACCCGAATGAGCTGGTTGACGCCTTTGAAAAAACGGATTCGCGTGGGGGCCGGCTCAATCCCGAAACGCTCGAGATCATCGAGCAGGCATTGACCCTGCCCGAAGGTGAAGCGATCGCCCTGTACTACAAGGCGTACCAGGAGGGGACCTCCGTGGATGCGATTGCCACCCTGATCGGGCAAAGCCGAGATTACGTTTGGAATCGCATCCGCAAGCACAAGAAGGGATTGGAGACGTGAGTCGTGGCTGAAGTCGTCCCGTGCAGGTGCATCCCTGGCCGATGACTGAAGGGCAGCTCGCGGTGCTCAAGGAGGCCAAAGCCGGAGCTGATCTCGAAATGAAGATCATCCCAACGAGGGCCGTACCTGGGCTTCATGCCCGCGTGCTCGGCCTGGGAGGTCCACCTCCGTGGGTATCAGACTGCGCATTAGTGTCAAACCCCTGTGACGTCGACTCGGTGCGCCACGCCCTGATATGGATGCTCACAGCCCCGGCCGACGACGAGCGTGGATTCATGGCGAAGGACTGGCTGGAGGCTGTTCTGGGTGATGAAATTGCAGAACTGCCAACGCCTGAGTGTAAATGCCGCTGCGGTAACAAGCTTGCCGTTCGTAACTATCATCCGCTTAATGGGTGCTGTGAACCGTGCTTTGAGGAAGGCTGCTATCTAGTTGAAGGGATGTGCTTCTGTGATTGACACCAATCTCGCTAGTCTCTGGGGCAACTGGGCCACCTACTTCAAGGAATGCCGTCGACAACACGAAGCGGGAGAGGGCGCAATCCCGATGATGAGCCTAGCGAACTCCTTGCTCCGATGACACCAGCACTCGTTTCGGCCGCGCCATCCACCCTGCGCAGCAAGTACAAGCGCCTTGAAGCTGCGGGCTGGGAAGTGTGGGTGGAGGTGGCGATGGTTCGCACTGGTCGCACGTTCTACAGGGGAACTGACAGGGCGGGGGAGGTCAAGCTCGAACCTTGCGACGTTCAATACTGGCAACTGCGCGCCAGGCGTCGCCATGACGGAAAAATGGTGGCCGCTTTCCTGGCTACCTGGGAGTCCAAGGGTGCGAACAGGTTCGTAGATGCCTTCACCTGGGATGTTGTCACCAAAGAGAAAGTGCTCCACACGAAGCTGAAGGACATCGACCCGTGGCTGGATGTGCTCGCGCCCGTAAGAACGAAGGAGAAGGCTGCATGACAACGTTATTGACCCTCGACCCTGGGGGAACGACAGGGTACTCTCTCTGGTCGGTGAACGACTCCGACCCGATTCGCTTACTCGAGCATGGGCAGTGGCAGAGCGGGATCGACGGGGTTATCTCCAATCAGGTGGTGATCTGTAGGGCCGACATTCTCGTGAGCGAGTCATTCGTAGATGACGGACGCACGCCGAAGCCGGATGTTCAAGCACTCAGGATTGAAGGGGCTCTCATGACCATGCGGGCACTTGCTGGCCAATCTGCACCGATTTTTCAGCGAAACGTTTACAAGGCCCACGCGCCCGACGAGCTACTCAGGCGCACGGGTTATTGGAAAAAGGGTCAACCGCACGCGACTGACGCGATCCGGCATGCGATCGCATGGGCAAAAACGCGAGGGCACCGGCCAACAATCGAATCGTTGTGGCCGGTGCCCGAGATGAATTAGCTGACTAAACCTCGTCAGTAAACGGCTGAGGTATTGCGGCCCCAGTGACATCGTTCACATTGGTCAGGGCTGTAGTGAGAGCGATCGCTCCGAGTACGTCGGCGGTCTGCGAGAAGGCTCCAGCCAGTTCTGGCGATACCAGCGTGACAAAGAAGCTCGTGACCTGTGCGGCCACGCCGACGATGTAAATCGCAAGGCGAGTCTTGTGGTGGTTGGTGAGCATGGTTATTCCTTCGGTTTGTTCTTTGTTGGGTTGAGGGTGTCTTCGATGTCTTCTAGTCGGTCAGCGATCTCGTGAGTGGCTTCCGCCTGTTTCGATTTCCAACCATGCGACCAATCAAGGTGCTGGCCGAGGGTGCGTGAGAGTTCTCGAATCTCTTCACCGCGCGCGATGTCGCGATTGTCGAGACGCCCGACATCCTTCCGCAACCCTCGGATCTCGCTCATTACGGCAGTTTGATTTGCGTCAATGTTGTCGCGAAGGTTGTAAGGGGCGCCGCCCGGGAGCTTGTGATCGTTCTCGACCTGCTCCCTCACGCTCTTTACGCTCTTATGCTGGCGGGAAAGCATTGCAATCACGATCCCAGAGAGAGCTGTTGACACGACACCGCCTGCGCCGACGACGGCTATCCAGAAAGCTTCTGACATGAAGGGCTACCTAATAGATGAGGTTCAGCGTTATTCGGAGCGCCCGCCGTCCCAATAGAACTCCGTGACCTCAACCTCTTTACCGTTCTGCACTCGCGCTAGCAGTCGAACGAGCTGACCCTCTGCGAGGCGACGATTGAAGTTGATCTGGAATGACAATTTGCCGAGTGAATCGATTGTTTTACGCGGGTCGGCGATCTGCAGTCGGTTCTTGTTCTCGCCAGTCTCGCGAACTAGCTGGAAGGCGACTCGAGTTCCGGCCTCGCCTTCCATGGCGATGTTAATCGTGCCGGAGAGGAAGCCGGGGCCTCGCGCAATAGTCCTGTCGCCCCACTTGTCATCTGTCCACTTATCGCGGAACGTAATGTATTCGGTATTGCCACCCTTGATCTTCTGCGGTGCCTTTCGGCTGCTTCCGCCGGTAAATTCTTTCACGATTTCCTCCCCATTGGGTGCTGGTGCGCCGGTAGCGCCTGAAAGGATCGCATTGGCGCGATCCACGATGTTGTTGAGTTGGCCGTGCAGGAATGGGCCGGGGCACTCCGTGTAGCCGCCAGGGAGTACCTCGCGATGGCCAACCACCCGGCTGCGATCAACCCGACCCCACCCGTAACGCTTGCAGAGATCAGCCGCTAGCTGGGCCAGCTTCTCGACCTGCGCCCAGGAAACGCCCCAATCAGGGGCCCCAGTCGTGTTGACGGTCTCGACAGTAACTGAGTTCCGGTCATTGTCGTAACCTGGGGCATTCGAGGTCCAGGGACGATACTCCTCGGGAACGATGCCCACAAGATCGCCAGTTGTAAGTAGACAATAGCTTGCCGACACCTCCCGGCTGGAGGATGAGAGTACGGCAATATTGCCATCATTCGTTCCACCTGCGGTGTGATGGATGATGAGGCGATTTACGGCGCGAGGCCCGATGTCGTTGTACTTAGACGTCGGTGCCGTCCAGGCGGTGAGTGGTGAGTGGGTCATAGCCTCTGCTCTCTTTCAAAAGTTAAGTTGTGTCGCCTGAGTTCGCTTCTAAGTGGTCGATTGGGTGACGAACGCCTTCTGCGTCATCGGGAGACAATTTCTCGCGTACTCGTGGTGCCCGCAGTTCGGCGTCACTAAGGTTTTGAGCGACATGGTCACACCCCTACCACTTCACGCAAAACCAAGCGATTATTAGGGGCGGCATTGTTGTCGTTGTTCCCCGAGATTTTGTCGTTCGTAACGTAAAAATACTTACTCACGACGTCTGCGCCGACTTTCGTCAGTAGACGCACTCCATAACCGGAATAGAGCTGCACCTGGGCTTTCGAGATGAACTGATGAGTGAAGTTCACGTTGACTGCCGCACCACTTGCGTACTCGGACCAGATTAAGCAAACACCGCTGAGTTGGCTAGAAATCGATTCTGTGAGGTCGATCGACTGAATGCCATTTAGGAAAACCGAGCCGGACCAGAGTACCTTTCCTGGCTTAGACATTTTGCCTTCAAGTGGCAAGAGTCGATTGTCAAAATTGCCGAGGGCAGTGTCCAGTGCATTTGCCATCCCATTGTGATGTGCCTGGAACGGGGCAATCTTGGTATTCGTGTCGATGAGGGGAATGCCTCTGGGTGTTGTTGCCACTTGAATCTCCTAGTTTGAAAAAGTCGCAAGTGCGGTAACTTGAGCGAAGTTTGCGGCGTTTGCTGGGAAAGCGCTGCCATTGAGGGCCATGCACTGTACGGAAACAGTGATCGTTGAGCCTGGCGTGACCGCATATGAGCGAGAATGGGTGCCAGACATGACGTTGTTTACGACCGTGGCTCCCGCATCCTTGCTCGCGGAAAACTGTCTACTCGTGCTGCTGTCGACTACGAGCCGTAGGTAGGCCACCGTAACCCCGCCCGTAGTCCTGTCAAGAGCCTCAGCCGCCCCCGTGGCGAGAATGCTAACGCGACTTTTGTCGGCCGGGACTTCAAGAGTGAGAGTGGCTTTCGTTACCCAAGAGGCGTTGATTGAAATATTGGTTACTGCGTTAGATGAGCTAACCGTAACAGGGAGGTTCTTTACGAGCGAAACGACCTCAGCGACGGTCGTGTTGAGCTGGTCTACGGAGCGATTGAGTTGGTCGATTGATCCGTTGAGCTCTAGGTTCGTATTTCCGCTCAAGCTTGCGGATAGACCAAGGAGGCGATCGTGCTCCCTGATCGTGCCGATAACCCAGTCGATGAGGCGATACTGCTCTCTATCGAAAGTGTTCTGCGGTGGCGCTAGCATACGGCAATTCTATAGCAAAAGCATAGGTATGGCTTAGGTGGGTGGAATAAGTGGCTCAATTCCAAGGTCTCCAACGCTCCAGTTGCCAACGAGAGTATTAAAGTAGGCAATGGACATATCGCCGTAGTGGGAATTGAAGTCTCCGATCGTTGTGTCGGCTTCGGCTTGATAGGACACGGTTGCGGGAGAAATGGTCGCGCTGGAAATGCGTGCCCAGAAACCACCCTCAAGCACCCGAGACCCAGCGATATTTCCAAAGGCTTGATTCTCAAACTCGTTTTCAACTTTGGAGAAGAGGAAGGAGTTTAGCGAGGCGATCGACTCAACGGGCCACTTGGAATCGAAGGTCTGAAACGTATCGAACGGGTAAAGGTTGTTGAAGTCTCCGATTGTGGGGTAGGCGGCCGAGCCACTGTCCCCCTTTCTATTCAGTCCTCGCGTTGTCACATTGAGCCTCATGGTTGGGCCGGTCCAGGAGCAAAGTGCGTCGGCTGCAGCGCGCCACGCAGATTCATAGCCAACGAGCATTAGATTCTCCACCTCTGCACCTATCTCGGTTGGAGAGTCATCTGCTGAGTTTCCAGTCGCCATGTCGATCGTTGCGCGATTGTAAAAGATCCCGGTCCCACGCACTCGAAGGGAGGAGTAGTAGCTGCTTGTGCCAGCCGTCGCCGCGATTCGGTAAGGCGCGTACTGCTCGATACTCGAACCAGTCACACGGATAATGAGAGTTTGCGAGTCCTCTCCAATTTCCACCTGAAGATTCCCACCCGTGGCAAGCCACTGTGAAGCAGTGATTGGCTTGCCGTCGTTCCCTGCCACACAGTAGACGGAGGAGGCAACATGGTCTCGGCCAACGAAATCAACGCAGGTCGGTTGAATGATGGACTGCAGGCTCACTCCAGGCCCATCCTCGCCGCTAGCAGGCTTTAGGTCGATCGAAAACTCGAGGGTTTCGCCAGCCTTGACATTAAACACCCGCGTCTCTTCGGTCCAGCCACCTAGTGGGAAGGCGAGGTCAGTACGACGTTCTGCAGATTCGAGATAGTGGACCTTGATTCGCTGAGCCGTGTTCGAGTCATCGACCGAAACGGTGCGGGCTGAATCGCGATGAGTCTGAGCAACCCGCCCCCGAATTGGTCGAAAGACCACATTGTTTGAGACGAGTGAAGCCTCGACGCGGTGTGCAGAGCAGAGCTGTTTTATACGGTCCCAAACTGACCCATTCCACCCCGTTGCAACTACGGGAATTGCTGAGAGGGAGGAGTCGATGACGATTCCACTCGTTATACCTACGACAGAGCAGAGGTAGGTGAAGTAGCCGCTCAAGTTTCCAACGTAGGGATCAAGCTTCCGCTCAGAAACGAAGGCGATCATTCTCGAATCTGCGGTGACCGTTGCGGCGAGCTCCTGGTCGGAAATGCTTGAGACTCGCCCAACCGTCTTGCCCTGCCCGGAGTCAACAAGCTCGACCTCCTTGCGGCGCATGTGGCGGGCCCGCTTGCCGCCTTTGAGCTGCAGCGTCATCTGACTCACGCCGCCGCTCATCTCAGTAACGTTGACGGGCGTGGCGTTTTCCGACACAGAATGCGAGGTGATTTCTCGCGTCACATCTGTGCCGTCAACCTTGATCGAGATGGTCACTGGTCGTCCACCTCCACGAGCTTTGCGGTGACACCAATGGAGTCATACGGCCTTGAGTATGGGGTCACGACAGGATGGCCTTCAAAATGACATCCGGTATGCCCGTTGCCGCCGTGGAACTTTGACACGGGCCGCTGCGCAGTTGACGGAAGAACCTGCGCTTGCATCGCATAGAGCTCTGCGATGGCGAGGGGTGAAACTGAGATAGACACGCCGTCCAGGCTGGCTGACCCCGCGATGGTGGTTGTGAGAATATTACCGCTCGTGACATTGGCAGCGAGAGCCGTCACGTCCGGCCCGGACCTTTGGGCCCCTAGCATCGGGGTGAGGCGAACGATTGAGGGAGTGCCCGCGTACCCGAAGTGAAGGGAATGCCCTGGTGGAATGGGAATGTAATGCTCACGACTATTTGCGGCCGGTTGGCGCACGAGCAGTGCCCCAGACGCAGGTAGATCAAGGTTATTTGCGGGAGTCTGAATAGCCTCAGGGGCATCATCCCCGTACACGGGCGGTGCGTCAAGGGTGGCCTGCACGGGGGCCGCCCAATGCGCGGCAAGGATATTTCGGTCTGCCCACATCGGGTCTATGAAATATATGGGTGAGTCCCCGTAGAGGCCGCTCGAGAGGTCGAGTAGGTGCTGGAGTTCGTCGCGGCGCCCACGCCAAGAGAAGTCGTACTCTCGGTGCGAGCCGAAGGACGTTCTCATACCCGCCCGGCCGGAAAGGTACTGAATCTTCTCTCCGTAACCCATAGAAGTGTGTCCACCACCAGCCTGAAACATTTTCACCGGCTTGAGGTGACCCGGTGTGCCGATATAAAAAACGCGACTCATCCTTGGCCCGTCCTTCCTGAATTAACCGCACCCGCACCAAAGAATCGCTGCATTGCCCCTCCGTCCAGAGATATGCCCACTGCCTGCCTGACATCTACAAGTAGCTGGCGATCGGTTGGTGAGAGCTCAACTTCCATCGGGCCCGCACCGAGACCACCACCATTGCCATTGCCGCCCACGCGACCGGATTTGGCAGACTCGTGGAGGCGAGCCAGGTTCCCAACGCCAAGGTTTGCGACCGCTGGCGCCGAGAATACAAACTCTTTTCCGTGGACAACGCCAGCGACCTCGCCGGTGCCACCGTCGCCTGTGTAGCCACCCGCCTTCCATCCTCGCGCAGCCCGTACTTGCCAATGCGCGGCCTGTGGAACGAGGACAGCGAGAGCCATAACGTCTCGATCGGCAATAGCCTTTGCCACTCGTGGCACCAAGCTCATGAGCTGGATCATTGCCTCGGTGCGAACGGAAGCGCTTGCCGCTTCTCCAGACAAGCTATTAAATGCCCCACCTGGAATTGGCTTAGAAGCTGCGCTTCGAAGTTTGGTCATGGAGGAGGTCGCTGCGTCTGCCTTGGCCTTGAACTCGTTGAACGCCTGGATCGCTGGGTTTGTGTTCGCGGTAACTGTGATGTTGCGAGGAATCTTGTCGATCGCGAACTTCACATCATCGAAGCTCTTTGCATACTTGCTGATCTCTGTTCGCGAGAAGCCGAGCTGGGTGGCCTGCTCGATAAACTTCCTCTTCAGCTCGTCAGTCTTTTTCTTGAGATCCTCGCTACTCATCCCGCTCGCGGCGAGAGACTCGATGTGATCCCGGTAGCTCTTGACGAGATCGGTGATCGTCTTTCGGTTATTGACCGCCGCCTCGCTGTTGCCGACGAGCGTCTTGTTGTTCTTTTCCTGCTCGGCGGTCAGCTTCTTTTTAGTCTCTGCGATCTTGACATCAGTCTCACCAATTTTTGCCCGCAACTCGGCCGCCCGAATCGAGTCGCCGTAGTTCTCAGCCACCATGAGCCAATACTGGAGAGTAGTCTTATCTGCGTTCAGTGACGCCATTTCTGCGCGGTACTTCGCTATCGCGTCAGCCGAGTCCTCTGCGGCCTTCTTCATTTTGATCCAGGCAGAGGTCACTTGGTCAAGAGTGCTTTGGCCGGAGAATCGAATCTCGAACGCCCTGCCCCAAATCGACGCGAGGTCGGATGCGTAGTTTGCCAAGGTGTAGATTTTCTTGGCAGCCTTCTCGGAAGCGCCCCCTGCATCATCAACACTGTCAGTGAAGTTGTCGACTCCCTCAGCGCCTTCGGCAAACCCATTGCCCGCACGGTTTGCCTCACCGCCAACGGTCTTTACTTGATTGATAACGCCGTTCACGACCCCATTGAAGTCACGAAAGTTATCTTTTAGGGGATCGAGGGAACCAGCACCACGCAAGCCGCCAGTAATGGCAGTCATTCCCGACCAGAGGAACTTTTGAAGGGTGGAGAGCTTGCTACCCCAAAGCTGCCCAAGCGAGTCTAGGGCCCCCGAAATGAATCCTCCCGCATTGAAAATTACGCGGGCTAGGCTCTGAAAGATCCCCTCGGTGCCTTTTGCGTAGACATTCGCAGACTGCCCCGTTTGGTTGGCAAGCCGTATGAAGTAATCTCTAACGCCAGTTTGGCCCTGTGTGGCAGCAATGTTCAGCACTTCGTTAAAGTTGCCGCCCATCGCGGCCCACGTTTCTGCAAACTGATTGCTTGAGGCAAGTTTTTGAAACTCTTCACTCGCCATGAGGGTGTTCTGTGCCCAGGCGAGGGTGTTTTCACCAAGTGCGACCGTAAAGCCTTCAACCGCCCCCGTTGCACTTCCGTAGGCAGGTGCGGCAAGTCCGAGTACCGAGGCGGTGTCGCTGAGAGCTTGGTTGTTTGTCTCAAGGGAACCGGTTGCGAGGTCAACATTGGGCTGCAGGTGAAGGAAGGAGTCGGCGACGGCATTGTTCCCCTCGGCGACTGCCTGACTATATGCCTCTTTGTCGGCGGCGAGAGCCTCCGTCAATCCAGCAGTCGTGCCCACGTACTTGTCGAATGCCATCTCGGCGCTATCGCCTGCCTGCATGAATGCAGCGGCAAGGGTGCCAAGAGCGAGCACGATAAGCCCGATTCCCGTGCTGGCCAGAGTGACCTTAAAGACCGACACTGCCCGCGTGGATAGTCCTGCGGCGGCCGCGACGGAGGAGAATGCTGAACTCATTCCGCGAAGGGTGAAGATGGAGCCGACGCCCGCTGCAGACAACTCGGCGGTCGCCGTGCCCATTGCGGCAACGGAAGCCATTGCAAGAGCACCTGTTGCGACGATTCCCGTCAACCCGAAAGCAATCCCAGCAAGGGTCGCTGCAATGCCGATGGCCCACTTGCCGCCTGCGGAGCGCGCGAATATTGCGAATTGCTGAACGAGGGGGGTGATGATGTCTAGTGCGGCTTTGGCTGCTGGTGCAAGTGCATCACCAACGGCTGCAGTCGTTTCCATGATGCTGTTGAGGAAGATTTGCCACTTGCTTGCAAGGTCGTCAACGATGAGGCCGTACTGTCGGCCAAGCTCCGTGCCTTCGGAATACCCCTGCGAGGCGTCGGCGAGTGCCTGCTCGAGCACGGACAGCCCTTCACCGGCATTGCGCGAGTCCGATGCGAGCGCCTGGAACACCTGCGATGAGCGCTTCTCCGAGAGCCCAAGATCCGAAAGCGCGACGGTCATATTGTCGACGTTGCCAAGTGCCCGCACGAAGGAGGTGACGAACTGCGATGGGTCCTGCTGCCAGAGCCTTGCAGTCTCGTCGGCGCTCAGGCCGAGGAGCTGAGCGAACACCGGGAGCTTGTCGTTAATTCCGCCGATTGCCTTATCCATGACGGACTGAAGCGACAGAAACGCCGAACGGGCACGCTCTGGCGGCTGGCCAAGCGATCCGAGCGCAGCGGCCAGACCAATTACCTCGTGAGTTGCGAATCCGGCTGAGGTGCCGAAGGGTGCGAGCTCCTGGGATGTCTTAATGATTTGCGACTCAGTAGCGGCGGCATTGACGCCAACGAGCGTGATGGACGACCCGATCCGGTTAAAGTCGGTATCGCCCATGAGATTTGAGATTCGCCCGAGAGACTCTACTGCCTGATCGAGTGTCACCGTATCCGAGGTGGCAACGAACTGCGCAACGGTTTCCGTGAAGTCGGCAAGTGAACTCGTGGCGACGCCGAGCTGAGCGCCGCGCCCCGTGATGTTAGAGATTTCACCAAAGGTTTGCGGGATCTCTCGCGTGAGTTGAAGTAGCTCGTCACGCATTCGTGTAGCGCCGTCTCCGACAAGTCCGGTAGTACGCTCTACCGTGGTGAAGCTTGATTCGTAGCTTGCACTGGCGGCAAGCACGGCGGCCCCCGACGCCCCGATTGCGGCGTTCATAATGCCCGCCGTGGTTGCGACATCGTAGAGGGCGTAACGCAGGCGAGGGAGGGCTACCGTTGCCTCATTGGTGGCGCTATTGGCCTGCCTGGTGGCGCGCTCCTGGTCATAGAGATACTGGTTGTAGAGAGCCGTCTGCTGAGAGGCTGTGGACTTCTCTGCCATGACCCGATCGAACGACTTTACATGCGCGTCGTACTGGAGATTTAGCCCACTAATCTCCTTGGCCTCTACTGCCCAAATGGATTCGCTGGCCCTGAGGCCCGCCGATGAGTCTCTTGAGTTCGCCTGACCCATAAAGCTCTTCGGGTCGGTGAAGCCCTCTTGGTAGCGCTTCGCCCATGCTTCGTTCTCGCGCTGCAGCGTTTGGTAGGTTTCGAGCGCGGCCGCTCGCTTCTTTTCTTCGGCCGTGATGACCTTGCGGGCGACCTGCTCTGCCGTGACGCCCTCTGCCTCACGAATCTGGATGATCCTCTGTGCCTCTTGCAGGGTCATTGCCTGGGCTGAAATTTGGGAGGCATTTCCTGAGCCGCCTGCCCCAGTTTGCGCCTGGGCTACTGCTCGGATGGCGTCAGTTGCGAGATCAGCTTGTTGCACAAGCTCTGCAAAACCTGCAGCGTACTTTGCGAGGTCGCTCGCGCCTGCCGACATTGCCTGTGCGGTTTCGCGAGCGGAGCGCGCCTGTCGATTGAGATTGCGCTCGAGGCGCTCAATCGCCTCGTCGGTGCCACCGGTCTCGCGGTTATACGCTCCGACTGCGGTAATGAGAGCTTCGAGATCATCAATGCCGCTGATCGAGAGGCTAATTTCGCCCTGGGCATTGAAATTCTCAGACATATAGACAGTTTACAGTTAGTTCATAGCTAAAACTAAGCTGCGATTCCTTCCTGCGCCTCGGACGCCCTTTCGACAAGGGTCTTGTAGTAGGTGTCGCGCGTCTCCAGCCAGGTTGCCCCGTCGACATAGTATGGCTCCGGCCTCAGGGAAATGCCATGCGCCGACTTGCCCTTCTTGCTATCAGCGTCGTTGCGTCGATCAATTTCCCTCTTTGCAACGCACTCATCTTCCTGGATGGAGAACTGCACGCCGCCCGTTTCGTCGTGGCACATCCAGACGGGCATTCCGCATTGGCCGCAGCGCTCCTGCTCCATGATTTGCAGAGCTTCGATGAGAAGGAAGTCGTGGTGGCGCCAAGGGAGCGTTGGGTCCTCCCGGAATAGCATGGCCGTAGGCCGTATTCCTGCCGCGATCGCCGCGCGGATCAGGGTGACATATCTCGCTCCGGCCGAGCTGGCGAGATAGCCCGCTAAAAATCCGCGCTATCGAGCGCCTCCTCGGAGATGGCGGCTCGATTGAGTAGCGCGTTGAGGGCCCGATCCAGCTGTCGCTGCTGCTCCTTGGGTGCGTAGTTGCGCAGGCTTGCGGCCTCCTCGAGTCGCAGCTTGTCCTTGCGAGCGCCTGTCGAATTGTCCATGATGCTCACCAGCGTCGAGACGAGGGCGCGAGCAAACCACTCCTTCTGATACTCCTCGAGCTTGTTATCGGGCACCGGCAATGACTTGAGCCCGACTGCCTCCAGACTTTCCTTCTGGAGCAATTCTTCGGCAATCGGGGGAATCCACTGAAGGGTGACCGTGAGGGAGTCTCGCTTGATCTCGGCGGCCGTTTCACGAATCTTCTCCTGAAGAGCCTTGATCCGCTCCCCGTCGCGGCTCTCTTCGTCTTTCGATTCTTCGTCGTGCAGCTCTCCGACGAGGCCAGACTTCGAGTAGCCCATAGGCACGCCTAGTGCGTTCTTTTCTTCTCGAACGTAGCCAAGCTTCGTGCCCAGCTCCTCGTTCATGTAGAGGGTGACGATTTGTGGGTCTCGCTTTGGGCGGTTGACGAGTCGGTCGAGGAGATCGAAGTCTTTGCGCTCCTGCTGTACTTCTTCCACAAGCTCGTTGGTGCTGGCGTCGATTGATTCGGTCATGTGATCCTCCAGGTTGGTAGTGCTAGGAAACGGTGATGCTCAGCGGCGTGCCGGGTGCTGAGCCTGGGTAAGTGGCAGTGATGCTTGCTGTGCCAGCGGTCTTGGGGATAGCCCAGCCGTGCGGTAGCGGTTCAAGAACTGCGTCATCGCTTGAGGTGTACTGGGCGCCTACCGTGATGTCATTGCCCTCGTAGAGAGCGTTCAGGCAGAGCGGCTTGCCGATCGTTGCCGTGGAGCCACCGACCGGCGTCAGGGTGACGCTCGTTGCTGGTGATGAGGGCACGATCGCGTTAATTCCAGCCTGGCCGAGGGGGCGGAAATTGACCTTGAAGCTATATCCGGTATCAGCTCGCTCGTGCGTCTCCGCGTCGGTAATAACCCGGTATAAGTTCCAGACTTGGCCCGCTTCTGCTGGCGTAGAGATTGGCAGCACTCCACGAATCGCTACGACGAGCTTGGAGTGGGGCACGATGACGAGATCGTGAATCTGCTTAATGATGCCTGTATCGCCAGGCTTCGGAGTCAAGAAAGATGCGGTTCCGCCGAACTGAAGGAGGGCTCGCATCTGCGCGCCAGCCTCATCCTCAAGAGTTGGGTCCTCATCCATGCTGGAAGCCTGCACGTTGAGATCAAACTGATCCCACCGCATAGCTGCGCGCGCAGGGACGAGAGCATTAATCTCCGCTTCGGTGGCGGCGTCGATATTGGCAATGGCCGTCTCTACGCCAAGGCGTACCTCGACGTTCTTGTTACTGGTAACTCGAGTATCAGTCATTGGAGTTCCTTACGCTGTAAGCTCTGCGGCGAACTGGACGATGTTCTTGGGGATGAAGGTCTGTCCGACCGTGATGTTGGCACCGTTCGCATATGCCGGGATCTGAACGTCAGTGCCAACAAGGTAGTAATCCCAGCGCTCACCAACTACCGCCAACTCGGTCTGCTTTACGCCGATCCGGTGGGCAATGATGTACGGTACGTCAGGTGCGAATGTCAGCTTATTGAAGAGATTGTATGCACCGTTGGCGGTGAGGTCCTTGTCGCGAAAGCCAGTCATTGCGGCCTCAAACTGCTTAGTAGTGAGTTCCTCAACTTGGCCCACATCGCAAATCACACGGTCAGTGTCAGCCTCAGAATCAGTGAGACCCAGGGTCATGTCATCCTTCACTGCGCAGGAGACGTTTCCGCCACCGCTTGCGTTGGGATGCCCGGAACTCGTTACTGGAATCCAGTGGTTCAACGCTGTGGTTGTGAGCCCGTCACTCGTGAGGGGCGTAAGTCCATTTGAATGGATCGCCTGGGCGTTACCAAGTGGGTCAACGTAAGCGGGGATGAGAAGAACGGTCTCATTTCCGCGTAGGACGCGATCAGACATCCTTGCTCTCCTTCGATTTTGATTCGGACTTGCTGGCGGCGCCCTTGGCCTGGAGGTCCTTTATGGAGACACGGGGCTTTGCGGTCTCACGAACCTCTGCCACCAGATCGCCCATGCCGCGAGCGGTGGTGGGGTGCATTTCGCTGACTAGGCCCGTCTCGCGGTGCCGGTATTTCCTAAACTCAGGCATGTCGACAGTTTACAGCATATACATAGCCAGTGCTCAGGAATGGCTTAGGTTGATGGTTGCGGTGAAATATCGCTGAAGCTCAACTCGGCTCGGCATGTTGTCTGTCGACTGGAGGGCATATGAGAAGCTCGCGCCTCCACGAAAGCCGGTCGAGTTGTCGCCGTCAGGAGACCAGTCAAGGAAGGAGGCATCTAGCTCGTCTGCAAGGTTCTCGGCCGAGTCGCCGTCTGAGCAGTAGAGAAAAATGCTCACGGGCCAAAGGTGGGGATAGTCCTGTTCGCCGTCGCCGATCGTTCGCCCGTAGCCAGGAACAGGGCGCCCAAAGTGCAAAACCGCATAGGGCTCCATTCGCCCATAAGCATCGGATCGCGGCGTGAAGCCTTTCTTGACCTCTGTAGTGAATACGTCAGATACGCTGCTTAGGCCGAGGACGCGAGACTTGATTGCGGCGCGAGCGTTGCTCATATCGAGGCTCATGAGACCTTGAATCCTAACTGGGCTAATTTGTGTTTGAGTTCTGTGACAGCAATCAGGTGGGGCGTTTGGATTGCTTGCATTGGCACAATTCGACTGTTGCCGCCTTCCTGGTAGTTGACGCGGGCAAGAGTCGTCTGTGGCGTATCCTCAAGCCAGCCGAATGAGAGTTGTGCCCGCTCTTTGCCCGCGGCCTCCAGGTTTTGTCGAATTGCGAGGTACATTGCGTCAGTTTCTCGTCGACCGGCCTGACCACCGCGCCTGGCCCTCGCTTCTCCGGTAGGGGTTGTTGCGTTGCTTACTGCCTCGCGAATATCAATGACCGCCTGTCTTCCGACAAGCGAAAGGGCCTCGATTGCTTCCTCATGCAAGCTGCTTCCGAATGCAGAAAGGTTCTCGGTGAGTTTTTCGGGGTTACCCTTGATCCACCTGATACCCATTAGGGCATCACCGGGAGAACCGCCAGCTCCGTGAGGGTGTTGATTGTCCGAAGGGCCGCCTCGCTTGAGTTTACGGAGTCGGTGACAGTGAAGCCGTAGTGACATAGATTGGGGTCTCGATCGGCAAAGTGGACCCTGATTAGCATGTCTTTTCGTATGATGGGATCGGTCGGGCGCAGCTCAATTTCGAACTGAAAAGGCCGCTTCACGAGTTGCTGCCCTGAGTCGTGCGAGATTGAGGGATTTCGAACCTGCTGTACTCGTGCAGGGCGACGAGAGATAATCGCAGTCGGGTTTCCGCTCGCATCCTCTTGGGTCGAGTCGAAGATTGAGATGACCGCCTTGCGGAACTGCGCAGCAACGTTCTCGACGTCTTCCTGCCAAGCGTTGACCCCTAGGGCCGGAAGTCCCACTACAAGACCTTTCGGCGTGCGTTTCGAGAACGCTGACTTTGGCCCGTTCGCTTCTCGAGCTTCACTGCTCGACGGCGTGCTTCGATGACCTCAGAAGGTACGAAGCCAAACTTGGAACCGGGTTTCGCGCCAAGGTCAAGTGAGGGGATGGCGCCGCTATTTGCCAGTGCTCGCAGCGTGGGGGCTGAGACGCCAAGAATTTCTGCCATCTTGGCCGTACCTACAGGTGCTTCAGTGGTCAAAGTAACTCCTCCTCGCCACTGATTTTAGCCCACTAATCACATATTTAGCCAGCTAAATAATCGCATTAGTGTTACGCGGGCTGTTGGCGTGCCAACACTCACGCCAACCTCCCAGGCGGTGTTCCTTGCCACGACTGGTGTTGGCGTGCCAACATCGACTTAGCGCGAAATTGTGTGAGATGACGCATTTTCCGCATGAAATCAACGATAAACGGCGCAAGGTCGGGGTGGTTCACAGGGGTTCGAATCCCCTCAGATCCACCATTTAATCTCGTGAAAGCCGTAGCTGAAGCGCGTCTCTGGGCCGCAGTTTAGCCAGTGATTTCGGGTGCTGAAATTCCTTGCAGGATCGCATCGAGCAATCCGGGGTAAGCCTTTTGTAGTTCATCGGTTCGAAGCTCGTTCAATATTCGGTTGCCGCTGGCGCGGTGAGTGGCAATCACTCCGGATTCGCGCAGAACCCGAAAGTGGTGACTCCTCGTGCTTTTCGAGACATCGACGTCGAAGGCGCCGCACGCAATGGGTTCGCTGGAGGATGCGAGTTGAGCGATGATTGTCAGCCGAACCGGGTCCGCACATGCGTGCAGCACGTGGGCGAGCTCTAGCTCTGTCGGGGGAGCTGGAACAGGTCTGGTCATCGTGCGACTCTCGTTTGCATGGAATCATTCTATCGGCATATCAGGTGTTCGATGAACATCGAACACCTGATATGGTTGATGAATGACAACAATCTCTACGATCGGCGCTGGAAACATCCCCACCGCCATTGCCAGGCTTGCCGCATCTACCGGACATCGTTTGTTGATGACTAATAGTCGGGGGCCACATACTCTGCAAGAACATGTCCGATCACTCGGTGGTCACGTCGAGGCCGTGACGATGCAGGATGCCGTGGATGCGTCGGACATTGTGGTTCTCTCGGTTCCCTTGAGCGCGGTGAGAACTCTGCCTTCGGATTTGCTCGACGGCAAGGTGGTCATTGATACCGTCAATTACTACCCACAACGGGATGGGCAGGTGCCAGAACTGGACACAAAACATGCCACCACCTCTCAGATCGTGGCGGGGCATTTTCGGGGTGCGCGCGTCGTGAAGGGATTCAACAGTATCGTTCACGCGCACCTGGCAATACTTGGGCGGCCCTCCCGGTCTCCCGGACGATCGGCTCTTCCGATCGCAAGTGATGACGCCGCAGCTAAAGCGTTGGTGGGTTCGCTGTTTGACGACCTTGGCTATGACGCAATCGATGCGGGGGGACTTGCTGAAAGCTGGCGATTCGAGCGGGATCAGCCTGCCTACTGTCTTCCCTACGCGGCTGATCGGAAGGCCATGCTCAGTCGCGAACCGGGGCAGCCCGTGCCTGAAGGTCAGCAGGTCACTAGGGAGCAGTTGTTGGCGCTGCTCGATGAAGCGGTTCGCTGATCTCGTCGAAACGAGGGCGGTGGGAAGCTGATGAAGTGGCTCGTGGGCCGCACCTGAGCTAAACCCGACTCACGAGCTCGGAGGTTGCCGCACCCGGTGTGGTGAGTTTATCGGCAACCTCGTGGATTAGAGCTTGCAGAGCCGTGCTCGCTGGTGTTGGGGTCATGTCTGAGCGTCGGGCAACGCTCACTGTGCGGGTCAGCGCCGAATCTGCGAGTGGGGTTGCGCGCAACAGTGGACGGTCAACCGCAACCATCGCGGGCACAATCGCCACACCAATGCCGCGCTCGACGAACCTCAGCACGGCGTCCATTTCGGCACCCTCAACCGCGACGAAGGGGTGCACACCATGCGCCTGCAGTGCCGCGTCGACCGCTACGCGGAGGTCGTAGTTTTTGGGGAACATGATGTGCGGTAGTTCGGTGAGGTCTTCGATCTCCGCGGCTGATCCTGCCATTGAGGTAAAGGGGTCGGGGTTGGAGGAAGCAGAAACAACAACGAGGCTCTCGCGCAAGACTGGTTCGCGCTCGAGCACCGCACGCGCTGCGCCCGACGACACGCTCGTCACGATGAGTGCGAGGTCGAGTGATCCCTCCATGAGTGCCTCGATGAGACTGCGCGAACCCCGCTCGAGGATCTCGATGTCGATTCCCGGGTAGCGGACCCGAAACTCGGCCAGAACGTCGGCAACGAGGCTTGTGCAGAGTGTCGGGGTGGCCCCAAGTCGAATTCGACCTCGCCGAAGCCCGGCGAGCTCGGCCATTTCGCCGCGCGCGGTGTCGGCATCGGCGAGTATTCGACGTGCGAGCGGAAGCAGGCGCTCGCCCGCGCTGGTGAGGGTGATGTTTCCGCGTGCTCGATGAAACAACTCGACACCCAGGTCGGCCTCAAGTGTGGCGATCTGCCGGCTGAGTGAGGGCTGGGCAAGGTGTAGTTGCTCGGCGGCTCGGGTGAAGTGGCCGATGCTCGCAACCTCGGAAAAGCTGCGTAACTGCTCGAGATTCATGTTAATAGCATAAGTGCATCGTAATCATTAAAACTATTCATTGGAGTAATCGTCGGCGCCTCCGTAACGTGGTCCGCATGAGCATTTCAACTTCCTCCAGCCGCATTGAGCGGCTTCTTGCAACTTCCGTTCTTGTCATTGGCACGGGCGGTGCTGGCCTTCGTGCATCGATCGAACTCGCCGAGAGGGGAGTGCAGGTGCTCGCCGTTGGTAAGCGCCGCGCCCACGACGCCCACACAACCCTCGCAGCGGGTGGCATCAACGCCGCGCTCGGCACGATGGACCCCGAAGACAGCTGGCAGCAGCACGCGGCAGACACGCTGCGCGAGTCGTACTTTCTCGCCGATCCTGCAATCGTTGAGGTCGTCGCCCGCGGAGCCGCGCAGGGCATCGAAGACCTTGAGCGTTGGGGGATGCCCTTCGCTCGCGAAGAGGACGGGCGGATCAGCCAGCGCTTCTTTGGGGCCCACAAGTACCGGCGCACCTGCTACGCGGGGGACTACACGGGCCTTGAGATCCAGCGCACGCTCATGCGCCGCGCCGCCGAACTGCAAGTGCCGATCGTCGACACGATCTACATCACCCGGTTGCTTGAGAGCGACGGGCGAATCTTTGGAGCGTTCGGTTTTGACATCGTTGACGGTTCTCCCGTCGTGATCCACGCCGATGCCGTGATTCTTGCCGCCGGCGGGCACACCCGCATCTGGCGCAACACCTCGTCGCGTCGCGACGAGAATACGGGAGATTCGTTCCGGCTTGCCGCGCTCGCGGGCGCAAAGATCCGCGATGCCGAGCTCGTGCAGTTTCACCCCTCGGGCATCCTGGAGCCCGCCGACGCCGCGGGGCTGCTGGTCTCTGAAGCCGCTCGAGGTGAGGGTGGGATCCTGCGCAATGCCCTCGGGGAGCGCTACATGACGCGCTACGACCCCGAGCGCATGGAACTCTCAACACGGGATCGTGTCGCGCTCGCAAGCTACACGGAGATAGTTGAGGGTCGCGGCACCACCAACGGGGGTGTGTACCTCGACGTTTCGCACCTGCCGCGCGAACAGATTCTCTCGAAGCTGCCCCGGGTGTATCGCAACCTCATCGACCTGCAGATGCTCGACATTACCGAGCAGCCGATCGAGATCGCACCGACCGCGCACTACTCGATGGGTGGGGTCTGGGTGCGGCCGGAGGATCACGGCACCGGAGTCGAGGGGCTCTACGCGATCGGTGAAGCCTCGAGTGGGCTACACGGCGCCAACCGCCTCGGCGGAAACTCGCTCATCGAATTGCTTGTATACGGGCGGATCACCGGAGCCGACGCGGCAAACTACGTCAGCGGCCTGACAACTGTGCATCGGGATCCTGCCGCAGTCGCCGCAGCACGGGCCGAGATGCAGGGGCTGCTCGGAGGTGAAGGGGATTCGGGCGACGGGCGATCCACCGCGAAGAGCACCGAGAGTCCTCGTCGTCTGCAGCGCGCGTTGCGCGACCTGATGACCGAGCACGCCGGTGTAGTGCGCGACGAAGCTGGGCTTCGTGCGGGTCTTGTGAAGCTGGACGAACTTGACGAACGGGTCGCTCGCGTCACGGCCCACCCAGACATCGCGGGGTTTGATGATTTGGCTCACGCCTTTGATCTGTACGGATCGATGCTCGCGGCACGTGCGACCCTCGAATCGGCATTAGCGCGCCGAGAGACCCGTGGTTGCCACAATCGCTCCGACTTTCCTGAGCAGGAAGACAGCTTCCGCGGCAACATGGTGTGGACGCCAGGCGGCGGGGTGGCGTTCGAGCCGGTGGCCGAGGCGCCCGACTCCTTCCGCAACCTCGCCGCTACCGCGGCTGATGACTCGGTGGTGGGGAAGCTGGTGGAGTAGCTGGCGAAGCGGCTGATTGAGTAGCAGCCGCTGCAACCTAGGCCGCGACAGGTTTCCGCAGGATCGACGTCATCTTTTTGCCGCGAGCAACTTCATCAACGAGCTTGTCCATGTAGCGGATCTTCTGCATGAGGGGATCCTCGATCTCTTCAACCCGAATGCCACAAATCACCCCGGTGATGAGGTCGACGTTGGGATTCATCTCGGGTGCGCGGTCGAAAAACTCTTCGAGGGTGATCTCTTCGGTGATGGTCTGCTGCAATGCTGCCGAGTCGTAGCCCGTGAGCCAGGTAAGAACCTGATCGAGCTCTTCTTGAGTGTGTCCCTTTCTCTCGACCTTCGTGATGTAGAGCGGGTAGATGCTTGCAAAGCTCATGTCAAAGATGCGGTGACGAGTCATGATGGCTCTCCTTCTCAAGACGGTGACCGTTGCGTATGCGCGAGGGATCCTGCCGCAATTATCCCATGTTGTCGTTTGGTATATTAGAGATGCATCTCTAATATAAAGGTATGGGTCGATCGCCGAAGTTTTCCACGGACCAGATACTAGATGCGGCACAATCACTGCTGGCAAGCGGTGGCAGCTCTGCCGCCACTGTTGTCGCCATCGCGGAGCAGCTGGGGGCGCCCTCAGGGTCCGTGTATCACCGCTTCGCCTCTCGAGATCTCATCATCGCGACACTCTGGGTGAGAACCGTGCGGAGTTTTCAGCGCGGTTACCTCGAGGCGCTAAAGGATCCTGACCGTGCTGCCGCTCGCGTAAACGCGGTACGGCACGTCTTGCGGTGGTCGGCAGACAATCCCGATGGAACAGGCCTGCTGCTCCAGTACAGTCGCGAACGGTTGCTTGCAACATGGCCGGATGATCTCGGTGAAGAACTCCGTGGCCTCAATGACTCGGTTCAACTCGCGATCACGGAGTTTGCAGCCGATTGGTTCGGGGGATTAAGTGCTGAGAGGATCGGGCGCACTCGCTTGGCGCTGATCGAACTTCCCTACGCGGCCGTCCGTCAGCAGGCCGACGGTGAGCCTGTTGCGGACTGGGTGGTCGACGCCGTGCTCGCGGCGAGCAGTGCAGTTCTGGGGGACCGAGTTGCCAAACCTGAGGAGCAGAAGTTATGAGCCGTGTCCTAGACGTTCACTCAAGAACGTTTCTGGCTGATCCTGCCGCGGTTGGGCAACAGTTAGAGACCCTCGCGAGCGCAAACGACGACTTTTGGGTGACGGACCTCGTGCCGCCCATGGTGTTGGATCGCGGCCTGGCCGTCGGATCGTCGGGTGGACACGGTGCGGTGAAGTACAGCGTGGCCAAGTACGAACCGGGCAGCCTGATTGAGTTTCGCTTCGATCCAAAGATTGGGCTCGACGGAGTGCATCGCTTTGAGATTGAAGGTGATGGCGAACACGTAACGGTGAGTCACACGCTGGAGGCCGAAACCTCCGGCATCATGCGCTTCATGTGGCGACCGCTTGTGCTTCCGATACATAGTGGTGTCATTGAAGATATTTTTGACCACTTGGAGCGCGCAGCGACGGGTCGGGCCCATCGTGCGCGCCCAACTGGCAGCCTGCTGCGGTGGGTGTCTCGAGGGATCGCGGCGCTTGAATCGCGGGGGTGAGCGATCCTGAACCGCTACTGACCCCGCGACCCCGGAAGCGATGCCAGCGTCGCCAGCAACGAATCGGGCACGAGCGAGAGGTCTGCCTGACCCGACGCGACGAGCTCGGCGATCCTCGCACCAACCTCACTCGTGGACATTCCCATTTCGGCGCCGGCCAACGCGGGCAACTCACCGAGCACCTGCACGGTGGCGGCCTCGACCGCTCGTGCCGCGTCACCCTCCCCGAGGTGCCCGAGCATGAGCGCGAGTGACAGGATCGCGCCCGACGGGTTCGCCCAGCCCTTGCCCGCAATGTCGGGGGCAGAGCCGTGGATCGCCTCGAACATGCTGGGGGCTGATCCGCTGAGATTCAGATTGGCGCTCGTAGCGACACCGAGGCCGCCCTGAATGACCGCGCCAAGGTCTGTGATGATGTCGCCAAAGAGATTGTCTGTGACAACAACGTCGAAGCGCTCCGGTGTGAGTGGCAGGTGGAAACACATTGCGTCGACGTGCACGTAGTCGACCTCAACCTCGGGGTAGAGCCTCGCGAGATCGTTCACGACCTCCTGCCAGAGCTGACCCGCGGCAACCAGAATGTTGGTCTTGTGGCAGAGCGTGAGCTTACGACGACGTCCCAGTGCGAGACGGAACGAAAAATCGACGACGCGTTCGATGCCCGCGCGGGTATTGAGCGACTCCTGCATCGCTACCGCGTTTGGGGTGCCAGCGTGCACGGTGGATCCGCGCCCCACGTAAGCACCCTCCGTGTTTTCGCGCACGATCACGAGTTCGCACCGCTCGGGGGTGAGCCCGGTGATGGGGGAGGGAACCCCCGGGTAGAGGCGAACGGGCCGCACGTTGGCCGCCTGCTCGAAGCGCTGGCGCATTTCGAGAATAAAACCGCGCTCAAGGATGCCGGGGGTGACGTGAGGATCGCCCATCGATCCAAATAGAATCGCGTCTTGGCTCCGCAGCTTCTCTGCCAACTCGTCGAACAGCTCGCCCGTGCGCAGGTAGTGCTGTGCTCCCGCCTCGAACTCGCTGCGCTCGGTGCGAAACCCGAAGCGCTGCTCGGCCGCGTCGAGCACCTCAAGGGCGCTGCCAACCACCTCTGGTCCGATGCCGTCGCCGGGCAGAACTGCAACTGAGTACGAGTGAGTCATGGAGAACCTTCCGGAGGGCCTGCGGGGTGAGCGGCGCACTGTGGATCATGCTTTGTTGAACCGCGTGTTGTGATCTATATTAAATGGTAAGGCCACTCGAATCGAGAGGCCTCGCTGAGAGTGATCCGCACCGATCACCCGTCGCACCGAGGCACGGATTCGGAATACTGCGGCGCGAGCCCAACATTGAGGACAGCCGCCATGCACGACACCGCTTCACGCCTTGCACCCGCAGGAGCATTGCCGATCGGATCAGACTGGCGCCCGATGTCTGAGAGCACCGCGATCCTGTTTCCCTTTGACGACAGTGTTGTCGCGCAGGCCCCGACCGCAACGGCCGCTGACTCTCTCGATGCGCTGTCTGCCGCCACCGAGGCATTCGCGGAGGTGTCCGCTCTCACGACCGCGGAGCGAAAGTCGATTCTGAACGCGGTCCACGACCGTGTGCGGGCCGAAGCTGAGCGGCTCGAAGACCTGCTAATTCTCGAAACGGGCAAACCCCGAGTGGACTGCCACACAGAGGTCGCGCGAACCCTGGTGACACTCCAGGCAACGGCAGAAGAAGTCTCGCGCATTCACGGCGAGACCGTGCCGCTCGATCTGCAGGAGCTCGGACGGGGCATGATCGGCTACTACACTCGTCGCTCTGCGGGAGTGGTCATCGGAATCGCAGGGTTTAACTACCCGTTGCTTCTCGCAACCCACAAACTTGCACCGGCGATTGCCGCTGGTTGCCCGGTCATTCTGAAGCCGGCCCCGAACACGCCACTCGCGACGCTTGAGCTCGTGGCGATCACGCGCGAGGTGCTGGCGGCGCACGGCGTCACCCAGGCGGCAGTGCAGCTGGTGAATGGTGATCCGATTGTTGGGGAGACGCTCGTTCGGGATCCTCGCGCCCAGGTCGTTTCGTTCACTGGATCCGCGAAGATCGGCCACCTCATTGCGCAGCAGGCTGCGCCGCGAAAGGTGCTGCTTGAGCTCGGATCAAACACCGGCTTTATCGTTGCGGCGGATGCGGACATCGAGGCTGCAGTGAACGCCGTGCTGGCTGGTGGCTTCTACGCGAACGGGCAGGCGTGCATCTCGGTGCAACGTGTGGTGCTTGAGCGCGAGATCGCCGAGGAGTTTACGAGTCGCCTCGTTGCGCGCATCGGCGAGATAGTTGTTGGTGATCCTCGCGATGCGTCGACCCGGGTTGCGCCCGTCATCGATGCGGCTTCGGGCGAGCGCATTCGAGCCATGATCGATCGCGCGGTGGCTGCCGGTGCGAAGGTGCTTGCGGGTGAGCCTGCGGGTGGAAATGCCGGTTCAGGATCGCCGAACCCCGCCCTGGTCCACCCGACCGTGCTGGGTGATGTACCAGCGGATGTCGATGTGTGGGCCGAAGAGATCTTTGGCCCGGTCGTGTGTCTGACCACGGTCGATTCCGTTGACGAGGCCATCAATCTCGTGAATGCCTCGCGCTACGGACTCCAAGCCGCGGTGTACACGTCTTCGCTTGAGAGTGCCTTTGCAGCGGTTGAGCGCCTCGACGTTGGCGGGGTCGTTGTGAACGAGATCCCGGGGTTCCGATCCGACATCATGCCGTACGGCGGCGTGAAGGATTCGGGGATCGGCCGTGAGGGTCCGCGCTACGCCATCGAGGAGTTCACCGTTACTCGAATGGCGATGATCCGGCCCGTGGCGCGCAGTTAATTCCGCTCAGTTTTCACCTTTCCGCTCACTCCACGAAGGAACCTATGTCTCACTCTGTCGCCCCCGACTACTCCAAGCTGTTTCGCCTCGATGATCGCACCGTTGTGATTATCGGTGCCGGAAGCGGGATCGGCCGCGAGGCCGCCCAGGCGCTTGCTGCCCAGGGAGCGCACGTGGTGGTCGCGGATCGTATGCTCGATGCCGCGACGGAGACTGTGGGGTTGATTCGGGATCGCGGGGGCGTTGCTGAGGCATTTCAGCTCGACGTCTTGGACGACGCTGCCGTGGAGGCTGCCGCGGTGCGGTTCGCGGATGCCGCGGCCATGGTGTTCACGGCGGCAACAAACGTGCGCAAGCGCATGGACGAGTACTCGCTGGATGAGTTTGACCGTGTGGTCAATCTAAATCTGCGCGCCTCGTTCCAGCTGATTCGCCATTTTGGGCGGAGCTTTGCCGCGAACGGTGGTGGCTCGATTGTTGGGTTCAGCTCGATTCGTGCCCAGGTGGTCGAGCCGGGCCAGGGGGTCTACGCGGCGACCAAGGCCGGACTGACCCAGCTGGCAAAGACCGCGGCCGCCGAGTTTGGGCCGCAGGGCGTTCGGGTGAACGTTGTTGCTCCCGGGGTCGTGGAGACCCCATTGACCGCGCAGATCACGGCGAACCCGGAGTGGTACGGGGCCTACGCGGCGAAGAGTGCGCTGGGGCGGTGGTCCCGACCTGATGAGTTGGCGGGAGCGGTTGTGTTCCTCGCGTCTGATGCGTCGTCGTTTGTGACGGGAACCACGCTTACCGTCGACGGTGGCTGGACCGCGATCGATGGGCGGTTTACGCCGCCGGCTTAGGGTGGGGTTTTGGCTTTGCTCAGCTTTGCCTTTCCTGCTTCGCTAACAGGTGGCTATTTTCTCCTGTTCAGGTGAGTTATCCACCAGTTTTGGCTGGTCTGGGTTTGTGGGCCGTGAATGTCGGTGGCTCCGTGTGTAATGGAGACATGTTTAAACCACGCCCTGCACCATCTTCCGGTACCTCGAGTGCCGGGACGATGGGCGATTCTGGGGTTGGATCCCGTCTGTCTCCGTCTGACGCATATGCGGCAGTCGTTGATCCTGCGATTGCTGAGCTGGTTGAGATTCGAGCGAAAATGGGTGCCCTGCAAGCCAGGGAGGCCGCTCTTTTGACCCTGTGTGACAACGCAGCTGCAGAGCTTGCGAAGGCCGAGAAGCATCCTGACCATGGTGAATTTGCGCACCGCTCTCTCGCAGCAGAGATCGGTTTTGCGGTTCGCGAGTCAGATCGTGCAATGGTCCACAAGATTGGACGCGCGACCACGCTTGTGGAACGTTATCCTGCGGTTCATTCTGCCCTCAGTAAGGGGAAGATTTCGCAGGCCCACGCGAATGTGATCTGTGACGCCGGCGAGGTGATCGGAGTGGGAATCGACGAAGCGACGCTCGCGAAGCGGGCCGCGTATGAGCGGCAAGTCTTGGAGGTTGCGCAAGAAGAGACATCTGGCAGGCTCCGCCCGATTGCGAGGGGCCAGGCTGAGGCACAGGCATCCCGCACTCTCGATGAACGGCACCGTGACGCGGTGAAGGCTCGCCGGGTGGTGCTGGTTGAGCAGTCTGACGGCATGACAGACATCGTTGCGACGGTTCCTGCGATCTATGGCAAGGGCATCATGGATCGTCTCGACCAGATCGCCTGGGCGGTGAAAAACGCGAACCGAAACGCGGAGTGCGATGCATCTGGCGTCAGCGGTTCGGGTGTCGTTGGCAATGAGCGGGGGCTGGGCGAACGGACGCTCGGTGAACGGACGCTCGCTGAACAGACACTTGATGAACGCTCGCTCGATGAGATTCGCACAGATGCTTTTGTTGAGATGCTGCTCGGCTCGGATCCCTCGAAGATGCTAACTTCTCGAGGAAAGGGACTTGCCTCTATCCAGGCCCGAGTTCAAGTGATCGTTCCCGAGGAGAGGCTTTCGGCTGAGGGGAAGCTCCCACCCGAGGGATCTTCCGACAGGAAAGATGCGACGAACCCGGTGCCAGCGGAACTCGTTGGGTACGGTCCCGTAGACACGCAGACCGTGCGCAAGGTCGCAGGGTTAGCGCCTTCTTGGGAACGCGTCATTGTGAGCATGATGACCGGAGACGTGTTGAGCGTCGACACGTATCGGCCGTCGGCTGCGATAAAGCGCTTCCTCGCTGCGAGAGATCTCCGCTGCAGGGCGCCGGGCTGCAACGTCACCGTGAACCGAAGCGACATTGATCACACGATTGATGCTGCTCTCGGCGGAGCCACATCAACCGACAATCTTGCCAATCTGTGCAGATACCACCACACGATGAAACACCACCCCGGTTGGAAACTGACTCAAAAACCAGGTGGGGTAGTGGAATGGGTGACACCGCTGGGCAGAAAATACACCGACAGGCCGGGTAGCCGAGTCAGGTTTCGAAAACCTGAGGGTTCCAGATCTGAGGGTTCTAGACCTGAGAGTTCCAGATCTGAGGGTTCTAGACCTGAGGGTTCTCGACCTCAAGTTTCAAGGCCTCAGTTCTTGAGACCCCGAGCCACCTAACCCCGCACGGATTCGAACCATGCAGCCACACGAAGTAGCATCGGGTCCGTGCCGATCTGCGACGCGATCTGCAAGCCGATGGTGCGACCGTCGGCTTGCACGCCTGCCCCAACCGACACCGCTGGTTGCCCGGACATGTTGTAGGGCGCCGTGAACGAGATGTGCCCCATTGTCTGTAGCGGATCGGTGATCGGCATCGGATCCTCCGCGGCGAAGGCAGCGACCGGTGTGACCGGCGAGAGGATCAGATCGTAGCCCGCGGTCGCCGCGCGCGTCAGCTGCGCCATCTCGTCAATACGATTGCGGTTGCGGATCGTCTGCGCCGCCGAGAAATCGGCCCCCGCAAGGCACCACTCAGCGATGAACGGCAGCACACACGCACGCTCGGCCTCGCTCAGCACCTCGTAGTCGGCGTATGACCGGCTGCGCCAGAAGTCCACGAGACCGTCGAGCACGTCAGCACCAACAAACGGTTCAAGCGGTTCAACGATCGCTCCGGCCTCGGCAAACAGCTCGGCAGCCCGCTGCACGGCCGCGAGCGTCTCGGCTTCAACGGGCAGACCCGATCCCGCCTCGAGCTGAAGTGCGACCCGCATGCCGTTCGGCGCGAGCGGCTCGGTCGACCACTCCATCTCGCAGTAGGGGCGCGTGAGGTAGTCGCGTTCGTCGGGTTTTGCGATGATCGACATGAGGCGGATGGCGTCGGCTGCCGTGCGCGTGAGCGGGCCGGCGGCGCGACCGTCGTATGGCACATCCAGAGGGATCAGACCCTCGCTCGGCTTGAGCGCAGTGAGGCCCTGCCAGCTGCCGGGCAACCTGATCGAGCCGCCGATGTCGGTGCCAACGTGCAGGGGCCCATAACCGGCAGCCGCCGCGGTTCCCGCGCCCGCGCTGGAGCCGCCCGAGGTGAGCGCAGGGTCGAGCCCATTGCGAGTGATCCCGTGCAGGCTGGAGACCCCCGAAGAGAGCATGCCCCAGTCGGGCATCGTGGTGGATCCGACGATCACGGCGCCTGCCTCAAGCAGCCGATCGGTGGTCGGCGCGTTGCCGGGCGAAATCGGCGGGTTCGGGATCGCCGTGCCCGATGGCTTTGGCTGGCCAGCCCTGGCGATGTTCTCCTTGACCGTGACCGGCACGCCGTCGTAGGTGCTGAGGGGACTCCCCGCGGCCCAGCGGGCGGTTGAGGCCGCGGCGTCCGCGCGCACCTGATCCGCGTCGAACAGGTACATGGCATTTAGCTCGGGATCGCGCAGTTCGATCCGAGCGATCACGTCTTCGAGCACGTCCGTGGGCGTGAGCGAACCGTTTGCGTAGCCCGCGGCGAGAGTGCCCGCGTCGAGGTCGGCGAGGCTGGCAGTTTGGCTGGCTGCTTGGGCTGCGGCTTGGCTGGCAGGTTCGCCGGCGGCCTGGCTGGCAGGTTGGCTGGCGGCCTGGCTGGCAGTTTGGCCGGATGCCTGAGTTGACGGTGAATCGGTCATGTTATGCAACTCCCGCGAGTTCTTGCCTCAGCGTGAGCGAGGAATCAATGAGGCGTTTTGTGTAGGGGTGCTGCGGTGAACGGTACACCGTTTCGGTGTCACCGGCCTCGACGATCTCACCGGACTGCATCACAATCACCGAGTCGCACAGGTACCGCACCACGTTGAGGTCGTGCGAGACAAACACGAGGGTGAGCCCGTACTCGTCGACCAGATCCGCGAGCAAGTTCAGCACCTGCGCGCGCACAGAGACGTCGAGCGCGCTCACGGGCTCGTCGGCCACCACAATCTGCGGGCGGCAAATGAGCGCCCGCGCGATCGAGATGCGCTGCCGCTGCCCGCCCGAGAACTGGTGCGGGTGACGACTTGCCGAGGAAGCGGGCAGGCCCACGGCCTCCAGCATTTCGGCGACCATGGTGGCGCGCTCAGAGGCGGTCTCGTTGCGACCACGCACGAGCAGCGGCTCGGAGATGATCTGGCCGACGGTCATGCGGGGATCGAGCGATCCCATCGGGTCCTGAAACACGATCTGCAGGTTCTGCCTGAGCTCGCGCAGCTGTTGTTCCTTCGCACCGGCGACCTCGTTGCCGGCAACGACCGCGCTGCCCGAGGTTGGCTGATCGAGGCCCGCGAGGATCCGGAGCAGCGTCGACTTGCCCGATCCCGACTCACCAACCACCCCGAGTCGGCCACCCTTGGCCACCTCAAAAGAGATGCCCTGGAGCGCCTTCACCTGGGGAGCTGGCTTAAACAGACTTGTTTTGCCGCGAGTGTAAGTTCGCACGAGATCGGTGACGCGTACTGCCGGTGGTGCTGAGGTTGGGGTCGGGGGAGACGCGATCTTGGCCTGTGCTGGCTGGTGAGCCGAGTCTTCACCCAACACCGGCGGCACATAGTTCTGCGCGCTCGCGACGGTGAAGAGACGCCCGGTCTCGTCAACGGCATCGAGGTCGGAGGCCGCGAGCAGGCCCCGCGTGTACGCGTGCTGGGGGCGAGTGAACACCTGCTCGGTGGTGCCCTCCTCGACAATGACGCCGTGGTTCATGACGAGCACACGCGTGCACATGTTCGCGACGACGGCTAGGTCGTGCGTGATGAAGAGCAGCCCGGTGTTGCGCTCCCGCACGAGCTCCAGGATCAGGTCGAGCACCTGGCGCTGCACGGTCACGTCGAGTGCCGTCGTGGGCTCGTCACACAGCAGCAGGCTCGGATCGTTCGCGAGCGCCATCGCGAGCATGACACGCTGCCGCTGGCCACCCGACAGTTGGTGCGGGTAGGCCCGCGCCGCCTGCGCCGGATCGGGCAGATGGACGGCGTCGAGCATCTCAACCGCGCGCTTGTTCGCCTCGGCCTTGTTGGGGGCGAGCTTGTGCTGCAGCATGATCTCGGCGACCTGGGCACCGGCCCGCATGAGCGGGTTGAGCGCGGTGAGCGGCTCCTGGAACACCATTGCCACGTCTTTGCCGCGCAGCCGCATCAGCTCAGACTCGGGGGCCTCAAGCAAATTGCCCTTGTGGCCGTCGAGTTGCACGGAACCGTCGGCGGTGACGCCAGCGGGCAGCAGGCCGAGCAGCGCGGTGGTGGTCATCGACTTGCCCGATCCCGATTCACCAATCAGGCCGATGCGCTCGCCGTGCGCCATGTGCAGCGAGAAGTCGCTGACCAGGGTACGGTACGGCGTGCGCACGTTGAGGTGGTCTACAGCGAGTAGTGTGCTGGCACCGGGCAGGGGCTGAGCTTCGCTCGTCATGAACGGCTCCCATTCAGTTTTGGATCGAAGCGGTCACGCAGACCGTCACCGAGCAGGTTGAAGCCCATCACGGCGATCGCAATAGCGACGCCCGGCCAGATGGCGAGCAGCGGGTGGGTGCCAAGGAACTGCTGCGACTCCTGCAGCATACGACCCCAAGACGGGGTCGGAGGCGGTGTGCCGAGTCCGAGGAAGCTCAGGCCGGCCTCGGCCAGCACCGCCAGCGCGAACGACACCGAGCACTGCACCACAACAATGCCGATGATGTTGGGCAGCACATGCCTGAGCGCGATGCGGAATCGCGACTGGCTCGAGGCGCGCGCCGCGAGCACGTACTCGGTGCTCATCACCTGCAGGGTGCCGGATCGGGCCACTCGCGCGAAACCGGGAATCGTTGAGATACCGATCGCGATCATGGCGACGAGCGTCGAAGCCCCAAACACCGCGGCAAACATGATGGCGAGCAGTAGAGCCGGGAACGCGAGCGCGATGTCTGAGGTGCGCATGACGACCTCTTCGATCCAGCCACCGCGAATGCCCGCGAGAATACCGAGCGGGGTACCAACGAGCAGCGCGATCCCGACCGAAATGACTCCCACAAACAGGGTGATGCGCGCGCCGTACAGCATCGCTGAGAACACGTCGCGACCGTACTTGTCGGTGCCCATGATGTGCGCAGCGCTGGGCCCCTGCAGGCGCGCGGCGGCATCGGCCTGAACCGGATCATACGGGGTCCAGATGAAGGAGATGATCGCCGCCGCGACAACGAGCCCCACAAGAATCAACCCGATGATGAGGGTCGTGGAGAGCCGTCGGCGACCAGCCCCGGCATCACCGATGCTTGATCCTCCCGGCGCCTGAATCGCGCTCGTGCGCGGTGCTTGCACCGGGGGAGAAGGAATGTTTTGAGTGGTCATGGTTAGGCGCTCCTTCGCATCCGCGGATCGATAACCGTGTAGAGCACGTCGACAATCAGGTTCAAGATCAGCGTGATGGCGACCAACACCATCACAACCGACTGCACGGTCAGCAGATCACGATTGCCGACCGCGTCGAGCAGCATCGATCCGAGCCCGGGAATCACAAACACGCGCTCGATCACCACCGCGCCGATGATCAGCGCCGCGATCTGTACACCCGTGACCGTGATGACCGGAATGGCCGCGTTGCGCAGGCCGTGTTTGACGAGGGCACCCGTTTTGCTGAGCCCCTTCGCGCGGGCCGTGCGCAGGTAGTCCTCGCTCATCACTTCGAGCACAGCCGAGCGAACGTAGCGGGTCAGGATCGCCCCCTGCACGGAAGCGAGGGCGACCACGGGCAAGATTAGTCTCCGTAAGAAGTCTCCGAAATCTTCGGAGGGCGGGGTCCAGCCGTTGGCGGGAAGCCAGCCGAGGCCCACCGCAAAGACCATGACGAGCAAAATGCCAGCCAGGAAACCCGGGATCGCGACACCAATCTGAGATCCAACCCCGATGGCAACACCCGAGAAGTTGCGGTGCTTCACCGCGGCCCAGGTGCCGAGCGGGATCGCGACCGCGAGCGCCACGACCATCGCCGTCAGCACGAGGATCAGGCTGACCTGCAGCCGGTCGCTCACCATCGGACTAATGTCCGTCTGCGTGAGGTAAGAAGTACCAAAGTCGCCGCGCAGAATGCCGCCCGCCCAGTCAAAGTACTGCACGATCAGTGGCTGATCGGTGCCGAACTCTTTTTGTTTTTCGGCGAGCAGCTCGGGCGTCGCGTTGACGCCGAGCGCAATCTGCGCGGGATCACCCGGGATAAGCCGCATGAACAAGAACACAACGATCGTCGCGACCAGGTAGGTCACGATGAAACGCGTGAGATTAATCAGAATCCGTATGCCCATGCGGCTTCCTCGGGGGTATCAGGAGCGGGTGTGAGGTGGTTCGTTACTTCCAGCTCGTTATTTCCAGCTCAGATCGGTGAGATTGAGCGATTCGACGATGGCGTTCTTCGGGAGACCTTGCAGATCTGCCTTCGCCACCACGATGTTCGGGAAGAGGAAGAGCACACCCGATGCCGCATCGTCGACCACCTGGCGAGCAACCTTCTTCATGCCAGCAACGTACCCGGCCTCGTCTGCGGCGTCGGCCTCAGCGGCGATCGGTGCGATCACCGAGTTGTCGTAGCCGATGTAGTAGTTCGGGTCGTTGAACACGGTGAGCAGATCCCGAGCCTCGACGGCAAGCACGGTAGTCATCTGGTAATCGTGCTTCGTGAAGACGTCGTCGAGCCACACAGCAGGGAACTCGGAGGACTTGATCGTGACGTTGATGCCAACATCCTTGAGCTGCGAAACCACGATCTCTGAGACAGCCTGTGCGTAGGGGCGAGTGGGAACCGTGTAGGTGATGTTGAGGTTCTCAGCGCCGGCCTCCTTGAGGAGTTCCTTTGCCTTCGCAGGATCGTAGGGGTAGACCTTGTTGAGATCCTCGTAGTAGGGATCGGTCGGGGTGACGAGCGTCGAGGTGAGTGTGCCGTAGCCGTTCCAGGCGGTGTCCATGATCGCCTGCTTGTCGAGCGCGTAAAGCACTGCCTGGCGAACCCGCTTGTCGTTGAACGGAGCGGTCTTGTTGTTCATCGAGAGCGTTACCTCGCCGCTCGACGTGCCCGTGATGACCTGGAACTTGTCGTTGGATTCGAATGAGCTGAGCAGCTCCGGCGCCTGGAGGTTTGCGATCGCGTCAACGTCGCCGGTCTGCAGCGCGTTGGTTGTTGCCGTTGCGTCTGCGAAGTACTTCAGCGTGACCTGCTTAACCCCGGGCTTCTTGCCCCAGTAATCGTCGCGGGTCTTGAGCACGATGCTCTCGTTGGGGGTCCACTTTTCGACCGCGTAGGGGCCGGTGCCAACGGGGCTGTTTGCGAGATCCGAGACACCGTTGGGCGAGAAGATCGCGCCGACCGGGGTCGCAATGTTGAAGAGCCACGCGTTTGAGGGCTGCTTCAGGTGCACGGCAACCTCGGTGTCCGAGATGACCTCGACGTTGTCAACGACGTCCATCTTCGCTTTCAGGCTGGAAACCCAGTCTGACTTCACACGATCGAAGCTGAACTTGACGTCCTTTGCCGTGAAGGCGTCGCCGTTTGAGAACGTGACGCCGTCCTGCAGATTGAACGTGTAGGTCTTGCGGTCGTCGCTGAGCTTCCAGTCCTTCGCGAGGAGGGGAACAACATCACCCTCCTGGTTGACCTCAACGAGACCCTCGTAGACGTTTGACATTAGTGCCTGTGGGATCGCCGATCCCGCAGTTGTTGTGAAGTCGAGGTTGGTGGGCGTGCCGGTGAGGGCGATGGTCGCCGTCGTTGGTGTCTTGCCGTCTGACGAGCCCTTGGAACTTGTCGAGCCGGCCGAGCAGCCAGCGAGCAGCAGGGATCCTGCTGCGAGCACTGCTGCGGTAAAGAGGAGGGGAGATTTGCGTCGTCGCATCATTGCTTCCTGTACTGAGTTGGGTGACGGCGGAGCCGCGCGAAAATGGGTGGGGATGGTGTGTAACTTGAGCGGCGGTGCTCGCCGGCTCTTCCGCAGGGTCCTTGTGAGATCCAATATTAGGAGAGCCGCGCACAATCCATTCGAACGTTCCTTTCGAACGCTGGCCGAATTTAAACCAGGATACATGGTAAGGCCACTTAGCGCGCGCCGTCGCCGCGGCCACTTTCAGGCGGCGCGCTACGATGTGTAGAGTTCGGAGCGCACCGAATTCTCGCCAGTGTGAATCGCGCCAGTGTGAATCTAGCTCAGTGTGAATCTAGCTCAGTGAATCTCGCCCAGCAGGAAGATCCCAGACAATGGCCCACAATTTTGAACCGGCAGTTCCCGTGCACACCTACCAGCGCATCGTGGATCAGATCGAGCAGGCGATCGTCTCCGGCGCGATCCCGGTTGGATCGCAGCTCGCGAGCGAGCGAGACCTCATGGTGCAGTTCGGTGTGAGTCGCCCGACCGTGCGCGAGGCGCTGCGTATTCTGCAGAGCATGGGGCTGATTGAATCCCGTCCCGGCACGCGGGGCGGTCCCCAGGTGCTCGCGCCAACCTCAAAGAACCTGAGTCGCTCGATCCGCGCAATGGTGGGAACCGATGCGTTGAACGTTGCCGAGCTCGTGCAGTATCGTGTCGTTCTTGAGGGATCAACCTGCAAGCTTGCGGCGCTTCGCCACACTCCCGCGCAGCTCGAGCGCATGCGCGTCGCCGTCGAGCGGATGAGTGTTGCCGCCGCTGAAAATGCCGCAGACTTCGCCGACGCGGACCTCGAGTTTCACGAGGCGATCTGGGCTGCGAGCGGTAACGGGATCCTTGAGATGAGCGGGCAGGCCGTGTCTGGAGTGCTGCGCGGGCTCATGCAGCGTGACTCCGAGGGATCGGGGCTCGATAACAGTGTGAAGCTCGCGTCCGCCGAAATTGACCGGGGGCTCTTCGACGCCATCGCCGCGCGCGACGCTCAACTTGCGGGCAGGATCGCGAGGCGCGCCGTCGCTGAGCGCTTCGCTCCGCTGCTCGACTCTGAGTCGGATCGGCAGGCGCTCGAGCTACTCGCCGAGTGACCTGGGTGATTCGGGTGACCTGGGTGACCCGGGTGAACTGGGCATCTGGGCTAGCAACACAGGCGACTTTGGTGTTCGGGCGAACCACACGAGCGCGATGCTCGCGATGGCGGCGAGGATCGCAAACACCGTCACGGCGGTGCTGAGGCTGAGCTGTTCGGCCAGCACACCCAGGCCGAGTACCGGCAGCGTACTGCCGAGATACGTCACCGTGTAGATTCCGCTGACGGTGGAGGCGTGACGCTGTGGTGGCACAGCCGCGATCGCGCGGGTGAACGCGGCCTGGAACGCGAGCCCCTGGCCCACACCCGCGATCACTCCGGAAGCCACGAGCCAGAGCACACCGCCGACCTGAGCCGCGAAGGCAAACCCCAAGAGCCCCACGGCCAACATGCTGAGCCCAACGGGCACCCTCCAGTTACCCCGAAGCGGCAGCAGCTGGACCGCGGCGGATGCGCCGAGTGTCACCACCGCGAGCGCGCCGATCACCGGTCGCGAGTCGCTGCCAACGATGCTTGCGAACAGAGAGGGAGCGAGCGACAGACAGAATCCGAATACCGCGAAGCTGAGGAAACCTATGGCCGAAGCCGTCCAGAACGCACGATTGGCCGGAGTGGAACTCGGTGGTGCTGCCTGGGCGCCGTGCTCGGCCTGCTGCGGGGCGTCGGCGAGCGCGAGATGTGCAGGCGAGGGAACAGGTTGGCACGCGAAGTGCGGCGCGATGGTGAGGATCGCCGGCACAAGGGCGAGGAGCGCGATCGCGACCACGAGATAGGGGGCGACGAGGGGTGCTGAACTCTGAGAGAGTGCGCCTCCGATGAGGGGGCCGAGCGCAACCCCACCCGAGGTCGCAAGAAGTGTGAACCGTGCGGCAAGTTCGGGCTTCGTGGGGAGCAGGATCCGCAGCGCGCCCGATGCGGTTCCGGTCGCGCAGGCGATCGCGATCCCCTGAACCGCCCGAGCAACGCTAAACCAGCCGAGGCTCGGTGCCACCGCAAACGCGGCCGTTGCGAGTGAGGCGGTGACGAGCGCGGCGATGAGAACCGTGCGGCGGTTGACGGTGTCGGCCACTCGACGAAATAGAAGCAGGCCGACGATGAGGGCGAGCACGTAGCTGGAGAAGGCGAGTGTAATGCCGAAGGCGCCCGTGTCGAAGCGCTGCGCGAGCAGCGAGAACAGCGGTGTGCTGAGGTTTGCGCTCACCAGCAACGTGAAGAGCGTGAGTGCGGTGAGCGTGATCCGCAATCGAGGGCGAATGGCCGCGACATCTGGAAAGGTGAGAGCGGGGTTTGCAAAACCCGGGTTTTGGAGCTGTGCTGCGTTGATGGCGCTCATGTGTTCCTCTGTCGTGGACAGCCCTTGTAGGGGTCTACCTCACCGGTCGCGGGGTATTGCGAAGCGGTGTTGAAGGGGCCCTTGGTGTGGGCCCGTGTGATGAGTAAACTGCAAACAGTGCGATTCGGGCAAGCGAATAGTTTCTGATTGATCATTTTGTCCAGTTTGGATCGCGTAGAGCGAGCGGAAAGTGTACAAAATGAGCGAGATTGATGTGACGGATCGCAGGATCCTGCGCGAGCTTGATACCGATGCGCGTATGCCAACCGCGATGATTGCGCAGCGGCTCGGCCTCGCGCGGGGCACCGTGCAGGCTCGACTGGAAAAGCTCGCAAGCTCCGGGGCGCTGCGGCCGCACGGGTCACGTGTGCGCCCCGCTGCGCTGGGGCGTCCGGTTGGCGCCAGCATGCAGTTGGAGCTGGATCAGCACAAGATTTCTGAGGCGGTGGAAGCGCTCGCGAAGATCCCCGAGGTGCTTGAGTGCTTTGCTCCCGCCGGTGAAACCGACCTGCTGCTGCGGGTCGTCGCGAAGGATCCCGATGATCTGTATCGCGTGAGCGAGGTGATCCGGCTGTGTCCTGGCATTCGTCGCACCTCCATGAGTCTGTTCTTGCGCGAGGTGATTCCGTATCGAGTCACTGGCCTGCTGGAGGAGGGGCTGAGCGATGCGTGAGCGATGCGTGAGTGAATGTCAGTGGCGCCTGCAAGGATGGAATCATGCAGACGACAACTCAGTCCACTGAGAATTCGCAAAGCCTTCGCGGTGAAGCGCTTGGCGTGCTCGCGAGCCTCACGGGCGCGGAGAACCCGCAGTTTCATAAGGGACAGTACGAAGCCATCGAGACGCTGGTGCAGGGTCGCCGTCGCGCGCTTGTCGTGCAGCGCACTGGTTGGGGCAAGTCTGCGGTCTATTTCATCGCGACGTTGCTGCTTCGCCGCCGAGGTGCCGGGCCGACCCTTCTGGTTTCTCCGCTGCTGTCGCTGATGCGGGATCAGGTGTCAGCCGCCGCTCGCGCGGGTGTTCGGGCCGTCGCGATCAACTCGGCGAATGCGCACGAGTGGGACGCGGCGAGGGAGTCGCTCGCACGCGACGAGGTTGACGTGTTGTTGGTCTCACCCGAGCGACTGAACAATCCGAGGTTCCGCGATGAACAGCTACCGGATCTGCTGAACCGCATCGGCATGCTGGTGGTTGACGAGGCGCACTGCATCTCAGACTGGGGTCACGATTTTCGCCCCGACTATCGCCGCATCGCCGAGTTGATCGAACGGCTACCGCAAGATCTTCCTGTGCTCGCCACCACAGCGACCGCAAACGCGCGCGTGGTGACAGACATTGAGGAACAACTGGGTGGCTCGAGCGTTGTCACGATTCGAGGTTCGCTTGCCAGGGCCTCACTGCGTCTGGGGGTGTTGAATCTTCCGAACTCAAAAGATCGGCTCGCCTGGCTGCTGAGCCACATTGCAGAACTCAATGGCAGCGGCATCATCTATACGCTCACCGTTTCGGCCGCGGAAGACACAGCCAGATTGCTGAGGGACGCCGGCCACAACGTGCGCGCCTATACCGGGCGCACCGATACCGACGAGCGCGAAGAATCCGAGCGCATGCTGAAAGACAACGAGCTCAAGGCTCTCGTTGCCACGAGTGCGCTCGGCATGGGCTTCGACAAGCCAGACCTCGGGTTTGTTGTGCACCTTGGTGCACCGTCATCGCCCGTTGCCTACTACCAGCAGGTGGGTCGCGCGGGCCGCGGCACCGATCGCGCCGATGTGCTGTTGCTGCCCGGCCGTGAAGACCAGGAGATCTGGCACTACTTTGCGACTGCCTCGATGCCCGACGAGGAACGCGCGCAGGCGGTGCTTGCGGCGTTGAGTGATGTTCCGTTGTCAACACCCGCTCTCGAGGCGAGGGTGAACATTCGACGCACCCCTCTTGAGCTGCTCCTCAAGGTGCTCGACGTCGACGGGGCGGTGCACCGGGTGCAGGGCGGCTGGGTGTCTACCGGGCAGCCCTGGCGGTACGACGCCGAGCGCTACGATCGCATTCGCCAAGCGCGTGTCAACGAACAGAACTCAATGATCGAGTACCAGCGCACGGGGGAGTGCCGCATGGCGACCCTGCAGCGCGATCTCGATGACGGTACGGCATCTCCCTGCGGGCGCTGTGATCGCTGCACCGAACCCTGGTATCCAAGCGGTGTGTCCGGCGAAGCGGTGAGTGCCGCGGCATCCTCACTCGACCGGGTGTCCGTAGAGATTGAGTCGCGGCGGCAGTGGCCGACCGGGGCGGATCAGCTGGGTGTGTTGCTCGATGGCTCGCCTGTGCGCGGCAAGATTAAGCCCGAGCGGCAACTGGAGCCGGGGCGAGCGATCGCGCGCCTCACAGATCTTGGTTGGGGAAACACGTTGCGAGAGCTGTTTGCCCCTGGAGTACCGGATGCGCCGGTGTCTGAAGCGCTGCTTGGCGCCTGCGTGCGTGTGCTCGCGGAGTGGGGCTGGCGCGAGCGGCCAGTCGCAATTGTCAGCGTGCCCTCTCGGTCACGACCACAACTCGTCACGTCTGTCGCTGCTGGGCTTGCCCGTGTCGGTAAGCTGCCGTATCTCGGGCAGTTGAGTTTGGTGGGCGAGGGCCCGCGTGGCAGTTCGGGTGGCAACATCGCCTACCGGCTCGCTGGGGTGTGGGGAAGCCTGGCCGTGGGCGCGGATCTGGCCGGTGCCATTGCCGACGTTGGGGCTGGTCCAATCCTGCTCGTTGACGACCGAGTCGACAGCCGCTGGACAATCACCGTGGCGGGAGGGCTTCTGCGGGACGCGGGCGCAAGCGCGGTCTTGCCGTTTGCGCTTGCGGTGACAGCGTAGCGTTCTCTCGGTTTGAATGTGCGGGCGATTCGCCTGTGCTGTGCTGTGCTGTGCTGTGCTGTGCTGTGCTGTGCTGTGCTGTGCTGTGCTGTGCTGTGCTCCTCTCATCTGCGCACCGCGAGAGCGCTACGATTACCAGGTGAGAAACACCACCGCGAAGCTTGCCGAGCTTGGGCTTGTTGCGCTCGGTGGCGCCGTGGGCACACTGGCCCGCTACCTGTTGAATGAGCTCATCGGTGAGGTCGACTGGCTTCCGCTCGGTGTGCTCATCATCAACCTCAGCGGTGCATTTTTGCTCGGCGCTCTGCTCGAGGCGGTTGCTCTTCGCGGCCCCGACACTGGTGCGCGACGCAAAGCCCGCCTGCTGCTCGGCACCGGGGTGCTCGGCGGGTACACGACCTACAGTTTGCTCGCCGCCGATATCGCCGCAATGTTTGACCACGGCCAGATGCTCGCCGGTACGGCGTACGGCTTGGCTACCCTCGTATTCGGAGGGTTGGCCAGTTGGTTCGGGATCCTCGTAGCGAAGAGTCTGCGTGGAAGAGGGCGCATCGATTCCAACCCATCTACCGGGGCAAGCTCATGAGCGGCCTCGGACTCGCGCTCCTGATCGCTGTTGCGGGTGGCATCGGTGCTGCAGCTCGCTACGCGATCGATTCCGCGCTCACCGCCATCTTGAAGCCCCGATTTCCGTGGGGCATCATGCTGGTGAATCTAACGGGATCATTCGCGCTCGGGTATCTCACGGGGCTTGCGCTCGACAGCGACATCGCACGCATCATCTCGGTCGGTCTGCTTGGTGGCTACACGACCTTCAGCACCGCGAGCATCGACAGCGTGCGCCTGGTGCTGGCGAAGCGCTACTGGGCTGCGCTTCTCAACGGCCCCGGCATGCTCGTCGCGAGTGTGGCGCTCGCGGTTACGGGCATCGTGCTTGCCCGGGGTTAGCGTTTAGCTAGCGCACCTTCGTGGGTGTGAAGCGCATGCTTGGGTTGGCATATGCCTCCTGCGCTGCGATGAGCTGCAGCTCACGCTGGCCCGAAGCCGCGGTAATCTCAAGCAGCTCGAAGACGCTCGCGGCAGTGCGAGCGAGCGCGTCAGCGGCGTCACCCGAGCGCAGCAGGTGGGCCGTAAAGAGTGCGGTGGTCACGTCTCCCGACCCGTTGGCCTTGCCTGGCAACTGCGGAGTCTGCACGATCCACGCGCCATCGTCGGTCACGGCAAGCATCTCGACGGTATCGGGATCCCGATCCGGTCGCACAACGTTCTTCACCAGAATCGTGCGCGGCCCGATCGCGCGAGCCTTGTCGGCCGCCTCAAGCGTCGAAGACAGCGAGTCGGGCGATGTGCCCGTGATGAAGCCAAGCTCAAACTGGTTCGGGGCAATGAGGTCTGCGTGCGGTACGACCCGATCCCGAATCAGATCTTGCACCTCGGGTGAAACGTGGCAGCCCGACGTAGCGTTGCCGAGCACAGGATCACAGGCGTAGATGGCGTTGGGGCTGTGCTTCTTCACGCGAGCTACCGCGTCGAGGATCGCGTCGCCGATGTCGTTGCCACCCTGATAGCCGGAGAGCACCGCGTCCACGTTCTCAAGGCCGCCGCGATCCTCAATGCCTGACACGATGTCGCGCACGTTGTCGCCGCTGAGCATCGGTCCGCTCCACGCGCCGTAGCCGGTGTGGTTCGAGAAGCAGACGGTGGGTACCGGCATGACGTCGACACCAATGCGCTGCAGCGGGAAGACGGCCGCCGAGTTGCCGACGTGACCGTAAGAAACCAGCGACTGAATTGAGAGAATTCGCATGCTCCGATCCTGCCACTGGTCCACGTGATGGACCACCAGAGTCTAATGCGGGTGGACCACTTGAATAACGGAAACGCTAGATCGCGCGATCCGGGGTCAATATTCCGTGTGGATCGAGCGCCCGTTTGATCGCGCGCTGCACGTCGAGCGTTACTGCGTCGAGTTGCCAGGGGAGTTCGTGGCGCTTCACCGATCCGATGCCGTGTTCGCCAGAGATCGTGCCACCGAGCGAGAATGCCAGCCGTGTGATGTCGTCAAGTACGGCATCGGCAGCGCGAATGCCCTCGGGGGTATCAAGTGCCTCGACCGCGCTGTGCAGATTGCCGTCGCCAGCGTGTGCCACGGTGGACACCCTGAGCCCGTGCTGTCGCGAGATCTCTCCGATGCCACGGAAGACCTCGGAGAGAGCGGCGATAGGCACGCCAACATCGCAGGAAAGTTTGAGCCCGCGAGCGTTCAATGCGGGGTTCGAGAGCCTGCGAGCCTCAAGCAGAGAGTCCGATTCCGAGATCTCCACCTCATCAGCACCGGCGTCCAGGCAGGTCTGCGTAATCGCCGCAGCTTTCGCCTGAGCATCGAGACCCACGGTCTGCCCAACAAGCATCGCTCCCGCGGGCACAACGAGTCCGCTCGGAAAGTACGACTCGACGACCTCGACGCTGAGCGCGTCCATCAGCTCGAGCACCTCCGGCTGAGCGGCACCGTTCACAATTGCGGTAACCGCATCACCTGCGCTCTCCAGCGTTGGGAAGCTCGCGCGAAAGGTGCGCGGTGTGCCGGGTGCCACGGGCTTCAATCTCACTGTGGCGGCCGTGATGACACCGAGCGTGCCTTCTGACCCCACGAGCAGACTCGTGAGATCAAACCCGACCACGTTCTTGCGCGTTTGCGCGCCCGTGTGCATGACGCGGCCGTCCGCGAGCACAACCTCCAGAGCTGCAATCGCGTCCGAGGTGACCCCGTGCGAGACGCAGCGCAGTCCGCCAGCATTGGTGGCAATATTTCCCCCGATGGTCGAGGTGCGGGCGCTTGCAGGATCCGGTGGAAAAAAGAGCCCGTGCTGGTGAGCCGCGGCATCGAGATCCGCGGTGATGACACCGGGCTCGACAACAGCGAGTCGATTAGGTACGTCGAGGCTGAGGATCCGGTTCATACGCTCAAGCGAAATGATGAGGCCACCCTCGTAGGCGACCGCGCCGCCGGCGAGCCCAGTGCCGGCGCCCCTCACGCTCACGGGCACCTTTGCTGCGTTTGCCCAGGAGAGAGCGGCGGAGACGTCGACGGTGGACTCAGCTAGCACGACCGCTTGTGCGGTACCCATGGCAAGCTCGCGAGAAGAATCGCGGGCATACTTTGCTACTTCTGCTGCCTCGATGACCAAACGGCTCCCCAGGGCACGGTGCAAAATATCGAGTTCTTCCACGCTGATCTCCTCGTCGAGTTGTGGGGCCGCATTTTGAGCAGCACCCCGTGACTTCAGACTATCTGCGCGTGGGAAGATGATGTCATGTCTTTTTCGCCCGCAGCAGGCGGAGCCGGTCGGTATGCTCCCAGCCCCTCGGGCGATCTGCATCTCGGAAACCTGCGCACCGCGCTGCTCGCCTGGCTGTTCGCGCGTTCAAGCGGTCGCCGTTTTGTGATGCGCATTGAAGACTTGGATCGCGCGCGTGACGCAGGCAACGCCGAAAGTCAGCTGGCAGACCTCGCAAGCATCGGCCTCGATTGGGACGGCGATCCGGTGTGGCAGACGGATCGCGGGCCCGCCTATGAAGCAGCGATTGAGCAGCTGCGAGAGCGTGATCTCGTGTACGAGTGCACCTGCACCCGGCGCGACATCCTGGCGGCGCCAACCGCCCCGCATGCGCCACCGGGGGCCTATCCAGGAACCTGTCGTGATCGCAGCGACGCTGAGCGTGCGGCCGCACGAGCCGCGATTCATCCCCGGTTGCCTGCGCTGCGTCTGCGGGCACAGGATTTACAGGCACCGGGTGAACTCACGCAGATGGAGATCCCGGATCGGCTACTCGGCACCCTTCATGGCGACATCGACGATTTTGTGCTGCGCCGCGGAGACGGCACGATTGCCTACAACCTCGCGGTTGTTGTTGACGACGCGGCGATGGGGATCGACCAGGTAGTGCGTGGTGACGATCTTGCGAGTTCGACGCCGCGTCAGGTCCTGCTTCAGCAACTCCTGGGTCTGCCAACGCCCGAGTACGCCCATGTACCCCTGGTGCTCGGCCCAACCGGCGCGCGGCTCGCCAAACGAGACGGTGCGGTGACGCTCAGGCAGCTGCAGGATCAGGGAGCGAAACCCGAGCAGGTGCTCACGCTGCTCGCGCAGTCACTCAATCTGACGAGGGATCTCACGAATCCAGAAGAAACAGTGAGCGCCACACAACTGCTCGAGCGCTTTGATGCCGAGCTGCTGCCAAAAACTCCGTGGGTGTGGAACGGAAGCGCTGCTGCTAGCGCAATTTCAACTACCGCTTCAGAGCGCGAATAACCCGAGCCAGCGCACGACCCGCAACCCACACAAACGGCGCACCAACCACGAGGAGCGCGATGATGTTTGGTTCGAAACGAGTCAGGCCATCGCGAGTGACGTAGGCCCCGACCGGAACGGCAAATCCGCCGCCACCACCGCCGGATCCTTCACCCTGAGCTTCCGCGTCTTCGTCTCCACCGAACCCACCGGCACCCATGCCCTCGCCGCCGCCAAAGCCGTAGCCCGTGCAGGCCACGGGCATGATCTTGGTGCCGTCGACATCGACTGGATCGCCAAAGGCGGCGTGAACGCCCACCTTGGAAACGGTTTCTGCGAGCTGTTTCGTGAGGTTTGACATGCTCTCCACCCTACTCTCTGCGCTGTGTGCTTACTAGGCGTGTCGTCCAACCCGAACCGGGCTGGGCTGGGGGCGCTTGGGCTCGATGTCGTCGCCCGAAGACACGTGTTTGATGCGTCGAATGACCCAGGGCATGAGGTGCTCCCGCGCCCACACCACGTCTTCCTTGCGAGCCTGTCGCCAGTTGCGTGACGGCAGCGCCGGGGGATCGAGCGGCTCCAGGTCATTCGGAATGTTGAGCGCCTGGAGAGCGGTCTGCGCGATGGTGTGGTGACCGAGCGCGTTCAGGTGCAGACGGTCGCCAGCCCAGTAGCGCTCATCCTGCAGCGCCTCGATCGCCCACTGATCCACAACAACGCAGTCGTACTTCTTCGCGACCTTACGAACGTTCTCGTTGTAGATCGCAACCTTGCCCCGAATCGAGCGGAAGACCGGCTGAAATGCCACGTCGGCGCCCGTGAAGAGCAGGATCGTTGCGCCTGTCTCGCTGAGGCGAGCAACCATACGATCGAGCTTCGCGGCGACCTCGTCGGGATCTGAGCCCGGGCGAATCACGTCGTTGCCGCCAGCGCACAGGCTGATCAGGTCGGGGCGCAGGTCAAGTGCCGCCTCAATCTGCTCGTCTGAAATCTGTTGAATGAGTTTGCCCCGCACCGCAATGTTGGCGTACGAAAATTCTTCATTCAGGTCGTTCAGCACCTCGGCGAACCGGTCGGCCCACCCGCGAAGTCCGCCGGGGCTGTCTGCGTCAGGATCGCCGACGCCCTCCGTGAACGAATCGCCAAGTGCGACGAATCGCGACCAGGGAATTTGGACGCTCGGCAGCTGATTGCCAGGTATTTGAGCGCTAGGAATTTGGGTTTCTGGCTGCGTGGATGCTCCGTCCTGCGTCACCTTCACACTCCCTTTCAGATCTCCTGTGTAAACCGCGAGCATGCTCGCGGCCATCACAGGTAGTCTAGAACGTTGTGACAGATTCGGATCAAGCGCTTCACCTTCCGGGGACGAGTGCCGCCGAACACCTGCCCCCCGCGTACCCCGAACGCGCCGCCCACGGCACGGCGGGAACGCTGCGAGCGTGGCAGGAAGAGGCAATTCGGCTTTACCTGGAGGAAGAACCCAGAGACTTCCTCGCTTCGGCGACCCCCGGCGCGGGTAAAACGACCTTTGCGCTCAGACTCGCCGCGATCCTGCGCGCAAATCACACCGTGCAGCAGATCGTGGTGGTTGCTCCGACTGAGCACCTGAAGACGCAGTGGGCTGATGCCGCGTTCAGGGCTGGGATCCGGCTCAACCCGAGCTACTCGAACAACGATGGGCTTGGGTACGGCCGCCACTACCACGGTGTTGTCGTGACCTACGCGCAGGTGGCCATGAAACCGGTGCAGCACCGTCTGCTGACCGAACACTCCGACACGATGGTGATCCTCGACGAGATTCACCACGGCGGTGACGCACTGAGCTGGGGTGATGCGATACGCGAGGCTTACGGATCCGCGAAGCGCAGGCTCTCGCTCACCGGTACGCCATTCCGCTCCGACGATGCGCCGATCCCGTTTGTGCAGTACGCACCGCAGGGGGACGGATCGAAGGTCTCGCTCACCGACTATGACTACGGCTACGGTCGTGCGCTCGCTGACGGCATCGTGCGACCGGTTATTTTTATGGTTTACGCCGGGGCGATGCGCTGGCAGACCTCCGCGGGCGAAGAGATGGAGGCCCGCCTCGGCGAGGGCAACACCAAAGACATCACCTCGCAGGCGTGGCGCACCGCCCTGGACCCTGCGGGGGACTGGATCTCTAAGGTGCTTGAGGCCGCCAACCGCAGACTGACCGAGGTGCGCCTGCAGATCCCCGATGCCGGTGGACTGGTGATTGCGACGGATCACGCCTCCGCAAAGGCCTACGCGCAGCTGCTGCACCAGATGACGGGTGAAGAGGTCGCGCTGATCCTCTCCGATGACAGCGGGGCGAGCGAGCGGATCGACAGCTACTCGCAGGGAGACTCCCGTTGGATGGTCGCCGTGCGCATGGTGTCCGAGGGTGTTGACGTGCCCCGGCTTGCCGTCGGCGTGTATGCAACCAGCTCGTCGACACCATTGTTCTTCGCGCAGGCGATCGGTCGCTTCGTGCGCTCGCGGCGACGCGGCGAGGTGGCGTCGGTGTTCATTCCGAACGTGCCAGCGCTCATGCAGCTCGCGGCCGAGCTTGAGAAGGAACGAAACCACGTTCTTGAGGGGCCGGGCAGCGCCGAGGAGATGTGGGACGCTGAGGCAGCGCTCATGGCCGAGGCAGAGCGTGAGGATCGTGCATCGTCGGAGCTCGAGGAGCAGGAGTTCAAGTACCAGGCGTTGGCGTCTGATGCCCACTTCGACCGGGCCGTGTTTAACGGCGACGAGTTTGGTGGGTACGCCGAGGTCGAGAGTGAAGAGGAACTCGACTTTTTGGGCCTGCCTGGGGTGTTGGAGCCGCAAGAGGTGCAGGTTCTGCTGCAGCAGCGACAGGCCCGGCAGGCGAGGCGGAGTGCGACCAAACAGGGCTTGCTTGAGCACGCACCCGATCGGGCCGAAGAGCCCGGAGCGCTGCACCGCACCCTTGGAGAACAGCGCAAGCTGCTGTCGAGCCTCGTTGGCATGTACGCGAAGGTGTCGGGAGAACCGCACAAAGACATTCACACCGAGCTACGGCGCGTGTGTGGCGGCCCGGCGGTGGCGCAGGCATCCGTAACCCAGCTACAGAAGCGCATCGAGCTGTTGCGGCGGCGGCTGCGGCCGTAGTTAAGCTGTGCCTATGGGAAAGAGGTGTGAGGTTATGAAGCGCGAGTCTATGAAGCGCGAGTCTAAGAAACCAGTAGCTGGCGCCTCAACCCCCGCAACGTTGGCGCTCACGCGGCTCGGGATCCCGTTCACCGTGCGCAGCTACACGCACGACCCGGGCGAGACCGACTTTGGGGAGAAGCGGCCGCGGCGCTCGGGGTTGACCCCGAGCGTATCTTCAAGACGCTGCTCGCCGAGGTTGATGGTGCGCTTGCGGTGGCTATCGTGCCCGTTTCGGGATCACTCGATCTGAAAGCGCTCGCCGTCGCGCTCAGCGGCAAACGTGCGGTGATGGCGGATCCTGCGGTCGCCGAACGAAAGACCGGCTACGTGGTCGGTGGCATTAGTCCGATCGGGCAGCGAACGCAGCTTCGCACCGTGCTCGACGAGTCGGCTCGGGATCACTCCACGGTGCTCGTGTCTGGTGGCCGCCGAGGTTTTGACGTCGAATTGGCTCCCGCTGATCTCGTTTTAGCCACGGGAGCCGTCTGGTCTGGAATCGCTAAGCACTGAGCCGATTTTCGCGTGTTTTGCCCGGTTCGAGACTCGGCGGCGCGCGCGAATTCCCGGGCAGATTCGATCCCCACTCGTATCCGTGCTAAGTTATTCTCTGTTCGGCCGATGGTGGTCCGGATCGTTCGCGCGGGTGGCGGAATGGCAGACGCGCTAGCTTGAGGTGCTAGTGCCCGTATTAGGGCGTGGGGGTTCAAGTCCCCCTCCGCGCACGTGAATGAGAAAGGCCCCCGGCCTGAGATGAAAATCTCGAGGCCGGGGGTCTTTTGTTTTGTCGTGATAGAGGTGGTCCAGCCTATTCAAAGAGTGGATAGAGTGGCAGCATGACTTCTGGGGGGCTAAGTAGGTGGTTGCTTGCCGACACGGCACAGGCACCCGGTACTCACACGGGCCCGCACGGCAAGCCCGATGGTGGGCGTAAGGCCTCGTGGTGGCGAGTCATGTGCCTCAGTGGTGTTGACTACTTCTCGACGCTCGGGTACCAGCCAGCGATCGCGGCCCTCGCCGCGGGACTATTAGCACCACTCGCAACAATCATCCTTGTGGTGATTACGCTTGCCGGCGCACTGCCGATCTATCGTCGGGTTGCGCGTGAGAGCCCACACGGCGCCGGCTCGATCGCAATGCTCGCAAAACTCCTGCCTCGGTGGGGCGGCAAGCTTGCGATCCTCGCCCTGCTCGGATTTGCCGCGACCGACTTTATGATCACGATGACGCTCTCGGCTGCTGACGCGACGGCTCACTTCGTGGAGAACCCGTTCGTGCCGAAGGCGCTGCACGGCCAAGAGGTTGTCATCACGCTGGTGCTGCTCGCGGCACTCGGCACCGTATTTCTCAGGGGCTTCGCGGAAGCAATCCGCATCGCGACCTACCTCGTCGGAGCATTTCTGCTGCTGAACGTTACCGTTCTTGTGGTCTCGTTTGTTCAGCTGGCGGCACACCCCACCGCGGTAAACGACTGGTGGGGAGCGCTCACCACACAACACGGTAGCCCGTTGGTGATGGTTGGAATCGCACTGCTTGTGTTTCCGAAGCTGGCACTCGGACTTTCCGGGTTTGAAACCGGAGTCGCGGTGATGCCGCAGATCAAGGGCGATGCCGACGACACCGAGAAGCAACCTCAGGGGCGTATTCGGGGAGCGCATCGCCTGCTGACGAGTTCTGCACTCATTATGAGTGTGTTGCTCATTGCCTCATCTATCGTGACCGTGATGCTGATCCCGGCGGCCGAATTTCAGCCGGGCGGTGCCGCCAACGGGCGAGCGATTGCGTACCTCGGGTACGAATACCTGGGGGATGGGTTTGGGACGGCATACGACCTCGTCACCATCGCCATCCTCTGGTTTGCGGGGGCCTCTGCCATGGCGGGGCTGCTGAACCTGGTACCGCGCTACCTCCCGCGTCTGGGTATGGTGCCTCGATGGGCTCGCGCGATCCGCCCCCTAGTGCTCGTGTTCACGGGTATTGGGATGCTCATCACGATCCTGTTCCAGGCTGACGTAAACGCCCAGGGTGGTGCGTACGCGACCGGAGTGCTCGTATTGATCACGTCCGCTGCCGTGGCCGTAACGCTGTCTGCAAAACGCCAGCGGCAGCGCAAATCGGCGATAGCGTTTGCGATCATCACGCTGGTGTTTCTCTACACGACCGTCACGAACATCGTTGAGCGGCCAGAGGGCATAAAAATCGCGGGGTGCTTCATCCTGGGCATCCTCGTGACAAGTTTTGTGTCGCGCGTGGCCCGCTCGACGGAGTTGCGCGCGCTTACAATCGCGTTCGATTCCCAGGCAGAGCGATGGATCACCGAGCGCACCGCGGAACGCATCGACCTCATCGCCCGAGAGCCCGGGCCCACCTCGCGGTACCCGTTGAAGCTCGTGCACGCTCAGCACGCGCACCGTCTTTCTGATCTGGAGCCGTGGTTTATCGAGGTGACGATTGGCGACAGCTCTGACTTTGAAGAAGAACTTGTGGTGCACGGTGAGGTCCGGGACGGCTACCGGGTGCTCTCGATCACAAGCAGCAACGTGCCAAACACGCTTGCGGCAGTTTTGATCGAGCTTCGGGATCGCACAGGGGGCATGCCTCACATCTACTTCCGCTGGACCGAGGGCAACCCTGTCGCGAACCTCATCCGATTTTTGCTCTTCGGCGAGGGCGAGATCGCGGCGGTGACGCGCGAGGTGCTGCGCGAGGCAGAACCGCGGCACACCTGCCGACCTTGGGTTCACGTGGCGTAGCTGGCGGGGTCTTTGGGTGAGATTTGACCCTGACCCAGGGGGCAGGGTTTACAGTGTGCGTGGAGGTAGACAATGCACATTGGGCAGCTGGCGCAGCGCGCCGGGGTAACGGTCAAAGCGATCCGGTACTACGAGCGGATCGGGCTCATCGATCCTGACCGCCAAGAAAATGGCTACCGCAGCTTCAACGAGCAGCATCTGCGAGTCGTTTCCGAGATCCGCGAGCTGAGTGCCGCCGGGATCGCGCCGAACCGCGCTGGTCCGTTTGTGGAGTGCCTCGACGCGGGCCACAAACACGGCGACGAATGTGTGAGCTCACTCGTCGTCTACCGAGACACCATCTCTGAGCTGGATCGAATGATCGCGGCCCTTGCCGAGCGCCGCGCCGCGCTGCAGTCCCGACTTGATCTCAGCGCGAACCGATCGACGCACCAGAAATCGACGCATCAAAAATCGACGCACCAAAAGGAGAACACCGTGACCGATTTTTCTCAGCTTCCCAAGGGGCTGCCCGTTCCGCAGGACGACGGGGCCGCCGCTCACCTCGCGGGCATGCGCATGCCCGCGCTGGCGCTCACGACGAGTGACGGGCGAACCGTGACACTCTCAGAGCTCGGTGAGGGGAGGTCGATCCTGTATCTCTATCCATTGACGGGTCGCCCCGGGGTTGACCTGCCTGACGGCTGGGACAGTATCCCCGGCGCGCGCGGGTGCTCGACGGAGGCGTGTGATTTTCGGGATCACTTCGAAGACTTACGTGAGGCCGGTGTGCAGCACGTGTTCGGGATGTCGAGTCAGGATCCGGAGTACCAATCCGAGGTGGTCGAGCGCCTGCGGCTCCCGTTTGAGATGCTTTCGGATCCGTCGTTTGCCCTCGCCGACGCGCTGCGGCTGCCCACATTCGCCGCGCCCGGACACGAGCGACTGTACTCGCGACTGACTCTCGTTGTTTTGGACGGCGTGATCGAGCACGCCTTCTACCCGATTTTTCCGCCGAACACCCACGCGCAGCAGGTGCTCACCTGGCTCAGTGAGCGGTGACGGCAGTCACCCGAGAGCGGCGTCGCCGAGCAAGCAGACGCGTCACAATCAGCCCGTGCCGGGGGCTAAAGAAGTAGACCAGCGCAAACGCCACTCCCTGTGTCAACACGATCATGCCGCCGGTCGCCGTGTCGAGGTAGTAGCTCACGTAGAGGCCGATCACGGCACACAGTGCCGAGATGGCCGGGGCAATGACGAGCATGCGGTTGAAACGATCCGTCAGCAGGTATGCCATAGCCCCCGGAATGATCAGCATCGCCACGACGAGCACCACACCCACCGCCTGCAGCGCCACAACCGCAGTCAGCGCGAGCAAACCGAGCAGGGCGGCGCCGAGCACACGCGGGTTGAGTCCGATGGCGTGCGCGTGCGTGGGATCAAACGCGAAGAGCGTGAAGTCGCGGCGCTTCACGATGAGGATCGCGAACGTCACAGCACCGAGGATCAATACCTGCAGCAGGTCCGCCCACGACACCCCGAGCAGGTTCCCGAAGATGATGTGGTTGAGGTCGGTTTGGGATGGGGTTACCGAGATGAGCACCAAACCGAGCGCAAAGAGTGACGTGAAGACGATCCCAATGGCCGCGTCTTCTTTCACTCGGCTCGTGTCGCGCACCGCTCCGATGAGGGCAACCGCGAGAAATCCGAAGATCACGGCTCCGAGCGCGAACGGCGCGCCAACAACGTAGGCGAGCACAACACCGGGTAACACCGCGTGCGACACCGCGTCGCCCATCAGGGACCAACCAACTAGCACGAGCCAGCACGACAGCACGGCGCACACGATCGAGGCAACAAGAGCGGTCGCGAGTGCTCGCACCATGAAGTCGTAGCTCAGCGGCTCAAGGAAAAAGTCGAGGGGGTTCATGCGGCGTCCTCGCTGTCTTGTGCGTGGGGGCTGTGTTGTGGTTCTGTGCTGTCTTGCGATTCTGCTCTGTCCAGCACATCAAGCCCAAACGCGAGGGCGAGATTCTCCGGTTTCAAGACTTCCGCGGGGGAGCCGTGCATCAGCACACGCCGCATGAGCAATACCGCTTCGTCGGCGAGCGCGGGCAGGGCGTGTAGGTCGTGGGTGGAAACGAGGATCGTCGCCCCGTCACTCGCCAGTTCACGCAGCAGGCGGGTCATTGTCGCTTCGGATCGCTTGTCGACTCCGGCGAACGGCTCATCGAGTAGCAGCGTTGTGGCGCCCTGCGCGATCCCGCGCGCAACGAATGCGCGCTTCTTCTGTCCTCCGGAGAGCTGGCCGATCTGCCGCCCCGCAAACTCGGTGAGTTCGACGCGCTCAAGAGCGCGATCAACTGCGTCGTGGTCGGCGCGTCGTGGTCGGCGCGTGATCCCCATCCCGCCGTAGCGACCCATCATCACAACATCGCGCACCGACAGCGGAAACGCCCAGTCCACGGCCTCACTCTGTGGCACGTATCCGATCGTGCCCTGTTTGCGGGCCTTCGCGGGGTTCTCGCCATTGATGAGTACGTTTCCGGTGTCTGGCCGCAGGCGACCCATGATGGCTCCGAACATGGTCGACTTGCCGGAGCCGTTCATGCCGATCAGCCCACATACGCGGCCAGGCGCGACACTCAGCGAAGCGTGGTCGAGCGCGAGCACCTCGCCGTAGTGCACCGTGACGTCGGTGACCTGGATCGCGGGCGTAGTCATGACTTGTCCTCTTTTGTGCTGGCTGGCTTTGTGCTGGTTGGCTTTGTGCTGGCTGGCTTTGTGTCTGTCGGCTTTGTTCCCGTCAGCTCTGTTCCCGTCAGCGCAGAAGCGATGAGGTCGCTGTCGTAACGAATCAGGTCGAGGTAGGTGGGCACCGGGCCGTCGGCCTCCGAGAGTGAGTCAACATAGAGTGTGCCGCCAAACTTCGCATCGGTGGCATCTACAACCTGCTTCACGGGCGCGTCCGACACGGTCGACTCGCAGAACACCGCAGGCACGTCGTTCTTGCGCACAAACTTAATCGCCGCCGCGATCTGCTTTGGGGTTGCCTGCTGTTCGGCGTTCACTGCCCAGATGTACTGCTCCGTGAGCCCAGCGTCTCGCGCGAGATACGAGAACGCACCCTCACAGCTCACAAGCGCTCGTTGTTTCTCGGGCAGGGTGGCCAGCTGATCCACCAGCTCATCTTGCACGCTCTGCAGTTCGGCCTTGTATGCCTTGCCGTTGGTGGCGTAGTCGTGGGCGTGTTTAGGGTCAAGCTTGCTAAACGCCTCGACCATGTTGTCGACATAGATCTGAACGTTGAGAGGGCTCATCCAGGCGTGCGGGTTTGGTTTGCCGGCGTACGTGTCCTCGGCAATATCGATGGGCTCGACTCCGTCAGACACCACAACGTGTGGCACATCGAGATCTGCGACAAACCGCTCAAACCAGGCCTCAAGGTGCAAGCCGTTATCGAGGATCAGATCGGCATTGGCAGCCTTGCGAATATCGCCGGGGGTGGGTTCGTAGCCGTGAATCTCGGCACCCACTTTGGTGATGGACTCGACCTCTAGGTGGTCACCGGCAACGTTCTTCGCAATGTCGGCAAGCACTGTGAACGTGGTGAGCACGACGGGTTTGCTGCTGGTGCTGTTGGTGCTGTTGGTGCTGTTGGTGCCGCTGTTTGCAGCGCCGCCACCCGTGCCACCCTGCGAGCTGCAGCCCGCTGCGGTGATCGCAAGCACCACCGTCGCAATCGATGCGAGGGTCCGTCGTGCGAATTGACCGCGGTTCATGCGTGACTCCTGTCGAGTTCGTTCAAGTGGTTGGTGGCCCTAACTATATTGTTCGTGATGTCGAACTTTAGTTCAAGTCCCATCGTACTTTAACTTCCAAACTTCACGCGGTGTCATGAAATTTGCCCGCTCCCAGTCGAGGCCAGATACGCTGGTGGACATGTTGGCAACTGCAGACGAGGGGGAGCAGCAGCTCTCTGAAACGGTGCGCATCGCGCGTGATCTCATTCGTATCAACACCACAAACCGTGGCGGCGGAGATGCGGAACCCGAGCGGCCAGCTGCCGACTATGTGGCCGCCTATCTCACTGAGCTGGGGCTTGAACCGCAAATTTTTGAATCGAATCCAGGCCGCGCAAGTGTCATCGCGCGTGTTGAGGGTGCGGATCCCGAGCTACCTGCCCTCGTGCTGCACGGGCACCTCGACGTTGTGCCAGCCGATCCGGCGAACTGGTCGGTGGATCCGTTCGAAGGGGTCATCAAAGATGGCATGCTTTGGGGTCGCGGCGCCGTCGACATGAAGGATATGGACGCCATGATCCTGACGGCCATCGCAGAACTCCTGCGTGCTGGCGAGCGCCCCCGCCGCACGGTGATTCTTGCTTTTTTTGCCGACGAAGAGGCCGGCGGTGAGCTCGGCTCGCACCACATGGTTGAACACCACCCCGAACTGTTTGAAGGAGCCGCAACCGCGATCAGCGAGGTCGGTGGCTATTCGATCGACGTTGAAGGCACCCGCGCTTACCTGATTCAGACCGGCGAGAAATCCCTCGACTGGATCAAGCTGCGCGCTCGCGGCACCGCGGCCCACGGTTCGCGGGTCTGGCAAGAAAACGCGGTGACCAGGCTCGCCGAGGCAGTGGCGGCGCTTGGGCGGCACGAGTGGCCGCTGAATCTGTGTGACACGACCCGCGAGCTGATCGATGAGCTCGCGGCGATTCTCGGCGAGGATCCCACCGAGGTCGGCGCCGAAGACCTCGTGATGCGATTGGGCAAGGGTGGTGGCTTCGTTCACGCCAGCCTGCGCAACACGAGTAACCCGACGGTGCTGACCGCGGGGTATAAGCACAACGTGATCCCTGATACGGCTGAGGCGCTGGTCGACGTGCGGGCGATCCCCGCAGATCAGGCGACGATCCTCGAGGGTGTGCAGCGCATCGTGGGTGACGACATCGAAATCGAGGTGGTGCACTCCGACATCGGCCTTGAGGTTCCCTTCGGCGGTGAACTCACCGACGCGATGACCGCGAGTCTGCAGCGCCAAGACCCTGGGGCACGCGTGCTGCCCTACCTGCTCTCTGGAGGCACCGACAACAAGGCGCTCTCGAAACTCGGCATAACGGGATACGGGTTTGCCCCGCTGCGGCTGCCCGCAGATCTCGACTTCCCCGGCATGTTCCACGGCGTAGACGAGCGGGTGCCACTCGACGCGATCGACTTCGGTCACCGTGTGCTCGTCGATCTGCTCCGCACTTACTGATCCGCTTCGCACACACCGACCTGTGTCGCACATACACCGATCTGCTGCACACATACACTGACCCGCTTCGCGCATATTAAGGATCCGTCGGCTATTCTGGACGGCGGCCCCGTCACGTTTGCGTGAGTCTGGGCTGGGCGAGACCCCCTCGCTGTGAAAGGAAACATGGGAATCATCGAGGCGATCCTGCTCGGCATTTTGCAAGGCCTGACCGAGTTTCTTCCGATCTCGTCGAGCGCACACCTGCGAGTGGCGAGCGAGCTTATGGGCATTGGTGACGCGGGTGCCGCGTTCACCGCAATCACGCAGATCGGCACCGAAGCCGCCGTGATTGTGTTCTTCTGGCGCGACATCGTGCGGATCATCGGCCGCTGGTTCCGTTCGCTGACGGGATCGGTGCCGCGCAAGGATCCCGACGCCCTCATGGGCTGGTGGATCATCATCGGCACGGTGCCGATCGTGGTGCTCGGCCTGCTGTTTCAGGATCAAATCGAAACGACCCTGCGTTCGCTGTGGTTCGTCGCGATCAGCCTGATCGTCTTTGGTCTGCTGCTCGGCGTCGCGGATCGTGTGGGCCAAAAGGTGCGCCCGATCGAAAAGCTCACTTGGAAGCACGGCCTCATCTACGGCTTCGCCCAGGCGCTCGCGCTGATCCCCGGTGTGTCACGCTCCGGCGGCACCATCACCGCGGGTCTCTTCATGGGTTACAAGCGTGAGGCCGCGGCTCGCTACTCGTTCCTGCTAGCGATCCCGGCCGTGCTCGGCTCCGGTTTCTACCAGGTATACAAAGCGCTGAAGGCTCCTGAATCTGAGACCCCCATGAGCATGACGCTGATCGCCACCGTGGTCGCGTTTATCGTTGCGATCTTTGTGATCGGCCTCTTTATGAAGTACATCTCGAAGGGCAGCTTCCTGCCTTTTGTGATCTACCGCGTGGTTGTTGGTATCGCGATCATCGTGCTGCTGAGCACCGGTGTGCTCTCGGCCGATGGTGGCAGCTCTGCAGCCGGTATTGCCCAGCAGACGACGGGGGTCGCTCTGTGAGAACCTGGACTCCGCCCGTTCTTCCCGAGCTGCCGGGGGAGGGACTGACCCCCAAGCTGTTCAACACGGCAAAACAACGGCTTGAGCACCCCGCCATCCCCGATGGCCGCGCTCTTCTCTACGTGTGTGGCATCACCCCCTACGACGCGACCCACCTCGGGCACGCGTTCACCTACCTGACCTTCGACATCATGCAGCGGGCCTGGCGTGACGCCGGCATCGAAACCGTGTACGCGCAGAACATCACTGACATCGATGATCCGCTGCTTGAGCGCGCAAACGCCACGAACGTCGACTGGCAAGAACTCGCTGAAGAACAGATCGGACTCTTCCGCTCAGACATGCACCGCATGGGCATGATCCCGCCCGAGCACTACGTTGCGGTCACCGAACAGATCATCGAGATCGCGGAGGCCGTGCGCGAGCTGAAACAACTCGGGTTTGCGTACGAAGTACCCACGGAGGGTGCCGTCGGCCACGACATCTACTTTGACATCGATGAAGCGCAGCAGTCTTCGCAGTGGCGGCTCGGCGATGTTGCCCCTTACGAGCACAGCATCATGCTGCAGCTGAGCGCTGAGCGCGGTGGCGATCCTGAGCGACCCGGCAAGCGTAATGCGCTTGATCCGCTGCTGTGGCGTTCAGCCCGCGAGGGTGAGCCCAGCTGGGAGAGCCCAGTGGGCGAGGGGCGCCCCGGCTGGCACGTTGAGTGCTCGGTCATCGCGACGCGCGCGCTCGGCGGTGCGTTCACGGTGCAGGGTGGTGGCGAAGACCTCGTCTTCCCGCACCACGAGTTCACGGCCGCCCACGCAACAGCGTTGTCCGGCACCCCGCTTGCGCACGCGTACTGTCACGCCGGACTCGTGTCGTATCAGGGACACAAGATGTCGAAGTCGCGCGGCAATCTCGTCTTCGTTTCGAAGCTGCTGAATGCGGGGGCGGATCCGTCCGCTATTCGACTCGGCCTGCTGGCGCATCACTACCGCTCGGAGTGGGAGTGGAGCGACGGCGACCTCGAGGTCGCGACTCGCCGGCTGAAGGGCTGGCAACAGGGGCTCACCCGTCAGAGCGATGACCCTGCCTCCTCGCTCGCGGTACTGCAACAGCTGCGCGCGGCGCTCGCTAACGATCTTGATACCACCGTCATGCTCGCGACTCTCGATGCGGCACTTGATCGTGGCGTCGACGATCCTCAGCTGATCGCGGATGCGGTTTCGGCGCTGCTCGGGGTGACGCTCTAGGGTTTTTCGCTGACCAATGACGAGGCAAGCAACGAGAGCCTGCCTTAGCTACGTGTATTTAGCCTGGTCACTCGTCGGTAACCTGGCCGCTCATGGGAAGCGTCCAGTCGGCGCAGAACGGCCGAGGTTTACGCTCGCGGGCCTTCGAACCCGGGATCCTCATCCGGATCTTCAAACTTCGGCTTCGACTCGCGGTCATCCTCGAGGAACTTCTCGAATTCGAGCGCAATCGCATCGCCCGTCGACTCGGCAGCAAGCGCCTCATCGCGCGACTCCTCAAGCCTGCGAATGTAGCGCGACATCTCGTCGTCAGCTGCGGCGATCCGGTTGATGTTCGACTCCCACTCATTTGCCTGCGCCAGCAGCTCGCCGCGGGGGATCACGATGTCGAGCACTTCCTCGAGCTTGTCGAGCAGAGCCAGTGTCGCCTTGGGCGAAGGCGTGCTGTGCACGTAGTGGGGCACCTGGGCCCAGAGCGAGATGGGAGCGATCCCGGCTTCCGCGAGTGCGAGATCGATGACGGTGGCGATCCCCGCCGGACCCTCGTAGCTGCTGCGCACGGCACCGGTCTCGGCGCGGCGCTTCGCGCTCTCGGTCGAAACAGTCGTGACGATCGGGCGCGAGTGGGGCGCGTCTGAGAACATCGAACCCAAAATAATGACGGTGTCGATCGCCCACACATCAACAAGTTCGAGCACCTCGTCGGCGAAATTCTGCCAGTCACGCGCGGGCTCAACTCCGGCAAGCAAAAAGAGATCGGTAACGGGAGTGCCGTCGAGTCGTCGAAGTGTCTCCGCCTGAGGATCCTCAGTGCGGGGTTCGGCGGCGAGTTCAGCTGCGAGTTCGCTGGCGAGCTCGGTCGAGAGTTCAGCAGCGAGTTCACTGGTCGCCTCGGGAACCGCACTCGGCCGCTGCACCGTCCCCAGAAGGCGGGTGTCCGGCCAGTCAAGAACTCGATTACCGGCCTCGTCAAACACCAGCTTGGGGCGATGCACCTGAAAATCGACGTAGCCCTCCGCCGCGATCACGTGCAGCACCTCGGCATCGATGAGCCCACCGAGATGCTGGAGCACCTCGGTCGTGGCGTCGCCCGCGTCGCTCCATCCCTGGAACGCCATAATGAGCACTCGAGGGTGTTGGGAATCGGATTCGGTCACTGGTGTGGGCTCCTAAAACAGGTGGGTCGGTGAGACAGGTGATTCTCTCTAGAATATCGACCGCGGCTGGATAGACTTGCTCGGATGAGCAAAGTTTCTTCCATGCCCCCTTCCAGTTCGGCCCCCGCGGCCGTGCTGTGGGACATGGACGGCACGCTGATTGACTCCGAACCGCTCTGGCTTGAGGCCGAACTCGTGATGCTCGCGCGGTACGACATCGAGCTCACAGATGAAGTAAAGCACTGGCTGGTGGGCTCCGGGCTGCGCGCGGCGGCGGCAAGGTTTCAAGAGCTTGGTGTGCCGATGTCGTCGGACGAGATTATTGCGGAGTGGCGCGACGCGGTCATCGCGGGCTTGCTGAAGGGTGAACCGGCGTGGCGGCCCGGTGCCGTTGAACTGCTTGCGTCGCTCGAGACAGCCGGGATCCCGAGCGCGCTCGTCACGATGGCGGTGCGGCCGATCGCCGACGCGGTGGTTGGGATGCTGCCAGCAGGATCATTCAAAGCGATTATCGGGGGAGACGAGGTGGCGAAAGAGAAGCCCGACCCCGATCCTTACCTTCGCGGCGCCGCCATGCTCGGCGTGCCGATCGAGCACTGCGTCGCAATTGAGGATTCCCCGACGGGGCTGCGATCGGCACACGCCGCGGGCGCGGTGGCGATCGGGGTGCCAAACCTCATCGACCTGAGCCAGGCACCGAGCCACGCGCTCTGGCCGACACTGGCTGGGATCGACGCAACGATCCTGAGCCAACGATTTACTCAGCTGCGGGGAGACGCCCGTAGTTCACAACCAGACGGAAGCAAGTAAGTGACAGAGAACACAACGCACACCCCCTCACCCAGCGGACCGCTTGGCTACGGTGATCGCGTCAAGCTCACCGGCCCAAAGGGGCGCATCAATACGATCACCCTGGTTCCCGACGGCGAGTTTCACAGCCACCGTGGCATCATCCCGCACGCGCAGCTGGTGGGACTGCCCGACGCCTCCGTTGTGGTCAACAGCAACGGTGAAGAATACCTCGCGATTCGCCCGCTGCTCTCAGACTTTGTGATGTCGATGCCGCGAGGCGCGGCGATCGTGTATCCGAAGGATGCCGCGCAGATCGTGTCGCTCGCCGACATCTTCCCGGGATCCCGCGTGGTCGAAGCCGGTGTTGGCTCAGGCGCACTTTCACTGCACCTGCTGCGCGCTACCGGCGCAGAGGGTGAGCTGTTTTCTTTCGAGCGACGCGAGGAGTTCGCCGATATTGCCCGCGGCAACGTTGCGGCATTCTCGGGTTCGGTTCCCGAGAACTGGAGCATCACAGTGGGGGATCTGCAAGACGCGCTCCCCTCGCGCTGCGAGGCGGGGTCAATCGACCGCGTGGTGCTCGACATGCTCGCTCCGTGGGAGTGCGTCGATGTTGCTGCGACGGCTCTGAAGCCGGGCGGCGTGCTGATCTGTTACGTTGCAACGGTGACCCAGCTCTCGCGAACCGCTGAGCAGCTGCAGCGGAGCGGCCTGTTTACCCACCCGCAGTCTTCTGAAACCATGGTGCGCGGTTGGCACGTCGAGGGGCTCGCCGTCCGGCCGGACCACCGCATGGTGGCGCACACAGGCTTCCTGATCACCGCGCGCAGGCTCGCACCTGGCACAGTGCTCCCAGAGCTTAAGCGCCGCGCCTCGAAGAGCGAATTCAGTGACGAAGACCTGGCGACCTGGCTGCCCGACCTCGGAGCCGATGGCAACCCCGAGGCCTGGGATCCTGAGAGCGTGGGTGAACGTCCCAAGAGCGACAAGATTCTGCGCAAGAAAGTTCGGGACGCGAGGAAGTTCGCTGAGGAGCGCGGCGTGCAGGATCCCAGCCAGGATTCGATAGGATAGCTGAGTTCACACGCTTGGAGGATCCGCAAGGATCAACCACACACAGTCTCTTGCAGAGGTGCATATGCTTCGTCGAATTGTTCCCGCTACTGCCGCCGCCGTGCTGCTACTCACGGGGCTCACTGCTTGCAGTGCGCAGCAGGATCAGTCGAGCGACTGCGTTTCGCAGTTGAAGCCCGGTGCGCTGAGCGACGGTGTCAAGGTAAAGAACGGCTTCGGCGAGCTGCCCGATGTGACCATCCCGAAGGATGTTGACATTGAGGTTTCGCAGCGATCCTTCGCTGAGAAAGCTAAAGATCGCAGCGAGGTGGCAGGAGAAGATACTCTCGTGTCCATCAACATGGCACTCTTCGATGCAAAGACGAGTGCTCCCGTCTACGCAAGCCCCGCCTTCAGCGGGCAGGCAGCCGGACCCGAGTTTTTGATGGTTTCTAAGAAGCAGTCGAACCCCGTGAGCGAAGCGGTGCGCTGCGCCGCCGTTGGTGACCGCGTGGTTGTTGGTATTTCGGCCAAAGACGCCGCCCAGATTAGCGGCGACGAGGGATCCGCGCTCGTCGGTGTGATCGACGTGGTCGCGGAAAGCCCACTTCGTGCTCAGGGCAAGATGCGCGGGCTGCCAAACGGCTTCCCGGCCGTGGTGACCAACGACGAAGGTCGGCCCGGCGTTGTTGTTCCCCCAGTTAAAGCTCCCGAGGGTACCCGCTCTGCGGTGCGCATTGAGGGCGACGGCGCGACGGTCACCGACGCAGAAAACGTTGTCGCTCAGGTCACCGAGGTTCTCTGGGATCCGACGGTCACCGACAACGCTCAGAAGCTTCTCTCTGACACCTGGACAGACGGTATCAAGGCGCTCGGCAACGAGGCTCAGATCTCTCAGTCGGGCAACACCTTCCGCACCGAGCTCACCGGCAAGACCGTTGGCTCACAGGTCGTGATCATCGAGAACACCGGCGGAAAGGCTCGCGTTCTTGTTGTTGACATCCTCGGAGTCAGCTGACGAGTGTCGAACACCCCCGAACGCTCAACCGTTCCGAGCGAGCAGCGGGTCTTCGGTCTAGTTCTCGCGTTGGTTGCGAGTACCGAAGGCCTGACGAAGAGTTCACTGCTCTCGTCGGTGTACGGATACTCTGAGCGTTACCGGCGCGGTGGCGACAACGCCACACTCGACCGGCAGTTCGAACGCGACAAAGAGCTATTGCGGTCGCTCGGCATTCAGATCGAGACCCTCGATTCTCCGCTAGAGCCGGGCAACAATTTGCTCACGCGCTACCGCATTTCAAAGGAGCTGTTGCAGTTTCCTGAAGACCTGCGCTTCAGCGAGCGCGAGCTGATGTTGCTGCGGCTCGCGGCGGTTGCCTGGAGCGAGGGCAGTCTGAGTGCCGAGTCCCGCCGCGCTGCCATGAAGCTTGAATCACTGGGTGCCGGGCTCGACGTTCAGCACCTGGGGGTCGCTCCGCGTCTGGGCACGGCAGAACCCGCCGCTGCTCCCTTGCAGCGCGCAATTGACGCAGGGGTTGTGGTCCGCTTCGACTACACGCTTCCTGGACGAGATACCCCGCTCCTGCGAATGGTCGCACCGCTTCGACTGCATCGGCTCGACGGTCGCTGGCACCTCATTGCCTGGGATCTGCAGCGAGACGCAGACCGTGTGTTCCTGCTGTCACGAATCTCGGGTGATGTTCGTGTTAGCCCCGAGACTTTCGACGCTGAGCTGTTCGATCGCGCGGACGGCATCGTGGCTGATTTGCTGCACCGCAGTGAAAGCCAGCTCGCAACAGTTCGGGTGCGGCAGGGCAGTGTTGCTGAGGCCAGGCTGACGCCGCGAGTGGTGGTCAACGCTGGTGTGATTCCAGAGCGCGGTGCAGAACGCGATGAGAACGAGCAACCCGAGCTCGTGATCGGCATGCTCGATGCACACGTGCTCGCCGCCGAGCTTGTCGGTTACGGATCAGACGTGACGGTGATTGCCCCGGACGAGTTGCGCACACTCGTTGTGAACCGCCTCCGTGCCGTTGCGCACGCTCACGCGGAGGGCAAACATGCATAAGGCTGTACTGAGTTCTGACCGGGTGATGCTGCTCCTTTCGCTCGTTCCCTACTTGGCCGAACACGGGCCCACAACAGTGACCGAGCTTGCCGCGGCTTTTGATGTCTCCCCATCGCTGTTGCGCAAACTCGTGACGATACTTGGAACGGCCGGCGTTCCCGGTGAGACGCTCACCTACCAAGACGATGACCTCTTCGACATCAACTGGGACGCGTTCGAACATGACGATCTCGTCAGCCTCACGAAGGTGGTTGGTGTCGATGATGCGCCACGATTCGCTCCCGCAGAGACCGCTGCGCTGATCGCGGGATTGCACGCCCTGACAGGTGTGCTGCCCGGGGAATCGGCGGAGCTCGCCCGCGCAACCGCAGAGAAGCTTGGTGCAGCGCTCGGCGATCCCGAACGAACTGCCGCGCTCACCGTCACCGCAGATCGAGAGGATGCGCGCTTGCCGGTCGCGGTATCCGCGATTGAAGAGCAGCGAGTGCTCGCGTTTGAGTATCGTGATGCCGCGGGGCACCACACCTCTCGTAAGGTGGATCCGCTTGAGCTTTCGCAGCACGGTGGTTCCTGGTACCTGCGCGCGTGGTGCCACGACCGTCATGCCGCACGAACCTTCCGGCTTGGCCACATGAGCGAGCTTCAGCTGCTCGAGGCTGTCGAGACAACGCAGGGGGAGGATCCTCACCCCCCTCGTGACGCCGTGTCTCATGAAGACCGGCACAGCTTTACACTGACCGCCTCGCTGCCCGCGCAATTGTTGCCGAGCATCCAGGGGTTTGACCCCGAGGTTATTCAGGAGCTGCCGGCGCAGCGTGTGCTCGTGGCGGTTGAGGCCTGGCATGAGCGCGCCGCGATCCAGCTTGTTCAGGTCGCGCCAGGGCAAATAATTGTGGAGTCACCCGCCACCGCGTGCGCCGCGGTGCGCGACTGGACCGCGCGTGCCCTCGCGGCATACGACGCGTGAGCGATACACGCAGGCACCCTGGGATAAACTGAGCGAATGGCAACTGAGGCGCGAAAAAAGCGCAACACCGAAGGACGTATGAGTCTCGGTGCACACCTCGTTGAACTGCGCAAACGGCTGTTCATTTCGGCCGTTGCGATTGTCGTTGGACTCGTGGTTGGTTGGTTCTTGTCGGCGTGGGTGTGGGACATTCTTCGTGTTCCCATCGAACAGCTCGACGAACAGGGGCGTCAAGCAACTATTGCGTACGGCGACATCACGGGCGCGTTCAATACCAAGATGCAGATCGCGCTGTTCGTCGCAGTGATTGTTGCCTCGCCCGTGTGGCTCTACCAGATCTGGGCTTTTGTCGCTCCGGGGCTCACCAGGCGCGAGAAGCTCTATGGTGTGGCTTTCCTCGGAGCTGCAGTGCCGCTGTTTCTTGGTGGTGCGTTTGCCGGGTGGATCGTGCTTCCCAATATTGTGAGACTCATGGCGTCGTTCCAGCCGGAGAAGGACGCATTCTTCTTGGATGCGCGCAATTATCTCGACTTTGCGACCAAACTGCTGCTTGTCGTCGGAGTCGGGTTTGTGCTGCCGGTGTTCCTCGTCATGCTGAACTTTATTGGTGTGGTGCGCGGTGCATCAATCTTGAAGAGCTGGCGCATCGCACTGCTCGTCATCATTCTCTTCGCGGGTATCGCCACCCCGGCGGCAGACCTGCTGAGCATGTTCCTGCTGGCCGCGCCCATTGTTGTGCTGTACTTCGCGGCGGCGGGCATAGCGATCCTGCACGACCGACGCGTTGATAAACGCCGAGCCGCTGAGTTCGCCAACTACGATCTCTCGACCACCGACGACAAGGATGCCGCGTGAGCGACTACCCCGCGCTCGCGCAGTTCTCTGCCCGCCTCGGCTACAAACTAGATACCTTTCAGATCACCGCCTGTGAGCGCTTGGAAGAGGGGCGCAGCGTGTTGGTCGCGGCGCCGACGGGATCGGGCAAGACCACGGTCGCGGAGTTCGCGGTGTACCTCGCACGGCGCGAGCGAGACGCGCGCATCTTCTACACGGCACCCATCAAGGCGCTCTCGAACCAGAAGTTCCACGAGCTTTGCGCTGAGTACGGTGAAGACGAGGTTGGTCTCCTCACCGGCGACACCAACATTCGCGGGGACGCGCCAATTGTCGTAATGACAACCGAGGTGCTGCGAAACATGATCTACGCCGAGTCAGAGGCTCTGCACGATCTTGCGTTTGTGGTGCTCGACGAGGTGCACTACCTGGGCGACCGCTTTCGCGGGGCCGTGTGGGAAGAGATTATTCTGCACCTACCGCGTGAGGTGCGACTGGTATCACTCTCTGCGACCGTGTCGAACGCGGAAGAGTTTGGTGATTGGATGCACGCGGTGCGCGGCGACACCGACGTTGTGCTCTCGGAGCATCGCCCGGTTCCGCTGTACCAGCACGTCTTAACCTCGAAGGATCTGCTGCCGCTCTACGTTGGCGAAGACGGTGGGCTGGTGGCCCGAGGCCGGTTGAACCCTGAGCTGCGGATGCTTGAGGGAAGAGGCAGCCGGGGCAACCGCGAGGGCGGACGAGGTAGAAGCAGCGAGTACGGCGCGGGCGGGGGACGTAACCACCACGATCGTAGCCACAGCGCGCGTGGTCAGCACGGTCGTAACCAGCACGGCCGCAATCAGTACGATCAAAACCAGCGCAGCCGGGGCCGCGCTCCCGTGCGCACCAAACGAGTGTCGCGTGCCGACATCGCGCGTGCACTCGACGAGACAGAGCTGCTGCCAGCGATCGTGTTTGTGTTTAGTCGCAATGGCTGCGACCAGGCCGTGCGACAGTGCCTGTACGACGGCATCCGTCTGACGACCCGCGAGGAGCGCGACGAGATTCGCAAGGTAGCCCTCGCAGAGATCGCCGACATGAGCGATGAAGAGCGCCGGGTGCTCGGGGTGAGCGAGTGGATCGCGGGCCTCGAACGAGGCATCGCCGCGCACCATGCGGGACTGCTGCCCGCCTTCAAGACCGTGGTCGAACAGCTGTTTCAGCGCCGTCTCGTGAAACTCGTGTACGCAACCGAAACACTGGCGCTCGGCATCAACATGCCCGCTCGGGCCGTTGCGATCGAGCGCCTCGACAAGTTCAATGGCGAAGAGCGCGTGGCGCTGACTTCGGGGGAGTACACCCAGCTCACCGGTCGCGCCGGTCGCCGCGGCATCGACACCGAGGGCCACGCGATCGTTGTCTGGAATGACGGTGTCGAGCTCGAATCGCTCGCGCATCTCGCGGGCGCGCGATCCTTCCCGGTGAAGTCCAGCTTCCGCCCGACAGCCAACATGACCGTGAACCTGCTGCAGCGCATGAACTTTGAGGTTGCGCGCGACACCCTGGAGCTGTCGTTTGCGCAGTTCCAGACGGACCGCGCAGTGGTGGATCAGGCCCGCGAACTGCGCGCCGAACAAGAATCGCTGGCGAGTTACGACGCGGCAGCGGCCCGCGCACACGGTTCTGACCGTAAGCGCTGGGAGGATCGAGCGCGCAAGTTGCGCCGCAAGGTTGAGCGCGGAAGGCGCCAGATCGCTTCCCGCACCGGCACTATTGCGCGCACGTTCGAGCGGGTGGTCGAAGAACTGCTGCAGCTTGAGTATCTCGAGGGCGCGGCGGGTGAGCCCGAGGTGACCCCCTGGGGTGAGCTGCTGCGCAGAATTTACGGTGATCGCGACCTGCTCGTTGCCGAGTGCCTCCGTCACGATGCCTTCCGCGGCCTCGACGCTGCTGGCCTCGCCGCGATGTGCTGTGTGCTCAGTTATGAGCCGCGCCGAGACGATGACATTGAGCCCCGGTTGCCCGGTGGTGCGGCGTTTGCTGCCGCGCACGACCGTGTGCTCGATACCTGGGTGCAACTGGACGATCTCGCGGAGCGCCACCGCCTGCCCCGAACTGAAATGCCTCACGCGGGCCTCGCGTCAACCATGCACGCGTGGTCTCGGGGAATCTCGATCGAGCGCCTGCTTGAAGACACCGGTATCGGCGCCGGAGACTTTGTGCGCTGGTCGAAACAGACCATTGACCTGCTCGATCAGATCGCTCAGGCTTGCGAAGCCGGTGTGCGCGCAGAGCTCGATGAGGATCGGCTCGGCGACCTCGCCCGTCTTGCTCGTGAGGCAAAACGGAGCATTCGTCGTGGCATTGTCGAAGCCTCGAGTTCAAGCTGATGACGCAGTCAGAAACGGTGCCACGGATTTCGCTGTGGAAGGCGCTGCTCCTCGCCATCGTGGGTGGTTTGCTGCTTGACGCCGCGACGCCGTCACTCGGCTGGTGGTGGGTGGTGTTCCCGGGGGTCGCCGTGATCCTGGTCGCGCTGTGGCAACAGCGGATCTGGCGCGGAGCCCTCATCGGTGCTGCCGCTGGTGCCGCTTTCTGGATGCCTCACATTTCGTGGCTGACGCTGTACCTCGGGCCCGTGCCGTGGCTTGGCCTGTGTGGCCTCATGATTATCTGGTTTGCGCTGTTCGGGTTCCTTGCGGCACTCACGACCCGCGGAATGGCCATCACCTCATGGCTTGTCCGGCGACCGCTGCTGCTCGCTGGCGCTCAAGCCCTTGCCGTGGCGGGGTTGTGGGTCGCGCGCGAGCAGGTGCAGGGATCCCTGCCCTATGGCGGCTTCCCCTGGGGCAGGCTCGTCCACACGCAGGCAGACGGCCCGCTCGCGCAGTCTGTTTCGTGGGTGGGGTTCGCCGGGTTGAGCGGTCTCATCGCGCTGGCCTGCGCGGTGCCAGTAGCCGTGTGGTTTATGACCCGAAGCCAGAAAGCCTCGGAGGCTGCTGCGCTCCGTGATCCTGTGCCCGGTGATCCTGTACTCAGCGATCCTGTGCTCCGCAGGTATGCACCCCTTGTTGCCGCTGCCGCTTCTCTGGCACTTCTTGTGTTGCTCGCGCTGGTTCCCAATGCCGCCCTCGACTCTCGGGGCACCCTGCGGGTTGCCGCGGTGCAGGGCAACTCGAAATCGGGCATTTTTGATGACCGTGAATCTGGTGCGGTGCTGAACGATCACATTCGGGCCACCAAAACCCTGCTCGACAAGTTAGAAGCCAAGGGCGAGTCCGTCGATGTGATCGTCTGGCCCGAGAATAGTGCCGAGTTCAACTTCGCTGGAAACCGCATTGGCCGGTTCCAAGTTGAAGAACTTGCGGATCGCGCGAACGCGCCTATCGTCATCGGCTCGGTGATGCCAAACGAAGACGGCACCTACACCAACAGCACGCTTGTGTGGGGGAGCGCGGGCGAAGAGCCGGGGCGCTACGACAAGAACTACCCTGTGCCGTTCGCCGAGTACATGCCGAACCGCGACTTCTTCCACGCGCTCGCTCCCGATCTTGTGGACCTGGTGCAGCTGGAATACACTCCCGGCAAGCGCTCGCCGGTGATCGATGTGACGACCGAGGCAGGCACCGTGCGAGCGGGCCTCGCGATCTGCTTCGACATCATCTTTGACCAGCAGGCTGTGGAGCTCACCCGAGACCGCGCCGAAGTGATCTTTGCGCAGACCAACAACGCCGACTTCGGTCACACCGACGAGAGTGCCCAGCAGCTCGCGATCGCTCGCATGAGGGCGATCGAGACCGGCCGCGCTCTCGTCAACATCTCAACCGTCGGCACGAGCGCGGTCGTTGCTCCCGACGGCACGGATCTCGCCCGGCTGAAACCGTTCACCGCCGACGCGATGGTCGCGGAGGTGCCGCTTGTTGAGGGTGAAACTCCCGCGCTCCGCTTCGGATCCGCAATCGCGACCCTCTGGGGCCTGTGCGCTGTGGCCGGCATAGCAGTGGGCGCCGCAGCTCTGCTGCGACGCCCACGTAAGTACAACGATTAGCCGTTGAGTGATTAACCCTTGAAGGTCTCGAAGATCTTCGTGTAGTTGGTGAGCTCCTCGTTGCTGCAGGGCTTCACCGGCTTCGCGAGATCGTAGCCCTTCGGAATCACGATCGCCTCGCTCTTCGCGAGTTTTGGCGACATCAGCTCGTCGGTGCCCTTCACACCCGAGGCGTAGGCCTGGAAGTTCACGGCGACGGCCATGTTCTCGGGATCAAGCATCCAGTTCAAGAAGGTCTTGGCCTGGTCGACATTCTTGGCGCCCGACGGGATCGTGAAGTTGTCCTGCCACAGCGCGATGCCCTCCTTCGGGTACACGTAGGTCAGTGACGGCTTCTCCTGCATCGCGCGGTGCGCGGCACCGTTCCAGATCATCGCCATCGACTGCTCGCCGTTTGCGAGGCGCTCGAGGATCGCGTCGCTGTTGATCGTGCCAACGTGCGGCTTGAATGCGGTGAGTAGATCCTGTGCCGCCTGCAGCTCGGTGCCGTCAGTCGTGCAGAACTCGCCACCCGTTGCGCGCAACGCCGAGTTCACGACCTCAACCTGGTCGTTCATAATGCCGACCTTGCCAGCCGAGGCCGGCGGGTTGAAGTAGTCATTCCACGAGGTGAGATCTTCTTTGATCACGTCCTTGTCGTAGGCGAACGACGTCGTGCCGTAGAGGTACGGGGTCGAGTACTGGCGACCCTCGTCGAAGTAGACATCCAGGAAGTCGTCCTTAATGTTGCCGCCGTTTGGCAGGGTTGAAGAATCGAACTTCATCAGCAGGTTGTCGTTCTTGAGAATCTCGACCATGTAGTCGCTCGGCACTACGACGTCGTAGCCCGCTCCGTCGGAGGCGCGCAGTTTGGCCTCGAGGTTCTCGTTGCTGTCGTAGTAGTCGACGTTGAGCTTGATCCCCGTGTCTTTCGTGAATTTCTTCACGAGCTCGTCAGGAAAGTAGTCGCTCCAGGTGTAGAGGTTGAGCTCGCCGCTCGTCGCCTCGACGTACTTCGATGAAGCCTTGTCGCTGCTATCGTTGCCGCCGCTATCGCTCACCCCACCTCCACACGAGGTGAGGGCGAGGGCACCGACCGCGCCGATGGCGAGCGCCGAGATGACCCGTGATTTTCGCAGTGAATTACGCATGTTTGTTACTCCTTCGTTGAGACTGCAGGAACGTGATGGTGGTAACGACGATGGCGAGCACAAGCAGCATGGTTGCCACCACGTTGACGGCTGGGCTCGCGCCGCGTCGAATCAGGCTGAACAGGAACACCGGCAGCGGGGTCGCCCCCGCGGCCGAGAGGAAATTCGAGATGATGAAGTCGTCGAGCGAGATCACAAACGCCAGGATCGCCCCCGAGATGATGCCCGGTACGAGCAGCGGGAGTGTGATCCTGCGGAACACCTGCAGGTTCGTCGCACCCAGGTCCGTCGCAGCTTCGAAGTAGGTGTTGCCGAGGCCCTTCAGGCGCGCCCTAATCGGCATGAGCGCGAACGGGATGCAGAACGAGGTGTGGGCGAGGATCAGCGCGAACATTCCGGGCTGCAGCCCGATCATGCGAATGAAGCCGAGTGTTGCGACCGCGAGCACGATCTCCGGGATCACAAGCGGGGCGGTCAGGATCGCGGTGGCGATCGCACTACCCTGCCTGCGTAGCCGCTCCACCGACAGCGCAAACAGGATCGAGAAGACCGTGGCGACGACGGTTGCGACAATCGCGATCTGCAGCGAGACCCAGACCGAACTCATCAGGTTCGCGTTCTGGGCGACCTCTCCGAACCAGCGGAAGCTGAACCCCTTCCACACCAGCGCGGAGGAGCCGTCGTTAAACGCGTAGATCGTCGTGATGATGATCGGAACGTAGAGAAAGATGAGCGCGAAGATCGAGATGGGTCCCACGCCCGGAAAGTCCCGCAGGCGAAGCGCACGCGACGGTTTGCGGTCGCGCCGACTAACGGCGTTGACGGGCTTGGTTGCATCGGTGTAGGTCATAGCGAGATCTCCACCTTTCGTCCCGACTTTCGGGAGTAGAACGCGATCGCCATGAGCGCGATCATCAGCATGACGAGAATGATGACGGAGAGTGCTGCACCGAATGGCCAGTTGCGGGCATCTCCAAACTGTGAGGCGATGAGGTTACCGATCAACAGCACTTTGCCGCCGCCGAGCAACACGGGCTGCACGTACGAGCCGAACGCGGGCATGAACACCAGCAGCACACCCGAGATGATTCCCGGAGTCGCAATCGGCAAGATGATGCGCCGGATCACGGCCCATTTGCGCGCGCCGAGATCGTACGCGGCCTCCGCGAGCCGGAAGTCGAAGCCCGCAAGTGACGCGTAGATCGGCAGCACCATAAACGGCAGGAACGTGTAGATCAGGCCGAGCTGCGAGGCGAAGGGGGTGTAGAGCAACTCCATCTTGCCGAAGCCCAGGGCAGATGACGCATTGTTGATGATCCCGTTGTCGTTCAGGATCAGCATCCAGGCGTAGGTGCGCACGAGCAGGTTCGTCCAGAACGGGATCGTCACGATCAGCACGAGGAAGTTCTGCAGTTTTGTGGAGCGAGTCGCCATCCACAGGGCGAGCGGGAATGACAGCAGCAGACAGATGACGGTCGTGACCAGCGCCTGCCAGAGCGAGTCCCCGAACACCTGCAGATAGCGAGGATCGAAGGTGGTGTTACCGACGAAGTCGCTCTGGAAGAGGAATCCGATGTAGGGATCGAGCGTGAAGTCGTAAACGACACCGCCACCCTGCGGCGGCCGCGACATGAACGAGAACAGCACGATGATAATGAGCGGGCCAACGGTAAAGAGCAGGCCAATGATGATCGCCGGTGTGCTCGCGAGCCACCCCAGTTGGCCCGGTCGGCGCGGGGTGCGCAGACGGTTTGGTTTCGCTGCTGTCGCGGGTGTTGTCTGGCTGGCAGGATCCTGCGCTCGCTCCGGCGCCTGCACACTCATGAGCGCACCTCAGCGGGTTCGGGGCTGAGCGGCCGCAGCGCGGTCGTCTCTGCATAGAGCGAAACAAGAGCTTCCGGCTGGAGTCCCTCGTGAAACGGCGGCGGAACCCGCACGCTCACCTGAGTGCCGTCGTCGAGCGCTATGGTGCAGCGAAGGTCCGTGCCCATGTAGACCAGCTTTGAGATCGTGCCGCTCGCAAAGCGGTGTCCGCCCGGGGCGAGGCTGATCCGCTCCGGGCGGATCGTAACCGTGACGGTACCGTCGGGTGTTGGAACCGACTTTGGCAGCACCACGGGATCGCCACCCGGCAGTTGCACCTGAATGAGATCGTCGCCCCCGACATCCACTCTGGTAGCCGGGGTCTTGATGAAGTTGGTCTCACCGATGAAGTCGGCGACGAAGCGGCTGACCGGCTTCTCGTAGATTTCTTCGGGTGTGCCGATCTGTTCGGGTCGCCCCTGATTAAACACCGCGATCCGGTCGCCCATGCTCAGGGCCTCTTCTTGATCGTGGGTCACAAACACGAAGGTGATACCCGTCGTGCGCTGCAGGCGCTTGAGTTCGCTCTGCATACCGCGGCGAAGCTTGAGATCAAGTGCCGCGAGCGGCTCATCGAGCAGCAGCACCTCCGGTTGCTTGGCAAGGGCCCGGGCGAGCGCCACACGCTGCTGCTGGCCGCCGGAGAGCTGGTCGGGCTTGCGGTTGGCCATCTGCGAGAGCTGCACGAGATCCAACATCTCTTGGACGCGGTCGCGAATCTCGGCTTTTGACTTGCGCTCCATCTGCAGACCAAACGCGATGTTTTCGGAGATCGTGAGGTGGGGGAACAGCGCGTACGACTGAAACACCGTGTTGACCGGGCGATCGTGGGGAGCGAGCTGATCGATGCGGCGGCTGCCGAGCAAGATCTGACCCTCGTCGAGCGTTTCCAGCCCGGCAATGCTGCGAAGCAGCGTGGTCTTCCCGCAGCCCGAGGGGCCAAGCATCACAAAGAACTCACCCTGCTTGATCGAGAACGACACGTCGTCGATCGCGTTCAGGGAGACCTTCTCCGGCGTCATAAACGACTTACGCGCGTGTGAGATTGTGAGTTCTCGGGAGGGGGAGTCTTCGGGGGCAATACGGTCGAACCCGCTGATGGTCGGGATGGGCGTTGTCATAGCGTCGCCAACTCTCTCGCTAGCAGCTTGCGCCTGTGCAAGCCGACGTGTTTTGATAAAGCTAATGGCCGTAGATTTCTTGCGCAAGGTCTGATTCAAGGCTTTACCAAGCTGAAACATTACGGATATGATCCCCAACACTCGAGAGGGGGCCTCAACGATGAGCGCACCGCGAAGCCTAGAACTGCAGCCACGCAAGCCCGGGCGTCCGCGCCGTCCGCCGCTCAACGAGGCTCTCATTGCGCAGGCTGCGCTTGACATTATTGATGAGTTCGGATGGAGCGCCTGCACTATGGCGGCGCTTGCGAGGCGCCTGGGTGTTCGCGCACCCTCGCTCTACCACTACGTCAGCGGGCAACAGGAGATCGTTGACCTGGTGCGGGAGCTGGTGGTGAGTGAGATCCACGATCCCGCCATCGTGAACCTGCCCTGGCCCGAGGCGATGCACCGCTTCGGCGTTGCGTACTACCGCGCTTTCACAAACCACCCCAACGTGATTCAGGTACTCAGTACAACTCCCGTGCGCGACGCGGCAACCCTCCAGATGTACGAGACCTTCTTGCAGACGCTGCACCGCGACGGCTGGGAAGGAGCACGCGCTTTCGAGGCACTGCTCGGCATCGAGCACCTCGCGCTCGGGTTCGCGTTCGAGTGGAACGCAGAAGACCTCATGCTCGACTCGGCCATCGCGGCGGGGCTTGGGGCCCCGCTGCTCGCTGAGATCACGCGAGATCGCACCGATCAGACAAACATTGCCGAGGCGAGTTACCTCAGCCTGCTCCGACGCTACATAGAAATGTTCAGGCTTGAACTGACAGCGGATCGCTAGTCGCGCGCGCTCATATCGCCGGTGAGTGGTCTGCCCTCGAGGCGCTCGTAGCGCTGCATGATCGCGCCGCTGGGGGAGACGACGACCGGCTCCAGCAGTTTGAGCGAGGTGGGAATCGCACCGTCTTCGAACACCCGCTTTCCGCGCCCCAGCAGGATCGGGTACACCCACAGCGTCAGTTGATCGTAGAGGCTCTCTTCAAGAAGTGACTGCACAAAGTCGAGGCTGCCGATGACGTGAACCTCGTCGTGCCGCTCGCGCAACTCGCTGATCGCCTCGGCGAGGTTCGGGCCGAGAAGTGAGGATCCGGGCCACTCAAGATGAAGAGTCTGGCGAGACGCAACGTACTTCGGAACCCGATTGAATCGCCTGGCAATGCTGTCGTCGGTTCCGCCCTCTTGGTGCGGCCAGTACGCGGCAAAGATGTCGTAGGTTTTGCGGCCGAGCAGCAGCGCGTCCATGCTCGCGATCCCGTCTTGCACCTGCTGGCCAACGACCTCGTCAATGAGCGGGGCTTGCCAACCCCCAAACTGAAACCCGTCTGACGGGTCTTCCTCTGGTCCGCCGGGAGCTTGCGCAACCCCGTCGAGCGTGGTGAACAGGTCGATGTGGATGCGTCCCATGATGAACTCCCTATCTAGCTGCCAACCCCGAAGCTAGTCTGCGCCTCCGCGGCGCGCGCGGAGCAACTGAAGACGCTCTTCTAAGAGCTCTTCGAGTTCCTCGCGGCTGCGGCGCTCGATCAGCATGTCCCAGGGCGTTCGTTGAGAGGCTTCTTTTTCCTCGAACTCGGTGCGGGCGGTCCGCCCAGCTTCGTCGTCGAGAAACCCCACCTCTCCACTTCTCTGATCCACCCACTCAACGGGGGGTTCCGCATCGGCATCAAACATGACGGTGAAGGCGCGGCCTCGGTCGGTGAGGTACTCGACGGCGCGTCTAGGGGAGAGTTCAACACCCTCTTCGCCCTGCAAGCTTGTCGCGCCGATGCGCGTGCCGCGAAGCGTCCGATCAGCCATGTGCCCCTCCTTGCCGGTGTTCACCACAGCCGGGCGACTCCAATATCGAATGCGCCCCTACTCCTTAAGGTGAAGCGTACTCTCTTGAAGTGATCGTTGGTACCCTTCCAACGGTGAGAGAGTTCTGATAAAGAGCCCGGTCTTTCCCAGCTAGGCGGCGATCGGGGTGGATCGGCGGATTGTAATGTCGCCGTGGCTCGTGCGCGCCGTTACCTCTACCGTTGCCCGTGCCTCGCCCGGGCCGCTCGCCTCGCCAAGCTCGTTGCGCACCCGACCGCTGGACGAGTTGAGGTCGAGCCAGGCAGCGGTTCCCTCGTGCACCCCCACGGCGAGTGCCCCGTTGGCGGTTCGCAGGGAGACCGAACCCCGAAGCGCGTCTTCTACGCGCAGGTTTCCGTTTGAAGACTTCAATTCCAGCTCACCAGACGATTGGCTCACCATCATGTTGCCGTGTGCACTCTTCAGGCGAACTCGCCCGGAAACCTCGGATACATACACGTCACCGTTTGCCGTCTTCACGACGCCGTCTCCGGCGAGGCTGCCGACGCGAAGCGTCCCGTTGCCAGTAGAAACGTCGACGGCCCCAGTTACCTGACCGATGTACGTGTCTCCGTGACCGGTGCGTGAGCGCAGGCTGGTGCAGCGGTCGATCCTGATCTCACCCTTGCCTGATCGCAGCTCGGCGGCGTCGAAGTCACCCTCGCAGCGCAGGTTTCCCATGCCGGAGCTTGCGGTGAGGTTGCTACCACTTGGCATTCTGACGGTGACATCCACCGCGGCCCCAAAATCGAACCAGTTATACAGGTGGGCGGGCTTGAGGATCACCTGGAGGAGACCGTTCGAGAAATCGACCGTCATCTGATCCATCATTCGCTGGTCTGCACCTCGTCGAAATGACCTGGGCACAATTTCAACCGTGGTGTCTTGGCGATCCTCGGCGACGACCAGAATGTTGGAGCGCGTCGACATGTCGATCATCGCGGTGATTGGGTTCGGGGTTGCAAACGTGTTCATGACTGTGCCCATCCTTTAAAGCTCTTGCGTGATTGTGCACTCCGGTGTTCCTGGCGAACACGGGGTGCGTGAATTGCTGCGGCGACCGCTTGAACGAGCCAGGCGTTCACGGAAATGCCCTGCCGGGCCGCGGCCTCGTCGACCTGGGTCTTGAGGTGGTCCGGGAGACGGAGGGTTGTGCGTGAGGTCGCGCCGTCGTCGGGTTCGGTCGCTGCAAATTCAGGAGCGTGAGTCGGCTCGGGATCACCTTCCGAGTCGTCGCGCTCGTTGTTCTCTGAAGCGGTCGATTCGGCTGCTGACACCACAAACTCGGGATCGCTGCCGCGCAGACGAACCTCCACGGAGCCGGGAGAGAGCTCAAGCGTAATCTCACTTGCTGCATCGCTCAGGGCTTCAAGGAGTGCGAGTCGCACGCTTGACTCCAAAGGGGCAAGGAGTCGTTCGGCCACGATCCTGGCCTCTTCTCCACCCGCCTCGGCCGCGGTTTCCAGCTGTTGCTGGATGTTTCTGACGTACTGTTCAAGTTCCATGACATCATCATGACACCATTGTGGTGTCACCGCAAGTCACTCGAGTGAAATTGTGACACCACCCGATTCGAAAGTGATCGGCGCGCTCGCGTATGGCGCATGTTCCGTCTACTACGCTTAGAGCACTGAACCTCAATACCAATAGGAGCATTTGTGACTCAGACACTCGAATCAGGTAGCCTCGCAGGCCGCCGGGCCCTCGTTACCGGTTCGTCGCGCGGAATTGGCGCCGATACCGTACGTATGTTTGCTGAGGCAGGCGCCGATGTTGTTGTGAACTTCCGCAACAAGGCGCCGCGTGCCGAGAAACTTGCTGCGCAGTTGCGGGAGCTTGGTGTTCGGGCGCTCGTGCAGGGTGCTGACCTGACCGACCCCGAGTCTCTCGAAGCGATGATGGCTGCCATTCGCGAGGAGTTTGGCGGTCTCGACATTCTGGTGCTGAACGCTTCCGGCGGTATGGAAAGTGGCATGGGGGAGGACTATGCGCTGAAGCTCAATCGCGACGCTCAGCTCGCGGTGCTCGATGCGGCCCTGCCGCTGCTCGCCGAAGGCGCGCGGGTGGTCTTTGTGACGAGCCACCAGGCGCACTTCATTCGCACCACCCCGACCATGCCCGAGTATGAGCCCGTTGCTCGCTCGAAGCGGGCCGGCGAAGATGCGCTGCGGGAGAGGATCCCCGAGCTTGCCGAGCGTGGCATTGAGTTTGTGGTGGTGTCTGGCGACATGATCGAGGGCACCGTTACCGCGACGCTGCTTGAGCGCGCGAACCCGGGTGCGATCGCGGAGCGCCGCGAGTCTGCCGGAAAGCTCTACAACGTGTCTGAGTTCGCGGCTGAGGTCGCGCGCGCGGCCGTTGAGCCGGTGCCCGCCGACAACACTCGCCTGATTGGTGATACCTCGAGTTTTGGTGGCGAGGGCTAGTCGACAAGACTGGTTTCAGCTCTGCAAACTGATTGTTTCAGGCTTGTTTCGGGAGCCGGTGGCCTGCGGTTAAAGAATGCCTTTGCCGCAGAATCTTCGAACCGGCTCCCGAATTCGCCACATTCTCTGCATAAAGCCTAGCTATCGATTATTTCCACCGAATAAACGAGTGGTAAACTCAAGGCCCTGAGCGGGGGCCACCGACGTCCCGTCGAGAGAAAGGGCGTCGATGAGCGAGCATCAATCGAGCCGAAACAGCAACCCTGATTTCCCAAACGCCGTAGGTCTCTACGATCCGGCGAATGAAAAAGACGCCTGCGGTCTTGCCTCTGTTGTGTCACTCAAGGGCGAGCCCTCACACGAAATTATTGCGCTCGCTCTTGAAGCTCTCGAAAACCTCGAGCACCGCGGCGCGGTCGGCTCAGACGCTGGAACGGGAGACGGCGCCGGGATCCTGAGTGACCTCCCGGATCAGCTCATTCGAGAAGAACTCCACGCGCAACAGCCCAGGCTGAAGCTGCCGGCACCCGGAAACTACGCCGCGGGCCTTGTCTTCCTACCCCAGGCCTCAACCGAGCGAAAAGCCGTAAAGTATCGCATCGCCGCAATCGCCTCTGAAGAGGGTCTTGAGGTGCTTGCCTGGCGACCCGTGGCTGTGCGGCCGGAAGTGCTTGGCGAAAGCGCACGGGCCGCGAGCCCCGTCATCGAACAGGTGGTTCTTGCGCCGCGCGGCAGCGATCCGATCGAAGCTGCCCAGATCACCTCGGTTCAGCTCGAACGCCGCGCCTACCGCACCCGCAAGCGCGTCCAGCACGAGACCGGCTGCTATCTGCCGTCGCTCTCGGCCCGCACCATCGTGTACAAGGGCATGGTCACAACACTGCAGCTGCCCGGGTTCTACGAAGAACTTTCCGACGAGCGCTTCACCTCGCGCTTCGCGATCGTGCACTCGCGCTACTCGACCAACACCTTCCCGTCGTGGCACCTGGCGCAACCGCTGCGTCTGGTCGCGCACAACGGCGAGATCAACACCGTACGCGGCAACCGCAACTGGATGCGCGCCCGCGAGGCCCAGCTTGAATCCGAGGTGCTTGGGGATCTGCGCCCGCTGCAGCCCATTTGTTCAGAGGGCGGCAGCGACTCCGCGAGCTTCGATGAGGTGCTTGAGCTCTTGGTGATGGCCGGTCGTTCGCTGCCGCACGCGCTCGCGATGATGGTGCCGGAGGCGTGGGAATCAGAAACGGGCTTGCATCCCGAACTCGTCGACTTTCTCGAGTACCACTCGTTGGTCATGGAGCCGTGGGACGGCCCGGCCGCGATGATCGCCACCGATGGTAACGAACTCGTTGCGCTCCTCGATCGCAACGGCCTCCGCCCCGGTCGCTATCTCACCACCGCAGACGGCCTCATGGTCATCGCGAGCGAAACGGGTGTGCTCGACATCGCGCCCGAGCGTGTGACGCAGCGTGGCCGCCTGCAGCCGGGGCGCATGCTCGCGGTTGATCTCGCGACCGGCACAGTGCGCGACGACGAAGCGGTCAAGCACGAGCTGTCGCAGCTCGCCCCCTGGGGGGACTGGCTGCGCGAGGGCAGGATCCGGCTGAGCGATCTACCCGAGCGCGAGCACCTGGTGCACCCGCCCGCGTCAACGAGCCGCCGCCAGCGCACCTTCGGCTACACAGAAGAGGAGCTGCGCCTGCTCATCACCCCGATGGCGCGCGACGGCATCGAACCGCTCGCGGCGATGGGCACCGACACCCCGATCGCGGTGCTCTCTGACAGGCCACGGCTCGTCTTCGATTACTTTGTGCAGCAGTTTGCGCAGGTGACGAACCCACCGCTCGATGCACTGCGTGAAGAGCTCGTTACGAGCCTGCTCACGGGCATCGGACCGCAGGCGAACCTGCTCACGGCGTCGGCGGACCACGCTCGCCAGGTGATCCTCGACTTTCCCGTCATCAACAACGATGCCCTGGCTCGAATTCAGCACTTCGGTGAGGATCCCGAGCGCGAGCGCGCCGTGACCATTCGGGGGCTGTACCCGGTCGATTTTGCCGCTAAGGGGCTCGCCGATCGCCTTGAGGCCATGTGCTGGGAAGCAAGCGCCGCCATCGAGGCGGGTGCCGAATTTGTGATCCTGTCGGATCGCGATTCCAACAAGGATCTTGCGCCCGTGCCATCGCTGTTGGCCATCTCGGCCGTGCACCACCACCTGATTCGTGAGGGCCAGCGTATGCAGGTCGCCCTCATCGCGGAGGCGGGCGATGTGCGCGAGGTGCACCACGTCGCCGCTCTCATCGGGTACGGCGCAGCCGCGGTGAACCCGTACCTGGCGATGGAAACCGCGGAGCTGCTCGTGCGCGACGGCTCGATCACGGGCGTCACCGCCGACGAAGCCGTCGCAAAACTGATCAAGGCACTTGGTAAGGGCATGCTCAAGGTAATGAGCAAGATGGGCATCTCGACCGTTGCCTCGTACTGCGGCGCCCAGACCTTCGAAACGATCGGGCTCGCGCAAGACGTGGTGGACCGCTACTTCACCGGCACGACCTCGCGGCTCGGCGGTGTGGGCCTCGACGTGATCGCGACCGAGGTCGCCGCTAGGCACCGCGCTGCCTACCCCGACGATCCCGCGACCCTCGCGCACAAGCGCCTCGAAACCGGCGGTGAGTATCGCTGGCGCCGCGGCGAGGAACCCCACCTCTTCGATCCCGAGACGATCTACAAACTGCAGCACGCCACTCGCACCGCGCGCCGTGAGATCTTCACCGAATACACCGCGCGGGTCAATGAACAACAAGAGCGCCTCATGACCCTGCGTGGCCTCATGAAGTTTGCCCCGCAGCGGCCACCGGTGCCGCTCGACGAGGTCGAGCCGGTGGACACCATCGTGAAGCGCTTCGCCACGGGTGCCATGAGCTACGGCTCCATCTCCCTCGAAGCCCACCAGACGCTCGCGATCGCCATGAACCGCCTCGGCGGCAAGTCGAACACCGGCGAGGGTGGCGAAGAAGAGGAGCGCTTGCTCGATCCCGAGCGGCGCAGCGCGATCAAACAGGTCGCCTCGGGCCGCTTCGGCGTGACGAGCATGTACCTGACGCACGCCGACGAGATCCAGATCAAACTCGCGCAGGGTGCAAAGCCGGGCGAGGGAGGCCAGCTGCCCCCGGCAAAGATGTACCCGTGGATCGCGCGCACCCGCCACGCGACCCCCGGGGTTGGACTCATCTCGCCGCCGCCGCACCACGACATCTACTCAATTGAAGATCTAAAGCAGCTCATCTTCGACCTCAAACGCGCCAACCCGAGCGCGCGCATCAGCACCAAGCTCGTCGCGCAGAGTGGGATCGGCCCCGTCGCCGCGGGAGTTGCCAAGGCGCTCTCCGACGTCATCCTGGTCTCCGGCCACGACGGTGGCACGGGCGCGAGCCCCATGAACTCGCTGAAGCACGCGGGTTCACCCTGGGAGCTCGGCCTCGCCGAGGCGCAGCAGACACTCATGCTGAACGGCTTGCGCGAGCGCGTCGTGCTGCAGGTCGACGGCCAGCTCAAGACGGGCCGCGACGTGGTGATCGCCATGCTGCTCGGTGCGGAAGAGTTTGGCTTCGCGACGGCCCCGCTGGTCGTCTCCGGCTGCATCATGATGCGCGTCTGCCACCTCGACACATGCCCGGTTGGTGTCGCGACCCAGAACCCCGAACTGCGCGAGCGCTACACCGGCCAGGCCGAGCACGTCATCAACTTCTTCCGCTTTATTGCTGAAGAGGTGCGCGAACTGCTCGCCGAGCTTGGGTACCGCTCAATCGAAGAAGCCGTCGGCGACACGAAAGCCCTCGATATCGACGACGCGATTCGGCACTGGAAAGCCGAGGGCCTGGATCTCACGCCGATCCTGCGCGGCCCGGTGTTTAACAACAGCGAACCGCGTCGCCACGGTCAAGAGCAAGACCACGAGCTGGCTACCCACTTCGACCAGCAACTGCTGTCGATGGCCGCGGATGCCCTGGAGCGCCGCGATCCGGTGTTCGCTCAGCTGCCAATCCGCAACATCGACCGCGCGGTCGGCACCATGCTCGGGCACGAGATCACCAAGCGCTTCGGTTCCGAGGGCCTCGCTCCCGGCACGGTTGACGTCACCCTGACTGGCTCGGCCGGCCAGTCGCTCGGCGCGTTCATTCCGCCGGGCCTCACGCTGCGCCTCATCGGCGATGCCAACGACTATGTCGGCAAAGGCCTCTCGGGTGGCGAGATTGTGGTGCGGCCCGACCCGCGCGCGGGCCACGGCTCAGCGGGCAACGTGATCGCGGGCAACGTGATCGGCTACGGTGCCACGAGCGGTTCGCTCTGGATCGCGGGGGTGGTCGGCGAGCGCTTCCTGGTGCGTGGCTCCGGCGCGACAGCAGTGGTCGAGGGCACCGGCGATCACGCGCTCGAGTACTTCACGGGTGGTTTTGCGTTGATCCTGGGCCCCACCGGCCGCAACATCGGCGCTGGAATGTCGGGTGGCGAGGCGGTGCTGCTCGACCTCGACCCCGCGAACATCAACGCGGCCGAGGTCGGTTCGGGATCGCTGACGCTACAGTCGCTCACCGGCAAACTGCCGGCGCTCGAACAGAGCGCGCTGCGCGAGAAGGTCGTCGGGCTGCTGCAGCGGCACAGCGAGCAGACCGACTCCCAGCTGGCGGCGGGGCTCTTGGCTGAGATCGAGGCCGATCCCGAGCGCGCATTTGCTCGCTTCACGCGGCTGATTCCGCGTGACTACTCGCGGGTGCTCGACATTCGGGTGCGCGCGAACGAGCGCGGCGCCGACCCCGACGGCGATCAGGTTTGGACTGAGATTTTGGAGGCGACCCATGGCTGATGCGCGCGGATTTTTGAAGGTGCGCGAGCGCGAGCTTGCCCCGAAACGGCCGGTTGCTCTGCGGCTGCAGGACTGGCGTGACGTCGTGGATCCGGCGGATCCGACCGTTGTTGCCCGACAAGCCTCGCGCTGCATGGACTGCGGTGTTGCGTTCTGTCACCAGGGCTGCCCACTCGGCAACCTGATCCCGGAGTGGAACGACCTCACCTATCGCGGTCGCGAGCGCGACGCGATCGAGCGGCTGCACGAGACCAATAACTTCCCGGAGTTCACCGGTCGTGCGTGCCCGGCTCCCTGCGAGTCGGCGTGTGTGCTCGGCATCAACCAGCCCGCGGTCACCATTAAGCAGATCGAAAACAGCATCATCGATCAGGCTTTCGCCAACGGCTGGGTGCAGCCGCAGCCGCCGTCTCGCCTCACCGGTAAGACGGTCGCGGTGGTTGGATCGGGGCCGGCCGGTCTCGCCGCGGCGCAGCAGCTCACGCGCGCGGGCCACACTGTAGCCGTTTACGAACGCGACGCTGAGCCGGGTGGACTGCTGCGTTACGGCATTCCCGACTTCAAACTGGAAAAAGAGCTCGTTGCGCGCCGCGTCGAGCAGCTGCGCGCCGAGGGCACACGCTTCCGTTGCGGTGTTGAGATCGGTGGCAGCGAGGCCGGGCGAGACATGAGCTGGGCAGAGCTGCGGCGCCGCTTCGACGCGGTGGTTGTTGCGACGGGCGCGACGATCCCGCGCGAACTGCCGCTGCCGGGTCGCGACCTCGCGGGTGTGATGCCCGCGATGGACTACCTCGTTGCCGCGAACCTGGTGCAGTCGGGCGCGGCAGAGTCAACTCCGTTTGACGCTGCTGGCAAACACGTCATCGTGATCGGGGGCGGCGACACCGGCTCCGACTGTGTCGGTACCGCGCACCGGCAGGGCGCGAAGTCGGTTACGAGCCTCGCGATCGGGCGGCAGCCGGGTGTCGAGCGGGCGGAGCATCAGCCGTGGCCCGTGCACCCGACGCTGTTTGAGGTGTCGAGTTCTCACGAGGAGGGTGGCGAGCGCAGTTATCTCGCCTCGACGGTTGAGTTTGTGGCGGGGGAGTCTGGTGAGGTGCGCGGCTTGCGTGTCGCCGAGACCGGCTTCGTTGATGGCCGCCGCGAGCCGACCCCCGGCACCGAACGGCTCATCAAAGCCGATCTGGTGCTCATTGCGATGGGATTCACCGGGCCCGAGCAGATCGAAGAGTCCGCGTTTGTGCTGCCGGTTGGGTCGCGCGGTGCCTTCGAGCGCGAGCGTGACTACTCGACCGACCTACCCGGAGTGTTTGTTGCTGGTGATGCCGGCCGCGGGCAGTCGCTCATCGTGTGGGCGATCGCCGAGGGGCGCGCCGCCGCGGCCTCGGTCGACGCGTATCTCACGGGGGAGACGGTACTGCCGTCGCCCGTTACCGCTGACGCCAGGGCGTTCGCGTAATCTCGGATCGTTGGGAATAGCGCGCGCCCGACACCGGTTGCTGTCAGTGTCGGGCCGTGACCCAGCGACCCCCGAGAAGTGAGGAACCAGCGATGACTGAATCTGTGACGCCTGAATCTGTGACAACCAACGTGAGCATTATCGGCGGAAGTGGCTACGCGGGGTCACACATCGCGGAGGCCGCAGCCGTTCGCGGCCTCAACGTTCGCAGCTTTAGCCGCAAGGAAGCCGCACAGCAGATTGCCGGAGTGAAGTACGAGACGGGATCCATCGCCGAGCCCGCTGACCGTGCCCGGATCCTCGACGGCGCCGATGCTGTTGTCATTGCGATTGCCCCTCGTGGCGATATGGCGGGCAAGGTTCGGCCGCTCATCGCAGAGTTCGCCGCTGAAGCCGCTGCTGCCGGTGTGCGCCTCGGTGTTATCGGCGGTGCGGGATCTCTGCTCGTGTCCGAGGGAGGCCCGCGTCTGGTCGACACCCCCGAGTTTGGCGACGAGTTTAAGCCCGAGGCGCAAGAGATGGGTGCGGTGCTTGAAGACCTGCGCGCGATGCCCGAGGGCCTCGACTGGTTCTTCGTCAGCCCGGCTGGTGACTTTGGCCCGTGGGTAGCTGGCGAGTACACCGGTGAGTACCGCGTTGGCGGCGACGTGCTGCTGAAGGACGCGAACGGCAAGTCCGCGATTGGCGGCGCAGACTTCGGACTGGCCATCACCGATGAGCTCGAGACCCCGCGTCACCACCGCGCCCGCTTTACGGTTGCCTACTAGAAGCGCTGCGGTGGCGAACGCCCTACGCTAGTGGGGTGGATCTTGAACTCATCGACCGCCTGCGCGCGGATCTAACCGCCGCCGATTACAACACCGCTTCGGTCTCTGCACTGCTGAGCGCAACGGCCGATGGTGCGCGGCAGCGCGGGGTGTTCGCTCCGGCGAGACGGGTGCTCGCCGCGCGCAACTCGTCGCCACTTTCAGTACTCGTTCGAGTTTTTCTGCTCGGCGAAGCTGTCGCTGCGAATGAGCTCGACGCTGCCCTGCCGAAACTCGGGTGCGCTGGCGCCGAGCACCTGGGCTTGGTGGCTCAGGATCCCCAGTCGCAGTATTTTCGCGCCGCCCTGTCGCTGAACCCGGTTGCGCTCGAAGCGGCAAGCGGGGCATCCGACTGGTGGATCATCTCCGACCTCGACGATCAGCTGCGCCGCGGACCCGCACGCCCAGACCACGTGATGGGCGTCGGGGGAGCGACTCGCTCGCTGATCGCGCAGGCGCCCCCGAGCGTAGCCGGATCCGCCCTCGACTCCGCTTTGGACTCCGCTCTAGACCTCGGCACCGGCTGCGGCATCGTGGCGCTCCACCTCGCCCGCGAGCTCGCGGACGCACCAGGTGCGAAGATCGTCGCGACCGACATCTCCGAGCGCGCGCTCATGCTCGCCCGCGCGAACGCGACCCTGAACGGCCTGCAGGATCGCATCGAGTTTCGTCAGGGCAGCCTGTTTGAGCCGGTCGCGAATGAGCAATTCGACCTGATCCTCTCGAACCCACCCTTTGTCATCACCCCGCAGAGCGAAGACGAGGAAAACTCCGAGCGCTACGAATACCGTGATGGCGGCATGCGCGGTGACGACCTCGTAGCGGGCGTGGTTCGTGACGCCCCAGCGCACCTCACAACCGGCGGCACCCTGCTGTGCCTCGCAAACTGGGAGTGCCCGTGGGGCGTTGACGGGCTCGAACGAGTGCAAGAGTGGATCGCAGGGCCTCAGGATCGCGCCGAGCAGGTCGCTGCCTGGGTGATCGAGCGCGACCGCGTCGAACCCGCGCAGTACGCCGAAACTTGGGCGCGTGACGGTGGGGCACGGCCGGGCTCCGAAGCATTCGACACGCTGATGACCGGGTGGCTTGACGATTTTGCGGCGCGTAACGTTGTGGCGATTGGACTGGGATCGATCAGACTGCAGCGTCTAGGCGCGGCCCCCTCACACTCCGCCCCCTCACACTCTGCCCCCTCACACTCTGCCCTCTCACACTCCGCGCCGATCCATGTCGAACGCGCCGGAGGATCCTTCTCGCCCGACGCCGGTGAGGCGCTCCAGTCTGCATTTGAAGCCGCGATCCGTGCCGCCCAGATGAGCGATGCGCAGCTGCTTGAAACCCGCTGGCTGCTTGACTCGGGAGTGACCGAAGAGCGCGAGCATCAGCCGGGAGAGGAATCCCCGAGAGCGATCACTCTCGTTACCGGACGTGGAACCGCCCGTCGCGTGACCGCTGATCCTCTGCTCGCCGCCGCGGTGGGAGCCTGTGACGGCGACCTCACTCTCGGGCAAATCGCCGACGCCCTCGCGACACTCCTCGAAGTTGACGCGTCCGCGGCCGAAGAAGCGCTCATTGCGAGCGCGCGCGAACTTGTCTGGATGGGGATGCTCTCCCCCATGCTGTCCGTGGCAGACCGGTAGACTGGCTCAGTGATGCGAACTATCGATCTGAGAGGCCAGAGCCTCTCTCGGGCCGAACTGCTGAGCCTCGTGCCGCGGGCTGCACTGAGCGCCGAGACCGCCGTTGAACAGGTGCGACCCCTCGTCGCCGATGTTGCCGAGCGTGGCGAGGCGGCATTGCGTGAGCAGGCGCTGAAATTTGACGGGGTCGAGGATCACGCGCTGCGCGTTCCAGCCGAGGCCGTCGCGGCGTCTCTCGCCGACTGCCCCTCCGATGTTGAGGCGGCTCTGCGGGAGCTCATCGTTCGTCTCCGCAAAGGATCAGCGGCACAGGTTCCGGCCGAGCAGGTAACTCGTCTCGCCGACGGCGCCGAGATTCGCCAGCGATGGCAGCCGGTGTCTCGAGTGGGGCTGTACGCACCCGGTGGCAAGGCGGCTTACCCCTCGTCCGTCATTATGAACGCCGTTGCGGCGCAGACCGCAGGGGTGCCGAGCCTCGCGCTCGCTTCGCCAGCGCAGCGAGACAATGGCGGGCTTCCGCACCCGGCCGTGCTCTGGGCTGCTGCGCTCTGCGGCATTGATGAGGTGTACGCGATTGGTGGTGCCGGGGCGATCGCTGCGTTTGCGCACGGTGTTCCCACCATCGGGCTTGACCCCGTTGACGTTGTCACCGGGCCGGGGAACGTGTTTGTCGCCGCGGCTAAGCGGGTCGTCAACGGCATCGTTGGCATTGACTCCGAAGCGGGCACCACCGAAATCCTGATCATTGCCGACGACTCAGCCGATCCCGGTTTCGTTGCGGCAGATTTGATCAGCCAGGCTGAGCACGACGAGGCCGCGGCCTCCGTACTGGTGACGGATTCGGCTGCTTTTGCAGAGGCCGTCGCCCGCGAACTTGAGGTCATCGCGCCGACAACCCGGCACGCGAGTCGTGTTGCTACCGCGCTGGGAGGCCAGCAGTCTGCCGTGATCCTGGTCGATGACCTCGCAACCGCGGCGCGGGTGAGCAATGCCTATGGGCCCGAACACCTCGAGATTCAGACGCGCGACGATGCCGCCGTACTCGCGAACGTGTTTGACGCCGGCGCCATCTTCCTGGGCGGTTACACCCCGGTCAGTCTGGGGGACTACCTCGCCGGTTCCAACCACGTCTTGCCCACGGGCGGCACGGCTCGCTTCGCTTCGGGGCTCGGCGCCCACACCTTCCTGCGACCCCAGCAGGTCATTCACTACGATCGAGCCGCGCTGGCAGAAACGAGCGAACTACTTGTCGCGCTTGCCCAGGCCGAGGGCTTGCCCGCGCACGGTGAAGCCGTGACCGCTCGATTCAAACAGTCAGCTCAGCGCGAGCAAGGAGAACACTGATGTATTGCCCGTTCTGCAGGCACCCCGACAGCCGCGTTATCGATTCACGCACGGCAGATGACGGTCTTTCGATTCGGCGCCGCCGGCAGTGCCCCGAGTGTGGTCGCCGCTTCACAACCACCGAGACCGCGAGCCTCACCGTGATCAAGCGTTCGGGTGTGGTCGAGCCGTTCAGCCGCGAGAAAGTTATGAGCGGCGTGCGTAAGGCCTGCCAGGGTCGCCCGGTCACCGAGGCGGATCTCGCGATACTCGCGCAACAGGTCGAAGAATCGGTGCGATCCACGGGCATTGCCCAGTTCGACGCAAATGAAATCGGCCTTGCGATCCTGCCCCACCTGCGTGACCTTGACCAGGTTGCGTTTCTCCGCTTTGCGAGCGTGTACCAGGCCTTCGACACGCTTGCGGACTTCGAATCAGCGATTTCAGAGTTGCGCACCCACCCGAGTGCCGCGCGACCAGACTCAACCAAGGAGTAACTCGGCATGCGACTCTACCCACACCTGTTCAATTTGGTTTTCAAGAGGATGGACCCCGAGCGGGCTCACCACCTTGCCTTCCGAGTGATTCAGGCGGCTCCGCTGCTCGGCGGTGTCGTGCGACGGGTGTGTGCGCCGGATCCTTCGCTGCGCGTCTCTGCGCTCGGCATTGATTTTCCGAGCCCCTTCGGGCTTGCAGCGGGTTTCGACAAAAATGGCACCGCGATCCTCGGCCTCGGGGCCCTCGGGTTTGGCCATGTTGAGGTCGGCACGCTCACCCGGCACGCCCAGCCGGGCAACCCCAAACCACGCATGTTCAGGCTGATTGGGGATCGCGGTCTCATTAACCGCATGGGATTTAATAACGGAGGATCCGCTGCCGCGCTGCCGCGGGTCGAGAAGGCGCGACTCTCACGCAATCGCCCTGTCATCGGTGTGAACATTGGCAAGAGCCGGGTCACCGAGGTTGAAAACGCCACACAAGATTATGTGTGGAGTGCCGAACGGCTCGCTCCCGTCGCTGACTATCTCGCGGTGAACGTGAGCTCGCCGAACACACCGGGCCTTCGTGGCCTGCAGGAGCTTGAGTCGCTCGAGCCGCTGCTCGCCGCGGTGCGGGATGCTTCGGGAACGACACCCCTGCTCGTAAAGATCGCTCCCGATATGGGTGACGAGCAGATTGACGGCATCGTTGCGCTCGCTGTGAGGTTGGGCCTCGACGGGATCATCGCAACAAACACCACTGTCTCTCGCGAGGGGCTGACCGCTGCTGACGCTGACGTTGAGCGCATGGGAGCCGGCGGGCTTTCAGGCGAGCCGCTTAAGGATCGTTCGCAGGAGGTGCTGCGGCGAATCGTTGCGACTGCGCCCGAGGGGTTCTGCATTATCTCGGTGGGCGGTGTGTCCACCGCTGAAGATGTTGTGGAGCGCCTGCGGGCTGGCGCCACCCTTGTGCAGGGATACACGGCGTTCATCTACGAGGGCCCACTATGGGTGCGACGTATTAACCGCGATCTGCAGCGTATGGGGTGGCGGGCGCCAGCCACTGCGTAGTTTTTCTGGCTAGTTCGGGAACTTGCCGCGCTTGACCTGCGGCTTCGGTGCACGCAGCATGCGGAACTGGAACGCGCGCATCGCCGCGTACCAGCGGAACCCGGGCTGCACGCGATCCTCGCCGAACTTCTTGCCAAGGATCCGCTTGAGACGGAAACCAAGGAATACTGCATCGAGCACGGCAAGGCCGACGAAGATCCAGATCACAACCAGGCTGACGATCTGAACAATGCCGGGGATGAACGTCATGATCAGCACAACGAGCATCATCGGAATGAGCATTTCGCCGATGTTCCAGCGCGCGTCCACATAATCGCGCACAAACCTGCGCTGGGGGCCCCTGTCGCGCGCGGTGAGGAATCGCTCCTCGCCGTTCATCATGCCAATGCGTGCGCGCTCGCGCTCGCTCGCCTGCTGGAGGCGCTGTTCTTTGGCGATCGTTTTGTCTTTCGAGCCAACGATGGGTCGTGCGTTTGCCGCCTGCGCTGCTTTGCGCGAGGGGGTGGGGCGACCCTTGCCGACAGGCGCCTCTGTGACGTCTTCGTTGGTCTCTGCGGCGTCTGCCGCGCCCTTCTTTGCCACGCCTAATCCCTCTCGCTGTGCACACTGTGTGCTGTTAAGTATTCCGTCGACGCAATATCGACCGCCTACCAGACTACCTGGCGAAATCATGGAGAAGCCGCGAATGTGGGAGGTAGACTAATTCCCACGATCATCACGTGAGCGAGGAGTACGTATGAGCACTGTAACAACGGGTACTGCCGCAGATCAGGCCCACGGAGTGAAGCTGAGTGTCGCCGCGAGCGACAAGGTACGTAGCCTATTGGCGCAAGAGGGGCGAGACGACCTCCGCCTGCGCATTGCTGTGCAGCCCGGTGGCTGCTCTGGCCTGATTTACCAGCTCTTTTTCGATGAGCGAGAGCTCGAGAACGATGCCGTAGTTGATTTTGATGGTGTCGGGGTCGTGGTGGATGCCATGAGCATCCCGTACCTCAACGGAGCGACGATTGACTTCGAAGACACGATCCAAAAGCAGGGTTTTACCATAGATAACCCCAATGCAGAAGGAAGTTGCGCCTGCGGAGACAGCTTTAGCTGATCCACTAGTGCCAATTTTTCGCGTATTTGCGCAAATTAGTGCGCACGACACCCTCTACGTGTACGGCGAACGCTCAGGTTCGCGCTAAGCTATCAGGGAGTCATCAGTTTCGCGCGCTTCACGTGCGGACGAGAAACAATTCGAAAGGTATGCGGTGCGTTCCAATCGTCGAATGAAATGGGTCGCGGCCCCGGCAGTACTCTCAATTGGGTTACTGCTTGCAGGTTGCACTCCAGAGCAGCAGCGGGGCTTTCTTCCCGCAGGATCCACGGATGCTACGAACCTGACGCCGGGTATCACCGGTCTCTGGGTTACCTCTTGGATCGTGCTCCTCGCCGTGGGTGTGATTACCTGGAGTTTGATCCTCTGGGCAACCATCGCTTACCGCCGCCGCAAGGGCCAGACCGGGCTTCCTGTGCAGCTGCGTTACAACATGCCGATCGAGACCTTCTTTACGGTTGTTCCCGTGATCCTGGTGCTGGGCTTCTTCGCCTTCACCGCACAGGAGCAGAGCAAGATTGAAGCTCGCTACGACAAGCCTGAGAACGTCGTGCAGGTGTTCGGCAAGCGCTGGGCGTGGGACTTCAACTACGTGAAAGACGACGCCTACTTCCAGGGCGTCCAGGTGCAGACCGACAAGAAGGGCAACCCTGAAGAGGGAACCATGCCGGTTCTCTACCTTCCGGTGAATAAGAAGACCGAGATCCAGCTTGAGACTCGCGATGTTATTCACTCCTTCTGGGTGGTCGAGTTCCTCTATAAGAAGGACATGATCCCCGGTCAGACCAACTACATGAGCTTCACTCCGACCAAGACCGGCACTTACATGGGTAAGTGCGCAGAGCTTTGCGGTGAGTACCACTCGATGATGCTGTTTGAGGTTCGCGTTGTTACGCAGAACGAGTACGACGCTTACATCGACTCGCTGAAGGCTGCCGGCAACAAGGGCCAGGTTGAGGGCAACCTCAACCCGAACCAGGCACACTTCTTCGGTGACGAAGCCAAGGCTGAGAACGAATAATGAGGGATAGCAACATGAAGAAGGGCAATATCATTGTCTCGTGGCTGACGTCCACGGACCACAAGGTGATTGGGTACATGTACCTGATCAGCTCCTTCGTGTGGTTCCTGATCGGCGGCCTGATGGCTCTCCTGATCCGTGCGCAGCTCTTTGCTCCGGGCCTCGAGATAATTCCGACGAAGGAACAGTACAACCAGCTGTTCACCATGCACGGCACGATCATGCTGCTGATGTTTGCAACCCCGCTGTTTGCCGGGTTCGCGAACGCGCTCATGCCGCTCCAGATTGGTGCACCCGACGTGGCGTTCCCGCGTCTGAACGCCTTCGCGTTCTGGCTGTACACCTTTGGATCGCTGATCGCTGTTGGTGGCTTCCTCACCCCGCAGGGTGCTGCTTCATTCGGCTGGTTTGCATACGCGCCTCTCTCTGAGATGACCTATTCTCCGGGTATCGGCGGAAACCTTTGGGTCCTCGGCATTGGCCTCAGCGGCTTCGGAACGATTCTCGGTGGCGTTAACTTCATTACGACCATCATTACGATGCGCGCTCCCGGCATGACCATGTGGCGTATGTCGGTGTTCACCTGGAACACGCTTATCACTTCACTCCTGGTCATCCTGATCTTCCCAGTTCTTGCAGCCGCGGCATTTGGCCTCGCAGCAGACCGTATCTTCGGGGCTCAGATTTACAGTGGTGAGGGAGGCGCAATCCTTTGGCAGCACCTCTTCTGGTTCTTTGGCCACCCAGAGGTCTACGTGATCGCGCTGCCGTTCTTCGGTATTGTCTCTGAGGTCTTCCCGGTCTTCAGTCGTAAGCCGCTCTTTGGTTACAAGACTCTGATCTACGCAACGATCTCGATTGCTGCGCTCTCCATGACGGTGTGGGCTCACCACATGTACGTCACCGGTTCAGTGCTGCTGCCGTTCTTCGCTCTGATGACCATGCTCATCGCGGTCCCGACCGGTGTGAAGATCTTCAACTGGCTCGGCACCATGTGGCGCGGTTCGATTACCTTCGAGACCCCCATGCTGTGGTCGCTCGGCTTCCTCGTGTCCTTCGTGTTCGGTGGTCTGACCGGTGTCATCCTGGCATCGCCCGCACTTGACTTCCACCTCTCCGATACCTACTTCGTTGTGGCTCACTTCCACTACGTCATCTTCGGTACCGTGGTCTTCGCGATGTTCGCAGGGTTCTACTTCTGGTGGCCAAAGTGGACCGGCAAGATGCTCGACGAACGTCTTGGCAAGATCCACTTCTGGGTGCTCTTCATCGGCTTCCACATGACCTTCCTCGTGCAGCACTGGCTGGGCGTCATGGCCATGCCGCGTCGTTACTACACCTACCTGCCCGCGGATGGCGTCACCTGGGGCAACCAGCTGTCGACCGTCGGTGCGATGGTGCTGGGTGTCTCTGTGATCCCATTCCTGCTGAACGTGTACATTACTGCGCGTCGTGCACCCAAGGTCACTGTTGATGACCCGTGGGGTTACGGTCGTTCGCTCGAGTGGGCAACCTCTTGCCCGCCACCGCGACACAACTTCACCTCTATCCCGCGCATCCGCTCGGAGTCTCCTGCTTTCGATCTGCACCACCCTGAAGTGAGTGGTGTAGAGCAGCCAAAGCCGGCTCCCGCGATTGCCGAGCAGAAGTAACCGGAGGCAAACTGAATCATGAAATCAAACATTGTTATCTTTTGGTTGCTGACGGCCTACTTCATCATCCTTTCAACGGTCTACACCGTTTGGAACATCAATGTCCACGGTGGTCCCGAGTGGGCCGGATCGATCGCGATCCTGCTCTCCGGCGGCCTGACCGCATTCATCGCGTCCTACCTGGGCCTCGTGAAGAAGAAGCAGGGTGGCGTTCAGGTTGCTGACCGCGATCTTGCTGACATCGATGACGGAGATCCTGAGATTGGTGAGTTCAGCCCGTGGAGCTGGTGGCCGATCTTCCTTGCCTTCGCTCTGGGTCTTGTGATCCTCGGTGTTTGCATCGGATTCCAGTTCTGGATGGTATTCCTGTCGCTGCCTCTCGTGATCGTCGGCGTTGTCGGCTGGGTTTACGAGTACTACCGCGGTAACTTCGCCCGCTAGGTTCCATACCTGTGAGCATCTCTATTCGACGCGGCCAGAGCGAAGACGCAACAGCGCTCTTCGCTCTGGCTCGTCAGTATCAAACCGGCCGCGAGGCCATCGGTCGCGACGAGTTTCTTGTGGCGCTCGACAACATCCTGCGTCACCGCGACCAAGAGGCAAACGTTCTCTTTGTCGCTGAGCTCGACGGCAAGGTTGTGGGTTACTCGCTCATGACCGTATCCCGCCTGCTTCACGCACCCGGCCTCACCGCTCATCTGCAAGAGATTGTTGTTGATGAGACGACCCGTGGCCACGGTGTTGGTGACAGGCTCATGCAGGCAAACGAGCACTACTGCATGGGGCGTGGTGTGCGCCAGCTGTCTGCTTCTACCTCGAGAATTGGCTCGTTCTACAACCATCGTGGCTTCGAGCCCATGGGCGAGCACTACCGCAAGATCCTCGACCTCTCCTAGGCTATGTCCTCGCGTCGACCGCGGCGTAGACCCGGGGAAAATCGCGAGCTCCTAATTGAAGCGGGACTCGTTGAGTTTGGTCTGTTCGGGTACCAGGGTGCCTCGACAGGGGCGATCGCGCTTCGCGCTGACGTGCCACAACCCCACGTCTACGCTAACTTCGCCAACAAGCAGGAGCTATTTCTCGCGTGCTTTCAGCGCGCCTCGGCTCACGCCTCTGATCCTGAGGCGTCCGTCGATCCTGCGTTCTCCGTGTTTCTCTACCAAGCGGTCGCTGCGGTGAATGATCCACTCTTGGTGCACCTGCTTCCCAGTTCTGTCGCCGCACTGAAGCGCGAACTGGGTGATCCACGGTTTAACGAGTTGCTCGTAGACGGAGCACTGGAACTACTTAGAGCTACTGACATCTGAGTCTCCGCGTACTGAAGAAGTGCGACTCCGTGTGCGAGCCCACACGCCGGTGTTACTCTATGACTGGGGAAAACTTACATCTGCGTATTAAGTCTTCGGCACTTTGCGTTGTAGGCCCTTTGAAGCGATTCTGACTCGGCCGGGGGTTGAGTTGAAGAATTTCTTCGTGTCCAAGGGGGACTCATCTGGCGCGCGCCGATTTCATGTGTTGTTTGCGCGCACATACTGATTGGAAACGAATGTTTGGGTTGGGGATTACCGGGGGAGCCGCAAGATTCTCGCGAGCCGCTGCTTTGGGAGTGGCTGCCGCGCTAGTTTTGTCGCCTATAGTGGCTACGGCCTCGCCGAATGCCGCACACGCTGCAGTGGAGAACGCAGAAGAGCTCAAAGCTCAGATCGAAGCTGCCACCTCAGATCTCACTATTGAACTCAACCCGGGCGTGTACTCGTTTGAAATGAGTGCTGGTTCGTCTCAGCAGATCAACAACACGCGAGCGATCAGCGTGACCCTCGTTGGCGCAACAGATCCGAGCGGAAACCCGGTGACCCAGTTCCTTATGGGGAGCAGCTTGACGGTGGCCCCCGGTTTATTCGTGCGGAGAATGGCACTCTGAACCTCAGTAACATCCGCTTCACGGGTGTTGAGGGGAAGAGTGGTGGTGTTTCCGCTCGTAACGTGATCGCGAACAACACAGTTTTTGAGACGAATCACACCGGCGACGGTGTCAGTGGGGGTGGTGCCATTCGGGTCACCGGTGGCGCGCTCGAGGTTGATCACTCGACTTTTACGAACAATAGCGCTGCCGCTGGAAGCGACGGCGGAGCCATCAGCTCCGAGGGCAGTGGAAACGTTCGCATCAACGATTCTGTCTTTGACGGCAATAAGCGCGTCGGCAACCAGAACCAGTACGGTGGCGCCATCAGCGTTAAGCAGCCCGGGGTAGCAGACAGCACCGTTGAGATTACGAACAGCATATTCACGAACAACTTCAGCTCCGCGAGTGGCAATCTGAGCACGGGCGGAGCCATCCGCATCTTTGGAACGCCGAACCTGAAGTCAGTGCTGATCGACAACTCTCTCTTTAGGGGAAACTCAACCAAAATCGCGGTCGCCCAGAGCGGTGGAGCAATTGGCTTCATGACCACACCGAATTCGACGATCAGCAATTCGACGTTTATCGACAACACTTCCACCAGGTATGGCGGCGCTGTCTACTACGAGAATTCTCCCGACAACACAATCATCAACAGCACGTTCGCCGGAAATAGCTCGGTTCTCGGCGGCTCAGGAGTGAGCGCTTACTCCTCGGCGGTCGCTATTGACTCGTCCACGTTCCTGTCAAACGCGCTGGGAGTGCACGGTACCGGAACGCAGATTCGGGTGAAGGATTCGGTGCTTCCGAAGCTGGCCAACCCGGCAGTCACCTACAGCGAAACGACCCTGGCCTACGCTCCGAGCCTGTTCACTGTCAACACCTCCGCAACACTTGAGAAGGTTTCCGAGACGAACTTCGTCGCCCCCATCCGAACGGATGGTGCAGCATACAAGGCGATCGAGGGTGCGCGCACGCTTTCACAGGCCCAGAACGGTGTGGATCGCAAGACCCCGCTGAGTGATGTGGGTGCCTACGAGACGCCACAAACCTACACGGTTTCCTTCGAATCGAACGGCGGCAGCGGGGTCGACCCAATTGAGGGTGTACTACACGGCGCTGTTGTCTCCGCGCCCGTTGATCCAAGTCGCGACGGACACACCTTTGCAGGCTGGACCCTCGACGGAGCCAGCTACGACTTCGCGAGCTCACCGGTAACCGCCGACATCGTTCTTCACGCAACCTGGACTGAGGTAACTGAGCCCGAGGTTGTGGTGCCTCAGATCATGCCGGGCTCTCTGCCGAAGGGAACCGTAGGCGACGTGTATGCGGCCACCATTACGACGAAGGGAAACGGTGTTGCAACGCTGTCTATCGACGGTGGAGCGCTGCCTGACGGTCTCACATTTGATGCGGTGAGCGGGAAGATTGCGGGCAAGGCAACGAAAACCGGCACGTTCAGATTCACCATCAGAGCCGACATAGGCGGTGTGTTCGCCACGAAAGAGTTTTCGATCACCATCGATAAGAAGGGCTTCGTTGGGCCCTGTTCCGCACCCCGACCCGTTCCAGTATTTTCTGACGCTCCTCTGACCCACAAGTTCTATAAAGAGATCGACTGGATGGAATGCATGAAGTACGCCACAGGTTGGCGCATGCCGGCGGGCAAACCAGAGTATCGCCCAACCTGGAATCTTGAGCGTCAAGCGATGGCGGCGTTCATATTCCGCATGGAGGCCCCGAAAAACTACAGGGCGCCGAAGGTGTCCCCGTTTCGAGACATGAAGCCGAGCGACAAGTTCTACAAGGAGGTCGCCTGGATGCATGAGATGGGTTACGCAACCGGCTGGGCCGAGCCAACGGGCAAACCGACCTTCCGCCCGCACCTGTCGTTGTCGCGTGAGGCGATGGCTGCGTTCATCTACCGCCTTGAGGCGTCGAAGAACTCTGCAGTAAAGAGCTACAGGGCTCCGAGCGTGTCACCGATGACCGATATGAAGCCGGGTATGAAGTTCTACAAAGAGATCTCCTGGATGTGGGACGAAGGCCTGACTACCGGTAACAGGGTGGGCGGCGCAAAAGAATACTGGCCCAAGGACGATCTGTCGCGGCAGGCTATGGCCGCGTTCATCTACCGCCTGGTAACGGACTATCGAAAGGGGTAGTTTCGAGCACTGAAGGGCGTGCCGGTGCCGGTGTAGCGTGAGTGACGGTGTGGGGGCCGGTAGCGGAGCTACGCCGTCACCGGCACACCGTCACATCCACTTCTTGCGTTTGAAGACGATCCACAGCCCGGTGCCGAGGCCCACCATCGACAGCAGCGCAAGCGGATAGCCAAAGGCCCAGTGCAGCTCCGGCATGTTGTCGAAGTTCATTCCGTAAATGGCGCCGATGAGGGTTGGCGCGAAGAGGATCGCGGCCCAGCCCGAGATCTTCTTCATATCCTCGTTCTGCCGCTGCGCGACAAGCGTGCCGTTGACGTTCAGGATTTGTGAAAGTGCGTCTTTGAGTTCGATCGTCTCAGTGAGCACGTGTGCGAGATGATCCGCGACGTCTTCCAGATAGGTCTGTAACTCGTCGGGGATCGCATACTTATCTGCGCCATTGCGCAACCCTTGCACGAGTCGCGTGAGAGCGGTGGTCGCGTGCAGCACGTCAATGACCTCGCGACTCAGCAGGTAGATGCGTGCGGCGGCCGCCGCATCTCCGCTGAACACCTGGCGCTCAATTTGTTCGCGATCGAACTGAAGCCCGTCCAAAGCGGGGGAGTAGGAGTCGACGACGGCGTCGATGAGGCGATACACAACTCCCTCGGTACCGAGGTGTTTGAGGTATGCGTCAGGGACACTCGCGAGTGCGGTGGTGCGCAGGGTCTTGGCGGCTAGCTCGGGATCCTCGGGGATCTCCGTGCCGTCGATGAGGCGCCCGTCTTGGCACACGATCAGAACGGCGCGCGACTTTACGAGCAGGTGGAACTCGCTAAACACAACCTCTTCGAGCTCGTCCACGTAGTGTGCAGATCGCAGCACGAGCGAAAGCACGTCGCCGTAGCGCTCGAGCTTGGGGCGCTGCCCCGCCTGCAACAGATCCTCGGTGAGCATGGGGTGCAGATCCCAAATCTCAGCGAGCTCAGCAATGAGCTGAGGGTTGGGGTGCGTCAGCACAGTGTGACTGGCCAGTGACGAATCTTCAGCTGACTGCTGCAGGGCTTCGGCCAGAGAAGAGACCGCAACCAGGTCTTGGGGTTGTCCCTTCACGACGTGGCGCGTAAAGATCTCGGCCATGACTCGATCCTTTCAGTGGAGCAAACGCAATGGGCCCCGCAGGAAGTACCTGCGGGGCCCATTGCACTGTCTGACGTTGCACTGTCTAACGATGCGCTGTCTGAAAGACACTCAGGGACTAGTGGCCCTCGTTGTGTCCCTCTTCGATTTCACCCTTGGTCGGGGGAACGATCCTGTCCTCGAAGAACCAGCGGCTGAATCCAGCACGCAGACGCTTGGAGAATGGAATCTTGCCATCGTCGTTTGGACGGAGCATCAGCGGAGCGTAGTCGTGGTAGCTGACCAGCTCCCACTGCTCGTAGCTGCTGAGCGGCTTGTGAATCTCGGTGTACTGACCACCGGGCAGTCGAACGATGCGACCCGACTCGTAGCCGTGCAGAGCGATGGAGCGATCCTTCTTCTGCAGCGCGAGGCAAATACGCTTCGTGACCACGTAGGAGATGATCGGTCCAAGGATGAGGAGTGCCTGGAGCGTGTGGATCACGCCCTCCATCGACAGCTGGAAGTGTGTTGCCACGATGTCCGAGCTTGCGCCGGCCCACATGACCGCGTAGAACGTGACGCCGGCAGCGCCAATCGCGGTGCGGGTTGGAGCATTGCGCGGGCGATCCAGGATGTGGTGCTCTCGCTTGTCGCCAGTTACCCAGGACTCAATGAACGGGTAGATAGCAACGAGCACGAGGAAGAGGCCCATGATTGCCATGGGGATCAACATGTTCCAGGACCAGGTGTAGCCGAACCACTCGGTCTCCAAGCCCGGCGGAATCAATCGCAGCATGCCGTCGGCAAAGCCGATGTACCAGTCAGGCTGGGTACCAGCGGACACCGGTGAGGGGTCGTATGGTCCGTAAGCCCAGATGGAGTTGATGCTGACAAGAGACGCGATGAGCACGATCACACCGAAGACGATGAAGAAGAATCCACCGGCCTTGGCCGCGTACACGGGGAGAACGGGGAAGCCCACAACGTTCTGCTGCGTCTTGCCGGGGCCAGGGTACTGCGTGTGCTTGTGGATCACAACGAACGCGAGGTGAAGCGCGACGAACAGAATCACAAGGGCCGGCAACACCATGATGTGCAGCATGTAGAGGCGTCCGACAATGTCGGTACCCGGGAACTCGCCTCCGAAGAAGAAGTACGAGAAGTAGGTGCCGATCACAGGGATCGACTTCACAAGGCCGTCGATAATGCGGAGACCGTTGCCCGACAGAACGTCATCGGGGAGTGAGTAGCCAGTGAAGCCCTCAGCCATCGCAAGGATGAAGAGAACGAAACCGATGACCCAGTTGAGCTCGCGCGGCTTGCGGAAGGCTCCCGTGAAGAAGATACGCAGCATGTGGAGGCCGATGGACGCCACGAACAGCAGTGCTGCCCAGTGGTGAACCTGGCGCATCAGCAGACCGCCGCGGATCGAGAAGGAGATATCGAGTGTCGAGGCCATAGCCGCAGACATTTCGACGCCCTTCATCGGGAGGTAAGGGCCGGTGTAAACCGTCTCCACCATCGATGCCTGGAAGAACAGGGTGAGGAAGGTGCCCGAAATCAGAATCACTACGAAGCTGTAGAGGGCGACCTCGCCAAGGAGGAAGGACCAGTGGTCTGGGAAGACCTTACGGCCGAACTCCTTGACGGCGACACCAATCTTGGTGCGGTCGTCGATATAGTTTGCCGCCGCAGACGTAAAACGGGTTCCGTTTTGTGCGGGGGATTCAGTTACGGTGCTGCTCACTTGAGACGCTCCCAGAAGCTCGGGCCGACAGGTTCATGGAAATCACTCTGCGCGATAAGGTAGCCGTCCTTATCGACAGTGATTGGCAGCTGCGGAAGCGGGCGCTTCGCAGGTCCAAAAACAACCTTTGCGTGCTCTGACACGTCGAACTGCGACTGGTGGCAGGGGCAGAGCAAATGGTGAGTGTGCTGCTCGTAAAGGGCAACGGGGCAACCAACGTGGGTGCAAACCTTGGAGTAAGCGACGATGCCGTCGTACGACCAGTCCTTGCGGTCCGGAAGCTCCTTCAGCTGAGACTGATCAAGACGCATCAGCAGAACGATGGCCTTGGCCTTGGCATCGAGGAAGTTCTCACTGCCGCCACGCTCTTCCAGTGAGAGCTTCGAGAACTCTTCGTGGGTGAGGGTCTCAGGAATAACGTGGAAGGCCGAGCCGATGGTGACATCAGAAGCCTTGATCGCAACGCCCGAAGGGTCGCGGGCAAGACGAATGCCCTTGTCCCACATGGTGTGCTTCAGCAGCTGTACGGGATCGCGATCCTGGGGTGCCAGGCTACGCATCAGGGTGATACCCGGAAGCGGGAAAGCGATGAGTGCACCGATCAGGCTGTTGCGAACGAGTGAACGACGCGAGAAGCCCGACTCCTTGTCAGCGAGGGTGAAGACCTCCGCTGCATCTTCGCGAGTTTCCTGGTTGCTGGGCACAGGATGACGCTCATCGATCGACTCGTGGTCGGCCATGAGTGCCTTGCCCCAGTGGACAGCACCGATACCAACGGCGAGGAGGGCGAGTGCCATGGCGATTCCCACAAACATTGTGTGGAGTCGAACTGCCAGCAGCTCTCCCGTTTCGATCGGGAAGAACATGTAGGCAAGCACTGCGCCGAGGCTGCCCACAATTGAGATGTAGAAGAGGGTGTAAACGGTGCGCTCTGCACGCTTTGCCTTCTTGGGATCGAGATCCGTTACACGTTCCCGATGCGGGGGAAGGCCCGGATTTTGCACTGCATCAGAAGAGAGCACAGCGGTTCCCACTGCTGCCCCGTCTGCGCTGTGGCTCTGGGCTGCGACAACGGCGTCATTCACGCCGCTGTTCTTCGCTTCCTCTGCCATGTTGCTCCTTGGTTCCTGACTCATGAATTCTGTTTGCGCTGTCGACTAGTTCGACTTTGCAGTGACCCAAACGGTGAGGGCGACAACCGCTCCAAGACCGATGATCCAAACGAACAGACCTTCAGCTACTGGACCGAGTGACCCGAGAGTCAGGCCGCCAACTGATGGCTTCTCTTCGATGTACTTGAGGTACGAGATGATGTCGGCCTTCTCCTGAGGGGAGATGTTGGTGTCGCTAAAGACCGGCATGTTCTGCGGGCCAGTCACCATTGCTTCGTAAATGTGTGTGGCTGGAACTCCAGTGAGCTTCGGGGCCATCTTGCCCTGAGTCAGGGCTCCACCTGCGGCTGCAACGTTGTGGCACATTGCGCAGTTGATGCGGAACAGCTCGCCGCCCGCTGCGACATCGCCGTCACCCTTAAGGTAACGAGTCTCGGGAAGTCCCGGTCCAGGGCCGAGGGATGCTACGTAAGCAGCCATCTGCAGTGTCTGCTCTTCGGAGAACTGCTTGGGCTTCACCATGCCCTGTGGTCCCTGGAAAGCGAGGGGCATACGCCCGGTGCCGACCTGGAAGTTTACGGATGCGGCTCCAGCGCCCACGAGCGAGGGGCCGTCTTTTGTGCCCTGTGCACCAGCACCGTGGCAGGTTGCGCAGTTCGCACCAAAGAGCTTCTCGCCCTGTGAAATGGTGCTTGCCGAGTTGAGGTCGATCTCTGCAGTCGCAGAGGTCTGGCTGAATCCTGCGTAGGCAGCGCCGGTAACCAAGAGTCCCACTGCTACGAGAGCAACGGTTGCAAATGGATGCCGACGGCCCGACTTACGGACGTTCTTAGTGGCGCGAGCCATAATGTCGATTTCTCCTGATCTCTATCGGAGGACGTAAATGACGATGAACAGGATGATCCAGACGATATCCACGAAGTGCCAGTAGTAGGACACAACAACGGCGCTGGTCTCTTCTTTGTGCCCGAAGTTCTTGACCGCGTAGATACGGCCAATCACGAGCAAGAAGGCAACGAGGCCGAGAGTCACGTGGATTCCGTGGAAGCCAGTGGTCAAGTAGAACGCAGAGCCGTAAGGATCACCGTTGAACAGAATTCCTTCTGAAACAAACGTTGCGTACTCGTAAGCCTGGCCGGCCACGAAGATGGCACCCATAAAGAAGGTGAGGTAGAACCACTCAACCGTGCCCCACTTGCGTAGGCCCCGTCCGGTGGCTCTGGGCTGCATCCGCTCAGCGGCGAAGACGCCCGCCTGAGCTGTAAATGATGATGCAACAAGAACCAGCGTGTTGATCAGAGCAAATGTGAAGTTATGCTTCTCCACTTGTTCTGCCCATAGGTCTGGATTCATGGCACGCAGCGTGAAATAGATCGCGAAGAGGCCAGCGAAGAACATAACCTCGCTGCCGAGCCACACGATCGTACCGACGGCGACGATATTTGGTCGCTTCACCGCGGGCACGGCTGACTTCGTATTCATAGTGGTCGTAGTCACCCCTCCATTATGGCTGAAAGTTTGGTGTGCGTTTTGCCTGGGCGCGGCGCGCCGAACTTTCTGCGAACTTCCTGAGTAAGCTTACCGCGTCCGAGAGGCCTTTGTGTGCACGCGACGCGCTGAGGCCACTCGATAGGATTGCTTCATGATCGATGAACGCAATTGGCCCTCCGTGCTGACTACCCTCTTGGATAGTGAAGATCTCAGTGTTTCGCAGGCAGAATGGGCGATGTCTCGTGTCATGACCGGAGCTGCAACCGGTGCACAAATGGGTGCCTTTCTTGTTGCGCTTCGTTCAAAAGGCGTCACGATCGATGAGGTAATTGGGTTTCGTGACGCGATTCTTGCGGAAGCGTTGCCTATCTCCCTGCCCGCAATGTCGCTAGACATTGTCGGTACCGGGGGAGACCGGTTCGGAACGGTCAACGTGTCAACGATGGCTTCTGTGACCGCGGCAGCTGCGGGTGTACCAGTTGTGAAGCACGGAAATCGGGCTGCGAGCAGCCTCTCGGGCTCTTCCGATGTTCTGAGCGCACTCGGCGTGAATCTGGCCCTCGACGCGGATCAGCTCTCCGAGTCATTCGCCAAAGCGGGTATTGCCTTTGTGCACGCAGCTCGGTTTCTTCCCGGCTTCCGTCACGTTGCTCCGGTTCGTTCAGAACTGGGGATTCCGACGGTGTTTAATTTTCTCGGACCACTGTGTAACCCGGTGCGACCTGAAGCTTCTGCGGTCGGTGTTGCTGATATTGATCGTGTTCCACTTTTTGTGGGCGTTTTTCGGCTTCGCGGCGCGTCGGCCCTCGTGTTCCGAGGCGACGATGGTCTTGACGAGCTCACGACCACCGGCCACTCGCGCGTGTGGGAGGTAAGTCGCGGTGGACTCGCGGAACACGACATAGATCCTCGTGACCTCGGCATCCCGCGTGCCGAGATCCGCGATCTCGTCGGTGGAACTCCTGATGAGAACGCCGACGTTGTGCGCCGCTTGTTTGCGGGAGACAAGGGCCCGGTTCGCGATATTGTGCTGCTGAACGCTGCGGCCGGCCTGGTCGCGTATGACCTAGCAAGTCGCCCGGAGTCAGTCGAGCAGCCCCTGCTTGAGCGCTTGGCTGAAAAGATCTCGATCGCCGCAGACACCATCGACTCGGGTCGCGCTTCAGCGAAGCTTGATGACTGGGTCAGCGCGACATCTGCGTATTCCAGCGCTGAATAGCGCTGCCGGCGACACATGAGCAGCGGTTAGGCCTAATGGGCTAGCCGCTGCTCTTTTGTGTTCAGGCATACAGCAACTGGCCGATGTCTTTTGCGACGCTTGCGAAGAGCCACTGAAGCGCTGCAGAGGACCAGTCTTGTCACGAACAGCATCGCTGATCCGCTCACGAGCATGTTCGAGGCGCGGGTACGTGGCTGACGGTTAGTGCCCAAGGAAGACGGCGCGAAGCGCAACTGCGTAGTTGTGACTGGATCTAGTGGTTGGTGCGAGTGCGATCCATACGGCTGTACTTCGCCAGGAACGGCATTGGATCGATCGGCTTCTTATCAAGCACAAGCGCGAGGTGCAGGTGTGGCCCGAACGACATCCCAGTGTTGCCCACTCGGCCGACCGGATCGCCCATCTTGACGTCATCGCCAACTTTGAGTGTGTGAGACCCCATTTGCATGTGACAGTAGCGGCTCGTAACGTTCTTATCGTCGATATTGTGCTCGAGTTTGAGGCCGAACCCACAGCCGTCATTTGCGAAGCCAGCCTCAAGCACTTCGCCATCTGCGATCGCCTGAACCTGCGTTCCTGCCGCCGCAGCAAAATCTTGAGCGTCGTGAAACTGCTCAACGGGAGCAGTGCGGTATCCGAACGGGTCCGTGAGCATCACCGTTTGAACAAACGGATAATTCACGAGAGCGTCAGGGCGGAACGTGAAAGAGGTGGGCGAAGAGTCGAGCGTTTCAACGGCAACGATGTCGCTAAAAGAATCTGCCATGGCCTCGGGGGCTTCCGCAGTGCTGAATAGTCGCTGCTGCGCCGCAGCGGCGGGTTCGTTGTAGTTTGCGTTTTCAGTCAGAGGGATTGAGAGTGCGAGCAACAGTGCGCACACGCTGCCTCCTGCGGCCACCTTAATGAAGGGGTGCCGGCGCTTGGGCTCGGAGGTTTCTGTCTCTATCGCCACGAGTGGCACATGTGTGAGAGCGGGGACCCGAACGGAGGCGGTGTGTGTGGCCACGTGTTCGGAGCGTCGGGTGGGTGTGCTGAGCAGAGCCGGGCTGGTTACTTCCGATGGTTCCTGAGGAACCGGTGCCGGGGAATGCTGCCGCTCGCGCTGCTCGCGGAGAGACCTGCGGGAAGGATACTGAACCGGTGTCGGGGGAGGAGCGTCTACCATGCGACCCCCGTGTTGGCGGAGCTTCGCAAGTAACAGCCTCGCTTGAACATAACGGACAGATTACAACGAAGCCGCGCTGAGCGCCATCTCATTGTTGGGATTGTGTTAATCGGTTGTTCAGCTCAAGACTGTTTGGCGGCGCGAATGAATCGCTCAACGCGGGCGAGATCTTTCACTCCGGGCGCGGATTCCACGCCGCTAGAAACGTCAACACCCCACGGCGAGGTGGCCGAAATCGCCGCCGAAACGTTCTCGGGAGTAAGGCCTCCTGCGAGGATCCACTCCGCGCCCAGAGCACCCGGCTTAACCCGTGCAAGGTCCCACGTCTCTCCAGACCCGGGTTGCGCTCCGTCGACAAGTAGATGCTCTTCGGAATACTCGCCCGATTGCAGCTCCGGGTGTGTCGCGAGTGAGGTCGCACGCCACACACGAGGCAGGATCGCCCGCGCTTCTGTAAAGTCTTCAAGCTCGTAGGCATCGCCGTGGAGCTGGAGCACGTCAAAGCCCAGATCCCGAGCCATTTTGGCCGCCTCAGACGCAGGGATCCGGTTGACTACCAATACGGTATCTACCCGCGTGCTCGCGGCCTTAACCGTCGACACGATCTTCGCCGCAGTTTCGGGGCTAGCGTCACGTGGGCGAAGTGATCCCATCACCACACCGATCGCATCGGCACCGAAATTCACTGCATGTTGTGCCACATCGGCATCGCGTAGCCCACAGATCTTTACATACACGTTGGACTCCTCAAGCACCCGAATAGTTAACCAGAGTATTGGGGGAGAGGGCTGTGTGTTCGCCCACGTCGAATTACCGGGGCGTATACAACGCAGCGGGTCTAAGCTCAAAGCATGTGGTTGCGACGGGCGTTTTACTGGTGGCTCTTTCCGGCTGCGATTGTGCTGCCGCTCTGGCTTCTTGTCGGGTGGGGCGTGTTTCAGGCTGGAGGGTGGGTTTTCCTCTGGGTGCTGTTCGTTGCGATCCCGTCTGTGCTGATCGGCCAGTTGGTTCTGGGGTTTTTGGTTCGTGCGCGCCCATCGGTTCGTGCGAACAAAGCTGTGTCATGGCTTGACGTTGCCGGATTCACTGTGTGGCACGTTCTTGTGATCCTCGTCGGCTGCTTCATTGAGGAGTGGTTCCCCGTGCTGCTGACCGCGGCGATTGTGGCTGCGATCGGGTTATTCTGGCTGGCATTCAGGCAACTCCGGGCTGAAATTGTTGCGCGAGTGGAAATGGGCTCCGGGGGAGTCATCTACGAGGAAACATCTACGAGTGGAACCGGTTTCGCGAAACCGGGGGAGGTGCTCATCATTACTGATGCTCCTCCGAGCGACGAGGATCCTCGCCCCACACCGAAAAGCTGAAAAGGTGGAACCTCGCGCCGATGGCGTCGATGACGTCGATGACGTCGCCGCTGTCGTGCGACACGCGTATGCGAACAGGGCTTCAGAGTACGCAGATGTGCTTGGAAACATGGAGGCCACCCACGTAGCGGATCGTGAGTTCGTGCTTCGTTGGGCGAGGCGTTGCGGTGGGCCGATGATTGACGCGGGATGCGGACCAGGGCACTGGACGGAATTTCTGAGGGTGGCAGGGAACGACGTGGTCGGCATCGATCCGGTACCCGAGTTTTTAGCTGAAGCGGCACTTCGGTATCCCGATAGTGTGTATCGCCGAGCGGAAATGCCGAACCTTGGGGTTGCTGTTAACTCGCTAGGAGGAATTCTGGCTTGGTACTCACTGATTCACGTGCCGCCAGCGCAGATGGGGGAGATGCTTCGTGATCTTGCCTCGTTCTTGCGTCCGGGAGCAGAGCTCGCGCTCGGGTTCTTTGAGGGGGCCAGCGTCGAGCCGTTTGACCATGCGGTCGTGACAGCTTATTTTTGGCCAGTGGGTGAACTCGTGGGACTGCTGGAAGACGCAGGCTTCGAAATCGTCGAGGTCGAGTCTCGGGCCGATCCGGGATCTCGCCCGCACGGCGCGATTTCTGCGCGCCTCACCGCGCGATAAACTCGTGCCCGCACCCACTTGGTGCGATCGAGTTTTGGAGGGCGACGATGAAGCGGCAAACAGGCCCGACCAAAGACGGTATCGAGCGCGTCGAGAAGTGGGAAATGCGAACGGCATGGCCGCTGTTTTTGGGTTCCGTTGTTTTTGTCACGATCTTGACCTGGACCTTTTTTAACGAGGGGACACGGGCGGATCTCTTTTCGCTTGCACTTGCCACGCTCCCGCTGCTCTGGGTCTGGTTTGCAGTCGACTATTTCATTCGTCTGGGTATGGCCGGCGCGGACCGCAGGCATTTTCTCGCCACTCGATCGCTCGACCTGGCGAGCCTGGTGCTGCCGTTCCTTCGACCGTTTCTCATTCTTGTCTATATCTGGCGGCTCCCGGTGTTTCGGCACGGCTCAGGACGCGCTCAGCGCATCCGCTACATACTCACCACCTCGCTGTTCACGTTCATGCTGGTGTACACCGCTTCGTATTGCGTGTGGCTCGTCGAGCGAGATGCTCCGGGCGCAAACATTGTGAACTTTGGTGATGCGCTGTGGTGGGGCTTCGCCACAATCGCAACCGTGGGCTACGGAGATTTTGTGCCGGTAACCGTGCCTGGCCGGGTGCTCGCTGTCACACTGATGGTTGGTGGCTTCTTCGCGATCGGCGTCGTTACTGCAACGCTCATCTCGGAGCTCAACGAGCGGATCCACAGGGCAGCACAGCGGGTAAAGGCGCAGCGCGAGGCAGAGGAACACGCTGGCGCTGAGCAACACGCTGAGGCCGACTAAAGACTATGCCGCCGTCATCGCCGCAGAGGTGAGGATCACAAAACCGAAGGTGCTCCAGTCGTTCAGAATGTGGGCCCCGGTCGACACCGCGATGTTCTTTGTGCGTATGAACGCAAGTGTGAGCACGAGGCGCGCGGTGCCAATGACAAGCAGTGCCTGAGCAACATTCCAGCCGTAGGTCGGCAGGTGCGCGGCCCCGAACCAGACGGCCGTAATGAGCCACGCGAGAATGATTGAAGTCTTGCGGCTCAACTTTGCCTTCGAGTAGAACAAGTACATCACCGCGAGGAAGGGGAGAAGGGTGAAAATCTCTTCCCCGAAAAGCTGAATGCCTGTTCCAACGAAAAACGCGAGGATCTCGGCCCCGCCAGCGTCGGCGAGCCCATCAGCGGCGGTGTTTGCATTGGCGCCGAAGAGCGCCGCCACGAGAATGCCCACCAGAGACGTCACGGCGAGGTTGAGTAACCAGAACACAACCATCGTCAGCCAGTCGCGGCCCGTGAGGCGACGGAAAATGGCCGACCAGTGCTTGCCGGTAAACACGATGAAGAGTGTGAGGGGGATTGCCGGGAACAGAATGCGCGGGATCAGCCCGGTGATCTCGTCGGAACTTGGCACCAAGATGAGCACCAGAAACCCGAGCACACACGCCACAATAATGAGCAACCATTTCCACGTTGCCACCGTCATTGGCTCACCGTTGTAATACGGAAAGTCTCGGTCGTCGCGACGCTCAATGAGTCGACCGAATCGATTGGGTGCTGTGAGCTCTGGATCCATGTCTGGATTATTGCAGTTAGATTCCCGTGGTGTTGGGGGTAGCGCCGGTATTGGTGGTCAGGCTAGGAGGGTGGGGTTTTCGGTTAAAGCTGACATAATATAGATTATCGTGCAATCGCGAAGCGGATTGCACGATAATCTATGACGCAATCAGAGACCGGTTAGTTGGGTGCATTTTTGGGCGCACGATAATCCTGCGTCAGCTTAGAGGCGCCGTCGCAGCGGCAACGTGAGGCTGCGCAGGGGTAACGCGAGGTTGCGCTGTAGAAAATGTGAGGCTGCGTGGCAGAGGCACTGCAGCGATGAGCGCATCAGGGTTGGCGTGGCGCGAAGCGACATCGCCGGGGTTCCCTGTTTAAGCGAATGCTGTAGTGCCTCTGCCACGCAGCCGCGGCAAAAGATTATGTCAGTTCTGGGTTGGAATCAACCAAACAAGAACGGGTATGGATCCAGGTATGGGACGAAGTAGTTATCGTCGAATCCTGGAATGACCTCAAAGTGCAGGTGGCAGCCAGTGCTGGCTCCCGTCGTGCCGACCCAGCCGATAACCTGGCCTGCCTGTACGTACTGTCCGGCACTGACCGGCGGCCAGCCGATCATGTGCGCAAAACGGGTCTGGTAGCCGTCATCCTGGTGGAGGTACACCATGTTGCCGCCGAAGTTGTCGATCCAACCAGCGATGCTGACTGTGCCGCCGACCGGCGCAACAATGGGTGTGCCGCACGGGGCTGCGAGATCAAGACCGGTGTGATCTGGTCGCTCGGGCGGTCGGAAACCTTCAGAAATGTAGTAGTTCGAGGTGGGGATGATCCATCCGTTGGAGGCGTGACCGCCACCGCCGCCTGAGCCGGCGTTTCCGCCGCCCCCTCCGCCGCCACCAGAGTTACCTCCGCCGCCTCCGCCGCCGCCACCTGAATTATTGTTGTTGGCAGCGTTCTCGGCGTTCTTTCTGGCCTCTTCTTCAAGACGTTTGCGCTCAGCTTCTTCTTCGCGCACGCGCTTTTCGTAGCCAGCAACCGTGCTTGTGGTGGTGTCCTTCAGCGCAGCGAGCTGAGCGGTGAGCTCATTCTGCTTCGCTTCCTGTGCGACAACACTCGAGCGCTGCGCTTCAACGGCCTTTGCCGCTGCGGCCTCCTTAGCCTGCAGATCAACAAGCAGAGCCTCACGCTCTTTCTTTGCAGCCTCGGCCTGCTTGCCGAGCGAAGCGGCAGTGTTCGCAGCCTGCTCCGCTTCCCCCGAAATTTCGCTGTTGCGTTCGGTCGCCTTCGACATTGAAGCGAGACGATCGAGCAGGGCATCGCTTGTCTTCGGGTCAGCCTCAAGCATCAGTTCAAGACTGCGGTCCACTCCCCCAGAGCGATACATCTGCGCGACGATAACTCCCGCGCGATCGGCCGCATCATCAGCCTTCTTTTTGCTGTCAGCGGCCTGCGTAACGAGCGAGTCTGCTTTCCACGCCGCGTCGTTAAACTTCTGCTGGGCTTCGCGCATCGCCTCGGCGGCTGCCGCGTGGGAGTTACGGAGCCGTGTCAGCTCCTTCTCCCCCGAAGCGATGAGACCTTCAATCTCCTTCGCTTTGGCGGCTGCAGCTGCCTCGTTCTTTTTGGCGTTTTGTACGTCGTCCCAGGTCGGCAGGTCAGTCGCCTGCGCGGGAACGGGCGTGAAGTGTGCGGGTGCGGCCAGCGTGATTGCCAGAGCGGCTGCAAGAATTCCGCGCACCCAAAACTTCTTGCGTGCGGTGGTGTGCTTAGCCATATGATCCCAAACGGTAACTCAATTAAATGTCCGGAACGAATCTATCGAGGGTTTGCCGAAAAAACCGTGAGTCAGATTCGCGTTTTCCTGAGAATTTGTCAGATTCGAAGTTTTAGGTGCTGAGGCGGAACAGTGATCTCGAGCCAAGAATGCTGGTTCCGATGACTCCGAACTGTCCCGCATTCAGCAGAAGGCCCTGGTTTGAAGCGGCCACTGACACAACCGCGAGAACAATCGCAGCCGCGATGAGAGTCCAACTCAGCATTGCCATCCCGATCGACACCGTGCGTGTCAGTAGCGGTGTTCCCCGCGAGGTTGACGGCCGAATCAGTGTGGCAATCGCAAACGCCACGATCCCGAGGGCGATCGCGCCCAGCACGTCGCTCGGGCGGTGCCAGCCATACGCGAGTAGCTGCCAACCAACAGCCGAGAGAATCGCCGCCCCAACGAGCGCCACGATGGCACGGATCTTCGTTGGCACTGCCCAAATGATCGCCGCCACGAGCACGGTAAACACCGTCATGTGGCCACTGGGAAAGGTGTTTGCCGCGTCCAGCTCAAAGAGCCCGGGTCGATCCAATAGCTGTAGCTTCAGCAGCTGCGAAGCGAGGATCGCGAGCGCAGAAATGACGACAATGCCCACTGCACGAACAATGCCGTGCACGATCCAGGCAAGAATTCCAATGGCCAACAGTGCGACACCCACGGAGGGGGTCGACACCAGGTTGAGAGGTGCAGGCGGATCAGTCGTGAACCTGGCGGCCTCGAGCACACTGGCCTCAGCCTCCTGCCCGAGTGCGCTCTGCACGCCAAACACATAAGAGCCGACACCGAGTGCCGCCCAAAAGAGTGTTGACCAGAGGGCCCTCAGGCGCCTGCTTGTAAGGGCTCCGCTCATCGCCTCTCCCCCACGCCGTCCTTCTCCCAAAGCTGTGCCGCATGGGGTGAAGTAATCACGAAGACCTTTCGTCAGCAACGGGGCGGTGGAGTCGTGCAGTCGCTGGCGACGGGCACAAAAATTCATACTACTTGTGGCGTCTGAGTGAATCATCGTGAACTAGGGCTAACTGAGTTTTCCCAAACGCACGGATTGATAACCGGGAATGAGGACCCGCCGAGACGGCTCGCGGTGTGTGACTGTCAGCGGGGCACGATGTTCCGCCGCAGCTATGGCGCCCAACACCAAGCGGATCTGTGTCATCGCCAGGGGTGCTCCAATGCAAAAGTGCGGTCCTGCCCCAAACCACAACTGTTTGAGTGAGGCGGCTTTTGAAGATTGTGGATCAAACCCCTCAAGCCCCCGGTTGCCCCAGTAGGTTCCGAGGATAACACGATCGCCGGTTTTTACCCGCTGCCCACCGATGTGCGAGTCGGCTATCGCGCAGCGGAGCATAACCGGAGAGGGGGTAACAACCCGCAGCGCCTCAGCGATGACCATCTCGCTCAGCTCGGGCTGAGCAGCAAGACGCGCAAGCCAGCCGCTGTCGGAAAGCAGGCACACCATTCTTGGGATAAAAGCCACAAGCGTCTCTGTTCCTGCAACCACAAAGGCGCCGACGATTCCGCGAGACTCATCACGGCTAAACCCGAGCGCGCGCATCCTGCCCGGCACGGTTTTCTCGTCGCCTGCGTCGTAGGCTCTGTCTGCGTGCGCGCTGATGCCCGCAAGAACTTCTCGCGCCCTGCGGAGTTGCGCGGACGACATTCTCGGACGTGTCAGCGTTACAAAGGATGTGACTGACGTGACACTGCGAAAAAACTCATCGTCCGTTGCGCTCTCGGGCAGCCCAACAAGGTTGCTAATGGCGATGCTGGCGTAGTGTCTCGCCTCAGCCACCACATCGACCGTCTCGCCGCGAACCAGGCGCTCAGTGAGTCTTCGGGTCACCTCACCAAGACTGTTGTTCACCAGGTCATTCACGTAGCTTGGTGTGAAGAGAGGTGCCAGGCGGCGGCGTAGCTGTTGGTGATCCTTCCCCTCCATGTTGAGTAACACGCTGGGGCCAAGCAGAGGAGTCCAGATGTCAGACGGTGCGCCCTTGCCAATCTTAGAAAAACTGTTGGTATCGAGAAGTGTGCTTCGAATCAGGCCGGCATCGAGCACAACGACCCCCAAGCCTGGCACCCGAGTGACGGGTTTCTTGAGCGCGGACAAGGCAGGAAACGCGAGCGGATGAGCAGCCCGCATGACACGGTCTTCCCACTTGTCTGTGACCGACATGTTCGATCCGCTCACAGTCGAATCACCATCACGCCGAGACTGATGCCGCCGGCCAGTCCCAACAACACAACGTTGCTGCCCGACCCGATCTGACCGGACTCGCGAGCACGGTGCAAGTGCAGCGGCAGCGTTGCCGAGGCCAGGTTTCCGTGCCCGCTCACGGTCTCGATTGAACGGTTCGCAGGAATTCCAAGCCGTTTCAGTACGGCTCGTTGCGACGCAACCGAAACCTGGTGAGCGGCGAAGAGATCCACATCGTCGAGGCTAAGGTCCACCGCCTTCAGCGCGTCGTGCACGAGATCGAGGCCAACGGAGTCGAACGCTTTCTGTAGCTCATTGCCGTTCATATCAAAGTAGCTACCACCCTCTGCGTGGGGGTTCATCGAACCGCCCGTGCCGAGTGTACCCACCGGCCAGAATTGGGAGTGGGCCTGGAAGTGCGTCTCGAGAATGCCCACGCCAGCTGGGTGCTCGGTTGAGATGGCCTCCATAAGGATGGCGGCCCCCGAATCGCTCATCGTGTATCCCGGGATCGAGCGCACGAACTGGGCCTGATCCTCGATCTGCCAGCGCACGGCGTGAGACGGCTGCTCCCCCGTCACCACGAGCACCCGTTTGTACTGCTGGGCGCGAATCAGCGAATCAGCGACCTGCATCCCGTTCAGCATGCTGTTGCAGGCATTTTTGACGTCCATCACCGGGCAGTTGAGGCCAAGCTTGTGGGCCACAATATGACTCGTGGCCGGTTCGATCAGGTCTTGGCTCGCCGATGCAAAAATCAAGAGATCAGGATCAGGCGATCCCGGTGTCAGCACTTCTCGTGCGGCCGCCACCGCCAGGTCAGAGGTCTGCCATCCCTCCGGTCGCACGTGCACCTGGTTCACACCCGTTAGACGCCTGATAAGACCCGAAGCAATGTTGACGTGGGGGTTTGTTGTGCGCAATCGCAGCTCAGACTCCTCTGTGCTGCGGGTGGTCGGAGGAAGGTACACACCAATGTCTGCAATGCGCGATGCGGGAGAATTCACTGCTTTAGACTAGACGACACCGTATGCCGAATCGGTGAGTTCGGGTGAAAGCCATTTGAGGCAGCTGCACCTCGGCGGGTCATTCGCATTAGCCGGTCTCTGCGACCACGGCCTCCGCGACGGTAGCCGCGCCCGAGGTGGCTGTTACGAGCTCGGCAAATCTGCGCCGTTGTGCGTGTCCCCGCTGCATCGCTTGAGAGTTCAGCGCACGCTGCACGGCTGCGGGGAGATGGGACAGCTTGTCTACCCGCTCAGCAAGCCCGTGAAATGACAGGCGGGCGGCGCTGTCGAACTGGTCGTAGTCAACCGGATGAACGATCGTCGGAACAGCTGCCTCGAGCGCCGAATACATCACGCCTGCTCCCCCGTGGTGAACGACCAGGTCGTACCGGCTCAAATCACGATATGAGACCGTCGGCACAACCACGAGGTTGGGAGGAAGCGGCTTGACGGGTGAGAGAACAGTTCCGTTACTTCCCTCGCTAAATACGAACCCAGTGTGTGGTTCCAGCTTTGCCAGCTCGATAACCGCAGCGAGAACTTGCCGCTTATAGTCGGGCAACTGGGTTCCGAAGGTTATAAGAACACGCTGTTCGTGGCCGCTCAGACTCGTGAGCGGCTCGGTCGTGGGGCCGGGAAGCGGCGTGCTCGGCGGCGGCGTGGCCTGAGGCGGCGTATAGAGCACGGGCCCCGCCCATCGCAGGCTGTCCGGCCAGCTGCGCTCAAACTCAAGTTCTTCTAGTCCCAGCGCCCAGATACGCTCGTCGGAGTAAATGACCTCGGAGCCATCAGGTCTGAAGGGGCGCGTGATGCCAAGCGGAGCAAGCGTTTTTCTGTTCAACCGCACGGCGGCTCGCTTAAACGTGCGGACGCTTGCTCGAAGCGTCGCCTGCCCAACTGACGTGAAGTGATTTGTCGCCGGCGTTAAGCCACCCAAATATGACGGTGGCCCCACTCTGGTTTCGAGCACGCAGGGTGACGGCAAACTGGTCCACCAGCGGGCCCCCACTTCGCGGGCGGCAAATCCTGCGACGGGAACCGTGAAATCCACCAGGGCAAGCTCAGGCGGCTCCTGCGCGTACAGTGCCTTAATGTCGGTTGAAAAGCCCGCCATGAGGGCGAGATTTTCTCTGAGCTGAGCCAAGAGGCGGCGAGGATTTCCGCGCACCCGCTGAGAAGGATTTGCGATTCGTTCGACGGCCGCGTCCTGCCCATGCAGCACCGTCACAGCGGTGAGTCCCGCGGCCTCAATCGATGCGCGTGCGGCCTCCGTGCTTATGACCCGCACAGGACGCCGCGAGCGCTCCGCGATGGCCACCCCGATTCCAAGGATGGGATGAAGGTGCCCCGCCATGGGAGGAGCAACGACGTCAATCGGTCGTTCGTTCACCGAGGGGTTCCTGACTCTGGAATCGCGCCTGGTTCTGAACGTTGCAGGTCGGCAAGCTCAGCAACGACTACCCGATGAAACTCAGAACTTTCCAGATAATTGAGGTGGTTCGCCCGGACAACGGCATCGGGGGTCGGGAAAAATCGCCGTGACAGCCAGTCTCGGTCTCCCACAACGGAAACACAGGGAGCCTCCGGGACGCTGCGTGCGACGGGCCCGTATGCGACAACCCTCACTCCACGCAGTTCATCGGCCGACAATCGAAGATTGCTGAGCAGCTCAAGCCCACAGCTGCCCGCAAGAACGAGCGTTCGGTCGGCCCTGGCTAACATGTCCAGCACCGGGCGACGCCACTGGGCAGCAAAGCCCTTTTGGCGTGAGACGAGGTATTGGCGGGTGTTGCGAAAGCTGGCCGTGAGTAATGGTGTCGGCCGCCAGTCAGTTTCAGGCGGCGCCTTGTCTCCGTGCATCGGATACGGGAAGTTGTGGGGCACAATCGCGGTCGGCGCGATGGGCAGAGACAGTGCGAACTGGCGCTGCGCGGGGCTCAGCACCGATTGCCGAGGGTCACTTTGCCCCGTCAGAAAGGCAAGCTGAAGTGAGTCGCTCATTCGGCCACCGAAAATGTGCCGTCTAGGCGAAGGCGCCAGCGTTGGCCACGCCAAATAATTGTTGGCTTCACCATTGCGTGCATCAGATGCAGTGGTGTCAGTAGTTCAGCCGTTATCGAGGCAATGGGCCGCCACTGAACGCCGCCTGAAATGCGGCGTTGCAGAGTCGCAATACCCGCGGCGCGCATCATCAGTAGCCCAAGCACCACACCGAGTGGACGTAATTCACCGCGGAACAGTTTTGCAACCCCGAGCAAAAGGCTCCCGGCAAGTGCGAGGGGCGGCAAACCGTACATCGCAGCTATGAAGGTTCGTGCACCGGGTGACTCACGAGCAACGAGCACAAGCGCGAAGCGCATCCATCTGTGCATCAGCTCCGTGTAGTGCTGCGCTCCGCGAACGTCCGTTGAGACATGCTGAGGATAGGGCGTCTGAATGATGCAGCCGCCGTGGTCGTGCAGAAGTCGCGCGAGTGCAAGGTCGTCTGTGAGCTCGCGCTCAATGGCAGCGAAGCCACCAATTCGCTCGAGCGTCTCACTACGCAGCGCGTAGGCCATACCGTTAATGCTGCGTGGCTCACCTAGCGCCGACAGCGCGACGTAGGTGAGTGCCGACGAATTGTTGACGAACTGACTCAGCACCTTTCCTGGAAACCCGGCGGCGTGATCGTACTGCGGCAATCCGGTTGATAGATCGCATCGCTCAAGAGCCTCAATAAGTGCAGCTGCACCTTCTGCGGTCAGCTGCGTGTCATCGTCCAACACCAGAAAAGTGCCGGATCGATCCCGAGTTGCCAGGCCCAGTTTGAACGATTTTGGGCTCACCCCAGTTGGAGCGGGTGGGCACAACACGATGTTTATTTGAGAGTTCGGATTGTCCTTCTGAAGACGCTCGGTGACCCGGCGCCCTTCTCTGTCGGCCTCGTCAACGAGCCAAACGAACCGGGCATCGGGCACTATCGAGAGATTGTGCCCGAGTGTGCGTTCCAGCCCGGGATCACCGCTCAATATGGGCTGAACGACAGTTACGTCTGAGCAGTGCTTCGCCTCATCTGACCGCTCCAATTGGGGAGCAGGAAAGCGGCGCTTCGCCCGCAAAGCGAGGGCAAACTTCGCGACGAACGTCACCGCATAGCCGCCGACCATTGCGCCGACCGCCCACCTCGATACACGCACGTCAGATCCTCATCTCGTTCGCCAATTGGTTGAGCCCATCCAGGGTAGTCACTTTTGGATCTCCCAGAATCTCTCGCGCTAACGAAATGTCGAACGTCTTTGAATACCCAAAAAGCGAAACGCCGTAGCGAGTGATTGGTGGTTCGCCGGGCAGACGCAGGGTGCGCCAGACCGCTTCGCACACGCTCGCAAAGGCCATGGCCTGCCTGATCGAAATGTGTCGAGTGGGAAGCGGAATGCCGAGACGCGTCAGCAAATCGGTGAGCACCTCCCAGAGGTCGACGGGAGTTCCGTTGGTGAGGTTGATACTCCGTCCGACTGCCTGCGGGGCTGACATGGCGGTCAACAGGTAGTCGACGAGTGTGTCGATATGGATCAGATCGCACTGAACGGGCGTTGCTGGATCCCCCAGGCGAGGAAGGCGTCGAGCCTGAGCTGCACTCAGGATCCGCGGGAGCAGTGTTGTGTCTCCCGGGCCAAAAACCGCCCGGGGCCGAGTAATCACCCAATCACCCGTGTAGGCGTGAATGAGCTGCTCGGCCTCCCACTTGGTCTGTGAATACAGGTTCAGAAACTCTGGGCCGGCAGGTGATTCCTCAGTCAGCTGAGTCTGATGCGCGGCCCGGTAGAAGATGCTTGTGGTTGAGACATGGACCAGGCGAGGCCGACCCTGGCGCTCACAAAAATCGATGATGTTTGCCGTGGCCGTGACGTTTTGCTCGTGATACTCGCGGGCCGTGCCCCAGGGGGTTGCCCTCGCTGCAGCGTGCACGACTACATCTGGATTCCAGTCCAGCGTAATCGGTTGTGCCAGGTCGCACTGCCGGTAGTCCCCCATATCGATTTGACGCCTACCGACACCGAGAACCGTGTGATGGCCATCCTGCTGCAGGCGACGCATCAGGGAGCCGCCCACGAACCCCGACGCCCCCGTTACCAAAACCCTCATGCCGTGTGCTCCCCCACCGGACTTGCACCGGCTTCCCCTGACACCGGTTGCAAACGGGTGATCCGACGGAGTTTTGCCCCTGGCTGCGGCTCAACCCACGGCGCAAATATCAGCCGCGGTGGCTGCGCAAGTAACGTGTTCGCGAGGTTTGTGAGCTCTGCCTGCACCGCGTCCTCAGCGGCGCGATCTGCATTGAGTAGACGAATCACCGTGCTGGCAGATTGAACCTCTTGAGAAGGTGTTTGTTCTGCAGTTTCCTGCTCGTAACGCCAGTCGTCGAAGTGCCTTCCGGCGAGAGACATAGTGCGGCGCAGCACGTCAGGAAACACCGTAACCGCGCTGCCCCCAGACGTCGACGGCCACTGCACGACTTCGTCGGCTCGCCCCTCTACTCCGGCCAGTGCGAGTGCCACACTTCCGCAGGGGCACGGTTCTCCCTCACGAACACGCAGGACGTCGTCTAGCCGGTATCTGACGATCAACTGAGTCGTGCGTTGCAGATCGGTAATCACGGGGTGAAACCGCGTGCGTTCGGGATCTAACCACTCGGGCTCCACAATGACGCGCTCCTCGCACATGTGGAGTGTTCCCTGTGAACAGGTCACGGCAAGCAGCCCCTCGGTGGCCTGGTACACCTGTGACACGGGAGCGCCCCAAACCCCAAACATGAGCTCAGCGTCTGCCGGTTCTAGCACCTCGGCGACTGACACGACCTGGTTCGGCCGGACTCGCAGCCTGCCCTCGCCCTGCGCATCGGCGAGCCTCTTCAGCACACTCGCTGGAGCCACAATGATGTTGGGCCGGGATCTGTTCAGCGCCTCGATATGGGCGTCGATGGGCTCCAGAAGATCACAAAACTCGAAACTGACGCGACGCGACGCGACGGACTCGTACAGGTTGCTGTTTGCTCTCAAGAAAAAACTGATGCGCACGGGTTCTGCCCATGGCGTGAGTAGGCGGCGCAAGCTGTCAGAAGAGAGCACTCGGGCCAGGATCGTTCCCGCCCAGAGTGCCTGCTCGCGTGAACTGACGAGAAATGCTCCTTGCGTGCCAGAGGTGCCGCTTGAGAGGCCCACCGTGAGATCGTTTCCGATGGTGGGACTAAAATCTCGGTTGCGTTCTGCGGTCCTCGCAACCTCAAGAGCATGCTCCAGCGTCACGCTGCGCGTGTTCATGCCGGCGAAGTTCCTGCGAACGTCGGGTTTGCTGATGATCGGAAGGCTACCGTGATGGTGAGTCAGCTCGACGTAGTAGTTTGCACGCGGCATCGAAGTGCGGGCAAATCTTCGCCACCGCCGATCCTGAAATCGTTTCAGCTGTTGGCGAGTGCGGAATCGGTACCCCCAGCGCGAGCGAACGAACGTGATGACCAGCATCGCTGAATCGCTCCAAGAGCGGCCGGCACTGGGCGCCTTCTGGGGGGAAACGACGGTGTTGTGTGTCTGACGCAAGCTACTCCCCTACTCGCCTATCTCGTCGCGTAAAACGCAACCGCGCTCGAGGCGGCGACGTTGAGCGAGTCGACACTGTTCATCATCGGAATTGTCACGCGCCGGTCGAGCTGGCTATCGGTTGCTCGTGTCAGGCCGTGCCCTTCGGAGCCGAAGACCAGGGCGAGCGAAGCGTGGTCCTCCGCGACGAGATCGTCGAGGGTGATCGAGTTTGCCCCGAGAGACATGCCCGCCACGATAAAGCCCTCATCTTTGAGCAGTTGCATGCCGCCGCGCGGCCAGGGATCGATCCTTGTCCACGGCACCTGAAACACCGTGCCCATGCTGACGCGCACGCTACGGCGATACAGCGGGTCAGCGCAACTCGGTGTCACCAGAACGGCATCGACCCCCATGGCGGCGGCATTTCTGAACGCGCTGCCGACGTTTGCGTGGTCACTCAGGTTCTCAAGCACAGCAATTCTGGAGCGTGGCTGTCGCGAGGCGCGCAGCAGCTCTATCGGATCGCGATCGACGGGCCGCTGCATCGACGCAAGCGCGCCCCTGTGCATGTGGAAGCCTGTCAGCTGCTCGAGCTGCGCGGACTCCCCCACAAACACGGGCACATCCGGGTAGTCCGCAAGCATCGGTTCAACCGTGGGGAGCCACTCTTCGAGCAGCAACAGTGAGCGCGGTTGATGCCCAGACCGGAGCGCACGTTCAATAACCTTCGGCGATTCAGCGAGGTACAGCCCCTCCTCCGGCTCGCGCACGCGCCGCAACGCAACATCGGTGAGCTGCGTGTAATCGGCCAATTCGGGAGCGTTGAGATCGCTGATCCGCGTCACCCTCACGCGGTAACCTCGCTCTTCGAGGAGCGTGAGTGCTCAAGTAAAAACTCCGAGATGAAGGCGACGGCGTCTTCCACCGCCTCGTAGTGTACGAGGTGACCGGTGCCGGGAATAATCCTCAGTCGCGACCCGGCAATGCGATGGTGCAGCTCCAGCTGTTTCGGCAGCTGGGTTATGTCGTCTCGCTCCCCCGCGATGAGCAGTGTCGGTCGGTCAAAGTCTGCGGCGTGCTCAATGACAGTGTTTGACACCGACGCCCGGAATGCCTGCAGGAGAGTTGAAGGGTCTGAGAACGTGCTGAAGTACCTGGCGTGCTGCCCGTGGATCCAGGCGCGCAGGTCAGCGTCGCCCGTTTTTGCCATGACCTCGCTCATGCCCCGCACAATCACGGGGTTGCCGAGCAACTGCCTAGCGGCGCGTTCCGGAAGCAATTCTGCGGCGCGGTAGTAGCCAATCGCCAACTGTGTGAGCGCGGCCTGGGGCCCCTCTAGCGCCGGCGCCGAGATGGGGTTGATCAGTATGATCCGGCTCGCATCGAGCCCCCCAGAGACCGCAGCCGCCACGACCAGCGACCCGAATGAGTGTCCGAGGATCGCAAACCCCTCGGGGGCGACCTCACGGGCAAAGGCACGCAGCCACTCGCCATACAGCTCAATGTTGTGCTCGCGGTTCGGGATCGCGGGAGTTTCACCAAAGCCGGGTAGATCAGGCACGACCGTGCGCACGCCGGGCAGAGCCTTCGCAACTCCCCGTGCAATCGCGTCGAGGCCGTGGTGATCCCCCGAAACCCGTGCACCAGGATCAGCGTCGCGGTATCAGCGCCGCCTTCTGCGGCACCGTCAGCACCGTACTGCCAGGCACGAGTTTCAATGCCGAGCGTGGGAACAAGAAGAGGTGCGTTAGTCACGAAACGATCCTACCGATGGGGGCTGGCAGGCGGCTGCGCCACGTCGACCCAACACGAGCCGCCCGCAGTCGATAACATCAAAGGAACGAAAGGACCCCTGTGACCTCCTCTACCCCGCTCTGGGCAGCCAATCTTGCGGTGTTCGACACCGAAACAACGGGCGTCGACACCGCCCACGCACGCATCGTCAGCGCGACGGTTGCGCTCCTGGGCGCCGAGGGTGAGGTGCTCGAACGCTACGACTGGCTGTTGAACCCGGGTGTCGAAATTCCAGCGGCCGCTCAGAGGGTGCACGGCATCAGCACCGAGATTGCGCGGGCGAGTGGCATCGACGCTGCGGTGGGTGTTCAGCAGATTATCGAGCAGCTCGCAGAGATGATCGAGCGCGGGTTCCCGGTGGTTGCCTACAACGCCCCCTACGACCTCACGCTGTTGCGCGCGGAAGCCGCAAGGTACGGCCTGGCTTGGCCTGAGAGCTTCGCTCCCGTGATCGATCCGCTGATCCTCGACAAGCAATTCGACCGCTACCGAAAGGGCAAGCGCACGCTCGAGGCCGTCGCTGCCCACCACGGCGTGGAAATCGGCACCGCGCACGACGCTGGAGACGACGCGATTGCGGCGGGCCGTGTGCTGCAGTGCATCGCGCGCAAGTATGCGGACGTGATCCCGAGTGAGCTGGACGAGCTGCACGCCGCGCAGATCACCTGGGCCGCAGCGCAGGCCGCGAGCTTCCAGGAATACATGCGAAAGGCCCGCGATCCCCACTTCGTCGCGGAGGGCGGCTGGCCGCTGCGCTAAGCGGGTGGGCTAGCAGGCAACGAACCAAAACAAAAAGGTGGTGGCGATCCGAAGATCGCCACCACCTTTTGTGTAAAAGCTTTGACTAGGCGCCGAAACCCTTGAAGCGCTGGTTGAACTTCTCCACGCGGCCGGCGGAGTCCATGATGCGCTGCTTGCCCGTGTAGAACGGGTGCGAAGCGCTGGAGATCTCAACGTCGATGACCGGGTAGGTAGCGCCATCGAGCTCGATGGTCTTGTCGCTGCCGAGCGTCGAACGGGTGAGGAACGTCTCTCCCGAAGCGAGGTCGCGGAAGACGATTGCGTTGTACTCGGGGTGGATGTCGGTCTTCATGAGTGTCCTTATATTCGTGAGAGATGCTGCGATTCGCGCACCGAAGTCTTGCGGCTTGTCCGCGCCAAGGTTCTACTTTAGCAGAACTCGCCGCAAACATGCTTCCTTATAACGTATTAGTTCTAGCTTAGGGCCTAGCGATCGCAGCGTAGCGACCATCTTGCACCGTCAAACCGAACGGCATGCCGAATGTCGCCTCGAGATTCTCCGCGGTGAGTGTGTCGGCGATCGGCCCTGCGGCCTGGATCTGCCCGTCGCGCAGCATCAGCACGTGGGTGAACCCGGGCGGCACCTCTTCGACGTGGTGGGTCACCATGATCATCGCCGGAGAGGAAGGCGACTGCGCAAAGCCAGAGAGCATCTGCAGCATCCGCTCGCGCGCGCCAAGGTCAAGGCTCGCGCTGGGCTCGTCGAGCAACAGCACCTCGGGGTCGGTCATGACCGCGCGGGCGATGAGCGCGCGCTTGCGCTCTCCGTCGCTCAGCGTGCCGAAGGTGTTGTCTGCGAGGTTGCCAAGATCCCACTCGGCGAGGATTCGCTCGGCCTGTCGCACGTCGATGTCGTCGTAGTGTTCGTTCCAGCGACCCTCAACCGAGTACGCCGCCGTCAGTACGAGGTCGCGCACGATCTCGTTTGCGGGGATCCGGCGCGCCGTTGCTGACGAGACAAATCCGAGGCGGTTTCGCAACTCAAAAATGTCGACGCGTCCGAGACGCTTCTCCAGCACATCAACAGTGCCGGTTGTCGGGTAGTCGTTGGCGGTTGCAAGCTTCAACAGCGTCGTTTTTCCCGCGCCATTCGGCCCGAGAATCACCCACCGCTGCGAGTCTTCAACGGTCCAGTTAATACCGTTCAAGATCGGGCGACGATTGCGAAGGTACGTGACATCGTTGAAGCGCAACACATTGACCATAGGCAGTAGCCTAACGAGCGGCGCGGCCTCCGTGCGCAAGCCACCCCGTCATCTCTAGACTGGATCGCATGAGCCTCTCCCCCCTAATCGTTCTCGACTGCGACTCCACGACCATTCAAGACGAGGTGATCGAGCTGATTGCTGACGTTGCGGGCACCCGCGAGCAGGTCGCCGAGGTTACCGAGCGGGCAATGCGCGGTGAGTTGGATTTTTCGGAGAGCCTGCGCGAGCGAGTGGCGACGCTCGCTGGAACCCCAGAGTCCGTATTTGCTGACGCCTACAGTCGTGTGCGGCTCTCCCCCGGCATCCGCGAGCTCATCGCCGAGGTGCGGGATCGCGGCGGCAAAGTGGGCGTTGTGTCGGGTGGTTTCCACGAGGTGCTGGATCCGATCGCTCAGGATCTGGGCCTCGACTTTTGGCGCGCCAATCGGCTCGAAGTTGCAGACGGTGTGTTGACCGGCCGCACCGTTGGCCCGATCATTGACGCTGTCGCCAAGGCCGAAGCGCTCGCCGAGTGGTCCGCGGAATCTGGGATCCCGCTTTCCGCCTCGGTGGCGATCGGTGACGGGGCGAACGATCTCGAGATGATGAAGGTTGCGGCCCTCGGCGTGTCGTACAACGGCAAGCCGGTTGTGCGGGATCAAGCAGACGTATCGATCGAAGACGATCTCGCGCGCGTGATCCCGCTGCTCGACCGCCTCGGTTAGAAGTTATTCAGCATCTCTGTATCGCTCGGGATCACGCCGTCCGCGAGCAGTGATGTGCCGAGCTTCTTCAGCGCGGTCAGCGCGACGTTTTGAGGCATCGGTCCGTAGGAGACCCGGGCAACACCCAGGGACTCGTACTCCGCGGCGCTGAGCGCACCGGGCAGGCCAATCACGCTGATCTTGCGCACCCCGATGCCCTCCACGAGCCGGCGAGTGACATCCGCGTCGAGAATTCCCGGTACGAAGACGCAGGTGGCACCCGCGTCAAGGTACGCGCGCCCCCTCTCGATCGCGTCTGCGATGATGTCGTCAAGCGGGCGGTCTCCGCCGCGCACAAACGCATCGGTGCGGGCGTTCAGCGCGAACGAAACACCCTCACGCTCCCCCGCTTTCACAACGTCGGCCACGAGCTTTGCAGACTCCGCTAGCGGGCGAAGCTGGTCCTCGATGTTCGCGCCTGAAACCCCGACGCCGATAGCACGACGAACGGTCTCGCCGGCGTCGCCAAAACCGCCGTCGAGATCTGCCGAGACCGGCAGATCGGTCGCCGAGACGATACGACCTACGGCCTCCAGCATGAGGTGGAGCGGAATCTGTTCACCGTCTGCATAGCCGTGGCTCGCAGCGATCCCGTGCCCCGCGGTTGCGATGGCGCGAGTACCGGGAAGCTCAGCGACCACACGCGCGCTCACGGCATCCCAGACGTTGACGACCCGAAGAACTTCGGGGGCCTCGTACAGGGAGCGGAGCGTGGTGGCATCTTCTGCGACGGTTGAACGGGTACGTGGGGCAGGAATGTGAGTCATGCCCTCACCCTACGAAGAACCGCCACAAAGCGGAAGGGGGTTGTGCGTTAGTGGCCCATTCCTAGACCGCCGTCGACAGGAATGACCGCGCCCGAAATGTAGGCGGCATCATCTCCAGCGAGGAAGGACGCGGCACCCGCGATCTCTGCGACCTGGCCGAAACGAGCGGCCGGGATCTGCGAGAGGTACTGCTTCTGCTGGTCGTCGCTCAGCTCGGCAGTCATGTCGGTCTCGATGAATCCGGGTGCGATCACGTTGGCAGTGATGTTGCGCGCGCCGAGCTCGCGAGTGAGTGAGCGTGCGAAACCCACGAGAGCGGCCTTCGATGACGAGTAGTTGATCTGGCCGGGTGAGCCATAGAGCGCCACAACACTGGAGATCAGAATGACTCGGCCAAAGCGCCCCTTCAACAGCCCCTTGGCAGAGCGCTTCACGACACGGAATGTGCCGGTGAGGTTCGTATCGATAACACTCGTGAACTCTTCCTCCGACATGCGCAGCAGCAGCGTGTCGCGGGTGATCCCGGCGTTCGCCACAACAACCTCAACGGCGCCCAGTTCTGCTTCGATCTGGGTGAACGCGGCGTCAATCGATGCCGAATCGGTCATCTCTGCGCGCACCGTGAGTGATCCCGCCGGACCCTCGCCCGATCGAGCAGTGACGGCGACCTTGTGGCCATCCGCAATCATTCGCTCAGCGATGGCGAAACCGATACCGCGATTGCCGCCGGTCACAAGAACAACACGGGAGGTGCTCATGGGAGACCCTTTCTGTAGGAAAAGTGCGACTCTCACCCTATCGTTCGACCACACGATCGGGGTTATGGTGCGGTGTTTCTTGGGGCCAAGGCCCAGCAGAACGGCGTAGGCTATTCGAGGTACGAAGAAGGAGCGCATGGCCGAGAGCTACAGTGTCACATCGGCGGGAGTGAACCCCGCCGAGGATCGCACACACCGTATGCGCATGTACTTCATTGCGATGGCGTTGCGTGTTGTGTGTGTGACCTCGCTTTTCTGGCTGCGTGATTGGTGGGTGCTGCTGGCCGCGGCCGGTGCCGTTTTCCTTCCCTGGTTCGCGGTGATGGTTGGTAACGCGGTGGCCCACAGTGTGGAGCAGCCGGTTGACGCACCTGATCCTCTGCAAATTGAGGGAGGAGAGCCTGAGGAACAGGTGGACTCCCCCGCAGACACACTGCTTGTCGTTGACGTGGACCCTGAACGCCGAGGCTCGGGCGGCGTCGCCGATCCTGAACCGCCGGAATCCCCCGACTCAGATGAGCCACGGCCGTCCGCCCAGGGAATGACCCAGTGAGCGCCGCGGTGTTCCCCGGGTTGAGTCTCGGGGGCGACGCTGGCCAGCGCTTTGAGTGTTCGCGGGCCGGGTGTCGTGAGGCAGCTGACTGGGCGATCCTGTGGCGCAATCCGAAGATTCACGCCGAAGAACGACGGAAGACCTGGCTTGCCTGTGAGGATCACCTGCCGGTGCTGCGAGAGTTTCTGTCTGATCGTTCGTTCCCGATTGAAGTTGTGACCGTAGGAGAACTTGATGTCTGAACCCACGCAGGTCGGGTGGACGTTTCTGCGGTCGCGCCGCTGGATCGGGTACTTTGCGATGCTGATTGTGTTTTCTGTCGCGTGTGTGATGCTTGGCAACTGGCAGTTTGAACGCCGCGCAGAAGCGCGCGCTGAGATCGATCGGATCGACAACAACTACGGTGCCCCGGCCGTTGATCTCGCCGACGAACTCCCAACACTCGAGGCGTTTGACGAGTCAAAGCAGAAGTGGGAGACGGTGTCCGTGGTCGGCGAGTATGTTGGCGATCCTTTTCTTGCCCGCAACAGGCCAAGCCCCAACGGTGTTGGGTCTGATCTGATTCAGCCGATCCGCACGAACTCCGGTGAGGTGTTTTTTGTGGATCGCGGCTGGGTGGCCGTCGACGGCAGTGAGGCCACCAGCGTAAAGGTCGAGGATCTGCCTCAGCCCGCCGGAGGCGAGGTCACCGTCGAGGTGCGTCTGCGCGCGGGCGAACCAAAGATTCCCGGTCGTACCTCTTCAGGCCGCACGGTCGCGAGCATTGATCTGCATGAGCTGGCGAAGCTGTCAGGCACCGAGGGTGAAAGCTACACCGGCGCCTACGGAATGTTGATTTCTGAGTCTCCCGCGGGTGAGCACGGCTTGCTCCCCCCCAAACCAGAGCGAGACGAGGGGCCTCACCTCTCGTATGCGCTGCAGTGGTACGTATTCATCTTGATTGCCCTGATCGGGGTCGGGTTTGCCGCGAGGCAGGAGTACCGCGGACTCAACGCTGGCAGCGGAGCCGTCAAGGAACAGGATCGCCGCCGCGCCGAACGTAAGACCCGCAAGGGCCCCACCGATGCTGATGAAGAGGATGCACTGCTCGATGCGTAAACTTTCTGCTCTCGCTGTACTTGGTCTCGCGGGTGCGTTCCTTCTTTCTGGTTGCGCGGCAGAGCTTGACCCGGTTGAGGCACGTGACTCCCTCACCGAGGTGACCGAAGATCCTGAGCCGCCCGCAACGGCCAGTGAGTACGACGCTAAACTGCACCCCGAGCCCGTTGTGGAGCCGCAGGAGTGCTCGCACTACCTCGTCATAACCGCGAGGGGAACGGGTGAACCCTCGAAGGGTCAGCTGCTCTCCCCCGTTGCGAAAGACATTTCAAAGGCCCGTCCGGGTGAGGTGACGACGGAAGACCTCGATTACCCCGCCGACACCAACGTGAAAGAGGGCGGAACGCGCGGGGTGCGCGTGTTGATCGACACGCTCAACGTTCAGGCCGAGGCGTGCCCCGACCAGGAGTTTGTGCTGCTCGGGTACTCGCAGGGTGCGATGGTGATCGGAGACACGCTTGCCGCGGCTGACACCCGCATGATCGGCGAAACGACCGGTGCCCTGAACGCGGATGCCGCGGCGCACGTGCTTGCGGTTGTGATGTACGGTGATCCTCGTTTTGAGGGCAAAGAATCTTTCAACGTGGGCAGTTTTGATCCCGAGCTGGGCGGCATCATGCCGCGGCAACTGGGCTCCCTCGACCCCTACGCCGATCGCATCAGCGATTTTTGCGTCGAGGGTGACCTCGTGTGCCAGGCAAGCCTCGCCGCGGGCGAATCCCGCGACGCAGTCGATTCTGCCCAGGAGCAGCACGTCGCTTATTACACCAACGGCATGCAAAAAGAAGGAGCCGAGTTTGTCATCGACAAGCTCGGCCCCAAAGCGAAAAAGACTACGCCAACTCGATGAGCTCGAGGTAGTCCTTCGACCAGTGATCCTCGGTCGCGTCAGGCATGATCAGCACGCGCTCGGGGTTGAGCGCCTCGACGGCTCCCTGATCGTGTGACACGAGCACCACAGCACCCTTGAAGTGTGCGAGGGCGTCGAGGATCTCTTCGCGGCTCGCGGGGTCAAGGTTGTTCGTGGGCTCATCGAGCAGCAGCACGTTGGCGCTTGAAACCACGAGCATCGCAAGCGCGAGACGGGTCTTTTCACCGCCGGAAAGCACACCTGCGGGCTTGTGCACATCGTCACCCGTGAACAGGAACGAGCCGAGCACCTTGCGGGCCTCGGTCTCGGTGAGGTGCCGCGACACCGAGATCATGTTCTGCAGCACACTCGCCTTCACATCGAGTGTTTCGTGCTCCTGCGCGTAGTAACCGACTTTGAGACCGTGCCCGGCGATAATCTCGCCCGTGTCTGGTTCGTCGACCTGCGCGAGCAAACGAAGCAGCGTGGTCTTACCCGCGCCGTTGAGGCCCAGGATCACAACCTTCGCGCCGCGATCGATCGCGAGATCGACACCCGCAAAGATCTCGAGCGAACCGTAAGACTTCGAGAGGCCCTCCGCCATGAGCGGGGTCTTGCCGCAGGGTGCGGGATCCGGGAAGCGTAGTTTCGCGACCCGCTCGACCTGGCGCACCTCATCAAGGCTCGACAGCATCTTTTCGGCGCGCGCGACCATCTGGTGGGCGGCGGCGGCCTTCGATGCCTTTGCGCCGAAGCGAGCGGCCTGATCCTTCAGCACCGACGCCTTCTTCTCGACGTTCGAGCGCTCCTTGCGGCGGCGCTCCTCGTCGGCGGCGCGCTGGCGCAGGTAGAGCTTCCAGCCCATGTTGTAGGTGTCGATGACCTGGCGGTTGGCATCGAGGTAGAAGACGCGGTTGACGGTCTCCCCCACGAGGTCGATATCGTGACTGATCACGATGACGCCGCCCTTATAGGTCTTCAAGAACTCGCGCAGCCACACGATGGAGTCGGCGTCGAGGTGGTTTGTGGGCTCGTCGAGGATCATCGTGTCGGCGTCCGAGAACAGGATGCGCGCGAGCTCGATGCGGCGGCGCTGACCACCGGAGAGTGTGCCGAGGGGCTGATCGAGGATGCGGTCCGGCAAACCCAGGTTGTGGGAGATCGAGGCAGCCTCTGACTCGGCCGCGTAGCCGCCGAGCGCGTGGAAGCGGTCGGTGAGGTTGCCGAAGCGCTTCATCGCCTTTTCGGCAACGGCAGGATCGTCGGACGCCATCTCTTCGGTCGCCTTGGCCATGTTTTTGGTCAGGGTGCCGAGCCCACGAGCGTCAAGAATGCGGTGGCGCGCGAGCTGGTCGGGATCACCCGTGCGAGGATCCTGCGGCAAAAAGCCGAGCTCGCCCGAGACCGTAATATTGCCCTCGGCCGGGGGTAGCTCGCCCGAGAGTGTACGTGTCAGCGTGGTTTTACCGGCGCCGTTGCGCCCGACAAGACCGATTTTGTCTCCGGGATTTACCCGAAATGTGACCCCTGACATCAGGCGACGTGCACCGACATCGATCGCTAGATCCTCGACCGTAATCATGTGTGCGTGCAACTCCTGGGTTTGTGTTTGGGAGCGCATCTCCCGCTAGACAACCTTGCTAGTCTACGTCACTTTAACTTTGTACTCACGCTGAGCGCTCAAGATTAGTAGGCTTGGGGGCAGGCTACACACAAGAAGGAGTCTCAAGATGAGTTCTGAAGAAGACAAACAACGCGAGGCAGCCGAAGAAACTAAGCGAAAGTTTCGTGAAGCTCTTGACCGGAAAAAGCAGCAGCAGGGCCGCCCACACGGCATGGCTCACCACGAAGATGGTGGTCAGCAGGGCAACACTCACGGCTCAGCCAGCCACCAGCGTGAATTCCGCCGCAAGAGCGGATAGGTAGCAAAAAGAGCTCCTCACCAAGCAGGTGAGGAGCTCTTTTCGTTTCGGTGTTAGATCGAGAAGCCCAAAGCCCTCATCATGTCCCGACCATCGTCGGTGATGCGCTCCGGCGTCCACGGCGGCATCCACACCCAGTTGATGCGGAATGCCGTGACGAGGCCGTCGAGTGACTCGGCGATGTCGTTCTCGATCACGTCGGTGAGGGGGCAGCCAGCGCTGGTCAGCGTCATGCTGATAACCAGCGCGTCGTGCTCCTCGTCGAAGGCGAGATCGTAGATCAGACCGAGGTCGACGATATTCACGCCGAGTTCGGGGTCAGACACGTTCTTGAGTGCCTCAACCGCCTGCTCGCGGAATTCCGGGTCTATCGACTGCGGAACGGTAGTGGTGTTCTCGCTCATGATGACAGCCTACGCCTTAAGCCTCAACGAGGAAACGGTCGTAGCCCTCTTCTTCAAGGCGATCCGCAAGCTCGGGGCCACCCTCTTCTGCGACGCGACCGTTCACGAACACGTGCACGAAGTCGGGCTTGATGTAGCGCAGGATCCGCGTGTAGTGCGTGATGAGGAGCAGACCGAGGCCGGTGTTGTCCTTCGCGCGGTTGACGCCCTCGGACACAATCTTGAGCGCGTCAACGTCGAGACCCGAGTCGGTCTCGTCGAGCACTGCAAACTTCGGCTTCAGTAGTTCGAGCTGCAGAATCTCGTTGCGCTTCTTCTCGCCACCCGAGAAGCCCTCGTTGACGTTGCGCGAAGCGAAGGACTCGTCCATGCGCAGGTTCTCCATTGCAGACTTGACCTCCTTCATCCAGGTGCGGATGGCGGGGGCTTCGCCGTCGATGGCAGTCTTAGCGGTGCGCAGGAAGTTAGCGTTGGTGACGCCCGGGATCTCAACGGGGTACTGCATCGCGAGGAAGACCCCGGCCTGTGCACGCTCGTCGACGCTCATCTCGAGCACCTCTTCACCGTCGAGCAGGATCGAGCCGCTCGTCACCTCGTAGCGCGGGTGTCCGGCGATCGCGTAAGCGAGGGTGGACTTGCCCGAGCCGTTCGGGCCCATGATGGCGTGGGTCTCGCCCTGCTTGATGGTGAGGTCAACACCGCGCAGGATCTGCTTTGCACCCTGCTCGGTCTCGACACTGACGTGCAGGTCCTTGATCTCAAGAACTGAACTCATGACTGAATCTCTTTCGTAACGTTGGGGTCTATGTACACGTCGCCGTCGTTGATCTCGACGACATAAACGGGAACCGGTTCGTAGGCCGGCAGGTTTTGGGGTTGGCCTGTGCACAGCGAAAATGCGGAGCCGTGAGCCCAGCACTCAAGTGTGTCGCCCTCTACAAATCCCTCTGAGAGGCTGATCTGGCCGTGGCTGCAGGTGTCACCAATGGCGTGCACCTCGCCCTGTGAATCGAGCACTACCGCAATCGGAACATCATCGATGACCACACGAGTGGCCTGATCCTGAACCAGATCGCTAAGCGCGAGCGCCTTCTGTAGCCCCATCTAGATGGAACTCTCAGCGAGCTCAGCCTCGATTGCTTCCTGCAGTCGGGTCTCAGTCGCTTCGTGACCGATCTTGCCAACCACCTCGAGCAAGAACCCGCGAACAACAAGCTTGCGCGCCTCTTCTTCTGAGATACCGCGGCTCATGAGGTAGAACAGATGCTCCTCGTCGAAGCGGCCGGTCGCTGACGCGTGGCCGGCACCCTCGATGTCGCCGGTTTCGATCTCGAGGTTCGGGATCGAGTCGGCGCGGGTGCCCTCAGAAAGAACCAGGTTGCGGTTCTGCTCGTAGCTGTCAGTGCCTGTCGCATTGCGGCGAATGAGCACGTCGCCGATCCACACGGTGTGTGCGCCTTCGCCCTGCAGTGCACCCTTGTAGGTGACGCGGCTGCGGGTGTGGGGGGCGTCGTGATCCATGTAGACCTGGTGCTCGAGGTGCTGGCCAGCATCGGCGAAGTACGCGCCGAAGGCCTCGCCGTTTGCGCCCTCGTGATCCAGGTGGATCGAGGGGTTCAACCGCACAATGCTGCCGCCGAGCGAAACCACGATGTGCGTGAATGACGCGTCGCGGCCAACGGTTGCGTAGTGGCTGGCGAGGTGGATCGCCTCGCTCCCCCACTGTTGCACGGAAACGAGAGTGAGGTTCGCGCCGTCACCGACAACGATCTCCACGTTCTCCGAGAGCTGTGCCGCCCCGGTGTTCTCAACGATGACGAGGCCGCGGCTGTTCGCCTTGGCCTCGATGATCGTGTGTGCGGCGCGCGGCGCGGCATCGAGGGAGTCACGCGTGATGGTCGCGGTGACGTGCTCATCGCCCGATACGGTGACGAGGTGCGCCTCCTGGAATGCGCTCCAAGCTGCGGCAGCACCGCGCTCCTCGGGTGTTCCGGCGCGACCAATACGCTCGTCGTCGCGGGAGATCCACTCTTCCGTGATCCCCGGGATTGATGGCACTGCGACCTTGACGCGAGACCCGTCGAGTTCGCCGTTCAGCAGCGCATCGAGCTTCGCGACCGGCGCGAACTTCCACACAGCCTCACGACCGGTGACCTTCTCGAACGCCTCAACATCTGTTGACTTCGGGCGCTCTGAGCGGGTCTGTACCGGAATACGGTTTTCCCAGTCTCCGTCGGAGTGTGCTTTCAGGCCGTGCTGAGCGGTTTCTTGAGTAGCTTCAGCTGTGGTCATTATCCGACGGATCCTTCCATGCCCATTTCAATGAGCTTGTTCAGTTCGAGGGCATACTCCATGGGCAGCTCACGAGCGATCGGCTCGATGAAGCCGCGCACGATCATCGCCATGCCCTCTTCTTCGGCCATGCCACGGCTCATCAGGTAGAACAGCTGCTCCTCGCTGACGCGCGAGACCGTGGCCTCGTGGCCCAGCTGCGCGTCATCGGTGCGAATGTCGATTGCGGGGTACGTGTCGCTGCGCGAGATGCGGTCAACGAGCAAGGCATCACACACAACCGAGTTGGCGGAGTGGTGCGCGGACGCCTCGATCCGCACCTCACCGCGGTAACCGGTGCGGCCGCCACCGCGAGCGATGGACTTCGCGAGGATCGACGACTGCGTGTTCGGTGCGAGGTGAATCATTTTCGCGCCCGTGTCTTGGTGCTGGCCGGGGCCAGCGAACGCAACCGACAGGGTCTCACCCTTGGCGCGCTCGCCCGTCAGGTAGATCGACGGGTACTTCATGGTGACCTTGGATCCGATGTTGCCATCGACCCACTCCATGGTCGCGCCCTCTTCAGCCACGGCACGCTTGGTGACGAGGTTGTAGACGTTGGTCGACCAGTTCTGGATCGTCGTGTAGCGAACGCGAGCGTTCTTCTTCACGATGATCTCAACGACGGCGGAGTGCAGCGAGTCAGACTTGTAGATCGGAGCGGTGCAGCCCTCGATGTAGTGAACATAACTGTCTTCATCAGCAATGATCAGCGTGCGCTCAAACTGGCCCATGTTTTCCGTGTTGATACGGAAGTAAGCCTGCAGCGGGATCTCGACGTGCACACCCTTCGGCACGTAGACGAAGGAGCCACCCGACCAGACGGCCGTGTTGAGCGCCGCGAACTTGTTATCGCCCGAGGGAATAACGGTGCCGAAGTACTCTTCGAAGATCTCGGGGTGCTCGCGGAGAGCAGTGTCGGTGTCGAGGAAGATGACACCCTGCTCTTCGAGATCCTCGCGAATCTGGTGGTAGACAACCTCGGACTCGTACTGAGCAGCAACGCCGGCAACCAGGCGCTGGCGCTCTGCCTCGGGGATGCCAAGGCGCTCGTAGGTCTCTTTGATCTCTTCTGGCAGCTCTTCCCACGTGGTCGCCTGCTTCTCAGTCGAGCGCACGAAGTACTTGATGTTGTCGAAATCGATGTCAGAGAGATCAGCACCCCACGTCGGCATCGGTTTACGGCCGAAGATCTGCAGGGCTTTCAGGCGTCGCTGCAGCATCCACTCGGGCTCGTTTTTCAGAGCGGAGATCTCGCGCACAACCTGTTCGCTGAGGCCACGCTTTGCAATCGCGCCCGCCTCATCGCTGTCGTGCCAGCCGAATTCGTACTGGCCCAAGCCCTCAAGCTCTGGCCGGTCGATCAATACCTCAGGCATGATCCCTTCCTCATTCATTGTCTCGCTGACAGGGCCTCACGTATTGAGATTAGACACTCACACTTGGCCCTGCAGCGGTGCAGTAGTCTGGTTTGTGGACGGCGCCGGCGCTGAGCGGTGACGTACACCGTTTTCTGGCTTCGCCGTTCGCAACCACAGCTTCCCATTCTACAAGGTTCCCGCTCAAAACGGGAGGGCTGTCACGCAGTCAGCGTAAAGTGGGTCGCAGCCGAGAGGAGCACCCTTGTCCGCCGCCACTGCCGCAGCTGCTACGAAGCCATCCTTTAAAGAGCGCTGGATGCCTGATCGTGTGACGCATCATGTGCGTGTCCTTGCGTGGTGGGTGTTCGTAACACAGGTGGTCATTATTGCCACGGGTGGTGCGGTGCGACTCACGAGTTCGGGTCTCGGGTGTGACACCTGGCCCAAGTGCACCGCGGACTCATTCGTGAATAACCCCGAGATGGGCATTCACTCATACATCGAGTTTGGCAACCGCACCCTCACTTTTGTGCTTGAGATCGTTGCCATCCTCGCACTCATCGCAGTGTGGCGCTTCCGCAAGCAACGTCGCGACCTGTTCTGGCTGACGGTGATCCCCGTGCTCAGTGTTGTTGTACAGGCCGTTCTTGGTGGCATCACAGTGTGGAGTGGGCTGAACCCCTACGTTGTTGGGCTGCACTTCTTGGTGAGCCTTGTTCTTGTGGTGCTCGCCGCCTTGCTCGTATTGCGCGTCTACACAGGTCCCGGGCCGCGCAAACTCGCGGTGTCTGCTCCCCTGCTGCAGATGGCTTGGCTCGCCGCCATCTTTGGTTTTATTGTTGTGCTGCTCGGGATCCTCACCACCGGTTCTGGCCCGCACGCGGGTGACCACGGTGCCGCGCGTAACGGTCTCGACTCTGAGATTGTGCAGACCGTGCACGCTGTGGCCGCCTACGGCACACTGCTGTTCACCATCATGACCGCGTACTTGGCGCGCAGCGAGCGTGCCTACTCGGTGGCCCGCTGGGCTGGCTGGTCGATCGTTGTGATCATCGCGCAGATTGTTGTGGGTGTTGCCCAGGCTCGCCTCTCGCTGCCACCCATTCTGGTCGGCATTCACATGGTGCTCGCCTGCCTGCTCGCAGCCGGCGTCTTCTTGGCCCTGGTCGAGACGCGTCAACGAGTGAAGGCGCCCGCGGCCTAGCGCTGGTCCCCTGGGGACTCCAGACTAAGCGCGAGCCAGGATCTCGGCGTGCGGCATGAGCAACCAGCCGTCAGGATCCGCTGCCCAGCGCTTCCAGCCCTCTGAGATGCGCTCAAGAGTCTCTCGATCCGCCAGGCCTAGGCGCTGCGCGTTGTCGGCGAACGCGGAATCGACCGCGCGCTCAGCCCACATGTCACCCCACCAGGCGCGATCCTCGTCGTTTTCGAACAGCCAGGTCGACGCGGTGCAAGTTACCTCGGTGAACCCAGCCTCCCTGGCCCAGGACTTCAGGAAGCGTCCGGCAGCAGGTTCGCCACTCACTCCACGATGCACCTTGAGATACAGCGCCAACCACTCTGCGATCTCGGGGCTGCGCGGTGACCAGATGACGCCCTCGTAATCGACGTCGCGCACAGCGACGGTGCCGCCGACGGCCGCGACCCGACGCATCTCGCGCAGCATCGCCACGGGATCTCCCACGTGCTGCAGTACCTGGTGTGCGTGCACAACGTCGAACGTGTCGTCGGCAAGGTCAAGCTGGTAAGCATCACCGGTCTCAAAGCTCAGGTTTGAGAGACCGAGTGGTGCGGTGTCGGCCTCTGCCTTTGCAATCACCTCAGCTGAGGCGTCAATTCCGAGCACGGTGCCCGGTGCAACGATCCGAGCAAAGTCTGCCGTGATTGTTCCCGGCCCCGAACCGATGTCGAGAACACTTGTTCCGGGTGCGAGTAGCGGGAGCAGGTATGCCGCCGAATTTTCAGCCGTACGCCAGGTGTGGGACTTGAGCACACTCGCGTGATGCCCGTGGGTGTATGCGTCTGCCATGACACAAGCTTAGTGTTTCTGTTTCTGGCTTCGTCCCCGCATCTGCAGTTTTGGGGTCAGTTTCTGGTACTAAACCACTGTTTAGTGCCAGAAACTGACCCGCAAATCCCGGAAGGATCGAGGGAAAAACTAGAACGGCAGCAGCGGATCGATCGCGATCGCGAGCGAGAGCACCGAAAGATAGGTGATCGAGCCGTGGAAGACCAGCATCGGTTTGCCCTCTTGGCCGCGGATCGCGTTGCCGTAGAGGCGGTGCGCCTGGATGATGAAGTAACCGCCGGAGACGACCGCAACAACCAGGTACAGCCAGCTGATCCCCGGCGCGGGGAGCAGCAGCAGGCTCGACGCAACAGTGGCCCACGCGTACAGAATGATCTGCAGGCCTACGGTCGCGCGACCGCGCACGACGCCGAGCATGGGCACACCGGCCGCAGCGTAGTCGTCGCGGTAGCGCATCGAGAGTGGCCAGTAGTGCGGCGGGGTCCACAGGAAGATGATGAGGAAGAACACCCAGGCGGGCCAGTCAAGACTGTTGGTTACGGCAGCCCAGCCGATGAGCACGGGGAAACACCCGGCGATCCCGCCCCAGATGATGTTCTGCTCGCTGTGGCGCTTCAGCAGCATCGTGTAGATCACGACGTAGAAGAAGATGGCGCCGACAGACAGCGCAGCTGCGAGCCAGGTTGTGGTGAAGTACAGCCACACAACCGAGAGTGCGCCGAGTACCCACGCAAAAACGAGCGCGTTGCGATCGGAGATCTCACCGGTGACGAGTGGGCGGTTTTTGGTCCGCTTCATCTTGCGATCCATGTCGCGATCGAGGTAGCAGTTGAATGCACCCGCGGATCCGGCACTCATGGCACCGCCGAGCAACGTCGCGAGCACCAGCCAAAGGTTCGGCAACCCACCCTGCGCAAGGATCATGGCGGGTACGGTTACGACGAGCAGCAACTCCATGACGCGGGGCTTGGTGAGCGCAACGTAATTATTTACGGTACGCCAGAAGCTGCGTCGAGGGTGTTGTGCCGCCGACTGGGTCTGGGCTGAGATCTCGGTGGACATCTCCTCCATGATACCCCGCCTGCCGGTAGGATTGTTGGGGTGTGCGTGGAACGGCGCGCAGACGTCCCTTCGAGAGGTGAAGCATTGGGAAAAGAATTGCAGTGGGATGAGCTTGACGGCCGCGCCGTCGATACCGCGAGGGTGCTTGCGGCTGACGCGGTAGAGAAGGTCGGCAATGGCCATCCGGGTACTGCGATCAGTCTCGCGCCAGTGTCGTATCTGCTTCACCAGAAGGTGATGCGCCACGATCCTGCCGACGCGAAGTGGGTGGGTCGGGATCGCTTCATCCTGTCTGTCGGTCACTCCTCTTTGACGCAGTACGTGCAGTTGTACCTCGGCGGCTACGGCCTCGAGCTTGATGACATCAAGTCGCTGCGCACCTGGGGCTCAAAGACTCCCGGGCACCCCGAATACGGTCACACCGACGGCGTCGAGATCACAACCGGCCCGCTCGGCCAGGGCCTCGCTTCCGCTGTTGGCTTCGCATACGCCGCACGCTACGAGCGGGGACTGTTTGACCCCGAGGCTGCTCCCGGCACGAGCCCCTTTGACCACTTCATTTACGTCATCGCCGGTGATGGTGATCTGCAGGAGGGCGTGACCAGCGAGGCATCTTCGCTTGCTGGGCACCAAGAGCTTGGCAACCTGATCGCGATCTACGACTCCAACCAGATCTCGATCGAGGACGACACCGACATCTCCTTCACCGAAGATGTTGCGAAGCGCTACGAGTCATACGGCTGGCAGGTGCTCGAGGTTGACTGGAAGAAGACCGGCAACTACGTCGAAGACATCGCTGAGCTCAACGCCGCGATCGAGGCCGCAAAGGCCGAGACCGCGAAGCCGACACTGATCGTGCTGAAGACCATTATCGGTTGGCCCTCCCCGGCAAGCAGAACACCGGCGGCATCCACGGCTCCAAGCTGGGCGGCGACGAGCTCGCTGGTCTAAAGCAGGCGCTCGGGTTCGATCCCGAGCAGCACTTCGAGGTTGCCCCCGAGGTTATCGAGCACACCCGCAAGGCCGTGGCTCGCGGTGCTGAGGCGCGCGCTGAGTGGCAGGTTTCGTTTGACGCCTGGGCCGCAGCAAACCCCGAGCGCAAGGCGCTGTTCGATCGTGTTGAGGCGCAGGAGCTGCCTGCTGAGGCCGCAGACGTGCTGCCCACGTTTGAGCCCGGCACCAGCGTTGCGACGCGCTCCGCGAGCGGCAATGTGCTCGCAGCACTCGGCCCCGTGATGCCCGAGCTGTGGGGTGGGTCCTCCGACCTCGCCGGCTCGAACAACACCACGATCCCTGGTGTGCCCTCCTTTGTACCCGCGCGCCGCTCGACCTCGAGCTGGCAGGGCGACCCTTACGGGCGTGTGCTGCACTTCGGTATTCGCGAGCATGCGATGGGCGCGATTCTCAACGGCATCCAGCTGCACGGCAACACCCGCAGCTACGGCGGCACCTTCCTCATTTTCAGTGACTACATGCGCCCAGCGGTGCGACTCGCGGCTCTCATGAACGTGCCCAGCATCTTCGTGTGGACCCACGACTCGATTGCCCTTGGCGAAGACGGACCGACGCACCAGCCGATCGAACAGATGGCAACGCTGCGCGCGATCCCGAATCTCGCCATGGTGCGGCCCGCCGACGCCAATGAGGTTTCGGTTGTGTGGCACGAGATGCTGAGCCGTCATGCTGGCCCTGCAGGCATCGCCCTGACGCGTCAGAACGTTCCCGTGCTGCCCCGCGGCGGTGACTTCGCTGCTGCCGAGGAGGCTCGCAAGGGTGCCTACGTGCTCGCGGACTCCCCCACCGATTCGCTCGACGTGATTCTGATCGCGACCGGATCCGAGGTGCAGCTTGCCGTTGAGGCTCGGGATCGCCTCGCCGCTGAGGGTGTTGGCGCTCGTGTGGTGTCGGCGCCGTGCCTGGAGTGGTTCGCCGAGCAGAGCGAGGAGTATCGCGCGAGCGTGCTGCCCGCAGAGGTGACCGCGCGCGTGAGTGTTGAGGCCGGGCTGTCCCTCGGCTGGGAGCGCTTCGTTGGCGATCGCGGCCGTTCGGTTTCGATCGAGCACTTCGGGGCATCGGCCGACTTCGAGACGCTGTTCCGGGAGTTCGGGATCACCACCGATGCCGTTGTGGCGGCCGCCCGCGAGAGTCTGGCCGCGTCATGACGAACCCGACAGGTGCGCTGAGCGAGGCTGGAGTCAGTATCTGGTTGGACGATCTGTCGCGCGACCGGATCGAGAGTGGCAGTCTGCGCGAGCTGATCGGCTCGCACAGCGTGGTCGGCGTGACCACCAATCCGACAATCTTCGCGGGCGCAATCGGAGGCGGCGTCGGCTACGGCGACCGCCTTGCGAGTTGTGCCTCCCGTGGACTCAGCGTCGACGAGACGATCGTTGAACTGACGACCGCCGATGTGAGCGATGCGTGCGATGTGTTCGCTGACGTGTATGCGTCGACCGGCGGTCTTGACGGGCGCGTCTCGATTGAGGTTGCCCCCGGCCTTGCGCGCGATGCCGCGGGAACTGTCGCGCAGGCGCGTGAACTTTGGGCGCGCGTGGACCGGCCCAACGCCATGATCAAGATTCCCGCGACGGTCGAGGGGCTCGAAGCCATCACCGAGACCATCGCGGCCGGCATCAGCGTGAACGTGACCCTGATCTTCAGCCTCGAGCGCTATCGCCAGGTCATTAATGCGTACCTCACCGGACTTGAGCGCGCGCGCGCTGCCGGGATCGACCTTTCCAGCATCCGGTCCGTCGCCTCGTTCTTCGTGTCCCGCTTGGACACCGAGATTGACGCGCGCCTCGAGGCCGTTGGCACCCCTGAGGCGCTTGCGCTGAAGGGTAAGGCCGGAATTGCCAACGCGCGTCTCGCCTACGAGGTGTTCGAACAGAGCTTTCGGAGCGAGCGAGCACGGTTCTTGCGATCGCTTGGCGCTCACGTGCAGCGTCCGCTGTGGGCATCAACGGGAGTGAAAGATCCCGCGCTGCGCGACACGCTCTACGTCGAAGAGCTTGTCGCTGCCGACGTGGTCAACACCATGCCCGAGGCAACACTCCGCGCTGTGGCAGACCACGGTGAGGTGCGTGGCGACACAATTACCACGGAGTTCCTCGAGTCGAACCAGTTGCTCAACGCGATTGATGCGCAGGGCATCGATTACGTTGAGGTAACCGCAAAGCTTGAAGAAGAGGGGCTGAAGAAGTTCGAGGCCTCGTGGAACGAGCTGTGCGAGACCGTGAAGCAGGCGCTTCAGAGCTAACATGACTATTCAACTCAGCATCCCCAGCGTTCTTGACGAACAGAAGCTCTCCCGCAATCTTGCCGCGCTTGTGCGGGATCGCGTAGCCAGTCGTATCTTTGAGAAAGATGCGACGCTGTGGGGGGATGCTGCCGAAGCGGAAGCGGCGATTCGGCTCGGCTGGACGGACTTTGTGCAGTCAGCCGAAGCCGTTGTTTCTGAGGCGGAGCAGTTTCGCGACGAGCTGCGTGCACGCGGGGTTGACCGAGTTGTGCTCTGCGGTATGGGTGGATCAAGCCTTGCCCCCGCGGTGATTTGCCGCTGGGCCGGGGTGCCGCTCGACACCATCGACTCGACACACCCCGCTGTCGTGAAGGCAGCGTTGCAGGGAGACCTCGCCCGCACGGTTGTGGTGGTGAGCTCCAAGTCTGGTGGAACCATCGAGACCCTCAGCCACCGCGCGGCGTTTATGTCGGCATTTCGCGAGGCGGGTCTTGATCCCGCGCAGCACATGGCCGTGGTTACGGATCCCGGATCTGCGCTCGAAGCCGACGCTCGTGCGGCCGGGCAACGTGTGTTCCTCGCAGACCCCAACGTTGGCGGACGATTCTCTGCGCTGACAGCGTTTGGACTTGTGCCCTCGGTTCTCGCGGGCGCTGATGCACGAGGGCTTGTCGCTGAGGCCCAGGCTGTGCGCGAGCTACTCAAAGCTGATACCCCCAACAACCCGGCATTCGTTCTCGCAGCTTCGATCATGAGCGATCTGCCCGAGAAATACGTACTCGGCATTGACTCCGAACCCGATGCTCGTTGGGGCCTCGGGTCGTGGATCGAGCAACTGGTCGCTGAGTCGACCGGTAAAGACGGCAAGGGAGTGCTGCCAATCGCGCTTCCCGAGGATGCCGCCGAGCTGCAGCAGACCCCTGCGAACACGCGAATCGTGCGGGTGGGGTCGGGATCGCAGAACCCCGAATCGGGAGCGGCGAACGAGCTGCTGGTCGCCGCTCCGCTCGGAGCCCAACTTCTGCTCTGGGAGACCGCCACAGCTGTACTCGGTCGACTGCTAGATATCGACCCCTTCAACCAGCCCGATGTTGAATCGGCAAAGGTCGCCGCTCGCGCTCAACTGGAGGCTGTCCCCCAGCAGGGTGACACCTCCGCTGTGCCATCCCGCGCGAGTGTCAGTGAGTCGCAGGATCCTGCCGCCCTGCTCGCAACGCTCCGTCAGAGTGTGCCTGTGAATGGCTATGTGGCGATCCAGGCGTATCTTGATCCGCAGGGCCCGTGCGCGCCGCTGCTGAATGAGCTGCGTAACCGTCTCGCCAAGGCGATGGGTGTTCCGGTTGCACTCGGCTGGGGCCCGAGCTACCTGCACTCGACCGGGCAGCTGCACAAGGGAGGCCCCGCGCTGGGCGCTTTCTTGCAGATCACCGAGCAGAATCTCGAGCCGCTTGAGATCCCGGGCTCCGAGAACGGTTTTGACACACTTATCGCGGCCCAGGCGCGCGGGGATCGTGATGTGCTGAGAGAGCGCGGCCGGACAGTGCTGACACTCGCCAGCTCTGACCCCGCAGCTGGGCTGCGCGATCTTCTAGCTGCGCTATAACGCGTTGCGGGGCCGGTAAGTCGTTTCGTCGAGCCTGTGTCCCAGCGCCGAGCTTGCATCCCAGTGCCGAGCCTGCGTCCCATCGTCGAGCCTGTGTTCCAGCGCCGAGCCTGCGGTTCCTAACTGCGGACTCGGCACTGAGATGCAAGTTCGGCACTGGGATGCAAGTTCAGCACTGAGATGCAAGTTCAGCACTGAGAACTAGAGTCTCTGAACGGCGTACTGCACCGGCTCAGAATGTTGGGGTTCACGGAAACGAAAAGACCCCCGCCGAAGCGAGGGTCTTTCTTGTGAACTGTGCGGCTGTATTACGCCGTAATCTTGGCCGTACCGCGGCGCTGGCGGAGCTTCAGCAGTGCTGCCTCAAGCAACTCCTCAGCCTCCTCAGGTGTGCGGCGCTCCTTCACATAAGCGAGGTGCGTCTTGTATGGCTCGTTCTTGAGCAGAACGGGCGGGTTCTCTTTGTCCCTGCCCGCGGGAAGCCCAGTTGTAGGGCAATCGATCTGCTCGGGAATGTCTTCTTCAATGATGTCGGCCGCGAAGTAGCGAACCGTCTCATTGCCGAGCGCATCCCAGTATGAAATCTGAACACGGTCTGCGCGAACGCCGTGATCCTTCTCCCCCATGGGGCCAGATCCGACGCGAGCGCCACGAATGGCGTTACTGCCTGCCACGAAATACCTCTTCTATACAGTCGAGCGCTAGACCACCGAGAAACGAGCGAGCAGCCCGAGTCCGATGATCGATACAACCCAAATCAATGACACCACAACGGTGATGCGGTTAAGGTTACGTTCCGCTACCCCCGATGACCCGAGACTCGAGGTTACGCCACCGCCGAACATGTCGGAAAGACCGCCACCGCGGCCCTTGTGGAGCAAAATAAACAGCGTGAGCAGCAAGCTCGTGATCACGAGAATGACGATCAGTGCGATCTTGAGGATGAGCACGAGGTCACCTTTCCTGGGTCGAGGGCGCGATGCGCCGCCTATGAGTATACCGCGACTCCGAGCGAAGCGGTGCCACGAGTCGCTAAGCCGTCACGTGTTTCTTGAATTGGACGATGCGACTGAACTCGTCAACCTTGAGGCTGGCGCCGCCAACAAGGGCACCGTCGACATTCGGCTGGCGCATAAACGCGGCGATGTTCTGGCTCGCGACGGATCCGCCGTACAGGATTCGAGTGGCGGCGGCGCGGTCGTCGCCGCGAAGATCACGGAGCGCCTCGCGGAGTGCACGAGCAACCTCTTCAGCCTGCTCAGGGGTGGCGGCCTGGCCGCTGCCAATTGCCCACACGGGCTCATAGGCGATCACAAACTCAGCATTCGCGGGAAGCTGTGTAATAGCTGCCTGCATCTGAGCGAGTGGGATCGCGGCCGCACCGTGTGCCTCGAGATCTTCCGAGGTCTCCCCCACGCAGATTACGGGCACCATGCCGGCGGCCTGAGCCGCGCGAGCTTTCTCGCCAACGGTTTCGTTAGATTCACCGTGGCCGTGGCGCCGCTCAGAGTGGCCGACGAGCACGTACTTGACCTCAAGCTTCGCGAGCATGGCAGCGGAAACGTCGCCCGTAAAGGCTCCGGCCTGCTGCGGCGAGACGTCTTGCGCGCCGAGCGTCAGCGCGAGCTTGTCCGCGGCGAGCAGCGTCTGCACTGAGCGAAGATCGGTGAAGGGCGGGAACACCGCGACCTCAACATCTCCGAAGTCGTGCTTGACGTCTTTCAAAGCCCACGACAGTTTCTGCACAAACGCAATTGCCTGGAGATGATCGAGATTCATCTTCCAGTTGCCCGCGATGAGCGGCGTGCGCTCAACAAACGGCAGGGGTTCGCGGATCAGCTGCGGCTGCTCCTGCTGTGCGGCCTGCTCTGGCTGAGCACCGGGAATGTTCTGATCGCTCACGCGAGTACCTCCAGACCGGGCAGTGTTTTGCCCTCAAGGAACTCCAGGCTGGCGCCGCCACCCGTGGAGATATGGCCAAATTGATCGTCTGCAAAACCGAGCGCGCGCACGGCGGCCGCGGAGTCACCCCCACCGACAACGGTAAACCCGTTGGTCTCGGTGAGTGCCCGCGCGACGGTGCGGGTGCCCGCCGCAAAGGCCTCCATCTCGAACACACCCATGGGGCCGTTCCAGAAGACCGTTGCCGAGTCGGCGATGATCGCTGCGAAGGCAGCCGCGGTCTCAGGGCCGATGTCGAGGCCGATTCCTGCGGCGCCGAAGCTGCTGGACTCAATTGCATCAGCTGCGACGGTCTCGTGGGCCGCGTCAGCCGCAAAGGCCTCTGCAACAACGATGTCGGTCGGCAGCACGATGCGTACGCCTCGCTGCTCAGCCTGAGCGAGGTAGCCGCGCACAGTGTCGAGCTGGTCCGCCTCGAGCAGGCTTGCCGCAACACTGTGACCCTGCGCTGCAAGAAACGTGAAGAGCATGCCGCCGCCGATGAGGAGCGTGTCGACCCGCTCGAGCAGGTGCGCGATAACACCAAGTTTGTCGGAGACCTTCGAGCCGCCGAGTACCACGGTGTAGGGGCGGGCGGGATCGTCGGTCAGTTTACGAAGCACCTCGAGCTCACCGGCGACGAGACGCCCAGCAGCACTCGGTAGCAGTTCTGCGAGATCGGTGACGCTCGCCTGCGAGCGGTGCACCACACCAAAACCATCTGAAACAAACGCGTCACCGTAGGCGGCAAGCTGGGTTGCGAACGCTCGTCGCTCGGCCTCGTCTTTACTCGTCTCACCCGGGTTGAAGCGGAGATTCTCGAGCAGCACGACGTCGCCGTCGTTCAGCGCCGCAACGGCCGCTGCTGCCTCATCGCCCACGGTCTCTGCGACGAACTGCACCGGTGCACCGAGCAGCTCGGCCATGCGTGATGCAACGGGGCGAAGCGAATAGCGCTCCTCCGGCTCCCCCTTCGGGCGGCCGAGGTGGCTAATGAGTACAACCTTCGCACCAGCCTCGCGCAACTCGCGAATCGTGGTGAGTGAGGCGCGGATCCTGCCGTCATCTGTGATGACGCCATCCGACAGAGGAACATTCAGGTCACAGCGAACAATGACGGTGCGTGACGTGAGCGAACCCAGGGACTCGATGGTGCGCATGCGGTGCGGTACTCCTTGAAGGTGAAAGTGACGGGGAACGCGGCTGTGGGCCGATCCTGAAACCAGAGACCGACCCACAAACGAGGATGCTAGATCAGACCCGGGGTCTGCTTGCGAGCTGCCTCGAAGCGCTTTGCGACATCTTGCCAGTTTGCGATGTTCCAGAATGCCTTCACGTAGTCGGCGCGTACGTTGAGGTAATCAAGGTAGTACGCGTGCTCCCAGACATCGAGCATCAGCAGCGGAACAGTGCCAGCCGGCAGGTTGCCCTGCTGATCGAAAAGCTGCACAACGTTGGCGCGCTGGCCAAGTGCGTCCCAGGCAAGCACGGCCCAACCGGAGCCCTGCACGCCCATCGCGGTCGCGGTGAAGTGAGCCTGGAACTTCTCGAAGTCGCCGAAGTACTCGTCGATCGCAGCGGCCAGCTCGCCCTCGGGGCGCTCGCCGCCCTCGGGTGAGAGGTTGTTCCAGAAAATCGTGTGGTTGACGTGGCCACCGACGTTAAACGCGAGGTCCTTCTCCAGCTTGTTGACCGCGGCAAGGTTGCCGGAATCGCGGGCCTCGGTCAGCTGCTCAAGAGCAGTGTTCGCACCGGTCACATAGGCCTGGTGGTGCTTGTCGTGGTGCAGCTGCATGATCTTGCCACTGATGTGTGGCTCGAGTGCGGCGTAGTCGTACGGAAGCTCAGGAAGTGAGTAGGCAGCCATAGGGCGCTCCAATCTCTGATGTGGACGTGTGTCGTTTCAGTCTATGCCCGGGCTCCGACACTGGCAGGAAAGCGTCTTGCGCCCCTGGCGAACGGCAACCGGGAATACACTCAGTCGAGTTCGTCGGGCAGGTTTGCGTCGGTGCCCGGGATGCCGCGGGACTCAGCTTCTTTGTCAGCCATCGCAAGGAGGCGGCGGATTCGACCCGCTACCGCATCCTTGGTGAGCACTGGCTCGGCGCGAGCGCCGAGGTCGTCAAGGCTCGCCTCGCGGTGCTGCAACCGCAGCTCGCCGGCGTACCGCAGGTGCTCTGGCACCTCGTCACCCAGGATTTCGAGAGCACGCTCCACGCGCGCACAGGCGGCGACGGAGGCCTGCGCCGAGCGGCGCAGGTTGGCATCGTCGAAGTTCACCAGGCGGTTCGCAGTGGCGCGGGTTTCGCGGGCCTTGCGCAGTTCGTCCCAGCGAGCGCGGGCATCGAGTGCGCCCATCGCCTCAAGCATTTCGCCGATGACCTCGGCGTCGCGAATCAATACCTTGTTCTGGCCACGAATCTCACGGCTCTTGGACTCGATCCCGATCCTGCCCGCTGCCCCAACGAGGGCCATGGCAACCTCGCTGCTCGGGCAGAGAATCTCAAGGCCCGCGGAGCGACCCGGGGCGGTGATGCCGCCGCGCGCAAGGAACGCACCGCGCCAGAGGGCGGCGAGCTCGGTCGGTGAGCCGGTGGTCAAGCGGTTCGGTAAACCGCGGATCTGGCGGCGGCGCTGGTCAAGCAGACCGAGCTGACGGGCGAGGGTTTCGCCGTCGAGCACTCGAACGAGAAACTGTGGTGCGCCGGGACGGGTGGCCGTCGGTGGGAGCTGCTTCGCCTCGGAGCGCACGCCGTAGAGCTCAGCGAGATCCTTGCGAACCCGCTGCACAATCTGGGGGGTGTGAAGTTCTGCCTCAAGAGCGATGCGGCCCGAAATGGTGTGCAGGCCACCGGCCAGACGAAGGATCGTCGCCACCTCAGCGGTGCGTTCTCCGGTGCGCTGCATCGGAAATCGCACAAGCTCGCTCTTAACCTCGGAGGTAGACGGCACAAAAAATCCTTTCAAGAGCGGGAAGACTGGGGTGAAGAAAAAAGAAGAAGTATTGAATTGAAACTATTCGCGACCGAGGTCACGGTGACGCAGCGTCACATTGACACCCGGCAGTCCCGCGAGGCGATCCGCTAGTTCGCGCGCGATCGCAACTGAGCGGTGTTTGCCACCGGTGCAGCCTATAGCAAGAGAAGCGTGGCGTTTGTTCTCGCGCTGGAAGCCGGCAAATACCGGGGTCAGCGCGGCCACGTAGTTATCGATAAATTCAGCGGCACCATCGCGGCTGAGAACGTACTCTTTGACCTCGGGATCAACGCCGGTCAGGGCACGAAGCTCCGTCTCCCAGAAGGGGTTGGGCAGGAATCGCATGTCTGCCATCAGGTCCACGTCGGTTGGAGCGCCGTACTTAAAGCCAAAGCTCAGAACGGAGAGTTGCAGCCCGGGCGTGTTGTCGTCTGAGAACAATTCGCGTGTGGCCGTCGAGAGATCGTGGACGTTGTAGCGCGAGGTATCAATGACCACGTCGCTGGAGGCGCGGAGCTCTTGCAGGCGATCGCGCTCAAGGCGGATACCCTCGAGCAGGCTGCCCGCCTCGCCCTGCAGCGGATGTGGACGGCGCACGGACTCGTAGCGGCGCACCAGAATCTCGTCCGTTGCGTCAAGGAAAACAACACGGACGGTTGCGGTCTCCCGCAGATCTTTGACGGTGTGCTCGATGTCGGAGTACAGATCGCGTCCGCGCACATCGACCACCGCAACGATTCGCGGGAGTGCTCCCCCGGACTTGTCTGCCATGTCGGCGAGCGTCTTGACCATCGTGAGGGGCAGGTTGTCAACGACATACCAGCCCAAATCTTCGAGGGTGTTCGCGACGGTGCTTCGCCCGGCACCGGACATTCCCGTGACAATCAGGATCTCCTGACCGGATGTTGCCTCGCTCATTCGGTCCCCTCCCGATCTAGATCCGATTCGTTTGCTCCATCAAGCTTAGCGGGCGTTGCCTCAGTATTCAGGTGGTTCAGGATCTGTTCGGCCAGTTTTGTGCCGAGTCCCGGCGCAGCGGCCAGTTCTTCGACCGAGGCACTGCGCAAACGGGCCACCGATCCGAAGTGTTTCAGGAGGCCCTGAACGCGTTTGGGGCCGAGTCCGGGCACCTCGGAGAGCTGGCTCGCAATTGAGGTGCTGCGGCGCTGGCGCTGGAAGGTGATGGCAAAGCGGTGGGCCTCGTCGCGAATGCGCTGCACCATAAACAGAGCCTCGCTTGTGCGCGGCAGAATAACCGGGAAAGGATCACCGGGAAGCCAGATTTCTTCGAGGCGTTTCGCGACGCCGCAGAGCGCGATGTCGGTGATGTTCGCCTCTGCAAGCGCGCGAGCTGCAGCCTTGACCTGGGGCTCGCCGCCGTCAACGATGAGGAGCTGCGGACGATCACGGTAGATGCCAGAAGACGGTTCGTTGTTCTCGCGGGCGAGGTTCAGCTGAGCCGCACGGCGAGACACCACCTGGTGGATTGAGTCGGTGTCGTCGCGGGTCTCTTCGATTCTGTACTTGCGGTAGGCGCCCTTCGCGGGGAGTCCATCTTCGAACACCACGAGAGAGGCAACGACGCCGGTGCCCTGCAGATGCGAGACGTCGATGCACTCGATGCGCAGCGGAGCCTCGTCCATGTCGAGGGCCTGCTGTAGCTCGGCCAGCGCGTCGGTGCGGGCGGTGAGGTCGGCCGCACGTTTGAGCTTGTACCTGATGAGGTGCTCTCCGGCGTTGAGCGTCGCGCGATCCATAAGCTGCACCTTGTCACCGCGCTCGGGAATGCGCACGCGCACTTTGCCGCGGCGCGGGCGCTTTGCGCTGAGCACCTCTTCGAGTTCGAGGGAGTTCTCTGGCAACTGCGGCACGAGGATCTCGGGTGGGGGTTCGCGCTCACCCTCGTAGGCCGACTGGAGCACCTGCTCGAGAAGTGTGCCTGGTGAATCGTCAATCTCGACGTCAACGATCCAGCTTCGTTCGCCCCGGATCCTGCCATCGCGAATAATGAACTGGTGAGCGGACGCGGCGAGCTCATCGGCGCGCAGCCCAAAGACGTCCACGTTGGTGTCGAGCCCGAGCACCACGGCGTTCTTTTCCATGACGTGCTCGACGGCCTGCACCTGGTCGCGCAGTCGGGCCGCGTCTTCGTAGCGCTGGTCTGCTGCGGCCGCGCGCATGTCGACACGAAGCTGCTTGAGGTGGCTCTGATCGCCTCCCGCCAAAAACGAAACGAGCTCTGTGACGCGCGCGCGGTGATCCTCAATGCTGATCTGCATGGAGCACGGGCCACCGCAGCGGCCGATCTGACCGGCGAGGCACGGGCGGCCGCTGGTCATAGCGCGCTTGTAATCGGCGTCGTTGCAGGTGCGGATCGGGAACGCCTGCTGCAGCAGGGTCGTTGTCTCGCGCAGCGCCCACACCTTTGGGTAGGGGCCAAAGTAGCGTGCGCCGCGGATCTTTTCGTTGCGAGTGATGATGAGGCGGGGGGCCTCCTCGCGCAGCGTGACGGCGAGGTAGGGGTAGGTTTTGTCGTCCTTGAACTGGACGTTAAAGGGCGGCTTGAACTCCGTGATCCAGGTGTGCTCAAGCACCAGGGACTCAGTGTCGGTCGCGACAACCGTCCAGTCGACCTTCGCAGCCAGCGCCAGCATGCGCTGCGTGCGCGGCTGGAGTGAGTGGAGCGGTTGGAAGTAGTTGGCTAGGCGGGAACGGAGAACCTTTGCCTTGCCGATGTACAGCACTCGCCCGTGCCGGTCGCTGAAGCGATAGACGCCGGGGCTCGTCGGAATCTCGCCCTGGGCGGGGCGAAACGATCCGCGATTATCAACTCCCTGGATCAAGCCCCCACCTTCACCGGCTGCTTCTCTGTCAGGGCGCGCGCGGTCTTTTCGGCCCAGCCGCCCAGCACTTCAGCGAGGAAAAGCCCGGTGTAGCTTCCCTCGACCTTTGCGAGTTGCTCGGGGGTGCCCTCGGCGAGAATGGTGCCGCCACCGGAGCCGCCCTCTGGGCCGAGGTCGATGACCCAGTCCGCGCTGCGGATCACGTCAAGGTTGTGCTCGATCGTGATGACGGTGTTGCCCTTGTCGACGAGCCCGTTCAGCACAAGCAGGAGCTTGCGCACGTCTTCGAAGTGGAGGCCCGTGGTGGGCTCGTCGAGCACGTAGATGCTGCGGCCGTTTGAGCGCTTCTGCAGCTCGGTCGCAAGCTTGACGCGCTGCGCCTCGCCGCCGGAGAGGGTGGTCGCGCTCTGCCCGAGTCGCACGTAGCCGAGTCCAACGTCGACGAGTGTCTTCATGTAGCGGTGGATCGAGCTGATCGGCTCGAAGAACTTCTCTGCCTCGGCGATGGGCATCTCGAGAACCTCGGAGATGTTTTTGCCCTTGTAGCGCACCTGCAGGGTCTCGCGGTTGTACCGCTTGCCGCCGCAGGCCTCGCAGGCAACGTAGACGTCGGGCAAGAAGTTCATCTCGATCTTCAGGGTGCCATCGCCCGAGCAGGCCTCACAGCGGCCGCCCTTGACGTTGAAGCTGAAGCGACCGGGCAGGTAGCCGCGGATCTTGGCCTCGGGGGTCTCCGCGAAGAGTGTGCGGATCTTGTCGAATACGCCGGTATAGGTCGCCGGGTTCGAGCGTGGGGTGCGGCCAATGGGTGCCTGGTCGACGTGCACAACCTTGTCGAGGTGCTCGAGACCCGTGACGCGGGTGTGTTTGCCCGGCACGAGGCGGGCACCGTTGAGCTGGTTGGCGAGCACCCGGTACAGGATGTCGTTGACCAGGGTGGACTTGCCCGAGCCGCTTACACCGGTAACCGCGGTCATCACGCCGAGCGGGAACGTCACGTCGACGTTCTGCAGGTTGTTGGAGCGGGCGCCCTGCACCTTTAGCTCGCGCTTGCGGTCGCGCTTGCGACGCTTCTTTGGTGTCTCGATGGAGCGACGCCCCGCGAGGTAATCTCCCGTGACGGACTCGGTGTTTGCGAGCAGTTCGGCGTATTCACCGGAGTGCACGACGGTGCCACCCTCAACGCCAGCGCCGGGGCCGATGTCGACGATCCAGTCAGCGGACTCGATTGTCTCTTCGTCGTGCTCCACAACAATGAGGGTGTTGCCGAGATCCCGCAGTTTAATGAGGGTTTCGATGAGACGGCGGTTATCACGCTGGTGCAGACCAATGCTGGGCTCGTCGAGCACGTAGAGCACACCGGTGAGACCCGAGCCGATCTGGGTTGCCAGACGGATGCGCTGGGCCTCGCCGCCGGACAGTGTGCCGGAGGCGCGGGCAAGGGTGAGGTACCCGAGCCCAACCTCGATGAGGAAGTCGAAGCGCAGACGGATCTCCCGCAGCACCTGCGCGGCGATCTTTGCTTCGCGCTCGGTGAGTGATACCTCGTCGAAGAAGCGCTTCGCGTCGAGCAGACTGAAGTCGCCGACCGCTGCGATCGACTCTGCATTGACGGTGACCGCCAATACCTCGGGCTTGAGGCGCTGACCGTTGCAGGCGTGGCAGGGCACCTCGCGCAAGAACTCCGACCAGCGGTCACGCTTGGCATCAGACTCGGCCTCGGCGTACTGGCGCTCGATAAACGGGATGACGCCCTCGAAGCCTGACGAATACTTGACCTCGCGGCCGAAGCGGTTCTTCCACCGAACGTTGACCTTGAAGTTGTTGCCGTACAGCACGGCCTGCTGCACCTCTTCGCCGAGCGAATCCCAGGAGGCGTCGAGCGAGAAGTCGAGGTCTTGCGAAAGACCGCGCAGCAGCTTTTCGTAGTACTGGTAGAGGCTCTTGCCCTGGCTGGTCCAGGGCACAATGACACCCTCGGTGATGGAGAGTTGAGGATCACCGAGCACCAGATCTTCATCAACCGACATGCTGGTGCCGAGCCCTGAACAGGTGCTGCAGGCGCCAAACGGAGCGTTGAACGAGAACGTGCGCGGCTCGATCTCAGTGAGCTGCACCGGGTGCTGGTTCGGGCATGAGAGATGCTCGGAGAAGAGCTGAGTGCGATCCTCGGCCTTTTCGTCGCGATCGATGAAATCGATGCACACGATGCCACCGGCAAGCTTGAGTGCGGTCTCTAGAGAGTCGGTGAGGCGGCCGAGGCCTTCCGGGCTCGCCACGAGGCGATCCACAACGACGGAAATATCGTGCTTGATCTGCTTCTTGAGCGTTGGCGGTTCGGAAAGCTGGATCAGCTTGCCGTCGACAACCGCGCGCGAATAGCCGCTCGCTGCAAGGTCTTGGAAGAGCTCAACGAACTCCCCCTTCTTTTTGCTGACGACGGGGGCAAGTACCTGAAAGCGCGTGCGCTCGGGAAGAGTGATGAGCTGATCCGCGATCTGCTGCACGGTCTGTGAGGCAATGCGCTCACCACAGATGGCACAGTGTGGAATGCCGATGCGGGCCCACAGTAGACGCATGTAGTCGTAGATCTCAGTGATCGTGCCGACCGTTGAGCGCGGGTTGCGGTTGGTCGACTTCTGATCGATCGAGACCGCCGGGCTCAAGCCCTCGATGAAGTCAACGTCGGGGCGATCCACCTGGCCGAGAAACTGGCGAGCGTAGGCGCTCAGGCTCTCGACGTAGCGTCGCTGGCCCTCGGCAAAGATGGTGTCAAACGCGAGGCTCGACTTGCCGCTGCCGGAAAGGCCGGTGAACACCACCATCGAGTCGCGCGGGATCGAAAGATCGACGTTCTGAAGGTTGTGAACCCGGGCGCCCTGCACGCTGATGTGTGCGTGTGTGGCGGAGGAACGGATCGGTGTTGAGAGCTGCGAAGTCACTGTCTTATTGTATGGGGTCTTGACTGAAAATTCGAACATATGTGCGATTGGTGTGGGGTTTTGTGTGAATCTCTGATTGATGCGGCGTACGCTGTGGTCATGAGCCTGACATTTGACTTCATCGGAATTGTGACCCGCGATCTTGCTGCATCTCTGGATTTCTATCGTGCCCTTGGACTCGACATTGGTGAGGGGCAAGAGCAGGAGCCTCATGTCGAGGTGACGCTGCCGAGCGGAGTCAGGATCGGGTGGGATCCGATCGAGACCATCCACAGCTTTGACCCGGGGTACGAGTTTCCGACGGGCGATCACCGCGTGGCGTTCGCGTTCCAGGCAGCCAGCCCCGCCGAGGTCAACGAAGTGCACGCTCGACTCGTGGCTGCGGGTCATGCGAGCCGCGTTGACCCCTGGGATGCTCCCTGGGGCCAACGCTACTCAACGGTGCTCGATCCTGACGGCAACGCGATCGACATCTACGCGCCGCTCGCTTCTTAGTCGCCATTGCCGCGGCGCGCGGCAGGGCTGCTCTAGAGGTGCCCGGCCGCGTCCATGCTTCGCAGCTCTCGCTTGAGTTCGGCCACCTCGTCGCGCAGGCGAGCTGCGAGCTCGAACTTGAGCTCTTCGGCAGCGGCGAGCATCTGTTCGTTGAGATCTGTGATGATCTCTTCGAGTTTTGCCGCGCCCTCCCCGGCGATGGCGCCCGCACGCGCCGCACTCTTGCCCTTGGCGCGCTGCGGCGATCCCTTTTGGGAGTGTGCACTAGCGCGTGAGTTCAGCACCTCTTCGGTGTCGGCGGCCTCGCGGGCAAGCATCGCGGTGATGTCGTTGATCTTCTTGCGCAGCGGCTGCGGGTCGATGCCGTGTTTGGTGTTGTATTCGACCTGGATCTCGCGGCGGCGGTTGGTCTCGTCGATGGCCTCACGCATCGATCGGGTGATCTTGTCGGCGTACATGTGCACCTCACCCGATACGTTACGGGCGGCACGGCCGATGGTCTGGATGAGAGAGGTGCTGGACCGCAGGAAGCCCTCTTTGTCTGCGTCGAGAATCGAAACGAGGGAAACCTCTGGGAGGTCGAGGCCCTCACGCAGCAGGTTGATGCCCACGAGTACGTCATATACGCCGGCGCGCAGTTCGCTCAGCAGCTCAACACGGCGCAGGGTGTCGACGTCGGAGTGCAGGTAGCGCACGCGCACGCCCGCCTCTTCCATGAAGGTGGTGAGCTGCTCGGCCATCTTCTTGGTGAGTGTGGTGACGAGCACCCGCTCGTCTCGCTCGGCCCTGATCCTTACCTCTTCGAGTAGGTCGTCGATCTGTCCCTCACTCGGCTTCACGATGATCTCGGGATCGATAAGGCCGGTCGGGCGGATGATCTGCTGGACCACACCGTCGGCGAGCTCCATCTCGTACTTGCCCGGTGTCGCAGAGAGGTAGACGGTCTGCCCCACCCGCTCTTTGAACTCCTTGAACTTCAGGGGTCTGTTGTCGAGGGCGCTGGGCAAACGGAAGCCGTGGTCGACAAGCGTGCGTTTACGCGAGGAGTCCCCCTCGTACATCGCGCCAATCTGCGGCACGGTGACGTGAGACTCGTCGATGACCACGAGGAAGTCGTCGGGAAAATAGTCGAGAAGGCAGTGTGGGGCCTCACCCGGTTGGCGCCCATCAATGTGGCGGGAGTAGTTCTCAATGCCCGAGCAGAAGCCAATCTGCTCCATCATCTCGAGATCGAAGGTGGTGCGCATGCGCAGTCGCTGCTCTTCGACAAGCTTGTTCTGCTGCTTCAACTCTTTCGAGCGCCCATCGAGCTCGTCGGCGATCTGCCCCATCGCGCGATTCATGACGCTGCGGCTCGCAACGTAGTGTGACCCGGGGAAGATGGACACGGTTTCCACCTGTTTGATGACGTCGCCCGTCACGGGGTGAAGGTAGTACAGGGCCTCGATCTCGTCGCCAAAGAACTCGACACGAATCGCGAGCTCCTCGTACATCGGGATGATCTCGACCGTGTCGCCGCGCACGCGAAAATTGCCGCGCACAAACTCGATGTCGTTGCGCTGGTACTGCATATCGACGAAGCGGCGCAGCAGCACGTCGCGATCCAGGATGTCGCCAACCTGCAGCGGCACCATTGCCTCGTAGTACTCCTCGGGCTTGCCGAGGCCGTAGATGCACGACACGGTCGAAACAACGACGACGTCTCGGCGGCTAAGCAGTGCGTTGGTGGTTGAGTGCCGGAGTCGCTCGACCTCAGCGTTCACCGACGAGTCTTTCTCAATAAACGTGTCGGTCTGCGGCACATAGGCTTCGGGCTGGTAATAGTCGTAATACGACACAAAGTACTCAACCGAGTTGTTGGGCATGAGTTCACGAAACTCGCTCGCTAGCTGCGCGGCAAGGGTCTTATTGTGGGCGAGGATCAGCGTCGGACGCTGCACGGCCTCGACCAACCAGGCGGTGGTCGCCGATTTGCCGGTGCCGGTTGCACCCATCAGAACGATGTCGGTTTCGCCCGCGTTAATGCGGTTTGCGAGCTGTTCGATTGCCTGCGGTTGATCGCCGCTGGGCTCGTACTCGCTAATCACCTCGAATGGGCGTACGCTGCGCGTTGGTTCCATGGTTTCGAGCCTACTCGGGACCACTGACATTCACGCCGTGAGCGCGGTTTGAATACCGGAACTGCTGAACCCAGTAAAATCATCCCTATGCCATTTACCCCCGTCCGTGTTGCCGTGCTCGGACCGGTAACGGTAGACGGGCGTGATCCCGGTGGCACCCTGATGCGAGCACTGCTTGTTGCACTGGCGCACGAAGACACAGGCAAGGAAACCGCGAAGAAACCGCGATCCGCTGAAGCCATTGCCGGCGATCTGTGGGGAGACACTCCCCCGCAGAACCCGCGTGCCTCACTGCAGAGCCTGGTGTCGAGGCTGCGTGCGGTCGGTGGACGCGAACTTATTGTGAGCGGGCCGGCCGGGTACGCACTTGGAGTGCCGAGTGATCTTGGGCTGGCACGGCACTTAGCCCGGGAGGCCGAGGCGCTCAGCCCCGACGACCTCAAACGTAGGCCCCTGCTTGACGAGGCACTGTCGTTCTGGCGCGGCGATCCCGGCATGGATATTGGTGACTCCCCGATCGCGCAAGATCTGTCGGAAGCTTCGGTGGTTCTGCGTGCGGAACTCGAGCAACTCAATATCCAGACCCTGATCACCACGCAACAGGTGAGCGAAGCCATCATCGCCCTGCGCCAACTCGCGGTGACGCGACCCTTTGACGAAGCGCTGCACGCGACCCTGATGCAGCAGCTTGCCGCGCAGGATCGGATCCCCGAGGCGCTGAACGTCTACGCCGCTCTGCGCGAGAGGCTTCGGGATGAACTTGGCACCTCCCCAGGAAGCGCAATCGGCAGCATCAATGCCAAGTTGCTCCAACAGCGTGAGGCCGAGGCTGTATCTGAGACCGCAGTGCCTGTCGTCGCCGAATCCCAGCAACGCATTGGGCTTCCAGCGAGCCTGGGCCGACTCATTGGCCGCAGTGACGACCTCGCCGCGGTTTCGGGTCTCCTGCAGAAGGAACGTCTCGTCACCATCCTCGGCCCCGGTGGTCTCGGCAAAACGAGGTTGTCTCAGGCGGCTGCGGCTGAGGATCATGCCCCCACCGTCATTTTTGTTCCGCTCGCGAGTGTGCGGGACAACACCGACGTGCCCCTTGCAATTGCAGCGACACTGGGAATCAGCGAGGCAACGGCCAGTAACAAACTCACCGACCCCGCTGCCCGCCCCGACCTTCGCAAGCGAGTGATCGGCCTGCTCGGTGAGCGACCGGTTCTTCTGGTGCTCGACAACTGTGAACAGGTGATCGAGGGCGTGGCCACCTGGGCGGCCGACATGCTCGCCTCCGTGCCGAGCTTTCGTGTTCTCGCGACAAGTCGCACCCCCCTGGGGCTTCTCGGGGAACAGGTGTTTCCGCTCGCGCCGCTCACAACTGAACACGAGGCTGGCCGAGAAGGATCGGCAGTGAGGCTCTTTGTTGAACGCGCGCAGGCAGTGCGTCCATCGGCCGTGCTCGATCCGGTGGTCGTGGCAAGGCTCTGCGAACACCTCGATGGTCTGCCGCTCGCAATCGAGCTCGCAGCGGCGCGCATTCGAACAATGTCACCGGAGCAGATCGAAGACAAGCTTCAGGATCGTTTCGCACTGCTCAAGAGTGGGGATCGCAGCGCTCCGGAACGGCACCGTACTCTTCAGGCCGTCATCGACTGGAGTTGGGAGCTGCTGGACAACACAGCCCGTAACGCCCTCGCCACACTCTCCCTGTTGCCCGGTGGGTTCTCATCGGATACCGCTGCGGGAGTGCTCGACACTACCGAGATCGACGCCGATGATCTCCTCGATAGCCTGGTCGCGCAATCCCTACTGGTGGTCTCTGATGACCCCCGCACGGGAGGGGTGCGCTTCCGCATGCTCGAAACCGTGCGCGAGTTCGGACTCGCGCAACTGGCGGGAGGGGGCGACGATCCCGAAGCCTGGGAGGCCGTCAATAGATGGGCGCGTGCATTTGCCGCCGAGCACCTGGGTGACCTTTTTTCCTCGGGGAACTACGGTGAGCTGCGTGCGGAGCACAACAACCTCATCGCGGTGCTGCGGCACGCCCTGACAACGGGCAATGATGCAGACGCCGTACTGATGTTTGCGGCACTGTGCCAGAGTTGGTTTGTGCGCGGTGCGTTCTCGGAGATGCAGGTCTTCGGCACCCAGATCTTCACAGCGGCGGCGCGCATCGACGAGAGGGCGATCCCCGTTGACGCCCTCGCCATCACACTCGCGACCGGCGCGTTTCAGGTCATCGTCTCCGGGGAACCCCTCGCGCTGCGGCTCGTTGCGCGACTGCGAAGGCTACGCCGAAACTACTCCGAGCTCTCCCCCGTGTATGCCGGAATCGCCGACCTGCTCGGTGCCATGGGATCGGTGCCGAGGATGCTGGCCGAACTCGACGTACTGCGAGCCTCCGACAACCTCACCGTCGCTGCGCTCGGAGAACAGGCGTACGTGCAGTTCGCAGAAAACAGCGGTGATCCTGAAGGCGCAATGGTTGCCGCCGAACGCAGTTGGGAGCTCGCCAAGGCCAGTGGATCGCAGTGGCTCGCCGCGATGTCTGCCTCAAGCCTGACACAGCTCAATAGCCAGCTCGCCCGCGCGGAAGAGTCAATTCTGTGGTGGGAGCGCGCCGAGGCCGACTTCAGAGAGTTCGGCACCGACGAGGGCATGCGGCACGAGCGCTGGCTGCTCGGAGGTAACTTCGTGACGCTCGGCCGCTTCGCCGAGGCGCGAGAGGTATACACTGAACTGCTGCACACGAGAGACCTCACCGAGGACGGGCTCGAGTATGCCTCGATCGCGCTCTTCGGCCTTGGTGAGGTAGCGAGGGCCGAAGGTGACCTCGCGCTCGCCGCAGAGCACTTCGAACGCGCGGTGCAGGAGTTTCGCACGAATGAGCAGCGAAACTCACCGTGGTTCTTGATGGCGCTGGCGGGGCTGATCGCAGCCACCAGCTGCGACGGATCGCTGGCTGTCGAGCGCATTGAATACTGGGTTCAGCGACTCCGCTCGCGCACTCTCGCAATGCGGCGGGTGCGGCGGGGTGTGATGGATCAACCGGTGTTTGCTACTGCCCTGGTGGGGTGGTCTGCGTGGGCAATGACACAGGAACCTGCTCGCCCGAACGCTCTTGAGATGCTGATGCTCGCTCGGCATCTGGGGCCCCGGCAAGACCTGCCGAGTCTGCATCTTGCGCCGCTTCTCGAACGAGCTGAGAAGCTGTTTGGATCAGAAACGCTTGAGCGCGTGCGCGCAGAGACAGCAATGATCCGCCCCGAAGAGCGGATCGAACGAGCGTTCGCGATCCTCGCCGCCCGCTAAGAGAGCGGCGAGGATCGCCGAGCGAATTACGCCTTGCGCATGTAGGCGCGAACGGTGAGCGGAGCGAAGATCGCTACGACTACTGCGGCTCCGAGCAGCGTGAGCCAGGCGTCTGAGCCGAAGGTTCCGTTGTTCATGAGCTCGCGGGCGGCGTTGACCAGGTGTGTGATCGGGTTGAGGCTGACAACGGTCTGCAGCCAATCAGGCATCTTGTCGGTCGGTGCGAATGCTCCGGAGAGGAACGTGAGCGGGAAGAGCACAAGCATCGAGATTCCCTGCACGCTTGACGCGGTGCGGGCGATGACACCGAAGAACGCGAAGATCCAACTCACGCTCCAGGAGCAGACGATCACTAGGAGTGCCGCTCCGATGGTGCCGGTTGCGTTGCCGCCGGGTCGGAAGCCCATGAGCAGTCCCATCACGATGGTCAGTGTGGTGGCGATGGCGTAGCGAATGGTGTCGGCCAGTAGTGCGCCGGAGAGCGGCGCGATTCGGGCGATGGGCAGCGACCGGAATCGGTCAAACACACCCTTGTCCATGTCTTCGCGCAACTGCACGCCGGTGACGATCGAGGTGGTGATGACCGTCTGCACCATGATGCCCGGGATGATGGTGGGCAGGTACGAGGGAATGTCGCCAGAGATTGCCCCACCGAAGATGTACACGAACATCACCGTAAAGATGATCGGCTGGAGCGTGACGTCGAAGAGCTGCTCCGGGGTGCGCCTGATCTTAATGAGCCCGCGTGCCGCCATTGTGAAGGTGTTGCGGAGAGTGAGGCTGAGGCTCGTCGCGTTCTTCAACTGTCGCTCTGTGCCGGGCACAATGCGGCGACCCTCGAGTGTTGCTGTGGCGCTCATGCGCGCACCTCCTCTTTCTGAGCTGTGTCGATGTTGTTTGCCGCGGCGATGTTGTCGCCGCTGGGCTCCGAGGCTTCGTCATTTTCGCCTGCGTCGTGCCCGGTGAGTGCAAGGAACACCTCATCGAGTGTTGGTTTCTGCACGCTCATTTCAGTGAGCTGGATGCCGGCTGAACGGAGGGTGATCAACAGGTCGGTGACACGATCAGGATCGCTCATGGGCGCCGTGATGCGTGCCGCTTCGGGTGAGACGGTGCCGCGGACCCCGAGCACCTGCTCGATGGCATTGAGTGTTGAAGTGGTATCCGCCGGGTCGCTGATGCGGAGCTGCAGGGACGAGGTTCCTACGGATGCCTTGAGCGAATCGGGGGTTCCTTCCGCAACGACCCTGCCGTGGTCGATCACGGCAATCCGGTCAGCGAGCTGGTCGGCCTCGTCGAGGTACTGGGTGGTCAGCACCACCGTCGAGCCGGTGGAGACCAGCTCGCGGATGGTGTCCCACATTTGCCCGCGGGTACGAGGATCAAGGCCCGTCGTGGGCTCATCGAGGAAGATGAGCGGGGGTTGGGCGATGAGGGACGCGGCGAGGTCGAGACGGCGGCGCATGCCACCGCTGAAGTTCTTCAGTGGGCGCTTCGCGGCCTCGGAAAGCCCAAAGCGCTCAAGCAGGTCTGCTGCTTTGGCCTTGGCTTCAGCTCGAGAGAGGCCGAGCAGTCGGGAGAAGATCATCAGGTTCTCGGTGGCCGAGAGTGTTTCGTCGACCGAGGCGAACTGCCCCGTGACACCGATGAGCTGGCGCACAACCTGTGGTTCTTTTACGACGTCGTGGCCGAAGATGCGGCCAGTTCCGCCGTCGGGCCGCAGCAGCGTCGCGAGCATGTTGATGGTGGTGGTTTTGCCGGCACCGTTTGGGCCGAGGACTCCGTAGACGGATCCGGTCTTCACCTGTAGGTCGACGCCGTCGACCGCTCGGTTCTGCCCGAACACCTTGACGAGTCCCTCGGCCTCGACGGCCCAGTCGTTCTGTGTTGTTGTCATGGGAACAGTGTTGCGTGGGCCACTGTCACGGGACTGTTATGCCACTGTTACGCGCTGTCACACGCTGTCAAGCCCTGTCTTCTGCCTCTAGCGGCATCCGCGTCGTCGTGGTTTTATTATCAACATGCGCATACAACGAGGTAGAGCAACCAAGATCATGTCACTGGTGGCGGGAACACTCGCGCTCGGTATCGCGCTGGCGGGCTGTGCAGCTGCGCCGGAGTCAGCGACGCAGACCACTGCTGCGACTCCCAGCGAAAAACAGCTCACCGACACGATCTCAAAGTTTCTGAAGAAGGCCGGTGTGCCTGGTGCCTCCGTCGTGATCACTGGCGCGAAAGGTGAGGAATACTCGGGCAACTTTGGTGACGCCGTGATCGACGATCCAACGACCGACGCCACCCGCTTCGCCTACCGCAGTATTACTAAGGCTTTCACTGGCACGGTCATCTTGCAGCTTGTCGATGAAGGCAAGGTGAAGCTCGATGATCCCGTGTCGAAGTACGTCGATGGTGTGCCAAACGGCGAGAACATCACGATCCGGGAGCTTGGCAACATGCGCTCGGGGCTCGCGAACTATTCGTCGAACCCGAAACTGGGTGAGATGCTGAGCAAGGATCCGAGTCGCGAACCCGCTGTTTCGGAACTGCTTGATCTCTCATTCTCGGAGCCCGCGAACTTCAGGCCCGGTGAGAAGTACGAGTACTCAAACACCAACACGCTGCTGCTGGGTGAAGTGATCGAAAAGGTCACCGGCAAACCGTGGCAAGACGAGGTGAAGAGCAGGATCGAGACCTCGTTGAAATTGAGCTCCGTTGAGTACGGGTTCACGGATCCAAACCTCGATGCAACCGGCTATGAGGTCGCCAACGGCAAGGTGGTTGAAGCTCTGCCGGTTGTCGCACCGGGGTGGCTGGGTGCCGCGGGCGCCCTCACTGGAACGGCGAGTGACCTGGCGACGTGGGGCCGCGCCCTCGGCAGCGGATCGCTGATTGACAAGGCCACCCAGCAGGAGCGCCTTGATCAGTTCGGCTCGACCGAGGATGATCCCAAGAGCCCCGAGTACGACCGCTACGGCTTCACGATGGGCGAGATTGACGGCTGGGTGGGTCACACGGGAACGGGCCTGGGCTTCCAGGGGCTCGTCATGTACGACGCGAAGTCGGAGCGGGTAATCGCGATCCTGGTCAACGCGACGGGCGAGGATCCCGACCTGCCAGCGCACCTGTTTAAGGAGATTCTGCCGCTGTACTAGCCTTGCTTCGAACGGTGACGTGTCTGCCGGTGGTGGCACGTCACCCGGTCAGTAACTCGGGTTTTAGACCGGCAGACGTGCGAGTACCGGCTGACATTTTGGATCGGGTCGGTTTGAAACAGATGGCTGGTTAATGCGCCTGTTTCGGCAAGGGTGTCTCTCTGAAATGTTCGCTATTTGGCGGTATCCATCTGTGCGGCATCGAAGCGCCCGGGCAGCGCGAGGTTTCCCACGCCGCTGACGCTCACCGACTCAAGTCCCTGCCAGGCCGCTGCACGAGCCAGCAGATCTTGCGCCGCCTCCGCCGTGCGCGCAGGGGCCTTTTCTTCTTGCCAAGCCGCCTGCACGAGCAACTCTTTACTCTTGCGATCCGCCTTGAGATCGATGCGACCAGCAAGCACACCATTCACCATCAGCGGCAAGCAGTAGTAACCGTACTGCCGCTTCTCTTTTGGGGTGTAAATCTCGATGCGGTAGTGAAAGTCGAACATACGCTCTGCTCGCGGGCGAAACCAGACGACCGGGTCAAAAGGCGTGAGCAGGGCGTCCGGTGCAAGCCGGCTCGGCACTGCGGCATCGCGGTGCATCCAGGCCTGCTCTGGTGTGCCGTTCGCCTTTTGCCAACCGGCGACAGAAACGGGAATGAGGATCCCGCTCTCCTCAAGCGCCCGCACCGCAACCCGGGCGTCCGCCGTTTTGAGGCGGTGGTAGTCGGCGAGGTCGGCGAGCGTGCCAACACCTAGCGATCGTGCGGCCTGCTCGACGAGTTGCCTTTGTGCGTCCTCGCGACTCACCTCAACGAGTGCCGAGGCGGGCAGCACCTGCTCGGCGAGCGCGTACCTGCGCTGGAATCCTTCGCGTCCGCTCGACACCACATCGCCGCGAGCAAACAGCACCTCAACGGCGTGTTTTGTTTCGCTCCAGTCCCACCACGGTCCGCGCTTTTCGCGGGGGCCTTCCTCCAGCTCACGCACGAACTGGGGGCCGCCGTCGGCCAATGCCTCGCGCACTCGATCGAGTGTCGGCTGCAGTGCAGCGTAGCGTTCTTGACCGGCATAGCGATCCCGAAACTCATGCATGCGCCAGCCGAAGAGCGGTCGATCCCCCACCGGAATAAACGCTGCCTCGTGTGCCCAGTACTCCGTGTACTCGCCGCTGTTCCAGAGATGCTTATCGAGCTGCTCAGAGTCGTAGACACCGTGCCGGGAGAACACCGGCATGTAATGACTGCGTGCAAAGACGTTGACAGAGTCGATCTGCAGAACGTGCAGTCGTTCTAGCGCCGGATCAAATGGCCGCCTGGCCCGTAAACGCGCTGATCCGCGAAACCCCTGAGCTGCCAATGCAACACGGCGTGCCTCTGCGGCACTGAGTGAATTGGTACTCGGGGATTCGCGGATCATAGAGCGAGTCTGTTTATGCGAACCAGAGCGAAAGCTCGCGCTCGGCGGAGAGCGTCGAGTCGGAGCCGTGAACGAGGTTCTGCTGCACCGCAAGACCCCAGTCGCGCCCGAGATCGCCACGGATTGTGCCGGGAGCGGCAGCGGTCGGGTCGGTTGCGCCAGCGAGTGCCCGGAAGCCCTCGATTACGCGGTTACCCGAGGCGCGAACAGCGACCACGGGGCCCGACGCCATGAACTCAACCAGCGGCTCGAAGAAGGGCTTGCCCTCGTGCTCTTCGTAGTGCGCCACGAGCAGCTCACGGCTCGCGGTCACCATGCGCAGGTCGACGATGGTGTAACCCTTCGCCTCGATGCGGCGCAGGATCTCGCCGGTTAGGCCGCGTGCGACACCGTCGGGCTTGACCAGGATCAGGGTTTCTTCTGCAGACACGTAATCTCCTCGATAATCGAAAGTCAGCGGGGTGTTCCCCGGCTAACAAGCCTAGCTTGGGTCTGGGTGCTCGGCGATCCAGGCCGCGCGTTGCCTGTCGAGCTGCGCGCCCTTGACCATGCAGTACACCCACAGTGCGGTAAACAACACGCCGACCACCAGGGCCATCGGCAACACGATTGCCGACAACAGCATCAGAGCGTGTACCGCCCAGCCCAGGTAGATGCCAACCTTGCCCCGACGCATCACAGCCAGTGCGACGAGGATCACCACGGCGAGTCCACCACCGAGATAGAGGCCGAGCTCGCGCGGCTCGGTGATCCCGAGCCCAAAAATTGTGAGGCCGATCAGCACCACAATGATGAGCTCAAAGCCGAGCACGATCGAGGCGAGCGCGCGCTGCGTAGAACGCTGACCGCTTGCCGCGCCCGAGATGCGCATGGCCGAGTTGTGGGCCATCGTTTCTGAGGGCGACAGCTCAAGCTCTTCTTCTGGTTCGGGATCCGATCCGAATCCCGGGTTCACAGCGCTCACGCGATCCCCCACCCTTCACTTCGCGAGAACTCAATGGCCTCGCCAGCCAGCAAGACCGACCCCACGACCAGCACGGCCCGCCCCTCGGCGCGGCCTGCCCAGGCGCGGGCGAGGTCGAGCGCCTCAGGCAGCGATGATGCTACCTCGATCGGGGTGTCGGGAATCGCCTCCGACGCGAGCTCGAACAGTTGCTCGGCGTCGATGCTGCGTGGCGAACTCACCGGAGTGACTGTGACGTGGTGTGCGATGGGCGCAAGCGCCTCAAGCAGGCCAGAGGCGTCCTTCTCTTCGAGCACACCAACGACGAGCGCGAGTTCTTCAAAGCTAAACGACTCTGTGACAGCCTCAACGAGCGCGCGGGCCCCGTGAGGGTTGTGCGCCGAGTCGACGTAGATGATCGGATCGTTGCCGATGAGCTGCAGGCGGCCGGGTGAGGTGAGTTGCCCCAGTCCCTCGTCGAGCACTTCTTCTGGCACGGGTCGCTCGGAGCCGAAGAACGCCTCCACTGCCGCGATCGCCAGTGTGATGTTCTCTGCCTGGTGTTTGCCGTGCAGCGGCACGAATGCGGGATCATAGGCCTGACCCGTGGCTCCAACAACGTCGATCTGGCGGCCGCCAACGGCGAGTCGATCCTCGATAAGACGGAAATCGCGACCCTGCACGACGAGGCGCGAGCCATTACGCTGGGCCGCCTCCTCGATCTCGATGATGGCGTCGGCGTCTTGCATCGCGGTAACAACCGTGCTGCCGGGTTTGATGATGCCCGCCTTGGTCTTCGCGATTGTGGCGGTGTCGTTGCCGAGGATCGCGGTGTGATCGAGCGCGATCGGCGTGAACACAGCAACCTGCGCGTCGGCGATGTTGGTTGCGTCCCACTCGCCGCCCATGCCGACCTCGATGACGGCGACCTCAACGGGCGCGTCAGCGAAGATCGCAAACGCGAGCACCGCGAGCGCCTCGAAGAAGGTGATCGGGCCGTTGCCCGCTGCCTCGAGCTCGGCGTCAACGACCTCAAGTGGCAGACGAAGCTCGTCCCAGGCTGCAGCCAATACGGTGTCGTCGACCGGTGCGCCGTCGAGCTGAAAACGCTCGGTGAAGGCGAGCAGGTGTGGGCTTGTGAAGAGGCCGGTGCGCAGGCCGTGAGCTCGCAGCAGTGACTCGATCGCGCGGCTGGTCGAGGTCTTGCCGTTGGTGCCCGCGACCTGGATCACCGGGTATGAGAGCTGCGGCGATCCTGCAAGTTCAGCCAGTCGGCGCACCGGTTCGATGCGTGGGCGCGGGTTGGCCTCGCCGACACGCTCCAAAAGCTCGGTGTAGACGCGCTCTGCAGCGGACTGCTCCGCGCCAGCGGGTATGAATTCACTCATTGCGCTATCCTCTCGTGCTCTGGCTTGCATCGATCGTGATGACGATCGGTGCCTTGGTGGTGCCCAGTGCGGTCGCCGAAGAGATGAACACTTCGCCGTCAATGCTGCGGTCGCCGAGCGCGGCGGCCTCGACGATGTTTTCTGTGGCCTGCACCGCAATAGCGAGCGCAAGTGTCTCAGAAGCGATGAGCTCGGAGTGGGACTCAAGTGCGTCGGCGTACTCTGCCGCTGCGTTCAGTGCGAGCACGATGCGATCGCTGACCTCGAGACCAGCATTCTTGCGAGCCTCCTGCACGGCGCGGATCGCGTCGCGAGCGATGCCCTCGGCCTCGAGAGCCGGAGTCGTTTCGGTTTCGAGGAGCACGAAGCCACCGCCTGGAATCAACGTGAGTGCTGGACCCGCGGCATCCGGTCCCGTCGAGCCAGCGACGTTCAGGGTCAGCTCGTACTCGTGCGGCTCGAGCGCGATCCCACCGGCGGTCACAACACCGTCTGCCTCGCTCCAGTCGCCAGACTTTGCGGCCTTGATGACCTGCTGCACCTGCTTGCCGAGGCGTGGCCCCGCGGCGCGGGCATTCACGGAGAGCGTGTGCACGATGCCGTGATCTGCGGCGCTCGATTCGGTCTGCTGCACGAGCTTGACCGACTTGACGTTGAGTTCTTCTCGCAGGATGTCGACGAACGGGTTGAGTGCCTCTGGACGCGCGGTCACAACGGTTAGCTCGGCGAGCGGCAGGCGCACGCGAAGCTTGCGAGCTTTACGCAGTGAGAGCGCGTGTGAGGTGATCTGGCGCACCTCGTCCATGGCTGACACGAGTTCTTCGTCGCTCGGGAACTCGGCGGCGTTGGGCCAGTTCTCCAGGTGCACCGAACGGCCGCCGGTGAGGCCGCGCCACATTTCCTCGGTGACGAGCGGTGCCATCGGCGCGGCGACGCGGGCGACCGTTTCGAGAACGGTGTAGAGCGTGTCGAATGCCTGGCGGTTTTCGGGCTTGCCGTTTGCCCCAGCGGTGCCCTCCCAGAAGCGGTCGCGCGAGCGGCGCACGTACCAGTTGGTCAGCACGTCGGCGTAGGCGCGCAGTGACTCGGCGGCCGAGGTCGTGTCGAGGCCAGCGAGGTGCGCCTCAACCTCGCGCACGAGGTCGCCGGTCTTCGCGAGGATGTAGCGGTCAAGTGGATCCGTCGAGTCCGTGCGGCGCTCAGCGGTGTAACCATCGGCGTTCGCGTACAGGCTGAAGAAGTACCACGTGCTCCACAGGGGCAGGATGAACTGTCGCACACCCTCGCGAATGCCCTCTTCGGTCACGATGAGGTTACCGCCGCGCACGACGGGTGAGGCCATGAGGAACCAGCGCATCGCATCAGAGCCATCGCGGTGGAACACCTCGTTGACATCTGGGTAGTTCTGCAGCGACTTCGACATCTTGTTACCGTCGGAGCCGAGCACAATGCCGTGGCTGATCACGTTCTTGAACGCCGGTCGGTCGAACAGCGCTGTGGCGAGCACGTGCTGCAGGTAGAACCAGCCGCGCGTCTGGCCGATGTACTCAACAATAAAGTCGGCGGGCTGGTGGGTGTCGAACCACTCCTGGTTCTCGAACGGATAGTGCGCCTGAGCGAAGGGCATCGATCCCGAATCGAACCAAACGTCGAGCACGTCTTCGATGCGGCGCATCGTCGACTTGCCGGTTGGGTCGTCGGGGTTCGCGCGGGTGAGCTCGTCGATGTAGGGGCGGTGCAGGTCGATCTCACCCTCGGCGTTGCGCGGCAGCTCGCCAAAGTCGGCCTCGAGTTCTGCGACCGAGCCGTAGACGTCGACCCGCGGGTAATCGGGGTCGTCGCTCTTCCAGACAGGGATCGGGCTGCCCCAGTAGCGGTTACGGCTGATCGACCAGTCGCGCGCGCCCTCAAGCCACTTGCCGAACTGGCCGTGCTTGACGTTCTCGGGCACCCAGGTGATGTCTTCGTTGGTCTCGAGCATGCGCTCTTTGATGTCTGTGACGCGCACAAACCAGCTGGAGACCGCCTTGTAGATCAGCGGATTGCGGCAGCGCCAGCAGTGCGGGTACGAGTGCATGTAGCTCTGCTCGCGCAGCACTCGCTGCTTCTCGTTCAGCAGGCGGATCAGTGGACGGTTCGCGTCCATCCAGAGTTCACCGGCGACATCGGGCACCGACTTCAAGAAGCGGCCGCCGTCGTCGAGGCTGATGATCGTGGGGATGCCTGCGGCATTACCGATTCGCTGATCGTCTTCACCGTAGGCGGGAGCCTGGTGCACGATGCCGGTGCCGTCGCTGGTCGAGACGTACTCGTCGACGAGGATCTGCCAGGCGTTTTCGGTCGCCCAGACCTCGGTGTCGGCGTAGTAGTCGAAGAGGCGCTGGTAGCGCACCCCGCCGAGCTCCACGCCACGAATGGTGCGGGTCACCGCAGCTTTCGCGTCTTCAGCGGATTCGTAACCGAGATCCTTCGCGTGATTCCCCACGAGGTCCTGCGCGAGCAAGTACTGCGTTGCACCCGCGACTCCCCCGTCTGCCGCACCCGCTGGGCCCGCTGGCAGGATCGCGTAATCGATCTCGGGGCCAACCGCGAGTGCGAGGTTTGTGGGCAGCGTCCAGGGGGTTGTCGTCCAGGCAAGAGCGCGGACGCCTTCGATGCCGAGTTCATTGGCCTTCGCTCCCTCAAGCGGGAACGTGACGGTGAGTGAGGGATCCTGACGCATTTGGTACACGTCGTCATCCATGCGCAGTTCGTGGTTTGAGAGCGGGGTCTCGTCGCGCCAGCAGTAGGGCAAGATGCGCGAACCCTCGTAGGCGAGCCCCTTGTTGTAGAGCTGCTTGAATGCCCAGATGACACTCTCCATGTAGCTCAGGTTGAGTGTCTTGTAGCCGTTTTCAAAGTCAACCCAGCGGGCCTGGCGGGTGACGTAGTCCTGCCACTCGCGGGTGTACTGCAGCACCGATTCGCGCGCCTTCTCGTTGAAGGTCGCGACGCCCATCTCTTCGATCTGGGCCTTCTCGGTGATGCCGAGCTGCTTCATCGCCTCGAGCTCGGCGGGAAGGCCGTGTGTGTCCCACCCGAAGCGGCGCTCAACCTTTTTGCCGAGCATCGTCTGGAAACGAGGGAAGACGTCTTTGGCGTAACCCGTGAGCAGGTGGCCGTAGTGCGGCAGGCCGTTCGCAAAGGGCGGGCCGTCGTTGAAGACCCACTCCTCGGCACCCTCGCGCTGCCTGATCGACTCGCGGAACGTGTCGTCGGTGTCCCAAAACGCGAGCACACGCTCTTCGATCTCGGGGAACTTCGGCGAGGGCGTGACACCAAAAGCGGCACCCGAATTCGCGGTGGGCTCGTTTGCTTCGCCAGTTGACTGCTGGGGGTATGGCATGGGCTTCCTTACGGTTCCGGCTTACTTCTTAAGCTTCTGCCGGGACGAGCGCTGCCTGACCTTCGTCATCAACACCCGCGGTACCACCCCGCTTGCGCACTCGATCCTTCTCAGGACGATTCTGTGCGCCTCTTCCTTTGGCTATAACGGGCCGTGCCCGCCTGGTTCTAGTGGGTGATCCCGCGAGTTACCTCGCGGGATCACCGTTCTTCCAGGAACTCCCCATTGATAGTGGATCGTTGTCTCTAGTCAGCGATCTTACCGCATGGAGATGAGGCGTTAGTGGCTTTGGCGGTACATGAACGCCGCCATGGCCTCTCTCGTAACCGGATCATTCGGGCGGTAGGTTCCGTCAGCGTTGCCCGTGGTGATTCCCACGGCGCGCATCCACTCAATTTCGCGATAGAACTGGTGGTCGGCACCAACGTCGCTGAAGCGATTCTTTGGAGACACTGGCGGGGTACCTGCCTGGCGGTACATGAAGGCGGCCATCGCGGCGCGTGAAAGTGTTGCGGAGGGGCGGTAGCTGCCGTCAGCGTAGCCTTTCGAGAGGCCCGCGGCCTTCATCCACATGATCTCCCTGTAGAACTTGTGGCCCGGTTGCACATCAGTGAAGCCCGCCGAGGGCATCGTGAACGCGGGTCGACCCGCCTGGCGGTACAGGAATGCCGCCATGGCTTCGCGGGTGAGGCTCTCCTGCGGGTGGAACGATCCGTCCGCGTAACCCGTGGTGAGTCCCGACGACTTCATCCACGTGATCTCGCGCAAAAACTTGTGCGTGTCAGGCACGTCGATGAATGGACCCGTGTTGACCGGTGGAGCTGGTGGTGGCGGGTTGGTGTTGCCGCCGCCAGTGCTGCCTCCCTCACACGCGACGCCGTCGCCGTCGCGGTCCAGTTTCTTCGAGTAGCCAGGCTGTCCTCTATACAGCGGTGCCTTGCCCGCGGCCCGTACTTCGTCGCAATTCTTGTAAGTGACGGTTTTGAGCGGTGCTGTGATCGGGCTTGCCACGTTTGTTGCGGACGCCGGGGTTGCAGCGAGACCGAGCACAACCGCTGACGAGACGAGAGCGAAAAGGGGCAAACGCAGCACCGACTGGATGCGATTAGGTGCAGTGGGAACATGGGAAAAGCGCATCATTGAACTCCTCAATTAGGTGGGGTTGACACCTGGTCTAGAAACAGATGTTGTTCATTGCACACTAGCAGGAGTTTAAAAGCGAGAGGGCGGTTGCGCTTGGAGATGGCCGAAGCCACCTTTAAGCACAACCGCCCTCTTGTCTGCGAGAGTCCGTGACTCAGTTACCGCGGATTGTTGCGTTGAACTTGCTCTGCACGATTGCGTCACCAATGACACCGAGCAGGAAGATGAGGAGGAACGCCCCAACCTTGCCCATGCGGCCCTTCGTGAACTCTTCCACGGCAGTCGCATAGCGCCACAGCCACCAGATGTTTACGAAAGGAATGATGAAGAACCAAGCAGTAGGAACACGGGTTTGGGTGTTCGACGCGTTCATCTCGCCTTTAGTCTTTACGTACCAAACAAGCGTGTAAATGCCGAACGTTACAAATGGCAGCAGGAGGGGTGCTGCGGGGCTACGAAGCTTCACTAAAACTTATCCTTTATAGGAGTGAACAAAGCTCTAATTATAACGGATACTTGTGTTGCGTAAATCACGGGTCGGTCTAGTCGGCCGGAGTTGTTCCACACCAGCCGGAGATCCTAATGCCGATGAGTCCATTGATGGTGTTGCGATCGTGAATATCTGCGTCGGCGGTGGGTAGGTCTTTGCTCGAAGCAATATAGCTGCTGACTCGGTTTGGGTTAACGGTGTAACCAGCCTCCCTCCAGGTGTTGAGCACCTTCTTGAGTGTTGTGCCATCATCGTCGCCGGAGACAGCGAAACTTGCGGATGAGCATGAGTCTGTGACTATTGGAACAAGTTCTGCAGAGGTGGCTGATCCCTCAGGTGTCTTGAGTCCGTCTTGTGAACTTCTGCCGGTTGCCGTAATCATCGTTCGGATCTCAGCCTCAATCTCGGCTTGGGTGAAGGTCGGTGGGGATCCCTCTTGCCTGTATGACTCCTTTGCGTAGGAGACCTGTCGAAGAGACTCACCATGCTCGGCAACGGAATGTAGGTTCGCAAAACCCGTAGCGGAGACAAACACGAGAGCTGCGAGAAGCATAGTTCCGCTGATGATTCCGGTCGAAAGCCAAAGCTTTGAGCGGTGCCAGGCCGCGAAAGCCGTCGCGACAGCCACCACCGCAATTCCAACCGCCGCCGCGATCACAATCCCGTTGGCGTTCTGCGCTGCACGTGCTGCCGCGGCGGCCCATTCCTCTTGCCCAGCAAGGTCATCTGGGTTGAACAGTGGGTCGACTCCGACCAACACCGCTGACAGTAGGAGGTGCCCACACAGCGCTAACGTGAGCAGAACAACGAAGGCCGCCGCGATTCGCGGCACCTCGGAGGCTATCTGTTTCCAGCTCTTCCACATGCATCTAACCTCCGGTGTGTACCGCGTACAGATGAACGGCCGAGCGTATCAGTTCCCTCTGAGGTTAGAGTGGCGGCGCTGAGTGCGTGATGACCTACTTCGCAGGCCTCTTCGCTTTGAGCCCATGTCCGAAGATGAGTGCTGTGCCCACGATTCCAAACAGGCCCGCCCAGAACACCAAGCCCTCTGTGTCTGTGCCGGTTTGGGCTAACTCGCGGACCTTTCTTTCCTGAACCGGTTCATTGACCGTTTTGGGCTTCGGTTGAGTCTTAGGGCTCCCCGTTGTGGACGTCGTGGGTGGACTCTTGGGATCCTTCTCCGTCGGGGTTGGATTCTCTGGAGTTTCCGGCGTCTCAGGCGTCTCCGGTGGATTCGGTGGATTCGGGGTCACGGGAGGGACAACGACGGTGGGTGGCTCAATGGGTGAACACCCCATGAGCTCGCCGCCGATCCAGGGGTAATTGTGCTGTTCGATCCCGTCTGTGCCGGCTCCCCCGAACACAACATCTCCGGCCGCATACAGGCGCCCGCTTGTGCTTGTTGTGACCAACACCGAGCTCGACGGAGACGGCACCAGCACGCTTCCGATGAATTGATCCTGGTGTCCAATCGTTACTGAGGTCGCGTCGGTGAAGTTCCAGAGGATTTGTGATGCTGCCTGCCCAAGCAAGCTGCTCGTGGTGTCATCGATTCTCTGAGTGCCGTACGCCTGGTAGTTCGGCCTGACATTCACTGTGTCGCCAGTCACGTTGATGATGATTGGTTCTTCTGCTGGAACCTCGAAGTAGGTGAACTCCCGCGAGGCGTTGAGATCTGCCGCGCTCACTTCGAACACCTGGCGCCCTGATCCTGAACCGGAAAACCTGAGACGGTTCCCGGTGCGTGTAACGATCCCCGTGGTGGGTTCGGTGGCCAGCTCCGCGGAAAAACTCGGAAGCGCCGCGGCCAGGTCACCGTAGTCGCTGGTTGAGGCGTTGCCCAACCGTGTGCTGGTGGTGCCCCCGTTGGTCTGCAGTCTTGCACCAGCGGAAACCGCAAGGTCGCCTCCGACTCTTACGTTTCCTCCGTTTTCGAGGCCGTGCCCGACCTCCACCGTTCCGAGGGTGACTCCGAGATCACCCTTAACCATGAGCATGTCCGATCCCGAAACCGGAGTGATGCCAGACCCAATTCCAACCGTGCCCAGGTTAAACCAGCGCCCGGGAGCAAAATTGACGTTGCCTTCGATGACCAGGAGGCCCTCGGATTCCTGGGCTCCCGTCGTGACGCTGTAATCACCGCCAACGTAAACAGCGACGCCTTGGTCGTCAAAGCGATGTCCACCTCCCCACAGGCCTGTGCTTTCACTGCCCGGCGGGCACTCGTTGCTATTTGCAAAGGCGGGTGCCGGTTGAGTTGCGGGGATCAGACAAAAGAGTCCTGCTGTGAGGGCGATGGTCGATGGCAGTCGCCATTTGGGCAGAGTGGAGTTTGCAGTTGAACGCACGACGCTCCTTTGGGCGCGAGAAACTATTTGTGGTTGCTGCGCTGAGATCCCCGATCTCAGACAGAACCACAGGGAAAACGAGTTTGACTCCACACTCGCCAGTGGTAAGCATAGCCCAGCTGTTTAGTTTCTTGGTCAGGTGGGCGCCTCTCAGTCATAGACTGGGGCGTGACGACTCGTTGAACCCACACTTGGAGGGACCTTCTTTCATGGCTGACAACGCTTTTCCGAAGCCCGAGCTCAAAGAGCTACCAGAGCGCCACCTCGCGGTTGTTCGCGAGACCGTCACTATGGAAGCGATCCCCGGCCTCTACGACCGTGCCTTCCCGCTGCTGTTCGGGGCGCTCGGAGCCGCTGGGATCACCCCGGTCGCTGCTCCGATGGGTGTGATCCACGGGGTGCCCGGCGATGCCCTCGATCTATCGGTCGCGGTCCCGGTCGCGGAGCCGTTTGCCGGCGCCGGCGAGGTAGCCGCCGAGACACTCCCCGCCGCGAAGGTGGCAACGCTGATGATGGTCGGTGACTACAGTCGCCTGGCAGAGGCGTACGGATACCTCTACGGCTGGCTCGCCGAGAACGGACTTGAGGCAGGCGACCTCGCCTGGGAGCAGTACCTCACCGAACCAGAACCGGGTGGCGACCCCGCGCTCAATGAAACCCTGATTGGCGTTCACCTGAGGTAGCCCGCGCGCTCGAAAATGAGCGGGTTCGGTGTGCCTCTGCTGCCCAGCACAAATCCCGGTAAACTAGCGGAATTGACCATCAGGCACCAGGGCGTCAATTTGACCGTCCACCGACTCGGTGCCGTCCACATCGAACCCCACGGAGCACACGCATGAGCGCGATTCCCGACAAGCCGGCACTCGAAGGCCTCGAATCAAAGTGGGGGGCTGTCTGGGAAGAGCAGGGCACCTACGCTTTCCCCCGTGAGGGTGCGGCCCGCGAAGACGTCTACAGCATCGATACTCCCCCGCCAACGGCTTCGGGATCGCTGCATGTCGGCCACGTGTTCTCGTACACCCACACTGACACCGTCGCCCGCTTTCAGCGCATGCGCGGCAAGCGCGTGTTCTACCCGATGGGCTGGGACGACAATGGTCTTCCCACTGAGCGCCGCGTGCAGAACTACTACGGCGTGCGCTGCGATCCGTCACTCCCCTACGTTGAAGGATTTGTACCGCCACACGACGGTGGCGAGGGCAAGAGCATTAAGGCCGCGGATCAGCAGCCCATCTCGCGCCGCAACTTCATTGAGCTGTGCGAGCGACTGACCGTCGAAGACGAAAAGCAGTTCGAGGATCTCTGGCGCACGCTCGGGCTCTCGGTCGACTGGAAGCAGACCTATCGCACCATCGGCGAGGATTCCCTGCGTGCATCGCAGCTCGCCTTCCTCCGCAACATCGAGCGCGGCGAGGCCTACCAGGCCCAGGCTCCGACCCTGTGGGACGTCACCTTCCGCACCGCGGTGGCGCAGGCTGAGCTGGAAGATCGGGATCAGCCCAGCGCCTACCACCAGCTCGCCTTCCATAAGAGCGACGGCAGCGGCGATATCCTCATCGATACGACGCGCCCCGAGCTGCTCGCAGCATGTGTGGCGCTTGTCGCGCACCCCGACGACGAGCGCTTCAAGCCGCTCTTCGGCACCACTGTGCGCACGCCGATCTTTGGTGTTGAGGTGCCGATTTTGGCCCACCACCTCGCCCAGCAAGACAAGGGCACCGGCATCGCGATGATCTGTACCTTCGGCGACGTCACCGACGTTGTGTGGTGGCGCGAGCTGAACCTGCCGAACCGCGCAATTCTCGGGTTTGACGGCCGGATCCTTGCCGAGGCCCCCGAAGCAATCACCAGTGAGGCTGGCCGCGAGGCGTACGCGCAGATTGCGGGCAAGACCGTGTTCAGTGCGAAGCAGACGATGGTTGAACTGCTGCAGGCCTCCGGCGAACTGCTCGGCGAGATTCGTAAGATCACCCACCCCGTGAAGTTCTTCGAGAAGGGCGATCGCCCGCTCGAGATCGTGTCGACGCGTCAGTGGTACGTGAAGAACGGCGCCCGCGACGAGTCGCTGCGCGAGCGCTTGCTCGCTCACGGTCGCGAGATGGAGTGGCACCCCGACTTCATGCGCGTGCGCTACGAAAACTGGGTTGAGGGCCTGTCGGGTGACTGGCTAATCTCGCGCCAGCGCTTCTTCGGCGTGCCGATCCCGGTTTGGTATCCGCTCGACGCCGAGGGTAACCCGGTGTTCGATGAGCCGATCCTGCCCACCGCAGATCAGCTGCCCGTTGACCCCTCGAGTGACGTGCCCGCGGGGTTCACCGAGGCGCAGCGCGGCCAGGCTGGCGGCTTCCAGGGTGAGGTCGACGTCATGGACACCTGGGCGACCTCCTCGCTCACGCCGCAGCTCGCTGGCGGTTGGGAACGCGACCCCGAGCTCTACGACCTCGTTTTCCCCTACAGCCTGCGCCCGCAGGGCCAAGACATCATTCGCACCTGGCTGTTCAGCACGGTGCTGCGCTCCGAGCTTGAGTCGGGTCAGCTGCCTTGGCAGCACGCCGGAATCTCAGGCTGGATCCTTGACCCCGACCGCAAGAAGATGTCGAAGTCGAAGGGCAACGTTGTCACGCCCGCCGGGATGCTTGCGCAGCACGGCTCGGATGCGGTGCGCTACTGGGCAGCCTCGGCGAAGCTCGGCACGGACGCCTCGTTCGACCCGCAGAACCCCACCCAGATCAAGATCGGTCGCCGCCTCGCGATCAAGCTGCTGAACGCGGCGAAGTTCACGCTGAGCTTCGATGCGAGTGGCGCAGGCACGGTGACAGAGGCGCTCGATCGTTCGATGCTCGCGGGCCTCGCGACCGTGATTGACGACGCCACCCGCGCGTTCGAATCCTACGACCACGCTCGCGCGCTCGAACTCGCGGAGTCCTTCTTCTGGACCTTCTGCGACGACTACCTCGAACTCGTCAAGGAGCGTGCCCACGGTGGCGAGGGTCAGGCACAAGCCTCGGCGGTCACAGCGCTGCGCGCCGCGCTCAAGGTATTCGTGCGCCTGTTCGCGCCGTTCCTGCCCTACGCAACCGAAGAGGTGTGGTCCTGGTTCGGTGAGGGATCCGTGCACCTCGCTGAGTGGCCCGTTTCGAGCGAGCTGACCTCGTTGGCCGGCGCCGATGCTGACCCCGGCCTGCTGGGTCTCGTTGGTGGTGCGCTCGTCGGCATCCGTGGCGCAAAGACTGATGCAAAGGCGTCGCAGAAGACTCCCGTGACGCTCGCGGTTGTTCACGCGCCTGCGGCAGATCGGGATCGACTCGCGCTTGCAGCGGCTGACCTCTCTGACGTCGGTCGCATCGCTGAGCTGAGGATCGAGACCGCTGAGGTGACTGAACCCACAGTGGTTGAGATTCAGCTCGAAACGACGGAAGCTTAAGTTATGCAGTTGGGGGCACGTTGGATGGTCGGCGCACAGCCGCACTCCAGCGTGCCCCCTGAGCTGTACGCGGAGATCGCTCGCCAGGAGCAACTGCACCCCGATGCCAGCTCGTGGACACTCACCTGGCTGGAGGGGCGGCCGCGCGCTGGGCTCGACGACCTGGTGATCGTCAGCGTGAATGCTGAAGGGCAGATTGTGGCTTCGCCAGTCGGGGGTTCGCTCCCCACGAGGACAGCGACGACGATGATTGGCTGAGCTAGCAGCCGAGCCTAAACTACGCGCTCTCGCGACCGCTGCGAGCCTGGAGCACGCGCGGCGGTGCCTCTCCTAGTACGGACTCACGGGTGACGATGACTTTGGTGATGTCGTCGTCTGAGGGAACGTCGAACATGACCGGCTGAAGCACGTTCTCGAGAATCGCGCGCAATCCGCGTGCACCCGTCTTCTTCGCGACGGCCATCTCTGCGATTGTCTCGAGCGCCGCCTCTTCGAACTCGAGGCCCACGCCGTCGAGTTCAAACATGCGCTGGTACTGTTTGACGAGCGCGTTCTTCGGCTCGGTCAGAATGCGGGTGAGGGCCTCGGTGTCGAGCGGATCGACGGTGGCTACGACGGGCAGACGCCCGATGAACTCGGGAATCAGGCCGTACTTGTGAAGGTCTTCAGGCTGCACCTTTGAGAACAGGTCTGCTTCATTGCGCAAGCTTGAAACGGGGGCGCCGAAACCGATGCCTCCCTTGCCCAGGCGGGAGCCCACGATCTCTTCAAGGCCGGCAAACGCACCGGCGACGATAAAGAGCACGTTGGTGGTGTCGAGCTGCAGGAACTCCTGGTTCGGGTGCTTGCGCCCACCCTGGGGTGGGATTGAGGCGACGGTGCCCTCAAGAATTTTGAGCAGCGCTTGCTGTACGCCCTCGCCCGACACGTCGCGGGTGATGGAGGGGTTTTCGGCTTTGCGGGTGATCTTGTCGATCTCATCGATGTAGATGATGCCGGTCTCGGCGCGCTGCACGTCGAAGTCAGCGGCCTGCAGCAGCTTCAGCAGAATGTTCTCGACGTCTTCGCCGACGTATCCCGCCTCGGTAAGCGCTGTCGCGTCAGCCACCGCGAACGGAACACCCAACTGCCGGGCAAGCGACTGGGCGAGATAGGTCTTACCGCAGCCGGTCGGGCCGATCATAAGGATGTTCGACTTCGCGATCTCAACCTGCTCAGACGCCACCTCGGCAGAGGTGAGGGCGCTGAGCGCACGCACGCGCTTGTAGTGGTTGTAGACGGCCACCGCGAGTGACTGCTTTGCCCGATCCTGACCGATGACGTACTGGTCGAGGAAGTCGGAGATTTCACGCGGCTTGTGCAGGGTGAAGTCTGAAGGCTCGGCGGTCTCGTGCTCCGCGAGTCGCTCTTCAATGATCTCGTTGCACAGCGCAACACACTCGTCACAGATGTAGATCTGAGGGCCAGCGATGAGCTGCTGTACTTGCTTCTGCGACTTTCCGCAGAAGGAGCACTTGAGCAGTTCGCTGCTCTCGCCGATCTTTGACATCCGGTGGCTCCTTCGGGATCATTGAATGTTTTTCAGTGAAAATCTCTCATTCGAGATTAACTCTAGCCACCGACATTCTTCGGCGGCGCGCCGCGGGCCCCGGCTGGCATTGCCATTCCGGGGCCCGCGATCCTTTACTGCGTAATAACCGCTTGAGGATTCTTACGACTCGTCAACACCTGATCGACCAGACCGTACTCAAGCGCCTCTGCTGCGCTGAGGATCTTGTCGCGATCGATGTCTTTGTGCACCTCTTCGGGAGTGCGCTTTGAGTGCTTGGAGAGTGTCTCTTCAAGCCACTCACGCATGCGCATGATTTCGGCCGCCTGAATCTCGATGTCAGACGCCTGGCCGTGGCCAGCCTGTCCGGTCGAGGGCTGGTGAATCAGCACGCGTGCGTTGGGCAGCGCGAGGCGCTTTCCTGGGCTGCCACCGGCCAGCAGCACGGCCGCGGCGGAGGCCGCCTGGCCGAGGCAGACCGTCTGCACGTGCGGACGAATGTACTGCATCGTGTCGTAGATCGCCGTCATCGCGGTGAACGAACCACCGGGTGAGTTGATGTACATGGTGATGTCGCGCTCGGGATCCTGGCTTTCCAGAACGAGGAGCTGCGCCATGACGTCATCGGCCGAGGCATCGTCAACCTGCACGCCGAGGAAGATGATGCGATCCTCGAAGAGCTTGGCGTATGGATCTTGGCGCTTGTAACCGTACGCGGTGCGCTCCTCAAACGAGGGAAGCACGTAGCGTGAACCGGGCATCTGCAGGCTTGCGCCGCCTGACTGCGGCATTTGTGGGGTCATCATCGAATCGTTTACTCTCTGTCCCGTTGCCTAGTTGGTGTTTGTTCCGCCGCCACCGACGACATCGGCCGCGGAGTCACGGATGAAATCAACGAAGCCGTACTCAAGCGCTTCCTGAGCGGTGAACCAGCGATCACGGTCGCCGTCCTCGTTGATCTGCTCCACGGTCTTGCCGGTCTGTGCCGCGGTGATCTCAGCGAGGCGGTTCTTCATCGAGGTGATGAGCTGTGCCTGGGTCTGAATGTCACTCGCGGTGCCGCCAAAGCCGCCGTGGGGCTGGTGCAGCAGCACACGCGCGTTCGGCGTGATGTAGCGCTTACCCTTGGTGCCGGCAGTAAGCAGGAACTGGCCCATGGAGGCCGCCATTCCGATGCCCACCGTGACGATGTCGTTTGGCACGAAAGACATCGTGTCGTAGATTGCCATACCCGCGGTGATGGATCCACCGGGCGAGTTGACGTAGAGATAGATGTCGGCCTCGGGATCTTCTGCTGCGAGCAGCAGGATCTTGGCGCAGATCTCGTTTGCGTTGTCGTCGCGCACCTCGGACCCGAGCCAGATAATGCGATCCTTCAACAACCGATCAAACACACTGTTCGGCGGCATTTGTTCTGCCATGCGGAGCTCCATTCGTTGTTGCTTGATTCGAGGCTACAGACTTGAGGCCCGAGATATGGCCTTGTTCGCCGTGGGCGCATGCTTCAGTGAAACGCAAAGATCCCCCGCCCAGCAAATGCGGGCGAGGGATCTCTGACGTGTGAAAACGAACTACTTCGCTTCGGCGTCCTTAGCAGCAGCCTTCTTGGCCGGAGCCTTCTTTGCTGGTGCCTTCTTGGCTGCAGGCTTTTCGTCTGCGTCCTTTGCGGCGGCCTTCTTAGCGGGAGCCTTCTTGGCTGCAGGTGCCTTCTCGGCAGCTGCTTCCTTGGCCTTTGCGGGTGCCTTCTTGGCGGGGGCCTTCTTCGCGGGCTTTGCTTCAGCTGCCTCGACGATTTCTTCGGCCTCTTCGACGACCTCTTCTTCACCCTCGGTATCAACCGCGGTGAACTCGCTCAGGTCAACAGCCTTGCCGTTCTTGTCGACAACCTTTGCCTTTGAGAGCGCAACGGCCAGAGCCTTGTTGCGGGTGACCTCGCCGAGGATGACGCCCATCTGGTTACCCTGGCTGATCGCCTGGAGGAACTCGGTGGGCTCCATGCCGTACTGCTGGGCCGACTGGAAGATGTACTGCGAGAGCTCGTTCTGAGTCGGGGTGACACCCTCGGCCTCAACGATTGCATCGAGCAGGAGCTGCAGCTGGATCTGCTTCTCGGAAGAGATGCGAACCTCTGCGCGGTGCTCATCGTCTTCGAGGCGACCTTCGCCCTCAAGGTGACGGTGAACTTCTTCTTCGACGAGCTCCTCGGAAACCGGAATACCGGCCTTCTCGATGAGGGTTTCGGTGAAAAGATCCCGAGCCTGCTGGCCCTGAGCAAACACCGACGCACGTGCAACCTGATCCTTCAGGCTCTCGCGCAGTTCCTTGATGGTGTCGAACTCGCTTGCAAGCTGTGCGAACTCGTCGTCTGCCTCGGGCAGTTCGCGATCCTTGACGGCGGTGAGGGTGACCTCAACCTCGGCGTCCTGACCCTCGTACTCGCCGCCCAAGAGCTGTGAAGAGAACGTGGTGGTCTCGCCTGCGGTGAGGGTTTCGATGGCCTCATCGGTGCCTGCGAGCAGGTTGCCCGCGCCGATCTCGTACGAAACGCCACTTGCCTGGTCAACCTCGTTGCCGTCGATGCGTGCGACAAGATCGAGCTCGACGAAGTCGCCGGTCTTTGCGGGGCGATCGACGGTGACGAGAGTGCCGAAGCGCTCCTGCAGCTTGACGAGCTCTGCGTCAACCGCGGCCTCATCAACCTCAACGTTGTCGACGGTCAGCTTGATGCCGTCGTACTTGGGAAGCTTGAACTCGGGGCGAACCTCAACCTCGAAGGTGAGCTCCAGCTCGCTCTTCGGATCCTTCGCGTCGGGCCAAGCGGCCACGTCAGCGGTGGGGCGTCCCATGGGGCGCTCGTTCGACTCTGCAAGAGCGGACTGGTAGAAGTCGTCGAGTGAAGCGTTGACTGCCTCCTGCACAACGGCTTCGCGGCCTACACGCTGATCGATGATCTGCGCGGGAACCTTGCCCTTGCGGAAACCAGGAATCGAAACCTGGTTCGAGATGGTCTTGTATGCCTGCTTGAGGTATGGCTCCAGCTCGTCGAGCGTAACCTTCACGCTCATCTTCGCGCGGGTCGGAGTGAGCTTCTCAGCTGTCGTCTTCGGCAATTTGACCTCTCATGATTGTCCATTTGGCGGTGTCAGCCTGTATCGGGCCTTTTGACCCTGGTCGGGGCGACAGGATTCGAACCTGCGACCTCCCGCTCCCAAAGCGGGCGCTCTAGCCAAGCTGAGCTACGCCCCGAAACCCAAAGGTTTCTTCGTGTTGATCCCGCGCTTGCGCGAGCAACCTGAGCAAGTCTAGCTGATCCGAAGCTGGGTGTGTGCCACGTGCGGAAATTACGGGCGTTTCTTCTTAAGATTCAACCTGAGACGGTATTTGGAGGGGATGACGGGAATCGAACCCGCGTAATCAGTTTGGAAGACTGAGGCTCTACCATTGAGCTACATCCCCGGAACATTTGCCGTGTGGCAATCGCACCTCAACGATCATAGTGCATTTTTGCTCGCACTTTTTCCAAGTGCGTTTTGGTGGTTCGTTGTGTACTCGAGATAGACCTCAGCATTGCGCCGAACGGACTCGCGATCCTCTTCGTTTAACGGGCGAATGACTCGGCCGGGAATGCCAGCCACGAGCGAGTGTGGCGGGATCACGGCCCCCTGCGGCACCAGTGCTCCAGCGGCAATGAGGGATCCTAATCCAACGATCGCACCGCTGAGCACGGTCGCGTTCATGCCTATCAGGCAGCCGTCTTCAACCGTTGCGCCGTGTACGACCGCGTTGTGTCCGATCGAAACATTGTCGCCGATGATCGCGGGGTGGCCGCGATGGGTGTGGATCACCACGCCGTCCTGCACGTTGCTGTTCGCGCCGATTGTGACGCTGTCGGAGTCGCCGCGCACGACCGCGTTGTACCAAACGCTGCTGCCCTCTCCGAGCGTCACATTGCCGACCACCACAGATCCTGGCGCAAGCCATGCGCTTTTGTGAATCTCGGGCGTGCCGTAGGGGTCAACTCCGTAAACCTGAGGTGGGTTCAATTCGCTCATGCGAGGATCATATCCCTCAGTTGGGTCCGCAAATCAAAACAGCCCCCACCGTGACGGTGAGGGCTGTTTCTGTGTTCTGCTCCCCCGGCTGGGCTCGAACCAGCGACATCCTGATTAACAGTCAAGCGCTCTGCCAACTGAGCTACAGGGGATCATTTCGTTGCCGTGGCAACCTGACTATATTACCAAGCCAAGTTGTCTTTGCAAATCCGGGCTCGCGTTTCGCCTACTCTTCGGCGATCTCGTCATACGCGGTCGCCCGAAGCGCCTGCGCGAGCTTCTGCACGTAACCGTGATCCGCCTGCCTGAAGATCGCATTAATGTCGCCGTGGCCCACGAGCCGGCCCTGCTGCAGTACGAGCACGTCGCGCGCCAATGCCTCAAGCATTCCAATGTCGTGGCTGATGAGGACCAGAGTTGCACCGGTGCGCTCGCGATACCAGCGCAGCAGTTCCACGATTTTGGGTCGATTGTTCGCGTCGACGCCCAGTGTTGGCTCGTCTGCGATGAGAACGGTTGGATCCAGCATCAACGAGCGCATAACCGCGACACGCTGTCTCTGACCCTTTGAGAGCTCGTACGGGTACTCCTGCAGCTTGCTGAGCGGCAGAGCGATGATGTCCATCATCTCGGCGATGCGTTCGCCGAGAGCATCCCGATCAAAGTGTTTGCTGCGCTCAACAATCGGTTCAAACAGAATGTCGCCGACATTGAGCTCGGGAACGAGGGTCGCCCCCGCGTCTTGGGCGAGGTGTCCGACGTAGGCCGTGAGTCGCGCACGGGCTCTGCGGCCAAGCTTGGCCATTGGTACCCCAAGAACACTGGCGTCTCCCCCGGTGAACTTGATGCGCGCCGACTTTTCGCCAGCATCGGGCCCGCGGCCCGCGAGGAATTTAGCCAGTGTCGACTTGCCTGATCCACTCTCACCAAGAAGAGCGACGACGTCACCCTTGGGAATGTCGAAGGAAACTCCCTCAACGGCCTGGAACTCGCGACCGCCAGCGTGGGCTGGATACGACAAGGAAAGATCTGAAACTCGGATGGTCGGATCGGCATCAAGCCGCGGATGCACCATGGTCTGTTCCTTCAATCAATGCAGGGTGGGTGTGTTGATTACAACCAACCTGACCAGCCTAGGGCATTGTCTGGTACACCGATCACTCGTCGCGGAGCCCGCGTCTTGCCGCCTCAAGCGCCACAAGTTGTTCTTGAATGCGGCGGGATCCAGGGTCGCTCGAATCACCGATCCGCTGCATGCGAGAGAGCAACTCCCCCTTGAGCGAAAGCAGATCCCTGTCGAGCAGTGACACAACAACCTCGCGTGCGTACACCTTCAGCTGATCGGGTCGGCGCTCGGGCATCGGCGCCATCGCTAACTCACGAACAAGATCTTGGTGGCTTGGCGGGGTCGCCTCTAGGACGGCATCGAGCCACCCCGTTGAGCCGAGCTGCGGCAGGGCAACACCTAGAGCGTCGCGCACAACTTTGAGGTTTGGCTCCATTACCTGCGCGGTGACCGCCTGCGCGAGTAGGTCTGCGCCGACGGCTTCTCCCTGCTGCAGCATTGACATGAGTGCGTCGCGTTCGAGCCACGTAGTTGGGGTGGATCGCAGGCTCGAGAGAGAGACCCGGGGCGCTGGCGGCTGGGCCTGCGGTTGGAAATCTGGATCAAACTGATCGTTTGAGGGGCCCTGAGCATCTGGGCCCTGGCGATACTGCTGTTGGCTGCCCTGCCGGTTTTGCTGTTGGGATCGCTGCTGACCCTGCTGAGGGGGCGCTGCTCTGCCGGGGGTGCGCTCTGTGTGCTGCGAAACCTGGCGCACCGCCTGCTGGACCTCGGCCATTTCGGAGCCCAGCATTTTGGCGAGCTCTCGGGTGTAACCGGGGCGAATCGAGGGATCCTTAATCTCAGCGATGATCGGTGCCGCCTCGCGGAGTGCGGACACTCGCCCCTCAACGCTGTTGAGGTCAAAACGGCTCACGGCTCGCTTGAGGGCAAACTCAAAGAGCGGAACCTTGCGGGTGAACAGCTCGCGGACCGCTTCGTCGCCCCTGTGGAGACGCAGGTCACAGGGATCAAAACCCTCGGGTGCAACGGCGACGTAGGTTTGTGCGGTGAAGCGCTTTTCTTCGCTGAACGCACGAAGCGCGGCTTTCTGGCCCGCTTCGTCGGGGTCGAACGTGAAGATGACCTCTGAGGCGCTGTCGTCGCCCATGATCCTTCTCAGCACCGAAATGTGGTCCTTACCAAACGCCGTGCCACAGGTCGCGACCGCGGACTCAACGCCCGCCAGGTGGCACGCCATCACATCGGTGTACCCCTCGACCACAACCGCCTGGTGGCCTCGCGAGATTGATTTTTTCGCGACATCGAGACCGTAGAGCACCTGAGACTTGTGGTACACCGGAGTTTCAGGCGTGTTGAGGTACTTGGGTCCCTTGTCGTCTTCGTAAAGATGACGTGCACCAAACCCGAGTGTTTGTCCGCTGGTATCGCGAATCGGCCACACCACGCGGCCGCGGAATCGATCGTAAACCCCGCGCTGCCCCTCAGAGACGAGGCCGGACTGCACGAGCTCGGCGGGGGTGTAACCCTGCGCTCTGAGGTGTTTCGTCAGGGCATCCCAGCCGCGGGGTGCATAGCCCACACCAAACTGGGCCCAAACGGCCTCGCCGAAGCCGCGGTCGCTCAAGAACTGGCGGCCCGTTGAGGCTTCCTCGCTTGCCAACTGCTCCGCGTAGAATTTCGCGGCGGCGGCGTTGGCGGCGAGCAGGCGGGCGCGGTTGGGGCCCTCCTCGCGTGTAAAGCCGCCCTCTTCGTAGGTGAGTGGGTAGTGGATCCGTGCCGCGAGCCGCTCGACGGACTCCGCAAACGTGAGGTGGTCCATTCGCTGCAGGAAGGTGAAGGCGTCGCCCGATTCTCCGCAGCCAAAGCAGTGGTAATACCCGAGCGCGGGGCGCACGTGAAAGCTGGGACTGCGCTCGTCGTGGAAGGGGCAGAGACCCTTCATCGAGTCGATGCCGGCGTTTTTAAGCATGACGTAGTCACCGACAAGATCGGCCAAATTGGTGCGACGTTTCACCTCTTCAACGTCACTCGCCTTAATCCGACCTGCCATAAGCATTGAGTCTAGCCAACGCTCAGTCCGTATTTCTCCCAGTTGTGCAGCTCGCTGATGTCAGTGACAAGAGGGTGGGTTTTGTGCGAAGGATATTTATTTTGGATTCACGGTTCAAGGGGATTGATTGAGCGGGGTCGAAGTCGTAAATTACTCCCAAGTTCATCCGCAGGGGGGTGAGCTTGTTCATCCACGGGGACGGTGACCAATATGGGCTCACGCAGTGTTTTGGGGAGTATGTGCGCTCTCGCTTTAGCTTGCGGCGCACTGGTACTCTCGCCAGCGGCAGCGGCCAACGCTGAGTCAACGGGGGATGTTTGGTTTGTCGATGACGCAGTGCCACCGACAGAGACTGCGCAGGCGATTCCACCGACCGGTTCCACAAAGGCACCCAGTGTCGCGCCAGACGCTCTCCCACCCTCAGACGTGAGCCGTTCACGAGTCTCACCACTGGACGCGGATGTAGCGTTGGGCCAGCTGGTATCGCCAGATGTACTCGCGCAGGATCCAGGTGATGAGCGAGTCGTCGTCCCTTCCGCGAGCAACTTCGCCCTGCAGCTTTTTGACGGACGCCAGATGCAGGTGGCAGTGCAAGAGGTGGCGCTGACAAAACCGGAGGGTGCTTCTACTCAATCCCCCGATGTTGAGGTACTGGGACAGGCGACAACGCCTGAGGGTGGCACTGGCTCGGTCACCCTATCGTTTGTGCCTGGCGCCACGGGGTATGAACTGTTTGGCGGTGTTCAAGAAACGTCGAACCCCTCGGTGATCATCAAACCTGACGAGAACAAAGACAATACCTACAGCATTGAAGAGACGAATCTTGCCTACGAGCCCGCGCAAAAGATGACCGAGCCCGAAGCCGAAGCTCCGACGCAGGAAGACATTAGCGCTAGTGAAGAACTGAGCGCTGCAGAACCCGATACCGCAAAGGAAGCGTCCGCGAGTGCGGCGCAGGGGCTCACCACCATCGATGTTTTGGTTGGCTTCGCCAACAACTTCCAGAGTGTGGGTGCGGTCGAGAGCTACATTGCCAGCCAAATAGCCTTCATGAATCAGGCCCTCTTGAACTCGGGTGTGACGCTGCGAGTGAGAGTCATGAAGATTAGCTACGTCAATTACACTCAGAGCTGGAACAACATTGTGACCGACGTCGACAATCTCAGAAATGGCGCGGGTGACCTGTGGCGGTTGAAAGCTGAGCGTGACGCGATCGGCGCGGATCTCGTGACCATGATCGTGCCAAACGCAACGAACGCGTGCGGTGTCGCCGGGCGGCCAACCTCCGTATACGGCGCACGTGAAAGTGGCGCCTACAGCGTCACCGCGACCGCCCCCTACTGCTACCGCAAGTTCACGCTCGCCCACGAACTCGGGCACAGCCTGGGGCTGTCGCACAATCCCGAGGTTCCCGCAGCCGCGCCTCCCGTTTTCCCGTACAGTCACGGCAGTGCCACCCCCGGGGTGGCTCGAGACATTATGGGATACGAGTGCTGGAGCGGTGGAGTCGACACCTGCCCCGTTCGTTTGCAGTACTCAAACCCCTGGATCAATTACCTGGGAACAGGGGTCGCATCGGGAGAACCCGCGTATCGAAACGGAGCGCGAGCTCTGAACGAGATGGCGGCCACAATAGCGAGCTACCGTCAGCGCGTGCTGGCCTGGGACGTTCCAACCTCGCACAAGTTCTTCACCGAGATTAACTGGATGCTCGTGAAGGGCTACTCGACCGGGTTCGCGGACGGCACGTACCGGCCCAACGACTCGGTCTCGCGGGAAGCGATGGCCGCCTTCCTCTACCGCTACGCCGGGAGCCCGAAATATAACCCGCCCGCGCGCTCCCCCTTCAGGGACGTTCCAAAGGGATACAAGTTCTACAAGCAGATCACCTGGTTGAACTCAAAGGGCATAACGACCGGCTATAAAGACGGCACCTTCAGGCCGGGCGACTCGATTTCGAGGCAGGCGATGGCCGCGTTCTTCTACAGGTTTGCGGGGTCTCCAAAGTACACAGCCCCGGCCAAAGCGCGCTTTTCAGATGTGCGGCGATCCGCCCCCTTCTACAAAGAGATCAGCTGGCTGAACTCGACGGGCATTACAACGGGCTACGCGGGTGGAGTGTTCCGCCCGACCTATCCCGTGACCCGCGGAGCGATGGCGGCGTTCATCTACCGCTACGACCGAAAGTTCTGAGGATCAGAATCAGACCAGTGGCACGTCGCACAGGCGTTTGTACCAGGCGATCGCGGACTGATCGGTGAGTGAGGCCACCTGATCTACGACGGCGCGCTTCGCCTCGGCATCGTTCCGAGCCGCCCGGTAGTCATCTGCGAAGGCTGGCTCCAACTCGTTGCCGTCCGATTCCCACAGCACCTCGAGCAGCTCAAGAAGCAGGTCGCGCTGCCTGCGGTAGGTCGGTTGGCGGCGGCCACTGGCCATGACAAACGCGGCAACGATGCCCTTGAGCACGGCAATCTCGGCGCGTACCTCACGTGGCACCACAATGCTCGCGCCGTAGCGGGTCAACGGGGATCCGTCTGCCGCCTCAAGCGTGTCGTGAATGGCCGCGCGCGCGAACCGTCCAATCATGTCGCTCGTGAAATTCTTGAGCTGCGCCTGGTGTCGTCGCGATCCGTCCCAGCGAACCAGCCAGTTCGACGATTCAGCGATGCGGTCGTAGGCGGCTCCGAGTTCGTCCGTTGTGTATGAGCCACCGGCCCACTCTGAAACCGCCTCAATGAGCGAGCTGTGGCCAGAGCGAGAGGTCAGAATTTCGGGATCGATGAACTCGCTGACAACCGCGTCCTCGAAGTCATGAACCGAGTAGGCAACGTCGTCGGCCAGATCCATCGCCTGGGCTTCCGCGCACTTCACACGAGCCGGAGCGCTCTCGCGCAACCAGCGAAAGACTGGCTCGTCGTCGGCGAAGAACCCGAACTTGCCGCTGCCCGCGGGGGCCTCGGAGAGGCTCCACGGATACTTGCAACTCGCGTCGAGTGTGGCGCGGGTGAGATTGAGACCAATGCTGGTGCCGTCGGGCGCAAAGCGCTTTGGCTCGAGGCGGGTCAACAACCGCAGCGTCTGGGCATTGCCCTCGAAACCTCCAGCGTCGGCGGCCCACTCGTTGAGCGCCTTCTCGCCGTTGTGCCCGAAGGGCGGGTGGCCGAGGTCGTGCGCGAGGCACGCGGTGTCGACAACGTCTTGGGCGAGGCCGAGCGACACTGCCAGCTCGCGGCCGATCTGCGCGACCTCAAGCGAGTGGGTCAGCCGGTTGCGCGCGAAGTCAATGCCGGCGGTGGGGCTTAGCACCTGCGTTTTCGCGGCCAGCCTGCGCCAACCGCTTGAGTGAAGCACACGAGCGCGATCCCGCGCGAAATCACTGCGGATGCTGCTGTGCTGCTCTGGCACAACTCGCTCGGCGTCTTCGGCCTCGTATCCCGCGGGCAACTGCAGCGCGGGCGTCAATACCTCAACCACCGGAATCGTCTCGCTCTGCCTCGGCGAGCTCAGAGAAATCGATGCTGTCGCTCGTGCGGCTCTCAAGCCACCCCTGCGGCAGAATCGGCCGCTTCGGGCTGCCAGCGCGTCCGCGAGGACCTTCAGCGCCCTCGCCGGGGTACGGCATCGATCCGTCCATCGTGCTGAAAATCTCGTCCATGTGGTCGATTGACTCGACTGTGGCCAGTGCGCGCCTAGTGTCGCCGCCGACCCCGTAGCCCTTGTAGTACCAGGCGACGTGCTTGCGAATATCGCGGCACGCATGGCCCTCGTCACCGTCAAAGAACTCAACGAGCAGTTCCGTGTGGCGGCGCATCGCCTGCATCACAAAGCCGAGCGGGGGTTTTGCGATGGCGGCTTCTGCCTCTTCCCAGGTGATGTCCCCGCGCTCGGCGCGGAAGGCAGCGGCGAGGTCGCCGAACAGCCACGGACGGCCCAGGCAACCTCGGCCAACAACCACTCCGTCGCAGCCGGTCTCGCGCACCATGCGGATCGCGTCTTCAGCCGACCAGATGTCGCCGTTGCCGAGAATCGGCACACTCGTGATCGTTTCCTTGAGCGTGGCGATGGAGGTCCAGTCTGCCTCGCCCGAGTAGAACTCATTTGCGGTGCGGCCGTGAAGCGCGATTGCGGCGACGCCGGCACCCTCTGCTGCCTTGGCGGCGTCCAGATAGGTGAGGTGATCCGCGTCGATGCCCTTGCGCATCTTGATGGTGAGTGGAATCTCACCCGCCGCCTTTACCGCACCCTCAACGATCGCGCGGAACAGGTCGCTCTTCCAGGGCAGTGCGGATCCGCCACCCTTTCGAGTCACCTTGGGAACAGGGCAGCCGAAGTTCAGATCGATGTGGTCGGCGAGGTCTTGATCCACAAGAAACTTGACGGCCTCGGAGACCGTTTTGGGGTCGACGCCGTAGAGCTGGATGGAGCGGGGCGTTTCGCTCTCGTGGTGCTTAATGAGTCGGAGGGATCCCGGTGTGCGCTCGACCAGCGCGCGGCTCGTGATCATCTCGGAGACATAGAGGCCCGCACCGTACTCGCGGCACAGTCGACGGAAAGCAGTGTTCGTAATGCCTGCCATGGGTGCCAGCACAACTGGCACGTCAAGGGAAAGCGGCCCGATCTTGAGGCGGTCGTCAACGCCGAGGTCGGTAGCAGCGGGAGTTTGCGAGTTCATATCCGGACCATTCTCGCAGATGAACCTCCCGGTCATACTGCGCGGGGCCGGAGTGGTTCAGGATCCGGCACCTGGCACGTCGACCGCTCCCCAAAACGGCGGTCGCGATCCTGGTAGATCTGGATCGCGCGCCACAGTTCGGTTCGCCCGAAGTCGGGCCAGAGGGTGTCGAGGAAGACCATCTCGGCGTAGGCGGACTGCCAGAGCATAAAGTTGCTGGTGCGTTGCTCACCGGAGCTGCGCAGAAACAGGTCTACATCGGGCAGTTCGGGTACGTACAGGTGGCGCTCGATCGTGCGCTCTGTGATTCCGCTCGGCGAGAGCCTGCCCGCACGAACCTCCTCGGCGATGCGACGCATGGCGTCCGTGATCTCATTGCGACCGCCGTAGTTGACACACATGGTGAGGGTGAGGCCGGTGTTGCCCGCCGTCACTCGCTCAGAGGTCTGCAGCTCATTGATGACCGACCCCCACAGCCGCGGCCGGCGACCGGCCCAGCGCATGCGTACGTTCCACGCGTCAAGCTGTTCGCGGCGGCGGCGCAGCACGTCGCGGTTGAACCCCATGAGGAAGCGCACCTCGTCTGGGGATCGCCGCCAGTTCTCGGTCGAGAACGCGTAGACGCTGAGGTGCTTGACGCCAGCCTGGATCGCGCCCGCGACAACATCGAGCAGAGCCTGCTCCCCCATGCGGTGACCCTCAACCCGGGAGAGGCCGCGGCGGTTCGCCCACCGTCCGTTGCCGTCCATCACGATGGCGACGTGGCCCGGGGCTGTGGCGGCGAATCGGGGTGGTTGCTCGCCGGTCCAATCGACGGGCACCAGGGAGGTGGGAGCAGTGCGCATGCGTGCCAGTTTATGCCCGTCAGGCTGGCTTAAGCCCGAGGTGAGCTGCTGTGCCGTGAGCTAAACGAGCGCAGCCCGCGTTCGAGGTGCCACTGCGTGTGGGCGGCAGCGATGCCCGCTGCCTGCCCGCGCTCCCTCTCGGTCGATTCGCTCGCGGTGTCCCAGTCCCCCGCGAGCAACGCCGCGAGTAAACGAATGCTGCCGGGGTCGAGCCTCGGCGATCCTGCTTGGCGGCAGTTTTCGCACACGACCCCACCGAGCTGCACCGCGACGATGGTGTGCGGGCCGGGCGCGCCGCAGCGCACGCACGCGTCGAAGCCGGGGGTCCACCCCGCGAGGCCCATGGCTCTGAGCAGATACCCGTCGCGCACGAGCTCCGCCGGAATCTTTGCCGCCGCGAGCGTGCGAAGGGCGCCGACGAGCAGTGCGTACTGTTCTCGCGAGGGGCCGCCCTCGGCGATGCGCTCAGCGGTCTCGACGATCACGCTGCCCGCGCGATAGCGGTCGTAATCGGCGCTGATGTTGGGGCCGTAGGCTCCGAGTGTTGATGCCTGCGTAATCGTGTCGAGTGTGCGGCCCTCGTAGCACTGAATGTCGGCGACCATAAACGGCTCGAGGCGGGCACCGAACTTTGAAGATGTGCGCCGCACACCCTTTGCTACAGCTCGAAGCAGTCCACGCCCGCGCGTGAGCATGGTGACGATGCGATCCGCTTCACCCAATTTATGGGTGCGGATCACCACACCTTCTTCGCGGTACAGGGGCATGAAGCCAGTATCTCGCAGTTAGTTGCGAGGCCCGCGCCGGGCGCCCGACTTTTGTTCCGCCTCGCGCCAGGCGCGCTGGGCTGGGGTTTCGGCGGCGGGAGCGGCTCCTCGCCCGAGACGATCCGCAGATCCTCCCCTGCCCAGGTGCCAGGCGTGGGTGATGGCGAGTGCCAAGGCATCTGCGGCGTCCGCAGGTTTGGGCGGCGCTGCGAGACCCAAAAGCCTCGTCACCATGGTGGTCACCTGGGCCTTGTCGGCGGCGCCGTAACCGGTGACCTGAGACTTGACCTCGTTGGGGGTATACAGCGCGACGGGAATCCCCCGCTGTTCAGCGAGGAACATGACGACCCCACTGATCTGGGCGACGCCCATCACACTCGGCAGGTTTTGCTGGGCGAACACACGCTCGAGTGCGATGCCGTCGGGTTTTTCGCCGTCGAATAGGCGCTGCAGGGCAGAGCCCAGGATCAGCAGGCGCTCGGGAGTGCTCGCCGAAGCCGAGCTGCGCAGCACCTCGACGTGTTCGAAGGTGACGCGCCTCCCGGTTTCAGAGGTGACGATCCCGACCCCAAGACGGGTGAGGCCGGGATCGATCCCGATGATGCGCATCGGGAAAGGCTACTCGTCGGTAGCGAGTTCGGCCTGGACCTCTGGGGTGAGGTCGAAGTTCGAGTACACGTTCTGCACGTCGTCGCTGTCTTCGAGGGCATCGATGATGCTGAAGACCTTACGAGCGGTTGCTGCGTCGATCTCAACCTTGAGGTTGGGCACAAACTCGGCGTCGGCCGCGTCGTAGTCAATTCCAGCCTCGACGAGTGCGGTACGGGCGGCGACCAGATCTGACGCTTCCGTAATCACTTCGAAGGCTTCGCCGTTCGGAGTCGGATTGACCTCTTCAGCGCCAGCGTCGAGCACGGCGTTAAGCACGTCGTCTTCGGTGGTGCCCTCGGCGGGAACGGTGATGACACCCTTACGAGCAAAGTTGTAGGCAACGCTACCGGGATCGGCGAGTGTGCCACCGTTGCGGTTGAGCGCGGTGCGCACCTCGGCCGCGGCGCGGTTCTTGTTGTCGGTCAGACACTCGACCATGAGGGCGACACCGTTCGGGCCGTATGCCTCGTACATGATGTTGAGGTACTCAACGGCGTCGCCGTCGAGGCCAGCGCCACGCTTAATCGCGCGGTCGATGTTGTCACCGGGAACCGAGTTCTTCTTTGCCTTGTGCACAGCATCGGCGAGAGTCGGGTTACCCGAGAGGTCGGCGCCGCCGATGCGGGCTGCAACCTCAATGTTCTTGATGTACTTGGCAAACGCCTTGGCACGGCGGCTGTCGATAATCGCCTTTTTGTGCTTGGTCGTTGCCCACTTGGAGTGTCCTGACACGGGAGCTTCCCCTTTTCTAAAGTGTGTTGTTCGCTGAGTCGAGTCTAGAGGCGAGCTCCTCGGAGCTTGCGTTGAATGCCGTACGGCGAGTTGCGTTAGGGGTGCGGCCAGGCAGCCGCGAGCGATGCGCGCACGTCGCCGAGCAGCTGCGGCAGAGCCTTCGTCTTCGCGATAATCGGGAAGAAGTTTGCGTCTGACGACCAGCGCGGCACGATGTGCTGGTGCAGGTGCGAGGCAACGCCCGCGCCAGCAATGGCGCCCTGGTTCATGCCGATGTTGAAGCCCTGGCAGCCCATGACCTCGCGGGCCACGCGCATCGCTGTCTGGGTGAGTGCCGCGATCTCCGCGACCTCTTCATCCGTCGCGTCGTCGTACAGCGAGACGTGACGATACGGGCACACGAGCATGTGGCCGTTGTTGTATGGAAAAAGGTTCAGCAGCACGTAGGCGGTTTTGCCGCGAGCAACGATGAGCGCATCCTCGTCACTGCGTTTTGGCGCCTCACAAAACGGGCAGTCGCTGTGATCGGGTTGGCGATGATCCGCGACGTACACCATGCGGTGCGGCACCCACAGCCGCTGCATGTCGTCGGGATCACCGACGGCTGCAGTCGTGCTGAGGTCTTCTACTCCGTCCACGCCGTCGACACCTGCTCGTGCGTTTCGATCGACTTCACGATCCGCTCGACTGCCTCGGCTACCGGCACACCGTTGAGCTGCGTGCCGTCGCGGAAGCGGAAGCTCACGGCACCCGCCTCGCGATCTTCTTCGCCCGCAATCAGCTGGAACGGCACCTTGGCCTTCGTGTGATTGCGGATCTTCTTCGGCATACGATCGTCGCTGTGGTCGACCTCGGCGCGCACCCCGCGGGCGCGCAGCTGCGCGATGACCTCGTCCAGGTACTCGCCGTAGTGCTCGGCAACGGGGATCCCGACGACCTGCACGGGCGAAAGCCACACGGGGAATGCACCCGCGTAGTGCTCAAGCAGGATCGCGAAGAACCGCTCGACGGAACCGAGCAGAGCGCGGTGGATCATGACCGGCTGCTTGCGTGTACCGTCGGCGGCCGCGTACTCAAGTTCGAACAGCTCGGGCTGGTTGAAGTCGAGCTGCACGGTCGAGAGCTGCCAGGTGCGACCAATCGCATCGCGGGCCTGAACCGAGATCTTGGGGCCGTAGAAGGCGGCGCCACCGGGATCGGCAACAAGTTCAAGACCGGACTCTTCGCCGACCTGGCGCAGAGTCTCGGTCGCGACCTCCCACTGCTCTTCGGTGCCAACTGACTTCTCGGGATCCCGGGTCGAGAGCTCGAGGTAGAAGTCGTTCAGGCCGTACGCGCGCAGCGTCGCGAAGACGAATTCGAGCTGGCGCTTGACCTCGTCTTTGACCTGCTCGTCGGTGACGTAGATGTGGGCGTCGTCCTGGGTCAGGCCGCGCACGCGAGTGAGGCCGGAGAGCGTGCCGCTCTTTTCGTAGCGGTAGACCGTGCCGAACTCGGCGAGGCGCAGCGGGAGCTCGCGGTAGCTGCGGGCGCGCGAGCGGAAGATCAGGTTGTGGAACGGGCAGTTCATGGGCTTCAGGTAGTAATCCTGGCCCTGCTTCGTCACGTTGCCGTCGGCGTCGACAACCTCATCGAGGTGCATCGCCGGGAACATGCCGTCTTTGTACCAGTTCAGGTGTTGGCTGGTCTCGAAGAGTGTGCCCTTGGTGATGTGCGGGCTGTTGACGACCTCGTAGCCGTTCTTGAGCAGCTCGTCGCGCATGTACGACTCGATCTCGTGGCGAATAATGCCGCCGCGAGGGTGGAACACGGCGAGGCCGGAGCCAATCTCGTCGGGGAAGCTGAAGAGGTCCATCTCGACGCCGAGCTTGCGGTGGTCGCGCTTCGCGGCCTCTTCGAGGCGGGTCTGGTACGCGCGCAGCTCGTCTTTGGTGGGCCACGCGGTGCCGTAGATGCGCTGCAGCATCGGGTTCGCCTCGCTGCCGCGCCAGTAGGCACCGGCGCTACGCATGAGTGCCCAACCGTTGCCGAGCATACGAGTGTTGGGAACGTGCGGGCCGCGGCAGAGATCCTTCCAGCAGACCTCGCCGGTCTTCGGGTCGACGTTGTCGTAGATCGTGAGTTCGGCGCCGCCGACCTCGACGCTCTCGTTGTCGTCGCCGGTGTTGCCGCCCTTAAGGCCGATGAGCTCGAGCTTGTAGGGCTCGTTTGCGAGTTCGGCGCGGGCTTCGTCTTCCGTGACGACGCGGCGAATGAAGCGCTGACCCTGCTTCACGATCTTCTGCATCTGGGCGGAAATCGCCTTCAGGTCTTCGGGCGTGAAGGGTTCGGCCGGATCAAAGTCGTAGTAGAAACCATCGGTGATTGGCGGGCCGATCCCGAGCTTTGTGTCGGGGTTGATCTGCTGCACGGCCTGCGCGAGCACGTGGGCTGCGGAGTGGCGCAGGATGCTGAGGCCGTCTGCGGAGTCGATTGCGACCGGCTCGACGGTGTCTGTGTCCGTCACCTCTGCGGCGAGATCGCGCAGCTCGCCGTTGACGCGCATGGCGACAATCGAACGGTCGGTGAACAGGGAGAATCCGTCTGCCACGTGGCACACTCCTTCAATGCGAGTGAACGCGGAGCCTCGGTACTGCTTTTAGGCGTTGCATCGAAAACAGCCGCGTTCAGGGTTACGACGTAACGATCCTACTGGGTTGAGGTGGTGGAATCTTCCGCGCGCTCACGCAAAACGCGGCGTTTGCCGATCCAGAGCCACAGCACACTCCCGATGATGGGCAGGAGAACGATGAGAACGGTCCAGCGACCTGCCCGCAATGCGGTCATCGAGGAAGAAACCTTGCTCATCGACATCACCGCAAAAAGCGCCAACACAAGATGGGCTATGACGAGGAGGCTCCAGATGAAATCAGTCATGTGGTGGGCGATACCGGACTCGAACCGATGACCTCTTCCGTGTGAAGGAAGCGCGCTACCAACTGCGCCAATCGCCCGCTTGCGCCGGTTCAGATTCTTTCGATTCGCCACCTGCGCTAACCGAAATGATCCTACACGGATTCAGTGCGCACTTAAAATCTGGTGGCACGCGACACGCGATCCGTGTGGGGTTTCGAAGCGCACTAACCGCCGTTTGCACGTTCTTTCTTCTCTGCTTCCTGGGCGTGGCGGAGCTCGTTTGTTGCCGCAGCGACGGCGTTTTCGGCGCGTTGCCGACGGCGCTGGGCGAGTGTGCTGGCTCCGAACACCTCGCGCACTCGGTCATGCGATTCCGCTGTTGCCGTGATGATGTAACTGCTTGCGAGCAAAAGAACCTGCGCCGACAGATTGAACCAGATCAAGAGCGCAATGAGGGCCGCAAACGAAGCCAATAGCGGGTTCGAACTCGCGCCTCTCACAAACAAACCGGAGAGCTCCTGCAACACGACGAGCCCCACTCCGCCGAGCATCGCACCCCTCCAGAGTGCTCTCGCGGGTGCTTTGACTCCCGAGAGCAGGCGGAAGACGAGCGCGATCGCCAGCGTATCGATGACAAAGATGATGATGATTGCGAAGATGCGCGTGAGAACTGCGCCAAACCCCGTGCCGGTGAGTCCCAGCCAGTTGGTCACCGCGGGAATCCACAGCGAGCCGAGGGCACTGCCCAGAGTTGCGGCCACAAGCAACCCACCGAAAGCAACGGCCACCAGCAGGTTCTTCAGCATCACCCAGAGAAAAAAGCTCGAGTCGGTCAGTTCGCCGGTGAGGATCCGCAGGGCAGCACGCAGGCTACCGATAGCGCTGATAGCGGCTCCGACGAGACCAAGGAGTGAGACCACCCCCAAGATCGTAAAGCCGGTGGGTGCCTTGATTTCGCTCGGGTCGACGATGTCGGATATGCCGGGAACAACCGAGTCGAGGGAATCCCCAGGGCCCGAAACGCCTCGGGGTTATTGCCGAGCCACAGCGCGGCGAGCGAAAAACCAAGAAGTAGTGCGGCGAACACGCTGAAGAGCGCGCGGTAGGTGATGCTGTCGGCCAGCATCGGGCCGCGGTTCTCGCTGTAGAGCAAGTATGCGCGCACGAGGCGGAGTCTAAGAAGGCGCGCGATGATCCGCTGCGGTAGTGACGATGCCTGAGTCATGGAAGCCGTCGTTTCTCTTGTTCGTGAACTGCGCTTATTCTTCCGGGCGAGTCGTTACCGGAGCGAGGTCGCTATTGAGCTTGCCCGCGAGTTCCGTGCTGACCTGGCCCAGTTCTTGCAGCTGTTTGCGCAGCTCGTTGTAGTGATCGATGTCCGCCTGCAGGTCTGTGAGAGTTGCCTGCAGCGCAGAGCGTCGTTCTGATAGTTCCGCGCGGATGCGATCGAACTCATCCGGGTTGTCGGAGAACTCAAACCGTTCGTTGCGGGCGCGAAACTCCGCCGCATCGTCATTGAACTTCTTGACTGCCGCGTCGTAGTTCAGATTTCGCTGTTCAACGTCTGCCCGCAGTGAAGACATCTCGCTCTGCAGATTCTCGGCGCGATCCTGAAGCCCGATAAAGACCGAGTGGTACGAGTCAAAATCGTCGACGAGAGCGCCGCGGTCCTTGAACCAGGTTGCGTAGTGGTTGTTGAGCCAAGTGGGTAGGTCTCGCACCTCGGTGCCCAACACGGAGTTCAGCTCGTTCGCAAACGCCGAGTCCGAGAGGTTCTTGTAGACGCTCATGCGATCGACAAGCTCGGGGTTATTGGTGCTCATCACGTCGTACTCGTTGAGCAACTTCTCTGACAGGGCGGTGCGGTCGCCGTCACTCAGTCGCGAATACGCTGCGTGAAGCAGCTCGTGAGCGGCAGTGACCTCGACGATCCCGCTTACCCGCTTGTCGGTTACGTCAAACAGGTGAATGCGCTCGCCCGTAAAGCACCCGAGCACGTGGCCCTCTTCGGAGTGATCAACGTTCGCACACTGCTCATTGAATTTCTGGCTGCCATCAACCGTGGGGTGCGAGGCGAGAAAGACGCGCTCGCCGGTCGAGGTGAGCTGAAGTGAATTCATGACCTGGACAGTGCGCGGTGACGGATTAAAGCTGGAAGCGCTGAAGTGATCTTGAATGTCTTGCCTGTGCGCAAACGCGACAATAAGCGCGATAACAACAATGAGAAAGATAGACACACGCAACGCCCGCTTGGCGCCTCTGCGTAGCTCCGTCCCCATCACTCCACAGTATCCATGAAGCGCTTTCCGTGGTGTCAAAATAAGCTCTTGGTTCAAATTGTTACAGGGAAACTGAGTCAAACAGGGGCGGCACGCCCGAACATCCGCGCTGAATTTGCGAGGTCCAGGCAAGTCCCCTATAGTCATTTGAGTACACGGAAACGTGCACAAGCGGATGTAGCGCAGTTGGTAGCGCATAACCTTGCCAAGGTTAGGGTCGCGAGTTCGAGTCTCGTCATCCGCTCGAATGGATCGGTTCGCCGAGCCATGATGTGGTGCAAATCACTGCGGTGGCGTGGCCGAGAGGCGAGGCAGCGGCCTGCAAAGCCGTATACACGGGTTCGAATCCCGTCGCCACCTCTCTACAACTAAATAGCCTTCATTGGCGCGATTGGCGCAGCGGTAGCGCGCTTCCCTGACACGGAAGAGGTCACTGGTTCGATCCCAGTATCGCGCACAACAAGACCCGGCTTTTGCCGGGTCTTTTTTTGTTGTGCGCACGATACTGGGATCTCACGCAGTGACCTCGCAGGAATTGCAAACGCTGGCGCGTTTGCCTTGAAATTCCTGCGCTGGTTCGATCCCAGTATCGCGCACGACAAGACCCGGCTTTCGCCGGGTCTTTTTTGTTGCGCGCACGATACCGGGATCTCACGCAGCGACCTCGCAGGAATTGCAAACGCTGGCGCGTTTGCCTTGAAATTCCTGCGCTGGTTCGATCCCAGTATCGCGCACGAGCAAGAGCCTGACCTTTGGTCGGGCTCTTTTTTGTTGTGCGTACGATACCGAGATCTCGCATTTCTGCCCATCAAGGAGCCCAACTCTACGGTTGCGGCCGCGTCTAGGGGAGGGGCGAAGCTCGAATGCCCCACCCCTCCCCTGTGTTCTTAGCGACGTGCGTAGAAAACTTTTGTGCCGCACGCGTGCCCGACGCGCTTGCTGGGGGCAGCAGACATATTTATCACACAAGACACAAGCCGGAGCTTCGTGCCGGTTGCCTGCAGCGGGACCGCAATTGACCGGCTTGTCTTCGCGCCGCCGGTGGCGACTACTCTGCGAACCTCAACCCAACGGCCGCCGGACCACTTCTGCAGGGTCGCAAGCGCGCTTTCACCATCGCGATAGTTGTCGTGGGCGGTTAAAGTGGCTGTGCGCGAACCAAACAGTGGGATGTTCGAAAAGGATGCTCGGGCTTGAGCGCTGTAGTAACTGTTTACCGATGCGGTATAGGTTGTTGACACAGCGGAAGCACCTGCGGCGGTTCCGAAAAGAAGCGCTCCCGTGGCCACTACTGTAGCGACGGACTTCGCGATCTTATTGAACTTCATGGGGGTTAATTGCCTTTCTTGGTGGTGATCTGGCGCCTATCTGGCGGGTAAACAAGCGCAGTCGCTCGAACAAGCTGGCTGTCGGCTCTGCTGCGTAGTGGCGCGGCCGAAGCGGGCCTCACAGACGCGGCCACAACTGCAATGTCAAGGACAAAGAAGGCGCGATCAAAGCCTTCACTGTTCTCGATTGTTCCGTGCGGGTTGACGGCCGAACCAATTTGGGAGTAGCTCTGTGGCGGAAACTGAGACTGTTCTTTCGGCATCTGGGATGGCTCTCAAATATTGAGCGTGGAATAAACATGCTGCTCATCAGGAGAGTTATGGATCTATTGTCAGCCGAGATGGCACCGGGAATCATCGTTCTCGAGCCTTTGACGGCGGCGTAAAATGCGACTGCATCTACGCGGATTCATGCTCGCGGCACCCCTGGGCTCTCAGAATCCGCAGCCTGGGTGGCAATACACGACAGCGATGTCTCGTTTCCTGCGAGGTGAATTACGCTCTTCTATTTTGGGGTCACTCCCCCACCGAAATAGTGAGTAAAGAGAAGAACCGTATGTCGCAACCGCAGCAGCCGTCAATCGTGGATCAGGGTACGCCACGCCGAGATTATCGGGTCATGTCGATCATCGCCATCATTTTGTGCTGGCCCCTGGGGCTCGTGGCTCTCATGAAGTCCATTCGAGCTCGACGCGAATACGCGGCCGCCGATCCCGCCGCTCGAAGTAGCGCCTCGGCAGCCAAAGGCTGGTCCATTGCCGCGTTCATCGCCGCGGGGATCCTGGTGATTTTGAGCGCAGTGCTCATTGCTTTCGGGATTAATGCACTCTCCAAGGCAGACCCCATGCCTGAGGCCGGAACACCGCCAGCCTCGACCAGCAAGACCGAATTCTGCCAGCAACTGGTTGAGGTTCTTGATCCCATAACCGCGGTTGCGTCAGACAAGGATTCAACCGTTGGTGACGTCATCAAGGCAATCGATGCGGCAGAGCCCGCCGCTGACAGCGTCGATCCTCCGAGCGAAATGAACGATGACTGGGACGTTGTCATGGACACGTTTAACCAGATGAACGAAAAGCTCAAAACGGTTCCAGCTACCACCAACTTTGCGGAATACGAGTCCAGTCATCCTGAGCTTGATGGTAGCGAGACCATGCAGGAATCCTTCGACAGGATTAGCGACTACTGCACCTACTAGGGGCAGCGAATGAAGATTATGGAAGGTATGCAGTTGAAACCATTGAGAACATTTGCCTCGGCGGCCCTTGCGGTTGCTGTGCTGAGTGTCGGTGTGATTGGGGGCACGACGGCTGCCCAAGCCGCCCCCAATGATGAAGTGAGCTTTGCTGACGCTGGGCTGAAGGCCTGTGTCGCGAAGGCACTGGGTGCTCCGGTGCTCGACCCAATTACTGAGGAGCAACTCAATTCGCTGACCGGGACGCTTGATTGTGCAGAAGGAGGCATTGATGATGTCACTCCGCTGCAGTTTGCCAAAAGCATCACCGGCCTCAATCTTGGCAATAACGAACTCGCTGACATCTCGCCCCTGGCTGGCCTCACTAACCTCACCGTCCTCGAACTTGACCACAATCAAATCGTGGATGCATCACCCGTGGCCGGTTTGACGAACCTATCCAGCTTGGACCTGGTTTTTAACCAGATCACGGATCTGTCTTCGCTGACCGGACTGACGAACATCAAGTACCTGTATCTCGACGGGAACCACGCCCCAGACCTCACTCCACTCGCCGGTCTAGATACGCTCGTCACGCTCACGCTTGGTGGTAATGGAATCACGGACCTGTCTCCCCTGGCAGGTCTTCGTAATCTCGACTGGCTTGACCTGTATGTGAACAAGGTCACGGACCTGTCGCCGCTGTCAGGGCTGAGTAAACTGCGTTTTCTTGAGTTAACCCACAACGATGTTTCGGATGTGTCGCCGCTGGCCGCGCTTCCGGTCATATCGACGATTGAAATCGGGGACAATCACGTTGCTGATATCTCGCCTTTGGCTGGCCTCGAGACGCTGCAGAGTGTCTATCTGGTAGGTCAGACTCTCCCCGCTCAGGCGGCAATCGTTGGGGTTCCCAGCGCAGTTCCGACAGTCACCATACTTGATGGGTCAGTGGCGCCGTTGACAGTTGGAAACGGAGCCGGCTCTGTAGCGGGCGGTGCAGTCACCTGGTCTGTTGCGGGTGACGGGACACTGGTCTGGTCGCAAAAGGTAACGGTTGGACCATCCACTTCAAACTTCAGCGGAACCGTTCCGTATACGGCTACCGAAGCTGCTGCAGCGCCGTTGCTTTCGGGGTCTCCAACGGCCGGCGTTGTGGGCTCGGACTATTCATACTCGTTCGACGTGAGTGGCCCCCCTATGCCTACGGTTTCGGTTACCGCCGGCGCGCTTCCTGACGGGCTCACCCTGTCGACTGACGGAGTGCTCTCGGGCACTCCGACCGCGCCCGGAACCTACACGTTCACGCTGACCGCTTCAAACGGCACCGCCCCAGACGCGGTTCTTGAGGTGAAGCTCGTCATTACGGCGGCTGCGGATCCCGCTGATACGCCGAAGGCTCCGGTTACCCAGGAAGCTCCGGTCGTGAAGCCGGGTTCAGCGCCGCAAACCCTAGCAGTTACGGGTGCCGACCCGGTCTTCGGTTGGCTCGCGAGCGGCGCACTGGGGCTACTCGCTGGAGGGGCAATGCTCTTCATTGCGAGGCGCCGCCTGTCTCACTAGCTCACGCTCGCACTACAACTTTGGCCTCTCGTCGTTAGATACTTCCGACGAGGGGCCATTGTCGTAGCTGACGGACACGACTCGACACGACTCGCAAGAGGGTAAACCTGGCCGAAGGTCGCAATAAACGACAGGTGCTCGCAGAATCCGCCACTGAACATTGCAACGCAAGCCTCGCGACGTACCATTGATTTCGTTCGAATGAGTCTGGGATCGGGCGGCAATATTGATCGCTCTGAAAAGACTTATTTACAAGGGTGACCATGCCTCTGATGCCATGGTTTCAGCTCATGTCGTTGCTGCTTCTCCCCCTGCGAAGCAACCAGCACAGCGTGGGCACTCAGATGGGACCAGCAGCCGTATCCCCTCGTGCTGCGGGTCCCATCTTCATTTCATCCGAGTGGGCTCAACTTTGAATGCTCACGTACTCGGGAAGATTGTTGATCCTCTCGAAGAACGCAAAATGTATCGCATCAACACGAACAAGAAGGATATGAATGTTCTCTTCAAGTAAGGTTCTCAAGAGGGGCGTTGGGGCTGGCGTCCTATCTTCGCTCCTGTTGAGCCTGTTGCTGTCTCCACCCGCAATTGCGGACGAGCCTGTTTCGCCCGAAGTCGCAACTGATAGTGCGAGTCAATCCTCAAACGACTCAGGCGCACAGGACACACCGGCGAAGGATGCTGCTGACGCTGCACCGCTAGCGGCGGCAGCGGGCGACGCTAGCATTACTATGACAGTCGCGCAGAAAACTGGCACGGCCCCGTTTACCCCGGGAAGTACCGCTGCTGGTGACGACCCGGGTGATGATGATCCGGGAAATATCGTGCGAACCAACGACACGGTGACCTATACGGTGGGTGTTCGTTATCACGGTGAGGATCAGACAAACAGCCAACTGAAGTTCAGTCTTCCACGAGGTCAGACGCTTGCAGTCTTGCCGCCATTCTGTCTCGCAGGCTCGTCGGTTTCCCCCAGTAGCGACTCAATCCCTGCCCCGGCGGTGCCTCTCACTTCTTCCTCATGGGAATCGCTGCCGGTACAGCAGGTGACCTGCAACCTTGGAAAGGGCGAGGTAGCGAGTGCGCTTGACTACAGCTTTGTGTCCAAGGTGCGCCCGGAGGTGCCAAACGGCACTGTCATGGATGACGTGGTGTTTACTGCCGCATCAGATCAAGCAACGGACCCGGTAGCGACTCCCCCTCTGTCGCAGACGGTTTCAGCGGCCCCGCAGTTCGACGTATCAAAGCGTGGTGAGGCGACTGCTGCGAACCAGGGACCTTTGGGTCAGTCGACCGGGGCGTGCCCAAGCGACAGCACCAAGGCATGTGTCTCAGTGTTCTATCCAATGACGATTACTGCACCCCAGGGCGGGAAGGGAGTAACGCCACTTGGCAATCCCATTCGGTTCCAGGATGACCTGTCTCCGGCGTCGTTCTTCGGGGACACCGTTTGGTCTCAGATGGTCGCAAAAGCAGGTTCAGAGAGCGCAGCCCGCGCTGCTTACGCTCCAATGCTCGAAGTGTGCACTCCGATCGTGGCCAACAGCTCGTTGAAGTTGTCAGTCCCTTACAGTAAAGCTGGCCAGGGTTCGTACGCGAACGCAGCGAATTCCGTTCGAGATTCCGGCTCGGTGGATTGCACCCAGGATGCCCCTGGAGATCCCGCTCAGATTACAATCACCAATGCGGACACGAGCGCCTACACGTTCCCGACGACGAGCGGGAGCGGAACGCAACTGAGTGCGGATCGCGCCTACCTGTTCAGCTACGAGATTCGAGTGGCAGTGCCCCAGGCGGCAGTGCTTGAGTTTGGTGGTAAGAGCTCGCCCTACACCATTGCAACGCACAACGAATTCAACAAATTTGAGATGACCGGCATTGATGGTCAGGCAAACATCGGCGAGAAGGTCGAAAACAACGATCGCGACGCGATGATTCGCATTCAAAACGGCTTCGGCTTGAATAAGTTCTTCGCGGGCATTTGGGGAACCCCGGGCAATACGCCTGCGTATGACTTTTCTGATTCGTACCTCTACGAGGGCCTCCCCGGATCCGCAAAAAAGCAAGATGGCAACACGGTTGTGATGCCGGGTCAGTCCGTGCAGAGTGTTCTCGCAGTATCAGCAACCGGCCCCGCTGGCTCGGGAACTGAATACTCCAAGACCAGTGTTTCCTGTGACGTTTGGGATCCAAGCCGCCTGGCACTTGCTGCCAAACAGGATTGGCATGGATACGACCAGACACTGTACCCGAGCAATGGCAAGCCAGTTTATGTATCGGGATACCTGGAGCAGTACACGTCGCGCGGTGCCGCGGCCGTGGGAAGCGCCACTTCAGGAGTAAAAAATCTGAAGATTGAGTACAGCTCAGGTCCTTCAGGGGCCGGAGACGGTTCTGACTGCTCTCAGGGAACCTGGTTTGCCGACCCCAGTGATGTTCCCGGTGCGAAGGTGAACACTGATGCAGACGGACGAACCACCTGGGAAGGCGTTAACCGTGTGCGCGTCACCTACAACACCGAGTGGCCGGAAGGAACTACCTACGGTGCCACCTACCTCTACATGTCCATTGGGCAGGTGGTGCTGGATAACGGTAGCAGCGACGAAATCGGAAACTGGGCGTCTCAGATTCGGGCAGATGGAATCAAGACCGCGAAAGAAGCGATTGCCGACCCAGACCACGTTTCAGTGCCATCGGAGTATGATCCTGCAACGCACAAGGGAAGCACCGGCGATAGGTTGATTCCGGGCAATGCGATCGTTCGGGTCGCTAAGTATGTGAAGAACCCCGAAACCGGAGAGTTCACTGACACTGCGGTGCCGCTCTATAAAGCTGGGAGCTCGGTGGAGTATCGCCTGAACCCCTCGCTTACCGCTGCGGTTCCGGCATCAGATGTTCAGTACCCCGTCACGATGGAAGACTGCTTGCCGCTGCATCAGGTGTTTAAGAAATCTGAACAGGCTGGCGCCGCAATTACTCCTGACCTGGTTCAGATGGGCTCTCCAGCGGACGCTGGGTTGAAGTGTGCTGATGACCGCCAGTATGTGCACTGGGATCTGGGCATGCGCACTGTGGGTGCAGCGATTGACCCAGTGATCGTGTCAACAGATATCTTGTCGACAGCCAGGAACGGCACCTACGCAAATGACGTTGTTGTTGCTTCGCCGGCAGACACAGGGCCAGTCTCCTCCAGGTCAGACTCTGTGCAGATCCAGATCCTCTCACCGACGGGAATCAAGATCGCGAAGGGTGTCGATAAACCGATCATTGAGGTGAACCCCGAGGGAGTCACCAAGCCGCGCACGATGACCTGGTCTGTGCAGTTTGCAAACCTGGACTCAAGCTCCACGGTGTCGAATGTGGACGCGATTGACGTGCTCCCCGCGAACGGTGAGAACGGGAACAAGTTCAATGGTCAGCTTCGGTTCGACTCGGCAACTCCGGCTGCTGGCGACAACATCAACGTTCTCTACACCAAACAGGCTGTCGCAGATCTAGATTCGGATCCTTCGGCCTCGAGCAACGAAAGTGCCGGCGCTACGGTCTGGTGTGATGCAGTTGGCGGCAAGGTAGTTTCCGGTTCTGGAAGCGCTGCCGATTGCCCGCAGAACAAGAGTGAGGTCACGGGCCTGCGGTTCCTGCGGTCCGGGGAATTTACTCCTGACCAAGAGTTCCAGGTGGATATTGCCATGACGCCAATCAACAATGCGGTTGGCGACCACTACCGCAACATCACCTCTGGCCGCGCTGATGGCGTGAGCCAGGGAGTTGGCCCCGCCGCGCGTACGGTCGATGTCATTGGCTCAACCGTCGGTGACTACGTCTGGGAGGACACGAATAAAGATGGACTCCAGACCGCGGGTGAACCTGGCGTATCGGACTTTCCGGTGCGGCTGATTGGCACTGATGTTGATGGCAATGCTGTCGACCTTCAGACGAAGACAGACAGCAACGGTCACTACCTGTTCGAAGGCCTCGCCTCTGGTGAATACCGCGTGGTGTTTGATCCGAACGCTCTCAGCTCGAACACGACGTTCACCGAACAGAGTGTTGGAGACGATACTTCGGTGGACTCGGATGCTGACAAGGTAACCGGTGAGACGAAGAGCTTTACTCTTGGAAGTGATGCTGAGGATCTCACCCTAGACGCCGGTCTTGTGATCGATCGAAACGTGAACGTTGTGCTCGACAAGAAGCTTCTGGGCACACCAGAGCTGGACAAGAACCACAACACGACACTGGCCTACGCGCTCGACGTAACAAACGAGGGCACGGCCGACACCACCTACGACCTGAGCGACAAGCTCAAGTTCGGTGGCGACATCACGATTAACAGCGTTTCCGTGAAGCGCGACGGTGCAAGCCAGGCTCACGTAAACTCCGACTTCGATGGCCAGGGTAACCAAAACATCGTGAGTGACGTCGCCCTGTCGGGCGGAGAAACCCACACCTACCTGGTGACGGTGAAGGCGACCGCCGCAACCAAAATCACCGCGAGTGAGCGAGATTGCGTCGTGGAAAAGGGTGAAGCAGGAAGCGGTTTCCTGAACACCGCAGAGCTTGTTGCGAATGGGAAAACCATCTCTGACAAGGCCTGTGGCGAAGTTCCTCCGATCCCTGAGGATTCGCAGGCCGGGACGCTGGCAATTACCGGTGCTGCCGGGACCTGGACGCTCATGCTCGGTGGGCTCGCGCTCGCAGTGCTAGGAGCCGGTGCGTTTGTGGTCCGTCGTCGGAACCGCAGAGCCTGACTCCCTATAAGAGAGAATGAATTGAAATAGGTTCCTAACGGACTTTTCGAGCGGTTGAGAGCGCTGGGGTGGGTGACTAGCCCAGCGCTTTCCGCCGCTCGGAAGCAGGAGTTGGATGACGAAGTGAGGCACACGATTGCCCGTATTTCTGGGGAGGATGAAGTGAACGAAGTCGTGTGGCAGTTTGCAGACAGGGATGTGACCCTGGAAGAGATCGCCGCAATTCAACAAGAATTGGGTGTTGAACTGCCGAGCGACTACGTCACGTGCATTCGTAAGAACAACGGAGCCAGTGCAGAACCGGATCTCTTCGAGCTAGAAACGGGAGAACAGAAGGTTTTCGGAACGCTGTTGTCTTTTGACCGCGAAAGCGAAGAGTTCGTTCTCGATGTATTCAACGACCACAAAGCAGCCTTGCCCGCGGGTGCAATACCGATTGCTTTTGATCCTGCGGGAAACCTCATTTGCTTTGATTATGGCGGTGACGACGCTAATCCAGCGGTGGTGTTCTGGAATCACGAGAATGCGGGTGACAAAGACATTCTGATGAGTGAACTGGGTTTGACGGCAACACAAGCCGATGCGATGGTGAGAAAGAAGCTCACCCGTATTGCGTCGACTTTTACTGCATTTGTGGAAGGTCTTCACGGTTGAGTGAAGTTAGTCCCTGTTAAAGATCTAGGCTGCAGTTAGGCTTCAGGATCAAGCACAAAGCCCGCCCCTACTTGGTTGGGGGCGGGCTTTGGCATACCGTGTTTGCTTTCAGGTCAGAGACGCTGGCCTGTCAAGTGAGGCTAACTCGTCCTGATGATCTTGAGGTTCTTGCGATCCGCCAACAACCCTTCGTCTGTAACGGGGGTATTTGTTAGATTGAGCAGCTTCAGCTCTGAGATTCCCCGCAGCGGCGCAACCTGCGCCACCTGTGTGTCTGACAAATAGAGGCGCTTCAGACGGTGAAGACTCCCGAGAGGACTGATATCGCTCACGCCAGTGTTGTCGGCGTTCAGCTCGGTTAACTCTGTGAGCGTCGACAGCGGTCCAAGATCCGACACTTTCGTCTCGGAGATCCCCAGTTCGGTGAGCTGAGGGAGGCCCTGCAGCGGAGCTAAGTCCGTAATCAGAGTGCTGTCCAGCAGCAGCACGCGCAGATTCTTGAGCCTTGAAAGCGGCGCGAGATCCACCACTTGCGTTTCGTAAGCTCGGAGCTCAGTCAGGTTCTCCAGTTCCGACAGTGGGGAAAGGTCTGCCACGCGAGTGCCGGATATGTCCAGCACCCTAAGCTCCGTCATCGGAATAAGTGCCTTGAGATTCGTGATCTCAGTGTTGCTGAGCGAGAGTCGTTCCAGTTTTGTGTACCGGGACAGATCTTTGAAATCGCGCGAGCTGGTGTCCCAGGTGAGTTCGCTTACGTCGTACTTATCTTGAGTTGCGTTAGGGGCCTCGGGCGGCCACAGCGAGTACAGCAGTGCGGCGAATGCACAGGCGGCTATTACAAGCGCTACATAGAACAAGAGTGTCGCGCTGAGAGGTGCCCGCCCCGACAACATCGCGCCAAGCATCTCAAAGAAATACCCCGTGGCCTCACCACGCCTCAGAGCGAAAGACTCGGGACGCTGTCTGTAGCCACCATTGGTAATCATGAATGAGAACCCAACCATAACCACAGAGGTCCAGAGGACGAATCGAGCTAGCGTTGGAACCCACTTCGGCCCGCGTTGGGCGCGCTTCATCAAGAAGATTCCCCGCGGCCCAATCGAGTCGGTCACTAACCAACCGTCCTGAGCAGGAAACTAAAGATTGCCCCGAGAGCCATCGACAATAAGAGGAAAGCGCCGAGCCCAATACCGATACCAGCCCCGGTATTTCTCGACCGGGAGCGGACCGCACTGAAGATTCCGGCGGTGAGTGCAACAATCGCGGCGAGCACCATCACGACCGTGAGCACCGCACTGAAGATCCCGAGTCCGCCGAGCGCAGAGAGATCCTCACCAGTGGCAGAAAGCATGGCTCTCGTGTAACCGAGGGACGTGGCTAGAAGTGAGAACACGCCAGCAACGGCCCCGCTGATCCATGCGATTCGACCAGGAGTGCGTCCCGGGACGTTCTCGACTGTGGTGGTGCCGGTTGAGACCGGGTTATGTATCGTCATATTAAATATCTTAGAATTCTGAGGTTTTGTGTTCGCGGAAAGTGGCAGTAAACGTCACTGATGCGTCGCTAATGGTACGTCCCTCCTGGGGAGCTGGGTTGTGCCCAGCTCCCCAGGAGGGACGTAAATAGACCGTTGGGCCCCAATTACTTCTTCACGTAGACGATCCCACCCTTAACATCGGGCCGAATCTCGGTTCCGATGTTGCGTGCGAGCAGGTCGTCGAGCCGATCAAGCGGCCCGATGAGGGCCCGCCCGCCCGCTCGCGCAACCCGAATCGCGGCGTCAACCTTGGGCTGCATCGAGCCCTCGGCAAACTTCAGCTCGGAGATCGCATCGGCCGAGGCGGTGAGGATGTCACGCTGCTCGGGTGTTCCCCAGTTTTCGCTCACGTACTCACCATCGGTCAGCATGATGAGAGTGTCAGCGCTGAGGTCCGCCGCCAGCGCGGCACTTGCGAGGTCCTTATCGACAACCGCCTGCACACCCGCCTGCAGCGCGCCCGTCTGGTCGACACGCACTGGTACACCACCACCACCGGCGCAAACGACGAGGGTGCCACCCTTGAGTAGTGATTTGATCAGCGGTGCCTGCTGAATAGAAATCGGCTGTGGAGACGGCACGACCCGGCGAAACGCTTTGCCGTCCTTCGCGATTGTCCAGCGGTATTCGGCCGCGGCCTCTGCTGCATCCTCGGCCGAATAGGTCGGCCCGATGAGCTTAGTTGGGTGCTCAAACGCGGGATCATTCTCGTCAACAACCGTGGTCGTGATGATTGCGGCAACCTCGCGCGCGCCACCGAGCGCGTTCGAGAGTTCCTGCTGCACCACGTAACCGATCATGCCCTGGGTTTCGGCGCCGAGGATGTCGAGCGGGTATGCCGCCACATCCTGGTAAGCGAGATTCTGCAACGCGAGCAGACCTACCTGGGGGCCGTTGCCGTGTGTAATGACGAGTTCATTCTTGTCAGCTAGCCCGGCCAGTGCCTGGCAGGTAGACCGCACGTTTGCGCGGAGGCGTTCCGCGGTCATTGGCTCGCCGCGTCTTGCGAGGGCGTTTCCGCCCAGAGCAACAACAATGCGCATAGTTCTTTTGTCCTTCTATTGTCTGGAGAGTTTTGGTGGAGCGCGCTTATGCTCGTTGGCGCCGAATAAGCCCAAGTGCCCCGTAGAGCAGAGCACTGAACAGCAGTGAGTCGAGCGAGGGCACCGAGGTGATCGTGAGGATGCCATTGGCGCACAGGAAACCGAGGATGCTGCCGGCGAACCAGATTGCGTATGTGTCAAGTCGCACCGCAGGCTGTGATTTGAGCACTGACTCGTCGTAACCGCGTCGGCGGTAGAGGGCGAAGTCGACAATGTAGATACCCGCGACGGGAGGTGCTGCGACGCCTAGGAAGAGCAAGAAGCTCGGAAGCCACGCGCCCACGTCCATGCTGCCAATAACAGCCACTCCAATGCCCAGGGCTACAGTCAGCATCCACTTCTTGCGCACAATGTTGAACAGGTTCGCAAAGGCGAGTGTGCCCTGAAACATGTTGCCTGCGTTAGCCGTGACCGAGGCGATCACCATCAGAATGATCGCGGGAACAACCGAGGCGATGATCCCCATCGCGTCAATCAACGATCCCTTGCCCGTCAGCACGCTCGGGATTGCCCCCGCAACATAGAGCAGCGGATATGCAACCAAGAAGGTGAGAATCGCACCGACGATCGCGTGCTTGCGGCTACGAGTGAAGCTTCCGAAGTCGGCCGCGGTGACCACCAGCACGATAGCCGTTCCGACAACCGTTGACACGGCAACACCCCACGGCATGGATCCGCTCTGCGCGTGTGCGCTGAGCCCCGCCGAGAGCGACTGGAACACCAGGAATCCAAGGATCAAGACGATAACCGGAACAGCCCACTGCGCAACCTTGCCGATCACCTCAAAACCGAATGCGGTTGATGCGACAAAGATGATGCAGCCGATCGTTACCAGAATCGGAAGGGGAACACTGATACCAAAGGAAGTGCTCAGCAGGTTTGAGACGGCGAGTCCAAACCCGTTGGCCGTCACGGCGCTCCAACCGAAGAGGCTCACGGCGAGCAGCACGGTTACGGCTTTTGCACCGAGTCGCCCAAACGGAAACCGAACGATGTCATACGTAGGCTGCCGGGCGTGCTGACCAATTGAGAGTGTGAGCGAAGCGAGCAGGGTGAGGATCACGGCACCGACAAGGATGGCCGCGATCATGCTTCCCATGGGCAATCCCGTGCCGAGGGTTGGAGCGGAGAGCACAACCGGCGTCACCAAGATGCCGAGAAGGATCAAGGCCAGGCGCCATCCCGGTGCACCAGAGGCAGCGCTACCGCGGGTGGTGTCTTCGGTTTCAGCTTTGACCATGGGTCAGCCCTCCGTATCTGTCATCGCAGCAGTGTAGGCACGCCATCCACCAAATTCGGTGATATCGCGCTTTCCCTCCACCAGGAATGGCTCGCCGAGCACACCGAGCACCGTTGACCCATCGGCAAGTTGAACTTTTCCGATCGAGAGACCTGCGGGCTCTTGGCCGAGAACCGTGGCGATGCCATCGTTCGGCACATCCCACACCTCGAGGGCGACCGCGGTGCCGCTGTTGTCTGTCACGCGGATCATTGCTGGGTGAACATCGTCGATGCTCCACAGCCGGTAGCATGCCTCAGTCGTGGTTTCAGTGACGAACGTCGCCCCGACCGCAGTGAGATTGGGGTTGAGCACAAGGCCGCGCATGAGGGTGCCGTTGACGGCAAGACGTGTGGTGTTCATAGTTTCTGATCCTTAATCGTTAGTGAGATTTTCAGCGAGGGCGGCGACCGCCTCCGCAAAACATGCCTGAGGTGCCGAGGTGATGCCCGCACCGATCTGACCGACACCGGCCTTACGGTGGGCGATGCCGCTGTTAATCACCGGCAGTGTGCCGGAGTCGAGCACGGCGAGTGCGTCAATGCCTGCCGCACTTCCCGCGAAGTCCAGGGCGGGAAGGCTGAAGACAGGGTTCGTTCCGAGTGTGATCGTGCGCATGCGTCGGCTGTGTGCCGTTGCATCCGCGGGCGTTCCCCCGACAAACTGCACAATCGCAGGGGCGGCCGCCATCGCGAACCCGCCGACACCGGCAGTCTCGGTGATGGCGCTGTCCCCCAGGTCTGGCGCGGCATCATCGATGCCGTAACCGGGAAAGAACAGGCCGTCGATGGGGTTGGCGGGTGCCTGGAACCACTGGTCCCCCGTGCCCGAGAGGCGGATCCCAAAGTTGATTCCGTTTCGAGCCATCACGGTGACCATTGAGCTGCCCGGCACCCCTGTCGCGGCGTCGAGCATGGCCTTGCTGGCCGCCATCGATAGGTTCAAGAAGAAGTGGTCATTGCCGGCGATGAAGTCGATCGAACGCTGTACCTGCCCAGTGGGGAGGTCGGTTGCGAGCAAAGCGGGCACGAGCTGCTTGAACAGCAGCCCGGTCGCGGCGGCGTTGCGATTGTGAATCTCGTCGCCCATGAGCAACGCCTGGGCCATAATTGGCTTCAGGTCGATCCCGCCGATGTGACGCACCGCTCCCCGCATTGCGGGGAACAACTCGTCGCGCATCCAACGCAAACGCTCGATTACCTCGGGGCCATTTGCGCCAAACCGAAGCACCTTGCCGAGGCCCTCGTTGAAGTTGCTGTAGGCCCGGTTGCCAGACGTGACGTTCTCGACCTGCCACAGCGGGCTTGAAGGGCTGATGACGCCGGCCATCGGCCCCACCGCACCGTAGTGGTGGCAGGGTGCAAAACGGATCTCGCCGCTGTCTGCGAGTGCCAGCGCCTCTTCTTCGGATGCAGCCCATCCCTCGTAGAGGATGGCGCCAGTGATTGCGCCGCGCATGGGTCCGCACATATCGGCAAACGCGATCGGCGGGCCAGCGTGCAAGATAAGCCGCGTGGTGGCCATGTCGTCGATCACGTCGCTTGCAAGAGCGACGTCGACCAAACGAGGCTGAGCGCTCAGGTAGCGGTCGAAAGCGATTTTGTTCGCTTCGGTGACACGATCATCACCCATCAGCTTGGCGAGCTGCCAGCCGGCTGCAGCATCTCCATTTGCCGGTGGGTGCCAATTGAGCTGGTGGGCGGTTGCTCCGGCGCTGATGATGTCGTCAGCAAAAGAAGCTAGGCCGAGGTTCAGCACCTCGGGCTCTCGAGAAAGTAGGTGCATCATGAGTTTGCTCCTGACGGGGTTTGTGAGTTGAGCGTTGCGAGTGCCCAGTGCGCGGCTTCGGCGTTGCTATCGGCGACGTATACGCCCGCGTCGCGCAGGCGCTCGACAACGGCTGAGCGGTCTTGAGAATCGAGCTCAGTACCGCACACGTGTGCAATGAGTGAAACGGTGCGGCCCGCGGCAGCGGCAGCGCGACGGCCGGTTTCCAGCACGTCAATCAGCGACGAAACCGGGTCTGCTGAAGCGCCGTAACCAATGACCACATCAAACACCAACACCGCGGTTTCGGGATCGCCGAGCTCGGCCGTAATCCGCTCATTGCGCAGGGTTGGATCGATCATTGGGTGTGGGCGACCCTGAGTGAACACGTCATCACCCATGTCAAGAATGGTGTGACCCTCGCTGTGCCAGAGGTCAGTAGCCATCTTGTTGCCGGCAACCGGGGTGTTTGACGCCGCAACGACGCCCCCCTGCTGGCAGAGGGACTGCGTTTCATAGCAGAATGTGCCACCGGAGAAGACTCCGCGCAGGTACTTCTGCGAGGGGGTACGCGTGAGAGCTTCTGCCCTCAGCGCGACTGGCAGGGAAGACTCTGCAATCTGCACCGGATCCTTCCCCGCCGCAACGGCCACAGCGAGATCGGCGGCACCCGCGAGAGTGTCGGCCATCACAATGCCGGAGGTATCGATACCCGCGTCCTTCGGGCCGACAAACACGGCGACAACGGGGGTGCTTAAGCTGCGTGCCATATCAAGAACCCGAGCGGCAACGGAGGGTGCCGGTGGTTTTGAGACCAGTACGATCACGTCGGTCGCTTCGTCTTCCTCTAGCCCGCGCATGGCGCGCAGCATGGAGATTGCACCGACCTCGGCTGATAGGTCGTGGCCGCCGGTGCCGAGTGCGTGCGAGACGCCAGCCCCGAGGTGGTGGATCCGGGTTGCAACTTCCTGGGTTCCGGTTCCCGATGCCCCTACGATGCCGATTGAACCGCGGCGCACTGCATTCGCGAATCCGAGCGGTACTCCACCCACAATCGCCGTTCCGCAGTCAGGCCCCATGACCAGCAGACCGCGGTCATCCGCGTAGCGCTTCAGGGCAATCTCCTGGTCAACAGGAACGTTGTCGCTGAACATCATCACGTCAAGGCCAAGCTCAAGCGCTTTGAGTGCTTCGGCGGCAGCATATTGCCCCGGTACCGAGATCAGCGCGAGTGTGGAATCGCCGTAGCGGGATGCAGCAGCTTTCAGGCTCACTGGGGGTGCTTCCTCGGCGGCACCCTCTTCTGATCCGCTGCGCTCCTTGGTGAGGAGCTCTTCAGCCAGGTCGAGCGCTTGGGTGCGTGCTTCTTCTGCGCCGCGGACCACAACAAGCAGGTCGTTGGGGCCCGCCGAGCTGTCATCCGCGAGTCCTACTCGGCGTAGGTTGGCTCGGTTTGCTTCGGTGGCCATGACAACCGAAGCCTCCTCGATGCCCTCTAACTTGGTAACGGCCGCGGTGATCGCCATAAGGGCGACTGAGTCCTTGTATAAGTTGGGATACACACGGTGTTCGGAAACCGTCATTGTGCTTTCTCCTTTGTTGAAACGTTTGATTCGTCAGCGGCCAGCACAGAGAGGCCAAGCACGATTCCAGCGATCGCGTCTGCCCCCGAAGTGGCGCCGACAGCGAGCACGTGCTGAATGCAAGTGCTTTGCAGATCCACCAGGTCGGGCCGGGTGAGTGCGTCGAGCAGTTCGGTGAGTGGTTGGCTGAACTTTCCCTCTGTCGCAAGCTGCAAGTAGTGGCGACTGACATCGGTCGTGGCTTCGCCTCGCGTCGCAATGACCGCGGCCACTTCGTTGGCAACGTCGCGAGCGTACGTACCACCGCTTCTCGCGAGTGTGGCCAGCAGGCCAACCAGCAGATCGTCCCCCGAAGGAGTCAGACCTGGCCCCAGACCGATGAGGGCCCCCACCGCGGTGGCCAGCTCGTCGCTCGTTGCCGAGCAGGTCGCGTTTTGCGCGAGAATCTTGCGCAGGGCGTCGACCGCGGCGCACAGATCCGGTCGATTTCCGCCGCCTACCGGGTGCTCGTGCACGACCCTGCGAAGCTGAACCGTGGTAGCGGTGTTCAGCGTCGCAAACTGTAGCGCGTGATGCGGGCGCCATACCTCCGCGCCAGATATATCGAGGGTGTAGGTGCTCTCCCCCGATCCGCCAATGCGGATCAGGCCGTCGGCCAACCAAACTGGTTGGCCTGGAGCGACCGAGGGCTGCCAGCGGCGACCAGCATGCCCGGCTATTCGAATCGATGTTGGGGAGTGTAGGTTGGCGCTGTCTTGCAGCGTCAGGAGCGTTCCGGCAACTGCCAGATTGCAGGAGTGTGCAAAGACGCTGTGCACGACTCCGGTGAACGTGCCCTCTGGTACCGCGTGGCCGCGAGAGAGGGCACGTTCGTGGCGCTTTGCCTCCTTGTTGAGAAGGGGCATCGCCGACATGGTCGTGCTAGCTGTTCAGAACGCGAAGAGCCGCAGCCGAGTCCGAGACCCAACCGAAGATCGCACCCTGTGCTTTGATCATCTTCAGGCCGACCTCTTGGAACTCGGGAAAGTACGAGCCGGTGCAGTCAGAGAGCACCACGCACTCGTAGCCGCGGTCGTTTGCCTCGCGCACCGTCGTGTGCACGCAAACCTCAAGTGTCACTCCGCAAACAATAAGCGTTTTGATGCCCTTGTTCTGCAGAATCAAGTCAAGATCCGTGGCGTAAAAGGAGCCCTTGCCAGGCTTGTCGATGATCGGCTCACCCTCGATCGGGGCAAGCTCGGGCACAATGTCATGGCCCTTCTCGCCGCGAACAAGGACCCTGCCCATTGGGCCGTCTTCGCCAATGAACGTGGTGCCGCCACGCGTCAGTTTTGCCGGTGGGCAATCCGCGAGATCGGGGCGGTGGCCCTCCCTCGTGTGGATCACAAACATGCCTGCCTTGCGGGCTGCTTCAAGCACTCGACGCGTGGGCTCAATTGTTTCCTGAAGCGGTGAAGTGTCGTTGCCCAGCATCTCACCAAATCCAGCCGGCTCAACGAAGTCGCGCTGCATGTCGATGATGAGCAAGGCCGTTGAATCTGTATCAAGTTCAAGATCGAACGGTTCTGCAGTAATTCGGGTATAGACCATGATGGTCTCCTTCTACGAGTGGTTTATCTTCAATCGAGAGTCACCAGTCCTGCAGTACTGGCGAGTCCTACCTCCCCGCTTCTATTATCCCTAATGTTTCGATCAATTTTCACCGAAACCATTGAATTGACGCGAATTCTTGTGATGACTTCTATCGCTTTTGTCGATATATTGGGCTTATGGAACTGCGTCAACTCGAGTACTTCATCGCTGTCGCTACCCACGGCAGCTTTACACGGGCAGCACGAGAGGTCCACACCGTACAATCGACGCTCAGTTCTGCGATCAATCGCCTCGAACAAGACGTCGGAACTGCGCTTTTCGAACGAACAACGCGGCGCGTTGCGCTCACAGTGGCGGGGCAGGCACTGCTGCCACTTGCGATTCGTATGATTGGTGATGCCCACGCGGCGCGGGGTGCCGTTGCTGCTGTTATGGGCCATCGCAAGGGGCAGGTAAATATCGGAACGATCCAGGCCCTTACCTGGATTGACCTTCCGGCCGCGCTCGGTCGCTTTCACACTGATCACCCGGGGGTCAGCATTACTGTTCGGGAGGCGCCCGTCGATGAACTCACCGACAGCCTGCTGGCTGGCGATATCGACCTTGCCGTTGTTGCCCGAGACCACTATCCGAAACCTATGGGCTTGGTTACTCTCAGCTCGCACGACGAAGAGCTGGTTGTTGTTGTGTCGAAGCATCATCCGCTTGCGGATCGAAACGAGGTCGCCATTGCGGAACTCGCTGGCGTTCCTTTCGTGAACTTCGAGGCCGGTGCCGGCCTTGAGGCCGTTGTTTCGCGGTATTGCGCTAATGCGCGCATTGAACGGACGATCGTTGTCCATACGGCCCAGCTTCAGCTACTCATCGAGCTTGTCGCACGAGGTCTCGGTGCGGCAATCATCCCAGCGAGCCTTGCGCAGCACCCTGAAATTGCCTCCATCCCCTTTGTAGCCCCGCGCCCCCACCGCACTGTTGCACTGCTCGCTCGAGAACAGCAGCCGAGCAACCCCGCTGCCGCTGCGCTCCTGCAATATTTAGGCGTCTGAGAGACCGCACTTAGCTGCGCCTTCGTGAAGTGCGTCGCAAAAGAGTGGTCAATAATCCGGTGAGTAGCAGCGTCACCGCGGTCAACACCGCGGGAGTAAGGGCAGCAGAACCGGTCTCCGGGAGCTCTGGTTGTTTGATCCCTGCTTGCCCCGGCGTAGGCGTAGGCGTGGGCGTCGGCGTGGGCGTGCCTGGCACCGCGACCGCGTCAAACACAACGGAAGTGTCGCCGGCTGATTGACCATCAACCGTTGCACTCACCCGGGCGGTTCCATCCGAGGTTCCACTGAGAGTTGCTGTGTAGGTGCCGTCGCTGTGGTCGATAACGCCACTGAGGGTGCCAAAGTCTGAGGTAAACGCAACGGAGCGCCCGCCCCGCTGGTCAGGTACGCCGCCCTCGGAAACGCTCAGCGTGATTGTTGAGACGCCGGTTTTTCCCTCGTCAAACGTGACTTGGCCTGGGGCTGCCGAGAGCTGGCCGGTAAGGGCCGCCCACTGCAGACGAACCGAACCATTCGTTTCAGTCGCTGCTCCACCACCCGTCGTCAGAGCCCCGCCCGTCACCGACGAAGCGAGAAACCCGGATCCACCACCCCCGCCTCCAGCGTCGGGCGCGAGCCCTCCGCTGCCGCCTCCGTAGTACCCGCCACCGCCACCACCGCTCACAACGCTGATGTTAGTAACGGCATCTCCGCCTCGGAACGCGGTACCTGGATTACCGCCCTGACCTGCTGCCCCACCGCCTGTTTGGGTTCCCGGTTGGCCTCGAAGCGCGGGGTCTGGGTCGAGGTTTTGGTGAGTTCCGGCGGTGCCGACTTCGCCGCCGCCGTCTCCACCGGACGGAATCTGCGGAACCGCCGTGACTGAAACGCTACCGCCGCCACCCCCGGCGATGAGTAATGGTGTCGGTGCGGGTCCAAGTGGGTCACTTGACCACACTCCGGAAAGCCCACCACCGGCCCCTGAAGAGTAGCCAGCGGTCGAGTCTGTTGCGCCGTTGCCGCCACCCCCGGTGCCATCAGATCCTCCAACCGTCACCCAGAGGGTACTGCCCGGAGTAAGACCCGTGATGATCCCCGAGGCTGCGCCGCCGATCCCACCATCACCGCGAAGTCCACCGCTCACGGGATCCGTGCCCATGCCTCCCCCGGCCCCCGCGGCAGAACTCAGAAGCCTGGTCACCCCGGCAGGAACAACGAAGGTCTCTGCTTCTGCCGGAGTGGAGAACTCCACGCATCCGACATAGCCGGGATCAGGGACGCAGCCGACCGGTGCGGCTATGGCCGCCGAGCTCACACCGAGTGTTGCCGCGCCACCAAGCAACAGTGACACGGTCAATAAACTCACCCGACCTGCCGGTTCAGAAACCCTCATGCCCAACTCCATCGTCTCGTTGCAGCCTGTCTCACGCACCAGCGTGTTGCAGCGCCTGAAAAGCACGATCAGTATCCCGCATTGAAGCCCAAATTTCTACGCATGGACTGCCCCACCGAATTTTGCTAAGAACCCGCGTTCTTCAAGATATGTTGCCGGGACCGACGAGGCCTCATTGCTCGCCAGAAAAGGCGCAGAATCGATCAATCAGGATGTCCATGCCCGTTTGCAACCACCAGGAGGGCATCACCTGTCCGGCGGACATACCGTGCCCCGGGTCGAATCGCTCGACGTAAAACGATGTCGAAGTGTTTGTGAGCGCCGTTCCCGTCGCGGACTCCCAGGCGCCTTCGAGAATCTTCCGCAGATCCCACTGGTTGTCGGGCAACGGAGTATCGGCCAGAACATCCTTGAGTTCTCCCCACAGGTAGGTGTCGCCGCGCAACCCGAAGCGAGGGGGCATGCGTGTAAAGAGGTCACCCACGGTCGACGGCGGCGCGAGCGGGGAGAATCGATGAGAACCCATGCCCTAACTCCTTCTGGTTAGCGCGGTAAGTCTTGGCCCTGCCAGAATATCTGAATGTCACCCATGAACGATTCGTATGCGAGCGAAGTTATGCCTGGAGAACATCGAGTGCACTCGCCGGGAGTGACCCGGTGTTTTCTTGGCGTAGAGGCTAGGAGCTTGCCGTTCACTGAACTCCTGAAGTCCACCGATTTCTCTGGGCTGAGCCACGCCTATGGGCCAGCAAACGACGCTGCCAAGCAGCTTGCGGGACTTGCCGGAGATACTGTTGATCGTCGTGCTGCCGGAGCCTATCTCAACGGAGTAGTTCTGCACCAGAGCACTCCGTCGGCAGTCACCGCGACGGTCGTGGAATTATTGCTTCGCTCAATCGAGGATCCCACGCTGCGTGATCAGCTTTCGGTGATCCTTGGGTTCGTGTCAGACGTTGCCGACGCGCCCTCTGACACGGGGATGCCTGTGGATGAAGACCTGTCCAGCATCCTGGTTGTTGACGGGGTGGACCAGCGAGAAATACTTGTCGACCTCACTCGACGCGGTGGCTTGGGCGGCGATGAGGGTGAAGCTCTTCTTGAGGTCGGCATGGCCTGGGGGTTTGAGGAGATCTTTGCGCACGCCCGATCCTGGTGGAGTCAAGTGGATCGGTTCTTAGCGGGGTGCGGCGGAACTCAAAACGGCGAGACCTCACCGTCATCGCTTGCCATTGGCGCGGCGGGCTACGCCCTGGCGAGACTCGCAACTCTTTGCGAGCCGTCTGTTTTGGAAGCAACAGCGGAACGGCTCAGGTGGCTGCTGACAACGATGCCCGCTGCGAGCTCCGACGGTCGTCCGGTGCTGGTTCGAGCGCTGGGTACGTTCGAATCCCCAGTTGAGTACTTGGATGATGCCGACAGACTCAGCAGGATCGCCGCGGCGTTGTCTCCGTTGCTGAAGCAGGATGAACGTGCGCTCACGCTGCTCGCCAGGGAACTTGAGCGGGCGGCCGATCTGGAACCGCTGCTCGAACGGCCCGAGTATCGCTCGGTATACCTCAACTTGCCCAACATGATTGCTCAGCTCACTTCAGCGAATATTGCTCCGGAACTTTTGGTGGACGCTGCTATCGGTTGCCTGCGGTGGACGGGGCAAACAGGAACAGGCTTGTATCAGACCGCTCGTTTTCTGCCTCGTGTCTTCCCCCTCCGCACTGACAACCAGGAGCTTGACCTGCTCAGCCCGGAACAGAGCCGCTATCTTGCGGCGTTACTCGCGGAGGGTGACCTCTTTGAACAGTTTGTATCGGGTCCCACAGGAGCATCGTTTGCGGCCGCTGGCCTGCCAACCACACGACGCGGGTGTTCGCGACTTATCCGTCGATCGAGGTGAATCGTTAGGTTAGCCCCGCCCGAACCAGCGGCGTTTCCGTGGTTTCGGCGGTGCTATCTGTGAACCGGGCGCCGCTGAATGATCAGCATCTTCCGCCCCGAGGTCAACCTGAATAACCCTGGAACTGATGAGAGGCTGCGATCGCGCAGCGAGTAGTCGGTTCGACAGCTCGGCGGTGGTGAGTAAATCGTTGCCGCTCACGCTAGCTGCGAGCAGGGTTGGTGGCACCGCATCGTGTTCGAGCAGCAACCTCCATTCAGCGGGCGCAAGCTCAAGAAATTCAAGGTTCGTGAACGAGGAGACCTGCTGCGGTGAAGCTAGACTTCCGGCTGCAACTTTCAGGTAGCGGAGGCTAGAAACGGCCGGTGAGGACTCTCTGAGAAGAGGTTCAAGATCAACGGGTTCTGAGACCTCTCCGATGTTGAGCGAAGCGATTGGCTCGTCGGCGATCTCGGCGATGGTCTTACCGGAGCGATCATTCACATACACAACAGGATTCTGGTTCTCCGCCCATGGAATCTTAGGCGCTTCGTCGGCCAACAACAGCTCACCCAGGCTTTCCGTGATTCGAACGGCGCCCGCAGATTGCTCATGATCTAAGAAAAGGATCTGGCCGACAACACCCTCTGGCCCCGGTGCGAGGTCGACGGCGTACATGTTTCCGCCCCAGTCGTTGGCAAGAGGAAACCAATAGGGTGATCCAGCGAGAGGCTGCACCGCACCACTCGGAGCCGTTGCCGCCACCTCGGTTGCGTTAGATGCCCAGCCGAAAAAGCGGTTTTCTGGGGTGTATGCGTCGCGTTGTTCGGTGTCGTCAAGAGCAATGATGTCGAACCCGTAGAACCCGGTGGCATCCTCATCGTCACTCAGAATAAGATCGCCACTCGCCGCGGCTCTGTACAGGGCACGGACCTCCGCGGGAAGCGGGACGCCGAGGCGCTGTTCCACCGCTTCAATGAGGGTGTCGGGTGCTCCCACCGCGTCGGGCATTCGTCGTTCTACGAGTTCGGTGATGCGCTGAACGTACTCGCTCTTGGGTTCGATAGTCGGCTGCTCAGGCAGCACAGCCTCACGTCGAAACGTTTCGGGCATCGCACCCGGCACGAGCACAATCGAATTGATCGGTCGGCTTGATCCGGTTTCGACCGAGGCAGGGAACCTCAGAAGCGTGACCTCACCTTTGCCAGTGGCTTCGATCCGGATATTCACCCCGACCTGGCGATCCTCCTGGGCCTCATTCACGGCGGAGAGAGCGTCCATAAAACCGTCGTCTGAAGAGCGGTCGGATCGTGCTGAAAAGTCACCGTCGTCCTCGTATGAACCACCCCACGAAGATCTGCTCACTGTGCCGCTGAACTGTGACACCGCGGTTCCAGGAGGGGCCTCCGCGCGAAGAGCGCGGGCGGCGCGGATCCAAAGTTCTGTTCCGGTTTCGTCAGTCAGATCAGTCATATCAGCGTCCGTTCGAGAGATAGATGTGGAGCTTCGTCGGGAGACCCGCGGCCGCCAGCCTAGGCCGGGAGCGGCTTGCGCCAGTCAGTGATCTGGACGGCGATCCTGTTTTTTACGTCTTCATCCCAGCGAACGTCGAGCCCTCGCGAGCGAAGAGCGGCGCTGACCCGCTGGCCCACTCCGGTATCGGTCAAGACAACGACTTCGGATCGCGCATCCTCATCGCCGGCGCGCGCCATCTCGAGCAGCTGCGGATCGATGTCATCGGCCGGGCGCCACGAGCTGTAAGTAAGGAACAGCTGCGCCGGATCATCCGCGAGCCTGTCCGCATCTTGCCGGTGAAAGAAGGTGTACTCCCGCTCAAGGAACGGATATCCTTCGGCAACCTCTATCGGGGTTCGTTCATCGTCGATCTCGTCTGTGCCGCACGTCTGGCAACAGGTAAAGTCCATGCGCGCAATGACCCCCTGCTCTCCCAGGTCTTCAAACGCCAAGCGGAGCTTTTCGTAGTCCGACTCTCCTACCCAGGTTGTCTGTTCTGCGATCCGGCGAGCCCACACATCCTCGACAGTTTGCTCCACACGCTGGTCCTCGAGCGGGAGCTCGAGATTCTCGCGAACACTGTCGATCGCCTCAGCCTTCGTGCGGAACCCCGGAAGAACCGAAGCGGCTGCCTCATTCAGCAGCTGTTCTTGGGTTACGGTCGGCGCCGCCGCAGTTGCCTCAGTGTTCCGCTTTTGAGTGTTCTTGTCACGGTTACCGCGTCGGAAAAGTCCCATACTTCGATGCTACGGGGCGACCCTGAAAGGATTTGGTTATTGGAAGCGCTCGTACACCTGCTTCATCGCCTTCGCGCCGACGATTTCTTCAATGGCTTCGCGCACGATGTCTTCCTCGCTTCCGCGCGGGTAGCTGGTGAAGACTGTGCCTGCTTGGTTGCGTACGAGGATCTCGCCGAATCCACAGTCTTGGCAGCTGTTTGGATCGGGGCGGGCTTGTCGAAGACCCTCGTCTTGAAGGTTCTTCAGCGCCTCCTGAACCCGCTGCGGGGTACCGGTTATGGAGATCTCGTCGATCCCTGAGCGCGCAACGAGAACAAAGGAGTCCTTGTCGAATGACAGCTCGAGACGGCCGAGATCGGAACTTGGCGACGCGGGGCCGCCGAATCCGTAAGTGAGTTCGCCAGACTCAACAGCAGAGGAGAACCACTGTGGTGCGCAACCGGTCAGCACGAGCCCCAGGATCAGGGCCACCAGGGCCGCTGCGACTGAACGGACGCGGCGGGACTTGGTTGTCGCCTTCTGCAGGGGGAAGGAATCCATCATCTATTGGAACTACTTTCTGGTGGGCAGGTCATGCCTCGAACCAGCATGCCACCACGGGCTGGGAGCAACTACTGCACTGGAGCGCCTGCGGCAGGTGCGCGGGAGCGGGGCTGATCCTCACTTCTGCTGCGTAGACTCGTCACGTGAACAGCCTCGTTACTGCGCAGATCGCGTTGATCGGTGCACTTGCGGCCATCGCGATTTTCGGGTGGCAGTGGGGTCGTCCTAAGAACGGTGCACGGACTCCGCGCCGACAGTCCCTTGCTTCATTCCACCCCGGTGTGCCAGCAGAACAGGTTGAAGAGCTTTCCCTCGGATACTGGCGCCCAGTACCAAGACTTACGGGGTTGCAACGGTACAAAGCCCTGAGGATACTCGATCTGTCGGGCAACAAGCTTGCAGATGTGTCAAAGATAGGCAATCTGACGACACTTACAACTCTGAGAGTAGAGGGCAACCAACTTACGGATCTGAGGCCGCTGGCCGCGCTCATCAATCTTGAGGAACTCTTTCTCAGTGGGAACCCAGTCTCTGACCTTCGTCCGCTAAACAACCTCAAGCGCTTAAGTAAATTGCACCTGAACAATTCTCAGGTCCAGGATCTAACGCCCCTGCGTGAACTCACCGAGCTCACAACCCTGAATATTTCAGGCTGTCCAGCAACAGATTTGACGCCTCTGTCGGCACTTGGCAAGCTCTCAACGCTATATCTCAAGGGAACCAACGTATCCGAGCTCGCACCGTTGGCGGAGCTCAATCTTAAGACTCTTAACATGAGTGACACGACGGTGACATCCCTTCGCGACCTCGCTGGAATGCACTCACTACGCACCCTCAATTGTGTGCGTACAGACATCAGCGACCTTTCCCCAATAGCGGGGTTACGATCGCTTGAAGACTTGAGACTGTGGGACACGTCCGTCACTGATCTGACTCCCCTGGCCGCACTGATCAATCTGTACGACCTTGATCTTGCAGAAACTCAAGTCCATGACCTGACTCCGCTTGCCGGGCTCACAAACCTCGTCAGTCTGGATCTCAGCAGCACGGAAATCACCGACGTGACTCCGCTGGCGCAGTTAACAAACCTCACCTACCTCGATCTGAGCAACTGTCCTGTGGCGGATGTCTCCCCATTGGCGAACCTGCCAATTTACGAGGATCCCTCGAGCTTTCTTCGCCCCTAAACGAACTAACACACTCCCTGGGTTATTCAGCAATATCACCTCTACTCTTGAAACATGAGCTGGGTTGAATCCTTTGAAATTTCCGCACCCTTTATTGACCTAAAGAATGATCCGGAGCGCGCGGCGATGCTTGCTAAGGAATTGTCAAAGGAGATAGTCGATACGCACCCTCTTGCCGGTCGATACTGGAAAGTGATCGCGGAAGTTGAACCTCAGGACGACGTGCTGGCAACGGCTGAAGATGAGACAGTGCTCGTTCATTTGACCTGGTCAAGGAAATCGGAAACTCCGCCGTGGCCGCTCCATCAGTTTCTTGGGAGTGCTGTTGAGCTACGCGACCTACTCGGGAGCCGGTACTGACTGCTCGGAAAGTGGCAACTCGACGCGGACCGCGAACCTGTCGGGTGCAGTTTTCTCGATGAGGAGAGTGCCGCCGTGGGCTTCGGCGATGGCGCTCGCGATCGCGAGCCCGAGCCCGCTGCCTCCCGCGCCGCGCACTCGGGCCTCAGCTCGTACAAAGGGTTCAAGCAGGCGCTCGCGTTCTGCGGTTGGTATCGGGTTGGCAACGTTCTTCACCCTCAGAATCGATACCTCACCTTTCGCAGACCAGTTGATCCACATATCGCCACCCGTTAGGCCGTGGCGCACTGCGTTCTGCAACAGATTGTCGAGTAGCTGTTCCACCAGTTGCCGATGGGCAGCGACCATGTGGTCCGACACGTCAACGTGAACCGCGATCCGAATTTCTGCTGCGCTTTCCCTGCATCGTGCAAGTGGATCGGCGAGCAATTGAGACGCATGTTGGTTGTGCAGATTGATGCCCTCGGTGTTCGCTGAGCCCTCTAAAGGCCCCTCGCCAACACCGCTCGCGACGCGCAGCCCCTGCGCTCGACCGAGTTCGAGGAGCGCTCCGACCATCGCGATGCTGCGCGCATTGACCTCGCGTAGTCGCTCGGCGACGGCACGATACTCCGTCTCAGAGGGTGCCGGCCCGTCGAGCAACATATCGAGCATCGCCTTCTCGGTTGCGAGCGGGGTGCGCAGCTCATGCGAGGCATTTGAGGTGAACAACCGCTGTGCCGTAAACGCTCGCTCGATCCGGGCAAGCATCTCGTCGAGCGTGTCAGATAGTTCGCGGAGTTCATCACGAGGGCCGGTCAAGCCGACCCTGCGGTCGAGCCTGTCGGGCGTTGCAGATCGCGCCGCTTCGTTGATCGTATGAAGTGGGGCCAGCAAACGGCCGGCAAGAAACCACGCGGCTACCGATCCGATTGCCACGATGAGAATGAGCGCAATGATCGACGACCACATGAGGGTGTTCAATACGTCGCTTGAGTTACGAATCTCGATGTTTGGTGCCATCGATGTTGTCATGCTGGTGCCGTCATTGAGATCTTGAAACGGGAGGCTATCTGGAGCGGTGGGTGCGGTCGAGGGATCCGCGCTCTGCGCAGGTGCTCCTGTGAGTGACCACACTGGGCCGAAACGCATGAAGACGTTCAGAAGAGTCACAATCAGTCCACCGCCAACCGCGAACAACAGGGCGAAACTTAGTGTGAGCCGCGCTCTGATCGTGAGCCTGAATCGCTTATGCATGGGGCATCTCGGGCGAACCGACGCGGTAGCCCGAGCCTGGCACAGTATGAATAAATGGTGGCTCACCGAGGCGCTTGCGCAGTGTCGACACGGTGACGCGAATTGCATTGCTGAAGGGGTCGGCATTCTCATCCCAGGCGCGCTGGAGTAGCTGTTCAGCACTCACTACCCCGCCGCTTGCTTCCATCAGTACTCGAAGCACAGCAAACTCTTTGCGGCTTAGCTTTACGTAGCGGCCTTTACGAAACACCTCGCGCCTAAACGGGTCAAGCGTCACACCGTGCGCTTCGAGTATGGGTGGGAGCGCAGGTGTGGTCCTTCGTTTGAGTGCGTTGAGGCGAGCAATGAGCTCTGGAAAATCGAATGGTTTTGCCAGATAGTCGTCAGCGCCTATCGAGAACCCATCGACTTTCTGCTGCATACCACCGGCGGCGGTGAGCATGAGTACCCGTGTTTCTGGTAGCTCTTGCGCGATCCACGCGCAGAGATCATCGCCGTGCATACCCGGAAGATCGCGATCGAGTATCACGATGTCGTACGAGGTGTGGCTCAGCGTTTCGTGCGCTGCCGTGCCGTCAAGTGCTACATCGGCCGCGATGGACTCTCGCCTGAGTACCGTCTGAATGGCCTCAGCGAGGTATCCCTCATCTTCAACTATCAATACACGCACGTGTTACCTCCGCCTTCAGTTAAGCACGGGAGGGGTTAAGAAAAGATCTGCGATTTCCCTAATGCTCCCGTGACCGCTGGTTCAGTGAAATGGGTTTTGGGCGAACCAACGCCCTCCACACACAGCAATCCCCAGAGGAGATAACCATGATGAAGCCACACCGTTCCCGCCGACTCGCAGCACTCTTGGTCGTGCCAACAATCGTGTTTGCGCTCGCGGCATGCTCAACCGCGGCCCCGAGAGTAAAAAGAATGAATCCACAAAAACCGACGAGGGAGATCTTCAAGCTTGGTCGATCAGTTACTCGGCCTGCATGCAAGAAGAAGGCATCAAATATCCCGACCCTCCCTCCGATCCTTCACAGGGAGCGGCGGCTCTGGACATCGAATCGTTGGGCGGCATGGATGCCTTTAGCGCCGCCGACGGCGTTTGCCGTGGCAAGCTCGGTGACCCACCGATGGCGAAGGGCCCGAAGCGCAACATGCCAAACGAGGAGGAGATGTTTAAGAACAATCTAGAACTCGCGAAGTGCCTACGAGAGCAGGGCGTCGACGTTGAAGACCCAACGCGAGGAAGCATGCTCGACCTGCCACAGGGCATCTCGCCTGACCTGTTCGAAAAGTGTGGATCGGGCTCGATCACCATGAGTACGGCAGAGTAGCGATGAGCGGCATTGTTGTGAGCGCGGACGCTCCCCAAAAGCGCGCTCGCCGGCGCTGGCTACTGGTGATCTCGGGCACGGCAATTGTGCTCGCCCTTGCAGGAGGAATGAGTTGGGTCACACTGTCAAGCGTGCCGGTCGAGGGCCGATCCGAGAAGATGCCCCAGAGGAACACCGTAAAGGTGATTCGCGGCGACCTGGTTGAGCAAACGCTCATCTCAGGAACGCTCAGTTACATCGGCGAACAAAAGATCGAGGGGCCGGCTGGCATCCTTACCTCTCACCCGGCCCCGGGCGCTATTGTGCACCAGGGTGAGACGCTATTTGCTGTCGACAATGTTCCCGTAATCCTCCTCATCGGTGAGTTGCCTCAGTGGCGTTCCTTTGCGATCGAGATGGAACCCGGCCCCGACGTGATTCAACTAGAAACTGCGCTGCGGGATCTCGGATTCTTCTGGTCGGAACCCGATGAATATTTTGATGCTGATACCCGCTACGGCATTCGACTCTGGCAGGAGGCGAATGATCGCGAAGTTACCGGAGAGATCGGGCTTGGTGAGGTTGTGTTCTCCCCCGGGCCACTACGAATTGCGAGCGTTTTACTGCCTTCGGGATCCGCCACCGGTCCCGGTGTCTCGGTCATAAGCGCAACCTCCATCCAAAAGGCCGTGTCGGTTGAGGTCAAACTGGCACAGCAACAGTTAGCTGTCCTCGATTCCAAGGTTGAAGTGGAGCTGCCGGGTGGTAAACGCACCGGTGGCACCGTGACCGCAGTGGATCCGCCGCGCGAGCAAGAAACAAACAATCCGAGTGACGGAGAAGCACCGACGATCATCCCAGTTTCAATCACGCTTGACCAGCCAGACGAGGCAGAAGGCTTCGATAAGGCTACTGTCCGCGTGTTCTTCACGAGCGAGACTAAACCCGATGTGCTCTCCGTGCCAGTGAGCGCTCTGCTCGCCCTTCGTGGCGGCGGTACCGGGGTAGAGATCGTGCGATCCAACGGAACAACCAAACAGGTGCCTGTTGAGACAGGACTGTTTGCCGGGGGCATGGTCGAAGTATCGGGTGACGAGATAGCGGAGGGCACCACAGTCGTGGTGCCGGAAGCATGATTGTGCTTGAAGGGGTGACCCGCAGTTACGGTTCACCCCCGACCCAGGCGCTTGGAGGTGTGAGCTTCCGGGTTGAACGCGGCGAGTTTGTTGGCATTGTCGGACCTTCTGGTTCCGGTAAGTCAACGCTCCTCAATATCCTTGGCACACTTGATCGCCCGACTTCTGGGAAGGTCTCGATCGCGTCTCAAGATGTTGGGTCGCTGAGTGACGATGATCTCTCGGGGCTTCGGGCGAACCGGATCGGCTTTGTGTTTCAGCAGTTTCATCTCAATGAGGGCAGGACTTCTCATGAGAATGTCGCGGATGGCCTGCTGTATCGGGGACTGCGCCGCGGAGAACGAATTGCGGCGGCGGCACGTGCGCTCGAACAGGTGGGGCTGGGACATCGGCTAAACCACAAGCCTCAACAGCTGTCGGGAGGGGAACGTCAGCGCGTGGCCATTGCACGCGCAACCGTGGGCAAGCCCGAGATATTGCTCGCTGACGAGCCCACGGGCAATCTCGACAGCGTTTCGGGCGCAGCAGTGATGCGAATTCTTCACGAACTTAACAGAGTGGGAACCACAATTGTCATGATCACTCACGACCGCGAACTCGCGGCATCTTTACCGCGTAGCGTGCAAGTGCGCGACGGCTTGCTTGTAGAAGCGGAGGCAAAGAAATGATCCGCAAACGAACCTCCTGGAGACCGGCGGCCTCGCGGCGGCGAAGCAGAATCCCCACGGAGCGCTCACGGCTCCGCAGCACCGACCTTGTTCGGTTAAGCATCGCTGGCATGCGGGCGCGGCCCGTGCGCGCGATTCTCTCGGCGCTGGGTATTGCGATTGGGATCGCGGCTATGGTCGCGGTTATTGGAATCTCTTCGTCGAGCCAGGCGAAACTGCAGCAACAACTTGACGCGCTTGGCACCAACCTGCTCACGATCGAGGGCGGACAAGACGCCTTTGGGCGGGATACTCCCCTCGTTGAGGATGCGGTTGGGCGCGCGCTTCGAATTGCGGGGGCGAGCAGCGCAACCGGCGTTGGGAACGTTCCTGGGGCCTTCATCTATCGCAATTCGTACATAAACCCAGCACAGACGGGTGGGCTCGAGGTGAAAGCCGCGGATAAGGATCTTCTGGACGTTACGGGCGCAAAGGTTCGAGCAGGAGCGTGGCTGAGCGCTGCGACAGACGAGTATCCGACCGTCGTTCTTGGAGCCAAGGCTGCAACTCGACTTGGTGTGGATACCCCCGGTACCCAGGTGTGGCTTGGTAATCAGTGGTTCACTGTTATCGGGATTCTTGAAGAGATTCCGCTTGCGCCCGAACTCGATACCTCCGCTCTCGTGGGCGCTGACGTTGCCGCTGAGCGACTCGCGTACGACAAGCAGCCAACGCGTGTTTATCTGAGATCGGCGGAGAACCAGGTGGCCGCTGTTCGAAAGCTTCTACCCGCAACGATCAATCCCAAGATGCCCGAGAGTGTTGCTGTGTCGCGACCTTCGGACGCGCTTGCCGCCAAAGATGCGGCAGATGATGCCTTCACGGGTTTGTTGCTCGGGCTTGGTTCGCTCGGGTTGCTCGTTGGTGGCATTGGAGTCGCAAACACGATGATCATCTCGGTTATGGAGCGGCGACGCGAGATCGGTTTGCGGCGGGCCTTGGGCGCGTTACGCAAACACATCAGGCAACAGTTTCTTGGTGAAGCCTTGCTGCTCTCGGCCATGGGAGGTCTGGCCGGAGTCGGGGTTGGTGCAATTGCAACTGCTGCGTTTGCGCTTGCAAACGGGTGGCCCATTGCAATTCCGCCGCTTGTACCAGCTGCTGCGGTTGGTGCGACACTCGCGGTCGGAACGGTTGCGGGTATCTATCCAGCTTGGCGTGCGGCACGTGTTTCGCCGACAGTGGCTCTGAGTGATTAGTTCCAGCCGCACGGGAACCAAAGTTGGCCGCGCATTGACCTCCCTTAACCTTCGTTGCAACGCGAGGCTCCTAACGCAGGTGGCCGCGGTATGGAGTGGCATCCACTATGTTGGTGTGATGCGCCCGTCAGCGGGCAGCGTCGAACACGGAAATCCGGCCACGAAGGAGTAGCCAATGCTAGCCCAGCCCAAACGATACGCACTGATCGGCGCGGGGCCGACCGGTCTCGCGGCAGCTCAGAAACTGCTCGCGAAGGGCGTCGAGTTTGTCGGGTTCGAATCGTCGAACGGCGTGGGCGGACTCTGGGACATCACGAACCCTCGCAGCACCGTCTACGAGTCAGCCCACCTCATCTCGTCGCGCAACACAACCGAGTTCGCAAACTTCCCGATGACCAAGGTGCGCGCGGACTACCCGAACCACCGCGAACTCAAAGAATACTTCGACGACTTTGCCGATGCCTTCGATCTCCGCGAGCACTTCCGCTTCAACACTACGGTCAACTCGGTAGAGCCCGAAGGCGACCGCTGGCAGGTCAACTACCAAGACGAGAGCGGCGAGCACGCAGACACGTTTGACGGAGTCATTCTCGCCTCGGGCACCCTCGCGCACCCCTCGATCCCGAAACTCAAGGGGGAGTTTGACGGCGAGCTGCTGCACACCGCCGACTACAAGCACCCGCGCGTGTTCGAGGGCAAACGCGTGCTGCTGATCGGCGCCGGCAACAGCGGTTGCGACATCGCGGTTGACGCGGTGCACTACGCGAAGTCGGTCGACATGAGCGTGCGCAGAGGCTACTACTTTGTGCCCAAATACATGTTCGGTAAACCGACCGACACCCTCACTCAGGGCAAGCCGCTCCCCCGTCCCATCAAGCAGGCCGTGGATTCCCGGTTGCTCAAAGCCTTCACCGGCAAACCTGAGCGCTTCGGTTTTCCGAAACCCAAGTACCGCATTTACGAGTCGCACCCGGTGGTCAACACCCTCATCTTGCACCACGCGGGTCAGGGCGACGTGAAGATCCGACCCGACATCACCCGCTTCGAGGGGCACACCGCAACCTTCGCTGACGGATCCCGAGCCGACTACGACCTCGTGATGCTCGCAACCGGTTACGTGCTCGACTACCCCTACATCGAAAAGAAGCACCTTAACTGGATCGGTGCCTGCCCCAAACTCTTTCTCAACATGTTTACCCCTAATTTCAACGGTATCTACGTGCTTGGCATGATCGAGGCCTCCGGCATCGGGTGGGAAGGCCGCGCCGAGCAGGCGGAGTTGCTCGCGAGCTATCTCGCGGGGGTCGACGCGCAAGACGGCACGGCCGAGGTGGTTCGGGATCGTGCAGCGGCACCCTGGCCCGACCTGACGGGCGGCTACCGCTACCTCGGGCTCGACCGCATGTCGTACTACGTCGACAAGCACACCTACCGCACCACCGTGAAGGCGCTGACCGCGGAACTCGCGAAGAAGCGCGCAGAGGCACCAGCACCGGCACGCACACTGGTGGAACAGTCATGAACATCGACGAGGCCGCGGTGAACTTCACCCCCGGATCGCTGATCGCACTCAGCGCCGTGCTCGCGTTTGTGATGTTCGGGATCGCCCTCGACACCAAACTCGAAGACTTTAGACGGGCGCTCCAAAACCCGAAGGCGATTATCGTTGCGATTGCGGCCCAGTTTTTGCTGCTGCCTGCGATCACGTTTGGACTCACCATCTTGCTGGGGCTATCGGCCTCGGTCTCGCTGGGCCTGATCCTGGTCGCCTGCTGCCCACCCGGCAACGTCTCACAGGTGCTGACCTATCGCGCCAAGGGCGACGTGGCGCTTTCGGTGTCAATGACCGCCATCTCAAACGTGATCGCAATCTTCGCGATGCCGGCGAACCTCGCGTTTTGGGGTGGGCTGCATCCAACCGCGCACGAGATACTGAAGTCGGTGCGCCTTGAGCCGCTGCAAATGCTGATCGAGATCGCCCTGATTATCGGTGCACCTTTTGCGCTCGGGCTCTTTATCGCCCACCGCTGGCCGCGGTTTGCAGCGAGGGTGCAGCCCTGGGCAAAGCGCCTCAGCCTGCTGGCTCTGCTCGGTTTTGTGCTGGCGGCCCTGCTGGGAAATCTGCAGTTGTTCATGACCTATGTTGGGCTGGTGCTTGTGGCGGTGTTCTTACACGAGGCAATTTCGCTCGCGCTCGGCTGGGGTATTGCCCGCGGCTTCGGGCTGCCTCCCAAAGCTCGACGTGCGATGGCGTTTGAGCTGGGCATTCGCAATGCTGGCCTGGGCCTCGGCCTGGTGTTCACGTTCTTCGGAGGGCTCGGTGGCATGGCGGTTGTGGCCGGCTGGTGGGGCATCTGGGACATCATCGCGGGGCTGATCCTCGCAACGTTCTGGGCGCGCTACAGCGCTCGATATGAGGCGCGCAAGGTTGCGCGAACGGAGGTGGCGGCGTGAACGCTGAGGCGGCAAAGACGGGTCGCCGCGTGCTCATTACCGGTGGTAACGGGTTTCTGGGGCGCTCCGTCATCGAGCAACTGTGTGGTGCGGGCAGGTTCGCTGGCGTTGAACACGTGGTGAGCGCAGATATTCGCCTGCCCGCCGACGGAGACCGGATCCCGAACGTGAGTTATGAACTCTGCGATGTGACGGACGCGGCCGCGCTGCCGCCGCTACTGCGCATGCACCGGATCACAACCGTGATCCACCTCGCCTCGATCGTCAATCCCGGCAAACAGACGACCGAGGCGCAGGAGTACGCGGTCGATGTCACCGGCAGCCGCAACACGATTGACGCCTGCCTCACAGAGGGAGTGCAGCGCATCATCGTGTCCTCGAGCGGCGCTGCCTACGGGTACCACGCCGACAACCCCGAGTGGCTCACTGAGTCGGACCCGCTGCGCGGCAACGACGAGTTTTCGTACAGCAAACACAAACGCCTTGTCGAAGAGATGCTGGCTGAGTGCGGTGAGCAGCACCCGGAGCTCGAGCAGAGCATCTTCAGGATCGGCACGATCCTCGGAGAGGGCTTGCAGAACCAGATCACCGCACTGTTCGATGCGAAGCGGGTGCTCGCGATTGCGGGCAGTGACTCCCCCTACGTGTTCATCTGGCACAGTGACGTGGCAGCGGTACTTGCTAAGGCCGTGACAAGCCCGGTTACCGGCATCTTCAACGTGGCGGGAACCGGCGCTCTCACGATCCAGAACATTGCCGCACGCATGGGCAAGCGCAATCTGACGCTGCCGGCCTGGCTGCTTTCAGCGGGACTCACGGTTGGCCACGCGTTGCGCCTGACCCCGCACACGGCGGCCCGCGTAAACTTCGTGCGCTATCGCCCGGTGCTGAGCAATGCGGCGCTCATAGAGCGCTTCGGATACACCCCGAGCAAAACCTCCGCCGAGGCCTTTGAAGCTTTCCGAGCGAGCCGCTAGGCAAACTTCGAGAGCCCCTCACGGGCCGAACCGGGCCTACTTTCGTGCCCCACGGTAAGAACGAAACGGGATCGGTCGGGTGAAGCGCCGCCACACGCCTCGGACAATGTAGAAGAACAGCACAGCGGACCCAGCCCAGTACGGTGGTGCCACGAGCCACAGCGGAGCGGTGCTGGATTCCCAGGAACGAGTCCTCGGAACTTGGACGTACGCGCTCAGGTCGTAGCCGTCAAAAAGCGCCATGGCCGGTGCCAGTGCAATCAGTAGACCGCAGAGCGCCATCATGCCCACGAGATACCAGAACAGGGCGGGCGAGTAGCGGTCGTCGGTGTACGTCGGTATGGTGCCGTCTTCAGAAACGAAGGCGTGCGGGAGCACGCTGGCGAGCACTGCCATCAGAGCGAGGAACGAGAACGGGAAGAACATCTCGCGCCCGTCGTAGTCGGCCTCCCCCGTCAGCATCGGAGAAATCAGGTACCACGAGAACAGAGCGCCGAGCAGCACGAACCCGCCAAGAACCCACAACGCAGCCCAGTTCCTCGGGCCAATACCAAACCCGACTTTGGCCTTGCCCCCTGGATGCTGGCTTTCATACTGGCGTTTGCTTCTGGCCAAGCCGCGTCTGCGCCGTGTGACAGACCGGCGCTTATTCTGCTTCCCCATGACTATTGGCTCCCTCGATACAACCCAACGGCCCGCATCTCGTCGTAGGCGGCAAGCGCGGCTACGCGCGTTTCGCGCAGATCAACAATCGGGGCGGGGTATGACCCGCCAAACAGCGTCTCGGCCCCGGGCGCACGCTTGCCCGCAGCGTCCCCCTCAAACTCGGGGACCCAGCGCTGAATATAGTGAGCCTCGGGGTCGAACTTCTTCGCCTGCGTCTCCGGATTGAACACTCGAAAGTACGGCGCTGCATCCACTCCGCTGCCAGCAACCCACTGCCAGTTTCCCGGGTTGCTCGCCTCGTCTGCATCAACGAGTGTGTCCCAGAACCAAGCTTCACCGATGCGCCAGTCAACCAAAAGGTTCTTGATCAAAAAGCTGGCCGCGACCATTCTGACCCGGTTGTGCATGATGCCCGTGTGCCACAGTTCGCGCATGCCCGCGTCAACAAGAGGCACTCCAGTTTGCCCCGTCTGCCAGGCTTTCAACTGGTGCGGATCCGTCTCTTTCCAGGGGAACGCGTCGAACTCGGGGCGCACGTTCTGGTCGCGAAGGTACGGCATGTAGAACAGGATGCTGGCATTGAACTCTCGCCACCCAATTTCGCTCAGGAACTTTGCCGCGTTATCGAGTGATTGCCCGGAGAGCTCAGTTCGCCTCGCCGAGTCCACCGCGTGCCACACCTGGAATGGGCTGATCTCGCCGAACCGCAGGTGCGGGCTGAGCATGGAGTTCACCGCTTCGGATGGTTCATCGCGGCGGTGGTACGAGGCCAGCCCGACCTCAAGAAACGCGCTCAAACGTGTCAGGGCGGCCTGCTCCCCCGGCTGCCAGGTCTCGCGCAGCCCCGAGGCCCAATCGGGATTTTGCGGCAGTAGGTTCCAAGACGACAGATCGTCGCTGGCAACGGCCGTAAGGGGCGTTGTGATCCGCTCTGGAGCGGGCAAGGGCGCGCGTGGCAGCGGCCTGCTCAGGCAGGCGCGCCAGTAGGGCGTGAAGACTCGAAAGGGAGTGCCCGATCCTGTGCTGACTGTCCAGGGCTCGTGAAGCAGGTTTGCCTGAAAGCTGTGCGCGTCGATTCCCGAGGTGCGCAGGCGCGACTTAATGACGCCGTCGACAGCGCGGGCGTTTGTGTACCGACGGTTCCAGTAGACCCCGGTGGCGTTCACCTCGTGTGCGAGCTCGGGAATCACTGACGCAGCGTTGCCGCGGCGCAAGACGAGCTCGCCCCCGATCGCGCGCAGGCTCGAGGCCAGTGCGGTGAGCGAGTGGTGCAGCCACCACCGCGAGGCGCCTCCCAATGGCCGAGGCGCGTTCGAGTTGGGCACGGACTGGCGTGCCTCTTCGGAGTTCTCTTCCTGTGAGGCTGACTGGAAGGGTAACGGATACTCCGCGGCATCGGGCTCTTCGAGTACATACACAACGACAACGGCGCCATGATCCCCCGCGGCCTCGATACCAGCAACGAGAGCGGGGTTGTCTTCGAGACGTAGATCGTTGCGTAGCCACACCAAGCTCACGGGTGAACTGTCGGGTTTACTCACCGTTTTTGGCTCCTGCGGCTTGAATGATTCGGTTTGCCATACCGCTAAAGATTATGCCGTGGAAGGGAAGAATGGAAAACCAGTAGAGCCGGCCAAACAGCCCGCGTGGAAAGAAGATGGCACGCTGTTGGTAACGACACCCCTGGCCATCATCACCGGGCTCGGCGCTCAGCTCAAGCCAGGCTCGCCCGGGCACCTTCATCTCCGCGCGGAGGCGCAGCAGGCGACCGCGTTCCAACCCCTCGACGCGCCAAAAGTCGAGCGCTTCGCCAACGAACAGGGTGTCGGGGTGTCGCCTGCCTCGCCGCAACCCGACCCCGCCGACGAACTTGTCCATCCAGCCCCGCAGTGCCCAAGCGAGCGGAAAGGAATACCAGCCGCGTTCCCCGCCAATCCCCTCAATAACGCGCCACAGCTGATCAACCGAGGCCTCGGACTCCCGGCTGCGCAGGTCGGTGTAGACGCTGTGCCCTGCCCAGTCGGGATCGCTGGGCAGAGGATCGCTGGGCGCTCCGGCGACGGACGCGTTTTGCCAGCTCGTCACGACCTGACCGTCACGCATCTTGCCGAGCGCGAGACGCACCGCCTGGCGGTAGCCGGTGCGTCCGCCTTCGGGTTCGGGAATGAGCGCATCGAGGTCTCGCTCTCGCACGACGCAGCTGTGCTGCAATGACTCAACGAGCGGGCCCGCCAGACTGTGCGGGATTGGTGTGACAAGGTTCACCCAGTGCGCGGCCAGTCGCGGCGTGAGCACCGGCAATGCAAGTATCAAGCGCTTGGGCAGCCCCGCTTCTGCGGCATAGCCGTTCATGGCGTCCGCGTAGCTCAGCACATCAGGGCCGCCGATGTCGAAGGTTCGGTTTGTGTGAGGATCAATGTCCAACACGTGTACGAGGTAGTAGAGCACATCACGAACCGCAATCGGTTGCACGCGGTTTCTTACCCACTTTGGTGCGGGCATCCACGGCAGAACCTCGGTCAGGTGCCGAATCATCTCAAACGACGCGGATCCTGAACCGATGACCACCCCCGCCTGCAGCACAACAGCCGGAATCGTCGACTCCAAGAGCACGTTTCCCACGGCCGTGCGCGAGCGAAGGTGCCGTGAGAGCGGCCCGTCGGGGTGCAGCCCGCTCAGATAGACGAGGCGCGCGACGCGGGCGGATTCCGCGGCCGTCACAAAGTTCGTCGCGCACTCCTGTTCGATGTCAGAGAAGGTCTTGCGGCTGGCGCCCGGACCCATCGAGTGCACAAGGTAGTAGGCGGCATCGACGCCCTCGAAGGCGGCGGCGAGAGTTGCCGGATGGAGCAGGTCCCCTTCGAATACCTCGACGTCAGAAACCCAGGGAATGTCGCGTAGGCGGTTCGGATCACGCACGAGCACTCGCACGCTGTGGCCAGCCTCAATCAGCAACGGAACCAAACGCCCGCCAATGTATCCACCCGCACCCGTCACCAGGATCTTGAACGGGTTTTCATCATGCAGCTCTGACATGTTCGCAGTGTAGAACCGAAAACGCGCCGAGATAAGGGGTTGCGGTCGGCCGCGCTGGGTTGGATCGCAATAACCCCTAGCGCGGCAGGCACAGAAGTGTGACGATAGGTGACGCAACCGCAATCAGCTGAGCAAAGGAGCCACCGTGATTGGAAGTTTGTACGCCGTCGTTCTCGACTGCCCCGATCCTGCAGCACTCGCCGAGTTTTATCGCAGTTTTTTGGGCGGGCGAATCGAGCAAGACGATGAGTGGGTGGATTTGATCCTGCCAGGAAACGGTGCGCGACTCAGCTTCCAGCCCTCACCGGGCTTCGTGCCACCTCGCTGGCCGAGCGATGACGGTGACCAGCAGTCACACCTCGACATCTCGGTGGGAGACATCGAAGAGGCGCACGACAGAATCGTCGCCTTTGGTGCCCGTTTTATCGAGGCTCACGAGGGCTTCCGCGTGTACCTTGACCCCGCGGGTCATCCGTTCTGCACGGTGAAATAGCTGTCGTGGGTTAGAGGCTGCGCTCGCCCGCGGTCAGCGCGTTGAGGCGCGACATGCAGCGCTGGTACTTCTTGCGATAGCCGCCGTCGAGCATGCCACCGCCGAAGATGTCGGTCAGCGGAATGCCGGTCGCGCGGATCGGGATCTGTGCGTCATAGACGCGGTCAATGAACGCAACGACGCGCAGCGCGGCCGACTGATCCGTCAGCTCGTGCACGCCACGCAGCCCAATCGCCTGGATGCCACCGAGCATGCCGACGTAGCTCGACGGGTGAACGGTCGCGAGGTGAGCAACAAAGGCGTCGAAGTCATCGTCGGTCATGCGCTCACCAGCGGCCGCTGAATCAGCGAGCGCAAAGAGGTAGGCATCGTCCGAGAGCGTCACGGCGTCACCCTCGATGTCGCGCTGGCGATAGTCGGTGCCGTCGATACGGATTGTTGTGAACCGCGCAGACATCGCCTGGATCTCTCGCATGAAGTCAGACGCCGCAAACCGACCCTCACCGAGGGCGTTCGGTGGCGTGTTTGAGGTCGCGACGATTTTTGAACCCGATTCAGTGAGGTCCTTGATCATGCGGGTCATGAGCATGGTGTCGCCCGGATCATCGAGCTCAAACTCGTCAATGCAGATGAGGCGAGCGCCCTGCAGCACACCGATGGCGCCGTTGTAACCCAGTGCACCAACGAGCGCGGTGTACTCAATGAAGGTGCCAAAATACTTGCGCCCCGCGGTTGCGTGCCACGTTGCCGCGAGCAAGTGAGTCTTGCCAACTCCAAAACCACCGTCGAGGTACACGCCGGGCTTGGTGGGTGCCGCCGTTGCGGGCGCGGCCTGCTTCTTGCGACCGAAACCGAACAGGCCACCACGGGCCACGGGCGCCTCGGGCTCAGCAAAGGCACGAAGCACGTCCCGAGCCTCAGCCTGCGAGGGGTACTCGGCATCCGGGCGATACGAATCAAAAGTCGCGTGGTCGAACTGTGGCGGTGGCACAAGCGTCGCCACCAGTTCGGCGCCGGAAATGCTCGGACTGCGATCGACAAGGCGGGCAGAGCTTCGCTGGGCTGTTTCGGGGAGCTGAGTCTCGGAGGGCATCGGAGCTAGTGTAGCCGGATGCCGGTGCAAGCTGCCTCAGTGTTACCTTCTTGCTTACTCACCACGCCATGGTGGGCGGGGCAACGATCGGGCAAACTGCTCCGTTACGCGCTCCCACGGTTCCGAATCAACGTTCCACAGCTTCACGTGCTCGCCCTCTTCTTGCAGTCGCAGCTGCACAAGATCGGGTCGTGCGGCGGCCAGTCGCTGCGCGCTCTCGCACGGCACAAACGTGTCGCCCTTGCTCGCGTGAATGAGCACGGGAACCGTCAGCTGACGCGCAAACGACTCGGGAGTGAGCTTTGCGAACGCGATGCCTTCGGGTTCGCCGCCGCGCACAACACCCGCGTCGAGCAGCCGGATTCCGATGTCAGCGATCGCTTTTGGAGCGTAAAACAAGCTTGCCTGGTACCGCAGCAGTGTGGTCCAATCGACCGCCGGTGATTCGAGGATCAGTCCGTCAATCACACCGCTGTGTTCGCCGCTGGTCGCCGACACCAGGCTCGCCGTGCCGCCCATCGACCAGCCGAACAATGTGACGCGCGCGGCGCCTCGGCGCAGCGCCTCAGCAATTGCGGCATCGACGTCGCGACTCTCGGCGATCCCAATCCCGTAGCGACCGTTCTCCCCCGCGGGCGCGCCCGGATCGTTGCGATAGCTAATGACGAGGTTCGTGATCCCCGCCCGGGCGAGCGGCGCAACCCCACGAAGAGTTTCCTCTGGCAGGGCGCCCCTGCCGTGAACGTGCACCGCCCAGCGCTTCTTCTTCGCGCGGCGGGGGTGGATCAGCCAAGCGTCAGCGTCGCCGAGTTCCGTTGGGTACGTGATGTGCTCAACACGGAACCCGAGTTCCTCTGGTGAGGTGAACCACCAGCCACCGATGCGCCCCCGGGCTCCAACGGTCAGCGATCCTCGATCCACCTGCAAGACCTCACGCACAACCCTGCCGCCCCGCGCCTCGAGTACCGGGCCGAGACGCGCGTGACCCGCATCATTGTCGAAGCGGAACGAGTAGCGCCCCGGCAGATCCGCGTCCTGCCCCAGCAGCCACACGTACTGCCGAGACTCCGACTGTTTCATCTGATCCACGATGATCGGCATGCTTGCGTCTCTCGGCACCACGGCCTTGCGGGCCAGGGTCACGCCCGCCGCGACCGCTCCCGCAACGCCGATGGCAGCTGCGCCCCCGGCGATGGCCGCACCGCGGCCCCACCACTCTCTCCAGGCGCTCTTCTCGGCTTCTGCCATGATGTACCTCCCTTGAGATCGGCGCTTACCGGCGTGGCAACCGCAACTCACTTACAGCAAACTCTAGTCTTCCCTGTGTGATGGCAACGATCGCGGGGCAACCGTTAGAGTTCACCGCCGCCGCCGATCAAATTCGCGGGGCAACACTGCGGCGCGAACTCAAGATGCGCGAGATACCCGCCCCCGAGCGCATCGCACCGTATTCCATCGCCCTTGCGGCGGGTGTTGCGCGCGGCGCCGAAGACGACACCGCGGACGACGTGATCGACTCGGCCTACGGGGCTGGCAGGATCATCCTGATGTACGACCCCGAATCTTCCGAGGAGTGGGGCGGTCCGTTCAGGATCGTGTGTTTCGCGCAGGCCCCACTTGAGGTTGAGATCGGCGTGGATCCCTTCATCTCTGACGTCGCCTGGTCTTGGTTGGTCGATGCGCTCGACTCACGCGGTGCCAACTACACCTACCTGTCGGGCACAGCGACCAAAACCCTTTCGAGTGGCTTCGGATCGCTTGAGGCGCAGGGTGACGCCGCGCAGATTGAGCTGCGTGCCTCCTGGACCCCGACCGGAGATAACTTCGCCGTGCACGCTGAGGCATGGTCTGAGTTACTGTGTTTGCTCGCGGGACTGCCGCATCAAGAGGGCGTCGAATCGCTCACCGCTAGACGCACACGACAGGGGCTTACGGGCGCATGAGCGACATGGTTGAGCAGTCAGAGCTCGAGACCTCGTGGTCAATGGTTACGGACGATGCCGGAGTGCAAAAGGCGGCCGCTCTGTTGGCCGCGGGCAACGGTCCGGTAGGAGTAGACGCCGAGCGCGCCTCGGGGTTCACCTACGGCTCCGAGGCCTATCTCGTTCAGGTGTTTCGGCGAGGATCCGGCACGTTTCTGTTTGATCCGGTTGGCATCGAAAACTTCGCGCCCCTCGCGGAGGCTATCGAGGGCGAGGAGTGGATCTTTCACGCCGCCTCACAAGACATCCCCTGTCTCGACGAGATCGGTCTGCATCCGCCGCGCATCTTTGACACGGAGCTCGCCGCGAGACTGCTCGGCTATGAGCGCGTCGGGCTCGGCGCCGTGGTTGAGCAGCTGCTGGGCGTAAAACTCGAGAAGGCGCACTCGGCCGCTGACTGGTCGCAGCGCCCGCTTCCCGAGCCGTGGCTGGAGTATGCGGCGCTCGACGTTGCACTGCTGCCGGATTTGCGCGATGCGGTGGCCAAAGACCTCGCCGAACAGGGCAAAGAAGACTACGCCTCTGCCGAGTTTGAGGCGGTGCGCAACAAGCCAGAGAAACCGAAGAACCCCGAGCCGTGGCGCAACCTGTCGAACGGGCAGTCGCTGCGCTCCCCGCGTGCGTTGGCGCTTGCGCGTGAGCTGTGGTTGGCGCGCGACGAACTCGCTCGCTCTCAAGACATTGCCCCCGGTCGATTGGTTCCGGACCGCTCGATCGTCGCCGCGGCAGCGGCAAACCCGCGTTCCAAGGGTGACCTTGCCAAGCTGTCAACGTTTCGCGGTCGTGCGAGCCGCACAGAGATCGACCGTTGGTGGCAGGCCATTTTGCGTGGCAAGACCACTGAAGACCTGCCCGGCCCTCGCCCTCGCGATCCCGGTGCGATCCCGCACCACCGCGGCTGGTCGCAGCGCTACCCTGAGGCAGCTGCCCGCCTTGCCGCCGCACGCGCGGGAGTCGAGGCTGAGGCGGAGCGGCAGAATATGCCGGCCGAGAACCTGATTACTCCCGATTTTGTGCGCAAGCTGGCCTGGAATCCGCCGGAGGATCTCTCCCCCGAGAGCATCGCACTGCGTCTCAAAGAGGTTGGCGCGCGCGACTGGCAGGCTGCACTAACTGCACCAATTCTTGCCGCCGCTTTTGTAGAGAGCGTATAAAGGTCTTCGGTCTCTGACGCGATCTCGCGTTGATTCTGCACGTGCTCACCCGACGGTGAGACTCCGTCCCTAGGATGGGGGGTAGAAGTATGACAACACACCTGATGGAGGCGAAGTGGCCGCAATGAGAGAAGTTGTGTTCGTAGACGGGGTTCGTACCCCGTTCGGACGCGCTGGCGAAAAGGGTATGTACGCGGGAACGCGCGCCGACGATCTGGCGGTGAAGGCTCTGCAGGGGCTGATTGAGCGCAATCCTGATCTGCCGCTTGATCGCATCGATGACGTGGGAATCGCGGCAACAACGCAGCAGGGTGATCAGGGGCTGACCCTTGGCCGCACCGTTTCAATGCTCGCTGGGCTTCCCGTGACCGTGCCGGGCTACGCGCTCGATCGCATGTGCGCGGGTGCGCTGACCGTGGCGTCGATGATGGGCGGTGCCATTGGTGCCGGCCAGTACGACCTCGCGATCGCAGGCGGAGTTGAGCACATGGGGCGTCACCCCATTGGGCTCGATGCGGATCCGAACCCCCGCTTCGTGGCAGAGAAGTTGGTCAGTCCCGATGCGCTCAACATGGGCAATACTGCCGAACGCCTGCACGACCGCTTTCCTGAGCTGACGAAGGAGCGTGCTGATCGCTTTGGCATGCTCAGTCAGCAGAAGGTGCAGGCAGCCTACGATCGCGGCGATATTCAGCCTGATCTTGTGCCGGTTGCCCTGCGCTCTGCCGCTGGTTGGGGACTCGCCACCGAAGATGAGGGCCGTCGCCCCGAAACAACGATGGAGGGCCTTGCAACGCTGAAGACCCCGTTCCGCCCGCACGGTCGTGTGACCGCGGGTAACGCCTCACCGCTCACCGATGGGGCTACGGTTTCCTTGCTCGCCGGTGGCGACACCGCGCGCGAGCTCGGGCTGAAAGCCAAGATGCGCATGGTCGGTTTTGCCTACGCCGGAGTAGAGCCCGAGGTCATGGGCATTGGACCCGTGCCCTCCACAGAGAAGGCGCTGCGTCGCGCGGGCCTGACCATCGACGACATTGGTCTCTTCGAGCTAAACGAGGCATTCTCGGTTCAGGTGCTCTCGTTTACTGATCACTTCGGGATCGCCGACGAAGATCCTCGCGTCAATCCCTGGGGCGGAGCTATTGCCATCGGACACCCGCTCGCAGCGAGCGGCGTTCGCCTGATGATTCAGCTCGCACGCCAGTTCGAGCAGCGTCCTGATGTTCGCTACGGCATCACCGCAATGTGCGTTGGGCTTGGCCAGGGCGGCACCATGATCTGGGAAAACCCCCACTTCGACGGCAAGAAGAGGAAGTAACTTCAAGATGACCGACTACACCAAGATCGATTTTGCGCCGCTGCTCGCGGCATCTGCCGACGAGGTTGTCACCGAGTCGTTCGTGCGCGATGTTGCGCTGCCATCGGGTGGCACTCTCGCACTCATCACCCTCGACAACGGGCGCGACTACACTCGCCCCAACACGCTCGGCCCGCGCACGCTTGACGCGCTGGGCAAGGTGCTGGACGAGCAGAAGGCTCGCGCTGCTGCGGGCGAGATTAAGGCCGTTGCCGTCACCGGCAAGCAGTTCATCTTTGCTGCCGGTGCTGACCTCTCGAAGGTTTCGACGCTCGCCACCCCCGCGAACGCGCGCCTCATGGCGCAGTTCGGGCACCACATCCTGGGCAAGTTCAGCTCGCTCGGTGTGCCGTCCTTTGCCTTCGTGAATGGCCTCGCGCTCGGCGGTGCGATGGAGATTGCCCTGAACTGCGACTACCGCACGCTCGACTCATCGACCGCGGCGCTCGCGTTCCCCGAGGTGTTCCTCGGGATCATCCCGGGCTGGGGTGGCGCAACGATTGTTCCGAACCTCATCGGCATCGAAAAGGCGCTCGAGATTATCGTCTCGAACCCGCTGAAGAACAACCGCATGCTGAAGCCCGCACAGGCACTGGAAATGGGGCTGTTCGACACCATGTTTGGTGCCGCGAGCTTCTTGGAGCGTTCCGTGGTCTGGGCCGACGGAGTGCTGACGGGTGCAACCAAGGTTGAGCGCCCCAATGAGCCGGGCAAGCTTGAGCGCCTTACCAAGTGGCCCGCCGCGATTAAGATCGCGCGCGACACGCTCAAGGCGCGTATTGGCACGGCCGCAAAGTCGCCCTATGTTGCGCTTGACCTGCTGAACGCGGCAAAAGATAACGACCGCGTGCGCGGGTTTGAGCGCGAAGACGATGCGCTCACTGAGCTCATCTCGGGTGATCAGTTCGCCGCCTCGATCTACGCCTTCGATCTCGTGCAGAAGCGTGCAAAGCGCCCGGCGGGTGCTCCCGACCGTTCACTCGCGCAGCCCGTGAAAAAGGTCGGCGTCATTGGTGCAGGCCTCATGGCGAGCCAGTTTGCGTTGCTCTTCGCTCGCAAACTGCGGGTTCCAGTGCTCATTACCGACCTCGACCAGTCGCGCGTCGACAAGGGCCTCGACTACATTCGCGGTGAGGTCGACAAGATGCAGGAGAAGGGGCGCCTGTCGCGCGACGACGCAAACCAGATCAAGGCGCTCGTGAGTGGAACCACCGACAAGAAGCTCTACGCCGACTGTGACTGGGTCATCGAGGCTGTCTTTGAAGAACTGGGTGTCAAGCAGCAGGTCTTTGCCGAGATCGAGCCGATCATCTCGGAGACCGCTGTTCTCGCCACCAACACCTCGTCGCTCTCGGTCGAAGAGATCGGCGCGAACCTGAAGAACCCGGAGCGTCTCGTTGGCTTCCACTTCTTCAACCCGGTCGCGGTGATGCCGCTGATCGAGGTCGTGAAGGTCGACACCACGAGCGACGAGACACTCGCCACGGCCATGACGGTTGCAAAGAAGCTCGGCAAGAGCGCTGTGATTACGGCGGATCGCCCCGGCTTCGTTGTGAACCGTCTGCTCGCAAAGGTGATGGGTGAGGCAGCCCGTGCACTCGACGAGGGCACACCAATGCCCGTTGTTGAGCGGGCGCTCGCACCGATCGGTTTGCCGATGGGGCCGTTTGAGCTCATCGACCTGGTCGGTTGGAAGGTTGCCGCACACGTGCAAGACACGATGGTGGCCGCGTTCCCCGAGCGCTTCTACGCTTCGCCAAATCTGCACGCTCTTGCGGAGGTCACCGAGCCTCTCGCGAAGACGAAGCTCGGCAAGGTTGAAGACCTGTCGAAGGCCGGCAAAAAAGCCGTCAAGCTGGGCAAGACCGCGGTTTCTGAAGAAGAGATTCTGCGCCGGGTCGAAGACGAGCTTGCTGGCGAGATCAAGATCATGCTCGACGAGGGTGTGGTCGCAGCGGCTGAGGACATCGACCTCTGCCTGATCCTGGGTGCGGGCTGGCCGTTCCAGGCCGGCGGTGCGACACCCTATCTCGATCGGGTTGGGGCGAGCGAACGGGTCTTCGGAGCCGCTTTCCACGACCCAAGGATTGCGGGCCGCAGCGAGTAGCTGCTCCCTACCGCCCAACACCGAGCCTGCGTTTCAGCGCCGAGCCTGCGTCCTCTGACCGCAGTCTCAGCACTGAAACGCAGGCTCGATGCGTTGAGGGGCGAATCTGAGTCTAATCCTCGACGAGAATGCCGAGGTGCTCAGCGAAGACGCGGGTGAGCGACGCCGCCTGCGAAGAACTGAGAGTTGCCCCGCGCAGCGACGCGGCATCGCTGAGGGTGCCGATTTCAAGGCCGCGCAGGTCGACGTGCTCAAGTTTGGCCCCGGAAAGATGGATCACATCAGCCCGGCAGTTCTCGAACGAAACGCGCTTGAGACGGGCATCGACGAGATCGAGCTCGCTGATCACGCAGTCTCGAAAGACCACGTTCGAAAGGTCACTCGCGCGAAGATTCACCCAGCCGAGCTTGCAGTGTGCAAAGAGCGCCTGCTGCAGCACGGCATCGTACATTTCAGCCGCACCGAGGCGCGAGTGTGTAATCTCGACCTCTCGCAGTTGCACACGCGGTGCCGGAAACACGGGCGCGTTCAGTTGCTCGACGCGTGTCTCAAGCAGACGTGCCCCTCGCAGCGAAGAGTTGTTAGCGGATAGCCCGATTAGCTCGCACTCTGAAAACGTGACCCCCGAGAGATCCCGCTCCGAGACATCTGCATCCGCAAACCGGGTGAGTTCGTAACTGCCACGTATGGTCAGTAGCTCGGGATCCCCCGCCTCCAGCTCTGGCAGAAAGAGCGGGGAAAGCGTTGGGAAATCGGTCTTGCGTGACCTGGCCACAGGTTTACTCCGGCCGCGCGATCGGGATCCGCGTGCCGCGCACCTGCTCAATCACGTCGGCGGCGATCTGCTCCGCCGTCAGACCGGCGTCGAGGAGAAGTTCTTCGCGAGTTGCGTGCTCCAGGAACTCGTCGGGAGTGCCAAGCTCGCTGACGGCGGTATCGACTCCAGCGTCGCGCATGGCCTGGCGGATGCGTGTGCCAACTCCCCCGACCCGAATGCCGTCTTCGATGCTGATGAGCAGTCGGTGATCCCGAGCGATCTCTACGACCGAGGTTGCAACGGGAACCACCCAGCGAGGATCAATAACCGTTGAGGTGATCCCCTGCTCCGCAAGAATATCCGCGGCATCAAGGGCGACGCGCGACATCGGACCAACGGCAACAAACAGCACATCTGCGGTACCGCCGGCCTTCGCGCCCTCACGAAGAACGTCTACGCCGTCTTCTGTGCGGCGCAGCGCTGGGATCTCCGGGCCGATGGAGCCCTTCGGGTACCGAAGTACGGTGGGGCCATCGTTGATCTGTGTGGCCTCAGCGAGCAGCTCTCGAAGGGTCGGCTCGTCGCGGGGCGCAGAGATTCGGATTCCCGGCACAACCTGCAGGGTGGCGAGATCCCAGACACCATTGTGGCTCGCGCCGTCGGGGCCCGTGATGCCTGACCGGTCGAGCACAAAGGTGACACCCGCCCGATGCAGCGCCACATCCATGAGGAGCTGGTCGAAGGCGCGGTTCATGAAGGTCGCGTACATGGCGACGACCGGGTGCAGCCCGCCGTAAGCAAGGCCGGCAGCGCTCGTGACCGCGTGCTGCTCGGCAATGCCGACGTCGTAGACGCGCTCCGGGAATCGCTTGGCCATGGCGTCGAGGCCGGTCGGGGCAAGCATGGCGGCCGTAATCGCGACGATACGCTCGTCTTCTTCGGCGAGTTCGACGATGCGTTCGCTAAACACCGAGGTCCAGCTCGGCCCCGAAGAGTGCTTGACCGGCACGCCGCTGTCGGGATCAATCTGCCCAATCGCGTGGAACTGATCGGCCTCGTCGTTCTCTGCCAGCGCGTACCCGCGACCCTTTTCGGTAATCACGTGCACGAGCGCCGGGCGACCGTAGTCTTTTGCCTGGTGCATCGCCAGCTCGAGTGCTTCAAGATCGTGGCCGTCAACGGGACCCACGTACTTGATGTCGAGATTGGCGTAAAGATCCTGGTTGCCGGAGGCGCGGCTCACAAAGCCGCGCATCGCGCCGCGAGTGGCGCGATAGACAATACGACCGGGGCTGCCGAAGCGGCCGAAGAGGCGCTCGCTCCCCTCCTGCAGATCGCGGTAACCGCCCGTGACCCGCACGGAGTTCAAGAAACGCGCCATGCCGCCGATGGTGGGAGCGTAAGAACGGCCATTGTCATTCATGATGATGACGAGATTGCGGTCGTTGTCGTCGGTGATGTTGTTGAGGGCTTCCCAGGTCATGCCGCCCGTGAGGGCACCATCGCCGACCACCGCGACCACGTGGCGATCCTGCTGGCCCGTGCGCGAAAAGGCGCGGGAGATGCCGTCGGCCCAGCTCAGGGAGCTTGAGGCGTGTGAGCTCTCAACGATGTCGTGCTCAGACTCGGCGCGCTGCGGGTAGCCGGCTAGCCCTCCGCGCTGGCGCAGGCCCGAAAAGTCGCGCCGCCCGGTGAGGATCTTGTGTACGTAGCTCTGGTGCCCGGTATCAAAGACGATGGGATCACGAGGCGACTCGAACACGCGGTGCATGGCGATGGTCAGCTCAACGACACCCAGGTTGGGGCCCAGGTGGCCGCCGGTCTTCGCAACCTCGGCGATAAGAAACTCGCGGATCTCGGCTGCGAGGGCGCGACACTCTTCGGGGCTCAAACCGTCGAGGTCACGAGGTCCCTCAATTCGCTCCAGGATCGACACCCGTTACCATTCCTTCCCCATCCCCTGCAGTGGCAGAGGACACCCCACAATCTTAGCCCCGGGCACTGGACGAACCTGCATTGGCGAGATTTCGCCAAGATCTCCCAGTGCCTCAAATATCTACGATGTGCAGCCGTTGGGTGTAACCCCAGCTCAGCTGACGGGGGAAGTTCGCAGGATCCGTGAGTTCCTCCGCTTTGGCAACTACATGACCCTGTTCAAACGACACCGGGTATTCCGCTTGATCAAAGATGCGACGCGCGGCCGCCAGGCTTGCTTCATAACTATTCGCGTCGCAGCGGTAGGCAAGGGTTACGATGTCGTACTGGTCGGTGGGGTGGGTGCATAAGTCGAGTGCGACAAGGCTTTCTGCAGAAGCGCTCTTGCATAGATAGACGTCACCCGTACCAGCGTCGCCAGGGTCGCCAAAGTGCTCTCGCGCAAAAGTGTTGACGTCCCAATCAAGCCCGAGAGCCTTGCAGAGCTTTGCGAGTTCGGGTTGGGCACCGAGAAGCCGGTCCTCATCGTGGCTCCAAAGAGCCAGATCAGACAGCGAGACGCGCATGATTGTCCACGACGGGTAAAAGGTACGCACGAAGCAAGTATCGATCGCAGGTCAGTAAAACTCAACGACTGCGACGGCAAGCCTTCAATCAATTGGAACTCTCTCGCAAGGGCGTGCTCGAGTGGTCGTTGAAGAGCCCCTGCGGTGGGCCCGTCGTAAATTGACAGTCCTGTGGCATTTTTGGTCACGAGTCTCGAACTTGTTGCGGACGTGTTGAAGGATGATTCCTAACGGGTCGGTGTGGGTTTTAACTCCGACAGATTTGACGTTCGCCTGCTAGTGACGGAAGGGACTGGCCCGGAAAAACAACGCGAAACCATGTATTTAGTTTGGCGGTGCATTGACGCGCGCACTAAGAAAACTATTTATCACTCGTCATGTATCAACGAGCAATGCAGAACGACGAATGTAAGGTTGTGCTTAAAGCATATTTTTGACTCGGTAGGGGCTTGTAGGACTCACTTGGATGTGAATAGGCTTCCCGCTAAGCAGTCGAACTCATCGACTGCCGACTTTTGTTGGTCTAATGATCGTCGTTGGTGGATTTTTGGGGAGAGATCCAATGGTGCATCGATTTTGCAGTAGGCCTATGACGGCCATCCTGCTTGGTACCGCCGCCACCAAGTCCGCTGTATCTGGTGATTGTTGAGCGGCAGGGTCGCAATTTGGCAATTTTTAGCAGTTAGGTCTACTACAGTGCAAAAACCACAGAGGTCGTCCCCGCGGCGACTGATCGCAATAGTTGTTACCTCGCTCGTGGCCGTGTCTGGAGTTAGCGTTGGCTCGGCGGCAGCGATGGCCACTGAGGGCTCTCCTTACGCGTCCACAGCAAGTGCGGGAACGCCCGACCCTACGCCCAATAAACAGGCGTTACCGATCCTCGATGTTACGGTCAACTTCGATCTCGCGGGTGGTACAGGATCGTTCCCTGCGCGGACGCTGACCCTCGGAGCTCTTCTCGGCGCCCCTTCGACGGTACCTACTCGTGAGGGGTATACGTTTAAGGGCTGGGTCGGTCTCGGCGGATTGCTCTATGACTTCGGCCTTCCAGTTCTCGCAGACATCACTCTCGTTGCTGAGTGGGAAAAGAACCCCGTGCCCGTCGTCAATCACACGGTGACCTTCGATCTTGCGGGTGGTACAGGATCGTTCCCGGCGCAGACCGTGGCAGCTGGAGCTGTCATCAGTGCTCCGGCGGCGGTACCCACTCGCGCGGGGTATACGTTTAAGGCTTGGGTCGGCGTCGGTGGGTTGCTCTACAACTTCGGACTCCCAATCATTGCCGACATAACGATCGTTGCTGAGTGGACAAAGGACCCAGTGCCCGTCGTCAATCACACGGTGACCTTCGATCTTGCGGGTGGTACAGGATCGTTCCCGGCGCAGACCGTTGCCAATGGTGCGGTCATCAGTGCCCCAAAGTCCAAACCCGCTCGTAGTGGATACACGTTTACGACTTGGGTGAACGGTGGTGGGACGGCTTACGACTTCACGAAGCCGATTACCGCAAACACCACCATCTACGCGGGATGGAAGAAGACCGCGGTTGACGGTAAGTGCACTGTGGCTCGCAAGACCCCGGTGTTTGCCGATACTCCGGTGAGCCACAAGTTCTACAAGGAGATCGACTGGATGGCGTGCATGAAGTACTCCACCGGCTGGCGCCAGCCGTCGGGAAAGCCCTTGTACAAGCCGGCCGACAACCTGGAGCGTCAAGCGATGGCCGCGTTCATCTACCGCATGGAAGCCCCGAAGAACTACCAGGCACCTGCGGTGTCTCCATTTGCCGATGTGAAGCCCGGGGATTCCTTCTACAAGGAGATCGCGTGGATGTACGAGTCGAAGCTATCGACCGGGTACCGGGAAGCTGGCGGGAAGCCGACGTTCCGTCCGCACGATTCGCTGTCGCGTGAGGCGATGGCGGCGTTCATTTACCGCCTCGAAGCGCCGAAGAACTACACGGCACCGAAGGTGTCGCCGATGGCTGATATGAAGCCAGGGATGTCGTTCTACAAGGAGATCTCGTGGATGTACAGCGAGAAGCTTTCAACCGGTAACAAGGTGGGCAACACCAAGGAATACTGGCCGAAGGACGACCTGTCGCGTCAGGCGATGGCCGCGTTCATCTACCGGCTAGTGCTGGACTATCGCCCCAGTAAGTAGGTATCGTCTCGAACTGAGGTGCTAATGAGCCCCACGCGAGACGAAGTTCGCCCACACGGCACTGCCGTGTGGGCGAACTTTATTTGTGTGGCAATGCCTGGGTAGACATTGCCGTTTGGTTATTTACACCAAGGAGCGCAGCACGTACTGCAGAATGCCACCGTTGCGGTAGTAATCCGCCTCACCCGGGGTGTCGATGCGCACAACAGCGTCGAACTCGACAACAGAACCGTCAGCCTTGGTTGCCTTCACAGCAACCGACTTCGGGGTCTTGCCCTCGTTCAGTACGGTGACACCCGAGATGTCGAACGTCTCGGTGCCGTCGAGGCCCAGCGAATCGGCGCTCTCACCAGCGGGGAACTGCAGCGGCAGCACACCCATGCCGATCAGGTTCGAGCGGTGAATACGCTCGAAGCTCTCGGTAATGACCGCCTTGACGCCCAGCAGGCTCGTACCCTTTGCCGCCCAGTCACGGGAGGATCCTGAGCCGTACTCCTTGCCGCCGAGCACGACGAGTGGAATGCCAGCTGCCTGGTAGTTCTGTGCTGCGTCGTAGATGTACGACTTCGGGCCACCCTCAAGCGTGAAGTCGCGGGTGAAGCCACCCTCGACTCCGGCGCCGTCGTTCTCAGCTGCGAGCAGCTGGTTGCGCAGGCGGATGTTTGCGAAGGTGCCGCGGATCATGACCTCGTGGTTGCCACGGCGTGAGCCGTAGGTGTTGAAGTCGCGCACCGCGATCCCGTTCTCGACGAGGTAGCGACCGGCGGGAGTCTCCGCGCGGAAGCTGCCGGCGGGGCTGATGTGGTCGGTCGTGACCGAGTCGCCCAGCTTTGCGAGCGCACGTGCGCCAGCGATGTCGGTGACGGGTGACGGCTCGAGCTGCATGCCATCGAAGTAGGGAGCCTTGCGCACGTAGGTCGAGTTCTCATCCCACGCGAAGGTGTTGCCATCGGGTGTCGGCAGTGAGGTCCAGTGCTCGTCACCGTCAAACACGGTGGCGTACTTCGACTTGAACATGTCGGAGTCGATCGAGGCGTCAGCGATCTGCTGCACCTCGGTCGCGTTGGGCCAGATGTCGCGCAGGAAGACGTCGTTGCCGTCTTGATCCTGACCAAGCGACTCAGTGTCGAAATCGAAGTCCATCGTGCCGGCGAGTGAATACGCGATCACCAGCGGAGGGCTGGCGAGGTAGTTCATCTTGATGTCGGGGTTGATGCGACCTTCAAAGTTGCGGTTGCCCGAGAGCACCGCGGTGACGGCGAGATCGTTGTCGTTGACCGCCTGCGAGATCTCCTCGTTCAGTGGGCCGGAGTTACCGATGCAGGTAACGCAGCCGTAGCCGACGGTGTAGAAGCCAAGCTTCTCGAGATCGGCATTGAGGCCCGACTTCTCGTAGTAGTCGGTGACAACCTTGGATCCCGGTGCGAGCGTGGTCTTCACCCACGGCTTGGCCTTGAGGCCCTTGGCGGCAGCGTTGCGTGCGAGTACACCCGCCGCAAGCATGACCGAGGGGTTCGAGGTGTTGGTGCAGGAGGTGATCGATGCGAGGGTCACCGCGCCGTGATCGAGCTCGAACTCGCGGCCCTGCTGATCCTTCACCTTTGCGGGGTTGGCTGCCTGAGCGTAGTTCTTCAGATCCTGCTCGAACTGGGTCTTCGCGCTGGTCAGCTCGATGCGATCCTGCGGACGCTTCGGGCCGGCGATCGACGACACAACGGTCGACAGATCGAGCTCAAGGTACTCGCTGAACTCGGGCTCCTTGGCGGGATCGTGCCACATGCCCTGTGCCTGGGTGTATGCCTTGACGAGCTCAATCTGCTCGTCGGGGCGACCGGTGAGGCGCATGTAGTCGAGTGTGACGTCGTCGACCGGGAACATTGCCGCGGTTGAACCGAACTCGGGGCTCATGTTGCCGATGGTGGCGCGGTTTGCGAGCGGCACCGAGCCGACTCCCTCACCGTAGAACTCAACGAACTTGCCGACCACACCGTGCTTGCGCAGCATCTGAGTGATGGTGAGCACCACGTCGGTTGCGGTGACGCCAGCGGGAATCTGGCCCGAGAGCTTGAATCCAACAACACGCGGGATCAGCATCGAGATGGGCTGGCCGAGCATGGCCGCCTCGGCCTCAATGCCGCCGACGCCCCAACCGAGCACACCGAGGCCATTTTCCATGGTGGTGTGCGAGTCGGTACCGACGCAGGTGTCGGGGTAGGCCTGGAGTGCACCGTCGACGTTGCGGGTGAACGTAACGCGTGCCAAGTACTCGATGTTGACCTGGTGCACGATACCGGTGCCCGGGGGAACTACCTTGAACTCGTCGAAGGCACCCTGACCCCAGCGGAGGAACTGGTAGCGCTCACCGTTGCGCTGGTACTCGATCTCAACGTTGCGGGCGGCCGCGTCAGCGGTGCCGTACACGTCGGAGATAACCGAGTGGTCAATGACCATCTCGGCCGGTGCGAGCGGGTTGATCTGCTCGGGCGAACCACCGAGGTCAACAACTGCCTCGCGCATGGTGGCAAGGTCAACGACGCAGGGAACGCCGGTGAAGTCCTGCATGATGACGCGGGCGGGCGTGAACTGAATCTCGGTGTCGGGCTCAGCGGCAGAATCCCAGCCGCCAAGCGCCTCGATGTGCTGCTTCGTGACGTTCGCGCCGTCTTCGGTGCGCAGCAGGTTCTCCAACAGCACCTTGAGGCTGTAGGGCAGGCGCTCGTGGCCTGGGATCTGATCGATCCGGTAGATCTCGTAGTCTTTCTCACCAACGGTGAGGGTGCTCTTCGCACCGAAGCTATTGACGGCTCCCATGAGGCTCCTCCTGAGTCCTTCGATCGGCGATCCCGATCACGTAAAGTGTCTCGATGTCAAGATAAGTCTACACCGAATCGAAGGGCGGAGAAATCAGGCAGCGGGCGGTGTCTCCCCCGTATTTTCAACGGTTTCGATCGTTGAATCATCGGATGATTGCCGCAAGCGATTGAGCACCATCCACGTAAAGATGATCACCAGGGCGAATAGCGGTGTGCCCATGACAAGACGAGCAATGCCTAGGGCCTCAACGTTGCCGGAGTAGTAGAGCGGCAGCTGGATCACGAGCCGCGCGACAAACATCGCGAGCCACAGCACGGTGAGCCACAGCGCAACCCGCCGCAGCGAACGGTCTTGCCTCCAAGAGGTCAAACCGCCACGAAACGCGCCAATGGCAAACCCGAGCACCGGCCACCTCACGGCAATGGAGATGAGGAGGCCGAGCGTCCAAGCGGCATTGATCCAGAATCCCGGGAGGTAGTACCCCTGGCCCTCCCCGCTGATCAGTGTTGCGGCAACGGCGATCCCGACCCCGATTGCGCCAGAAATCGCCGAGATCGGCGACTCCTTGCGAATCAGACGAATCGCCACCGCGATAATCGCGAGGGCAGCCGGCGCAATAACCGCAAGCTTCTCGTCTTTGGTGAACGAGTAGACAATCAGAAACAGCAGTCCCGGCACGAGAGCTTCTGCGATCCCGCGCCAGCCACCAATGGCGTCAAGCACACCGCGTCCCGAGAGAGCCTCTCCACTGAGGCCCGCCTGCACGGCTTTACCCATGCCGCCGCTCAGTGAAAGACTGCCCAGGGCATCTGCGCTCAGCTTCGTGGGCTCTGGAGTGCCGTCGCTAGGCTCGGCACCCACAGAGTCCTCTGGCTCGGGATCAGCAGCCGCTCCTGTGTTACTCACGCCTCTTGAGCCTCGCCCGGTGCATCTGTCTGCACTCCAGCGGGAACGCGCAGCGGAATGAGCTCGCTTGGAGGCATCGGCTGGTCGCCGCGCACAACAACGAGTTCGCGGAAGAGATCGATCACGAGTTCGCGGGTTGCGACATCGGTAGCAGCTTTGCCCATGATGACTCCGCGAAGCATCCAGCGGGGGCCATCGACGGCGAGGAAGCGAGCAAGGCGTGTGCCGCCGCCCTGATCAGCCGGTACCGGCGTGTTCACAACGACCTCGGGGCCGAGCAGGCCCTCCTCTTCGGAGACCTCAGCACCCTGGGCGGTCATCTGCTGGATGAGTTCGGCGCGAACTTCGCCCCACAGACCCGACGACTTTGGTGCAGAGAACGCCTGCACCTGCAAGAGCGAATCTTCGTAGTCCAGCGAAACCGCCGCAACGCGGTTTGCCCGCTCGTCCACCTCAAGGCGAAGCTGCAGCCCCTCACGAGGCGCAACCTTAATGCCGCCGAGGTCTACATACGGACGCATTGCGGGGACCTCTGAGACGTCAAAGGGACCTGCAGTGGCGCGATCTTCTGGTGCTGACTTCGAATCGTCGATCTCAACGACGTTCGCTCCGGCGTTTTCGTGAAGTTCAACCGCGTCGGCAGACTCCGTGTTCTCAGAATCAGACTGAGAAGTCGCGGCTTCAGCAGCCTTAGCGTCTTTTTTCTTTTCTCTGCTCATGGCTGAGAATCTCCTTGCTCGTGCCCCTTCGGGCTTTCTTAAATTGTGTCGAAGATTTCGCGCAGAAGCTAGCTGCTGATCCCCGTGGATCCAAAGCCGTTTGCGCCCCGCGCGCTCTCCGAAAGTTCTTCGACCGGAACAAACACCGCTCGCGAAACAGGCATCACAATCATCTGGGCGATGCGATCCCCCACTTCAACCGCAAAGGTATTCTCTGTGTCGGTGTTGAGCAGTGTCACCTTGATCTCACCGCGGTATCCGGCGTCGACCGTTCCAGGAGTGTTCAGCACAGTAATGCCGTGCTTGGCGGCGAGGCCACTTCGAGGCACAATAAACGCGGCGTACCCCTCTGGCAGCGCAATGGAAACACCCGTACCCACGAGGACACGCTTCCCGGGAGCAATCTGCACAGCCTCGGATGAACGCAGGTCGGCGCCCGCATCACCCACGTGCGCATAGCTCGGGGGAATTTCAGCTCGAATTGGAATCTCTACAACATCGGTCACCCGGACAGGCTACCGGATCGAAGCGCTCAGACCACACTGACTGTGGGGCATTGACGAAATGCATATCTCTTGAGAGGGATAATGGAGCCATGACAGTTGAGGCGCCTCCCCAGGACTACCGTGAACGACTCTTGCCTGGACCGAGCTTGTTTGTCGCTCTGCTCCTGCTGATACCGGCGGTCGCACTCGTCATGACACCGATTAACCCGCAGCTTGCGCTCCCAACCGGCATAGCAATGTACGTGCTGATCGCCGGCAGCTTTTTGGTGCTGAGCCCGAGTCTGCTCGTGCGTGATGGCCGCCTGACCGCGGGCCGTGCGGAGATTCCGGTGGACCAACTCGGTGAGGTTGAGTTGCTCGGATCTGACGCGCTTCGTCGCGCGATTGGTCCTGGAACAGATGCCCGTAGCTATCTGTTGGTTCGAGGGTGGATCCACCGCGGCGTGCGGGTCGAGAACATCGATCCAGCGGATCCTGCACCCCAGTGGGTGCTCACCAGCCGCCACCCCGAGCAGCTTGCGCTTGCGATCGAGGCGGCGAAGCGGGCGTAAAGTCTGGCCTAAAGGTCATTCTGCGTGAGCAAAGTGACCTTTAGGCGGTTCGGCTATACCGAGCATTCCTGCCGCTGTGGCGGCAGCGCAGAATGCGATAAAACGCTGGCGCGTTTTATACCGAGCATTCCTGCCGCTGTGGCGGCAGCGCAGAATGTAGTAAATCGCTGGCGCGATTTACACTGAACATTCTGCGCAAACCGGACCCAGATCGCTCTGGTGGTCCAGCTGCGAGCGGTGTCGCACCAAGAAGCAGCTCACGCAGGTGAACTCGTCGTCCTGCTGAGGCAGCACAACAACGTCGAGCTCCACATCTGACAGATCTGAACCCCCGAGGTCAAAACTTGGGTTGTCCGCATCCTCAGAATCAATTGCGGAGCCGCCCTTGGCAGAGCCGCGCTCTTTCAGAGCCTCAATTGACTCTGCTTCTTCTTCGGACTTACGCGGGGCGTCGTAATCTGTGGCCATCTTCTCCTGCATTCCCGTGTCCCCTGGACACATCAACCTGCGAGCGGCCATAGTCTGCCCTAACTTGCTGCACTTACGCAAACTCTGTTGCTAAATTTCTCTCAGCGCAAAATCAGGTCCGCACGACTTTGCCACGCGCCCACGTCAATGCGACATAAACTCGCCAGCCTGTGTCACCCTAGGTCGCGAACTGTGAAGGGATGCCGCCAATGGACGAATTGCGCTTTGTGCGACGTGAAGATCAGGCTCTAATTGTTGTAAACGGGGCTGACGAAGAATTTCGCCTCGTCGTCGACGACACAGTGCTGAGTGAACTCAGGCATCTCGCTAAGCGGGATCGTCAAGCCGGGAAGGTGCGACCGAGGGAGATTCAAGCGCTCATCCGCGCCGGAAAGTCTCGCGCTCAGGTTGCCGAAGAAACCGGTCTTGAAGAAGCAGATATTGAGCGCTTCGAAGAACCGGTTCTCGCGGAGCGTCGGTACATTCTGGAGCTTGCTCAGGCTGTCCCAGTGCGAACGGACGTGAACGACGATTCCGATCAGCACTTCGGTGGTGTTATTGCTGAACGCCTCATTGGTCTTGGCGTCGAAGACAGCGACTGGAACTCCTGGAAAGACGAAGAGACCGGCTGGATGATCGGTCTCGACTTCGTCGCCCACGAGGTTTCGCACCGCGCTATTTGGGCGTTTGCGCACCGTAAGGGCACGCTGGCGCCAGTGAACTCAGACGCCGTGAACCTCTCAAAGCAGGGTGAGGTCGGCGATCGGTTGATCCCGAAGCTGCGCGCCGTCGACAGCGAAGAGAAGACCGGGCGTTTTGACTCGGGCGCCTTCGATCATTCGCAGCTTCCAATGACCGACACCGATAGCGATAGTGAAGAGCTGCAGGCGGGCGAGCAGTCCGCGGTCGATGCTGAGTCATCCGACGACAGTGCGCGGGTCGCGGATCCTGCTCCATCGCTGGCGGACGCCAATGCGGAGTACGAGCGTCGCAAAGAGATTGACCACCGCGCGATCAAAACAGACGACAGCGAAGAAATCGACCTGAGTCAGACTGCTGATCTTCTCGATGCGCTTCGAAAGCGGCGCGGCGAGCGTGAGCAGAGTTCTCGGGTGAGCGATAGCAAAGCAGAGAACGCTCAGCCTGCAGCGCCGGTCGCTGATCCTCCCGCGGTGGCAGACGAGCCCGTAGTCACGCCCCCTCGCAGCATCTGGGGTGCCGCCGGGGTTTCCGGGCAAGCGACGCCCTCCCCGGCACCCTCAACCACTAGTGGTCCACCCACCTTGAAGCCTGTTGCCGATCCGGTCGCGCCGGCAGCAGAGCAAGATAAGGCTGAGCCCAAACTCGACCCGGAGAAGTCCCCTCGAAAGGGTCGCGCGTCGATCCCGAGCTGGGACGACATTCTCTTCGGAACCCGCAGCGACGAGGATCCCGCCTAGGCTGACCCGGGCAGCGGGATTCGCGAGCGCGCCACCTCGGTGACGACGCTCGCGATTCCTGTCCCAGCAAGAGCCCCGCCGAGAATCAGCGGTACCCCGCGCTCATCTTCACTCAGTGAGCCGTGCTGACCGACCATGGCGCGGGCTCGCGGATCGTCGTCACTGCAGTAGTAGGCAACCTGCTTGCGCGCGGCGATGATGATGTCACCGAGGCGATCGGCCACCCCCGGCGCCATCGGGCCAAATGCGCCCGACGCGACAGCCTCAGCGCGAGTCGCAACCCAGGCGCGACCTCGCTCTGATTCTTCAAACTGCCGAGCGATGGGTTCGGGATCCGTGCCCTCGCGCAGGTAGAGCGAACGAAAGCGCGGCTCTCCCCCGATATCGACGACATCTTTGAGTCGTTCGGGATCCGAATCGAGCAGTATTTGCTGGTGCGGTTGAACGTCGACGATGCCGTGATCCGCTGTAATAACGACTCCAACGTTGCCGGGGAGTCCGCGCAAAAACCCGTCTAGCGCCGCGTCGAACTGTTCGAGGCGACGGACCCACGCGCCACTCTGCCACCCCTGCTCGTGAGCGGCCTTATCGAGCTCATCGATGTACAGGTATATGACGACAGGTTCTTGCTCGCGTATGAGCGCGGAGGCGACGGCGAAGCGATCTTCGATGCGCTGCCCGGCTTGGTAGTCAGCACCCGTCAGGATCGCCTCGGTGAGTCCTCCCTGAGCGTGAGAGGGGCGGCCGATTGCGACGGGCCTGGCCCCTACTTCGCGGGCGGCTGCAAACAAGGGTGTGGCGAGCTGCCAGGATCGGCGATCCTCGATCCCCTGCCACTCCTTGAGCGTCGAGACCATCCCCAACTTGGGGTGGCGGATGCGGTAGCCCACGAGACCGTGAGTGCCCGGTAGCCGACCCGTGGTGATGGTTGTGAGCGCTGCGCCGGTGGTTGAGGGCACGACCGTTTCTATGCGGCGCTGGGGTAAGCGGGCGAGTGCCGGTGCGTGCCCCGCTCGCGCCTTGAGATTGGCGTGACCGAGTCCGTCAACGACCACAACCACGAGTGAACGGATCGGAGGGAGGCTGGCGAGTTGAGATGATGCCTCGGATGCTCCCCCATCGCTCAGAACCGGACCCAGCATGGTGTCGAGTGCAGCGCCGGGATCTTGGCCCAGTCCGTGAGCGACCGCGGCGATCCCAGTTGGCAGAATTGCGGCAAGCCTCGCACCGTTGTCGGTGGCAGTAGGTAGCATAAAAACCATTATGACCGAAGCACCAAGTGGCCCCGCTGACGGCTCTGTAGATTCCTCCGCAGAAGGCTCCGTTGAGAGCTCAGCACTCCTTTCACAGTTAGCCCACGAAACCGCGGGTGAGCGCATTGAAGACATCGACATCTCGAAAGAGATGGAGGGGTCGTTTCTCGAGTATGCCTACTCGGTCATTTATTCGCGCGCCCTGCCCGATGCCCGTGACGGTTTGAAGCCGGTTCAGCGCCGCATCCTCTTCATGATGCAAGACATGGGGTTGCGCCCTGAAAAGGGCCACGTGAAGTCGGCGCGTGTTGTCGGCGAGGTGATGGGTAAGCTGCACCCGCACGGCGACTCCTCGATCTACGATGCCCTCGTGCGCTTGGCTCAGGGTTTCGCCATGCGCCTGCCGCTCGTTGACGGCCACGGTAACTTCGGTTCGCTTGACGATGGTCCAGCTGCCTCCAGGTACACCGAAGCGCGCCTCGCTGGTGCCGCGCTTGCGATGACCGAGTCACTCGATGAAGACGTCGTCGACTTCGTGCCGAACTACGACAACCAGATCATGCAGCCCGACGTGCTGCCCTCGGCAGTGCCCAACCTGCTCGTGAACGGTGCGAGTGGCATCGCTGTTGGCATGGCGACGAACCTCGCACCGCACAACCTCATCGAGGTTGTTGATGGCGCAAAGCATCTACTGCACAACCCCGACGCCACCGTCGATGAGCTCATGGAGTTTATCCCCGGCCCAGACCTGCCGGGCGGCGGCATTATTGTCGGGCTCGATGGAGTCAAAGACGCGTATCGCAGCGGCCGCGGCGCGTTCCGCACGCGCGCCAAGGTGTCGGTTGAGCAGCTGAGCCCCCGTCGCACGGGGCTTGTTGTTACAGAGTTGCCGCACCTCGTCGGCCCAGAGCGCGTCATCGAAAAGATTAAACAGGGTGTCGACGCGAAGAAGCTCTCGGGCATTTCTGATGTGGCCGACCTCACCGACCGCAAAAACGGCATGCGGCTCGTCATCACGCTCAAGACCGGCTTCTCCCCCGAGGCCGTGCTTGAGCAGCTGTATCGTTACACGCCCCTCGAAGACTCGTTCAGCATTAACTCGGTGGCGCTTGTCAACGGGCAGCCGCAGACCCTTGGCCTGCGCGAGATGCTGCGGGTCTTCATTGACCACCGAATCCTGGTCATTAAGCGCCGCTCCGAGTACCGCCTGCGAAAGCGGCGCGAGCGCATGCACCTTGTTGAGGGCTTGCTCATCGCGATCCTCGATATTGACGAGGTCATCCAGCTCATTCGCACGAGCGACGACGCCGAGGGTGCGCGGTCGCGGCTTATGCAGGTCTTTGACCTCTCAGAGCTGCAGGCCGAGTACATTCTTGAGTTGCGTCTGCGCCGCCTCACGAAGTTCTCACGTGTTGAGCTCGAGAGCGAGCGCGACGAACTGAAGCGCGAGATCGAGGCGTTGCTCGAGATTCTCGGCAGCGATGAGAAGCTGCGCGCCGTGGTGTCGAACGAAATGGACCAGGCAGCCGAGGCGTTCGGCACTCCCCGACGCACGGTGCTGACCGGTGCGGTGATCCGCCCCACACGCTCCGCTGCGAGCTCTGCGGCGCTGCAGGTTGCAGATACCCCCTGCACCGTGCTTCTCTCGGCAACGGGCCGCGCGCTGCGTTTGGATCGGGATCCCGAAGCGCTTGAATCGCCCCGCGGAACCTCGCGGGCGACAAAACACGGCGCGGTGATGTCAACGGTTGACGGCACGGTTCGGGGTGAACTCGGTGCCGTGCTCTCTGACGGCACACTCCACCGCTTTACCCCCGTCGATCTGCCGCTCGTGCCCGGCGCGAGCGTCGCGTTCTCTGCAGGTGTCAAGCTTCTCGACTACATCGGCGTGACCGATAAAAAGTTGCGTGTGGTGGGGCTCGTGCCGCTCGACACCGAGACCCCGATCGGGCTCTTTACGCTGCAGGGCACCGTCAAGCGTGTGGTTCTCACGGAGCTGCCGGCGCGACCCGAGTTTGAGGTCATCTCGCTGAAGGCCGGCGACCAGCTGCTCTCCGCTTTCCCGGCACCCGACGGGTCAGAGTTTGCCGTTGTGGCCAGTGATGCGCAGCTGCTGCGATTCCCTGCCGCCTCGGTGCGCCCGCAGGGTCGCCCAGCGGGTGGCATGGCAGGCATGAAGCTTGGGGCCGAAGCACGAGTGGTGTTTGCCACCGCCGTGCCCGAGGGTGCTGAGGCGCGGGTGGTGACCGTCGCGGACAGCTCGATCACCCTTCCCGGCACCGATGTTGCGACCGCCAAGGTCACCGACTGGGCTGAAATTCCCGCGAAGGGCCGCGCCACCGGCGGTGTGCGGGCCCAGCGTTTCCTCAAGTGGGAAGACCAGATCGCCTGCGCCTGGGTCGGCACGGGTGAGCCTCGCGCTCTTGCGGCTGACGGTGCGGCCCGTAAGCTGCCCGCGGAACTTGGCAAGCGAGACGGATCAGGGCAGCCGATCGACGGTGCCGCCGCGTTTGTTGGCCAAGCGCCGTAAAGCGGGCACCCTACGCGGGGTCAACTTCATCAAAGGTTTGAAGTGACCTGACATGGCATGACATGACCTGACATGGTGAATCGCAGCTGGGTGCATTCCCGCGTTTCGCCGAGTCTGCATCCCACTGCCGAGCCTGCGGCTTGGAACTGCATGTTCGGCGGTGGAGCGCAGGCTCAGTGTCAAAACACTCATGCAACGTCGAATAGCCCTGCACTAGGTCGGCTCAAAAGGAATGCGGGGAAAGGCGGCAGCCCTTCCCCGCATTCCTCGCGTGCAGGAGTACCTGCAGAACTAAGCGTCGATGCGCTCGCGATCGAGGTCGTCAGCGTTCTCGACGATGAACTCCTTGCGTGGGGCAACATCATTGCCCATGAGCAGCTCGAACATCTGAGCAGCCGCGTGCGCGTCTTCCAGGCGAACTCGCCGAAGCGCGCGGTGCTCACGATCCATCGTGGTCTCCGCGAGCTGATCCGCGTCCATCTCACCGAGGCCCTTGTAGCGCTGGATCGGCTCCTGGTACTTCTTGTTGCGACGCTTCAAATCGCTGAGCAGCGTCTGCAGTTCGCGCTCACTGTAGGTGTAGATGACATCGTTTGGCTTGCGCCCCGCGTTCTGCACGATGACCCGGTGCAGCGGTGGCACCGCCGCGTAGACGCGCCCGGCCTCAAGCATGGGTCGCATGTAGCGGAAGAAGAGCGTGAGCAGCAGCGTGCGAATGTGCGCGCCATCAACATCGGCGTCGCTCATCAGGATGACCTTGCCGTAGCGGGCCGAGTCAATATCAAAGTCGCGACCCGATCCTGCCCCGATGACCTTGATGATGGCACCGCACTCCGCGTTACCGAGCATCTCGGCAACCGATGCCTTCTGCACGTTGAGGATCTTGCCTCGGATCGGCAGAAGCGCCTGGAACTCACTGTCGCGGGCCGGGCGCGCTGTTCCCAGCGCGCTGTCGCCCTCCACAATAAAGAGTTCGGTGTCGGCAACGTCTTTTGAGCGGCAATCGATGAGCTTCGCGGGCAGAGAAGAGCTCTCAAGTGAGCTCTTGCGGCGTGCGGTGTCGCGCTGCGCGCGCAACGCGATCCGCGACTTCATCTCGGAGACCATCTTTTCGAGCAGTGCGGCGGTCTGAGTCTTGTCGGGCTTTTTGGTGGACTCGTAGCGCTCGGTCATGCCCTGCACGATCGCCTTCGAGACGATCGATCGTACCGCTGCGGTGCCGAGCACCTCTTTGGTCTGGCCCTCGAACTGCGGCTCGGGCACGCGCACCGACACAATGGCGGTGAGCCCTGTCAGGATGTCGTCTTTGTCTGGCTTATCGGTGCCGGCTTTGAGCTTGCGAGCGTTCGCCTCGATCTGCTTTCGGAAGAACCGGGTGAGGCCCTGTTCAAAGCCGGCGAGGTGCGTGCCGCCCTTTGGGGTCGCGATGATGTTGACGAAGCTCTGCACCTCAACGTCGTAGCCGGTGCCCCAGCGCAGTGCAACGTCGACCTCGCAGCGGCGCTCGATCTCGCGAGACACAAGGCCGCCCGACACCTCATCCATGACGGGCACGGTCTCCGTGAAGGTGCCCGAGTCTGTCACCCGCCAGGTGTCGGTGATCGGCGCATCAACGGCGAGGAAATCAACGAACTCTGAGAGCCCGCCCTCGTATTGGAAGCGGTGCACCGGAGCCACACCGGATTCATCCTGCGATTCGGGGCGCTGATCAGTGATCTCGATTGCGAGATTCGGCACGAGAAAAGCTGTCTGCCTGGCTCGCGCGACGAGCGAGTCCGGTTCGAAGCGGGCGGTGGAGAGGAAGATCTGAGGATCAGCCCAGTAGCGCACCCTGGTGCCCGTCACACCCTTCTTGACCTTGCCCACGACCCGTAGCTCAGAAGCGTTTTCAAACGGCTTAAAAGGGCTGTCGGGGCCGTCTCCTGAAAAGACACCGGGTTCTCCGTGTCTGAACGACATCGCCCAGGTTTTGCCGTCGCGATCCACCTCGACATCAAGTCGCGATGAAAGTGCGTTGACGACCGATGCGCCAACGCCGTGGAGGCCGCCCGAAGAGGCGTAACCGCCGCCACCAAACTTGCCGCCAGCGTGCAGCTTTGTGTACACCAGCTCGACACCGGAGAGTCCACTCTTCGGCTCAATATCAACGGGAACACCGCGACCATTGTCTGAGACCGTCACGCTGTTGTCTGCGTGCAGGGTAATGCGAATGTCGTTGCCGTAACCCGCGAGCGCTTCGTCGACCGAGTTGTCGATGATCTCCCAGAGGCAGTGCATGAGGCCCCGAGAGTCGGTCGTGCCAATGTACATGCCCGGACGCTTTCGAACCGCCTCAAGCCCTTCAAGGACGGTGAGGTGGCGCGCGGAGTAATTTGACTCGACCGGTTTGGTTGCTCGCGATGACTCTGCCACTACTGAGATCTCCTCTTGCTTGCTGACTCAACTTACTGTAGAGCAGACCACCGACAGAGTATCGCCATGCGCTCGGCGAGTGCGCAACCCCAGAGGGCAAAGCTACGCGGTGAGCGAACCGCAACCGTATCGCAATCTCTTTTCAAGTCAGACGTGCTTTGATTGGGGTAATCAAAAGGAGAACGGGAGGTTATCATGACAACGCTCGAGCACGACACCATTAACGCCACCACCATTGAATCAGCAGACCGTCCACTTAATGGACTCGACCGCTGCGACAGTTGTGGAGCCCAAGCATATGTTCGCGCCGTACTGAACGGCAGCGAGCTCCTGTTCTGTGCACACCACGCTCACAAGCACGAAGCTAAGCTCCGCCCGATCGCTGAGGTGTGGCACGACGAAAGTCACAAGCTGACCGCGTGAGTCTCGATCGCACAGATTAACCTCACCAACGAGAAAAGGCCCCGGGATCGCTCCCGGGGCCTTTTCTGTGTGCTGTCTACTCGAGGTAGTCGCGCAGCTGCTGGCTGCGTGATGGGTGGCGCAGCTTCGCCATCGTCTTCGACTCGATCTGGCGGATGCGCTCGCGGGTGACGCCGAACGTGTCACCAATCTGGTCGAGGGTCTTCGGCATGCCGTCGCCGAGGCCAAAGCGCATGCGGATCACGCCAGCCTCGCGCTCCGAGAGCGAATCGAGCAACTGCTCGAGCTGCTGCTGCAGCATCGTGAAGCCAACCGCGTCTGCCGGCACGACAGCCTCGGTGTCTTCGATCAGATCACCGAACTCGCTGTCACCGTCTTCGCCAAGCGGCGTGTGCAGTGAGATTGGCTCGCGGCCGTACTTCTGGACCTCTACGACCTTTTCAGGGGTCATATCGAGCTCGCGGCTCAGCTCTTCGGGAGTGGGTTCGCGACCGAGATCCTGAAGCATCTGGCGCTGCACACGTGCAAGCTTGTTGATGACCTCAACCATGTGGACCGGAATACGAATCGTACGTGCCTGGTCAGCCATGGCGCGAGTGATGGCCTGGCGGATCCACCAGGTTGCGTAGGTCGAGAACTTGAAGCCCTTGGTGTAGTCAAACTTCTCAACGGCGCGGATCAGACCGAGGTTGCCCTCCTGGATAAGATCCAGGAACTGCATGCCGCGACCGGTGTAGCGCTTGGCGAGCGACACAACAAGACGCAGGTTCGCGCCAAGAAGGTGGCTCTTTGCGCGCTGGCCGTCACGGGCGACCCACTTGAGCTCACGCTCCAGTTTCTTGGGCAGGCCCTGCTCGGTTGCGAGCTTCTCCTCGGCGAACAAGCCAGCTTCGATTCGCATCGCAAGCTCAACCTCTTCTGCGGCGTTCAGCAGCGCGACCTTACCGATCTGCTTCAGGTAATCCTTGACAGGATCGGCCGTGGCGCCCGGGATAAGGGTCGTGACAGTGGGAACGTCTTCTTCGTCAGAAGCCTTCAGAACGATTGCGCCCGTGGGCAGGGGCTCCGCGGGAGCCGCGGTCTTCTCTGCCTCTGCGGCCTCGTCTTCGACATCAATCTCTTCGACGTCTTCTGGCTCTTCTTCAACGGTCTTCTTTGCGGCGGCCTTGGGCGCAGCCTTGCGGGTGGCGGGCGTCTTTGCCGCTGCCTTCTTCGCTGGAGCTGCCTTTGCCGCTGCCTTTTTGGCAGGTGCCTTCTTAGCGGGCGCGTCAACGACCGCCTCGGCCCCCTGCTCTTCGGGTACCTCTTCCGTGGCCTTCGAAGTCTTTGCTCGAGCTTTGGTCGCGGATACAGTTGCCACGCAGACCCCTTCTTTCTTCGGATTCGTGCTGTGAATCTTGCTTGCCGTATGAATCCTGGTGCACTCACCGATTTTCGGCGGATAAGCGCTCACACAGCTAAAACCCATGTCAAGCCCGGATTATTCCCGCGAGCGAGAATGGCATCCGAATTGAATGGGTTGAGCCTCAATTATTGCATGGAGTTCAGTTGAGAATTACCATTTGGCCGAGGGGCTTGCCTCAGAACCGCTGTACTGCTAGGTTCTCTCGTCTATTTATTCGGCGAGTCGTTTTCGTCGCCCGGACTCGGGTGCTGTTCGGCTAGGAACCGCTCGAGTTCACTCGCGATCTGGTCGGCCGTTGGGATCGTGCCGTCCTCGCGAACGAGCGGTGACTGAGTTGTCTGATCCTCCATATAGGCGTCGTACCGCTGCTCAAGAGTGCGAACCATCTCGAGAGACTCCTCGTTCTCTGAGATCTGGTCGTTGACCTTTTGGTGGAACTCGCGCGAAGCGTCCCTGACACGGTCAGTCGAGAGGATCAGGCCAGTCGCAGCCATGATGCCGTTGAGTGAAACGAGAAGGGCTTCGGGGTACTCGGTGTTCGCGAGATAGTGCGGAACAAGAAGCGCGATCCCCACTACTTCCTCACCGAGTGAGTGCAGTCGATACTCCAGCACGTGAGCTGCCGAGGCAGAGAGCTTGGTGGTCGGACGCCAGACGGAACGCGCTTCGATGAGGTCGTCGCGCGATCCACTAATCGTGGTGGTCATGGGGCGGGTGTGCGGAACGGGCATCGGGATCGCGTGCGTCCAGACGGTTGTTGAGACCTCAAACTCGTGCACCAGCATAAGTACGGTGTCAATGAACTGCTCCCACCTGAAGTCGGGTTCAAAGCCACTGAGCAAGAGGAAAGGCTTTCCTAGCTCGTCGTGTACCAGCGTAAGAGAGAGTTCCTCCGGCTGGTAGTCAGTCAGGTGGTCTTCTTCGAAGGTGATGATGGGGCGCCTGGAGCGGTAATCAAGCAGCAGATCCGCATTGAACCTGAGTAGTTCTTCCGGTTCATACTGCTCCCACAGGTGCTCTTCGAGTTGAGAAACCGCACCACCAGCGTCGCTCAGGCCTTGCATTGCAACAATGAGTGGCAAACCACGCGGTACCTGGGCGCGTCGCTCGGCATAGTCGGCTGAGAATATGGAATCGGTCACACACCCATCCTATGAACGTGGGCTGCAACTGTGCCCCGGATTCGTCACGCCGTTAGCGAACCCTGACACCCCAGGCGCAGACCCACTATGCCGAGGATCGCGCAGGTGTAGGCTTTACTCAGTGTGTCCGGTGACCGTGTACAACGTGTGAACCAAGCGGTGTGAGCCGCTCAATAGGGACCGCCCAAATTAACGCGAACAATCCGAGGGAGATCCCACTTGGCCGATCAGCAGTTTGATGTAGTCGTCCTGGGCGGAGGCAGCGCGGGTTATGCCGCAGCCATCCGTGCCACGCAGCTGGGTTTCAGCGCAGCTGTCATTGAGAAAGACAAGCTCGGCGGGACATGTTTGCATCGAGGATGCGTTCCCACCAAAGCGCTTCTGCACTCAGCAGAGGTTGCAGATGTTGCCCGTGACGGTGAGACCTACGGCGTGCTCACCAGCGTTGCGGGCATCGATATGGCCCGTGTGAATGCCTACCGCGAGAACCTCGTGGCCGGCAAGTTCAAGGGCCTACAGGGTCTGTTGAAGGCAAACGGAATCACCGTCATTGCAGGCGAGGGTCGTTTGGTTTCTGCAAACACCGTTGAGGTCGCTGGCGACCGAATCACGGGTAAGAACATTGTGCTCGCGACAGGATCCTACTCACGCTCACTTCCCGGGCTTGAGATCGAGGGTCGAGTCATTACGAGCGAGCAGGCACTTGAGCTGCAGGAGGTTCCGAAGCAGGTCGTGATCCTCGGCGGCGGCGTGATCGGCGTTGAGTTCGCGAGCGTCTGGCGCTCCTTTGGCGCTGAGGTCACCATCGTTGAGGGACTCCCCCACCTGGTTCCGAACGAGGAAGAGTCTGTTTCGAAGCAGCTCGAGCGCGCGTTCCGCCGTCGCGGGATTGACTTCAAGCTCGGCGTTCGTTTCCAGTCTGTGGCTCAAGACGCCAACGGCGTCACCGTCACGTTCGAAGACGGCACCACCATTGCTGCCGACTACCTCTTGGTCGCTGTGGGTCGCGGCCCGGTTACCCAGAACCTGGGTTACGAAGAGGTCGGAATCGAAATGGATCGTGGCTTCGTTCTTGCAAACGAGCGCCTCGCGACCAATGTTCCTGGCGTCTACGCAATTGGCGACATTGTTCCCGGCCTGCAGCTCGCGCACCGCGGCTACCAGCAGGGCATCTTCGTCGCCGAAGAGATCGCTGGACTTGCTCCGGTGGTCGTTTCTGACGTCAACATTCCCAAGGTGACCTACTGCGACCCCGAGATCGCTTCTGTTGGCCTGACCGAGGCCAAGGCCAAGGAACAGTACGGCGCCGACAAGGTCTCGAGCTACGAGTACAACCTGGCGGGCAACGCAAAGAGCTCGATCCTGGGCACCGCTGGAACCGTGAAGGCGGTGCGTGTCAACGACGGCCCCGTGGTCGGTGTGCACATGATTGGGGCACGCGTTGGCGAGCTCGTTGGTGAAGCGCAGCTCATCGTGAACTGGGAAGCATACCCAGAAGACGTGGCACCGTTCATTCACGGCCACCCCACCCAGAACGAAACCATCGGCGAGACCATGCTGAAGCTCGCCGGCAAGCCACTGCACGCGATCTAGTCGCTGCGAACAGACTGAAAACGAACGGAGATACACGATGAGTGAATCGGTGGTCCTCCCCGCACTGGGTGAGAGCGTGACCGAGGGAACGGTGACTCGCTGGCTGAAAAATGTCGGTGACACCATCGAGGTAGACGAGCCGCTGCTCGAAGTCTCGACGGACAAGGTCGACACCGAAATTCCCTCACCAATTTCTGGAACTCTTGAAGAGATCCTCGTGCAAGAAGACGAGACCGCCGAGGTTGGCGCCGTGCTCGCACGAATTGGTGACGGAAGCGGCTCAGGATCAGCCGCCCCCGCTGAGCCCGCTGCTGCACCTGAGCCTGTGGCCGCTCCGCAGGAAGCCCCGGCTGCTCCCGCTGAACCTGCTGCGGCAGAGGCAGCGCCTGCAGCACCCGCGGCTGGCGGAGCGACTCAAGACATTGTTCTCCCCTCGCTTGGCGAGAGCATCACCGAGGGTACGGTGACACGCTGGCTCGTGGCCGTTGGCGAGTCTGTAGAGGTGGACCAGCCGCTGCTCGAGGTCTCGACCGACAAGGTTGACACTGAGGTGCCCTCGCCGATCGCGGGTGTGCTCCAGGAGATCCTCGCGAACGAGGATGACACGGTAGAGGTTGGCGGCGTGCTCGCTCGTGTTGGAAGCGGTGCTCCTGCAGCTGCAGCAGCTCCCGCTGCGCCGGCTGCTGCTCCCGCAGCCCCTGCAGCACCGGCAGCTCCAGCTCCCACGCCGGCTGCGGCAGCTCCCGCTGCTCCTGCTCCTGCTCCTGCGGCAACCCCGGCCCCGGCCCCGGCCCCGGCGCCGGCAGCTCCGGCCGAGCCGGCAGCCGACACCCTGTCTTCGGGTTACGTGACCCCGATCGTTCGCAAACTTGCAAACGATCGCGGAGTGGATCTCGCCACCGTCACCGGAACCGGTGTTGGCGGGCGCATTCGTAAGGAAGACGTTGTTGCGGCAGCAGAGCGAGTTGCATCGAGCTCGCAGGCTGCACAGCCAGCTTCTGCCACAGCTGCTCCCGTCGTTGAGGTCTCACCGCTGCGCGGCACTACTCAGAAGATGAGTCGCCTGCGCAAGGTGATCGCCGAGCGTGCGGTCGTCTCAATGCAGACAACGGCTCAGCTCACCACCATGGTTGAGGTGGACGTCACACGCGTGGCACAGTTCCGCCAGGCAAAGAAGGACGAGTTTCTCGCGAAGACCGGGAACAAGCTCTCGTTCCTGCCGTTCTTTGCTCTTGCGGCGGCAGAGGCACTTCGTAGCTACCCGATCATCAACGCAACTGTTGAGGGCGACTCGATCACCTACCCCGAGACTGAGAACATCAGCATCGCGGTAGACACCGAGCGTGGACTCCTCACTCCCGTGCTGCGCAACGCTGGCGACAAGGATCTCTCAGGCATCGCCGCAGAGATCGCCGACCTGGCTGCTCGCACTCGCGACAACAAGTTGACGCCGGACGAGCTCAGCGGCGGTACGTTCACGCTCACCAACACCGGATCGCGTGGCGCGCTGTTTGATACTCCTCTCGTGTTCCTGCCACAGGTTGCAATCCTGGGCACCGGCGCGGTCGTGAAGAAGCCTGCCGTCATCTCGGGCCCCGAGGGTGACAGCATTGCGATCCGCTCGACGGTATTCCTTGCGCTCTCCTACGATCACCGGATCGTAGACGGCGCGGACGCTGCCCGGTTCCTTACTCAGGTGAAGCAGCGTCTTGAGGCTGGCGATTTCGCGGGTAACCTCGGATACTAATTCCAGCGCTCGAGAGAGCTCGATTTGACGGCGGGGGTCGCGGCTGAAGTTTGAGCCGCGGCCCCCGCTTTCTGCGTTGTTTACGCGGTTCCGTCAAGGAACCCGCTCGTAATCTCTGGGGCTCTGACCGGGGCGTGATGCGGCGTCGTATCGCATGCGTAATCGAATCCCTCACTGAACGCTCTTGCCAGGCACCCAACTGTGACACTTCGATGTTGACTTCTGCAACGGACTCATAAAAGGCCTCAAGAAGTAGGCTTTTTATGCCAACGCCGTCCCACTCCGCGATCCTGTCCTCCACCAGCGGCACCGGCAGGCCCAGTGCAAAACACCCCGCATCGTGCCCGTTTCGGGTGTGTGTCCGGTCATGTGGCGGACGAGAGAACTCACTTGCGCATTGCCCACGAGCGCGCAGCGAAATACCCCAGCTGCACAATTGTTCAAGTTGCCAAGCGACTTCACTCGCGGACAACCCACCTTGAACGGCCTTTCGTTTCTGTGCCGACACTGCTTCCTCCTTTGCAACCGATCCTCTCGCAGCGCGCGGGGTGTCGTGAGCCGTGACAGAAATCTGTGGACAGCTCTTCAAATTCAGCGGCTGTGAGCGAACAGACGAGAGTGACACGCAACCCGGTCATCAAGCACGGCCCTGACGCGATACCCTTGTATGCATGGCAGCGGAGAAAGCGAAACGTACAGGTCGCATCAAGCAGATGGTGGAGATCTATCGGACCACACGGGTTCGAGATAAGGGACTCACACCTGCCCTGCTGGTGTCCTTCATCGTGCCGGTTCTGATTTCGGTGGCCCTCGCCTGGGTTCTGCCGGGCAGCTGGCTCAACTGGATCGTTTGGCCGCTCAGCGGACTCCTGGTTGGAATCCTGCTTGTCATGATCGTTCTCGGTCGCCGAGCAGAGAAGTCTGCGTATCAGCAGATTGAGGGACGCCCTGGCGCGGTGGGTGCGGTCATTCAGAATGCACTGAGGCGCTCATGGCGCGGCTCCGAGGTTCCCGTGTCGATTAACCGCAGCCAAGACGCGATCTACCGCGTTGTAGGACGAGGTGGCGTTGTGCTGATCTCTGAGGGCTCTCGTTCTCGCACAGAGCGCATGGCGGCTGACGAAGAGCGCAAGATTAAGCGCGCGATGAAGAACGTCGAGGTTGTTCACCTCTATGTCGGGGAAGACCTCGATGCCGATGGCAAGCTTGGCATCCCCCTTCACAAACTCTCAAGGGCTCTCGTCAAGCTGAAGCCAAAGCTCAGCCGCGCCGAGGTCGGGGCCGTGTACAACCGCCTTTCGTCGTTGCAGTCCACTCCCGTCGGAATTCCGAAGGGCATGGATCCGAACCGCGTGCGTCCCCAGCGTCCTCGCTAACCGGCTCCGATGGCAACCACCGCGCCAAAGAAGTTTGGCGATCTAGAACCGAGTAAGTGGCCTGGCGAACGGCTTGGTCTTCCTGAGCAGGGCTTCCGCTCAGTTGCGCGCGCCGGTCGACGGATTTTCGCGATCCTTATCGACTGGGGCATCGCTTTACTCATCGGTAACCTGATCGCAAGTGGACCCGCGACGTCTTGGGTCACCCTGCTTGTGTTTGCGCTCATGCAGATGATTTTTATCCCGACGATCGGCGGTTCAATCGGGCACCGAATTCTCGGCCTGCGTGTTGTGCCGCTCTCTGGCGGCTGGGTCGGATTCTGGCGCCCCGCCGTGCGCACACTTCTTTTGGTGATTGTGATCCCGGTGCTCGTTTGGGATTCAGATCAGCGCGGTTTTCACGACAAGATTGCGGGTACGGTGCTCATTCGGGCGTAACCCTCGCCCTGCTGGCCCGAAACATTCGCGAAACATTCGACTCACGTTTTTGAAATCAGACCCAAATACAGTTGTTACGAGTGAACGGTTCAGTACACCAGCAGGAGGAGCAGTATGTTCAAGACCCCGCAGGAAGTCATCGACTTCATCAAGGAAACCGACGTCAAGTTCGTTGACATCCGGTTCACCGATCTTCCAGGGGTGCAGCAGCACTTCAATATCCCCGCGGCCACGGTAGACCTCGATTTCTTTGAGGTTGGCCAGATGTTTGACGGCTCTTCGATTCGCGGGTTCGCGGGTATCGCTGAGTCGGACATGCAGTTGATCCCAGACGTTACGACGGCGTACCTCGATCAGTTCCGTGCCGAGCGCACGCTTGTTCTTGTCTTTGACATCTACAACCCCCGCACCGGAGAGATCTACGCGAAAGATCCCCGTCAGGTCGCCAAGAAGGCAGAGCAGTACCTCGCGTCGACGGGGATCGCTGACACCGCATTCTTCGCGCCCGAGGCCGAGTTCTACATTCTTGATTCGGTGCGTTACGAAACCACCCCGCAACGCACCTTCTACGAGATTGACTCAGAAGAAGCACACTGGAACTCCGCTCGCAAGATTGAGGGCGGCAACCTCGGCAACACCACTCACGAAAAGGGCGGCTACTTCCCCGTCTCCCCCGTCGACAAGCAGGCCGATCTGCGCGACGACATCTCCCTGCGCCTCATCGAGGCCGGGCTGCACCTTGAGCGCTCGCACCACGAGGTCGGCGCTCCGGGTCAGGCTGAGATCAACTACCGTTTCGACACGCTGCTGCACGCGGCTGACGACGTGCTCAAGTTCAAGTACATCGTGAAGAACACGGCCGAGCTGTGGGGCAAGACGGCAACGTTCATGCCGAAGCCAGTGTTTGGCGATAACGGATCGGGCATGCACACCCACATGTCGCTCTGGAAGGGCGGCGAGCCGCTGTTCTATGACGAGAACGGCTATGCGGGCCTCTCAGACATTGCCCGCTGGTACATCGGCGGGATCCTGCACCACGCACCCGCGTTGCTCGCATTCACGAACCCCACGATCAACAGCTACCGCCGCTTGGTCAAGGGTTACGAGGCTCCCGTGAACCTTGCTTACTCGGCGGGCAACCGCTCAGCCGCCGTGCGCATCCCGCTCACCGGTTCAAACCCGAAGGCCAAGCGCATCGAGTTCCGTGCTCCCGATGCCTCGGGCAACCCGTACCTCGCGTTTGCTGCGCAGCTCATGGCTGGCCTCGACGGTATCCGCAACCGCATCGAGCCGATGGAGCCCATCGACAAGGATCTCTACGAACTGCCTCCCGAGGAAGCAAAGAACATTCCTCAGGTGCCCGGTTCGCTCGAGGAAGCTCTGGCGGCCCTCGAGGCCGACCACCAGTTCTTGCTTGAGGGTGGCGTGTTTACAGAGGAGCTGATCGAGACCTGGATCAACCTCAAGCGCGACACCGAGATCGCTCCGATGGCCCTGCGGCCGCACCCGTACGAGTTCGAGATGTACTACGGCGTCTAGACACTAGTTTTGGGGCTCGGTGAGCTGAGCTTTTCGAAGTAGATACGCGAATCCCCCTCGTGGTTTAAGCCACGAGGGGGATTTTTGTCTTCGGAGCTGTGCTCCCAGATATAACAAAATGAATGGCCCCCAAACAAGGAGTATGAGGGCGCTGAGGCCTTCGCCCGACGGCCCAGCTGTGGTGATGCGTGGTCTAGCGCATAGTGAACTTGGCAGTTTTGCAGCCGGTGCGCGCATGGCTTGAATGCCCCGAGGCGTTAAAGGTGCACACATCCAGAGTTAGATGCGTTCCAGGCTTGTAAGCAACGTTCATTCCAGTAACTGAACCGACACCCTTGCTGTTCGATAGGTTGTGGCTACCATTTGGTAAGCCCCAGATCGACGCAAACGCGCTCTTGCCATCACGTTTTGTGTCAAGGACGCTCAAACGACCGACTCCGCTCTTGCTGACTGTAAATGTCACACGCGCACCAGTGGTGGACATAGTTTTGTAATACTTCAATGACGCCGCCGAAGCCGGCACAGCGGATGCGGCGACTAGCGCCATTGCGAGAACAAGTGGCGCCACAAGCTTCTGTAGTTTTCTCATTTACCTGATTTTATGTTGCACGTCCGCGTAGGGCTAAGCGCGCTTGAAGCCGTGGCGCGAAATGACTGGCGATGGCGCCGATTGGGTTGTTGGTTCTGACTGCAGAATCCATATCGGTGCTGTGTGAGCGGAGTTTGGAGGCGGAGTGCTGGCTTTCAGAGCCCGGGAGCAATTCTCGACACGATCGCATGTCCTATGTCGCAAATTGAGACCCAGGGCTCGTGTAGTCGTAACGGGGGCAATACCCCTCACTGCCAATGGAGCGCTCGCAGGAGTCTGGAATGACTGTGGTCTCAACCCACCCTCACACCACCTAGACAGAGCCGCAGCCCCGCCGCTCTGTCTAGGTTGGGGAAGAGGGCAAATGCACCCGAAAAGGAGTTTTCATGGTTATCTGGAACGCCATGGCTATTGCAGTATTCGCAACAGTCATCACCATCCTTGCGGGACACGGAAAAATACCAAACAACGGTGTTGTGGGAATTCGCACATTCTCCATCCAACGCACAGACGAAACCTGGACAGAGGCGCACCGGGCCGCAACGCCAATACTTCTTGGCCTTTCGATTGTCGTCGTTATCGTCGGCACCATAACCCTAGTAGCCACAGCGGGGAGTGCTGACAACATCGCAATCTTCATCGGCTTTGGGCTTCTTGGCCTGGACATCATCGTGTTAATAATCGCAGCCATTCGCGCCAACATTGTCGCCCGCCGCACTTGGATTAAGTACGTAAGCCCGAAGTAATATCTTCATTCGTACACCGGCCTTTTTGCCCTGGTCATCTTAAATAGACTGGCATCGGGCTTGGGCGGTGCGTTGATGGAGTGCTACCCGTTTCGCTACTAGTACTTGCTGACAACCTTCTTGGCGGGTGTCACAGGTTTCTAGCAGCCCACGTCAACCCGATAGAGCTGGGGCTAGTGAGAGGCCCAACGTCGGGGTTCTGCCCAGTACAGCGGGTCCAAGTATGTGGCTTCCTCGTCGAACTCCAAAGCCGGCGGGTGTGCCTCACGTGCTGCCCGGATCGAACCGTCCGACAGGTCAAGCCACTTCGCATCCGTGGCCGCGAGAAAGTCCGCGACTGCGGCCCAATCTGCGTTGTTGAGCTGTGATTCCTGATCGTCGCTCACGGCAAGCAGAACCGGGAGTCGCTGTAGAAATGAGGAGCGCAACAGCGTTATCCCGAACTCTGAGTCGCCGGATACTATTCGAAACAAGGTTCGGCTGTTGATGACAGCGAGGATCATGCCCACAGCGTCGTCAGTGTTCAAGCTCATTTCTTCACCAAAGCTCGGCGAATACCACGCTGCTGAATGATCAATTCCAATGAGTGATGGAGCTTCGCCGCCGGCTACCAAGTTATGGATGATGTCGTCGACCATGTAATCGAGGGGGCACGAGTCAACCGCAACTGCAAGATTCTCCATTATCTGAGCATACTTCGCATCGCAGCGGTGGCCCTGCGGCGAAACTCATACGAATCTGGGATGGGTGATTCACCACCGCGGGCGGCTTGAACGATTTTCACGTCGCGTTGGCAAGGCCGATAAATTGGTAAACATGATGAGATTTGGGTGGCGCTTGACGGGAATACTTGTGGCAGCAACTGTGGTCGCTGCGTTAAGCGGCTGTGGTGTTGTCTTGCCAACGGCAAAGGAGGATACGGCAAAATCATCGTCCAGCGCGGAAGACGCAGGGAGTGACGCGCCGAGCGCCGAAGAAACAGACCTTATGGCAAGTTTGTTGGCGGGCGCGCCGCCGACCGACATGCTCTGGGCTTTCCCCGATTCAATGCCAAAAGGCTGGTCGCAGCTTCCTATCGACGACGAGCCCGGGGTGGTGCAGGTGAAGGTATCGTCCACATGCCTCATTGATTTCCGGCAGCCCGCAAACATGGGCCTCGAGTCAACTCCAGAGTCAGCTACCGTGGCGCACGACGTAGCAACCGAGTTTGGTGAGAAGGGGCTTGGTGTTGCAGTGACGGTGTCGCCCCTCGACCCGGTCAAGATTGGAGCCAGCATCAACGAGGGAAAACTAAGCTCCGAACTCGACTTTGCGAGGGTCCGGTTTACTGTCCCAGATAACCCAGAGGTGGAGGGTGTCGTCTACGCGCTCCGTGACGGTGACTTTGCGCTCATCGCCTCAGCGATGTGTGGTGGTGGAGAATTTGGCAAGCAGGGCAACGATATGAAGCAGTTTATTGAGTCCTCACACGCCGACGTCACGTATTGATGCGTCTCACACAACAACAAAGCCCGCCCCCTCTGGTTTAGGGGCGGGCTTTGTTGTACCGCAATTGTTTTCCGTGTCAGAGACTAGGAGTCGAGCTCGTCTTCAAGCTCGGCCCCGTCTTCGGTGAGCAAGGCCTCCAGAAATGTCTGTAAGTAGTTCACACCAAAACCATAACGCTTTGATAACGGCCTGGCTAGTGTTTTGTGCGAACATTACGTAAATCGTTGGTGTCCCGAGCGTGATGCGTTCACACGCGCGGAAATCTCTCCGCATCGGAGTATCCGAAAAACTCGCGCTCAAACACGGTACGAGCGCGACGTGAGACCGCAAACCAGCGTTCTTCGAGCTCTGAAGTCTGCGCAAACGGGATGTCCAGCAGTGCGGCGATCGCCTCAAGGCTGGTCCAGTCAGTTGGCAGCAGATCAGACGCTCGCCCCGTCCAAAGCTTCAGTGCGGATCGCACGCTGCTTGCGAAGTGCCAGGAGTCAGCCAGGTGTTCGGCTTCTTCTGCTGTCAGCAGCTCGAGGCTACTCGCGGCGTCGAGTGCTGCCGTTGTCGAGTAGGTCCGCAGTGATGGGTGCTTATGGCCTTGCTGCAGCTGGAGCAACTGGACGAGCCACTCAACATCGCTGATGCCGCCGGGCCCGAGCTTCAAGTGGCGTCGGCGATCAGCTCCCTGAGGTAGCCGCTCCGCCTCGACACGAGCTTTGATCCTACGAACCTCCCGGATCTCTTCCTCGCCAAACTCGCGCGGGTAGCGGATCTCATCAGCGAGCGCGATAAAGTCCGCTCCCAGGTCGACGTCACCGGCAACGTGTCGCGCGCGCAGCAGCGCCTGAGCTTCCCAGGTCACCGACCAGCGCTCGTAGTACGAACGGTAGGCGTCGAGGCTGCGGATAATCGCTCCATTTTTGCCCTCTGGCCGCAGATCGAAGTCGAGATCGACCGGGAATCTGGGGTCTGAGACGAGTCGCCGCAGCTCTGAGATGAGCCGCGTAGCGGCACGGGAAGCCTGGTCGTTGGGCACGTCTGCAGCCGCGCGGAACACCGCCACAATATCGATGTCGGAGGCGAAGCCAAGCTCACGGCCGCCGTAGCGCCCCATGCCGATGAGTGCCACCCGCACGGGGGCGGACGCGGGGTCCTTCGCCTGTTCTGCGGTCAGCGCGATGAGCAGCCCGTCGAGCAGCGCGGTGTGCGCGGCGTCGAGCCCGAGAGATACTGCTGCGTCGTCAATCACTCCGGTGATCCTGCCAAGCGCGAGGCGCAAGACCTCTCGGCGATGCACCGCGCGCAGCGCCACCGCTGCCTCTTCGACGGATCCCCTACGCGAGGCGAGGGCGCGCATCTCTTCGAGTAGTGCCTCGAGACTCACCGGCTGCAGGCGAGAATCCCGCTCGAGCCACTCGACTGCCTCCGGGATCGATTCGAGCAGGTCGGCCGCAAACTTCGAGCTCGACAGCACTCGGGCAAGGCGTTCGGCGGCCTCGGCGCCGTCACGGAGCAGCCGCAGGTACCAGGGGGCCCGCTCGTTCGCTTCACTCACGCGCCTGAATGAAACGAGGCCAAAGTCTGGGTCGATCCCTTCTGCGAGCCACTGCAGCATGACCGGCATGAGGTTGCGATGAATCATAGCCCGCCTGGAAGTGCCGCGTGTCAGCGCGCTCAGGTGTCGCATGGCGCCGTCAGGATCGCGGAACCCGATACTGCTGAGCCGCACCCGTGCGGCATCGCTGCCGAGCACCAGCTCTTCTTCCGGGAGCGCTGCGACGGCACTCAAAAGCGGCGCGTAGAAGATCTTGAGGTGCAGATCCCGAACCTCACGCTTGATACCTTCCCAGAGCTTGAGCAACGCGGAAGCGGTGTCTGCAAGGCCGCTCGCGCGGGCGAGTACACGTAGCCCCTCTTCGTCCCGGGGCATGATGGCGGTGCGGCGCAGCTCGCGCAGTTGCAGACGATGCTCAAGCACTCTGAGGCGGCGGTAGTCGGAGGCCAGGCGATCCCCATCGCTTCGTGCCACATAGCCGCCTTCGACGAGCGCCCGCAGGGCGGGCAGCGTGCCGCGAACGTGCAACTGGTCGTCGTATTGACCGTGCACCAGCTGCAGTAGCTGCGCGCTGAACTCGATGTCGCGCAGGCCACCGGGGCCCAGTTTCAGCTGCACCTCAAGATCGTCATCAGAGATGTGCTCGGTTACTCGCTCGCGCATGCGCTGCACCGAACCGACAAAGTCCTCACGCGAAGAAGAAGCCCAGACAAGTTGCCTTGTGGACCGCACAAACTCTTCGCCGAGTTCTCGATCCCCTGCGAGCGGCCGCGCCTTGAGTAGCGCCTGGAACTCCCAGCCTTTTGCCCAGCGCTCGTAATAACTGAGCATCGAGCCGAGCGTGCGCACGAGCGCGCCGTGGCGGCCCTCGGGGCGAAGATTGGCATCCAGCTGCCAGAGTGGTGGCTCAAGACCGGGGTCGTGGATCCCGCGCATCGTTTCACTGGCGAGTCTCGTGGCGATGCGAATGAGGGCATCGCCGTCAACAACCTCTTCATCGCTGCTCTCGGCGATAAACATCACGTCGACGTCGGAGACCACGTTGAGCTCTTCGGCACCACACTTGCCCATGGCAACAACCGCGAGGCGCACTGCCCGAGTCGTTCTGGGCTTACCGCTGGCCCTGAAAGACCAGCCGCGAGTGACGCTCGCGCTACGGCAAGCGACGCCTCAACCGCGCCCTCCGCGAGCACCGAGAGCGACAACGCAACACCCTCGAAAGCTTGCTCAGCGCGACCATGTCGGGCTTCGCTGAGGTCGAAGAGCATCAGCTCCGCGAGCAACTCACGGTAGCGCACCCGAAGCGCCTGCCAGCCGACTTCACCCGAGTCATCGTCCACCGCTGCGAGCAGTTCGGCAACCGCCTCCTCGCGAGGGATCAGACGACCGTCGGAGGCGAGGATGCTGTCGAGCCGCTCGGGGTGGCGCACAAAGAAATCCCCGAGGGCCGGCGAGGTTCCCAATAACAGGCACAGCCTGTCGAACTTGGGGCCGTCCAAGTGAGAGATCAGCGAGGGGTGCTGCTCGGCGAGCAAACGCACGCGCATGAGCGCGGCATCCGGATCGGCAGCGTGGGCAAACGCTGCGAGAAGCGGCTCGACGGCAACTTCAAGGCACTGCGCAACCTCTGCCAGTTGATCCCGCGACGAAGTGAGCTCTTGGAACCCCGCCCGCGCAATGTCTGCGAGCCGCAGTTCTCCCTGCTTGCGTGCCACTCCTGCCTCTCGTTAAACGGTATCGAGCATCGAGGAAAGCTCGTACGGCGTCACCTGCGCACGGTACTCGGCAACCTCACGACGCTTATCGCGGAGGAAATAGGCAAACACCTGCTCCCCCAGCGTTTCGGCGACAAGCTCAGAACGCTCCATCACAGCGAGCGCGTGGTCGAGGCTTGAAGGCAGTGCGTCAAAGCCCATCGCGCGGCGTTCGCCGTCGCTCAGCGCCCAGAGATTGTTTTCGGCCTCGGGCGGGAGCTCGTACTCTTCTTCGATGCCCTTGAGGCCGGCGGCCAGCAACACGGAGAAACCGAGGTAGGGGTTCACCGCGCTGTCCATGCCGCGATACTCAACGCGCGCAGCGCCGCCCTTGCCTGGCTTGTACATCGGCACGCGCACGAGCGCCGAGCGGTTGTTGTGGCCCCAGCTGACGAACGATGGAGCCTCGTCGCCGCCCCAGAGCCGCTTGTACGAGTTGATGTACTGGTTCGTGATGGCGGTAATTTCGGGAGCGTGACGCAGCAGGCCCGCCACGAAGCGGCGCCCGGTCTGCGAGAGCTGGTGCTTGGCGCCGGGATCGTAAAACGCGTTGGTGTCGCCCTCGAAGAGCGAGAGGTGAGTGTGCATGCCCGATCCTGGTTGCCCCACCAGCGGTTTCGGCATAAATGTCGCGTGCACTCCCTGAGCGATTGCGACCTCCTTCACGACCGAACGGAAGGTCATGAGATTGTCGGCCGTTGTGAGCGCGTCTGCGTACCGCAGGTCGATCTCGTTCTGCCCGGGGCCCGCCTCGTGGTGGCTGAACTCGACAGAGATGCCGAGATCTTCGAGCATGTTGACGCTCTCGCGCCGGAAGTCGTGGGCCGTGCCACCGGGCACGTTGTCGAAGTAGCCGGCCCGATCGACGGGAACCGGTCCCCCTGCGCCAAAGGTCTTGGACTCCAGCAGGTAAAACTCAACCTCGGGGTGCGTGTAGAACGTAAAGCCCTGCTCGGCTGCGCGAGCGAGCGTGCGCTTCAGTACGTGGCGAGGATCGGCTACCGCCGGTTCACCATTGGGCGTACTCAGGTCGCAGAACATGCGAGCCGTGGGTTCGCTCAGGCTGCGCCAGGGCAGAAGCTGGAAAGTTGAGGGATCTGGTACCGCGAGCAGATCTGACTCGTACGCGCGCGTCAGACCCTCGATCGCGGAGCCGTCGAACCCGATCCCTTCGCTGAAGGCATTTTCAACCTCAGCGGGTGCCAGTGCCACCGACTTGAGTGTTCCTGACACGTCGGTAAACCACAGTCGTACGAACTTTACGCCACGCTCTTCGATGGTCCGAAGAACAAAATCACGCTGCTTGCTCACACTCGCTCCGTTCGTTACGCCATGCTCAGACTATCGCGCCTGACGTAACAATCGTGTTTCGTGATCCTGATGATTGACGCGGCTAATCTTCGTTTGCCTCTTCCTCGGCCCACTTGCGTGCACGCTCAGCAACGATCTCGTTGGCCCTGGCCGCCTCTTCACGGGTGCTGAACGGGCCGAGTCGATCAACCGAGAGCGACTGCGGGCCGTCCTCTACCTCGCCAGTTCGAGTGTTAAACCAGTAAGTCTCTTGCGGATCCTCGACGCCCCAGTCGCGCTTGCCCATGATTGCACGTCCCTTCAGTCTTGGCGAGCACCGATACCCGCCCCACTCCTAGACTAGAGGCATGCCATTTGATGTACAGGGGTTTCTTGTTCCGGGTTCGCTGCCACCAGTGAGGACGGTGCCGAGCAACATTACCCGCCCGCCCTACGTTGGCTTGAGCGAGCCACCGCGATACACCGGTGACAACACCTACACCGAAGAAGAGATCGACAAGATTCGTGCAGCGGGCAGGATCGCCTCGCGTTCCCTGGACGCAGTCGAAGCGGCAGTGAAACCCGGTGTCACCACCGCCGAGCTTGATCGCATCGCGCACGAGTATGTGGTGTCGCAGGGCGCCTACCCCTCGACGCTCGGGTACCGCGGCTATCGCGCGTCAAGCTGCACCTCCGTCAACGAGGTTGTCTGCCACGGCGTTCCCGATGACACCGTGCTGCGTGAGGGCGACATTGTGAACGTCGACGTCACGGCCTACCTCGACGGCTTTCACGGCGACACCAACCGCACCTTCTGCGTCGGAGAGGTGAGCGAAGAGGTCGGCCTGCTTGTCGAGCGCACGCACGAGTCGATGATGCGCGGCATCAAGGCCGCAAAGCCGGGGCGCGAGGTCAACGTGATTGGTCGTGTGATCGAGACCTACGCGAAGCGATTTGGCTACGGCGTCATCCGTGATTTCACCGGGCACGGCGTCGGATCCTCATTCCATACCGGGCTCATCATTCCTCACTACGACTCTGCGCCGATGTACAGCGATGTGATCAAGCCGGGCATGGTCTTCACCGTTGAGCCGATGCTGACCCTCGGCACGCACCTCTGGGATCAGTGGGAAGACGAGTGGACGATCACAACCCGCGACAAGTCAGTAACGGCGCAGTTCGAGCACACCATTGTTGTGCGCGAGGACGGCTTCGAGATTCTGACGCTCTCGGAGTAATCGCGTGTAGGGAATGGGCCGGATCATACGCCGGGTTCTGTCGCGCTGGCGTAAAAGCCAGCGGTGACGGTCATCTCTCTCGTGGCACTGTTACCAGTACCCTCTAGCGGCCTACCCGAAGACTCGGCGGGGAGCGTCATCATCTTCTGTCTGGCCTTGCTCCGAACGAGGTTTACCTGGCCGCCCGTGTTGCCACGAACGCCGGTGGTCTCTTACACCACCCTTTCAGCCTTACCAGAATCGGCAAGCCGAATCTGGCGGTCTACTCTCTGTTGCACTTTCTCGCGGGTTGCCCCGGGTGGGTGTTACCCACCGTTCTCCCCTGCGGAGCCCGGACGTTCCTCGGCACATCCACCGCTTGCGCGATGCCGTGACGCGACCGCCTCACCGACCCATTCCGGGTTCAAGTCTAGTGCTAGTCCTCGAAGTCGCGTACCAGGATCGCGCCGCTGCCCGGGCAGTACACGATCTCATCGGGAGCCGTTGCGCGAATGTCGCTGAGTTCAGCGGGGGCGAGCGCCATGTTGCTGCCCTCGGAAACATTGCCGCGCAAACGGGCGGCACCGACGCCGGTGCGGGCGCGAATCGACTCGTACAGGTCGAGCAGATCCCGCTGCAGCTCAGCAGCAACCCCGTCTCGCTCCTTTGAGTCAACAGCCAGCTCAGCGTCAATGGCCTGCTCAGCGGTCTCCAGCTGAGACTGCAGCTCAGCGCGGCGACCGTCGACACCCGCGAGTACAGTCTCTGCAGCTGCAAACGAGGCTTGCGCGGCCTCAACGGACTCCATGAGTTCTAGTTCACGATCTTCCAGCTCACTCTGCCGGCGCGCCAGAGTCTCAAGCTCACTCTGCAACGCCTGCGCCTCTTTGCTCGAGGTGCTGACCGCCAGCATTTCGTTGTCGCGGTCTCGTCGCTGCTGCACGGTCGCCACGTCGGCTTCAATGCGTTCGAGTTCAACCCGAAGGGTGTCGAGCTCGCGCTGGGCCTTCATAAACCCGTCGCGCGCCGCGCCGGTCTCGTCACCGAGTCCCTCGATTGCCGCGCGTTCGGGCAGTGTGCTTCGTTTGCGGCGCAGACGCGCCAGCGTGTTGTCGAGGTCTTGGAGATCAAGCAGCAGTCTCTGCTGGCGGGTGCTGGCCTTCATGTCAGTAAGCCTAGTGGCAACTTGCTATTCATCAGACGGCAAAGCTCCAGGGATCCGTGCGTAGCTCGGAAACACGAAACTCAACGCCGGGCAGTCGTGCTGCGAGTCGATCCGCTGCGCCCTGCAGCCACAGCGACTCGCTTGCCCAGTGGGCGACGTCGACTAGTGCTGGTCCTCCGATTGCCGTCGAGAGCTCCAGGGACTCCTGTGCGGGATGGTGCCGTAGGTCGCTCGTGAGGTAGACATCGGCGCTTCTGACGAGCGGGTGATCGAGCAAACTGTCGCCAGCGCCGCCGAGGAGGGCAATGCGCTGCACCGTTCGTTCGGGATCACCGGCAACGCGCACACCACTCACGGTGGCGGGCAGGATCGCCGCAACCTGCTCGGCGAACACTCTAAGTGTCACGGGAGCCGGGAGTACCCCGACACGACCGATGCCCGCTGCCGGGTCGGTTCCGGGCACAAGCGGCAGGGCCTCTAAAAGCCCTAGCCGCTGCGCAATCACATCGGAGACTCCCCCCTCGGGGGCATCCGCGTTTGTGTGCGCCGCGAGCAACGCACACTCGCCACGAATGAGCCGTGCCAGCAGCGCGCCCTTTGCCGTGTCTTCGGCCACTGAGTGCACTCCGCGCAGCAATAGCGGGTGATGCGTCAAAAGCAGGTCTGCATCCCACTCCAGGGCCTCATCGACCGTGGCCGCAACGGCATCTACCGCGAGCAGCACCCGCCGCAACGGCGATGAATCGCTTCCCGAGACAAGGCCGACGCGATCCCAGCTCTCGGCTGTCGCTACCGGCCAGAATTCCTCAGCAACACGGCGAACATCTGCGATCGTGTAGTTCTCTGACACGTCTACCTCCTGAGTAGCTTGCGAGCAATCCAGTTGCCAATAACCTGCACGAGTTGAACGATCAGGATAATGATCAGAACGGCCGACCAGGTGACCCACGGGTTGAACTGGCGGTAACCGTACTGCATCGCAAAGTTACCGAGACCGCCGCCGCCAATAATGCCGGCCATCGCAGTCATATCGACCACCGCAATAAACGCGAAGGTGTAACCGAGCACAACCGGTCCGAGGCCCTCGGGAATCAGGACGGTGAGGATGGTGCGGAGAGGGCCGGCTCCCATTGCGCGAGCGGCCTCGATGACCCCGGGTGACACGGTCAGCAGGTTCTGCTCCACCAGGCGAGCGATTCCGAAGCTCGCGGCAAATGTGAGCGCAAAGAGCATCATCGGATCGCCGATTCCTGTTCCAATAACCGCCCGCGCGAGGGGCTGCAGCGCGAAGATCAGCAGCACAAACGGAATCGGACGGAAAAAGTTAACGAGGAAATTGAGAATCCAGTAGGTCGGGTTGTTCTCGAGAATGCCGCCCTTGCGCGTCACGGTTAAGAAGATGCCAAGGATCAGTCCGAGGATGCCACCAACACCCATGGCGAAGAGCACATAGGTCAGCGTTTGGATGGTGGCCTCTAAGAACTTGCCACTGTTAAAAAGTTCGATGAGCTGATCCATTATGCGAGCACCTCCAGGTCAGCCTGCTGCGCGAGAGCCGCAACAGCGTGCTCAACCTTCAGGTCGTCGCCGATGAGTTCCAGGGTCAGCTTGCCGAAGCTGCGCCCACCAACGTCGGTGACACCGCCGTGCACGATGCTCACGCCAACGCCGCGATCGGCGAGGGTTTGGAACACGACCGGCTGATCCACGTCGCCGTCTCTGAACGTGAGTGTGATGAGCTTGCCGCGGTGTCGACGTCGCAGTTCTTCAAGGTGCTCCGCCTCGGGTTGGGTCGGGAGCGCCGTGGCAACAAACCGACGGGTGGTCTCCGTCTTTGGGCTTGAGAACACATCAAAAACGTCACCCTGTTCGACCGCGTGGCCGCCGTCCATGACGGTCACTCGGTCAGCGATTTCGCGCACGACCTCCATCTCGTGCGTGATGAGAATGATCGTGATGCCAAACTCCTCATTAACCCGACGCAGAAGTGCGAGCACCTCTTGTGAGGTCTGCGGATCGAGGGCGCTCGTCGCCTCGTCCGCCAGCAGTACGCCCGGGTTCGTGGCCAACGCGCGCGCGATGCCGACACGCTGCTTCTGGCCGCCCGAGAGCTGATCGGTGAAGGCGTTTGCCTTGTCGGTGAGCCCGACAAAGTCGAGCAGCTCGGCGACACGTCTCTTGCGTTCAGTCGGCGGCACCTTTGCAACGATGAGCGGGTACTCGACGTTGCGAGCGACTCGCTTCGAGTGAAACAGATTGAACTGCTGGAAGATCATGCCGATCCCACCCCGCACAATCCGCACCTGAGACTCGGGCAGGCTCGTGATCTCGTCGTCGCCGACCAGGATCTTGCCCGAGGTCGCACGTTCAAGACCATTAACTAGTCGAAGGAGGGTGCTCTTGCCGGCTCCCGAGTAACCGATGACGGCGTGGATCTCCCCCGAGGCGACATCTATGGAGACGTCATCGACCGCAACGATGGGATCTGCATCCTTGCCGCGGCCGGGGTAACGCTTACCGACCCCGATCATTTGTACGCGTGTCACTCGCGTCTCCCTCCCTCAAGCTTGACGCTTAAGTTCTTACCACCAGGCACCGACAAAGGATCGGGGCTTCGAAAACCGAACGCCCCGATCCTATGTGGTGTGTGACGAAATTACTTGTTCTTGCGAACCTGATCCTCGGAATCCTTGAGGATCTCCTTGAGCTCGCTGGTTGGCGTCTTGACCATGATCGCGCTGTCGCCCGAGTTCTCGAGCACGCCAGCCTGCACGTCCTTGTTCGTCTGGTAGATCTCAACGAGCTTCTTGTACGTCGGGTTGTCAGCATCCTTGGCCTTGGCCGCAAAGATGTTGATGAAGTACTTGGCGCCCTCGTCTTCCGGGTCATCCTGGTAGAGCGCGTCCGAGAACTTCAGGCCAGCGTCGGTGACGAAGTCGTTGTTCACAACGGCTGCGTCGACGTCTGCGAGGGAGGTAGCGGTGAACGACGCGTCCATCTCGGTTACCTTCACCTTAGAGGCGCCGGCATCAATGTCGTCGGGCGTCGAGAACAGCGTGCCGCCATCCTTGAGCTTGATAAGGTCTGCCGACTGCAGCACGTTTAGCGCGCGAGCACGGTTGGTGGGGTCCGACGGAACGGCGACCGAACCACCCTTCGGGATCTCGTCGAGCTTCTTGTGCTTCGTTGAGAACACCGCCAGCGGGTAAATGGCGGTCGAACCGATCGCAACCAGGTCATCGTTGTTTGCCACGTTGTAGTCGGCGAGGTAGACGATGTGCTGGAACTGATTGAGGTCGAGTTCACCGGCGCTCAGCGCAGGGTTCGGCTGGTTGTAGTCGGTGAAGTCAACAAGGTCAACCTTGATGCCCTCGTCGGCTGCGGCCTTGGTGAACGTCTTCCAGTAGGGGTCGCTCGCGCCAACAACACCGATGCGCACCGTTTCAGAGGAGTCACTCTTGCTGTCGGACTTGCCGCTGTCGGACGCGGGAGCGGAGCAGCCGGTCAGGATCAGCGCGAGGGCGGCAATGGAGGCGGCGACTACGCCGCGCTTCTTGAAAGTCATCGTGTTCCTAAAGTTGGATTGAACGTGTTGAATACGTTTCAAGCCTGGCGTACCTCTACAAGCCTGCGAAATTTCGCTGTCACACAGTGTCATCCAGGTACGCAGGTGAAGCATGGGATACTGGTGGTGTCGCCGAATCGGCGCCGGCGGGCAGGCCGAAGCTCACTCCTTGAAAGGAACCCTCCGTTCACATGAACCAGCGAGCCGTGTCTCATCTTGAAGCGTGGAAATCAAAGCAAGAACTCGCCGAGCGGATGATCCCGCTCATTGGCCAGCTCTACCGCGATCACGATGTGGTGATGTCCGTGCACGGGCGAAGCCTTGTTGGTCGCTCCGCGATCGACATCATCCGCGCGCACAGCTACGCGCGCAAGATCGACGAGGTTGAGTTGCCGCTCGCCGAAACCTCCGCAATTGTTGAGGCGCTGGCCACGATTCAGCCAGGCCCGGTGTCCGTTGACCTCGCGCTGCTCGCGAACGAATTCAGGGCTTCAGGATCGCAGGATCTCGAGGGCTACCTGCGTGGAGTGCTTGCCCCCGCGATCGGCGCCCAGCCCGGCACCGGCACCGACGTGGTGCTGTACGGCTTCGGTCGTATCGGTCGTCTGCTCGCCCGCATCATCATTGACCACTCGGGCAGTGGTAATGGCCTCAACCTGCGCGCCATCGTGGTGCGCAAGGGCGCCGAGAACGACCTCGTGAAGCGCGCAAACCTGCTGCGCCGTGACTCGGTGCACGGCCCCTTCAACGGCACCATCAAGGTACTTGAAGACGAGAACGCGATCCTCGCAAACGGTGTGCGCATTCAGGTCATCTACTCGAACGACCCCGCGACGGTCGACTACACCGAGTACGGCATCGAAAACGCGATCCTCGTTGACAACACCGGCCGCTGGCGCGATGCCGAGGGGCTTTCTCAGCACCTCGAGCACACCAAGGGCATCTCTCGTGTGCTGCTCACCGCACCCGGCAAGGGCGACATGCTGAACGTGGTCTACGGCGTCAACAACGACAAGATCACCGACGCGCACACGATCCTCAGTGCCGCCTCCTGCACGACCAACGCCATCACCCCCGTGCTGAAGGTGATCAACGACAAGTTCGGCGTCAAGCAGGGGCACGTCGAGACCGTGCACTCGTACACAAACGACCAGAACCTGATCGACAACTTCCACAAGGGCGATCGCCGCGGCCGCTCGGCAGCGCTCAACATGGTGCTTGCTGAGACCGGTGCCGCAAAGGCCGTGTCCAAGGCTCTCCCCGAGTTCGAGGGCAAGCTGACGGGCAACGCGATTCGCGTTCCCACACCCGACGTGTCGATGGCCGTGCTCAACCTGCAGCTTGAGACCGAGACCGACCGCGACGAGATCAACGCGTTCCTCGAGAAGGTGTCGCTGACGGGCGCACTGCGCACGCAGATCGACTACGTTGAATCGCCCGAGATTGTTTCGACCGACTTTGTCGGCTCAAACCGCGCGGGCATCGTTGACGGTCTCGCGACGATCGTGACCGGCAATACCGCGATTCTCTACGTCTGGTACGACAACGAGTACGGCTACAGCTGCCAGGTCGTTCGCATCATTGAACAGCTTGCTGGCAGCCACCCTGCGCATCTTCCTGCGCTGGAGGCGTAGTCTTAAGAAATAGCCCCGAGTAGCGCTTTCCGAGCAACACCCGAAGAAGAGAGAAAGGCCGGATATGTCCGAGAAATATCTCATTGGAGTCGACGGATCTGAACAGAGCCAGGTCGCACTCGCCTGGGGGCTCGCACGGGCCACCGAGCGTGGTGCTGATGTCGAGCTGCTTCACGTCGCAGACGATTCATTCTTGTCTGAGAGTGTGGCCTTTCTCTCGGAGGCTCAGCAGGCTTCCGAGCAAATGCTCGCGGCAGAGATTGAGCACGCCCGCAGCATTGGCTTCACCGGAAACGTAACCGGTACCGCGGTTGTGGGCCACCCGATCTCAGAGGTCGAGGAGGCCTCGCGCCGCGCGGATCTGCTGATCCTTGGCGCGCACAGCGGCAGCCGTCTCGCCGGCTCGTTCTTTGGTACCCGCGCGGTGAAGGCAGCGGCTACGGCTCACTGCCCCGTCGCCGTGATTCCGAAGACCGATGTGCGGCCAAACGCCGGTGTGGTTGTTGGCATCGACGGTTCTGACGCCTCGAAGGTTGCGATCGCCTACGCTGCTGAGGAAGCTTCGTTCCGCGGGGTTCCCCTCATCGCCGTGTATGCGTGGATGCCACCGCTCACACCGGGGCTCGAGTACCTGTGGAGCGAAGAGCTCGTGGACTCGCAGCGTTCGGCTGCCGAGGAAGCGATCGCCATTGGTGTTGCGGGTCTCGCGGAGCGCTACCCCGATCTGGTCATTCAGCGCGAGATCGTGCAGGCGCCGCCTGTTGCGGCCCTTGTGCAGGCTGCCGAGGGTGCCGAACTGCTGGTCGTGGGCAGCCGCGGTCGCGGTGGCCTCACCCGTCTGCTGCTCGGGTCCGTCAGCCACGGCGTGCTGCAGGCGCTCCCCTGCCCCGTCATCGTGACGCGAGCATAAGGGAGAACACACATGGCAGCTCGGATTGAACGGCTCGTTACCGTCGGTATGTTTGGTGCGGGTCGACCCGGGCTGCCACCGGAGGGCGTTGAACTTGAGAACAACGTCTGGCTAGTGGGCGACGATGAGCAAGTGCTCATCATTGATGCGGCCCACGACGCCGATGCGATTGTTCGTGCCGTGGGCGAGCGTGAGGTCTTGGGCCTCCTGCTCACCCACGGTCACGAGGATCACATCAACGCGGCAGTCGCCACTGCACAGGCGCTGGATACGCATATTTACCTTCACCCGAGTGACCTGTTTCTCTGGCAGGAGTTCTACGGTGACACACCACCAGACTTTGAGCTCAGCGATGGTGCCTCGTTTATGGTCGCGGGAGTCGACATCGCGACGGTTCACACTCCCGGGCACACGCCGGGATCCGTGTGTTTTGTGGCCTCCGGGCTCGGCACGGTTTTCTCAGGGGACACACTGTTTCAGGGCGGTCCGGGGGCGACCCGCTGGGAATACTCAAGCTTTCCGCAGATTGTTGAGTCGATCCGTACCCGCCTGTTCACGCTGCCGGGCGCAATGGGCGTCAACCCCGGGCACGGCGACAGCACCTCGATCGCTGCCGAGCAACCGTCGCTAGAGGCCTGGCTCGCGCGTGGCTGATAACGGCTCGGGCCTGCACGCGGTACTTGAGCGAGGCGCGGTTGTTCTTGACGGCGGGCTTGGCACGCGGCTAGAAACTCGCGGAAACGATGTTTCCTCCGCCCTCTGGTCGGCCGAGATCTTGCGGCTGCGCCCCGAGGAAGTTCGGGCGGCACACCGCGACTTTTTTGACGCGGGCGCGCGGGTCGCGACGACCGCCTCCTATCAGGTCAGCTACAACGGCTACGCCCAGATTGGCGTTGACGCAGAAATCGTCGACGAACTGCTGGTGAGAAGTGTCGAGGTGGCGAAACAGGCTCGCGTAGAGAGCGGTCTAACGGGCGCTGATGCGTGGGTGCTGGCGTCTGTGGGGCCCTATGGGGCGTCTCTTGGCAACGGCAGCGAATACACGGGCGACTACGACCTCAGCGAGGCTGAGTTGACTGTCTGGCACGAGCGCCGCCTTCAGGTACTCGATGCTGCGAGCCCAGATGCGCTGCTGTGTGAGACGATTCCGAGTAATGCTGAGGCACGGGCCCTGCGTAATGCGCTCGGAGACCTTGCCACACCCGTAATCTTGAGCTTTACCGTGGCCGAGGGGCGATTGCGCTCGGGTGAGTCCCTTGCGGAAGCAGTGCGCATCGCAGAAACTATTCCGGGTATCCTGGCCGTTGGCGTGAACTGCTCTTCCGTGGCAGACACGGATCGTGCGCTTCGCATCATGCGGGAGGCGAGTGGCTTACCGCTGATCGCCTACCCAAACAGCGGTGAGGTGTGGGATGCGGAGTCGCGAAGCTGGTCGGGATCGGCCAGTTCCGTCGCATCGTACGTGCCCGGCTGGCGTGAGCTGGGCGTCAAACTCATCGGCGGCTGCTGCCGGGTCGATACGGCCGAGCTTGCGGCGATCGCGGCTGCAACGACGCAGCCGCGATCCTGAACCGACTACTCAGATGCCGCGTTGATCTTCGCCTCAGTCACGGCCCCCGACTCGGAGTGGTACTTCTTGAGTAGCTTTTCGTAGGTGCCGTCATCGATCAGCTCTTGCAGAGCGCCGCGCACAGGCTCAGCAAGTTCGCTGCCGCGAGGTACTGGGAAGCCATAGGGTGCAGTGTCGAACATGTCGCCGACGATCTCGAGTTTTCCGTCAAGGGCGTCGATTGCGTCGATCGTCACGGGTGAATCAGCAGAGAAGGCGTCCGCTGCTCCCATGAGAACGGCGTTTGTGACCTCCGGTTGCCCCGTGTAGGGAAGAATTTCGATGGGCTGTTTGCCAGCCGACTCGCACTTTTTGCTTCGCTCCGGCAGCTCGGTCAGCTGCTGAGTTGCGCCGGTCATAACGGCGATCTTCAGGCCGCAGGCGTTGTCAGGATCAACCTTGCTTCCCTTGGGCGCCGCCCAGAGAGTCCCGGCAGAGTAGTAGTTGACGAAGTCGACGACCTTTTCGCGCTCGCGGGTGTCGGTGAAGGATCCGACGCCGAGGTCAATGGCTCCCCCCTCGATGCGGGGCAGGATGTTGTCGAAAAGAAGCAGCTCGTAGTCAACCTTGAGGTCGAGTTTCTTCGCAATTGCCTCAACGAGTTCTACGGCCCAGCCCGTTGGTGTGCCGTCGTCAGTTTTGAACTCGTTGGGCGGATAATCGGTGATCGTGCCAATGTGCAGCACCCCAGACTTCTGAATGTCTGCCCAGCTTCGTGCGCTGTCGGAGCTGCCCGCAGTCGTTGCGCTCTTCTGTTCTGGGGTCGAGTCTGCGGACGAGGATCCTGCGCAACCAACGAGAGCGAGAAGTGTGGCCGCAGCAAGCGCGGCTGAGAGGATTCGTTTCTTCACTTGCACATTATCTCGAACGGCACCAGGCCAATCCGTTCAGATGACCCAGTGTGACAACCTCAGCCGAGGTTGTTTTCGTTCCAAGGCAGCGAGTGGAACACGCGGTCGTGGTACACCATCGGGGCACTGCTCGATCCAAAGTGTGCGCCAAGAACCTCAGCCACAACAATCACCGACGATCCGACTCCGAGCGAGTGGAGGGTGCGGCAGCGCAGAGCAACCCTGGTGTCACGCAGAAACGGCTCGCCCGTTTCTAGGTACTCCCAGCCCTGATCGTCGGTGAACCGCTCGGAGCCCGACACCGCGAACAACTGGGCGATATCCGCGTGACGGTTGTCGAGCAGATGGACGAGATACGAATCCGCGCCGAGAATGCCACCGGCACTTCCCGTGGCTCGAGTGACCGAAAACGAGAGGGCGGGTGGATCAATTCCCACGGAGGCAACACTCGATGCGGTGAGCCCCACCGGGCCCTCCGGGGTCTGTGCCGTGATCAAAGAGATGCCGGCCGGGTGCTCTCGGAAGGCGCGTTTGAGGGCATCCGCCCCGTCAAATTCAACCGGCGCAGGTGATCCGTCTTGCGTGAAGCTCATTCGTAACTGACCCTTCGTGGACATCTCGATATTTCTCTACCTGTGATTGCAACTACAGGATCAATGTAATCATTCCCGCGGATGCTTACCCGGAGTACGCTGGCAATATGAAGCTGCGAGAGATTCCATTCCTGACCATCGATGGCGAAAAGACGACGCTCGCTGAGTATGCCGACGAAGTCGTATTGGTCGTCAACGTGGCCTCGAAGTGCGGGCTGACACCACAGTACGAAACCCTCGAAGAGCTGCAGGCGAAGTACAAGGATCGCGGCTTCACCGTACTGGGCTTCCCCTGCAACCAGTTCCTTGGCCAAGAGCCGGGAACTGCCGAAGAAATCAAGGAGTTTTGCTCCATGACCTACGGGGTCTCCTTCCCGCTCATGGAGAAGATCAAAGTCAATGGTCGCCACCGGCACCCGCTGTATGACGTGCTGAGAAACGTGCGTGACGCGGACGGTAAAAAGGGTCGTGTGAAGTGGAACTTCGAGAAGTTCGTGATTGCACCCGACAACTCGATTAGTCGTTTTCGCCCCGCTGTCGTGCCCGATGATCCCGCCGTTATCTCCGTGATTGAGGCGGCTCTCCCCCGCTAAGCAGCCGATCTGGCATGCTCCACCGCCCGTGGCAACATGGGCGGTACTTGGTGTTGCTATCTACCGGTACTCGGTGGTACTATCTAGTGGTAGCTAGTAACACAGAGTAGAGGAAGGGAGCTATGGCAAAACAAATCTCCGAGATGCTGAAGGGCACACTCGACGGCATCGTGCTTGCGATCCTCGCTGACAGGCCGGCCTACGGCTACGAGATCACCTCGCAGCTGCGCGACCACGGTTTCTCCGACATTGTCGAGGGCACCATCTACGCGCTGCTCGTGCGCATCGAACAGCGTGGTTTTGTCGACGTTGCAAAGGTGCCCTCTGAGAAGGGGCCGCCTCGCAAGGTCTACACCCTGAACGCCAAGGGTCGTGAGTATCTCGATGAATTTTGGACAACCTGGAGCTTTCTTTCCGAGCGGATCGAAGAGCTTCGCAACACAAGTAGTCACCTCGATGGAGAAGGAAAGTAATCATGGCTGCAGGATGGATTGAAACAGTAACCGGCTCGTTCGAAGATAAGAAGCGCTGGCGGCAGTACAAGGCCCGCAAGCAGAACTTGCCGCAGAACTACCGCACCGCAATAGACGGGCTCGAGCGCTACTTTATGTACGCTGGCGCGATTGTGAAGGGCGACATCATGATGCAGATGATGGAGGATCTGCTTGACCTGATCGAGCAGGCCGCCGCAGATGCGACGCCGATCCGCGACATCGTTGGCGACAACCCGGTCGAGTTCGCTGAAGCGTTCCTGCTGAACTACGAAGACGGCCGCTGGGTCAACAAGGAGCGGAAGCGCCTCACTGACTCAATCGACAAGGCCGTGAGCGAGTCCTGATCCTCACTGCTGAGGGGAGAACATGAAATGTCGAACAATCAAATCCCTGAGCCCGCCGTGCGGGTCAGGGGCGTAGAAAAATCGTTTAAGGATCTGCACGTGCTGCAGGGGGTCGACCTTGAGGTCGCCCCGGGGAGCATTTTTGCGCTGCTCGGTTCGAACGGCTCGGGAAAAACCACGCTGGTGCGAATCCTCTCCACCCTGTTGAAGGCTGACGCGGGCTCCGCAACGGTTCACGGATTTGACGTTGCCGCGCAAGCTGAGAGTGTGCGAGAGTCGATCAGTCTCACGGGTCAGTTCACCGCTGTTGACGATGTGCTGACGGGGCGCGAGAACCTCGTGCTTGTTGCTCAGCTGCGCCACCTTCAGAATCCCGGTGCCGTGGCAGACGAGCTGCTCGAGCGGTTTTCGCTCACCGAGGCAGGAAAGCGCAAAGCTGGCACCTACTCGGGTGGCATGCGTCGCCGACTTGATATCGCCATGAGCTTGATCGGCAATCCGCCCATCATTTTTCTTGATGAGCCCACAACCGGTCTTGATCCGCAAGCCCGCATTGAAGTGTGGCAAACCGTGAAGAAACTGGCCAACAGCGGCACCACCGTGCTGCTCACCACGCAGTACCTCGACGAGGCGGAACACCTCGCGGATCGCATCGCGATTCTGCACGGTGGCCGCATCATTCAAAATGGCACGCTTGACGAGCTTCGCCGGCTCCTACCGCCCGCGAAGGTTGAGTATGTCGAAAAACAACCTTCACTCGAAGAGGTGTTCCTCGCCCTAGTTGGTGAGGGTGCCTCCGATGCGGCCGATGCAGCCGATGTCGGCGGCGCAGGAAAGGAGTCATGATGACCACGCACATGCTCAGCGATACCGGTGTTCTCACCGGTCGCTCGCTGCGACACATTCTGCGCAGCCCCGACACCATCATCACCACGGTCATCACGCCAATTGCCCTGATGCTGTTGTTTGTCTACGTGCTGGGCGGCGCCATCAACACCGGGTCTAGCCAGTCGTACATCAACTACATGCTGCCCGGAATCTTGCTCATCACGATCGCGTCCGGGATCGCCTACACTGCCTATCGGCTGTTCCTCGATATGCAGGGTGGCATCTTCGAACGGTTCCAGTCCATGCCGATCGCGCGCTCGAGTGTGCTGTGGGCGCACGTGCTCACCTCACTGGCGGCCAATCTGGTGTCGATTGTGGTCGTCACAGGGGTTGCTCTGCTGATGGGTTTTCGAACCGGGGCTTCCGTTGGGGCCTGGCTGGCTGTCGCGGGAATCCTTGTTCTCTTTACACTGGCGCTCACCTGGATCGCCGTGATTGCGGGACTCTCGGCAAAGACTGTCGATGGTGCGAGCGCGTTTAGTTACCCATTGATTTTCCTTCCGTTTATTAGTTCAGCGTTTGTGCCGACAAGTTCCATGCCGGGACCTGTCGCCTGGTTCGCGGAGAATCAGCCGGTGACCTCGATCGTCAATACGATTCGTGCGCTGTTCGCAGGCGAAGCCGTCGGAGGTGAGATCTGGATCGCTCTCGCCTGGCTGTTGGGAATCCTGGTGGTTGCCTACGGTTTTGCCGTCGCAAAGTATCGCCGCCGCTTAAGCTGAAATTGGCGCTAAAGAAACATCCGTGTCACGATGGCAACATCATGAATAAGACACGGGTGTTTTCTTTCGCGTTTGCTCTGCTTTCGATTCCCGCACTGCTCGGCACGGTCGCGGCTCCGGAGGCCGCAGCGGCCCATGGAGCTTCAGCTGATGCCGTTGCTGCCACTGCGCCCGCAGCAGTGTTGACAGCGGCGAACGAACTTCAAGGCTATTTCACCCCGGAATCTCCGGATGTACCTGCAAAGCTCACGGTGCCCAAGAAGGCTCCGAAGGTGGCCATTGCAGACACTTCCGAGACCACTGGCACTGCGCTCGTTTTGCTCGATTCACTGGCAGTGAAGAAACAAAAGTCTGACCGCAAGTACGACCGGGTTAAGAAGTTTGGTGTTGCCTGGCTTGATGTCGGTGGCAGAGGGTGCGATACCCGAAACGAAGTGCTTGCCCGTGACCTCACCGAGGTAAAGGCCAAAGGCTGCCAGGTTCTGAGTGGCAAGCTCAGTGACCCGTACCTGGGGGCGAAACTTGACTTTGCTCGTGGCGACGAGACTTCGAGCCTCGTTCAGGTCGACCACATCGTCTCGCTCAGAAACGCTTGGCAGACAGGTGCGCAGAAGCTCTCCCAGGCCCAGCGTGAAAGCCTCGCGAACGATCCACTCAATCTCCGCGCGGTGAATGGAGCGAGCGCGACGATCAAAGATGGACGCAACGCTGCGGACTGGTTGCCAGAAAACACCGCGTACCGCTGCGAATACGTTGCGCAGCAAGTCTCTGTCAAAGCGACCTATGATCTCTGGGTCACCAAGGCCGAAAAGGCCGCCATGAAGAAGGTGCTGAGCAAGTGCGCGAAAGAACCAGCGCAGAGTTCACCCTTCACCCCAAAACTCAAAGAGTCATCAAGTTCTGATTCCCAAACAACTAAGGCCCCCGCAACGACGGCACCCGCGCCAGAGCCCGCTCCGGCGCCCGTGCCTGAACCAGCGCCGGAGGTTGTGCCCGAACCTGAACCTGTTGCTCCAGAGCCTGCACCGGAGCCGGCAGTAACGGGTGTCAACCCGGGCGGATTCTGTTCAACACCGGGGGTGGTCGGCACGGCGGCGAATGGCCGGAGCTATACCTGCGGTGGGAACGGGCCGGATGCGAACGGTAAGTATCACTGGAATAAGTAGCCGATGAATGCGTCATGCATTCAAGTACATCTGATCTCACCGGCTCATAGGCCTGGGAAACGAAATCTGGGGATAACTCGCACAATCTGCTGGCTGTGAGCGAATGTGCCGTCGAAGGGTGCAGTGCTGTTGCGCCCCAAGAGCGCGCGCACTGCGCTAGGGCTGATACTGCTCAGGCGAAAGGTGCTTGGCCGCTTCGCGCACGCTGAGCGGCGCGAGTGTGCTGCCGCGATCCTCAAGGAACCGGCCCACCCACATCGGCTCTGCGCGCGCGTACTGCCGAAGCGCCCAGCCGATCGCCTTGTTAATGAAAAACTCCTTCGACCCAGTATTCGCCAAGATCACATCAGTGAGCAGATCAGTGTCGGTTACGCCCTTTGAATCGAGCTGGCAGATAATCGAGCTCCTGCGCATCCAGAGGTTCTCGTGCACTGACCACTCGCGCATCACACCCTTACTTGCGCTGTCTGCCCTCACAACAACGGAAACCGTCTGGGCTAGGTGATCCACGCTGTCCCACCACGACTTCTCTTGGATGTATCCGGCCAGGCGCGGCAGGTCAGAGCTGCTCAAGAGCTTCGCGTTCATTCGGAGGTGATCGGCGGCAACATGTTGGAGTTCGCGCTGCGGCGCCTGCCAGCACAGCGCCACGAACTCCCAGTCGACCGCGCCCTTCAGATCGCTGAGCACTGCTTTGGTTGCGCGCCGCATAACCGGCGTGGCCGCGCCGAAGTACTCGAATTGATCCTTCATGTACGCACGCTGCTGAGCGGCCCTGGCAGGATCCGCCTCGGCCTGAAGTGCTGCCCGCGCCTGTTCAAAGGCCCGCGAGCCGCTCAGCTTTTCCATGTGACTAATGTATCCGGCGCGCTAGAGCTGTGTCTGGAGACCGCTGTCTTGCGTCAGCTCTGTGATCCCGCGAGCTTCTTCCTCGGCGATCTGGCCTACGATCTCTGCGAGCTGCTCATACGAGAGTTCACCAGAGCGGTCCGCGATCCCCCGCCACAGTGTGCCTGAGCGCTCGAAATAATCTGCTGCCGCGCTGAGCCCCTGCTCCGCGAGCAACCGCGCGAAAAGCGGCCGACCGGCCGATCTTGCGGTGTGCTCGTGGTCGATGCACTCGACCAGGCGCGATCGCCAAGAATCGTCGTCGCCGTAGGCCTTGCTCCATCCGTCCTTTGTGCTGCCCAAGACCTTCTCGGCCCACTTGCGCAAGCCGCTCAGACCAAAGTTGACGTCGAAGGGGTTGCCGAGCACGGGGCCGGTCATCGCGTTCACCGTCGCGGCGAAGCCCTTGCGCAGAGCAGGAGTGAGATCGGCGGGGAGCTGGGCACCTGGCTCGATCGCGATGGTGGGGTGTTTGCGCTGAGATGCGGCGTATGCATCGAGCAGTTCGCTTCGTGTCATGCGGTGTTCCGTAGCACCGTCGAAGACGCTGAGTTCGTCACTTTCTCGCATCGAGATAGCCACCACAACGAGTTCATCCCTCTCAGCAAACTCGATCTGCTTCGCCCAGGGCACTGAGCCGCGGGCGAGAGGCAGGATCACCGCGTGCCCTTCATCCAGCAGCTTCTGGGTGTCTCGTTTGTTTCTCGCGGTCGTGTGCGCGACCTCGAGTCGGCTCAGGATCGCGAGCGCCCATGGCTCAGGGTGATGCTGGCAGACGAGCGTCAGGAGTGGTGCGGGCACCTGCTTGTACTGGAAGAGGGCGTACATAAAGCCGATACCGCCGCCGATACCGAAGGCGGTTACGGGGTCGAGATCCAACCCTGATTCTTTAAGTAAACGAACAACCACCGCCGAGGCTGGGTGAGGATCCGGCTGCGTGTGCTGGGCCGAGCCCGCTACAGCCGGCTTTGGTGACGCAGGGTTTGTGCGTTCCAGCTGCTCCGCTGCTTGCGCGTAACTTTGCCCAGTGGCTTCCATCTGCTCACGCACGCGCTTCTTAAACGCTTTCCGCTCGGTCATGCCCCTGCTCCCTCGAACAGCGCTTCCAACATTTCGTGATTCATCTTCTCATCCGTTTCAGACACCGAGAGTTGCGCCCACGCCACACTTATCGGCATCCATACGTGATGGAGTGATTCCGAAACCCTGATAGCTGAGCCACCTTTACCCTCGGTGATCCTGCGCGTGGGGCCGGATCGGGCGGGCGTTTGGGATCGCCCTTCGAACGAGGGTATAGCTTTTGGCTAAGGCGGTCAATTGGTCGAGACTGTTCGCGCGGAGAGGCAATCCGCATGGGCGTAGTCTTGTGCACTGTGCAGGATGACTCCGAAAACTCTCGCTCCCCGTTCAGCCCGTTCATGCAGCGCCTGTCGAGTCGACCGGTACTCGTTACGGTCGTATCGTTTGCGCTGACGCTGGTGCTCACAGTCGTGGTGCTCTTTGTGGAGCCCGATTCGGTGGACATTCTGGGGGTTGTGAGCCTTGCCGCAACAATCTGGGGGCTGACGCTCGCGCTCGTTATCTACCTGCTGACCGCGCAAGACACCGACCGGGTGCTCGATCACATTTCTGATTTGCAGGAGCAGCTGGCCGCTTCCCTTGAGGAGCCAGCTGACGAGGAAGAGATGGAACAATCTGCGGACACGACCCCTGAACCCGCTGCAGAGGTTGTGCCACCACGCAAGGCCGAGCTGGATCCCGAACCTCGAACCAGGCCGACACCGTCAGAAGCGATGCAAGCGCTTCAGGACGCCAAACACAAGACATCTCATGCGCCGCGGCAGCGCGGCGGAGGACCCGGCGGTCACGGCGACCGAGGAGTCTTTTACACGCCGGAATCCGGGATCAAGCTTGAGGATGTTGCGCCGAGCGACTACCTCAAGGCCTGGGAGAAAACCACGGGTCGAGATGCAAGCCAGATTTTTCGAGCTTGGACTCGCAGTCGCGAAGGATCCTCACCGTGGGTCTTCATGCTTCGTGACGGCAGCCGTTGGAGCGTCTTCGCTTCAGACGACGGCGCGCCAAGTGTGATCGACCTCTCAGAGATGCGCTGGGGCCGGGGCGGTAACCGCGGAACTCGCGGGCGCCGCCCCAACCAGCCTCGCCAGGGGAACTAGGAGAACCAGGGGAACTAGGAGAAATCGGTGACGACGACGCGGTTCACCTGGGGATCCTTGAGCCTGGTGTAACCCTCGTTGAGGTCGCTGAGCGAGATCTCCTCTGAGATCAAATCGTCGAGGTTGAGGCGGCCGTCAACGTATAGATCAACGAGCGCCGCGATGTCGCGCTTCGGCACCCCCGAGCCCATAAAGACTCCCTGGATCGCCTTGCGTCCGAAGATGTTCGGCATGCTGTCGAGCTCGAACGAGTTGCCGCCCATGCCGATCTGGTAGAGCGTGCCACCGCGATCCAGCATGTCGTAACCCTGACGCACTGTCGCTGGGATACCCACGACGTCGAAGGCATAGCGCACACCAAACCCGCCGGTGAGCTCCTTGACCGCCTCTACGGGGTCGGTTTCGCCGGAGTTGATAACGTGAGTCGCCCCGAATTTCTTTGCGGTTGCAAGGGTCGCGTCGTTGAGGTCGATGGCGATGATCTTTGAGGCACCGGCGAGCAGAGCTCCACTGATGACGTTGAGACCAACCCCGCCCGCCCCGATAATCGCAACGATCTCGCCGCGCTCGACCTTGGCCGCGTTGAGCACGGCGCCGGTGCCAGTGATCACACTGCAGCCGAGCACCGCGGCCTGAGGGAACGGCATTTCGTTCGGGATCTTCACCAGCATGTTTTCGTGCGCGAGCACCTGCTGTGCGAAACCACCGAGGGCCATGCCCTGGTCTAGCGGCTTGCCGTTCGCATCTGAGAGGCGGGGAGACTCCCCCGCTGGGCGAACCGCCTCCTCGGGATTGCGGCAGAGTCCCACGTCGCCCGAGAGGCAGCGGGCGCACTTGCCGCAGAACTGCACGAGGCAACCTGCGACATGATCGCCAACCTTGAGGGTCGTAACACTCGACCCGACCTTGGCAACCACACCCGCGATTTCGTGGCCGAGCACCACGGGCGGCTGGTGCATCACACCGTGGCTCATCTCCATAAAATCGCTGCCGCAGAGGCCGGAGGCCTTCACGTCAACGAGCACCTCGTTGTCGAGTGGATCTGCGATCCTGATGTCTTCTTCAACCCAACCTGCGCCTAGCGCGCGAGCAACCATGGCCTTCATTGGCTCTACCCTTCGTTGTTTGGCAAGTAACTCAAGTTACTTTGAGGGTATTGCCGCTCGCTTGGGTTGGTTAGGCGTCAAGTGAAGCCCACTTGGATAGGGGCGCAGGTTCGGGCTAATCGCCCGCCGGGTTTTGCAACTGCTCCATGATGCGCTGTAGCCGCCGTGCGCGGGTCGCCTCGTTTGTGGCGGTCATCAAACGGTGCAGGGCGGAGTATCGCTCCTGGCTTGAGAGCGACTCGAATCGGTCGCGCGCCGCTCGGTCTGATTCGAGCGCTGCCTTCAGGTCGTCCGGCACTGTTGCGCTGGCGGATCCTGCGTAGGCGCGCTCCCAACGGCCGTCTTGCTGCGCGAGTGCGATTTCCCGTTCCCCGCGCGGTCTCATGCGATTCTGCTCGCGGAGCCTCTCGATGTGACCGACGTTGCGCTCGGACCATATCGACCGCGGTCTGCGCGGTGTGAAGCGTTGATGGAAAGTGGATTCGTCGTGGGCGCGGCGCTGACCGTCGATCCAGCCGCTGCACAGAGCTTCGTCGAGGGCTTCCGCGTAGCTCAGGCTAGTTGGACTGGTTGTGCCCTTCTTCGCGAGCCTCAACCAGACGCCGCTTGAAGAATCTTCGTTGTCGTCGAGCCAGGCTCGCCACGCCTCTACGTCGAGCAAGACAAGTTCGTTGTCGGTGGGTAGCGCCGCATTTGCCATGGGTTAATGATGGCACTTTTGCAGATGGTTGGGTTCGTAGGATGTCTGCTTGAAATTAGACTCACATCATGGATCCCCGGCCAGAGCATCGTGTTTCATGTGGGTTGCTTTTTTCCGAGAGTCGGGTGTTGCTTGTGCACCGGTCCCCTTCTAGGAGCTATTACCCAGATGTGTGGGACTTTCCTGGAGGGCATATTGAACCCGGTGAAAATGGACGGGAAACTATTGTTCGTGAACTTCAAGAAGAGCTGAACGTAGAAATTGCGATTCCAGCGGGTGAAGCGATATTTCAGCGGCGAACTAATGATCTTCACCTGGAAGTATGGATCTTTGAAGAGTGGCGAGGAACAGTAGTTAGCGCTGAACCAGAAGAACACGACTCACTTGGGTGGTTCACCCTGCAGGAGGCACTGGCCTTGGAGCTTGCAGATGATGCATATCCCGAGATTCTGAAGCGCGTATTGGCTTAGCTGTCTGGAGTGAGTGCCAGCGGCAGAAATCTTAGGCGCAAGTGATTGCGAGGATTAGCTGCCCTCCCTAACCTGGTTTCACTATCAAAATTTGGAGGCGCCATGTCCGCTCGATTCGTGTACTGGATGAACGTATCGCTCGATCTCAAGATCGAATACGTCGATGCCGAGAACGGGGGTGGCGATTGGATGCGGATCACCGAGACCCTGCATCGTGAGTTCAACCGGCGCGCCGCAGCACTGACCGCGAACGTTGAGGGCCGCAAGGTCTACGAGATCATGGAGTCGTACTGGCCTGCCGTGCGTAACGACGAGTCTGAGCTCGAGGTCATGCGCGAGTACGGCGAGATCTGGACGACGATGCCGAAGTACCTCGTTTCTCGCACTCGCACCAGTGCGCAGCACAACACGCAGGTTATTGGCGAGAACGCCATCGAGCAGCTTGCAAAGATTCGCGAGGAGTCCGAGGGTGACATCGGTGTCGGCGGAGCCACGATTGCGACGCAGCTCCTGCATGCTGGTCTGCTGGACGAGCTGTTGTTGTTCACGCATCCGGCCGTGTTGGGTCAGGGGCGGCCACTCTTTGACTCGCAGGAGAAGCCGGTTGTGCTCGACTTGCTCGAGCAGGCCACGTTCCCCGAGGGTGTGACGATGCACCGGTATTCGGTGCGTAAGCAGTGATTCAGTAGTTTGGTGGGCCCTGCCGGGATCGAACCGACGACATCCACGGTGTAAACGTGGCGCTCTACCAGCTGAGCTAAAGGCCCTCCGTCCGCGAAGCGAACTCCCCTATCTTAGGGGAAAAACTTGCGCGGTACGAAATCGGCGTGATTGTGCGGGTGCGCGGGCGCAATCCCGCGCGTGTCAGCCGGTTCTCACACGTCTGCCGGTTGGAAATGCATCATTCCAACCGGCAGAGATGCCAGTACCGGCTGACATGTTGGCCAGCCAGCGTCAGCTAGACCAGCGCGAGCGCCTCGCGGTACGCGGCGAAGTCACGGGCCTGGCCGGGCTCGGTCTCGAACGAGGCGAGTACCTTGCGGTCTGCGCCGATAACCACGGTCGCGCGTGTTGCGATCCCGCGCTCTGCAACAAACGCGTCATACGCCTGCGCTACCCCACCGTGCGGCCAGAAGTCAGACACGATCGAGAAGTCGTAACCCTCTTGTTCGGCCCAGGCCCGCAGCGCAAACGTCGAGTCGACGGAAATGCCGATCAGCTGCACTTTGCTGTCGGCAAACACCGAAAGATTGTCGCGCAGCTCGCACAGTTCCCCCGTGCAGATACCGGAGAATGCAAGCGGGAAGAACACCAGCGCGACCGGGCCCTCGGCAACAAGCTCAGAGAGCGTGAGCTCTGCTCCGTGCTGATCTGACAGAGTGAAATCGGGCGCTTCCGCGCCAACCTGAAGCACCACGGTGCCTCCTTCCGGCGCCGCAGCGCCATTCCTATACAAGAGTCGCACTAACACTATCGAGCGACTTCAAAGCAAGAAACCTCAAAGTAGGCCGAAGATTGTACAGTTTTGACCTAGTTCTCCAGCAGATTCCCTGTTTTGTCGTTGGTTTTCGATAGTCTTGATCGAGACCCGCGGACCAGCGGGCCCCCTCGTGTAGCGCACGGGTGCACTATCTCGCGCCCACGGCTCATGGTGAATGGAGAACAATCTTGGCTGTGAACACACAGGATCCGTACGCACCTGATCACGACGATCTGGATCCGCAGGAAACCGCTGAGTGGCGCGATTCACTCGACGCGGTTGTTGAGGAGCGTGGCGCAGGTCGCGGCCGCGACATTATGACGAGCTTGCTCGACCGCTCACGTCAGCTTCACCTCAACGTGCCGCAGGTGCCCACGACCGACTACGTCAACACCATCGCCTCTGACGACGAGCCGGAGTTCGAGGGCAACGAAATTCTTGAGCGCAACTACCGCTCCTGGATTCGCTGGAACGCAGCTATGACTGTGCACCGTGCGCAGCGCCCCGGCATTGGTGTCGGCGGCCACATCTCGACCTACGCTTCAGCAGCCTCACTTTACGAGGTCGGCTTCAACCACTTCTTCCGCGGTCAGGATCACCCCGGCGGTGGCGACCAGATCTTCGTGCAGGGTCACGCCTCCCCCGGCATGTACGCTCGCGCCTTCCTTGAGGGACGCCTCAGCGCGGATCAGCTTGACGGTTTCCGCCAGGAGAAGTCGCACCTCGGTGGCGGCCTTCCCAGCTACCCGCACCCCCGCCTGGCGCCCGACTTCTGGCAGTTCCCGACCGTGTCGATGGGCCTCGGCCCGATCAACGCGATCTACCAGGCGCAGCTCAACAAGTACCTGACGAACCGCGGCATCAAGGACGCCTCTGACCAGCACGTCTGGGCGTTCCTCGGTGACGGCGAGATGGACGAGGTTGAGAGCCGCGGTCAGCTGCAGGTCGCGGCAAACGAGGGCCTCGATAACCTCACCTTTGTCATCAACTGCAACCTGCAGCGCCTCGACGGTCCCGTGCGCGGCAACGGCAAGATCATCCAGGAGCTCGAGAGCTACTTCCGTGGTGCGGGCTGGAACGTCATCAAGGTTGTCTGGGGTCGCGAGTGGGACGACCTGCTCGCCCGCGACACCGACGGTGCTCTGCTGAACCTGATGAACACCACCCCTGACGGTGACTTCCAGACCTACAAGGCCGAGAGTGGCGGGTTTGTTCGCGAGCACTTCTTCGGTCGTGACGAGCGCACGCTCGGTCTCGTTGAGAACTACACCGACGAGCAGATCTGGGGTCTGCGCCGCGGTGGCCACGACTACCGCAAGGTCTACGCCGCTTACAAGGCTGCCACCGAGCACAAGGGTCGCCCGACGGTTATCCTCGCCAAGACCATTAAGGGTTACGGCCTCGGCCCGCACTTCGAGGGCCGCAACGCGACCCACCAGATGAAGAAGATGACGCTGGAAGACCTCAAGCTCTTCCGCGACACCATGCACATCCCGATCTCCGATGCGCAGCTTGAAGCCGATCCGTACCTGCCGCCCTACTACCACCCGGGTGAGAAAGACGAGGCGATCCAGTACATCCACGAGCGCCGTCGTGAACTCGGTGGCTACTTGCCCGAGCGTCGCACGAAGCACACTGAGCTGGCACTGCCCGAGCCGAAGAGCTACGCGATCGCTGCTAAGGGATCGGGCACGCAGGAGGCCGCAACCACGATGGTCTTCGTGCGTATGCTCAAGGACCTGATGCGCGACAAGAACATGGGCTCGCGCTTTGTGCCGATCATTCCCGACGAGGCGCGCACCTTTGGCATGGACTCGTACTTCCCGACCTCGAAGATCTACAACCCGCACGGCCAGAACTACGTCTCGGTCGACCGCGAGTTGCTGCTCGCCTACAAGGAGAGCCCGCAGGGTGTGCTGCTCCACGTCGGCATCAACGAGGCCGGCGCGACCGCGGCGTTCACCGCTGTCGGTACTTCGTACTCGACGCACGGCGAGCCGCTGATCCCGATCTACATCTTCTACTCGATGTTCGGTTTCCAGCGCACGGGTGATGCCTTCTGGGCTGCGGGCGACCAGATGGCGCGCGGTTTCATCCTTGGCGCAACCGCTGGCCGCACCACGCTCACCGGCGAGGGCCTGCAGCACGCCGACGGTCACTCGATGGCGCTTGCCGCGACAAACCCGGCTGTTATCGCCTACGACCCGGCCTACGGCTACGAGATCGGGCACATCATGCGCTCCGGTGTTGAGCGCATGTACGGTGGCGAGCACTCGGATCCGAACGTGATGTACTACCTCACGATCTACAACGAGCCGATCGTTCACCCGGCAGAGCCGGAGAACGTTGACGTTGAGGGCATCGTGCGCGGCATGCACCTTGTCAGCCCCGCCGCCGAGGGTGCGCACGCAGCGCAGATTCTCGCCTCGGGTGTTGCTGTTCCCTGGGCGATCGAGGCACAAGAGATCCTCGCTCGCGACTGGAACGTTGCGGCAGACGTGTGGAGTGTCACCAGCTGGAACGAGCTCAGCCGTGACGGTGTTGCCGCAGAGGATCACAACTTCCGCCACATGGATAAGCCAGTTCGTGTGCCCTATCTCGCTGAGAAGCTTGCCGGCCACGACGGTCCCGTTGTTGCGGTGAGCGACTGGGCAAAGCTGGTTCCCGAGCAGATCCGTCCGTATGTTCCGGGTGACTACTCGGTGCTCGGTGCTGACGGCTTTGGCTTCTCAGACACGCGCCAGGCAGCACGTCGCTACTTCGGCATCGACCGCGAGTCGGTCGTCGTGAAGGTACTGCAGCGGCTCGCCGCTCAGGGCAAGATCGACGCCGATATTCCGGCGAAGGCTGCCGAGCAGTACAAGCTCAACGACGTCAACGCTGGTTCGACCGGCGGCGCCGGCGGAGAGGCCTAGGCGGGGCATCCGTGGCTGAGCGCTCAAAAGAACAGGAGCTCGCCTGGTTACGCACCATCGCGGGTGAGCTCGCCACGCAGACCATCGCGCGGCTCGACGAGACCCTGCCCTGGTACGGCAACATGCCGCCGAGCCGCCGCTCGGCGGTGGGTCTCGTCGCCCAAACCGGCATCAGCTCGTTCATTCAGTGGTACGAGAACCCCTCGGCAACCCCGTGGATCGCCTCTGACGTGTTCAGTTCGGCGCCCCGCGAGCTACTGCGCTCGATCAGCCTGCAGGAAACGCTGCAGCTGATTCGGGTTGTTGTGTCGGTGGTTGAGGATCGCGTGGCGCCTCGAAGCGAGGCGCTGCGCGAGGCGATCCTCCACTACTCTCGTGACGTCGCTTTCGCGGCCGCCGATGTCTATGCGCGAGCCGCAGAGGCCCGTGGGCTCTGGGACGCGCGCCTTGAGGCCCTCGTCGTCGACTCGATCCTTACGGGCGAGTCTGACGACGAACTGCCGAGCAGGATCGCGGCGCTCGGCTGGCACGGAGACGGTGAGGCCGCGGTGCTGGTTGGCACCTCGGAGCGCTTCGTTGACGTCGACCAGCTCCGCAGGCTCGCGCGACACGCCGGTGCTGATCTGCTGATCGGCCTGCAAGGAACTCGGCTCGTGGTGGTACTGGGACGCATGGCGATTCCCGTCAAGGATGCAAACGGGGCTGAATCAGTTCCGCTGAGTTTCCTTGAAATCGCGCAGCGACTCTCCGACAGTTTTTCTGAGGGCCCACTGGTGCTCGGCCCGACGGTTGAGAACCTCGTGGAGGCCTCCCGCAGTGCCCGTGCGGCGCTCGCCGGTGTCGCCGTGGCGCGCGCCTGGCGCAACTCGCCGCGTCCGGTACTGGCCGACGATCTGCTCCCCGAGCGCGCGCTCGCGGGCGACGGATTGGCGAGGCGTACACTCATCGAGCAGATCTACGAACCGCTCGCGGCGCAGTCTGGCGAACTCATGGAGACCCTGTGGTGTTACCTCGATAACGGGCGATCGCTCGAGGCAACCGCGCGCGAGTTGTTTGTGCACCCCAACACGGTGCGCTACCGGTTGAAGAAGGTGTCCGAGATTATCGGGTGGAACGCCACCGGCGCGCGCGAGGCCCTTATCTTGCAGTCCGCGCTCATCGCTGGTTCCATCGCCCAGCACGGAGCCCGCCGCTCCTCCACGCCGAGAGAACGCGCCGTAACCACCAAAAAATGAGCACTTCCTACAACGATTTCCCGAATTTGTGGTGTCGTATATGCAGGAAGTTCGCCAATGATCTGAGAAACTGGAACACGTGATTGTCATCGCCTGCCCTGGACAGGGCTCTCAGACCCCTGGCTTTTTGAACGAGTGGCTCGATTTACCGGGTGCACGCGAGGCCCTCGGTGTCGCGTCGGAACGCGCCGGAGTGGATCTGATCCAGCACGGAACCGTGAGCGACGCCGACACGATTCGCGACACCGCTATTGCGCAGCCGCTGATCGTGGCGGCGAGCCTTCTCGCCTGGAATCAGCTGTCTGCGCTGACCGCACTCGATGGTGCAGGCGTGGCGGGTCACTCCGTTGGCGAGTTTGCGGCGGCCGCTGCGGCCGGTGTGCTGGGCGAGGGTGATTCCCTGCAGCTCGTGGGCGTGCGCGGTCGTGCGATGGCCGAGGCTGCTGCTCAGGTCGAGACCGGCATGGCAGCGGTTGTTGGCGGTGTTGAAGACGATGTGCTCGCGAAGATTGAAGCGCACGGCCTCACCCCCGCAAACCGCAACGGCGGTGGCCAGATCGTTGCCGCTGGCGCCCTGTCGGCGCTCGATGCGCTCGCAGACGACGCACCCCGAGGCGCGCGCGTGATCAAGTTGCAGGTTGCCGGTGCGTTCCACACCTCCTACATGTCAGGTGCGATTCCGGCTCTTCAGGCTGCGGCCGACGGCATCGTGGCGGCTGATCCGGACCGCCCACTCTGGACAAACAGCGACGGCTCCCTCGTCACCAGCGGCGCAGACTATGTGAAGCTGCTGGTCTCGCAGGTCGCGAACCCCGTGCGCTGGGATGCCTGCATGGAGAGCTTCCAGAGTGCCGGGATCACCGGTCTCATTGAGCTCGCACCCGCTGGTGCACTTACTGGAATCGCCAAGCGTGCACTGAAGGGTGTTCCCACCGTCGCCGTGAAGACCCCGGCAGATCTCGAGGCAGCGGTCGCGCTCATCGCGGACGCCGCCTAACCGAAAGGAATTCGCAGATGGCTCAACTCAATCAGCCCACCGGGCCCGCTTTTACGCGTTTGCTCTCTGTGGGCGCTGCCCGCGGTGAACTGAACGTTCCAAACGAAGACATCATCGGCCCCATCGATTCCTCAGACGAGTGGATCCGCCAGCGCACCGGCATCATTCAGCGTCGTCGCGCGGGTGCAGACGTTGAGGCGGTAGATCTTGCTGTCGCCGCTGGTGAAGAGGCTATCGAGCGCTCAGGCTTGAACCGTGAAGACATCGACGGGGTCATCATCTCGACGATCTCGAACGTTGCCGTGACCCCCTCGATGGCCGCGCTGGCTGCATACCGCCTCGGGCTCACCCCCGCCGCCGCGTTTGATATCTCTGCAGCGTGTGCCGGTTACGTGTACGGCGTCGCCCAGGCCGATAGCCTCGTGCGATCCGGAACCTGCAAGAACGTGCTCGTTATCGGTGCTGAGAAGCTCTCTGAGATCATCGACCCTACCGACCGCAGCATTTCATTCTTGCTCGCTGACGGTGCGGGTGCGGTTGTTGTTGGGCCGAGCGACCACACGGGGATCGGTCCGACCGTGTGGGGCTCCGACGGCGAGAAGTGGGACGCGATCAGCGTCACCTCGAAGTTCCAGGAGTACCGCCACGGCAACGGTGAGATCCCGTGGCCCACGCTGCGCCAGGATGGCCAGACCGTGTTCCGCTGGGCAGTGTGGGAGATGGCCAAGGCCGCACGCCGCACCCTCGAGGAATCAGGGGTCGAGGCATCGGATCTCGCGGCCTTTATTCCGCACCAGGCCAACATGCGCATCGTTGACGAGTTCGCGAAGCAGTTGAAGCTGCCGGAGAGCGTTGTTGTCGCCCGTGACATCGAAATGCAGGGTAATACCTCGGCCGCGTCGATCCCCCTCGCAATGCACGCCCTGCTTGAGGAACACCCTGAGCTTTCGGGCGGCCTCGCGCTCACGATCGGCTTTGGCGCCGGACTCGTGTATGGCGCGCAGATCGTCGAATTGCCGTAGCGAATCCTCGACACTGACTACAAACCCGTAGAATCTTCCAGAACCTAAACAGTTCCCAATCCAATCAAAAGGAGAAACAGAATGGCATTCAGCAACGAAGAGGTACTCGCGGGACTCGCGGAGCTCATCAACGACGAGACCGGTATCGCGGCTGACGTTGTTGCACTCGACAAGTCCTTCACCGACGACCTGGACATCGACTCGATCTCGATGATGACCATCGTCGTTAACGCAGAAGAGAAGTTCGACGTGAAGATCCCCGACGAAGAGGTCAAGAACCTCAAGACCGTTGGCGACGCAGTCGACTTCATCGTCAAGGCTCAGGCCTAATTTTGTGAGTGGGAGGCGGGTCTAGCCCGCCTCCCAACGCATCACCATTGTTAATCGGACCACACGATCACGCGGAGCACATACACATGACGAAGAAGATTGTCGTTACTGGTATCGGCGCGACGTCGCCCATTGGCGGCACGGCCCGAGAGAGCTGGGAAGCGCTGCTCGCAGGCGCATCCGGGACTCGAACGCTAGAACACGAGTGGGTTTCTCAGTACGAGTTGCCCGTGCACTTCGCCGCAGAGGCGATTGTGCGACCAGAAGAAGTACTTGCCCGGCCTGTCGCAAAGCGGCTCGACCCGTCAGCTCAGTTTGCGCTGATCGCGGCGATGGAGGCTTTTGCAGACGCGGGCTCCCCCGAACTTCCCTCAGAGCGCCTGGGCGTTGACTGGGCTACCGGCATCGGTGGCCTGTGGTCGCTGCTCGACGCCTGGGACACACTTCGCGAGAAGGGCCCGCGTCGCGTTATGCCGCTGACCGTGCCCATGCTCATGCCCAACGCGCCGTCAGCCGCCGTTTCGATGCACTTCGAGGCGCGCGCCTACGCCCGCACGGTTGCCTCGGCTTGCGCGTCAAGCACCGAGTCGCTGGTGAACGCCTACGAGCACCTGCAGGCTGGCTACGCTGATGTGGTTATCGCCGGTGGCTCAGAGTCCGCGATCCACCCGATCACGCTGGCTTCGTTCTCGTCGATGCAGGCACTGTCGAAGCGCAACGACGATCCCAGCACCGCCTCGCGGCCGTACTCGATCGACCGTGACGGCTTTGTCATGGGTGAGGGCGCCGCTGCGCTCGTGCTCGAGACAGAGGAACACGCGCTCGCTCGTGGCGCTCGCATTTACGCCGAGATCGCCGGTGGTGGCGTGACGGCTGATTCGTACCACATCACGGCTCCTGAGCCCGAGGGCAAGGGTGCAAGCCGCGCCGTGCGTATGGCGCTGGAGCAGGCGGGCGCGTCCGTCGATGAGGTCACACACATCAACGCGCACGCCACATCGACTCCCACCGGAGACATCGCTGAGTATGGCGCCCTGCGCTCCATCTTCGGTGATCGTGTTGACTCGATTCCGGTCTCGGCAACGAAGGGCGCAACGGGTCACCTGCTCGGTGGCACGGGCGCGCTCGAGGCCGTGTTCACGGTGCTCGCGGTGCAGAATCGCGTTGCTCCCCCGACGATCAACATTTCGGAGCAGGATCCCGAGATCCCGCTCACCATCTCGGGGCAGCCGATTCCGCTCGGTGATGGGCCGCAGCTGGCCATCTCGAACTCGTTTGGGTTCGGTGGGCACAACGCTGTGGTGGCGATTCGCTCGGTCGATTAAGGATCAGCGAGCCGCAACAAACTGCAACGGCTTCATGCTTCTCAGCGCTACGCGATACCTTAGAAGCATGAAGCCGTTTTTGCTCGTGACCTCGCGCGGTGAGGATGACGTAGCTGCCGAAGAGCACGCTGCCTACTGCCGGCTGACGGGGCTGCTCCCGGAACAGCTTGAGTGGTGTCGCATTGATCGGGAGCCTCTCGGGCACGTTGATTTTTCGCGTTTCTCGGGCATCATCCTTGCCGGTAGTCCCTTCACAGTGAGTGAGCCGAGCGAGCGGAAGTCTGCGACTGAGTTGCGGGTGGAGCGAGAGCTCGCCGCCCTGCTTGACGAAGTGATCGAGCGTGACTTTCCCTTTCTGGGAGTCTGTTACGGCGTCGGCACGATCGGGGCACACCAGGGTGCACGCGTCGACCGCACCTACGGCGAACCGTCGCAGGCCGTGCGCATTACGCTGACCGACGCCGGTCATGAAGATGCGCTGTTTCGTGAACTTCCCGTCACCTTTGACGCTTTTGTTGGGCACAAGGAAGCGGTGAGTGAGGTTCCCTCCAGCATTACGGTGCTCGCAGGATCCGCCACGTGTCCCGTGCAGGCGTTTCGAGTCGGTCGTAACGTGTACGCCACGCAGTTCCACCCCGAACTAGACACCGCGGCGTTTACCGATCGGGTGCGCACCTACGCCCACCACGGCTACTTTGACCCGGTTGAGGTTGACGCGATCGTAGAGGGCGCCGAGCGGGCAGACGTTCGTGCCTCGCACATGGTGCTGGGGCGCTTTATCGAGGAGTATCTCGCCTCGATTCCGGCGGTCTACTCAAAAAGCGCCTGACACTCGGGTTTTTGGCTTCCTGCGTGAGCTTGCTAATGGTCATCCTGCGCGAGCCAGCTGATGGTCATCCTGCGCGAGCCTGCGAGTCGCAAGATCCCTCCCGTAATAGAAGCACACCTTCGCTAACAAGACTCGATATTTATGAATAAACATTGAGTTATCCCTAGGTAACCTTTCCCAGTGTGTGGGAAAATGATGTATGGAATTCTTCACCGATCACGCATCACGGATCCAAACGATCCGTGATCTCGTCGGTGAGGTCACCAATCCCAACGATCTCCCTTCTGCGGTTGGAGGTCTCGATAGTGCGAGCGTGATTACTCTCCTAGAGCTTGCCTCAGATCTCGGTCGCTTCGTTGAGCGATTACAAACGGCAGCAGCCGGTGTCATCTCGCAACGATCAACGCGCGAGAAAGCACACGCTGGGCTCGCACAGTCACGTGGACACCGAAACGCTGTGGCACTTGTTCAAAAGACTGCGGGCACCAGCCGAACCGAGGCGATGCGACAGATCCGAGTTGGTGAGTCGCTCTATCGCGATGGGAACGACTCTGGCCTTAGCGACCATCATGTTGACGTTGACAGCGGGAACTTGGCGTCGGATGGTTTGGTGCCTTCAGATGCGTGGCGTGCTTCTCTCAGGAGATCGCTCCTGAGTGGTGAAATTACGGGTGCGCAACATGACGCGATCACCCGTGGGCTCGGCGAACCTCGATACCACGACGACGATGCTGAGAAGGCAAGGCAAGTTGAGGCTTGGTCTCTTGCGGTGAATGAACTCATCGCTGAAGCCGCAACAGCGACCGTGGAAGATCTTGCAAGGTCGGCCCGCCATCTACGAGACCTCGTTGACCCTGTTGGAGCCGAAGAGCGTTACCTCGCGAGATTCGAAGCGCGGTCGTTTCGCATGTGGACGGATCGAGAGGGACTCACACGAGCAGCCATGACGTTTGACGACATGTCTGCGGCCTGGATGCGATCAATGATTGACGCAGCCATGCGTCCTCGACGCGGAGGACCACGGTTTGTGAATCCCGCTGAAGAATCTCGCGCTGAGGCTCTGCTTGCGGATCCGCGTACAAACGATCAAATTGTGTTTGACCTGATTATCGACGTCGTAAGAGCTGGAACTCTTTCGGAAGCTGAAACGGTGTTTGGTGCAAGGCAGCCCGGTGTCCGGCTTGTGAACATCCTTCCAGTCGATGCGAACACCACTGCGGCTGCCACCATGTCCGAAACAACCGACGTCAATGCGCGTCAGGACACCCGCGGCGGCGTTGCATACACGGAGGACGGTATCGTTGCGGTGCCAGACTGGGTAGCGAAGCAACAGACATGTGTGTCTGGCTCGGTCGTGATTGATACAGACCGCTTCGGAAACCCATTACAGCTGGGTCGGACAACACGACTATTCACTCCAAAGCAACGAATCGCGCTCGCTGTTCGCGATGGTGGTTGCAGATGGACGGGGTGTGATCGTCCAGCCTCTTACTGCGAAGCGCACCACATTGACACATGGGCAAATGGTGGCAAAACAGATATTGATCGAGGAATCATGCTCTGCCGGTTTCATCACATGCAACTTCATTATGGGGGCTGGCGAATTACTCGGGAGGGGGTGAAAGACTTTGTGCTGCACGATCCTGGAGGAGGTGAATCATCGTTGCCACGACGGCTAATTTTTCGTCGACTTTGGGCGGAAGATGATCCACCGCCAAAACGATTCTTGCTCGTAGCGTAGCGCGGTCTCCTCAGGCAGATGTTCCCGAGGAAAACTGGCTATTCAAAGAGCGCCTGCGCGAGAAACTCGCCCTTCTTCACACCACCCGGCACAGCCCACAGGCCGGAGCCAACGTGCCGGATGTATTCGTTCAGCAGGTCCGGCTTCAGCGACTTCTGCACCCGCACAAACGCCGCCGGGTCGCTCTGGAACGAGATGAAGAACAGCCCGCCGCCCATCTGGCCGAGTGGGTTCGAACCATCGACGAAGTTGTAGCCCCGGCGCAAGATCCGCGTTCCCTCGTTGTTATCGGGGTGCGCGAGCCGCACGTGGGCCGCCACGTCGATCGCCGGGTCGCCGGACTGCTGCTGCGCGGAGAAATCCGGCTGATCAAACTCGGCGCCGCCCGAGAGTGGGGCCCCGCTGCGCTTGGTGCGCCCAAACACACGTTCCTGCTCCCTGAGCGAGCTACGATCCCAAGATTCAAGCGTCATTAAGATCTTGCGCGCAACGAGATAGCTGCCGCCACGCAGCCACTCGGGCGCGTTATCCCCCACCCAAACATGTTGAGAAAGTGCCTTGGTCTCCTCCGACATTATGTTCATCGTGCCGTCTTTGAAGCCGAACAAGTTGCGGGGTGTGTCTTGCGAGCGCGAAGTTGACGAGGTGCGCCCGAATCCGAGCTGACTCCACACGAGATGAGCTCGGCCGATGGCGATGCGACTCAGGTTACGGATCGCGTGCACGGCAATCTGAGGATCGTCAGCACACGCCTGCACACACAGGTCTCCCCCGCTCTGGGTTCCCTCGAGCAGGTCGAACGCGAAGTTTGGCAGTGGCTCAAACTGCTTCGGTAACTGGTGTTTGATGCCGAATGGATCGGTCGTGCCATCTTCGCCAACAAAAAGGGCATGACCGAGACCAAACGTGAGGGTGAGATGGCCGGCATGGAGGCCCTCCGCCTCGCCGGTATCGTCGGGCGGCAGGTAGGAGTTATCGGGTTCGAGACCCGAGCCAAGTTCTTCGCCGCGCGTGAGCTTCGCGGCGGCGGCGGTCCAGTCTTTGAATAGCGCGATGAGGTCATCCCTGGTCGCGCCCTCAACCATTCGAAACGATGCGAAGTGCAGCCGATCCTGCGCGGGCGTCGTGATCCCGGCCTGGTGGGCACCGTAGAAGGTAACGATTCCATCGTCGGAGTCGGCAGCAGCATCGTCTGCCGCCGCACCCTTTGCGAGCACCGACGCGATCCCAGCACCGCCCACGCCGCCAATGGCGAGGCCAGCCACGCCGGCGCCAACCAGCCCTAGTAAGCCGCGCCGCGTTGGAGCATCGGGTGGCACACTTGATTCTTTCTCGGGCATGGGGTGCCTACTGCTGAACGACGGCCGCGGTCAACCGCGACATTGGCTCACTGAGGGCGTTGAGCTTGGCAGCGAGTTCGCTCCGCTGCGCAGCGTCAACGGTGTCGTAGGATACGAATCCGGCCTTGTAAGAACCGTAGGTATCGAGCAGTTTGAACATGTCAGCGAATCGCTTGTCGAGGTCTTCCGTGAGCTTCTTCTCACCGTTTGCCTCGGCCACCCCGCGGACGGTGTCAAAGGCGACCTGAGCACCCTCCACGTTTGCGTAGAAGTCGTAGAGATCGGTGTGCGCAAACTCGTTTTCTTCGCCGGGCAGTTTGCCGTCGGGAGCCGACACCTCGTCGAGCAGGCCCTTGGCGCCCTCGGTAATATCGGCGAGCGTGAGCGTGAACTTCGGGTCGGCAACCTTTTCTTTGAGCGAGGTCACATTGTCGACCAATTCCTGCCCCAACTTGGCACGTTCGTCTGGGGTGAGCGCGACGAGGTCATCCTTCGGGTAGTGGTCTTTCTCAGGCGTTGAGTAGTTCTTGACCGCGGCGTCGAGCCAGAGGTCCTGCTCTATGCGGTGGAAGCCCGTGAAGGGAATCCCCTCTTCGATGGCACCGGGTTTGCGGTAGTCAATTTTAGGATCAAGGTCGCCAAACTGCTCGGCCGTGGGCTCAATGCGCTCGTAACTGACGCGGGCAAGCGGAAAGAGCTGTTTTGCCTTTTGATCGTCGCCCGAGACATGCGCGTCAACAAACTCCTGCACCTGAGGCACGAGCTCTTCCGTTTGCGACTTCACGTAGCCGATGTATTGCGCGACCACTGCCGATTCTTCCGGGCTGGACTCGATGGCCTTGCCAGATACGGCGAATGGCGCCTGACCGACGCCCTCACCGATCATGCCGGGTTTGCAGCTCGTGTAGTAATCCCCGGGGCCAACCTGAACGGTGAGGTCTCGGCTCGCACCGGGCGCAATGTTCTCCACTTCACCCACGATGGTGAGTTTGTTCGAGCCGAGCACATAAAACTCATTGACCTTAGTGCCTTCGTTTTTAACCGAGAACACCAGCGTTCCGCTCGCCGCGGAGGGGGTTTCCACGGCGCAGTCCGTGTCGTTCGCTGTAACGGCAATCGCCTGCGTGTCTGCCGCTGCATTGGGCACACAGCCTGTCAGAGCGAGTGAAGCGGTCGCTAGTGTGGCAATCAGGATCACTGGGGACTTGGTCAATGGAGTTCCTTAGGTGAGTTGGAGCTGAGGTTTTTTGACGCGCGCCTGAGACGCAAACGAGCGGCGAAGGAAGATCGTGAGAACGGGCACGAGGTAAAGGATCCAGACCAGCACCTCGAGTTTGGTCATGTCTGGTGAGAATCCAAGGGTTCCCTTGAGCAGTGTCGCGAGAATGCCGTCCGGAGGAATCAGGTGTGAAAGCTGGAAGGCCCAGGCAGCGTCGCCGAACCAAGCGGCAGCAAACCCGCTCACCTCAGCGGGAGGCGGCACGAAGGGACCGGGAAGAAACGCGGCCTCTTGGAGATCGTGAATGCCGTAGGCGAGCACGCCCGCTGCAAACACAATCAGGAGCACTCCCGTCCAGCGGAAGAAGAGTGTGAGGTTGATCTTGAGCATGCCGCGGTAGAGCAGCCACCCGATCAGTACCGCAATGAGGATCCCGGACACGGCGGTGAGAAAACCGGCGAGCGGGGAAATCTGACTCGCTCGGGTGGTTGCCCAAATAAACAGTGCCGTTTCGAGGCCCTCGCGTCCCACCGACACGAAGGCGATCGCGGCGACACCCCAGCCGTTCCCGGCGAGAGCGCGATCGACCTGTCCGCGCAGCTCTCCACTAAGGCCACCGGCGGCGCGCAGCATCCAGAACACCATCCAGGTCACCATCACCACGGCGGCGATTGAGAGGAGTCCACCGATGGCCTCCTGCGCTTGGAACGACAGCCCGTACGCGCCGTAGGTGAGAACCGCACCGAGAATGAGCGACAGGCCAACGGCACTTGCAACACCGAGCCAGATCTTCTTCGCAGCGTCGGGCCGCCCGATGCGATGGACGTACGCGAGCAACACTCCGATGACCAGTGCGGCTTCAAGCCCCTCTCGAAGGCCGATCATGAGCGTTCCTAGCAACGTAATCCGGCCTCCTGGTCATTCGTGTGATCAAGGTAAGGCTACCCTAATTATCGAAGCTAAGCATAGCTTTCAGAACCAGAAATAACCAAAACGGCCCGGTTGCGAATCCAACTGGATCCGCAACCGGGCCGTTTTGAACGCGAGAATTTAGCCCGCGTAGTGGGAGAACATGAACCAGCGATCCTTATCGAGCTGCTGGGCAATCGCGATAACGATGTCCTGGCTTACGGGGTCGAGGTCATCGAGTCCCTTGACCGCCTTGTAAACCGTCTCAAGCACTGCATCGAGCTGCGCCACAATCTCGCGCACTGTCACATCTGACTGCTGGAAGCCATCGGTGAGTGTCGGAGTGGTGGTGCGAGCTGCGACCGTCGAGATGCGGGCGTCGACGGGAAGACCCAGCGCCACGATCCGCTCCGCAACGGTGTCGGACGCGTCCTGAGCGTGTGCCACGATCTCGTCGAGGAACTCGTGCACACCCATAAAGTTTTCGCCGCGAACGTGCCAGTGGGCCTGCTTGCCGTTCACCGCGAGGGCGACGAGGTCGTGCACGACGGGGCTCAGAAACTGTGCGACTCCGCTCGGGCGACCGAGATCGCCTTGCGCGGCTGGGACTTGAATCTGCTTGGTAGCCATAGAGAATTCCCCTTCTTCGGTCGAGTCTTCGAACTACCTCAACGGTACGCGTACTTTCTGGGACGGCGCAAGCAAGGCGAGGCTAGGCTAAGCACCATGACAGAAATGGTGCGCATTCCGGCCGGAAGTTTCGTGATGGGGTCGACCGAGTTTTATCCCGAGGAAGGCCCGGTTCACGAGCGCACCGTCGAGACGTTTGACCTCGACCAGCACCCCGTCACCAATGAGGAGTTTGCCGAGTTCGTCGCCGCGACCGGTTACGTCACCGTGGCCGAGCGGCCGCTCGATCCTGAACTCTTCCCGGAGTTGCCCGAGCACGAACTCTCACCCGGCGCACTGCTGTTCACTCCAACGAGCGGACCCGTGCGACTTGACGACTGGCGGCAGTGGTGGCGGTGGGTACCTGGAGCCAACTGGAAGCAGCCCGCGGGGCCTCGGTCACACGTGCGGGATCGCCCAACCCACCCCGTTATTCACGTGTCTTACGAGGATGCCAACGCGTACGCAGCCTGGGCCGGCAAACGTTTGCCCACCGAGGTGGAGTGGGAGTTCGCAGCGACGCACCCTGACGGCCCGGCCACCTACGCGTGGGGCAACGAGTTGCACCCGAACGGTGAACTCATGGCGAACAACTGGCAGGGCCGCTTCCCCTACCTCAACACGGGAGCGAAAGGCTGGGCTGGCACCTCCCCCGTCGGCAGCTTCCCGGCGAACCATCACGGCCTCGTCGACATGATCGGCAATGTATGGGAGTGGACGAGCACTGAGTTTGCGGAGCGGCACGCAACGCCCTCGTCGTGCCAGTGTGGCCCGTCACCTTCGGCTTCCGCAGACGGCCAGCTTCGTCGCGCGCTCAAGGGTGGCTCCCACCTCTGCGCCCCCGAGTACTGCCTGCGGTACCGCCCGGCAGCGCGCTCCCCGCAGTCAGAGGACACGGCAACGAGTCACATCGGATTCCGGTGCGCTCGCGACGTGTGAGCTAGCGTACCGACCGACCCTCAGCTTCAACACGCTGCCACCACGAGGTCTTCGCGGCGAGCGTCAAAGCCCCCTGCGGCAGATTGACAAACCACACGGTGTAACCGTCGGCGCTGAGGTCACTGTCGAGGTCGCGCAAACCGTCGAGCACGGTCACGGAGATGACGTTCTGCGCTGAGAGGTCCACCACGATGGCGGTGCCGGGATCGGCCGTGTGAGCCGCCGCCGTAACCGCCTGGGCGGTCGACAGCAGGTTGGCCGTATAGAGCGGGGTGAGCACCTGAATTTCGAGGAGGCCCGCAGAGATCGGTGCCACTCGGATTCGAGGTTTGTTCAGTTCATGAAGCACCAGACCGAGCGTGAGCACAACTCCGGCAGCCACTGCGGGCAACAGGCCCACGCTCAGCCCGACCAACGCGGTTACGACCGCGATCCAAAACTCGACCTTGCTCAGTCGAAACAGACGCATCATCCCACGCACATCGATGAGCCCAACGACCGCCACGAACACCATCGAAGCGAGGGTGGCCTGCGGTAATAGGCTCAAGACGGGAGCGAGGAACAGCAGCACCAGCACCGCGAGTGCGGCCGTCACGAGTGCGGCAGCCTGACTGCGAGCACCCGCGCGCTGGTTCACCGCGCTCTGCGAGAATCCACCGGCGGAGGGCAAGCACTGAAAGAACGCACCCACAATGTTGGTGGCACTCGAGGCCAGTAGCTCTTGGTTGCTGTCGATGGGAGGATCGCGGTGCGCCTTCATGGCCCGGGCCACTGAGGCGGTTTCAAGAAACGCCATCACCGCAATAGCGAGGGCGCCGGGCATGAGTGCACCCACGTTTTCGAAAGACGGCAGCGTGGGTAGCGGCAGTCCGGTCGACACGGGCGCGATCACGGCGATGCCCGAAACAACCGGCGGCACGAGCGCCGTCAGTAGAATCCCCGCAAACACCACAACGAGCTGCGCAGGAATCCGTGAAAAAATCCGCGGCAGCAACACCAACACGGCCACCGTGCCAGCAGAAAACGCGAGCGTCGCAATGCTCAGTGCCGGGACCGCCTCGAGGGTCGCGTTCAGCGTTTTAATGAAGCCGTGCCCGCTCAACTCAACATCGACACCCAGCATCTTCGGCACCTGGCCGAGCGCGACAGTTGCCCCGAGTCCCACTTTCATGCCGACCAGTGTCGCCTGGCTGATGTTTTCCACCAGCGAGCCAATGTTGCACAGCCGAGCCACCGCGAGAATGAGCCCGACAAGCAGGGTGAGCGTGAACACGGCCTGTTCTGCGGCCCCTGGATCAGTAGTGTTCGCCGATCCTGCGGCCACCCCGGCGGTGACGATGGTGGTTGCGGTCAGCGTCGCAATCGTGGAGGTCGTCGAGACGCTCATGGCCTTGGAACCACCGAGGAACGCGTAGACGATCATCGGCAGAATGCAGGTGTAGACCCCAAGCTCGACCGGAAGGTTCGCGATGGTGGCGTAGGCCATCGCCTGCGGGATGACCACGGCACCCGCCGATAACCCCGCAATGATGTCGCCGCCGATCCACGAGGCCTTGTAACCTCGCAGAGTCGGCGCAAACCACGGGGCGCGACGGGTGACGGTAGCCATGATCAGTCCCGCATGTAGGCAGCCGCGAGGTGGCGTTCGACGTCAATGTAGGCGTCGTCAGCAACGTCGAAGGTTACCGAGTGCAGCTCACCGTGTGTGAACGGGAATCCCTCCGAGTAATCGGGCACAACGGCGTCGCCGCCGTCGTAGCCGATGCAGAGACCCTCACCGCAGAGGGTGAAGTGGCCGGTCTGCGTGCGGATCTCTGCTGATGCCACCTCTTGCTCATCAACATAGATGCGAGCGGTGCCGTAGGACTCATGATGCTCCCCCATCCGCTCCTTCACAAACTCGACTCCGATGATGTGTCGGCCATCGGTCGGCACACCGTCGGCAATCACGTACTGGATCGGCTTGATCCCGAGGAAGTTGTAGCCGTAGGTGAGCTTGCCGTCCTTCACGAACAGCGTGTGGCCACCGAATCGGGATCCGTGCGCCCAGAGCACCCCCTCGCTCGTTGGCGTGAGTTCAACATCAGTGAGCACCTTGAACGAGACACCGTGGGTGTTGGCCGCGAGGCGCTCCGGCACTTCAAGTGTGTTCGGATAGTAGGTGTATTGGCCGCTCGGCGGCACCGGCAGCTTGAACTCCATGTCCAGAATCCCCTGCAGACTGAGATCGCTCAGAGGTAGCACCTTGTACTTCAGCGCCTGCTCCATCCAGAGTGCCTTCAGCTCCTCAACCTTTTCGGGATGCTGCGCAGCGAGATCCGTGCTCTCGGAGCGATCGACGTCGGTGTGGAACAGCTGCCAGACGTCTTCCTCGTACCGGCCCTTGTCGAGCTGGGGTCCGTGCAGCGTCACGGCTTTCCAGCCCTCGTGCCAGATGGCGCGTGTACCCAGCATCTCGTAGTACTGCGTCTCCTTCTGGGTGGGCCCGTCGGGTTCCGCGTCAAACGAATAGGCCATCGAAACACCAGCGAGTGGCGACTGCTCATAGCCGTTCACCTTCTCAGGGAACTCAACACCGACCGCCTCCAACAGCGTCGGCACGATGTCGACCACGTGGTGATACTGGCTGCGAACCTCGCCCCGGGCCTTGATGCCCGCGGGCCAAGAGATCACGAGAGGATCGGCAACGCCGCCCTGGTAGGAGTAACGCTTGAACATGCGGAAGGGCGTCGAGAATGCCGCAGCCCACCCGGTTGGGTAGTGCCCGTAGGTATCGGGACCGCCCAGCTTGTCGAGCATCGCCAGGTTTTCTTCGAGATCATCCGGGAACACATTGAAGAACTTGTTCTCATTGACCGAGCCGTTGGGCGATCCCTCTGCCGAGGCGCCGTTGTCGGCCGCGTAGATAACGATGGTGTTGTCGAGCTGACCCGATTCTTCGAGGTAGTCGAGAATCCGTCCGACCTGATGATCGGTGTATTCGGAGTAGCCGGCGTACACCTCGGCCATGCGGCTGAAGAGCTTCTTCTGAGCGTCAGAGAGCGAATCCCACGGCAGCACCGTGTCAGCCTCGGTGAACGTGCCCTCCGGCATCGGGTTGAGATCAGTAAGCTCGGTGTCGGCTGGCAAGATTCCGCGCTCGATCATGCGAGGCAGCACCCACTCACGGTAGGCCTCGTAGCCGTCATCGAACTTGCCCTTGTACTTCGCGATCCATTCCTCTGGCGCGTGGTGAGGCGCGTGATTGGCACCCGGGCAGAAGAACGTGAACCAGGGCTTGTTCGGCTGCGACTGCTTTGAATCGCGAATAAACGAGATGGCCTTATCGGCAAGATCTTTGGAGAGGTGGTAGCCGTCCTCGGGCTGGTAGGGCTGTTCGGTGAAGTGGTTGTCCTCCGTCAGGTCGGGGTACCACTGGTTTGTTTCGCCGCCGAGGAAGCCGTAGAAGCGGTCAAAGCCACGAGCGAGCGGCCAGTTGCGTTTGGTCGCCCCCATGTCCCACTCGTCGACGGGCACGTTGTGGTTTTTGCCAAGCCAGAACGTGTTCCATCCTTTTTCTCGAAGCACCTCAGCAAGGAAGGCGTTCTCGAAGGGAATGTGCGAGTTGTAACCGGGAAAGCCCGAGGCGGCCTCCGAGATGGAGGCATACCCGTTCTCGTGGTGATTGCGTCCGGTCAGCATGCACGACCTCGTGGGCGAGCACAGCGCGGTTGTGTGCCACTGCGTGTAGGTCAGGCCGTTCGCCGCGAGTCGATCGAGCGTCGGCATATTGATGCCGCCGCCGTACGTCGACCAGGCCGCGAGCCCCGTATCGTCGTAGAGCACGATGAGAATATTCGGTGCTCCCTCGGGCGCCTTGTCGGCGACAAAGGGGGTCCAATCCGGTACGGAGTCTCGGACGTCTAGGTTGATGACGCCGTTAAATTTCTTATCCATGGTTTACCCCTTTGCCGCCGCGACGATTGTTTACTTGCTACCGAGATCGTGTGCGAGTTCTTTTTCGTCAGCCTCTGAGAGTGAGGTCTGCACGATCGTGCCGTTGAAGGGTGCGAGCGCATCCGCGAACTTGTCCTCGGTCAGCTTCACCGCGTAGAGCACAACTGCCGACCGCCCCTCAGCAACGGCATCCTTCACGCGGCTTCTGAACTCGCTGTTCAGCCCGGTCTTGTCGAGCCCTGCGAAGAGGCCACCCAAGACACCACCAAACACGAGACCCAGGAAGGGCACAAAGAACAGGATCCCGATGAGTGTTCCGAAGAGTGCTCCACCCGCGGCGCCCACCCCGATGTTGCCGACGGCACCCGGACTCTCAACGTGTGTCTTGCCGTTCTCGTCGACCTTTACGAGGGCGAGACCCGCGAGCTCCACGACGAGGTCGTCCTGGAGTCCCTGAATGCGCTCGTAAGCGCCCTCGGCTTCGGATTCGGAATCAAACGAGAAAACGATGAGATCAGACATGGTGTTGAGTCCCTTTCACTTGCATCGATGAGCCGAGCATTCTTGAGAAGGCCCGGTATTCTCATCTTGCTGTCCGTCTCGTTTTGGCGCCTCACCCGCCTAGGGTGAGCTGGGTGTGAGGGTTCTGATTGCCTGCTCATTAGTGACAAAGGTGCTGGCGCCGTCGAATAGACCGAAGTCGCTGAACGCACTCGCTATTTCCGGGCGCACACGCGAGAGGTGCAGGGTGATCTTTGCGGTTGCTGCGATCGACTCGACCTCCCGCAGTGCCTTTGCTCCGGTGACATCAATATCGGTGATTGCCTCACAATCGAGGACAAGATGACGCAGGCCATTCGCCGAACCGGCCAAGATGAGACTTGTGAGCTGATCGCTCAGCACACCGGCATTAGCAAAAAACACGGGAGCCGCGAACCGCACAACGGCGACGTTTGACCCGCCGTTCGAGGCTTCCGGAGTGAGCGGTGTCGCGGTGATCCCACCGGATTCAGCTTCGGTCAGCAGATCGATCCTGGGTGACGCGGCCCGCCGCGCGAGGTTTATCAGTGAGAGCACAAACGCGAGCATGATACCGATGATGGGCCCGAGCAGGAGGGTGCCGAGGAAGCAGATAACCGCAACCGCAAACTCGAACTTCCGTTCTCGCCACAGTGAAATGAGGTCCTTGATCCCGAGCAGAGGAAGAACCGCAACCGCAACAATCGCGCCGATGGCTGCTGACGGAATGTGCTCGAGCAGTGCTGTGCCAAACAGCACCAGTAGCAGCGTTCCGAGGGCCGCGACGATCGCCGGCAGCTGTGTGCGCGAACCCGCGTCGTCGAGCGCTGCGGTGCGGGAGGTTGAGGAACCGATCGTGAACCCACCACTTACACCGGCCGCGAAGTTGGCCGCACCAAACGCTGCGAGGTCTCGGTTCGGGCTCGTTGTGTAGCCGTGTTTCTGGCCGTAGCGCCGTGCAACAAGCAGTCCCTCGGCAACAGCTACTAGCGTGAGTGCGAAGGCGCTCGGGGTCACCTGCAGCCACTGCGTCGACGTGATCTGAGGCCACGTGATGGCGGGAGGGCCCGCTTCGACGGCGCCAAGTACCGCAACCCCGGCTGACTCCGCGTTTGTGAGCACAACCGCGACGGTACCGACGATAAGCACGATGAGCGCCCAGGGCACAAGCCGCGCCAAACGCCTGCCTCCAACGAGCACCATAATTGCCAGCACAGAGATGAGCAAGGACCAGCCGTTTGTCGTGCCGAGGCCTGCAAACAGCTCCCCCACTCGAGGAATGAACTCGTCGCCACTGTTTACGTGCACACCGAGCATCTTCGCAACCTGGCTGAGCAGAATGTCGAGAGCAAGTCCCCCGACAAACCCGACGAGGATCGGCTCGGAGAGAAAGTTGGCGAGAAAACCGAGTTTGAACACCGCACACAGGCCGAAGAGCACGGCTCCGATGATTGCCTGAGCCATCGCCAACTGAATGTAGTCCTTGTCGCCCGCGGTCGCGAGACCACCGAGTGACGCCGCCACAAGTGCCGCCGCTGCCGCATCTGGTGAGACGATGAGTTGCCGGGTTGAAGCGATGAGCGCAAACACAATGCAGGGCAAAATGAGCGAGTAGAGCCCCGCGGTGGCGGGTAACCCTGCGATCTGGGCGTATCCGATGTTCAGTGGCACCGCTATCGCGAGCAGGGTGACACCCGAAAGTGCCTCCTGCGCAACGTTGTTGCGGTGCAGTCCCGGTAACACTCGAAACTTCATGACTGGATCCTTCCGATCGGCTTGGTGACAGACCGCTATGCGAGCAGATCCTGAATTGCTTTCGACAGCTGCATGAAGCCGATGATGGCCAGCAGGATGCCGTTGAGGATGTTCGTGTTGCCTGCGATCCAGGTACGTGCGCCCTGCAAGAAGCCGTCGGCGCCCTTCCCCTTAACCAGCACGATGATCACCGGGATCAGAATCGGAGATGCCGCGACAAGACCGAATATAAGTGACGTCACGAGGGTGGGCCCAAAGTCGAGCTGCGCAAGGTGAATATCGAGGGTAGCGATGACCGCACACGAAAGATCGACCGGGTTCAACACAAAAATGCCGATCCCGAGCAGGTATGACCGTCCGGGATTGAACTTGTCGACGGCCCGCAGCCATCCGGGCAGTTGAGGCGCAGCCTCGACAACGTCGGTGGGTGAGACGGCGGCCGCCATCTCACGAATCTGATGCCGGCCGCGAAGCCACATGTACACCGCCGACAAAACCAAAAACACACCGACAATAAGTCTCAACACACTGACCCAGGTTGCGGCAGGCCCACGATCGCCCGGTGTGAGTGAGGAGAAGATCCAGAAGCAGAGCAGCATGATGAGAACGATCGCTGTGATCCACCCCAGCAAAAATGCGATGCCGTTGCGCCTGGCGTTTTGGGAAACCAGCACCGCCACGAGAGCCATAATCGCGAGTGGACTCATGATAATTCCGAGCCCGAGCGGCAGCAGTGTGATCAAGAGTTCGCCCATGATTCCCCGATCCCTAGAGGTTGTTTGTCTCAATCTTCATTGCAGGCGAGGACTTCGTAATCACCCGCATCGGATGAAGCCGCGCTCACACAACACGGGCACACTTGAGCAAAACCATAAAAACAGGGGGAATCATGACCGCAGTCATTGGAGAGCTACTGCCGTTCGCGCTCGGCATCATGATCAGTCCGATCCCCATCATCGCCGCAATTTTGATGCTGCTCTCGCCGAAAGCGCGACGAACGAGTCTCGGCTTCCTCGCCGGTTGGGCGGTTGGGATCGCTGTCGCTACCGTGGTGTTTACGCTGTTGTCGGCTCTCATTCCAGAAGACGGTGCCTCTGACTCAAAGCCCATTGCTGGGACCATAACGATTATTCTTGGCGCGCTGCTGCTGTTCCTCTCGATTCACGAGTGGCGTTCGCGGCCGAGGCCCGGAGCAGAACCGGCGTTCCCCAAGTGGATGGCCGCTATCGACACGATGACCGCACCGCGAGGCCTTGCCCTCGGTTTCGCACTCGCAGCGCTCAACCCGAAGAACCTGATCATGGCGGCCTCAGCTGGCTCCGTAATTGCTGCGGGAAAGATGAACACCGGGCAAACAATTACGGTCGTGATCTTGTTTGTTATCGTTGCGGCGGCTTCGGTTGGGATCCCGGTCATCGCATACTTTGTTGCCTCAGACCGCCTATCGGCCGCCCTGGAGGGGATGCGTAAGTGGCTTCTCACCAACAACGCGGTGATTATGGCGGTGCTGTTGCTGGTGACCGGCGTCTCTCAAATTGGAAAGGGAATCGGCAAGTTCTAGACACAACCCCCTTACATCCAATACACATTGTGCCCTAGGGTGTGGATCAGATTTCGCGATATGTGACTGGGGAGGGCACAGCGTGGAGAAGCACACAGTTTTTGAGGGGCGACATCCAGGAGTATTTGCGCTGCCGCAGCGGCCAAGAATAGTCATCGAACGCGGCCGCCTCGCGGAAACGGCCCTCCCGAATGAGCGCAACTCCCCCGTCGCCATGTGGGCACCGACTGGAACCGGCAAGACAACGCTGCTCAGTTTGTGGGCGCAGCTGGCCAATGATGCCGGGCGAGGGCTCGTCTGCATCAACCTCGCCGAACTGCCTCGAAACTCGCCCCCTCTTGAATCGCTCGTCAACCACGCTGCCCACCGCGTTGAGCCCGGTATCGAACAGACAAGGATGCCTCGCGGGTGGTCGGTCTATGACATACGGCACCCACTGACGCTCATCATCGATGACGTTCACCTGCTGAACAACCGGCGAGACCTCGAGTGGTTGATGGCGCTGGCGGCGGCAGGGCTGCCCGAGTTGCAACTTCGAGTCGCAGGCCGCTATTCACCATTCATGCCAACCATCGAGGGTGAGCAGTTCGAGGCGATTGAGCTGCGAGAATCCGATCTCGCGTTTACCGTCCAAGAAACCGCACAGTACCTGGAGCGGGTTGGGGTGCATTTGGCTCCCGCGGAACACACCCTGGTTGCCGAGCGCGCCGCCGGTTGGGCGATCGCGATCAGCCTCTTTGCGCATCTCGTACGATTGGTGCCGGATCGCGAGAGCTTTCTAGACGAGTTCGATCGCGACGAGCACGCCCTCGGTGATTTTTTGGTTTATCACCTGCTCGAACTTCTACCAGAAGATACGGCGGCCTTTCTGCTTGCGACTTCCGTCGCGCAGCAGCTGACCGTGCCGTTTGCGGTTCGGCTTTCCGGACGCCAAGACGCGGGCGAGATTTTGCATCGTTTGTTGTACCTCAATCTCGTGAGGGAACAGCACAGCGGTCAGCAACAGGTGTACAGCTACCACCCCCTGCTCCGAACGTACCTGGGGATGTATCTGCGCACGCACGATCACGCGGCAGCCCTGTCTGCCCATGCCGTCGCTCAGGAGTGGTACATCACCCATGATCAGCCGGTGCTTGCTGTCGAAGAAGCGCTGAAGACCGAACGTCCGAGCGCCGTGCGTGAGTTACTCGACACCGAGGGCTTCGGGCTCGTGTGCAGCGGAGACTCGTTTGTGGTCAACCGGGCGATTCAGTTTTTGCACGAGTCGCGATCCGAGTCGGCCACCACCCACATCCTTTCGGCCGTGCTGGCACTACCGTTTGATCCGTGTTCGACCACGGCAAGGCTTCACCTGGATAGAGCGCAGGTGACGCTCGATCGTGCCCCGCTGCCCATGCAGGTGGTTCACGCCGCCCTGCGGGTGATTGCCGCGAGGCCAAACGAGTCTCCCGACGCTGAACTCGCAAAACTCACCGAGGTGCTCGCTCTGTATTCAAGTGAGAGACTGAGCGCTCGCACCGATGAACGAGTGATTGTCGACACCGTCATGTTTGCCGATGTTGCCCGGGGGTGGGCGGCAAGGCTGGGCGGCTCGTGGCAAACGGGCAGCGACGCGCTCCAAGAGGCCGCGGCCCGGGCCGAGGACGCGGATCGCCCATGGCTCGCGCTCCTCGCTCACTCGCTCCACGCGAAGTGTGAACTTGAGATGGGCCACTGGTACGAACTCAGCGCCGTGCAGGATCGGATCTCATCAATTCTGCCGAGTTCTTCCGTTGCGGCTCCGGCCGCGGTTCGCTCAGAAATCACCCTCAACTCAAACACCGGCGACACGGCGCTGGTGCGCTCTGAGCGACTGAACTGGGCAGTCACGCGCTACCTGCGCTGTGAGAGCTTGAGCCTGAGCCAGGTTGAAGATCTTCGCTCGCGCGGCGGCACGGGTGAAGGTTTCCAGGTTGACACTCCCGCCGAGTTTCTGCGCGCGCTCCTGAGCCTGGAAGCGGAGGCGAATCAGCGGGAGGCTTTCGATGAGCTTGACGAACTGATTCGAACGAGCGGCCGCGCTGTTCCACGGAGCCTCGCGCTCGCTTCCTATCGATACATCGATCGGTGCCTACATCTCAGGGGGCTTGCCGAAGCGAAGGATGCTCTCGGGATCATTGTGGATGCGCTCGGACCCGATTCGCTCGAGGCACAGGTCGTGACGACCAAGCTGTCGGAGGGAAACTCACGGCAGCGCGAACTCGAAACAGAACTTGAACACAGGCTCACGCACGATCGGCATTCCAGAGCGCTCGGAACCTCCATTTATGGCTGGCTGCTGTTGGCTAGCTGGGCAGACAGCTCGGGCCGCAGCTCGCTCGCAGACGCGCGCATCACCCGCGCACTCGGAGAATCACGTCCGCTTCGCTGCCGTCTCCCCTTCATTGCCAACGAGGGCCAGGGTGCCAAGTTGCTTGCGGACCGCGCTGGTCGCTTTGGTGCGGTCGAACCATATGTTGACTCGATCCTGGTTCTCCACGAGCAGCGGCACGGCGCCACCGGCCTCGGTGGCGGAATAGGGGTGCTCACTCATAAGGAGCACGAGGTGCTTCGTGAGCTGCCAAAGCACCAGAGCATCTCGATGATCGCGAGTAACCAGCAGCTGAGCCCCAACACTATCAAGTCACACCTGCGGTCCATCTACCAAAAACTCGGGGTCACTGGTCGTGCTGAAGCGGTAGCGGCGGCGAGTAGCCATGGACTCCTTTAGTATTTCTGCCACCCCTCGCCCGTTCTGGGGGATGCTTCCGCACCCACATGGCGGAATCCTTAGTGCTATAGGACGACAGAACCGAGGTCGATCGTGGCACACGTGTATGAATTCAGGATCCTGTGTGATCCCTCTCCTGCAATCAGGGCGGCTTTCCCTGAGCTCTCGCTTGTACAAATTGCGAGCGGCACCTCACTGCTCCGCGGACCGGTTCGGGATCAGGCCGAACTCCATGAACTGCTTGCACGGCTCGCCTCACTTGGAATAACCGTCATAGAAATGCGTTCGAACGGCTAGTGGCAGTTTTACTAGTCACAACACCCCGAGGAGGTCGCCGTGGATTGGCTCAAGGATGTATTCAACCCTGACACTATCTCTGGCTGGGACGCGCTCTTTAGCGTCTTGATCATCGTTGCGGGTCTGGTGATTGCCCACTTCGCGAAAAAGGGAGTGCAGTCTCTCGCCCCAAAGTTGCCCGGCTTGCACCCCGAGCTACTCAGTCTGCTCGCGCGCGTTACCAAGTACCTGATCATCCTTGTGGCCATCGGAGTCGTACTGGCGCTCCTCGGTGCGAACGTGCAGCCGTTGCTGGCGACCGTGATCCTGGTTGGTGTTGTTGGATTCCTGGCGCTGCGAGGTGTGGCTTCAAACTTCGGCGCTGCCGTCATTATTCAGTCGCGTCGATCGATTCACCTGGGGCAAGAAATCGAGGTCCTTGGCAACACGGGTGTCGTGAAGCACCTGAATAGTCGTGCGGTGGTGATGGAGACTCGTGATGGCCGCACCATCCACGTGCCCAACATCGACATTCTCAACAACTCGTGGATCAACCATTCCGAGCTCGGAAACCGCCGCAGCAGCGTTGAGGTTCGTGTGATGTCGGATGCCCCGGTTGAGCGCGTGAGAGAGCTCGTTGAGTCCGCAGCAAGGCTCACAAAAGGGGTGCTCACCTCACCCGAGCCGGTTGCTCTGACACGGAGTCTGTCGGATCGCCTCTTCATCTTTGAACTGCGGGTGTGGCACGCCCCACTCGCAGACACAGATGTTGTGTCAGCGATGCTCACGGACCTGCACGTGGCCCTGAAGAATGCCGGGTACAGCTCAACCGTTGTCTGGCCCGTGCCAAAACAGCCTCGAACCAACCCGCAACTACCGTAGTGTGAGAGAGTATGAAGATGCAGTCAGTTCCTGAATCTCAGTTTGAATCGCTTGTCGCCGACCAGATGGACGCACTGCCCGACGGTCTTGGCAAAGAACTCAATAACGTGAGCATTACGGTGCAGGATCGCCCTGAAGACGGCAGTCTTCAGGTGCTCGCGGTCTATAGCGGTATTCCGCTCAACGAGCGAGGGCAGTTCGGCGCCGAGGCGCTGCCCGACAACATTGTGCTCTACCGCGAGTCAATGCTCGCGCACGCGCACAATGTTGACGAACTCAAGCGCGAGATCTGGAACACGCTGATCCGTGAGATCGGTCAGCACCTGGGCATGGACGACGCGCAGCTCGACGAACTTGAGGCGCGACACCACCACTAATCGGTGTTGGGTTCGACTGCCTGTTCCAGCGCAGAGGAACCCGTCTGCGGGTGATACTTCGCGAGACCCAGCACGCCGGTGACCGCGAGTGCGCCCGAAAGTACGAAGCCAATAACCGCCCAGAGCGGTGCTCCCGCGGCCTCGCCAAGCACGATGATGCCGATCAACACGGCGACAATCGGATCGATCACGGTGAGACCAGCAACCACCAGGTCGGGTGGGCCCGAAGAGTAGGCGTTCTGCACGAACACCATGCCGAGCAGCGCGCCCACCAGAAGGGCGGCCACACAGGTCCAGGTGAGCCACTCGAACTCGCCCTGCTGCAGCCGGCCAAGCACAACCTTCGCAAATGTGGCGACGAAGCCGTACAGCACACCCGCACCAACGATGTAGATGAGCGCGATCCCCGAGTGGCGGAACAGCAGGAAGAGCAGCAGTGCCGCTGCCAGCACACACGCAAATGCCACCAGGATGACGATGAGCTTGCCGTCGGTCACCACGCTGTCAGAAGTGGTGAAGGCGGCGATCGTCACAAAGATAACGATTCCGGCGACGGCCAGACCAATCGAGCTCTTGACCCGCTTGTCGAGCTTCACCCCGCTCAGGCGAGAGTTGAGGATCGAGGTGATGACGAGTCCAACAACCCCAATCGGCTGCACGATGATAATCGGTGACAGCGAAAGGGATGCGATTTGAAACACCACCGCGAGGCCCAGAAAAGAGGTGCCGATGACCCAGGAGGGACGTTTCAGCAGGCTCACAATGTGCTTCAGCGAGAGCCCGGCACCCGCGCTCTGCCCCACAATGCGCTCGACCTTGTTTAGTCCGCGGGACTGATACTGCGCACCAAAGGCGAGTAGCACGGCACCCACGAGCGCCAACGGGATCCCCAAGAACTGTTTGGGGTCGAGTGTTGTCACATCGGAGAGGTGAGCGGTGAGTTCAAACACGAGCGTCTATCCTCGCATCAGTTCAACGAGTCGCAGGGCCGCCCTGGGCACCTCATCGTTCACGATGATCTCGTCAAATTCCTCCGCAGACGCAAGCTCAACCTTGGCTGTTTCGAGGCGCCGGGTGCGCTCCTCTTCGTCTTCCGTGCCTCGCCCGACGAGGCGGTTAACAAGCTCGTCCCAGCTCGGCGGAGCGAGAAACACGAGTCGCGCCTCCGGCATGCTCGCGCGCACCTGGCGTGCGCCCTGCAGATCAATCTCCAGCAGCATCAGCTCGTTCGCCTCACCGGCCGCGAGCACGGGGCCACGCGGCGTACCGTAGCGGTACTTGTTGTGCACGGTGGCCCACTCAAGCAGTTCGTCGGCGGCGAGCATACGATCGAAACCCTCGTCGTCAACGAAGAAGTAGTGCTGCCCCTCGACCTCACCGGGCCGAGGCGGACGAGTGGTCGCAGAAACCGACAGCCGCACCTCTGGGTAGTGATCGCGAATATAGGCCGCCACGGTGCCCTTGCCTACGGCGGTTGGGCCCGCGAGCACGGTCAGCGGCGGTCGCTCACCCTGCGGCACCGCACCGAGGCGGTCACGCACAAACCCCTCAAGCCGCTCGCGCTGCAGCTTGCCAAGACCACCGAGACGCTTCTTATCCGAGATATCGAGGGTCTCAAGCAGGCGAACGAGCTTCGTTGCCCCGATTGCCGGGAACGAGAGCAGAAAATCAGTGATGCGGAGCGTGGCCGCGGGAGTGCCCGGTACGAGAGACTGCTCAAGCACCCGCAATGGTGACACCTCGCCGCTGCGCAGACGCTGCTTCAGGTCGGCGCGAGCGCGTCGGGCGGCGATCGCCGCACGGTTCGCTGCTACACGATCCACCTCTGGCATCACCGGCGCGGTAGCTGGAGTGCTGCTCGTCATTGTTATCCCTTCGAAACCGTTAGTGCCGTTGCGATTGTCTCCGCTCGAACACGAACGCGGTCGGAAAGCCCTTCGGCTCCCCCGGCCAATACACTGCGCGACTCACTCGCGAGAAGCGCCCAGCCCAGCCCACCAAATGTGTGAGCCGCATCTTCAATTCTTGCACCTTGGTGCCCAAAACCGGGTGCGAGAACCGGGAGAGCCGGTTTCGCGGGTGGCAGGGTCACGTCGATACCAAAGTCGGCGAGGTTCAGTGTCGCTCCGAGCACGACGCCGATTGAATTGACGTGGGTGTCGTGTGGCGCGTCGAACGCGAGCGCATCGTCGACCACGGCCTGGGCGACCATACGACCGTCTTCGCGCACAGCACGTTGCACCTCGCGAGCCTCGGGGTTCGAGGTTGCGGCGAGCACAAACAGCCCCTTGCCGTGATCGCGCACCAGATCGAAGGCGCCCGACAGGCTACCAAAGCCCTGGTAAGCACCCACGGTCATCGCGTCGGCTTCAAGCGGGGATCCGGGCGTCAACCAGGCGTCGGCGTACGCCGCAAAGCTCGAGCCGATGTCGCCGCGCTTCACGTCGGCAATCACCAGCACACCGGCCTCGCGCGCATCAGCGAGTACCCGCTCGAGCGCGACGTAACCCGCCGAGCCAAAGCGCTCGAAGAACGCAATCTGCGGCTTCACGCACGCAGCAACCCCGGCAGCGGCCGCGATCACCTCGCGGCCCATGCGCTCGGCACCAGCCGCGTCGTCAGCAAGCCCCCAGTCAGCAAGCAGGGGTGCGTGGGGGTCAATCCCCACGCACAGGTGCCGCTTGGCCGCGAGCTGCGCGGCCAAGCGATTCGAGAATGTCTCCACGGCTATGCTCCGGTAGCTGCAAGCGCAGCGTCGCGGTCAGCCTGGTACTCCTGCAGCGACTTCACGTCGAAGCCGGCGCTCTGCGCGGAGATCGCGCCAACCGCAGCCGACAGCTCAGAGACCGTGGTGAAGATCGGCTTGTCAGCCGCAACAGCAGCCGCGCGGATCTCGTAACCGTCTGCGCGCGCATCACTGCCGGAGCCGGAGGGTGTGTTGATGATCATGTCGACCTCACCGCTGTTGATGAGATCAACGATCGTCTCACCCTCGCTGTGCTTTGAGTGCTTGCGCACGGTCTCGGACTTGATGCCGTTGCGTGCGAGCACCACCTGGGTGCCCTGGGTCGCGAGGATCCGGTAGCCGAGCTCCTGCAGGCGCAGCGCGGGCAGCACGATGGCACGCTTGTCGCGATCCGCGACCGAGAGGAACACGGTGCCGGAGGTTGGCAGCTCACTGCCCGCGGCCGACTGGCTCTTGGCGAACGCTGTCGGGAAGTCGCGGTCCATACCCATGACCTCGCCAGTCGAGCGCATCTCGGGCCCGAGCAGCGAGTCAACAACGAGCCCCTCGGGCGTGCGGAAGCGCTTGAACGGAAGCACGGCTTCTTTCACGGCGATCGGCGCGTCAATGGGTGTGCGCGAGCCATCACGTTCGGGCAGCAGACCCGCGTCGATCAGCTGCTGGATGCTCTCACCCGCCATGACACGCGAGGCTGCCTTAGCGAGCGGGATCCCGAGCGCCTTTGACACAAACGGCACGGTGCGCGATGCACGCGGGTTTGCCTCGAGCACGTAGAGCACACCCTGCGCGATCGCGAACTGTACATTGAGCAGGCCGCGCACGCCGAGGCCCGAGGCGATGCCGTGAGTGGCCTCGCGCACGCGGTTGATCTGGTCATGACCGAGCGTCACGGGAGGCAGCGTGCAGCTTGAGTCTCCCGAGTGCACACCCGCCTCTTCGATGTGCTCCATGATGCCGCCAACGTACAGCTGTTCGCCGTCATAGAGTGCGTCAACGTCGATCTCGATCGCATCGTCGAGGAAGCGGTCGACGAGCAGTGGGTGGCCGGGGCCGACCAGGGCGTGCCCCTCAATGCGCTCGAAGTAGCCGTGCAGAGAAGCCGTGTCGTAGACGATCTCCATGCCGCGGCCGCCGAGCACAAACGACGGGCGCACGAGTACGGGGTACCCGATCTCTTCGGCGACGCGGATCGCGCCCTCCTTGTCGATCGCGGTGCCGTTGCGGGGCGAGGCGAGGCCCGCCTGCTCCAGAATGCCGGAGAACGCACCGCGCTCTTCAGCGAGGTCGATCGCCTCGGGGGTCGTGCCGAGGATCGGGATCCCAGCGTCCTTCAGCGGCTGCGCAAGCCCAAGAGCGGTCTGGCCGCCGAGCTGCACCACCACACCGAGCAGTGTGCCCGATGCTTGCTCCGCGTAGATGACCTCGAGCACATCTTCGAGCGTCAGCGGCTCGAAGTACAGGCGATCACTGGTGTCGTAGTCGGTCGAGACCGTCTCGGGGTTGCAGTTGATCATGATCGTCTCGTAGCCCGCGTCAGAGAGCACAAACGAGGCGTGCACGCAGGAGTAGTCGAACTCGACGCCCTGGCCGATGCGGTTCGGGCCGGATCCGAGGATCACGACCTTCTTACGATCAGACGGCGTCACCTCGGTCTCCTGGTCGTATGAGGAGTAGTGGTACGGCGTGAGCGCCGGGAACTCCCCCGCGCAGGTGTCGACGGTCTTGTACACGGGACGCAGGCCGAGTCCGTGGCGCAGGCCGCGCACTTCAGACTCTGAGACGCCGCGAATGGCGGCGATCTGCACGTCAGAGAAGCCGTGATCCTTCGCCTCGCGCAGCACCTCAAGAGTGAGCAGCGGCGCGGTCTTGACCATCTCGGCGACCTCGTTGATCAGCACGATCTGGTCGAGGAACCACGGGTCAATCGCCGTCTCGGCGAAGACCTGGTCGATCGTAGCTCCCAGGCGGAGCGCCTGCTGTACGTCGACGATACGACCGTCGGTCGGGCGACCGATGGTGGAGAGCAGATCCTCAACGGAACGTGTCTGCTCGTTCCAGTGGAACGAACTGCCGCGCTTCTCAAGCGAGCGCAGCGACTTCTGCAGCGCCGTCGTGAAGTTACGACCGATGGCCATCGCCTCGCCCACCGACTTCATGGTTGTGGTGAGGGTGTCGTCGGCGGCAGGGAACTTCTCGAACGCAAAGCGCGGAGCCTTCACAACCACGTAGTCGATCGTCGGCTCGAAGCTCGCCGGGGTCTTCTGCGTGATGTCGTTGGGGATCTCGTCGAGGCGGTAGCCGAGGGCCAGCTTCGCAGCGATCTTCGCGATCGGGAAGCCGGTGGCCTTCGACGCAAGCGCCGACGAGCGCGAGACGCGCGGGTTCATCTCGATGACGATGATGCGTCCGGTCTTCGGGTCGATCGCGTACTGAATGTTGCAGCCGCCGGTGTCGACGCCAACACGGCGAATGATGTCGATACCGATATCACGCAGCTTCTGGAACTCGCGATCGGTCAGCGTCAGCGCCGGCGCCACGGTGATCGAGTCACCCGTGTGCACACCCACCGCATCGACGTTTTCGATCGAGCAGACGACCACCGTGTTGTCGGAGGTGTCGCGCATGAGCTCAAGCTCGTACTCTTTCCAGCCGAGAATCGACTCTTCGAGCAGCACCTCGGTTGTCGGGCTGTAGTGCAGACCGTCACCGACGATGCGCACGAGCTCCTCTTCGGTGTACGCGAAGCCCGAGCCGAGGCCACCCATCGTGTACGAGGGGCGCACGACCAGCGGGTAACCAAGGTCTTTCGCGAACTCCTTCGCCTCTTCAAGCGTGTGCGCGATGTGCGAGCGGGCAACGTCTGCGCCCGACTCGATGACGAGGTCTTTGAAGATCTGGCGATCCTCACCGCGCTGAATCGCCTCAACCTTGGCGCCGATAAGCTCAACATTGTGCTTCTCGAGGATGCCGAGATCGTGCAGCTCGATCGCCGCGTTGAGTGCAGTCTGCCCGCCGAGGGTCGGCAGAATCGCGTCGGGCTTTTCCTTGATGATGATCGACTCGATGACCTCTGCGGTGATCGGCTCAACGTAGGTCGCGTCGGCGAAGTCGGGATCGGTCATGATCGTTGCCGGGTTCGAGTTCACCAGGATGACGCGCACGCCCTCCTCGCGCAGCACGCGGCAGGCCTGGGTGCCCGAGTAGTCGAACTCACACGCCTGACCGATAACGATCGGGCCGGAGCCGATAACGAGAACTGAATTGATGTCTGAGCGCTTGGGCATCGGGTTAGGCCTCCTGGGCGTGAGCGCCGGTTGAATTGGCGGAGCGGTTCGCAACCAGCTCGCGGAATCTGTTGAAAAGGTAGAAGGCGTCGTGCGGGCCAGCCGCTGCCTCGGGGTGGTACTGCACGGAGAACGCGGGAATGTCGAGGCACTCGAGCCCCTCAACCACCTGATCGTTCAGGCTGAAGTGGCTCACCTGCACGCGGCCAAAGCCCGCTGGTGAAACGGACTCACCCTCGATCGGCATGTCAACGGCAAAGCCGTGGTTCTGCGCTGTGATCTCGACCCGGCCGGTGCGCTTGTCGAGCACGGGCTGGTTGATGCCGCGGTGGCCGAAGGGCAGTTTGTAGGTGTCGAAGCCGAGCGCGCGGCCGAGCAGCTGGTTGCCGAAGCAGATACCGAAGTACGGGATCCCCTCGCGCAGCATCTCCTGCAGCAGTGCAACCTGGGCGTCGGAGGCCGCGGGATCGCCGGGGCCGTTCGAGTAGAAGAGCGCATCGGGTTTGGTCGCTCGAATATCATCAGCCGTGCTGCTCGCCGGGAGAACCGCGACGTCGAAGCCGTGCTCTGCGAGGTACTGCACGGTGGCACGCTTGATGCCGAGATCGAGTACGGCAATTGTGCCGACACGCTCAACACCCTCGGCAACGGGAACGTCGTAGCGCTCCGGGGTCGTGACCTCACCCGACAGGTTCTTACCGGCCATGCTGGGCTGCTCGCGTACAAGTTGCAGCTGATCCTCGTCAGAAAGCTCAAGCTTTTCACCCGAGAACACACCGGCGCGCATGGCACCGGCGTCGCGAATGCGGCGGGTGATGGCGCGGGTGTCAACACCGCAGATGCCGACGACACCGTCGGCGACCAGATCCTCATCGAGTGAGCGCTCTGCACGGAAGTTCGAGACACGACGCGCGGGATCCCGAACGATGAAACCCGCGACCCACACCTTGCGCGACTCCATGTCGGTGTCGTTGACGCCCGTGTTGCCGATGTGGGGGGCCGTCATCAGAACGATCTGGCCCGCGTAAGAGGGATCGGTAAGCGTCTCCTGGTAACCGGTCATGCCGGTCGAGAAGACCACCTCGCCGAGGGTCTGCCCGGTCGCACCGTAGGCGCGACCGTCGAATCGGGTGCCGTCCTCAAGCACCAGCACTGCGGCACCGGTTGGTACTGCAGCGGCCGGCGGGGCCGTTACTTCGATCGAGTTGGTGTTCACGCATCCTCCTGGGTGGTGTTGTTGCTCATTTTTTCAATCGCTTCTGCAAATGTCTGCTGCTCGCCGGGGTTGCTGAAGCGGAAACTGGATTCAAGTTCGCGGGGTTCTGTGCCGGACGATTCGGCACGCCACACGAGCAGCGACAGGCCGTCGCGTTCGACAACCTTGCCGATTCTGCCGCCCGCGGTTGTGCTGCCAACCACGTTTTCGCTTGGAATGTGCACGGGATCTTCACCCGTTACCTCGATGGTCACGCCATCGCGCTGCACAGTGAGTGCCGCGTAACCCTTGTATTGCAGGCCGGGGATCACCGCGCGCTCAAACGGTGCGCCCACCGGGGTGGTCGACACGTAGCTGGCCTTGGGAAAGTTCACGATGACGGCTCCCGTGGGTGCCGCACCGAGACCCTGCACGGCGGGCTCACGGCGAACGCGGGCGCGCCAGGCTACAACCATCGCGATCAGCACCACTCCCGCGATTCCCGCCATGAGGAACGCGAAGGCTGTGCGGCTCACTGGGCGCTCCCGGCGGTTGCGGTAGCGGTTGCAATTGCCCGGGCCGCGGCCTGGGCAACAACCTCGGGGGCCACCAGCTCGCCGTCGTCGAGCGTCACGTAGCCGTGACGGATCGTGTAGGCAACGCGACCGGGCAGTTCCATGCCGAGGTAGGGCGAGTTGACGCTCATGCCCTTCAGGCTGCCGAGATTGAACTCACTGCTGCCCGTCGGGTCGATGAGCACGAGGTCGGCTGTTTCGCCTGCCGCCAGCGATGCGGGGTGTCCCTCAAGCAGGCCGATCTCGGCCGGCTTCTGCGAGAGCAGCGTCTCGAGTTCGGCCCAGCTCGCGTGACCCTCTTGAATCAGCGTGAGCAGCGCGATCGGCAGCGCCGACTCGAGCCCGACCATGCCAAATGCGGCGGCATCCCACTCGCACTCCTTCGCCTCAACCGGGTGCGGTGCGTGGTCGGTTGCGACGATGTCGATGATGCCGTCGGCGACCGCCTGGCGCAGGGCGCGCACATCTTCGTCGCGACGAAGGGGTGGGTTCACCTTGTAGCGAGCGTCGTAGCTGCGAACGAGTTCTTCCGTGAGAATCAGGTGGTGCGGCGTAACCTCGGCGGTCACCTCGACGCCACGAGCCTTGGCCCAGCGGATCACCTCAACTGATCCAGCGGTCGAGAGGTGGCAGATGTGCAGGCGCGCACCGACGTGCTCGGCGAGCAGCACGTCGCGGGCGATGATGGACTCCTCGGCGACCGCGGGCCAGCCTTTGAGTCCGAGCTCGCTTGACAGCGCACCCTCGTTCATCTGGGCGCCCTCGGTGAGGCGCGGATCCTGCGCGTGCTGCGCGATCACACCACCAAATGTCTTCACGTACTCGAGCGCGCGCCGCATCAGCTGCGGATCGTGCACGCACTTGCCGTCGTCAGAGAAGACACGAACCTCGGCGCGCGACTGCGCCATCGCGCCAATCTCGCTGAGGCGCTCCCCCGCGAGGTCTTCGGTTACCGCGCCGATGGGGCGCACGGTCGCGTAGCCTGCGGCATCGCCGAGTGTCTTCACCTGCTCCACGACACCGGCGGTGTCTGCGACCGGCATGGTGTTGGCCATGGCGAACACACTCGTGAAGCCGCCAGCCGCGGCAGCCCGGGTGCCGGTGAGAACCGTCTCCGACTGCTCGCCACCCGGCTCGCGCAGGTGGGTGTGCAGATCCACAAGCCCCGTCATGGCGACGAGTCCGTCGGCCTCGATGACTCGCTCGCCCTCGCGGGCTTCGAGCGCGGTGCCGCGCTCTACGATGCGTCCGTCGACAATACGCAGGTCAACCGGAGTGACACTCTGGTGATCCGCCCCGCGCTCGGTCAGGTCGGCGGCAAGGCGCACGTTACGTATGAGTAGATCGGGTGACGCGGTCATGCGGATTCTCCTCGTTCTCCAGAAAGCAGTAAGTACAGGGCGGCCATGCGCACCGAAACACCGTTGGCGACCTGTTCGAGCACGGTCGACCTCTCGGAATCGGCCGCACCCGCGGAAATTTCGAGCCCGCGATTCATCGGGCCGGGGTGCATGATGATCGTGCGATCCTGCAACCCCGCAACCCGAACATCGTTGAGGCCCCAGTTGCGCGCGTATTCGCGCTCGTTCGGAAAGAAGGCCGCGTGCATGCGCTCCGTCTGAATGCGCAGCAGCATGATGACATCGGGGTTCGCCTCGCGAATGGCGGTGTCGAGCGAGTGGTAGATCGTGACGGGCCACTCGCGTGTGCCGTAGGGCAGTAAGGTTTCGGGGGCGACAAAGCTCACGTTTGCGCCGAGTACCTTCAGTAGCCAGAGGTTCGAGCGAGCAACACGCGAGTGCATGATGTCGCCGACAATCACGACCGAGATGCCGTCCAGATCGCGGCCACGGCTGTTCTCACCAAAGAGCCTGCGGCGCATGGTGAACGCGTCGAGCAGCGCCTGCGTGGGGTGCTCGTGGGTGCCGTCACCGGCGTTCAGCACGCCGGCGTCGATCCAGCCGCTCGAGGCGAGCATCGCTGGCGCACCCGAAGCCGGGTGCCGGATCACAACGCCGTCAGCGCCGATGGCCTGAAGGGTCTGTGCTGTGTCTTTCAGCGACTCACCCTTCGAGACCGACGATCCCTTGGCGCTGAAGTTGATGACGTCAGCGGAGAGTCGCTTCGAGGCGGCCTCAAACGAGATGCGCGTGCGCGTTGAGTCCTCGTAGAACAGGTTCACGATCGTCTTGCCGCGCAGCGTCGGGAGCTTCTTGACCTCGCGCTGCTGTGTTGCCGACATGTCCTCGGCAATATCGAGAATCAGGATCGCTTCATCGCGCGTCAGCGTGCGCGTGTCGAGCAGATGCCTCATGAGATCGTCACCGAATCCTCACCGTCGAGCTCTTCGAGCCGCACCGAGATGCGCTCGTCTTTTGCGCTCGGCAGGTTCTTGCCAATGAAGTCGGCGCGGATCGGCAACTCGCGGTGCCCTCGGTCGATAAGTGCCGCTAGGCGCACCACTTTGGGGCGACCGTGATCGTTCAGCGCGTCAAGCGCCGAGCGCACGGTGCGGCCAGAGAAGAGCACGTCGTCAACGAGCACCACGGTTGTGCCGTCGATGCCTGTGACGGGCATCTCTGTTGGCTGCGAGGGCCGCATCGGGTTGCGCGCGAGATCGTCGCGGTAGAGCGTGATGTCGAGGCTGCCAACCGCGACCGGAGTTGAGCCGTCGATGCGCGAGATGATCTCTGCGATGCGCTGGGCCAGGATCGTACCTCGTGTCGGAATGCCGACGAGAACGAGGCCGTCGACTCCCTTGTTCGACTCCACTATTTCGTGCGAGATTCGGGTCAGTGCCCGCGATATATCGGCGCTTTCCAGCACCGTTCGCGTTTCCTTCATACCGAGCCCCCCTTCTCCGCCTCACGGGACGGTAGTTAAAGAAGTGCTGATGTTCTCGAAAAGTCTAGCGTAGGCCGCAGACCTCCGTGCCCTACTGCTAGGCCTTCGCGTGATCGGCGATCCGGCCAAGCACACCGTTGACGAAGCGTGCCGAGTCGTCGGTCGAGTACTCCTTTGCGAGCTCCACCGCCTCGTCGATCGCTACGGCCACTGGAACCTCGGGGTTGTGCAGGATCTCCCACGACGCGAGGCGCAGAAGCGCCCTGTCGATGTTGGGCATACGATCCAGCGTCCAGGCCTGGGCGTAGCTCGAGATCAGTTCGTCGATCTCTTCACGATGATCGGTGACACCGTCAACGATCTCGCGAGCATACGCCCAAGACGCAGCACGGTCGGGCTCGTTCGCCGCTCGCTTCGACTCCGCATGCAGAATGTCGAAGACGGGCACGTCGCGAACGTCGGCCTGGTAGAGCATGTCGAGGGCCCGCTTGCGGGCCTTAGTGCGTGCAGACACCTATGCGACTAGTCGTTGACGCGGCCGAGGTAGTCACCCGTGCGGGTGTCAACCTTGACCTTGGTGCCGGTCTCGAGGAACAGTGGAACCTGAATCTCGGCGCCGGTCTCGACGGTTGCGGGCTTGGTGCCGCCGGTCGAGCGGTCACCCTGCAGACCGGGCTCGGTGTAGGTCACCTCGAGCACAACTGACGCGGGCATTTCGAGGTAGAGGGGCTCGCCCTCGTGCAGAGCGATCTGCACCTGCTGGCTCTCAAGCATGTACTTGGAAGCGTCGCCAACAACCACAGCCGAAACGGTGATCTGGTCGTAGTCGGTCTGATCCATGAAGACGAAGTCAGCGCCATCCTGGTACAGGTACTGGAAGTCGCGGCGATCGACGTTAGCGGTCTCGATCTTGGCACCAGCATTGTAGGTCTTGTCGATGATCTTGCCCGAGACAACGTTCTTCTGCTTGGTGCGCACGAATGCACCACCCTTGCCCGGCTTCACGTGCTGGAACTCGATCACGCTCCACAGCTGGCCGCTCTCTTTAATGACGGTGCCGTTTTTGATGTCGTTCGAGGTTGCCATGCGGTGGTTCTCCGGGTTCTGTCGTTCAAGTTCGATCGCGGGATCGCGCCCACCCATACTAGCGGGTGATGACTGCGGGCGTGTTGTGGACGAGACACAGAAGTTCTCCATATCGTTCGCGGCACAGCGTAAGCTGCCCCTCATGCACATGCTCTTCCGCACCATCTGGCACATGCTCTTTGTGGGTCCGCGAGGCTCCAAGCTGGCCTTCGGCGACTTTTCCCGCTCCCGCTTTCGTGTGTGGCCGACGGATCTCGACCTTCTGCAGCACATGAACAACGGCAAGTACCTCTCGGTCATGGACGTTGCCCGCTTCGACCTGATCCAGCGCAACGGCACCATGAAGGTGTTCAAGCGAGAGAACTGGTACCCCGTTGTTGTGGGCCAGACGATTTCCTACCGCAAGTCACTCAACCCGTGGCAGCGCTTCTGGATCGAGTCGAAGATCATCGGCTTCGACGAGCAGGCCGTCTACATGGAGCAGCGCTTCGTGCGCCCGGACGCAGACCGCAAACCCGAGATTTACGCCCGTGCTTACGTGCGGGCGAGGATCCTGCGCCGCGGCGGCGGTGTCGTTCCGGTCGCTGAGATCCTCGAAAAGACCGGAGCACGCGCCGAGGACTTCCAGCTCTCCGACGACATTCTCGCGTGGGGGCAGGCCACTCGCCTGCCGTCTACTCGCGACAGTGCCGCGAGCATCTGGTAGCCCTCGTCAGCTGACGGGCGGCCGCGCCCCGAGGTGCGGCCCCTGATTGCCAATTTCACGGCAGCTGATCCGGATCACCGCTTCACTCTCGTCAAAGACGTGTCGAGCGGCAAGTCGCCCGTCTGCCAGCGAACCCGCAAGCCACGTGAAGCTCTCGGTGTCAACAGGGCGCTCACCACTCGCGATCCGCATCAACTGCAGCATCAGAATCTCGGGCAGTGAGACGTGCGGCCCGTGAGCAAAGCCGAGCCCAAGCAACGGCGGTTTCGGCGATGATGGAATCAGCCGCAGCGTCCAGGTAACCGAACCACCCTCGGGCAGTGCGATCTCAACTCGCGACGACGTGACATCGGGAATCGAATCAAGGATCGCAAAACCGTCAACAGCTTCCGCCGCAAGTAGCAGTGGTTCGCCCCCAGACAGTGGGCTTCCCTGTTGTTCAGCGGCTGCCCGAAACAGTTCGCGCCAGCGCTCGGGGCCGAGCCCATAGGGTGCAATGACCGGGACGAGCGCGGGATCCGCCGCAAGTTTGCTCGCGAGAGCCAATAGGTTTGCCCCCGCCTCAACAAAGGCCTCGGGTTCGGGAAGGGTCAGGTGAGAGCGCTGGGCTACGAGGCGAGCCGCAGCAAAAGCGCGCTCGAACCGCGATGACTCCGCAGCGGGCAGCGTCGCGAAAGGCGCCCCAGCGAGCGCTCCCTCGCGCAGCTGCCTCGCCTCGTCGTCGAGCCAGGCATCGAAACCTGCGCCACTCTGATCGGGTATAGCCTCGGCGAGGCCGTGCTCCGTGTGCGCCGCGTCGAGGGTCTCCGCAAAGTTGGGAAACAGTGAGCGCACCAGTCTCAGCTGATCATTCGGTGAAGTGATTTCCATGTCGCCGCCCTTGTTTCCGCCCGTGGTCAGTTCCACGCTACTCGTTCGCGCTCAATAAGATCTTGCAGCACCGCGGGCAAGTCTCGCGGATCATCAATTCGGCGACTGCTGGGGGCAAAGCGCTGCGCCACATCGTCACTGCGAATGCCGATGCCGTACACGTGCACACCGGCAGCGTGGAGCCGCCTCAGCTCGATCGCGGCCGACACGGGATCGTTCGATCCCCCATCCCCCACAAATATGACGATGCGGCGGCGCTCAATGCCGTCACTTGTGGCGGCGTTACCGGTTCGGGATCGGCCAAGCCCCAGTTGCTCCGCAGCCTCAGCGAGGGCGGCCGCGTCGTTTGTGGATCCTCGAGTGCTGTGAATCGCCGCGACCATGCGGCGGCGCACCGCGTCATCGAGTCCGCGCGACAGCGGCTTCACCGTTTCAGCGACGGCGTCGAACACAATAAGTGACGTGCGAATGTCGAGGTCCAGGCTAATCCCGGTGGTTGACTCAGCGAACGCAATGTCCCGCTCGGCGCCAGCGAGCGCCTCCAACATAATCAGTGCTGCATCCGCCGCCGCCTCAGCAACTGCGCCCTGCATCGAGGCCGATCGATCAATAAGCAGCACGTAGTCGGTGCTCCCGCTGCGACGGGTGCGTCTTGGCCTGGCACGACGCCTAACAAACGCATGCGGGTTGGGCACACCAGCGTGCACATCGGCGATCACACTCGCGAGTGCTTCTGGGTGAAGCGTGTCGCCATCTTCCTGAGGTAGTCGATGCGGAGCGGCTCGATATGCGATGCGCTCGACAATGACCTTTGACCATACGTCGCGCATCCGCTCAATTGCCTCGGCGAGTTCTGTGGCGCGCTCGCGATAGTCGGCCTCTCGGCGGGCTGACTGGGCGGATCCGGTACTCCCACCCAAGGGCCGCGCCGTCTCGGAGCTCGCGGTCGCTTGCGCCTCGGAGGCGAGGTCGATGTCGGCCTCGAGCAGCGCGGTTTGCGACGGCATGGGGGTCGACAGAAAGGTCGTGACGAATCCGGCCTGCTCCGCCGCAAACAGGTCGGAGCCCTCGGAGCGATCCTGTCCCTCCCCGCGCCGCGCTCGTTCGGTCGCCGGGTCGGGTGCCGCCGTGTCGGCCTCGGAACTCGACTCCCCCTCACCTTGCTGAGCCTCGGCTGAGTCGCTGCCGGCGGCACCCTCTAAGCCCTCGGCCGACTCGTCCGCACTCCCTGCTTGTGCCGCGTCGACCAGCCCCCGCTCCGCCGCATCAAGCGCGGTGAGGCGCTCATATGCCGGCAACAGCAGCGCAAGCGCCCGTTCAAACCGCTGCAGGGGCGTGCGCTCGGGATCCGGAGCCAACACACGACGCAGCGGATCGGTGCCTGACCCGCCAAGCTGAGTGAGCGCTCGCCACTCCTCGGTCACCTCGGGCGCCACCGCCAGACCGGGTTGTCTCGCCAACCCGATGTTGAGCAACAAGCCGATCCATTGCAGGTGCCGTGGCCACTCTACGAGGGTGTCCGGCAGACTTCGCGTGGCTGCGGCCGCGAGGTCGTCCCGCAGCGCAGGCAATGCGCTCAGCAGCTCTGACGCCGCCTGCAGCCTCAAGATCGCGTCAAGCAGCGGCTCCATACCCGGGCTCTGCTGTGCGATTGAGTCTCGACGTCGCGCGCGATCCGGCGCCGTTTGGCTGAATCGCACACTCTCCCACAGCTGCAGGATCGCGAGCGCGACGGCTTCCTGGTCGCTGTGGCCGCGCACGGCGTAGTACCCGAGCCCAACTTGAATTCCATCCCGAGTTGCCCGCCACTCGGTGTCGTCAGAGAGGGTGAGCGGTACACCGACGACCGCCGCAGCCGCGAGCAGGCGCTCACGCAGCGGGTTGTTCGCCGGTTGAGGAGTCATGCCCTCACACTACCGGCGCGCGGGTAGATGGTAGCGTGACGACATGCTCCCGATCGATGCCGACCCGATCCTGTTTGAAGCTCAGCAGCTCACGACACAAGCCCGCCGAGTGCGCGAGGCGTTGCGTTCCCACCCAAACCCGGAGCTGCAGCAAGAGTTCCGTGAACTGCAGAACCGGCGAGAAGAGCTGTGGTCTGATCCGGCGCATCGCGAGACGCTCAATCAGGCTCTCACCGAGCGCGCTGGAGTGTTACGTGTTGTGGCACAAGCGAGGCGCGAGGCCGATGAAAATGCGGGCAGGATCGCCGCCGCCGACAGTATCGTGGCGCGGGCGATCGCCGACCGACGCTCACTGACAAGCGGTGAGACGAAGAAGATTCAGCAACTGCGAAGTTCAGGGTCCGATCATTCCGCTTGGAAGGCTGAGATCACGTCCGCGCGCATCCGAGACGGTGTGCTCACCGCGCTTGGGTCAGTCCGGCTGCGCGACGCAAGTGCACAGTTGCGATCCGGGCTTCTCATGACCGAGCAGATGAGCAACATTATTGCGGAGGCCGTCCCTGCACTTCTGCGCGGCGAACCGCTGCTGCTCGTAGGCGAAACGGGTGGTGCCAAGACCGCGCTCGCCGAGCACATGTGCCGCCGGGTTGTTGAGGATCCGTCTGCCGAACCCGAACTCATCTCCGGCTACGGAGACATCACGAGTGCCCAGCTGATCGGCAGCCACGAGCTTCGCGCCGAGGGAGGCGCTACGGTGAGCGTGTTTGTGCCCGGCCCGCTGCTGCGGGCCATGGCGGAGGGACGCCCGGTGATCCTCGACGAGGTCAACGCGATGCCACCTGAGTTTTTGAAGCGCCTCAATCGCATTCTGCAACTGCGCCCCGGTGACACGCTCAACGTTCAGGAGGATGCCGGGCGGCCGGTGCTGATCGCGAGGGGGTTCGCGATCCTTGCCACAGCAAACGAGCAAACTCCCCACCGCTACCGCGGGCTCGACCGCCTCAGCGCAGAGCTCGTCAACCGCTTTGGGGCGAACAGCTATCGAGTTCATTACCCCGATACGGGAAGGGACTACACCGAGTTTCCGGTCGAGAACGCGTTACTTGCGGCGGCCGCCATTGTGGATCGGCGCGGTGAGCTGCCTCCCGGCATTACCGTGAGCGAGTTGCAGCGAGTGTCGCGGGCGGCATTCATCAGCCAGCAGGTGTTTGCGGGAGCTCACGGCGAGGGCTTTGATAGCTTCGTGTCGACGGAGCGGGAGATTGATGGTCGACCGGGGCTCGAAGAATCCGTGCTCGCTCCGCGAACCCTCGTTGCGATCCTGCAGAAGGTAGCCGGCAGTGCGGGCACCGTTTCGCTTGAGCGTGCGCTCACCCGCTTTGTTGAGGGCGTGATGCACCGCGAGGATCGTCGTGTGCTCGCGCTCATTCTTGAGGGTCAAGGTTTTCGACTGCACTAGCCTGAGTGTGCAGATTGCACTTGAATTAAGATAAATAGTGCATATTGCACATATTGTGACTTCGCTCACCCACGTATTCTTGCTGGACCCCCAAGTGTTCCAAACCCAGCAGCAAGGATGCTCATGTCTCGAACCTCGCACGGCGACGATTTCGCCCTCACCAGAGTTGATGCCGCCTCTCGAAAACACTGGTTCGGAATCGCGGTTCAGCGATTCGGTCAGGTATCGGCGCTCTCGCAGTTTCTACTCGGGGCAACCCTCGGTTACTCGATGACCTTCGGTGAGGCCGCGCTCGCCTTTCTGTTCGGATCCATCATCCTTGAAGTCGTGATCGTGTTCGTTGGCATCATCGGACAGCGAGAGGGCCTCAACACGGCACTACTCGCCCGCTGGACGGGCTTTGGCGAGATCGGGGCATCACTCGTTGGCCTCGCCATTGGCATCAGCCTTATTGGCTGGTTCGGCATTCAGTCCGCGATCTCGGCCGAGTCCCTGGATAGCCTCATGCCGGGAATCATGCCCGTGTGGCTCTGGAGCCTCATCTTTGGGCTTGTGGTGACCGCGATCGTTGCCTTTGGCTTTAAGGGCATGCAGTGGCTCGCAAACATCACGGTGCCACTCTTCCTCGTGTTGGTCGGCTGGGCGATCATTAGTGAGCTCACTCAGCACGACATTGGTGAGCTATTTACAGGTCCGGCTCCCGGCCCCACGATGAGCGTCTGGGCCGGAACGAGTATTGTCGCCGGTGGCCTCATCGTCGGGGCGATCATCTCTGCCGACATGACTCGGTTCAACCGCTCGAGCGCCGACGTGGTCAAGCAGACCGTCGTTGGTGTCACCCTCGGCGAGTTTGTTATCGGCCTGGCGGGTGTGCTGCTCGCGCATGCCGCCGCATCGGGCAACGTGGTTGCGATCATTACGTCTTCAGTTGGGCTCGTGGGTCTTATTATCGTGATCACCGGCACGCTCAAGATCAACGACTGGAACCTCTACTCGTCGTCGCTCGGGCTGGTGAACTTCATCTCCACGGCCTTTGGTAAGAACCTGAACCGGGTCACCACCACGATCGTGCTCGGCATCGTGGGTTCGGCTCTCGCCGCCGCGGGCATTCTCGGCCAGTTCACCGGATTTCTCGTTGTGCTGTCGGTGGCCTTCCCACCGATTGCGGGAATTATGGTCGCTGAGTACTTCGTGGTGAAGCGCTGGCGTGGTGAGCTCGAAGAAACCCGAGCGGCTGGGGTACTGCCCGCCTTCGCGCCTCGCCTGGTCCCCGCGACCCTCATTATCTGGGCGATTTCTTCGGTGGCTGGTTACTTCATCACCTGGGGCATACCGGCCGTGTTCTCGCTCATCATCTCGATGGTTCTCTACATCGTCGCGGGCAAACTCGGCTGGGTGAGAGCCGTTGGCTCGGCTCCCACTAAGTCATAACGAACCCCTCAACATTCAGCACTCAGAAAGCGAGCACCATGCACATTGGAATTGATGTTGGCGGCACCAACACCGATGCCGTACTGATGGACGGCACCCGAACTCTCGCGGGCACGAAACACGCAACGACCCCCGACGTGACGACCGGCATTATCCAGGCCATCTCTGACCTGCGCGCCGCGCACGGGTTCGAGGGCGCTGAGATCAGTGCCGTTATGATCGGCACCACCCACTTCATTAACGCCCTTGTACAGGCGAAGCGGCTCGCGCCAACGGCAGCGCTGAGGCTCGGGCTCCCCGCTACTCAGGCGCTTCCGCCGCTGATTGACTGGCCCGAAGAGCTCACCTCGGCCATCCACGCGCGTGCGTATCTCGCGCACGGCGGCTACGAGTTTGATGGTCGCCCGATTAGCCCGCTCGACCCCGACGAGCTTCGCGCCCACGCGGCCGATATGCGCGAGCACGGGATCCGGTCAGTTGCGATCTCCTCGGTGTTCAGCCCCGTGAATCACGATCTAGAGATCGAGGCCGCTCGCATTATCGGCGAGGTGCTCGGAAACGACGTGGCCATCTCGCTCTCCTACGAGATTGGTCGCATCGGTCTTCTCGAGCGCGAGAACGCCACGGTCATTAACGCGGCGCTCCGCGAGCTCGCCTCGGAGATCGTCGACGGGCTCACCGCTGCCGTTCGGGCAGAGGGCATCGAAGCGCCGATCTTCCTGAGCCAGAACGACGGCACCCTCATGGATGAGGAATACGTTCGTCGTTACCCCGTCGCCACGTTTGCCTCCGGGCCGACAAACTCGATGCGAGGCGCGGCTCTCACCAGCGGGCTGCAAACTTGCGCGGTCATCGATGTCGGCGGCACCACGGCCGACATTGGGTTGCTCATCAACGGGTTTCCCCGCGAAACATCGAACGAGGTGAAGGTCGCGGGTGTTCGCACCAACTTCCGCATGCCCGACGTGCTCTCACTCGGTATCGGCGGTGGCAGCATCGTGAACGAGGAAACCGCGGAGGTTGGGCCCGAGTCGGTTGGCTACAACCTCTCAACGGAAGCACTTGTGTTTGGTGGCACCACACTGACCGCCACGGATATTGCGGTGGCAGCGGGAAGGGCCGAGGTTGGCGACCGTTCAAAGGTTGCCCACCTCGACCCCGCGTTTGTGCAGCGTGTGCTCGATCGCATTGCCGAGCGTATTTCAGAGGCCGTGGATCGTATGCGCACGTCACCGGAGCCCATTGAGGTTGTAGCGGTTGGTGGTGGCTCCATCTTGTTGCCAGACACGCTTCCTCTCTTTGGTGCGGTCTCCAAACCGCTGAACTACGCCGTCGCAAACGCCATCGGCGCCTCCATCGCGCAGGTGAGCGGTGAGATCGACAAGGTATGTTCGGTTGCGCCAGGGCAGCGAGAGCAGACAATCGCCGAGGTGCGGGCGGAAGCGGTCGAAAAGGCTGTTGCCGCCGGCGCGACACCCAGTTCGGTCTCGATCATTGATTTCGACGAGGTGCCGATCCCCTATCTCCCGGGCAACGCGACCAGGATCAGAGTCAAGGCCGTGGGCGACCTCGGTATGGAGGCGTAACGATGAGCCGCATCATTTCAGTTGAAGACATCGACGACCTTGCGAGGGGCTCCGCCGTACTTGGGACCGGTGGCGGTGGCGATCCCTACATCGGCGGCCTCCTGGCAAAGGAAGCACTTCGTCGGTACGGCAATGTGACCGTGGTGTCGCTTGACGAACTCCCCGATGACGCGGTTGTGGCGTGTGTTTCGATGCTCGGCGCGCCGACCGTCATGGTCGAAAAGCTGCCGAGCCTTGACGAGATCATGCGGCCGGTCAAGGAGCTCAGCGAGCACTACGGTCGGCCCATCACCCACATCATGTGCATCGAGGTTGGCGGGGTGAACTCGACCATTCCGGTTGCGGCCGCGGCGGCCCTCAACCTGCCGCTGATCGATGGTGACGGCATGGGCAGAGCGTTTCCAGAACTTCAGATGGTCTTGCCCACACTCTACGGAGTCTCCGCCTCACCGCTCTCCTACGCAGACGAGAAGGGCAACGTTGGTGTGCTCCGAACCGTTGACAACGCGTGGGGCGAACGCATCATTCGTGTTGCGGCCGTCGAAATGGGCTGCTCGATCATGCTCTCCGGGTTCCACATGACTGGCGCCACCGCAAAGAAGGCTCTCGTCAAAGATTCCCTCTCAACCTGCACAAACATCGGTCGCACCATTGTTGAGGCGCGCGCCGACAAGCAAGATGCCGTCGCGCGCGTAGCCGAGATGCTCGGAGGTCGTGTGCTCTTTGGCGGCAAGGTTGTCGATGTGGAGCGCTCAACGAGTGCCGGGTTCGCCCGCGGCCGGGCAACGATTACCGAGGGTGCCAACTCGCTCACGGTGTCCTTTCAAAACGAACACCTCATCGCAGAGCTCGACGGCAGTGTGCTTGCCACAACTCCCGACCTCATCATGGTGCTCGACCACGAAAGCGGCGAACCGATCACTACTGAGCGCCTGCACTACGGCCAGCGCGTTCGTGTCATTGCGGCTCCGGCAGACGAACGCTGGCACTCACCGGAGGCGATCGAAATGGTGGGGCCACGCTACTTTGGCTACGATCTCGAGCCGCATCGCTTCGACGGGCAGGTTCGCCCGGGGCGTTCGATCAGCGAAGTCAGGATCGCTTCATGAGTTGGACGCTCACCGCACACGACCTACCCGACCTGGCTCGCGGAGCAACGCTCCTCGGCACGGGTGGCGGTGGCGACCCCTACATCGGCCAGATGCTTGTTCAGCAGGTGCTCGGCGATGGTGAGATCACCATTCTCGACCCTGAGGAGATCGCGGACGAACTCTTTGTGATCCCCACCGCACAAATGGGCGCACCGACCGTGATGGTCGAAAAAATCCCCGCCGGCACAGAACCGCTCTTGGCGCTGCGCACGCTCGAAGCACACCTCGGGCGAACGGCGGAGGCGACCATGCCGATCGAGTGCGGCGGCATCAACTCGATGATCCCCCTCATCGTTGCCGCGGAGTCGGGCCTGCCCGTGGTCGATGCAGACGGCATGGGACGAGCGTTCCCTGAGCTCTCCATGGAAACGTTTGCCGTGTATGGTGTGCAGGGTTCACCCCTCGCACTCGCCGGTGAGCGCGGTGAAAAGGTCATCATTGACACGGGTGCCGATAATCGCCAGATGGAGTCCTTTGCACGCGCCGTCACCATCAGGCTTGGTGGCGTAGGCCACATTGCCGAGTACGCAATGACCGGGGCGGACGTGCGGCGCACCGCGGTGCCCCGCACGCTCTCAATGGCGCTCAATCTCGGCCGGGCAATCCGCCTTGCACGGGAACAGCATCGTTCGCCCTTTACCGCCATCGCAGACACCCTTGCCCAGACGCTCTACTCCCACGTGCGTGAGTTGCACGTGGGCAAGGTGGTCGACGTAGAGCGTCGCACAACGGAGGGATTTGCCCGGGGCAAAGCCACGATCAGCAATCTTGATGACACGGGAGTGCCGGTCGAGATTAACTTTCAGAACGAAAACCTTGTCGCTCGCCGCGGCGACGAGCTGTTGGCGATCGTGCCTGACCTTATCTGTATCGTCGATCACGAAACAGCCGAGCCCATCACCACCGAGGGTCTGCGCTACGGGCAGCGGGTTCGTGTCTTGGGTATTTCCACTCCAGACCTGATGCGCTCAGAGGCCGCACTTGAGACGTTTGGCCCGCAGGCGTTTGGTCTGAGTGATTCGTTCGTTCCTGTCGAGCAGCTCAGCGGCCCGTAATCCCCTATTCTGGTAGCCATGGGCCTCACCCTCACAACGGCTGACCTTCCACGGCTGGCTGCCGGGGCTTCGTTCTGCGGTTCGGGTGGCGGCGGATCTACCCGGTTCACGGAAATACTCGTGCGAGGCGCGTTTGAGTCGCCGGTCCAGGCGCTTCTCCCCACGGAGGTTTCTCCAGACACGATGTGCTTTGCGCCCGCGTTTGCTGGCTCAACGCTTCTCCTCAGCGAGCGGCTTCCGGGGTTCGAGCTCTTTTCTCCTCTGGTCAGGATCGCGGAGCGATGGCTCGGTGCGCGCCTCGAGGCCGCCTGCTCGTTTGAAGCGGGCGGCATGAACGCGCTGACACCGTTCCTGTTCTCTGCGGAGCACACCATTATTGATGCGGACTGCAGCGGCCGTGCCGTTCCAACGGTTGACCGAACGAGCCTCTATATCGATAAGGTTCCGGGTGTGTTTGCTGTCTGCAGCACGGGGGCTGGCGGGTTCTCACTTATTCAGTCTGAGCGAGCTGAAGATGTAGACCAGCTCATGCGCGCCGCGATGATCCAGGCCGGCGGCACCGGCACGGTGCTCTTCTCTGGCTTCACGGCCGGTGACCTTATTTCGCACGCATTGCACGGGCACCTTGTCCGTTCACTTCACATCGGCAAGGCACTGGCCGAAACCGCCAGCGAACCGCTTGAGCAATTCGTGACCAGGATCGGCGCGACCCTTATCGGGCAGGGTCGCATTCTTGAGCTCACGCAGAGCAGCAACGATCCTCACGTGCACGCGGCCGAAATTGAGGCCCAGAACGGCGAGGTGCTGCGGCTCATCGCACGGTCCGAGTTTCTTGCGGTTGTTGTCGACGGCGTCGCGGTTTCAGCGGCGCCCGATTACATCGCCGCGATCGATGTGCGATCACGAGAGATTGTTGAGGCGACGGACCTCCGACCCAATCGGCATATCGCCGTTGTCACGCTCCCCGCGGATTCGTGGTGGCGATCCTCACCTGATCGATCAGCTCGATTAGTTCCTTCGACCTACGGCATTCCCGGATTGGATCCAACTTGATAGGGCATGAGGCTACTCCGAGGTTCACTCTCGACCTCCCCGCACTGCTGGCGCACCCGAACAACGGGGGCCTCGTCTATGTCGTCGGTCCCGAAAGTGATGGCTGGCGCGAGGTAACCGTCGACGAAATGAATGAGCCCGGCAGCGGGCTACTCATTCTCACCGCAAGCGTTCCTGAGGCCACCTGGCAACAGGACGCGCTTGTTCGCAGGGTGCGCGACCTGGGATTTACCGCACTTGCGATCCGGCGAGCGGAAGATGCTGGATCGGGAACCCGCAAACTGGCGACGCGATTGGGCCTGACGCTCCTCAGCGTGAGCCGCCCGTTTGATCTCGCTCGAGCGAGCTGGCAGCTGCAGCAGGCCCGAGATGCACTGACGATCGACTACGTCAGAAAGGTGGCGCAGGCCTTCGAGTATCCAGCTGCCGATCTCACGGACCTCCTTCGGCACCTGTGCGCAGCTATCGGGCACGGTCTCGCCCTCATCGACACCGCGGGTCCGGTTCAACAGGCCGGTGGTGAGCTCACGTCGGAGCTGCACAAACACATCCAGTTTTCACCGTGGATCAGCACAGCCCGTTTTGAGCAGCAGGCCGCAGCCTCGGTGCGCGTCGACAGTTCAACGCGGCCCGGTCTGAGGCTTGTTGCGTTCGGCGAGGGCATTGGCGACGCCCAGTTGCGCGCACTCACAACGGTCGTCGAAATCATGATGCCTGCTGTGGCAGCGCGGATACTCATAGACGAACTCGCATCGGTCAATGATGCGTCGGCCTCAGCCGATCTGCTGCGAAACTTTATGGATCTGCGTGGCGCGCGGGATCCCGATGTGCAGCGTCGAATGACGGACAAGGGCTGGCGCACGGGCGGCTTTCACCTCGGCTTTCAGTTCACTCCCCGGGGCCGCGTTGATCCGGTCGGTTTGCTGCGAGCCGTCTCCTATGAGCTCAGCGAGATTTCCGCGGAGTCGCACGCTGCGCTGAATGGCCAGAGTGTGCTTGCCTGGCTGAGCTTCTCAGAACCGCCGACACCGAGCGACGTGGAACACTACGCGAACTCACTGCACGACACTCATCAGCGGCTGAGATCAACCCGCGACGTCGCGCTCGGCATCGGTTCGCTACAGAGCGGAGAAGTTGGTCTTTCACGCACGCTAAGCGAGGCTACGGACGCCGCGAAGATTGCGGTCTCACGATCCGCGACCGGTTATCTCGTGCGGGTCGACACCCTCGGCTTGGACCAGCTGCTGCTCGCCTGGACCGGCAACGACACGTTCTTGCCGGCAGCGGAATCAATGCTCGCTCCGATCATCACTCAGGCGCCGGAGCTACTTGCAACCCTCGCGGCATATCTAGACAACGAGTCGGGCGTGCAAGCGACGGCGGCTGCGCTCGGGGTGCACCGCAACACCGTCATGCAGCGGGTGCAGCGCGCCCAGGAGCTCATTGGAGCCGATCTCGGCTCGCCAGAGACGCGATTGGCCCTCCAGCTCGCCTGTCGCGCTGTGATCACCCCAGGCGGCGATACAGCTGGGCAGCAGCCTCAATAACGGCGGGGTGCTCTGTGCTCAAAGCCTGGATACCAACCAGCTTGAGGCCGGGCGGGGGTGCGCCTTCCGCGCCCCAAAGAACCACTGACGTTTCAGAGGGAACCTGCGACGACCACCAAGAGAGCCCGCCGCCCACCTCGTCGCCGCCCTGGTAGACGCTGCGCGCGAGAGCTTGGGTTCTATTGAGGTTGCGGATCACGACCTCGCTCGGTCGCACCCGCAGCTCAAGCAGTGTTGCCGCATCGTCGAGGTTCAGCGGCATTGCGCCCTGATAACTGAACTCTGCGATGGCGCGGGGGCTTCCAGTGGGAGTCAGAAACACCTCGGGAATCCAGCGCTGCTTGTTATAGAAGCTCTCGGCTATCGCCCCAACCTGCGTTCGAGAGAAGTACCAAGAATCGTACAGATCCGAGTTGTCCCAGCGCCCGTGTACCTGGTGCGGCGGCACAAACGACCAGTGCCCGGGTTTTCCCTTGCGGGCACCCGACACCCGTGGGTAACACCGAAACAGGCGCAGCGACTCGGCCATGGTTAGGCGTACGCGCCTTCTTCTTCGGCCTCGATCGCGGCAATGACCTCCGCAACACGGCCGATTCTGACGCACTCGCGGGGCGTCGAACCGCGAAGAAACTGGTTCGGTGAGTCAAGCCAGATGGGCACGACCTTGGTGTGCATGGTCGATTCTGCACGGGTCACGATGTAGGCAAAATCCATGACCGTGCGTGCCGCCTCGGCAGAAGGCACCTGCTTACCCTGTTTCCACCGGGTCACCTGTGCAGGCGTAACCCCAACGAGTTCAGCGAGCAGCGCCCCGCTCCCGGCGGCGCCAAGCAGCATGCGCAGGCCGTCTTCGAAACCCGACTGAACCGGAACCGCAATACTCATATCACCAGGCTACGCGCAATTCTCAAATTGCGCCATACCCCTAGTTTGCGATCTCCTGATAGGCGAACTGCAGCATCGACTCGTCAACACCGGCAAGCACCCGTGGTTTCGCAATATCGTCGAGCACAATAAAGCGCAGCATACCCGCGCGTGCCTTCTTGTCGCGCTGCATTGCCGCGAGCAGCCCCTGCCAGCGTCCCGCTGGGTACGCGAGTGGAAGTGTCAGCGATCCCAGAATCTTCCTGTGCCGTTCAACGACTTCATCAGAGAGCGAACCAGCCATTCGCCCAAGCTCGGCCGCGTACATCATGCCGATGGAGATTGCGACACCGTGGCGCCACTGGTAACGCTCGGCGTGCTCGATCGCGTGTCCAAGGGTGTGCCCGTAGTTTAGGATCTCGCGCAGCCCTCCCTCACGGAAGTCTTCTGACACAACACGGGCCTTCACACCAATCGCGAGCTCAACCACCCGCTGAAACTCAGGGGTCGATGGATCGGTCGCGCGCTCAACGTCGGCCTCCAACAGATCGAGGATCTCTGGCTCAGCGATGAAGCCACATTTGGCAACCTCGGCAAAGCCCGCGAGAATCTCGTTTTTGGGCAGCGTCGCCAGCAGCTCGATGTCGCAGAGCACGGCGGCGGGTGCATAAAACGCTCCCACGAGGTTTTTGCCCTCGGCAGTGTTGATGCCGGTTTTGCCGCCAACGGACGCGTCAACCATGCCGAGCACCGTGGTAGGGATCTGCACAAGCTTCACACCCCGCAGCCACGTGGCCGCCACGAAACCCGCCAGGTCAGTGACGGCGCCACCGCCGAGGCCAATCACGGCGTCGGAGCGGGTAAAGTCGGCCTGCCCCAGAATCTGCCAGCAGAACGCCGCAACCTCGACGCGCTTTGCGGCCTCAGCGTCGGGCACCTCGGCGAGCAGCACCTGAGCATACTTCTCCTGCAGGGAAGACCTGAGTTCCTCCGCAAGGCGCCCAACGGTTGGCGTGTGCACAATGAGCACCTTATTGACCCGGTCACCCAGCGCATCGGGCACACGACCCAGAATCCCCCGGCCAACGATCACCTCATACTCGGTGTCTCCGGTAACGGGGATGGTGGTGACGGTGCTCGTCATTTGGTGTCCTTCCTAAAGCTGCGCGCCCACTGCGTCACACGCCGGGCAAGTTGTTCTTTGGTGGCGCGATCCGTTCGATAGCTCACGTCGGCCACTTCTTCGTAAAGAGGTCTGCGTTCTTCGAAAATTCGATTCCAGGCATTTGGATCGTTGCGCAGCAGCGGCCGCCGCTGAATGTTTGCGGTGCGCAACACGGCCTCCTGCGTGGTCGTGAGCAGCACAACCGGAAAACCACTCAGCAACTCGCGGGTGCTATCCGTCAGCACCGCACCGCCGCCGAGCGCGAGCACCCGCACCCCGGGGGTGGCGAGTTCAGCCGCAATGAGTTCCGCTTCGATGCGCCGGAAGTCTTCTTCCCCGTGGGTCTCGAAAAAGGCTGTGATGGGTCCGTGCTGGCGCACAAACACTGCGTCGCTGTCGACGAAGGGAACCCCGAGCTCGCGCGCAACACGCTTACCGAGGCTCGTCTTCCCGGCCGCCATCGGGCCAACAAATACGATCACACGATCAGGCAGCTTCGGCCCGCGCTTGCGCCGCCGCCGTCGCCTGTTTCCGCTGCGACCACCGGTGGCGGGCTCCTCTTGTGCGGCCCCGTCGACACTGCCTGGAAGCAGAATCGGCGAAGTCGGTGGAGGAGGCTTGGGCTTTGGCGTCGGTTCCGCTGAGAGAGTCGGGTCAGGCTCAGGAAGCGGCGCGCCCGCCGCTAGGTGCACCCGCCTCGATCCGGTCACGATTCGATAGCGGTGGTGAGTCGATCCGGAATTGCCGCGAGGTACGCCTGCAGGTTGCGTCGGGTCTCTGCAACGCTGTCTCCGCCAAACTTCTCCGAGATTGCGTCTGCGAGCACAAGCGCCACCATTGCCTCACCTACAACACCAGCGGCGGGCACCGCAGACACATCGCTGCGCTGGTGGTGAGCTGTGGCGGCCTCCCCCGTTGCAACGTCAACCGTCGGCAGTGCGCGGGGAACCGTCGCGATCGGCTTCATGCCGGCGCGCACCCGAAGAATCTGGCCGGTTGTCATGCCGCCCTCAATGCCACCGGCGCGCCCGGTCTCGCGTGAGATGACACCATCAGACACGTGCAACTCGTCGTGCGCAGCCGAGCCGCGACGGCGTGTCGTCTCGAATCCGTCTCCAACCTCAACACCCTTGATCGCTTGGATACCCATGAGGGCGCCGGCAAGGCGCGAGTCAAGTCGTCGATCCCAGTGCACGTACGATCCGAGCCCAGGTGGCAATCCATAGGCAAGAACCTCAACGATTCCGCCGATCGTGTCGCCCGTCTTTTTGGCGTCGTCAACCTCGGCGACCATCCGCGCGCTCGTCTCCGCGTCAAAGCAGCGCAGCGGATCAGCGTCGAGGGCCGCTACATCGGAGGCCCTGGGCAAAGGTGATCCGGCGGGCACCTCGATCTCGCCGAGCGCCACCGTGTGGCTCACGAGGGTAATACCGAGCTCGCCGAGAAACGCTCGTGCGACTGCACCGAGGGCAACCCGAGCAGCGGTCTCGCGAGCGCTTGCGCGCTCCAGTACCGGACGAGCCTCGTCGAAGCCGTACTTCTGCATGCCCGCGAGATCGGCGTGTCCGGGCCGCGGCCTGGTGAGCGGGGCCCCACGTCCGCGAGACTTCTCCGAGAGCTCGGTCGCCTCGGCACTCATGACCTCGGTCCACTTGGGCCACTCGGTGTTTCCCACCCGAATCGCGACTGGTCCACCAATGGAGACACCCTGCACGACGCCCCCCGAAAGGTGGAGCTCATCTTGCTCAAACTTCATTCGGGAGCCACGGCCATAACCGAGCTTGCGCCGCTCCAGATCCTTCTGGATCTCTTCGAGCGACACCGGCACACCGGCGGGCAGTCCCTCTAGGACAGCAATGAGTTCAGGGCCGTGGGATTCCCCGGCGGTAAGCCAACGCAGCATACCGACCATCTTCCCATATCTGAGAGAGCGAAGGGTCGCAGACCGGCACCAAACTCGTGTCGTTAGGCGGCGTTTTGCCCGGCTGCTTGCCGAACCAGAGCCGAAATACGCTCCCACACGTCTTCACTCGGCTCGTGTAGCGCGTACGACGTGGGCCAGAATCCGTCAGGCGTGTCGAGCGCGGCGTTGACGCTGAGACCGAAAGTGGAGTATCTCAGCTTGTCACCGTCGCCGCTGCGGAAGAAGCACACAACCTTGCCGTCGAGAGCGTATCCGGGCTGGCCGTAATAGGTCTTGGCTTTCAGCTCGGGAGCCACCGCCGTGACGATGTCGTGCAGACGCTGGATCCCCGTCAGACATCTTGGCAATCTTGTCGAGCACGTCAGCCGCGTCAGCCGCCGCCTTCTCTGCATTCTTGGCCCGCTTCGCGTCTGCCTTGAGCTCAGCAGAGCGTTCTTTCATCGAGGCGCGTTCCTGCGCTGAAAACGTGCCCTTGCCGTCAGAAGCCGGAGTCATGTTGATGCCTTCCTGCGCGTGAGTAATGTTCCCTACACTCACTCTAACGGTCGGGGCTCAAGCGACTTAGATCCCTTAAACCTAGACCGCCTGCTGCATCACCGCGCGCACGTTCTCTTCCCCTGGAAGCGGGGTGTCGGGATCGCCGTTGCGAAAGATCCTGATTTGAATGATGGCCTGTTCCACGAGCATCTCCAGACCGGAGTGCGCTGATCCTCCCGCTGCATCCCAGCGAAGGGCAAGGGGTGAGGGCCACGGGTCATAGGCAACGTCGAAGAGAGGGATCTGCATCAGCTCACCCGGTAGATCAACCGTAGCGCTGGCGGGGCCTGGCAGGGTCGAAACCACGAGGGTCGCAGGCGCAGACTCCCCCGCATCAAACAGGCCGAGATCGAATCGATCAGCAAGATCCGCGGCGGCGGCTGTATTCCTGGCGAGGATCCGCACCGTTTCAGCGCCGAGGCGCCGAACTGCCAAAACAGCCGAGACTGCCGTGGCTCCAGATCCGAGCACAACCGTGTGCCTGGCGTCAAGCCCGGCCATTTCGATCGCGTTCGCGAGTCCGGCCACGTCGGTGTTAAACCCGGCCCACCCCGCGTCGCCCGCGAGGCGCAACAGTGTGTTGACCACGCCACTCTCTTCAGCGACCGGATCCCGAACCACGGCGAGCCTGTGCGCTTCTTCCTTCAGGGGCATCGTGAGCGAGAGCCCCTGCCACTCCGCTCCGCAGCTCTTGAGAAAAGTCTCAAGACCGTCAGCAGTGAGCTCGGCAGAGCCGTAACTCCAGGGCAGCTCCAACAGCTCGTACGCTGCCCGGTGGATGAGCGGCGACTTCGAGTGCGCGATCGGCGAACCGAGCACCGCAAGCTGGCGCTGCTCGGCCTTAGTCACAGCGTGTTCCTCCCGCGGCTTTGTGAGCGGTGCACCACTCGCCAAGCTTGGCGACGGCCGCATCATGCTCTTCTTTGGTCGTGGAGAATACTGTCTCACCGGTCTCAAGATCGATGGGCACAAAGTAAAGCCAGGACCCCTCGGCCGGGTGCAGCGCTGCTTCGATGGCGACATCACCGGGGTTGCCGATTGGGCCTATTGGCAAGCCTGGGTTGGCGTAGGTGTTGTACTTGTTTGAAGCATCTGCACGCTCCTCATCCGTCGTCCACACGGTGTGAGTGTTTCCGGTACCGTAGGCCACAGTCGCATCGGACTGCAACAGCATGCCCTGGTCCAAACGATTCTGGAAGACACGTGCAATCTTCGGGAAGTCTTCGAGGTTAGATCCGGCTTCACGCTGCACAACCGAGGCGAGCGTCAGCACACGCCACTCTTCGCCCGCGGGAACTCCGTGCTCAGCGAGCGCCTGCTTCATACGGTCGACCATGGTCTGCACCACGGTCTGCGCGGTGTCTTCGGGTTCAAACGTGTAGGTCGCCGGGAACAGGAACCCCTCAATCGACGGGAACTCCTTCGGAATGCCGTACACAGATAGATCGGCGATCGCCTTGTCAAAATCGGCCTTCGGAATGCCGAGAACCTCTGAAGCCCGATCAAGCGCGTCCGTCGCGGCCATACCCTCGGGAATGGTGACGGTGAGTTCCTTGCGGTTAGCCGGATCCTGAAGCGCCTTGAGCGCCGCCTTCGAGCTCATCTGGGACTTCATTTGGTAGGTGCCAACCTGAAAGTCGGGTTCGGGATCCTGCTTGAGCAGCAGTGCGTAGAACGCGTCGGCGGTTTTCACCACGTCGGCTGCAGCGAGTGTGTCTGCGACGTCGGCACCGTTCTGGCCCGAGGTGATGGTAATCAGCACGTTTCCGTGCCCGTTCCCCTCGTAGTCGTCGTCCACCCAGCCCATGGCCTTCGAGATTCCCTCGCCGAACTGCGACCAGAGGTAGGCGCCACCGGCGACAAGGCCGCCAAGCAGCACCACCACAACCGAGAGCGAGATAATCACGCGCTTCTTCGTGCGTGCGCGCTGCTCAGGTGTCTTTGGCGCCTTATTCTTCCGGGCGTTCATTCTGGTGTTCCCTCTCCCAGCGGCCCGCTCTGCGGCTCCACTTCAGTTCCAGCTGCTTCACCACGAGCACGCTCGATATCGAGCGCGTGCTGCAAGATCACTACAGCGGCGGCCTGGTCAATAATGTTACGGCTCTGCTTGGTTTTTTTGCCTGCCTGGCGCAGTTGCGACTGGGCCGAGACGGTTGAGAGTCGCTCGTCAACAAGGCGCACCGAGACGTCGCTCGGTGCACACGCTGTCGCCAGCTCTTCGGCAAACGCTTGGGCATCATCGGTCGACAGTGTTCGTTCCCCCCGCATGTTGAGGGGCAGCCCCACGATAATCTCGAAGGCTTCGAGTTCACTCGCTATCTCAACTACTCGCGCGACGGATCCGCTGGGCAGATCCCGAGCCACGGTCTCAACCGGGGTCGCGAGCATACCGTGGTTGTCACTGCGCGCGACACCAACGCGGGCCTTGCCCACGTCGACGCCGAGCCGCACTCCGCTGCGCATCTCACCCTGCAAGCGTTACGCTCCGAGCGTCCGTCGAATTTCGGCGAGGGCATCACCGATCTTCGCGGGATCAGTGCCGCCGCCTTGAGCAAGGTCGTCCTTGCCGCCACCGCCACCGCCAAGCACCTGCGCGGCCAGCTTCGCGAGCGCTCCAGCCTTCACACCGTTCTCACGCGCAGCCGGGTTGGTCGCCGCGATGACGACCGGCTTGCCCGCCGCCTCACCCGCGAGCACCACAACGGCGGAATCGCTGCCGAGCTTTTCACGCAGCTGCAGCGCCATGGAACGTACGTCGTCAGCCGATCCCACACTGCCGAGCGAGGCGAGCAGAACTCGCGATCCGCCAAGTTGCTCAGCACCCGCGAGCAGCTCCGGGATACGCTGCCCCAGTTTCTCTGCCTCGAGTGCGGCAATCTTCTTCTCGGCCTGCTTCAACTGCGCTCCAAGATCCTGCACCTTGGTAATCAGCTCGGTTCGCGGCACCTTCAGGCCACTCGTCAGCTGCTGCACAATCGCGCGCTCAGCGGCGAAGTTGCGGAACGCCTCGATGCCAACGAGTGACTCGATGCGACGGTTCGTCGAGCCAACGGAGCTCTCGGACACCAGGCTGATCATGCCGACCTCAGCCGAGCTCGACACGTGCGTGCCCGCACAGAGCTCGCGCGACCAGGCACCGCCGATGTCCACGACACGAACTCGATCGCCGTACTTCTCGCCAAAGAGTGCCATTGCGCCGAGCGCCTTCGCCTCTTCGAGTCCCATCTCCCGTGTCACAACCTCGTAGTCAGAGCGAATGGCGAGGTTTGAGATCTCTTCGATCTCGCTCTTCGTTTCGGTCGACAGCGCATCGCTGTGAGAAAAATCAAGTCGCAGGTAGCCGGCCTTGTTGTACGAGCCGGTCTGGTGCGCGTTTGGTCCGAGCACATCGCGGAGCGCCGCGTGCACGAGGTGCGTGCCCGAGTGAGCCTGCGTGGCACCGCGGCGGTAGTCGGCGTCAACCTGGGTCTCAGCGCGCGCATCAACAGCGATCGTGCCAATAAGCACACGCACGGTGTGCACGATCAGTCCCTGCACGGGCTTCTGCACGTCGAGTACCTCGGCCTCAAAACCGTCTCCGAGAATGAGACCCTGGTCGGCATCCTGTCCGCCAGACTCGGCCCAGAGTGAAGTCTCCGCGAGAACGAGCTCGGCAACCTGGCCCTCGTGTGCCTCTCGCGCGGGTGCGCCGTCGACCACGATGCCGAGCACACGGCTCTCGTGGGTCAGCTCGTCATAGCCGGTAAAGAGCGTTTCGCCGAGCCCGCGCAGCTCCTTGTACACAGAGAGATCCGCGCGCTGGCCCTTCTTCGCCTTCGCATCGGCCTTCGCGCGGTCGCGCTGCTCCTGCATCAGAGTCTTGAAGACCTCAGCATCAACGGAGACACCCGCTTCTTCGGCGACCTCAAGGGTCAGTTCGACCGGGAAGCCAAAGGTGTCGTGCAGCAGGAAGGCGGTTTCGCCCGAGACCGATCCCCCGGCCTGCTTTGCCTCGGCCACCGCGGTATCAAGCGTCTGGCTGCCGGATGCGAGTGTGCGCAGGAAGGTCTTCTCCTCGGCGTACGCAGCACGCGCGATGAAATCAAAGTCGTGCTCAACGGCGGGGTACGCGGCCTTCATGGCGTCACGCGATACTGGGAACAGCTCGGCGAAGCTCGGGCCCTCAACACCCAGCTGGCGCATTGAGCGGGTGACGCGGCGCAGCAGGCGACGCAGAATGTAACCGCGACCCTCGTTCGAGGGAGTCACCCCGTCGGCGATCAGCATGAGGCCGCTGCGCACGTGGTCGGCGATAACACGCAGCAGTACGTCGTCCTCGTGGTTGGCGCCGTAGGTCTTCTTCGCCAGTTCTGCCGCGCGGTCGAGCACCGGGCGCACCTGGTCGATCTCGTACATGTTCTGCACGCCCTGCTTGATGAAGGCGACGCGCTCGAGGCCAAGCCCCGTATCGATGTTTTTCTTCGGCAGTTCGCCCAGGATCGTAAAGTCGGTCTTCGACTTCACATCTGCGACCTGGTACTGCATGAACACGAGGTTCCAGATCTCGACGTAGCGATCATCGTCAGTGATCGGGCCACCGTCGATGCCGTACTCGGGACCCATGTCGAAGAAGATCTCTGAGCAGGGGCCCGCGGGGCCGGGCTGGCCGGTCGACCAGTAGTTCGTGTCCTTGCCGAGCTTTTGGATCCGCTCGTCCGGCAACGTCGAGTGCTGCTTCCAGAGTGCGAGTGCTTCGTCGTCCTCTTCGTAGACTGTGACCCAGAGATCCTCAGGCCGAAAGCCGAGCCCACCCTCTTCTTCGCTCGTGGTCAGCAGATCCCAAGCGAAGCTAATGGCGCCCTCTTTGAAGTAGTCACCGAAGGAGAAGTTACCCGCCATCTGGAAGAACGTGCCGTGACGCGGGGTCTTGCCAACCTCTTCGATATCGTTCGTGCGAATGCACTTCTGCACGCTCGTGGCGCGCGGGTAAGGCGCTGGCACCATGCCCGACAGATAGGGCACAAACGGCACCATGCCGGCCACCGTAAACATCAGGCTTGGATCATCACTCACCAGCGAGGCGGAGGGAACTACGGTGTGCCCACGCTTCTCAAAAAAGTCGAGCCAGCGGCGGTGGATCTCAGCGGTCTTCATCCGGGTGTGTCCTTCGTGGAAATCGGGCGTTGATAAAACGGGGGCGCGTTAGCGGTCGCTCTTGGCCTTCAGTGAGCCGAGAGCGGACTCAACATCGTCTTCGCTACCAGGCTCAGCCTCGTGGTAACCACGGTCGAAAGCACGATTGAACTCCTCGAACCCGCGGTTGAGCCGGTCAAAGAACCGGCGTCCCTCGGTTGTCTGGTTCACGAAGTGGGCCGCAACAAAACCCAAAACCGCACCCGTCACGAGCCAACGAAACTTGCTCATAACTTCCCATCCCTTCGTTTGAAAGCCCCCACCGAAGCAACGGGAAGGCACCCGACAAGCTTAGCGGTAGGAGTATTCAGCGGGCGGAGTCCTTGCTGTGGATCACTTTTTGGGCAGCCGCACGATGAATGACGTGTCTCCGGGCTCGCTCGTGACACGAAGTTCACCACCGTGCGCGCCGACGATTGCGTCGATGATCGCGAGGCCAAGCCCCGTGCTTCCGGTCGCTCTCGTGCGAGAGGCGTCTCCACGGGCGAAGCGTTCGAACAGCTTTGGCAGTTGTTCCGCCGGAATACCCGGTCCGTCATCATGCACACAAACTGTCGCCCAGTTTGTGTCTTCGCTCAGCGAGACCGACACCGTTGTGCCCTCAGGAGTGTGAATACGCGCGTTGGCAAGAAGATTCACGAGCACCTGCTGCAGCCGAGCAGGATCGCCGGTTACGGTTACTGCGCCAGCGCCGTTCTGTTCGGGATCAAAAAGCCACTCGTGATCCGGACCCGCAACGGCCGCGTCATTCACGGCATCGGAAACAAGCGTTGTGAGGTCGACAGGCTGGCTCGTGAGCTCCTGGCCCTCGTCAATCCGCGCGAGCAACAGCAGATCCTCGACCAGATCCGTCATGCGCACCGACTCGGACTCAATTCGACCGAGCGCGTACTCGGCGTCTTTCGGAAGCTCGAGACTCATGCGGCGAGTGAGCTCTGAGTATCCCCGAATCGAAGCAAGCGGAGTGCGCAATTCGTGAGAGGCGTCAGACACAAATCTCCGAACCTTTTCCTCACTGTCGTGCCGCGCGCGGAATGCCTGGGTCACCTGGTCGATCATTGAGTTGAAGCCGGACACGAGCCGCGTGACCTCTCCCGCTGCGTTTGGTCCGGGCTCCTCTGCGTGTTGCAGGTGCACCTCACCACGCTCGAGCGGGGTCTCTGCGATGCCCTCGGCCGCATCTGCGACCTTTTCGAGTGGGCGCAGTTCATGCCGCACGTACCAGGCCGCAAGAAAACCGAACACCAGACAACCGGCGATGGCCACAAGCGCCATGTTGATCCCGAGCGAAGAGATCGTCTGCTCGACGGACGCGAGGGGCAGGCCGACGATCATTGCGACTCCGCCGCGCTGCTCAATGTGGAACCGATAGTCGCCGAGGCCGTCTCCCGGGGTAATGTTGCGCGTCGGTGTGTCGCTCCACCCACTGGTAATGGCGGTGAGCTGTTCGGCTGAGAGCTGTTTTGTCGAAAAGTCTTCTTCCAGCAACACCCCACTCGCGCCACTAGCATCGACGTGCACCAGCACGGCTCCGCTTGCAACACCCGGACCGTCGATGAGCTGGACGAGGTCGCCACCCGGGCCTCCGGGCGTATCAGGGCCGGTCATTCCGCTCGTCACCATCACTCGTGAGGAGAGCGCACGCAGCCCACCGTCAAGCTGCTGTATGAGCGATGCTTGCAGAGATGTCAGCCCGATAGCGGCGATCGTGCCCGAGAGCAGGATCACCGTGAATGCGAGGGCCGCTACGATTCGTGTGCGAAGCGACCAGCTGTGCTTACGCGGCGCAGTTTTTGTGGGACCTTCAGCGGCCTGCGCACTAGTCATCGCTTGCCGGCCTGATCATGTACCCAACCCCGCGCACGGTTCGGATCATCGGGGGCTTTGCAGCCTCGATCTTTTTACGCAGGTACGAAATATTGAGCTCAACGACGGTAGAGCTGCCGTCGAACTCGCCGTGCCACACGCTCTCGTAAATGTGGGCTTTCGTCACAACCCGGCTTGGATTTTCCATCAGCACACGCAGCACTTCCAGTTCGGTCGACGTGAGGTCGATCACGTCGTCACCGCGCCGCACGTCAAAGCTGTTCTGATCCAGCGAGAGATCCCCCACTCGCAGCACGGCGTCATCTGTGACGCGCAGCTTGCTGGAAGATCGTCGCGCGAGCGCGTGCACCCTGGCCACGAGTTCGTCAAGGCTGAAGGGTTTCGTCACGTAGTCATCGCCGCCAATGTCTAGGCCGGTGAGGCGATCCTGCATGGAGTCTCGTGCCGTCAAGAACAGCACCGGCACACCGTCGCCTTCGTCGCGCAGGCGCTGCAGCACCTCGAGCCCGTCAAGACCGGGCATCATGATGTCGAGCACAAGCACATCGGGTGCAAACTCCCGGATTGCCGCCAAAGCGTCCGCGCCGTTACTCGCGACCTGCGTCTCCCAGCCCTCGTAACGCAGCGCCATGCTGACCAGGTCGGAGAGCGCGGGTTCGTCGTCAACCACAAGCACGCGCGGTTTCTGATCCCGTGCGGTGTTTACCTCGCGCGACGTTTGTGTTCTCATGCCTCTAAGTCAGCCAGATGATCCTATGCGAATCGTGTGGACGAGCCGCCGATCCTCTGCAAACAGCCTCGCGTCGGCGCGGTTCGGCTCTGTTTGCGGCTCCCCCTCCCCGCCCCTCCCGCCCCTCCCAATCGAGTGTGGCCAAATTGCTAGTTGGGAGCTTGCCAACCCGCAATATGACTTCACCCGATTGGCAGGGATCGACAGGGAGATACAAAAAATGGGGCACCGGCGAACCGGTACCCCATTTTGAGACGCTGTCTTAGCGAGCTGCGTAGTACTCAACCACGAGCTGCACTTCACAGGTCACGGGGACCTCAGCGCGCTTCGGGCGACGCAGCAGGCGAGCCTGCAGCTTGTCGAGTTCAACCTCGATGTAGCCGGGAACGTTCGGCAGAACCTCTGCGTGGCCGCCAGCAGCAGCAACCTGGAGGGGCTCGATAGCCTCGGAGCGCTCCTTCACGTGGATGAGCTGACCCGGCTTGACGCGGAACGAGGGACGGTCAACGATCTTGCCGTCAACAAGAATGTGGCGGTGCACAACCAGCTGGCGAGCCTGTGCGGTGGTGCGGGCAAAGCCTGCACGGAGCACGAGGGCATCAAGGCGCATCTCGAGGAGCTCAACCAGGTTCTCACCGGTCAGGCCGTCCTGACGACGGGCTTCCTTGAACGCGATAACAAGCTGCTTCTCGCGGATGCCGTACTGGGCGCGAAGACGCTGCTTCTCGCGCAGACGAACAGCGTAGTCGCTGTCGCTCTTACGCTTGGTGCGTCCGTGCTGACCGGGGCCGTACGGACGGCGCTCCATGTACTTGGCGGCCTTGGGGGTAAGTGCAATGCCCAGTGCCCGCGAGCGGCGGGTCTGTGAGCGGGTACGCGACGTAGTAGACACGTGTATCCTTTCGAGTTTCTGACATTTCTTGCGACTTCTAACGAAATCGCGTGTTCTCTCGGCCACGCTGTGTCCGCATTGACCGGCCAGATCCAAGGATCAAGCAGCAATGCACGCGACACAGCACACCGTCTTCGGTGAGGGAACGACCAGCGCAGAAACCCGGCTACAGGGCGACTGCCACCCGCCTCTCGCTTGCAGCCAGCAGCAAGAAGTGGTGTAGGCCAACGGAAAGCTTATCAGATGTCGCGGGTAATCTTGCGTATCTTCTCGAGGCGGTCGGCGATCTCGCGTTCGTGACCGCGCGGCACGGGTTTGTAGTATTCGCGATCCAAGAGCTCATCGGGAAGGTGCTGCTGTTTCGAGACGCCCATTGCCTCATTGTGGGGATACTTGTAGCCCTTGCCGTGGCCGAGGCGCTTTGCACCCGGGTAGTGTCCATCACGTAGGTGGATCGGCACCAAACCAAAGCGGCCGGCTTTGACATCAGCGATGGCACTGTCGATGGCAGTAATGACGGCGTTAGATTTTGGTGCGGTTGCGATGTATATCGTCGCTTCGGCAAGCGGGATGCGCGCCTCGGGCAGCCCGATGAGCTGCGTAGCCTCAGCGGCGGCGACCGCAATCAACAGGGCTTGAGGATCCGCCATCCCAACGTCCTCTGCAGCGTGCACCATGAGCCTGCGCGCAATAAAGCGAGGATCCTCCCCCGCTTCGATCATGCGGGCGAGGTAGTGAATGGCGGCGTCCGGGTCCGAGCCGCGCAGCGACTTAATGAAGGCGCTGATCACGTCGTAGTGCTGATCGCCATTTTTGTCGTAGCGCAGCAGTGCACGATCAACAGAGACCGACACGATTTCGGCGGTGACAACGGGTGTCTCAGCGCCCTTTTTACCGGCGAGGGCAGATGCCCCTGCCGCCTCGAGACCGGTGAGGGCGCGACGAGCGTCACCCGAGGCGAGCTGCACGAGGGCGTCGAACGCCTCATCTTCAAGGGAGATCGCACTGTCAAAACCGCGGGGATCCTCGACCGCACGAGTGAGTAGCGTGCGGAGCTCGTCGTCCTGCAGCGGCTCGAGTGTGAGCAGGAGCGAGCGCGACAGCAGCGGACTGATTACAGAGAACGAAGGATTCTCGGTTGTTGCGGCCACGAGCGTGACCCAGCCGTTTTCGACGCCGGGCAGCAACGCGTCTTGCTGCGCTTTGGTAAAGCGGTGGATCTCGTCGAGAAAGAGAACCGTAGCGATGTCAAAGAGATCTCGGTCGTTCAGAGCGCGTTCCATGACGGTGCGCACGTCTTTAATGCCGGCGGTTACCGCGGAGAGCTCGACGAATCGGCGGCCGCTCGACTGGGCGATTGCCTGAGCAAGCGTTGTCTTTCCGGTACCGGGTGGACCCCACAGAATGATTGACACAGCGCCCCGCTGCGCCTCCCCCTCAGCCGCGAGAACTCGCAGCGGTGAGCCGGGTTTCAGCAGGTGTTGCTGCCCCACAACCTCGTCGAGAGAGCGCGGGCGCATGCGCACGGCGAGAGGTGCGGTATGCCCGGGAACAGCTGAGGTGGTCACCCCACCATGCTATCCGTGCCGAGCTGTGGCATAGTGGGAGAGTCCAATCTGGTTGGCTATGAGTCAACCCCACTACCGACAGGTGAGTAGCACTGTGAGCGAAACGAGCAAAGAAACGCCCTGGGGCCGAGTTGACGAAGACCGCACGGTCTACGTTCGCGAGGGCGACTCTGAACGAGCCGTAGGCTCCTTCCCTGACGGAACTGCCGAGGAGGCACTCGCCTACTTCGCTCGCAAGTACGCGGATCTTGAGGGCCAGGTCACACTTCTTGAGGCCCGCATTGCGCGCGGCACCGCCGAGGGTTCCGTTGCCGAAACCGTCGCGAAACTTCAGGAGTCACTCGTTGAGCCAGCCGCTGTGGGCGATCTCGCATCGCTACGCGCGCGCGTCGAGAAGCTTGGTGGCAAGGCTGCTGAGCTCTCTGAGAAGCAGCAGGCCGAGCGAGAGGCTGCCCGGCAGGAAGCTCTCGCCCAGCGCGAGGCAATTGTTGTAGAGGCAGAAAGGTTGGCTGCCCAGCCGGAGACCTCCATTCGCTGGAAAGACACCAGCATGGCTCTGGAGAAGCTCTTCACCGAGTGGCAGACCATTCAGCGCAGCGGCCCCCAGGTCCCGAAATCTCAGGCTGACGCACTGTGGAAGCGGTTCCGTTCTGCCAGGCAGTCGTTTGACACGGCTCGCCGCACCCACTTCGCTCAGATGGATGCCAACAACAAAGACGTGAAGCAGCGCAAGGAAAAGATCATTGCTGCCGCCGAAGCTCTGGCTTCCAAGGGCACCGATGCGATCCCCGCGTACCGCTCACTGCTTGACGAGTGGAAGGCAGCCGGTCGCGCGAGCCGCAAGCTCGATGACCAGCTCTGGGCTCGGTTTAAGGCTGCTGGCGACGTGCTCTACGAGGCAAAGGCCGCAGAGGTCGCGCAGAGCAACGAAGAGTACGCAGCGAACCTGACCGCAAAGCAGGCACTGCTTGAAGAAGCAGAGCCGATTCTGAAGATCTCGGATCAGGTTGCGGCCCGAAAGCAGCTCACTGATATTCAGATCCGCTGGGACGAGGTCGGTCGTGTGCCACGTGAGGCTTTGCGTGATATCGAGGGTCGGCTGCGCAAGGTTGAGGATCACGTTAAGGGCCTTGAAGAAGAGCACTGGCAAAAGACGAACCCCGAGACCAAAGCTCGCAGCGAGGGCCTGCGCGGGCAGCTCGAGACCTCGATTGCAGATCTGACCGCAGAAATCGAGGCGGCCAAGACTAAGGGCGATAAGAAGGCGCAATCCGATGCCGAGGCGAAGCTGCAGACGCAGCAGTCCTGGCTCGCGGCACTGGGCGACTAGTCACTCGAGACGTCATTAAGGCCGTCTACCTTCGCTCACAGCGACGGTAGACGGCCTTTCTCATTGACTTATCCACAGATTTGTAAAACCTCGACCGTGGCCGCTTGAACTCGTGCAATCTGGTTTTATGCCAGAACGATCCACGCTAACGCTCCCAAAGATCCCCGCAATCTACACCTGGCCCGTCGCGGTCAGATCTGCTGAAATCTTGCGAGGCACCCTGGTGCACTGCGGACCCGGATCTCGCCCCGTAGGATGGCCGGAGACCAGCCGCATACGCGCCACGGCCCTTGCGCCCTGGTACACGGAACATCGAGTCGCAGTGCGCATGAGCGCCGCCTGGATTTGGGGAGCCACTCGACACCCGGGCAAACCACTTCGGTTTGCGACGCTTGGCGGGCGCCGCGCAGAGATGGTTTCCACGTCAATCATGACGCTGCAGCAGTTGCGTCTTGCAGACAGCGACGTGGTCTACTGCGACAGTTTCGCGGTGACCTCGCCTCTGCGCACCGCGTTAGACCTGCTGCGGGACCCCGAGGGCTTCGACGCGCGGAGCAGAGCCGCCTATCGCCTGCTGCTGCCACTCATTGCGGGAGGAGCGGACGCGGTGACGGCAAGACTCGTTGAGGGACCGCAGGCATACCGCAACGTCGCGCTCACTCGCATCAGAGGGGGTGAGCGCGACGGCTGTTAGTTCGTAATGCGGTACACGTCGTAGACGCCGTCAATGCGTCGCACAGCGTTCAGCACGTGTTCGAGGTGGGTTGCGTTCGCCATCTCAAAGATGAATCGGCTAATTGCGAGCCGGGAAGAGGAGGTATTCACCGATGCCGAGAGAATGTTCACGTGGTGCTCCGAGAGCGTGCGGGTCACGTCCGAGAGCAGCCCTGAACGGTCGAGGGCCTCCACCTGAATGTGTACGAGAAACACGGTCTTCTCGGTGGGCGCCCACTCAACATCAACCAGACGATCGGCCTGCTTCTCCAGCTGAGCAAAGTTGTGGCAGTCGGTCCTGTGAACTGAGACACCCTGCCCCTTCGTGACGAACCCGCGAATATCGTCGCCGGGAACCGGCGTGCAGCACTTTGCGAGCTTTGCGAGCACGTCTGAGGCACCCTTGACCACCACTCCACTCGTGGAGCCGGCTTTGGGAGCGCGCGGTGAATCGATGATTGGCATCGTCGCGAGAGCAGGCTCAGTCGATACCTGATCGTCAAATACAAGCGCCGACACCTTTTCGATGACCGACTGGGCCGACACGTGCCCCTCGCCGACGGCAGCGTAGAGGGCCGTGACATCTGCGTAACGCAGCTGCAGCGCAACCTGCTGCAGCGCGGCAGAGTTCATGACCTGGTGAAGAGGCATGCCCTGTTTGCGAAGCGCCTTGGTGATCTCGACCTTGCCGGTCTCCGCCGCCTCGTCGCGACGCTCCTTAGTGAACCACTGGCGAATCTTGTTCTGCGCGCGCTTGCTCTTTACGAAATTGAGCCAGGCCTTATTGGGACCAGCGTTCGGGTCTTTTGAGGTGAAGACCTCAACAACGTCGCCGTTCTGAAGCGCCGTCTCAAGCGGCACAAGCCGCCCGTTCACCCTGGCGCCCATCGTACGGTGGCCTACCTCGGTGTGGACCGCATAGGCGAAGTCCACCGTAGTTCCACCAGCGGGGAGGCCCACTACGCGCCCCTTTGGCGTGAAGACGTAGACCTCTTTTGCGCCGATCTCGAAGCGCAACGCGTCCAGGAACTCGCTTGGATCTTCAGTTTCCGCTTGCCAGTCAGAGATGTGCGCGAGCCAGGCCATGTCGTTCGAACTCGGCGCCTGCTGGCCCTGCTGCCGCTGCTTGTACTTCCAGTGAGCCGCAACACCGTATTCGGCCCGCTGGTGCATCTCAACAGTTCGAATCTGAATCTCGACCGCGCGCCCATCGGGGCCGATCACGGTCGTGTGCAGCGACTGGTAGAGATTGAACTTCGGGGTCGCGATGTAGTCCTTGAAGCGACCCGGAATCGGCGTCCAGCGCGCGTGTACGGCCCCCAGAACGGCGTAACAGTCACGGATCGAGTTCACCAGCACACGGATACCTACGAGGTCGTAGATGTCATCGAAGTCGCGGCCGCGCACGATCATCTTTTGATAGATCGAGTACAGCTCTTTCGGGCGTCCTGTCACCTCGCCACGGATCTTTGCGTCGCGCAGATCGGACTCGATCGACTGGATCACCGCTCCGACAACCTCATCCCGCTGCGGGTTGCGCTGCGAAACGAGGTTTTCAATCTCCGCGTAAAGCTTTGGCTTGAGCACTGCAAACGAGAGGTCTTCGAGCTCGGACTTCATCGACTGAATACCGAGCCGGTGCGCGAGCGGCGCGTAGATTTCGAGCGTCTCTTGAGCCTTACGCTTGGCAGACTCGCCCGAGACGAACCCCCAGGTACGTGCGTTGTGAAGGCGATCCGCAAGCTTGATGACAAGCACCCGAATGTCACGCGACATCGCAACAACCATCTTGCGCACCGTTTCCGCCTGAGCGGAGTCGCCGTACTTCACCTTGTCGAGTTTGGTTACGCCATCCACAAGCATGGCGACCTCTTCGCCAAATTCAGCCGTGAGCTGCTCGAGCGAGTAGTCGGTGTCTTCGACAGTGTCATGAAGAAGCGCCGCTGCAATAGCCACTGGCGCGATGCCAAGGTCAGCGAGGATCTGAGCGACCGCAATCGGGTGAGTGATGTACGGCTCACCGCTGCGGCGTTTCTGGCCGCGGTGTGCTCGCTCCGCCACCGTGTACGCGCGCTCGATGATCGAAAGATCTGCGCGTGGGTAATTGCCTCGCACAGTGCGGATGAGCTGATCGACCGCTCCTGGAGCGCTACCGCGCGAAAAGATTCGCGGTACAAGACGCCTGAGCGAGGTTGTACCGCTTTGAGCCGTTTCGTTAACCGCCACGTTCAACCTCCTTTGACAAACTGAACGTTACACCACACGGCGCTATTCCTACTAAACGGGCCGCACCGTCGGCGCCAACACAGAAAAAGATGGTGCCTAAGAACGTTGGATTCGTCTGGAACCCGCCATTCTTAAGCACCATCTCATTCTAGAGAGGGCTGCGCGACTACTTGGTCGCTTCTGCCTCCACAGTTTCTTCGTCGTCGGACTTCTCCGCCTCGCGTGCACGCAGCTTCAACACCTTGGCGTCGTGCTCCTTGATCGCGGGCTCCCCCTCGCGCAACTGCGAGTAGATGGGCGCTGCGACAAAGATGGTCGAGTAAGCACCCGCAAAGATACCGATGAACAGAGCGAGCGAAATATCGCGCAGTGTTCCAGCACCGAGCACAAACGCGCCAATGAAGAGAATCGACGCGACCGGCAGCAGCGCAACGATCGAGGTGTTGATCGAGCGGACCAGGGTCTGGTTCACACCAAGGTTCACCGACTCAGCAAAGGTACGATGATCGCTCACTTCGCCGGCTGACGTGTTCTCACGAATCTTGTCAAACACCACAACGGTGTCGTAGAGCGAGTATCCGAGAATCGTCAAGAAGCCGATCATCGCGGCGGGCGTAATCTCGAACCCGGTTATGAGGTAGATACCCGCCGTGATTACGAGGTCGTGGAAGAGGGCAATCATGGCCGCAAGCGACATCTTCCAGGTGCGGAAGTAGAGTGCCATCACCACTGCCGCAAAGACGATAAACACGATCAGAGCCACGATGGCTTGTCGAGTAATATCTTGTCCCCAGGCAGGGCCGATGTAGGAGAAGGTCACTTCACTCTCATCGACGTTGTAAGCCTTAGCGAGGGCAGCGATGACTTCCTGGTTCTCGTCGTCTTTGAGTGACCCCGTCTGAACTCGAATGTCAGAAGCGCCGAGTTCGGTGACGCGCGGATTGCTCGAGGGCACCACGTCGGTCACAACTTTTTCAGCGGCGCCCGAGTCACGATCCTGCCCCTCTGTGAGGTGCACCTGGAACTGGCTACCGCCCGTGAACTCGATGCCGAGGTTTGGAGAACCACGCAGAAGCGCACCGAACAGGCACACCAGAATCAGGATCAGTGAGATGAGGTACCAGGTCTTGCGCCGACCGATAAAGTTGATCGACTTTTCACCGGTGTAGAGCGCGTTTCCGAACTCTGAGAATGAGCGGCGAGCCATGTTAGCTCTCCTTTCCGGTGGCGCTGGAGGCCACAGTTCCGGAGGCCTCAGCGGCCTTACGTTCTGCAATGGTCTGGCGACGCTCTGCCTCGTGCTGGCTGCGAGCGTTCTTCTTGCCCGCGCCCTTGCTCGTGACCACTGGCTCGCGGAACTGAGCGCGTCCACGGTAAACGGCGCCGAGGCTTCGCGGATCCAGACCCGAGAACTTATGGCCGTTGCGGTAGAAGCGAGTGCGCGCGAGCAAAGCCATCATCGGGTGCGTGAACAGCGCGACAACGGCGACGTCGACCAGGGTCGTGAGACCGAGGGTAAAGGCAAAGCCCTTCACGTTGCCAACGGCGACGATGTAAAGAATGACGGCCGCAAGCAGGTTCACGCCGTCAGATGCAAGAACGGTTCTGAACGCACGCTTCCAACCATTTTCAACCGCGCCCTCGATCGGGAACCCGTCACGCAGGGCGTCACGCACCCTCTCGAAGTACACGATAAAGGAGTCCGCCGTGAAGCCGACGGCGACGATAATACCCGCGATACCCGCCAACGACAGTCGGTACCCCTGTCGCCACGAGAAGAACGTGAGCAGCAGGTAGGTAAGGATCGCCGCAACCGCCAGCGAGGCGATCGTCAGAGTGCCGAGCGCGCGGTACTGGAAGAACGAGTAGATGACAACCAGCAGCAGACCGATGAGGCCTGCAAGCAAACCAGCTTGCAGCTGGTTCGCGCCGAGCGTAGAGGAGATGTCTTCCTGGCTCTGCACGGTGAAGTCCATGGGCAGTGCGCCAAACTTCAGCTGATCCGCAAGTGCCTTCGACGATTCCTGGGTGAAGTCACCGGAGATTGACGGGCGACCGTCGAGGATCTGGCCCTGCATCGTCGGTGCGGAAAGTACCGAACCATCGAGCACAAACGCGAACTGGTTGAAGGGCGGCTGCGCGCCGTAGAGACGGGTGCTGATCTTGCCAAACTGCTTGGCACCCTTGTCGTTCATGGTGATCTGTACGTTCCAGCCACCGGTTGTGTTGCCACGGCTGTCGGTCGCCTTCTGCGAGACAGCGTTTGTGATGACGTCACCGTTGAGCTCAACCGGGCCGAGAATGTACTTCATAACACCCGTGTCGTCACAGGTGATCAGCGGCCGATCTGCGGGAGCATCACGGGTATCCAAAGCACTGTCCGACTTACAGGTAAAGTCAGCGAATTCCTGCTGAAGACCGGGGGTAAGCCAGGCCTGGTCCCCTGCTTCTTTGGGAAGCGGGTTGGGATCAACATTCTCTGTCTTGGCCGCGTCTTTAGAATCCGTGGTCTTGGTGTCGGTCTTTTGAGCGTCCGTCGACTTGGTGTCAGCCTCTTTCGAGTCTGTCGTCTTTGTGTCGGCCGAACTTCCGTCAGCAGTGTCTGCCTTTGCGGTGTCTGCCTCAGCGTTATCAGGGTCTGCACCCGTGGTGCCAACGTCGACAGCGAGCACCGGCCGGAAGTCGAGCTTCGCAGAAGCCTCGATGCGCTGCAGCGTTTCTTTGTCCGCCTTGCCCGGGATCGCAACGGAGATGTTGCGCGAACCCTGGGTAGTGATTTCAGACTCTGACACACCAGCGGCGTCAACACGCTGGCGAATGATGGAGACGGCCTGTTGCAGCTGCTCGCCGCTTACAGCCTTACCATCGGTCTGCTCCGCAGCGAGCAAAATCTGAGTTCCGCCCTGCAGATCAAGTGCGAGCTTGGGGGTCCAAGTTGCCTCGCCTCGGGAAACCCCGATTGTAATAAGACCGACAAGGCCAACAACTATGACCAGAAGGAAGATGAGGGAGCGACGAGCCCTCCGCACCGCAGGTGTGGACGCCAAAACAGTACTGCTTTCTCTATATCGTTGAAGGTGAGCCGGGCCCGTTGGCACCAGCTCACCGCAAGTGATTACGCCTTAGGCGTCTGATCACTTTCGCCGTCGGAATCTTTGACCTCGGCGTTCGAAGCGTCGGCGTTTGACACGTCAGTGTTTGAAACGTCGGTGACACCGTCGGAGTTTTCGGAAGCGATGCGCTCGCCAAACGCGGGATCATCGTCGGGAGCCAGATCGGGGCTCACAGCAGCATCTGCCGGAGCATCAACCGCTGTAACGATCTGCGAGATTGCGTTGCGGTGAACCACAAGCGTCGATGAGCCGCTCTGAATTGTTGCGCGGTTTTCTTCTTCGTTCATCTCGACAACCGTGCCGTAGATGCCGGACTGAAGCATAACCTCAGCGCCGGGGCGCAGGCCTGACTGCAGCTCCTGCATCGCTTTCTGACGCTTCTTTCCGTTGCGGAACATGAAGAAAATCAGCACGGCGATGAGGCCGAACATCAGGATAGTAATCGGATCCAGAGGCACAGTAGACCTTTCAATGGGCGAGCGGGATCATGCACATTGCGCGCATAGACTCTGCCACCTTACCGCGTTGTGACTGAAAATAGGGTGCTGGGACTGCGAGTCTTGCGAGGTTTCTGTGTCTCACTTGTGCAGGCCGACGTGTTCCCAACCCAGCTGGGTTGCCACACGCCCCCTTGGAGTACGCGTCAGAAGACCTGCACGCACGAGGAAAGGTTCGACCACAGACTCAATCGTCTCGGCCTCTTCGCCAACCGAAACGGCAAGTGTTGAAAGCCCAACCGGTCCCCCGTTAAACCGCTCAACCACAGCGCGCAGCACCTCGCGGTCGAGTCGATCCAGCCCGTGCTTGTCCACATCGTAGAGCGTGAGCGCCGCCTCAACACTCGCGGTGTCTGCCGGGGTCTCGTGAACCAGGCTGTAATCACGAACTCGACGCAGCAAGCGGTTTGCAATACGTGGCGTGCCGCGGGAGCGGCCGGCGATCTCTTCAATCCCCTGCTCGGAGATATCGAAGTTGAGAAGCCGCGCTGCGCGCCTGACAACACTGGCGAGCTCATCCTCAGAGTAGAACTCAAGGTGAGCCGTAAACCCGAAGCGATCACGCAATGGATTGGGAAGCAGGCCAGCACGTGTGGTTGCACCCACAAGGGTAAACGGGGCTAGCTCAAGGGGCACGGAAGTCGCGCCAGCGCCTTTGCCAACCATAATGTCGACCTTGAAGTCTTCCATCGCGAGGTAGAGCATTTCTTCGGCGCTGCGGGCCATTCGGTGGATCTCGTCCACAAACAGAACTTCGCCTGGGGTCAGTGCGGAGAGCACAGCGGCGAGATCGCCCGCGTGCTGGATCGCGGGACCAGAGGTCTGATGCAGCGGCTTATCAAGCTCGGTTGCCACGATCATCGAGAGCGTCGTTTTGCCGAGCCCGGGCGGGCCAGCAAGCAGGATGTGATCGGGGGCAACTCCCCGCATGGTTGCAGCACTGAGAAGCAGATTCATTTGGCTGCGAACCTTGAACTGCCCAATGAACTCATCAAGCGTGCCGGGGCGCAGCGCGCCCTCGTAACCGACCTCGGAGGGTGACGCCTGCGGCGACAACTCCCCCGTCATCGGCCACTCCGACCACTTGGCCGGGCGCTCTGCAGCAGTGCAAGGGAGGCGCGCAGCAGCGCTGCGCTCTCAGCGGGCGCACCCGCAGCACGCGCATCTTGAACGGCCTGCCACGCCTCAGATTCACCCCAGCCGAGCCCGACAAGGCCGTCACGCACGGCCTCGGACGCAACCAGATCAGGATCAGCAACCGCGGTCGGGGCTCCCCCCGCATCAGCAAAGCTCAACTCTTTCAGTTTGCCCGCGAGCGAAACCGTCAGAAGCTTCGCGGTTTTTGGGCCGATACCCGAAACCTTCTGAAATGGTTTCGCGTCTTCGTTGGCCACAGCACGCACGATCTCAGCGGGGGTCAGGCTAGACAACACACCAAGGGCGCTGCGAGGACCGACGCCCGAGACAGCAATCAGGTGACCAAACACGGTGAGCTCATCTTCCGTGGAGAACCCGAACAGCGTCAGTGCGTCTTCTCGAACAACGAGCCAGGTGTGCAAAAACAGCGTCTCGCCGACGTGGGCCTGGGCCACCCTGCCGCTCGGAACCTCGACGCGCAGGCCAATCCCGCCCACACCAATTACTGCCCAGCCGGCTCCCGCCGAGAGCACCTCACCATGTATCGAAGCAATCACACGCTTAGCCTAGGTTGCGCCACCGACATTGGCAGACTCGCCACACCGATCATTCGAAGATATCTACGAATAATCGGTGTGGCGCCGTCGCCATAGCGAGAAGGCTAGGCGTTTGCCAGTTCTGCCTCAGACGAAACATTTCGCACTGCGCGGTTCACAGAACTGATGATGGCCTTGAGCGTTGCGCGACTGGTGTCTGGGTCGATCCCGACCCCCCACAACCGCTGGCCGTCAACCTCTAGATCAACGTACGATGCCGCAACCGCGTCACCACCGGAACTCATCGCGTGCTCGACGTAATCGAACAGTGTGACCGTGTGTCCGCCGTCATTCAAGGCGTTCAAGAACGCATCAACGGGGCCATTGCCACGGGAGGTTGACTGCTGCTCGTCAGCACCGATGCGGAAGTCAACCGTGAGTTCGGTCACGCCGTCGCCAGCGCTCACCGACGAAGTGCGGAAGATCTCATAGCGTCCCCAGCGGTCTGCCTCGGGATCCTGAGCCGGCAGGTACTCGTCTTGGAAGATGCTCCAGATCTCATCACTTGAGACCTCGCCACCCTCAGTGTCAGTGACACCCTGCACAACAGAGCTGAACTCGATCTGCAGGCGACGCGGCAAATCGAGATTGTGATCGGTCTTCAGCAGGTAGGCGACGCCACCCTTGCCAGACTGCGAGTTCACCCGAATGACGGCCTCGTACGAGCGACCGAGATCCTTCGGGTCGACCGGCAAGTAGGGCACTGCCCACTCGAGGTCGTCGACGGCCACACCCGCGGCCTCGGCGTCTTGCGCCATGCGCTCGAAGCCCTTCTTAATCGCGTCTTGGTGCGAGCCAGAGAAGGCCGTGTAGACGAGGTCGCCTGCCCAGGGGCTGCGCTCGGGAACTCGCAACTGATTGCAGTACTCGGCCGTGCGGCGCACCTCGTCGAGGCGTGAGAAATCGATCTGAGGATCGATCCCCTGCGTAAACATATTGATGCCCAGTGCGATCAGGTCGACGTTGCCGGTGCGCTCACCGTTGCCGAAGAGGCAGCCTTCAATGCGATCCGCGCCGGCCAGGTAGCCCAGTTCGGCGGCGGCCACGGCGGTGCCGCGATCATTGTGCGGGTGCAGTGAGACAATCACGTTCTCGCGGTGATTCAGGTTGCGGCACATCCACTCGATCGAGTCGGCGTAGACGTTGGGAGTTGCCATTTCGACGGTCGCAGGCAGGTTGATGATGACCTTGCGATCCGGAGTCGGCTTGAAGATCTCGAGCACGTCGTTGCAGACCTCGGCCGCGTACTCCAACTCGGTGCCCGTGTAGGACTCAGGTGAGTACTCATAGTAAATATCGGTGTCAGCACAGATGGACTCGCTCGCGACGCAGAGCTTCGCACCGTCGATGGCGATCTGCTTGATGCCAGCACGATCCTGCCGGAACACGACGTCGCGCTGCAGGATACTCGTGGAGTTGTACAGGTGAACGATCGCCTGCTTCGCTCCGATCAGCGATTCGTAGGTGCGCTTGATCAGGTGGTCGCGCGCCTGGGTCAACACCTGGATCGTGACGTCGTCAGGAATCGCGTTGTCTTCAATCAGGTGCCGCACGAAGTCGAAGTCCGTCTGGCTTGCGGACGGGAAACCAACCTCGATCTCTTTGTAGCCCATCTTGACAAGCAGATCGAACATGATCCGCTTGCGCTCGGGACTCATCGGATCGATAAGGGCTTGGTTTCCGTCACGCAGGTCAACGGCGCACCAGCGGGGCGCCTTCTCGATACGTTTGGTCGGCCAGGTGCGATCCGGCAGCTCCACGTTGATGATCTCGTGGAACGGGCGGTAGCGGTGAATCGGCATACCTGAGGGCTGTTGCGTGTTCTTCATGGGCTCGTCTTCCTCGTCTAAAACTCTTGCTCAGCCAAACACAAACACCGCGACGAGGGAGGCCTTGAAATTAGGACTCGTCGCGGCAGCTAAGGAGAAGCGAGCCGAACAGCATGAAATCACTATACCACTGGGTCGGCGCACCCTCGATCACCCGGAAGGATCAGCCGATGATTCCAGACATGCAGGCGTAAATGAACAGCATGTATAAAGACGGGATGCCAAAAACCACCAGCAACACTCCAAGCCCTACAAATATGGCGAGAGTCGCAACCCCCAACGAGCTCCCGATCAGAACTTCCTTGGACGACGTGCCCGCGACCTCTTGTGCCTCGAGACCCTCAAGCTCTTCGATTCCAATGGGGGTTCCGGGTTCGAGCTTCATGTTTCCACACTACCGCCTATTGATTCGCTCAACTGCATAGAGCAGGTGTCCTTTCGACGCCCCGATAGGGTTGCAACCATGGGCAAAACAGTTCAGATACTGGCCGGGATCGCCGTTCTCCTCACCGCACTCGCACCGGTTCTTGCCGTCGCACCTGCGGCGCAGGCCGACACCTCCGACTTCAGCTACGACAGTTGGCACGTCGACTATCAGCTCGATACTGACAAAGACGGTCGATCGATCACCCACGTCAAAGAGACGCTGACCGCACGCTTCCCCGATTTCGACCAGAACCGCGGTCTCGTACGCGGCCTACCAATCGATTATGAGGGCACCTCAACGGATCCCCGCGATTTCAGCGTTACCGACCTCGAAGGGAAGCCGATCCCGTTCGAACTTGAGAAAGACGACACCTTCATCGCGGTACTCACCGGCAACGACGACTACGTTCGCGGAGTGCAAACGTACGTCATCAGTTACACCCTGAGCGATACCATCTTGGCGCGAGATGATGGCTCCGCCGACGAGTTCTACTGGGATCTCGTGGACTTCGAACACGAACAACCGATCAAGCAATTCAGCGCAAACATCTCTTTGTCACCCGAGCTCGCTTCGAAGCTGAACGGAAACTATCGCTGCTATGCGGGTGCCGCAGGATCCAACAACGAGTGCAACATGAATCGCAATGATTCGGGAACCGAGTTCACGGTTCCCGGGATTCCACTCGCCCCGCAAGAGGGCGTGACTGTCGCCATTGGGCTCGCACCCGGCGCTGTCACACAGCCCGGCGCGCGTCTCCCCAACTTCGCACTCGACACGCTCCCCCTGTATATCGGCGGCATCACTGCGGCATCGGGAATCGCAACCGGTATCGCTGTCCTGCTATTCCGCAGGAAGCGCAGGGTCAGCCGCGGGGTGGTGGTTGCCCAGTACGACGTTCCCGCGACGCTGCCGCCACTCATCGCCGGCCCGATTGTCGGCGCAATGGCTTCTCCCGTGCCCGCCGAGTTTGTGCACCTCGCGGTGAGCGGCGTGACCCGCATCGAGGAGGCCGAGTCAAAGAAGAAATCGAAGCCTGCCATCCGGCTCATGGACCTCACGCGAATCGGTGACGAACTCGACGCAGAGACCACACGCGATCTCTTCCCGAGCCAGACCGTCGGAGAAGTCGTTGAGATCCCGCAGAAGAGCGAGATCTTCGCACGACGCATGTCGGTTCTGAAGAGCCTCGGCTCCAGCCAAGCACTCAAACGAGGCTACTTTGAAAACGTTGCAAGCCCGGTGGGCCGAAAGCTCGGCTTTGTAACCCTCGGTGTCACCGCGATTCTCGTGGTATTTGCGGTAATCGGAATCATGACTCGCAACTCCGTGACACCCTTCATTGCAATCGCCGCCGCTTCGGTGGGACTGGTGCTCGGGCTTGTCGGCGTTATCCGGCAGCGAGTGCACACTCCCCTGGGTGCGGAAACTCGCGAGTACCTTGAGGGAGTTCGCGAGTTCATCCGGGTCGCTGAGGCTGACAGAATCCGAGTGCTGCAGTCATACGAGGGCGCAGAGCGATTCCCAGACGGAACCATCAACGTTGTGCACCTCTATGAGAAGCTGCTGCCCTACGCAATGCTCTTTGGCCTCGAAAGAGAGTGGAGTAAGACCCTCGAAACGAGGTACCAGGAGAGCCCGGGTTACGTGCCCTATTGGTACCCCGCCGTTGGCCTGCACGGAATCTCAAGCTTCAACAGCACACTCTCCGACTTCACCAGTTCACTCACCTCATCGGCGAGCTACACCTCAAGCAGCTCCGGCGGCTCCACCGGCGGTGGATTCTCCGGTGGCGGCGGAGGTGGCGGCTTCTCGGGCGGTCGCTAGTAGCGTGGCCGGTACTGCGCGCTTCCGAAGCCAATAATCAAGTAGCCGATGACGGGCAGCAGCCACAGCAGGAAGAACGCAAACGCGCCGCCCTTGCCAAACCGCTGCGCCACCCGCACGGCCACAAAGATCGAAAATATGAAGTTGACGATCGGGATGAGGTAGAGCAGGGTCATCCAGGCGGAGTACCCTGCCACCTTCACCAAAATGAAGGTGTTCACGATCGGAATGATCGCCAGAATCCCCGGGTACCCGGCTTTGGTGAACACTCGCCACAGCGCAATCGCAATGACGACGTAAACGGCAATCGCAAAGACACCGTAGGTTTGAAACAGCGTTGTCAGTTGCGCCTGATCAGTGATGTAGTCCATGACCAGATTCTAGCCACGTCAGAAACTGGCTGAACAGGGCTTGACGCGGATTGAAACCGGACTAGAAGCCCAGCTTGCCGAGTGCCTTCGAATCGCGCTGCCATTCCTTGAGCACCTTCACACGAAGCGAGAGATACACACGGCGACCAAGTAGAGCCTCGATTTCGTGACGGGCTTTCTCCCCCACATCACGCAGCCGCGATCCGCCCTTGCCGATCACGATGCCCTTCTGGCTGTCGCGCTCCACGTAAATGGACGCGTACAACTCAAGCAAACCGTCATCACGAACTTCGCGATCGTCAACGGTCGCAGCGAGCGAGTGTGGCAACTCTTCGCGTGCACCTTCAAGGGCTGCTTCGCGGATCAGCTCGGCGATCCGGTCGTCTTCGCTCTCGTCGGTTGTTTGCTCTGCATCGTAGAGCGGCGGCGAGATCGGCATGAGTCCAAGAAGCACATCGGAGAGCACATCAAGCTGCTCCTGCGTTACGGCCGAGATCGGAACCACCGCATCCCACTCGCGAAGCGTGCCGAGTCGCGTGAGCTGGTCGATGATCTCAGATTTCGAGGCCTCATCAACCTTCGTGAGGATCGCGACCTTCTTTGCGCGGGGAAAGTCTTCAAGGCGTTCGTTAATGAATTTGTCTCCGGGCCCAAGCTTTTCGTTCGCCGGAACACAGAACCCGATCACGTCGACATCACCGAGTGTCGCTTCTACGAGCGCGTTCAGTCTTTCGCCGAGGAGGGTGCGCGGGCGGTGGATCCCGGGCGTATCAACGATAATCAGCTGACCGTCGGGCCGGTGCGCAATCCCACGGATCGCACGCCTCGTCGTCTGTGGCTTGGGGCTCGTAATGGCGATCTTTTCGCCGACCAGAGCGTTTGTGAGCGTCGATTTTCCGACGTTCGGGCGCCCGACGAATGAGACAAATCCCGCGCGGAACTCACCGCTGCCGGTTTCTGTGTGATCTGTCATGATTCGTCCTCTTTCTTGCCTAAAAGCTGAGCGCCATCTTCGCTCTCAACTCCGTCAGTGTCTTCGTTACCAATCCAGCGGGCTCGAGCTGTGAGCAGGCGCTGCCGTCGCCGTTCGGTCTCAACAGCGGTCAACTCGACTCCAGCGACCACAACCGTATCGCCCGGTTCGGGCAGCCGCCCGAGATGCTTTGCGACAAGCCCGCCCACGGTGTCGACCTCGTCATCGTCAAGCTCAATCCCGAAGAGCTCGCCTAGCTCTTCAACGCCGAGTCTCGCGCTCACCAAGAAGGCACCATCTGCCTCGGGTGTCACCTCAAGCTCCTCGCGATCGTGCTCATCGTTGATCTCGCCGAGCAACTCTTCAATCAGGTCTTCGAGGGTGACGAGACCGGAGATACCACCGTATTCGTCAACAACAAGCGCGAGGTGATTCGACTCACTCTGCATGCGGCGCAGCAGTTTGTCGGCGCGCTGCACCTCGGGCACAAAGATCGCGGGCTTCATGATGCGGGTCACCCTCGAGCTATCAACCTCGTCGGCACGGCGCAGCATGAACTTGCTCGCGTCGCGAAGATAGGCGACACCGGCAACATCATCGATCTCGCCGCCAACAACGGGAATTCTTGAGTGCCGCGAAGCAAGCATCTGTTCGAGCGTCTCGCGCACGCTCAACTCGCTGCTGACGGTCACCATGTCAATGCGGGGCACCATCACCTCGCGCACGAGCGTGTCACCAAACTCGACCAGCGAGTGAATGTAATCGCGGTCATCGTTTTCGAGCAGTGACTGCTCTGCGGCCTGATCAACCATCGAGAGCAGCTGCTGCTCATCACGAATCCTCGCACCACCGGTGCTTCGGCCCGGCGTCACTCGGTTGCTGATGCGAATCAGCGAGGTCGCAACGGGGCCGAGGATCAAACGCAGCGCACGCATGGTCGGCGCAGCGAAGCGGATCACCGCGTCGGGGTGGTGTGTTCCAACCGTGCGCGGGCTCGATCCGACGAGTGCAAATGTGACGGCGGTCATGACGAGTGTCGCGATGACCAGTTCAAGCCAGAGTTCGTCGAGGGAGTATGCCAAAACGAGCGTGATGAGCACGGCGGCGAGTGTCTCAGTGAACACCCTGGCAAAGCTGAGCGCATTCAGGTGTGCGGCCTCATCATCGGCGATCGCTCGAATCGCATTGCCCCGGCGAGGAGAGTCTTCGGCGAGGGCCAAGAGCTCAGCGCGCGAACGCACCCCCAAGGCCGCATCAGCCGCTGCCAAAAGGCCGGCGATCGCGAGCAAAATGAACGCTGCTCCCAGGAACAGCGCGATCAGTATTCCACTCACTGTTTTCGCTCGCGCATGGCGAAGGAGAGCAGCAGATCGCGCTGCAGCCCGAACATCTCCGCCTCTTCTTCTGGTGTCGCGTGATCGAAGCCCAGGAGGTGCAGCATGCCGTGGGTGAGCAAGACTGAGACCTCCTGCGGCAGATCGTGCCCGGCTGCCTCGGCCTGCGCCTCAGCGACCTGAGGGCAAATCACAACATCGCCGAGCAGACCAGCGGGAGTCTGCGCATCGGCGCGACCGGGTCGCAGCTCGTCCATGGGAAAGCTCAGCACGTCAGTTGGGCCCGGTTCATTCATCCACTGCACGTGCAGCTGCTCGATTGCGGCCTCGTCGACCAGCATCACGCCCAGTTCGGTGTCGGGGTGCACGTGCAGTGACTCGAGCACAAAAGCGGCGAGGCGCTGCAGTCGGGCCTCTTCTACCTCAATGCCCGACTCGTTGTTAATCTCGACGCTCACTGGGTTCTCGCTTCTTTTGCTTCATCGTAGGTTTGGTATGCGTCGACGATCCGTCCGACCAGGCTGTGCCGAACAATGTCGTCTGAGCTCAGCTCTGCAAAGTGGATGTCTTCGACGTCTTTGAGAATCTGACGCACCACCCGCAGTCCGCTGACAGCCGCGGGCAGGTCAACCTGAGTGGCGTCTCCGGTCACGACCATTTTTGAGCCGTATCCGAGCCGGGTCAGAAACATCTTCATCTGTTCGGGAGTCGTGTTTTGAGCCTCGTCGAGAATCACAAACGCCTCGTTCAGCGTGCGGCCTCGCATGTAGGCAAGCGGTGCGACCTCGATCGTGCCACTCGCGAGCAGCTTCGGCACCAGGTCAGGATCCATCATGGCACCCACCGCATCAAAGAGCGGACGGAGGTAGGGATCGATCTTCTCTTCGAGTGTTCCGGGCAGGTATCCGAGTCGCTCCCCCGCCTCGACAGCCGGGCGCGTCAGAATAATCTTTGACACTTCGCGCCGCTGCAGGGCCTGCACCGCTTTGGCCATCGCCAGGTAGGTCTTACCCGTGCCAGCCGGGCCGATGCCGAACACAATCGTGTTCGCCTCGATGGCGTTAATGTACGCCCGCTGCCCGGCGGTCTGCGGGCGAACCGCACGACCGCGAACAGTAAGGATTGGTTCGCTCAGCACCTGGGCGGCTGTCGGACCGTTACCTTCGTGCACCATCCGAGTAACTTCGCTCACGTCACGTCGTGAGACCGTGCCGCTGCGTCTGGCCAGCTCAAGGATCTCGCGCACAACCTCTTCAGCGGCACGGACCTCGAGAGCGGGCCCGCGCAGTGTAAGAACTTCGTCGCGAACGTGGAACACCACACCGGGGTGCTGCGATTCAAGGTCAGCGATGAGCTGGTCCCGATGCCCCAGCAGGGAAGCGAGATCAACACCGGCAAGAAGCACGGTGCGTTGCAGCTCAGGATCGTCGACGACTCCCGACTGCGGGGTGGGTGTTGGTTCAGCTTCCAACGAGTGCATTCTCCTTGAGATCACCGGCAAGCACGTGCGCGTGCACGTGGAAAACCGTCTGGCCGACGCCCGCGCCAGAATTAAAGATAAGACGGAACTCGCCATCTGCGAGTTCATCTGCGAGACGCTGTGCGACAGCCACCATATCGGCGAGTGTCTCTGGATCGCCCGCAGCGAGTTCAGCAACATTGCGATACTGAGTCGCCTTCGGGATCACCAGCACGTGCACCGGCGCCTGCGGGTTAATGTCGGGGAACGCGATCACACGGTCGGTCTCCGCGAGGATCTCAACTGGGATTTCGCCCGACACAATCTTGCCGAATACCGTCTCTTCTGCCATGCAGGCAAGTCTAGCGCTGCCGTCAGACAACATGGCAGGGATTCGCTACCAGCGGCCAAGAGCCACGTTGAGCACCGCGAGAGCAGCCGGGCCTGCAGAGGACGTGCGCAGAACCGTGTCGCCCAGCACCTTAATCTCGGCGCCAGCAGCCTCGAGCGCATCTAGTTCAGCATCAGAGAGGCCACCCTCGGGGCCGACCACAAGATAAATGTCGCCGTCCGTGTCATGGTTCCACGCGCTCAGCGCACTGGACCCGCGCGGGTGCAGCACAACAACACGAGAGGACTCGCGCCCGGCAATCGCGCACAGCCCGTCGAGCGAGACGGGCTCCTGAACAACCGGGATCCTCGCCCGCAGCGATTGTTTTGAAGCCTCGCGCGCGATCCTCGCCCACTTCGCGACCCCCTTGGCGGCCTTATCGGGATCGTTCCAGCGCGAAACCGAGCGCTCCGCCTGCCACGGCACGATGTCGTCGACCCCAAACTCGGTCGCCTGTTCCACGGCCCGCTCATCACGATCGCCCTTGGCTAGGGCCTGCACGAGCACTACACGAGCCGCGGGCTCGGGATCGCGCCGAACACTGTCGAGCTGCACGGCAAACGAGTCTTTGGTGACACTCGCCACCGGTCCTACACCGATCACACCGGCACCGTCGCCAACCAGAATCTGTTCCCCGACGCGCAGACGACTCACGCGCACCGCGTGCCGTGCTTCGTCACCCGTAATAGTGACGAGCGCACCAGGAACCCAACCCTCAGAGCTGGGTCCCTCGGCAAAGTACAGATTGGCCACGACAGACTAGCCCTGGCGGAAGAAGCGGTCGCGAATCTTGCCGAAGAAGCTCTGCTGGAATTCACCCAGGTGCGGAGCCTCGTCTTTGCGAAGAGCGGCGAGCTGACGAACGAGATCTTTCTCTCGGTTTGAAAGCTTCTCGGGTGTCGCTACCTGCACGGCGATCTTCAGATCACCGCGGTTGGTTGAACGGAGGCCCTGGATGCCGCGTGCGCGAATGGTGATGATGTCGCCGGACTGAATGCCCGCTTCAACCTCAACCTTGATATCGCCGTCGAGGCCGGGAACCGTCGACTCGACACCCAGAATGGCATCGGTCATCGACAGCTGCATCGTGCACAGCAGGTCGTTGCCATCACGGCTGAAGATGTCGTGGTGCGTGACCCTGAACTCGATGAAGAGATCACCGTTGGGCCCACCACCGGGGCCCACTTCGCCGCCACCGCGCATTTGCATGCGTGTGCCCGTGTCGATGCCCGACGGGATGTCTACGGGAAGGGTGCGGCGCTCACGCACACGACCCTTACCGGCACACTCGACGCAGGGGTGCTCGATGACTGTTCCGTAGCCGTGGCAGCTTCCGCAGGGGTGCATCGTCACAACGTTGCCGAACAGCGAACGAACCTGGCGCTGCACCTGTCCCTGGCCATTACAGACGTCACAGGTGACGGGCTGGGTGCCGGGCTGGCAGCAGCTTCCCTGGCACGCGCCACACAGCACGGCCGTGTTGATCGTGACCTCACGCTGTACGCCGAAGATGACCTCTTCAAGGCTGACGTCGACACGGATCATGGCGTCGTCACCGCGCTCGGCGCGCGAGCGAGGGCCGCGCTGGCCGCCACCGAACCCACCGCCGCCGAAGAAGGTTTCAAAGATGTCACCAAAGCCGCCCATGTCGGACTGGCCGCCACCCATGTCGTAGCGCTGCCGCTGTTCGGGATCGCTCAGCACGTCGTAGGCATGGGTCACACCTTTAAAGCGCTCCGAGGCCTCTTCGCTCGGGTTGACATCGGGGTGCAGCTCACGCGCTAAACGGCGATAGGCCTTCTTGATCTCTTCGGGTGTCGCCTCACGGGTCACGCCGAGGGTCTCGTAGTGGTCGGCCACGGGTTAGCTCCTCACAGGGTGGATGATCAGGTTGAGAAAGTGTGTATCGGACAGGGGATCTACTGATCCTCACCGAGTAAATGATTGAGATACCTTGCGACAGCGCGCACGGTTGCGATGTTGCTGGCGTAGTCCATGCGGAGCGGGCCGAGCACACCCAGACGGGAAACCGAGGTGCCCTCAGCCTCGTAGCTGGAGGCAATCACCGAGGTCGCAGCCAGGCCATACGGCTCGTTCTCGCGACCGATTGAGGCGGACACATCGCGGCCGTCTTGCACGAGCTCGTCAAAGAGCCGCAGGAGTGTGACCTGCTCTTCGATCGCCTCGAGCACGGATCCGAGTGATCCCTCGAGTTCACCCGAGCGCGAAAGGTTTGCGGCCCCAGCGATCGCAATGCGGTCGCTGCGGTTCGCCTGCAGCTGCGTGCTCACGACCGCCAGAACCTGGCTGACAAGCTCGGTCTCGCCGGGTTGCGCCCAGCTGTCGATGCTGCTCAGTAGCTCCGTGATTCCCGCGGCGGCTGTGTCAACGTCGTGGCCAACCGTTGCGCCGGCGATCCGGTCGCGAAGCCCGCGGGTCCACGCCTCCGTCACTCTCGCCGCGGGGAGCTGCGCGAGCTGCTGCTCGACAACCCCACTGCCAAGAATGAGAACGCACAGAATACGATCCTCAGCGACGGCGACCAGGTCGATGTGTCGCACCATCGTGCGCCGAAGAGAGGGGTACTGAGCTACCGCGACCTGGTTTGTGAGCTGGGAAAGCAGACGAACGGTGCGCGACATCACGTCGTCTAGGTCGGCCGACTCCCCCAGAAAACGCTCGATCGCGGCGCGCTGGGCCGAGGTGAGTGGGCGAATCTTCGCGAGGGTGTCAACATACAGGCGATAGCCCTTGTCTGTTGGCACACGGCCCGACGAGGTGTGGGGCTGCGCGATCAGCTCATCTTCTTCAAGCAGCGCCATGTCGTTGCGGATGGTCGCGGCCGACACACCAAAGCTGTGTCGATCAACGATTGCCTTCGACCCAACAGGCTCGTTCGACGAGACATAATCGCTCACGATGGCGTGGAGCACCGCAAGACTTCGCTCGGAAACCACGGCAACTCCTTCCACACCTCGCGAGTTCATTGGCACTCGACACTACTGAGTGCCAAGTCTAGCGCAGGGTGAACGCAGACACTCTGCGCATTCACCCAGCGAATTCACCCGAGCAGGCGGTGCACCACGGTGTCGGCAAGCAGACGCCCGCGAAGCGTTGGCACGATCCTGCCGCGAATGGCCGCGCGGCCATCAATAAGCTCCTCAGCAATCAGCTCGGGGATCGCCCGTCGTTCGTCTACGGTGAGCACATCTGCGGGTAGACCATCCGCGATACGCGTTTCCAGAAGCACCCGCTCGGCGCGTTTCGCCTCTGGCTTGAGGATCTCGCGCGCGTGGGCGGGCGAGACACCCTTTGCGATGCGTTCCGCGTAGGGGCGTGGATGTTTGACGTTCCACCAGCGAACTCCGCCGACATGGCTGTGCGCACCCGGCCCAGCGGCCCACCAGTCCTCGCCAGTCCAATAGGCGAGGTTGTGGCGCGAGCGAGTCTCGGGCGAACGAGACCAGTTGCTGATTTCGTACCAGTTCATGCCTGCGGCCTGAAACCGTGCGTCTGCAAGCTCGTACATCTCGGCGTGCAGATCCTCATCGGGCTCGGGCACCTGACCACGTCGAATCTGGGCCGCCAGTTTTGTGCCCTGCTCGACGATGAGCGCATAGGCCGAAATATGATCCGGCTCGGTCGCAAGCGCGGCTTCGATTGAGCGCTCCCAGTCAGCGAGACTCTCCCCCGGCGTACCGTAAATGAGATCCACGCTCACCTGCAAACCCGCCTCGCGCGCCCACCGTGTGACGAGCGGCACGCGTTCGGGCGAGTGCGTCCGGTCAAGCGTGCGAAGAACATGGGGCACGGCGGACTGCATACCGAAGCTCACTCGGGTAAAGCCCGCCTCGGCAAGTGCGTGCAGGTAGGCCTCGTCGACCGAGTCGGGATTCGCCTCCGTTGTCACTTCAGCGCCGTCAGCCAGTCTCCACTCGCGCCGGATCCCGTCGAGCATCCCGATAAGATCACCAGCGGGCAGCAGGGTTGGTGTACCGCCGCCGAAAAACACGGTGGACACCGGCCGCTCCGGCAGGCCAGCATCCTTAAGCACACCAGCCCCAAAGCTCAGCTCCCGCTGCACCTGACTGGCGTAGTCCGCCTGGCTAGTGCCACCGAGTTCACTCGCGGTGTAGGTATTGAAGTCGCAGTACCCGCAGCGCACCCGGCAATAGGGCACGTGCACGTAGACACAGAAACGGCGATCCTCAGCCCCCTCGAGCACACTCGCGGGGAGGGATCCGTCTTCGGGGGCCGGGTCACCCTCAGGAAGAACGCTGGGCACGATCCGCAGCTCCCGGCGCCAACGCTTCGAGCTGATCCTTGGCCAGCTCTACCGCCTCGCGAATCAGCGCCTTACCCTTGAGTCCCAACAGGCCGCTCTTCGGGGAGGCGAGAAAACCGCGGGCGACGGCCCACACTGTTTGATCCTCGCGAATCTCGACGGTAAACCGCTGCTCTCCCACAACGCCGTCTTCGTCGCGAGTGCCCCAGGCGAAGCCCGCCATCTGATCCTCGTCAACGGTGTACACAACGAGAACACTGCGCGGTGTCTGCCCGGACAGGGTAAACACGGCCGAGGTACCGGGCACGATGTAGGGTTCGCCGTCAGGGCCAAACTGCTCTTCTCGAACCCGAATACCCTGGGCCTGACCACTCTCATCAAACTCGGGCCCAACATAGGCCTCGTCGGTTCCCCGAACGATCTCGCTGACCTCGATGCCCGCGCCGCGCTGGGCACCCCAGGTCATCAGCAGGCTTGATGCCGCGACGAAGCGCTCCTGACCGCTGCCAAGCTGCAGGGCTTCTAAGTACGATTCGGTGCCCTCAGGGGGAAAGCGCACGACATCGGCAAGTTTTGATGCACCAACGGCAGCGTAGGTCACCGGCATCTCAACGTGACTGCTGCGCCGGTTGTTTTCGGTCGAGCTCACTTCTTGGCCGCGTCCTTACCCTCAACGTCCCCTGAGAGGGCAGCAATGAAGGCTTCCTGGGGCACTTCAACCCGGCCGACCATCTTCATGCGCTTCTTGCCCTCTTTCTGCTTCTCGAGCAGCTTACGCTTACGGCTAATGTCGCCGCCATAGCACTTGGCAAGAACGTCCTTGCGGATCGCACGGATGCTCTCGCGCGCGATGATCCTTGAACCGATTGCGGCCTGAATCGGCACCTCGAACTGCTGACGCGGAATCAGCTTGCGCAGCCGCTCCGTCATCATCGTGCCGTAGGAGTAGGCATTGTCGCGGTGCACAATCGCGCTGAACGCGTCAACCTGCTCACCCTGCAGCAGAATGTCGACCTTCACGAGATCGGCTTCTTGCTCGCCCATGGGCTCGTAGTCGAGGCTGGCGTACCCCTGCGTGCGGCTCTTGAGGTGATCGAAAAAGTCGAACACAATCTCGCCGAGCGGCATGCTGTAGCGCAGTTCGACGCGCTCACCCAGGTACTCCATGCCCATCAGGCTGCCGCGCCTTGACTGGCAGAGCTCCATGATGGTGCCGACGTAGTCTTTCGGGGCGAGGATCGCAACGCGCACCACGGGCTCGCGCACACTGCCAATCTTGCCCGTCGGGTACTCCGACGGGTTCGTGACGGTGATCTCTTTTTTGTCTTCGGTCGTGACCTGGTAGACAACGCTTGGCGCTGTTGCAATCAGGTCGAGGTCAAATTCGCGGCGCAGACGCTCCGTGATGATTTCGAGGTGAAGCAGGCCGAGGAATCCGCAGCGGAAGCCGAAGCCGAGGGCAACCGAGGTCTCCGGCTCGTACTGAAGGGCCGCATCAGAGAGCTTGAGCTTGTCGAGGGCTTCGCGCAGCACGGGATAATCCGAGCCGTCGATCGGGTACAGACCTGAGAACACCATGGGCTTCGGATCCGTGTAACCGGGCAGCGCATCGGTCGCTGGCTTCATCTTGGTCGTGACCGTGTCACCGACCTTCGACTGGCGCACGTCTTTTACGCCCGTGATGAGGTAGCCGACCTCACCAACCGCGAGGCCCTTGGTTGGCTTCGGCTCAGGAGACGAAACACCGATCTCGAGCGCCTCATGCTCAGTGCCGGTCGACATCATGAGGATGCGTTCACGCGGCGAGAGTTTGCCGTCGATCATTCGAACGTAGGTCACAACACCGCGGTAGGAGTCGTAGACCGAGTCAAAAATCATGGCTCGGGCCGGCGCGTTTGCGTCACCCTTCGGCGCGGGCACACGGGCAACCACACTGTCGAGCAACTCTTCGACACCCATGCCGGTCTTACCCGACACCTTCAGAATGTCTTCGGGGTTTCCACCGATCAGGTCGGCGATCTCTCGCGAGACCCGCTCGGGGTCGGCGGCGGGCAAGTCAATCTTGTTGAGCACCGGGATGATCTCAAGATCGTTTTCCATCGCGAGGTATAGGTTCGCAAGCGTCTGAGCCTCGATCCCCTGCGCCGCGTCAACGAGCAGGATCGCTCCCTCGCACGCGGCGAGGGAGCGTGACACCTCGTAACTGAAGTCGACGTGGCCAGGAGTGTCAATCATGTTGAGGGCGTACGACTTGCCGTCGTGATCCCACCCCATGCGCACTGCCTGCGACTTAATGGTGATACCGCGCTCGCGCTCAATATCCATGCGGTCGAGGTACTGCGCGCGCATCTCGCGATCCGGTACCGAACCAGTGATCTGCAGCATGCGGTCGGCCAGGGTTGATTTACCGTGGTCGATGTGCGCGATGATGCAGAAGTTGCGGATCCTTTCGGGGTCGGTTGACGCCGGGATCTGTGGGTTTACGCTGCGTGGAGACATTGCCTGCCATTATCTCACTACTTCGCTGACCAGCCCATTCAGGCGCTCCGTGGCTTTTATTTTGGCGGCCTAGGCGGCGCTGGTGGCCGTTACGACCCCCTTTGCTTCCGCTGCCCTGCGACGGAGCCGTCCCAGCGTGAGCAGAACGATGCCTGCCGCCGACCAGATCACAAGCGTCCACCACTGCGCAGACGTTGCTGCCTCAGGGAAGTAGCTCACACTGCGAAGCAGGGTCGAGGCAGCTCCCGGCACAAAACCCTGACCAATGTCGCCCCACGCTCCCGCAAGGAACTGGTGGGGCATGGTGGCGGCCGAGATTGGGTTGCCAACAAACAGGGTGAGGATCGCCCCAAGCACTGCGCCCCCGCGCCCCAGAAAGCTGTGCAGCCCAACGATGAGCGAGCCCGTGGCAAACATGGACAGGCCAATAACGAGGGCATTCAGTATGAAGCTGCCCTGCAGAACCCCGAACCAGGGCTGCAGGATTGCGGCGACAAGCAGCCCCGCACCAACCGCGTACACCGTGAGCGCGGTGAGTTTTCTCCACGAACCAACCACCAGGAACGAAACGAGCATGCCGCCGATGATGCCGCCGAGGGTGAGCGGGAACGAGGCAACCGCAAGCCCTGCACCATTGGGGTCGGTGTCAGCGAGCGGCACCACATCGGTCACGGCAACCTGAAGCTGGGATGGATCCCCACCCGCCGCTTTGACCTGCTGCGCCAGCATCTGCTGCAACTTAGCGCCAACGCCAGTGAGCTGCTGCGCCACGGCGGAGTTGGCCGCGGACGCAACGAGCACCTCAGGCTTTTGCCCCAGAACAATTGCGCCATAGGCCTCGCGTTTTTCAATCGCGCTGACAGCCTCGGCCCGATCCTTCGCCTCGGTGAACGCAAAAAGTCCGTCGCTCTGCGTATCAAGCGCCTGCTCAACCGCAGCAGTTTGCTCCGACGGCCCCGCAATCACCAGCGGAAGATCGCGCGGCGACGAAGTCGCAACTGGCCAGAGAAATGCGAGCACGATCAGGCTCACAATAAGCGAACCGCCCAGCCCAAAAAGCACACCTTTGCCCCAGCGTGTGCGCGGGTCTGGGGAAACTGAGATTGACATGATGCCTCCAAAGAGAATACGTATTCTGTTTACCTTTTGAGTTCACTATACAGAACGAGTATTCTGTTTGTCATGCCCAAGGTTTCGGATGATTATCGCGAAGAGCGCCGCATGGAGATTGCGCTCGCGGCCCTTGCCGTTGCGAGGCGCCGCGGATTCACGAAGACAACCATGGCCGATGTGATCGCGGAACTCGATTCCTCGGCGGGTTCCGTGTATTCAAACTTCAAGAACAAGGCCGAGATGACACACTACGTAGCGGGAGTCATTCTCGAAGCCCGGGTGGCCGAGCTACAGGAAATAGCAGCGCTCGGTGGCACACCTGCTCCCCTGGATCTACTCGAGGCGATGCTCACGGGAGCGCTCAGCCAGAACGTGCTGTTCGATGTGGTGATGCAGATTTGGAGCGAATCGATTACGGAGCCAACACTCGGCGTGGTGATTCAAGATCTTCTCCTGCGAATGAGGCTGGCCATGCGAGAGGCCGTTCTACCCTGGGCACGACTGCGCTCCACCTCCGAGGAGCAGGCCGAGAGCCTCGCGGATCGCAGCTCCTTTGTTATCGTGGCCCTGGCACAGGGATTCATTACCAACACTGCCCTGCAAGGCCCACTCTCCCCCACCGAATACGTGGCGGGGCTGCGCAGTTTTTACGACACGTAAGCTTTACTACCTCTTGGCGCGCATGTGAGGCGAGAATCTGCTAAAGTTGACTCTTGGCTTGCGTGTGGATTACTCCACACAACCCGCAAGGTGCCCTCTACCCGCCGCGCGGAACATCCCGTTAGATACGTACACTTTAAGGACACAACCCAACGTGGCAAATATCAAGTCGCAGATCAAGCGCATTAAGACCAACGAGAAGGCAACCGAGCGCAACCGCGCTTACAAGAGCGAGCTGCGCACCGTCATCCGCGCCGTACGCGAGGCAATCACCGCTGGCGACAAGGCCACCGCTGAGGCCAAGCTGAAGGTTGCAACGCGCAAGCTCGACAAGGCCGTTTCAAAGGGTGTTATCCACAAGAATCAGGCTGCAAACCGCAAGTCGAAGATCGCTGCAAAGGTTGCTGCACTCTAAGCTTTGAGTTCATAGCTTTACAAGGTCCCCTGCTCTTCGGAGCAGGGGACCTTTGTTTTGGTCGCGCGTTTTGAGTTACCGGGTTACCGGTGGCCCAGAGTTACCGCTCTCGCCCTCTTCGGGCAATAAACAGCAGGTACTTTTCAAGTGCGTACTCGGGGTCGCGGCTGCCGCCCTTTAGGAGCCACTCGGTCTCTGCCGCCATTTCGATACAGCGGGCGAGGTCTTCTTCGCGCCAGGCTCGAGCGTCTTTCACAGCGCGATCCGCCTGCCAGGGCGCCATGCCAAGGTCTTTGGCGAGTTGACCGCCACTGCCAGTGGCACCGTAGGCGCGGGCGATCCCGCGCATTTTGAAGTTGAGTGCGGCGAGCATTGGGATTGGATCGGTTCCCGTCGAAAAAGCTTGCCGCAGCAGCACCAGTGCGTCCGCGGCCCGACCAGCCGTTGCCGCGTCTGCCACCTTGAAGGCGTTTGTTTCGACACGACCCTCGGTGGCCCGGTTGACATCGTCTTCATCGATTCGTGTGCCCACGTCTGACACCAGTTGCTCGCAGGCTCCAGCGAGCTCTCCGAGGCCACCCGAATAGGCAGCTACCAGCATCCGAGCTGCGTTCGGGCTAATCTGGGCGCCGAGCCGGCGGAACTCGCTCTGTACAAACGTCAGGCGATCCTGATCTTTCTTTACCTCAGCGCAGACAAATTCAACACCGTTGCCACCACGAATGAGATCGAGCAGGGCTTTCCCTCGCACACCCCCGCCGTGCCGCAGCACGAGGGTTGTGTCTTCGGCGGGCTGCGTGACGTACTTTTTTGCGTCTTCTAGGAAGGCATCTGAGCATTTCTCGACGCTATCCACACGAATGAGCCGCGGCTCCGCAAAAAGCGAGGGACTCGCGAAGGTGAATAGCTCACCGGCGTTGTAAGAGGCCGCATCGATATCGTGCACCTCAAGATCGGCCCGCTCTTGTTTGAGGGCCTCGCGAATCATTTGTCCGGCGCGATCGGCGAGAAACCCCTCTGGCCCGGAGATCAGGACCACAGGTGCCGGCTGAGCCTCGGTCCAGCTCAGCTGAGGAATCTTCGTTTTGGTGCTTCGTGCAGTTGCCACGCATTAACCCTACTGCTCACCTCCGACATCGGCAGGCGCCCGCACGCTCCAGGCGCGAATGTTTCCGTGTTTCCCGCTGAGAGCGATCGAACCAAGCTGGTCTGTGCGCAGTGCCGTCGTGCCCGCGCGCCGCAGCGCACCGAGAGCCGCATCGGTGGGGTGGCCATAGCGGTTCTTCTCCCCCACCGAAATGAGCCCGATCATCGCGCTAGCCGCCGCGACGAGTCGGGGGTCCTGGTCGCGAGACCCGTGGTGAGCTACCTTAATGACGTCCACCTTGAGATCATCTCCGTTGGCGAGCAACTTACGGTGCTCTTGCTCACCCGTATCGCCCAGCAAGAGCGCCGAGATAGCCCCTGTGTCGACACGCATCACGATGCTCGCCGCATTTGTGCTCGCTGGGATCAGGTTCTGTTGCGGAGAGAGCACCTCCCAAGCTCCTCCCCCGATTTCTCCCGTTTGCCCTGCGCCAACTACACGGTATGAGACACCAGCTCGTTCGAGATCCTGCAAAACCGCACGGCTTTCGCGACCATCGACACTCTGGCTCTTGTCACCGTTCCCAACGCTCGGTGGTGACACGAGTGCGGCATCGACCCGATCAATGACCACGCCTAATGCCCCGATGTGATCTGCGTCGTCGTGGGTGAGTACTAGGAGGCTGATTCGTTGCACACCAAAGAGGGCGAGACACTCTTGAAGGAGTTCTGGCTCGTTGCCCGTGTCTACGAGGATGGTGCTGCCGCTGGTCCTCGGATCCCGCAGCAAGATCGCGTCGCCCTGGCCGACGTCACAGGCAACGATGGCCCAGTCGCTTGGAGCACTCGCGCGCTGCGCCAGTGGCGCTACGAGAGTCGGTCCGAGAAATACCCCACTCGCCCCGCACAGCAAAACGGCGACTCCGAGCCTCACCCCTCGGGGAACACTTGGACTTCTGTGCCAGGGAGATCTCGGTGTTGAGCGAGCTCCCCACGGCCACTTCAGCCGCCCTGTGTGGAGAGCCCAGGCCAGCACGGGAATCGCTTGCACAACGGTGAGCAGCGCGGCTCCCGACCAGCCCTCGGGCCATGGCCACCGCGCCATCGGCAGGCCCGCACAGATTTCAGCCGTCGCCGCCACCCATCGTGCAGACACGGCCCCCACCTGCATCAGCATCATCCCCAGTGGCTCAGAGACCGGAAGCACCAGCATCGCGAGCAAACCGATCCCTGTGCCAAGCGGCGCGGCGGGCGCAGCGATGACGTTCGCCAGGACGCCCGCTACCGGGAGCCCCGGTTGTAGAAGTAGAAGGAACGGTCCACAGGCTATTTGCGCGGCCAAGGCCATCGCTAGTGGAAGCGCGAGGGGGCGCGGTATCCGCAGCACCCGGTTGAGTCCCCCGCAAAGCGTCGGTACCGCGACCAAAATGCCGCCCGTTGCAACAACCGAAAGTGCGAAACCGGGCTGTAGCGCTTGCCAAGGATCTATCGCGAGCAGCAACAATATCGCGACTCCCAGACTCGGCAGGGCGTGTGAGCGCTTACCCCCGTAACCAGAGATCAGCACCACGGCCGCCATGACTGCCGCACGCTGCACACTCGGATCTGGCCCAACCACAAACACAAACCCTGTCAACGCCACGGCCGCCAGCAGAAGCCTGACCCGCCTTCCCGCACCCAGCATTGAACTGAGCCAAAGAACCGAACTCGTCGCCAACGCACAGTTGGACCCGGAAACCGCGGTCAAATGGGTGAGCGAACTTTCAAGCATGTTGTCCTGAAGGTCTTCCCCGACAAGGGATGTGTCACCCACCGCAAACCCCGGCAGCAGTTCCGCACCCTCAATCCGCAACGTTGCGTCGCGAAGCCTCAAACGCAGCGCGCTCGCCACCCTTCCTGCGTGCTCGGCAATTGAAACCTTCGCCGGGGCAACCGACCTTGCGCCCGAGGTATCACTCACAGTGACGCCGTATGCTGCTGAAGAACCCGCGTCCAGCAGCTCTGGTCGACCTGTCAGTTCAAGGGTCGCCCCCGGAACCCAGCGCTCGTCTGCCTTGCCTTCGAGCCACAGCAGCACCGGAATGCCGCCCCTCCCGGCGTGCAGGGTCGCACGAACCCAGAATCGATCACCAAACCCCTTTGAAGCGTCAGCCGCAAAGCTCACAACGGTAACGCGCATCTCAAGCTGTTTACTCTGTTCGGCGGCGGTCACCACGGCCGGATCGGCTCGGCGCCACTCACCAGTGTCGATTTGGGACCCCAGCACGACCAGCGTTGCACAGGCCACCGCAATCAAACTCCACTGCGTGCCCCAGCCTCGTCTATACGCACGATTACGTTTCCGGGATCGAAGGCTACGCATCGCGGCTAGCCCCGCGGCACACCCCAGCGCCAGAGACATGATCCAGATCCAGCGCCCGGTTCCCGGGGTGGTCACGGCCCAAGCGGCCACAGCCCAGCCGATGAGTGCGGGCACAAGGAGCCGCCAGAGCCCGGGCGGCGGCAGGCTCACACTGTCACCCGCTCGCGAAGACCCTCGAAGGTTTTCGCTCCGACACCCGACACCTCCATGAGCTGATCGATCGTTGCGAAGGCTCCGTTTGCCTGCCGCCAATCAAGAATTCGCTGCGCCAAAGACGGCCCAATGCGTGGGAGGGTTTCCAGAAGCGCAGCATCGGCCGTATTGAGGTTAACGAGGGAGCCAGATGGGCCCTGGCTCGCCCCTTCTGAGGTGCTCTGCACTGCGGAAGGAGAAGTTTGTATGCCTGCCGCCACCTGCTCGGCGTTGGGCACAACTATCTGCTCGCCATCGGAGGTGACTCTGGCAAGGTTTACCGCGTCCAAAACAGCAGCAGGTGTCGCGCCACCAGCCGCCGTCACTGCCTCGGCCACACGAGTTCCTGGCGCCAGCTCCACTAACCCCGGCTTTGCCACCTCCCCGACGACGTGAACGAAGATCTTGGCGGGTGTTGGTTGTGAGGCGGGTGTATCCGCTGGTGAGGCAGCGCGGGTGCCGCTCGGCATGTGCGCGGGCGAATCACTCGTATCACCCGCACTTTTTCCGTCTTCACTCAGGGCCGATGCTGCCGGAGTATCGATTGCAGCACCGCTTTGCAGCACCGTCATGATGATCGCGATGATAACGGCCACCACAAACACCGCGGCGCCAGCAAAGGCCGGCACGGACACCGCCTTTATGATCCGTTGCCGCAGTGTGACCTCTGGGTGCCATTCAAGAGGTTCCGCCGGCGCTGGCTCTGAACTCGCTTTCTGAGCCGCCGAGCGAGCACGCCAAGAACCGCTGTTGAGCAACGATTCTGAGGTCAGCGTGGCATGCCGAGAGGGCCCAGAAATGAGCGCATCAAATTCTGATTCCGGGATGGACTGGTCGTCTGTGATGGGGAGCATGCACATACGCTAAGTCGCACGCGCAGGCCCCCGCCCACAATTCCGGTGAATGTGAATAAGTCAGACAGCTCTAGGCAAAATTGGCTCGTTGTGAGCGAATCGTTAGGCCGGCTTTGTCGCGATGCTCACGATCTTGGGTAGTCGAACGATCACGTTGACAACCTGGCGATCGCCGATCGAGCGCTGCACCGCCTGCGAGGCGCGCGCAGCAGCTTCGGCTTCTGCCTCGGTTACGGAGGCGGAAAGCGTGAGCCGATCCCGAACCTTGCCATCGACCTGCACAACCATCGTGACCTCGTCCTCGACCAGCAGGGAGGGATCAGCGACAGGCCACTCAACCAGTGAGACCGTCGGCTCGTAGCCGAGCTTTGACCACATGTCTTCAGCAGCATACGGGGCGAACAGCGAGAGGATCACGGCGATCGCCTCGGCCGATTCGCGAACTGCGGGGTCCGCCGCCCCGGCACCAGAGTCGATCGTCTTGCGTGTGACGTTCACCTGATCCATCAGGCGAGCAACCACCACGTTGAACTTGTAAGACTCGATGAGCCCCGGTGCATCCGCAAGCAGGTGATGCGTGTGTTTGCGCAGCGACTTATCACCGTCGGCGAACGAGGCGCCCTTCGCGGCCCCCGAAGCCTCAACGTCGTCAGCAATGCGCCACGCACGCGCCAAGAACTTCGCCGAGCCCTGCACCGACACATCTGCCCAGTCAATGTCATCCTCTGGCGGCCCCGCAAACGCCAGTGTCACGCGCAGCGCGTCGGCACCATGTGCCTCAAGCTCCGAGGCAAACTCGACGAGGTTGCCCTTCGACTTCGACATCTTCGCACCGTCGAGCAGCACCATGCCCTGGTTCAGCATCTCCATGAAAGGCTCTTCGAAATCGATGTAGCCAAGGTCGTGCATCACCTTCGTGATGAACCGCGAGTAGAGCAGGTGCAGGATCGCGTGCTCGACGCCGCCCACGTACTGGTCAACGGGCGCCCACTTCTTGGCGGCGGCAGGATCGAAGGCCTGTGTATCGTCGTTCGCGGAAAGGAACCGGAAGAAGTACCACGAGCTATCCACGAACGTGTCCATGGTGTCGGGGTCGCGACGCAGCTCGGCGCCGGTCTCAGGATCAACCACGGTCGACCACGCCTCGGCACCACCAAGGGGCGAAGTGCCCTTTGGTTTCAGGTCAAGCCCCTCAGTCGATGGCAAAACGACAGGCAATGCGGCTTCCGACACCGGCTGCATCGAACCGTCCTCAGCGTGCAGGATCGGGATCGGCGTGCCCCAGTAACGCTGGCGTGAGATCAGCCAGTCACGCAAACGGTAGGTCGTCGCAGCTCGTCCTGTTCCACGGTCTTCGAGCACCTCGACGGCACGCGCAATCGCAGCCTGCTTGCCGAGCCCATCAAGCTCACCAGAGTTCACAAGAGTGCCGTCACCGGTCGTGGCAACACCGCTCGTTGCGGGATCGGGCAGCGACACACCATCCTCATCAAGCACGTCGACAACCACTCGCACTGCGAGCCCGAACTTCAGCGCGAAATCAAGGTCACGCTGGTCGTGCGCGGGCACAGCCATAATCGCGCCGTGACCATAATCCGCGAGCACATAGTCAGATGCCCAAACGGGAATACGCTCGCCATTCACCGGGTTCACGGCGAAGTGGTCAAGGAACACACCGGTCTTCTCGCGGTCAGCGTTCTGCCGCTCGATCTCAGTCTGCTTCTGGGTTTGCTCCAGGTAAGCCTGGAACTGCATGCGCACCTCAGCCGAGGCGCCGGAGGCCAGCTCGGCCGCCAAATCAGAGTCGGGTGCGACCACCATAAAGGTCGCGCCGTGCAGTGTGTCGGGGCGCGTGGTGAAAACGGGCACCTTTGCGTCGCGGCCCTCGATCTCAAACTCGACCTCGGCACCGCGTGAGCGCCCGATCCAGTTGCGCTGCATGTTCAGCACCTTGGTGGGCCACTTGCCCTCAAGCTGATCGAGGTCGTCGAGCAGGCGATCCGCGTAGTCGGTGATGCGGAAGTACCACTGGGTCAACTTCTTCTTCACGACCATCGCACCCGAGCGCTCGGAGGTGCCGTCTGCAAGAACCTGCTCGTTCGCGAGCACAGTCTGATCTACCGGGTCCCAGTTCACCCAGCTGGCCTTGCGGTACGCGAGGCCCTTTTCGTACATCTTCAGGAAGATCCACTGGTTCCACTTGTAGTACTCGGGGTCGCTCGTGTGCAATACACGGCTCCAGTCGAAGGAGGGTGCGTAGACACGGAACGATGCCTTCTGCTGTGCAATATTCGCGTAGGTCCACTCGCGAGGATCGACGCCGCGCTTAATAGCCGCGTTCTCCGCCGGCAACCCAAACGAGTCCCATCCGATCGGGTGCAGCACGTCGTATCCACGGCCGCGCCAGTAACGAGCGAGCACGTCGCCGAAACAGAAAGCCTCCGCGTGTCCCATGTGCAAGTCGCCCGAGGGGTAGGGGAACATGTCGAGAACGTACTTCGTCGGCTTAGCCGAGTCGGCATCACTCACCTCAAACGGCTTCATCTGATCCCAGACGGGAAGCCAACGATCCTGAATCGCCTGAAAGTCGTAGCCCTCGGACTCGCGTCCCTGCTGCTCAGTCACACACACCTCATTTTGGTTCGGGATCGCGCCGCTCTAGCGGACACGCACACATCCCTCAAGAATACAGTGCTGAGTTGCCCGGCGCTTACGCGCCAGGCCGGTGCGCTTCGAGCGCCGAGAGCAGCGAAGCAGCTTTCAGTTGTTTCTCTTTCAGTTCAGCTTCGGGGTCCGAATCCACTGTGATGCCGCCACCAGCACCCACACGAGCCTCTCGAAAACACGCGCCGTGTCGATCCCGCAGTTCAACCGCACGAATGGTCATGGCAAGCTCCGCGTTCCCCGCATCGCTGAGCCATCCAAAGCAGCCCGAATACAGTCCTCTAGGGCCCAACTCAAGATCGGCGAGAATCTCAACCGCACGCTTCTTCGGTGTGCCCGTCATTGATCCACCCGGAAAACATGCCAAAATGGCGTCGTTTGCCCCCAGCCCCTCTTTGAGCTGGCCCGAGACGGTGCTCACCAGTTGGTGCACGTGCGGGTGCTGCTCAACCCGCCGAAATCCATCGACCCGCACGCTGCCCGGATCGCACACCCTGCTGAGATCGTTTCGCATCAGGTCAACGATCATGAGGTTCTCCGCCAGCTCTTTAGGATCAGTAGCCAGCTCGGAAGCAAGCGCCCGATCTGTTTCGCGGTCCGCACCACGCGGGCGGGTTCCCTTGATCGGATGAGTTGATACCGTCCCGCCTCGCACGCTCAAGAATTGCTCGGGGCTCGCGCTCACGAGTGCGCGTTCCTTCGTAACGATAACCCCACCGCGAATTGCCGCTCCGCGCTGCCGTAGATCGAGGTAGAGCTCCAGTGGATCGAACTCGCCCACCACGGTCGCGGTGTCGGTGAGACACAGCACGTAGGCGTCACCCTCGGCTATCGAGCGTTTCGCTTGTTCGACCCGGGTCAGGTAGGCCTCGTCGCTCTGCCTCCACCTCGCACTTGTGCTCGCAGCGCTCGGGGTTGTCTCGCGAACACTCGGGCAAATCTCCGAGCCAGAGAACAGGCTCGCACCAAAGCGTTCGATCCACGCATCGAGCCCGGCCTCGCTCAACCCTCGCAGTTCCGCCCGCTGCTCGGCTTCGTTGATTGCCAGAACCACGTCAAGCCGCAAGGCCAGACCAGGTGCCGCTTCGTCCGAGGCGGGCTCAACCCCAAGCAGCGCCACACCGAGCTCGTAGCCCAAAGAGACGACCCAACCCCCGGAAAAGCCGGACTCCGTCGACACGTGATCTGCTCGCAGGGAATCCAAGAACTCCCTCTCGCGACCGGGCTCAGCAAGGCGCACCTCCGTGGCAGCGCCCAGGTAGCTCCAACCACTCTCTGCTTCACCATCGAGCCAGCACCAGCCGGGTGCGTCGCGACAGGCCTCAGCGAGCGAGCGCGCTAAAGCCTCAACGTTTCGCGGAAACGGAATCTGCCGCACTCGCGTCTCTGCACTGCGCCCGCCACCGCGGCCATCCCCCTCGCTCACCCCTCAAGCGTAGTGCGCCCTGCAAAGGCGGTGATACGCTCACGGCATGGAAAAGCGCACCATCACAGAGACCTTTTCGCAGGCAGCCGCCTGGTGCGTCGACACCGTTTCGCGGGTGCCCAGCACCGCTTGGAACGAGCAAGCTCTCGGTGACTGGGATCTGCGAGCACTCGTTGGCCACACCAGCCGCGCCCTCTCGACCGTCGTGCGCGCTATTGGGGCACCCGCCGACACCGTCGAGCTCGCAAGCGCCGAGTCCTACTTCCGTGCCGTGTCTGAAATTGCTGAGGCCGATGCAAACTCGGTTCGGGATCGCGGAATAGCCGCGGGCAGAGAGCTCGGTGAGGATCCCGCGGCTCAGTTCCGAAAGCTATACGCTGAGGCCCTCGCTTCGGTGCAGTCCGTCTCTGATCCGGCCGTTATGTCGGTTGCCGGGGGCATCGCTCTCAGCCAGTACCTGCGCACACGCGTGTTCGAACTCGTTGTACACGGCCTCGATATTCAAACGGCACTCACAAGGGTGAGCGCCGCAGAAGAAATCCCTCCTCCCGAGGCCGCTCTGTCTGAAGCGCTCACCATCGCCCAACATCTGGCGGTGCTTCGAGGTGACGGCACGCAGCTACTCTTTGCCCTGACGGGACGAGGATCACTCAGCGCAAACTACTCGGTGCTTGCGTGAACGGGGCACCTCGTGCGCTGCTCGTGGCCGACTCCTTTCGGGTGCGGGTGAACGCCACGACCGGTCGCGCCGAGGTCCGCGGCTGGCGCAGGCATCTGGACCGCTTTCGAAGGGGAGTTGAAGACGCGACCCCCGAACTAGAGCAGCCCGTTGTCGAAGGGTTCCTGTCCGAGGCCTCCCACGCCATCCGCGACTACGGCGAAGGGTTTCCGCGTCTGGAACTGTGGCACGAGCCAAACCGGGCACCGGAGTTATCTTTCACGCTGCGACCGTTGCCACAACTCCAGACAGAACTCGAGTTAGCAACCGCACCGGGAGTAACTCTCGAGCATGCCGCCCGAAAGGGCCCGAACATTGCCCGGCTCACAGAGATCAACCACAGGCTCGGTGCGGAAGCACTGCTTGTGGACCGCGCAGGCCGTGTGCTGGAGGGCGCCACAACGAGCCTTGTCTGGTGGGATAGCGCTACCCGAGCTGGTCATGTCGTTCAGGATCGGGCCAGCCGCGTGAGCTCAGTCACCGAGAGTTTGCTGCTCAACGAAACGAGCCTCACCCCGGGCCGCATCCCTCCCGGCAATCTCACTGCTCACGAGGTGTGGGCCGTAAATGCTCTCCACGGCATACGCGTCGTCACCGCGATCGATGGTTTCCCCACACAAGAGCCAAACAGCACCCGGCTCGAACGGTTTAGAGAGGCGCTCGACCGCTACTGGGAACCCGTATCCGCGTAAACCACGCGGCACTCTTTCACTCAGCGCCGGAGGGCACTGGCAACTCAAGTCGAGCGCTGTTGATCCCCGCGGGTATCTCCGTGTGCGTAATAAGCACAACCGCGCGGTCCGCGGGAACCGCCCCCATCAGGTCAGTGAGCAGCTTGTCGGCGAGCTCGCGGTCGACTCCCGCGGTCGGCTCGTCGAGCACCACCACCGGAAAATCTGCAAGCAGAGCACGTGCCAGCGCGATTCGCTGGGCCTGGCCACCTGACACGAGCGATCCGTGCTCCCCCACCCGGGCATCAAGACCACCACGCTCACGAGCCCAATCTCCAAGACCAACTCGATCTAACACGGCCTCGAGCTCTTCATCACTCGCGGTGTCTCGCGCAAACTTCAAGTTCTGGCGCAGATCCGCGTCGAACAGGTGCGGGGTTTGTTCGCACAGACCAACGGTTTCACGCAGCGCTCGACCCGAAAGGGAACGAGCCTCGACACCTCGCAAGCGATAGCTTCCCTGGTATTCCAGGAACCTCGCGAGCACAAACGCGAGGGTACTCTTGCCGGATCCGCTCTCCCCCGTCACGACTAGTGTTTCGCCGTGCCGCAGTTCAAAACTGACGTGAGAAAACGCACTGCGGGCAGCGCCGGGGTGTCGCGCGGAGAGGTTTTCAACCGAGAGCACGGGGGCCTCAGGATCAAACGGTGTTTCCGCGGCTGATTCATGAAGCCCGGACACGTCAAACGGAATCTCTGCGGGGATCGTGTCCTCGGTGAGCGAAGCGACTCGATCAGCGCTCGCCTGAACCGTTCGCCTCGCCGCCATCGCGGCAGGAAACTGCGCAAACACTTCAAAGACCGCCGCGGGAACAACGACGATGGCGCCGAACAGTGCGGTTGTCATTGATTCACCGAGACCGGGCAGCAGCACCAGCAGCACCAGCAGCGAGGCCGCGCCCGAGGCCAACGCCAGAATCGCTCCGGTCAGTCCTGCCGCACGGCTGCGCTGGGTCTGCACACGCGCAAGGCGATCCTCACAGTCAGCGATGCGGGCGCGCTGCACGTCGAGCGCACCAAATGCAGCCAACACCTCAGACGCCGCAAAACGCTCGAGCAGCGCGTCGACGAGCGAGGCTCGCGCCGCACTCAGCTCTCTGTCGCTCGCGCCCGCGATCCTGTTCGCGAGCCAAACCGAAAGCGCGCCACCCAGTACAACAAAGGCTGCGAGCACAAGCGCAGCTGGGATTGATGCGAGCCCGACCAGGATCAGGCTCAGACCAACGACCACCGCGCTCACCACGATCGGCTGTCGCACCCGCAGAGGCTCATCCTGCAACTGGTCGACGTCATCGACGAACGCGGCGAGAACTTCGCCACGGCGCCGGCTCTCAATTGCGCCGGGCACTCGCGGCACGAGCGCTTCAAACGTGGCCGCCCGAAGCTTTGCGAGCTGCCCGAGCGCGGCATCGTGGCTAAACAACCGCTCGGTGTACCGAAACGCCGCGCGACCAATCGCAAGCGCGCGCACGCCGACGATCGCAAATGTCAGGTGCAAGATGGGCGGTTGATCCCCCGCCCGCACAATGAGCCACATGCTCAGCGCAAGCAGCCCGACAACACACGCGTCCGCGAGCACACCCAGGCTCTGCCCCGGAAACCTGCGCCGCCTGCTCGGCATGGCTCGCTGCAGCACGGCTTGCCTGGCACTCGGCTGCACCGTCACGGATTCGCTCACGCCGTCACCCCGCTTCTTGCTGCCGTTACTCTGACGACTCGGTCCGCGGCTTCCAACACACCGGGTCGGTGACTGACGACCAGCACAGCGCGACCCGCGGCTGCTTCCGCTCGCAGCGCTTCACACACGACGGCCTCGCTACCCGCGTCGAGCGCCGAGGTTGGTTCGTCGAGAAGCACTGCACCGGCGTTATGACGCCACGCGCGATACAGGCATCGCGCGATACTCACTCGCTGCGCCTGTCCACCAGAGAGTCCCGCGCCGGAGGCACCAAGCGCGGTAGTGGGATCAAGCCCGGGCAGCGCGGCGGCCGCGAGAGCACGAGAAATGAGCTCGGGATCAGGCTCAGGATCGCCGAGCGAGACGTTTGACGCCACCGTTCCCTGCAGCAGTCCCGCCTTCTGCCCGACCCAGGCGAGCTCTTCCGGGTGAGAAACTGCGCCCGAGCTCGGGGCGACAAAACCCAGGAGAACCGAAAGTAGGGTCGATTTACCCGCCCCGGAGGGACCCGCGAGGGCAACAACCTCGCCCGGGGCTACCGCAAAGCTCACGGGCTCCACGATGGAGCGGTCGTCGCGCATGATCTCGACTTGGTTGAAGGTAATACTGCGGCCCGTTGCTCGCTCGGCTCGATCTGTGGGCGCATTGTCGCTCTCGATGATCTCGAATACCTCAGCTGAGGCAGAGAGTCCCTCGGTCGAGGCATGGAACGCAGCCCCCACCTGCCGAATCGGAATAAACACCTCTGGCAGCAGCAAAAGCACAAACAGCCCCAGAGAGAGCGGAAACTCTCCGTTCACAAGTCGTGTACCTACGGTCACAGCGACGAGCGCAATCGAGAAGGTGCCCGCCAGATCGAGCACAAATCCGGAGAGGAACGTGACCCGCAGCACCTTCATTGTGCGCGAGCGGTACTCTTCGGTCTCGCGGGCAATACGCTCGGTTTGACGTTGTTCGCGCCCAAATATCTTCAGCGTTGTGAGCCCCGATACGACGTCTAAGAATGACGCCGACAGGTGCTGCAACTGCGACCACTGGCGATCCTGCACCGCCTGTGTGGCAAGCCCAATAAGAATCATGAAGAGCGGAATCACGGGGAAAACGATCAATACGGTGATCGCGCTCACCGGATCCGCGAGAAACACGGCGATGATAAGCAGCGGCGTCGCGATAACGGTCAGGATCAGCTGCGGCACGTATCCAGAAAAGTACCCGTCGAGGGCATCGAGACCACGACCGAGCGAGGTCGCAAGCTCCGCATCAGATTTGCCGTCTCCACGCTCCGGTGATCCCGCATCAAGCCGGTTCAGCGCCGCATCACGCAGCTGAGCCTTCACCCGCACGGCTCCCCTGGCGGCAACAACGTCCATACCCCAGGCCGAGAATGAGCGCAGGATCAGCGCGGCGGTGGCAACCAGCGCCAACCAGGGCAGATCCGCAGCCGCAAACCCACCCTCGCTCACACGCCCCGAGGGGTTCCCGATGATCGGCAGTACCGCCGCCGTGATCATCTGGGCCAGACTCCACGACCAGGCCACGATGGCAACGGTTCGCAGCAGTCCTAGCAGTGCGCCAAGAGTAAAGACTCCGCGGGCCGCCTTCGCATAGCGCAGCAGCCTCGGATCGAGCGGCTTCATTCGGGTCCCCTTTTATGGACGAAAAAACCTGGGCCCGTCCCGAAACGGAAGGGGCCCAGGTTCTAATCTATCGCAGCACTAGTGTGCGGCAGCCGGGATCATCTCGCGCGACAGGCGCTTGCGGAAGATCCAGTATGTCCAGGCCTGGTAAGCCAGAACAAGCGGCAGGGTGAACACTGCGACCCAGGTCATGAGTTCCAGCGTCTTCTGTGAGCTTGCAGCTCCCTCGATTGACATCGAGTACGCGGGATCGAGACTCGAGTGCATCAGGTTCGGGAACAGCGCCATGAAGATCGCGAGCAGGGCGAAGGCAATTGCCACCGCATTGCCGGCGAAAGCCCAGCCCTCGCGGCGGACCGCGTTCGCGATCCACGCACCGATCAGTGCCACCGCAGCGACCGCGGCACAAATCACGATGAGCAGCAGGCTCTCACTCTCAAGGCGCATGATGATGGTCCACACCAGGAAGGCCGCACCAACGACGATTGTCGCAATGCCGACCTTCTTTGCGAGGGCCTGTGCGCGGTCACGAATGTCACCGATGGTCTTCAGCGAGACAAACACGAGTCCGTGGTTGAAGACGAGCAGCAGCATGCAGATACCACCGAGCAGACCGTAGGGGTTCAGCAGCGTGAGCAGCGTTCCCTCGTAGATCCAGCCGCCGCCGTCCATCGGACGAATCGGCACACCCTGCACGAGGTTTGCGAATGCAACGCCCCACAGTACGGGAGGAAGCACTGAGCCCCAGAAGATGAACTGGTCGAACCAGCGCGTCCACTTTTGTCCCTTGTTCTGGTGGCGATACTCGAACGAAACTCCACGGAAAATCAGAGCGACGAGAATCAGCAGCAGGGCAAGGTAGAAGCCGGAGAACATCGTGGCGTACCACTCAGGGAATGCCGCGAACAGCGACGCACCAGCAACGATCAGCCAGGTCTCATTGAGATCCCAGACCGGGCCAATTGTGTTGATGAGAACCCGACGATCAGTATCGTCCTTCCCCAGGAAGGGAAGCGAGATACCGACGCCAAAGTCAAAGCCGTCGAGAACGAAGTAGCCAATAAGCAGCACTCCGACGATCAAGAACCAGACAGTTGTTAAATCCATGATCAAGTCCTCCTAGTAGACCGTCGCCAGCTTTTGCGGGTCCGGTTCGCCGGTGCCATCGCCGCCCTCACCGGGGAGGTGCTCGATCTCAGGCAAGCCAGCCTTTGCGGCCTTGAAAATCAGCTTGAACTCGACCACGGCAAGTCCGCCGTACACCAGGGTGAACACGATGAGCGATGTGAGCACCGCCCAGCCGGGCACTCCCGGCGAGACCCCTTGTTCGGTAGTCATCACCCCAAACACGATCCAGGGCTGACGGCCCATCTCGGTGAAGGTCCAGCCGACGAGCGATGCGAGCATCGGGATCGGAGCGGTCCAGATCGCAACCTTCCATACCCAGTTGGGCAGCTCTTTGTTCTTGCGGGTGATCCACAGTCCCACTGCAGAAACTAGCGTGGCAAGGGCGCCCAGACCGATCATCCAGCGGAATGTCCAGTAGGTGATCCATATGACAGGAGCGAACTGACCATCAGACGGGCAGGTCAGAAGCGTGTCGGGCCCGCTGCAGTACATAGCGGTGTAGTCGGACTGCAGGTTACGAATACCCTCGACCGACCCGTCAAAGGTGCCGTTCGAAAGGAATGACAGCAGGTACGGGATTCGCACCGAGAAGATCTCGTGGGCACCGTCAGGTGTTCCCAAGCTGAAGAGCGAGAACGATGCGTCTGCGCCCGAGGCGTTGTTGTAGAGAGCCTCAGCTGCCGCCATCTTCATTGGCTGCGCCTGAGTCATCGTCATGCCCAGCGTGTGGCCGGTGAGGCCAACACCGAGGAACGCAACGATGTTTGTCCACGCGCCAAAGCGAAGTGCCGTGCGCATCTCGTCAACGTACTGGTTGCGCTTCAGGTGCCAAGCGGCGACCGCGACCATGACCGTGCCGCCAAACATAATCGCGGCGAAGATGGTGTGCGGGAACTGGCTCAGCGCAATGGGGTTCGTCAGAACCGCTCCGATGTCGAGGAGTTCTGCGCGCCCCTTCTCAGCGTTGATCTCAAAACCCTGCGGGTTCTGCATAAACGCGTTTGCAGCGAGGATGAAGTACGCGGAGACCGTTGTGCCAATCCAGGTGAACCAAATGGTCATCAGGTGCAGGCGCTTTGGCAGTTTGTCCCAGCCGAAGATCCACAAGCCGATAAAGGTCGCTTCGAAGAAGAAGGCGATCAGGCCCTCCATCGCGAGCGGCGCTCCGAAGATGTCACCGACGAAGCGCGAGTAGTTGGACCAGTTCATACCGAACTGGAACTCCTGCACGATGCCGGTCACAATGCCCATTGCGAAGTTGATCAGAAAGATCTTTCCGAACAGCTTCGTGAGCTTGAGGTACTTCACCTTGCCGGTGCGAACCCAAACGGTTTGCAGGATCGCGACGAGCAAGCTCAGTCCGATCGTGAGCGGCACGAAAATGAAGTGGTAGAGCGTGGTCAACCCGAATTGCCATCGGGCGAGGACCAACGGGTCCAGAATTTCGTTCATGTGTTGCTCCTGAACGAAGAACGCCGCTCCTCACTAAGAGGGGCGACACTCCCTTAGTGAGCTCCGTCGCGAAACGTAGTTCTCGCAGGAGCTACCGGTCGGCGACCGGCTGACCCAATTCTACGCTTTCTGAGAATAACCTGCGAATTCCTCTTGACGTGAAGCTACTTTTATGATTTTGACCAGACCACAGCTCACGGCAAGATCAAGAGTGAATCCCCGCTTTGCACCTCTAGACTGGCTGAGTGACCTCGCTAGACCATCCAGACACCCGTCCTCGGCTCGCTGCCCGACTCGAGGACTGGTTTCACGGACGCCGCGCTCGGCGAGCCGTCTCTCGAGGCAAGGCCCCCGCGGTCATTCCCTACATCGGCTACGGCACGACGGAGTGGGTCAGGGTCCTGGGTCGTGTGCTCTACCTCAAGCCCGAAACCCGCGAGCACACGCGCTTTCGACCGGACGTTGCAGAGGTATCGCGCGTGCGCGGCTGGCGCACCTTTACGAGCCTGCCGGTCCCCCACCAACCAGTTCGAGTACTCATTGATGGCAAACCCGTAACCGAGGTTGTCGCGGATCGCGGCGGCGTCATTGACGCCATCGTCCCTGTACAGCTCACGTCCGGCTGGCACACGGTCACACTGCAGGCGGGCGACAGTGAAGCGGCCGATGCGCCCGTGAAGATCCTCGATCCGAACGCCACCATCGGCGTGATCTCAGATGTCGATGACACGATTCTGACGACCGCCCTACCCCAGCCGTTTGTGGCCGCCTGGAATAGCTTTGTGCTCGACGAGCACGCGCGATCCGCGACTCCCGGCATGGCGGTCATGCTTGACCACCTCGTGTCGAAGCACCCCGGATCACCCGTGATCTATCTGTCGACGGGTGCCTGGAACGCTGCCCCGGCGCTCAGCCGCTTCCTCGCGCGCAACCTGTACCCGATGGGCCCGCTGTTGCTCACGGACTGGGGTCCGACGCACGATCGCTGGTTCCGAAGCGGTCGGGAACACAAGCAGCGCGAGCTCAAGCGCCTGGTCAACGAGTTCCCCAACATCCGCTGGGTGCTCTTTGGCGACGACGGCCAGCACGACGAAGATCTATACCACGAGTTTGCGACCGCTCACCCCAATAACGTGGCGGCGGTGGCGATCCGTCAGCTCTCTGTCGGCGAGGCGGTACTCGCGGGCGGCCGCTCGAAGGCACGCCTCCACCGCAGCACCAGTGGTGTGCCGTGGGTGTACGGGCCAGACGGCGCAACGCTTCGAGAAGAACTCCGAAAACTGGATCTGTTGTGAGCAGTCCACCAACCCGCCAGTGGCGTCGTGTCGAGCGACGTCTCACAGGCAGGTTTACGGTGTCGATGCGGCCGTCTCTGCTGCAGCTGCTGAAGGCCGCGGCCTCGGCCATCATTACCTGGTTTGTGTGCTTTGCGATCTTTCCGCAGCAGCTCCCAATTTTTGGGGCCATTGCCGCGCTCATCGTGATCCAAGACAACGTCGACCAGTCGCTCACCCGCGGCATCGAGCGTGTGGTCGGAGTCTTGATCGGTGTCGCGGTCGCACTCGGTGCTGGAGCCATCTTCGGCCCGCAACCGTGGCTGTTCATCGCCGCGATCATCGTATCGATGTGTGTGGGCTGGATGCTGCGCATGAGCCCCACGTCCACCAACCAGGTCGCAATTAGTGCACTGCTCATGATCGCGCTCGGTGGGCTGCAGCTCAACTACGGCTTTGAGCGCCTGATCGAGACCGCTATCGGTGCGGCAATTGGCTTCGCCATCAACGCTCTGGTTGTCGCTCCGGTGCGCACCTCGGCGGTTCGTGAAGCCATTACGAATCTCGCGGAGCACTCGGCGCAGGTGTTACGCTCGCTGGCTGACAGCCTCGCGGAGCCCCGCGATAGAGCGTGGCTCACAGAGATGCACGCCTCCGCGCGTAAATTGCAGGCGGAGCGCGAACGTGTTCACGGCCTGCTGCGTCAAGCTCGGGAGAGCCTGCGGCTCAATCCCAGAAGCAATCGACACCGGCAGGGTCTTGCAGAGGATGACGCGCTGTTCCAGCGCCTCCAGCCCATCGTCACGCAGGTGATTGGCATGTCTCGTGCGATTTACGATCTGTACCAGGCCGACCTCACAACCGATCCTGCCGTCATCGGCATGGTTGAGGAGATGCGGCGTGCGGCACACGATCTCGAATTGCTGGTGCGCCCCGGTTCCGCGGACGAAACGCCCACGGAACCGGCGGCACTCACCACTCCCTACATCATTCTTCGCCCGCACCCAGATCACTGGGTGCTGATCGGATCCCTCATGGAAGATCTACGCCGCGTTCGCGGCAGGATCACGGGCGAATTGGAGTAGGCCCCCGGGCACGTTACTGCTGAAGCGCAGCCTGTACGTCGAGGTTGATCGTGACGTCGGAGCCGAGAAGCACGCCGCCCTTTTCGAGGGGTGCGTTCCAGGTGAGACCGAAGTCTTCGCGCTTAACAACGGTTGAGGCCGTGAATCCAGCCTTGTAGTTGCCGTAAGGATCCTCGCCGAATCCACCGAACTCAAGCTTGAAGGTGACAGGCTTTGTCACACCGCGCATCGTCAGATCGCCATCAACGAGGAAGTCTCCGCCGTCTGCGCGTGCTCCGGTGGAAACGAAGCTGAGCTCAGGGTGCTCTTCTGCGGCGAAGAAGTCACCGGTGCGCAGGTGTGCGTCGCGATCCTTCTGGTTGGTGGTTACAGAAGCAACCTCAGCCTTGGCGGTCACTGACGAGTCGAGAGGGTTCTCGCCGGTCACGAACGTTGCGTCGAAGTTCTCGAACTTGCCCTTCACCTTGCTGATCGCGAGGTGACGTACGGAGAAACCAACCTCGGAGTGGGTTGGGTCGATGGTCCAGGTGCCTGCGCGGTAGCCGGGGATCTGCTCAGCGGTGATAGTCATGTTGTGCCTTTCATACGAGTGGTTACTTGCAATAGGACACAACTAATACATGCGCGCGAATATTCCCGCGTTTCTAAAAAAGTTTTTGACGGTTTATCGTGGCCGCCGCTTTGCGCTCTCTCGCGCTAGCAGAACAGTCTCGTTCGCGCCCGCAATTGGGGTGAAGGATCCGTAGCGCCTCGTCGCAGCCTCACCAATCAAGAAGTCGCTGAGCGCGGGATTCTTTGGCAGCAGAGAGCCGTGCAGGTAGGTGCCGATCACATTGCCGGATCGGGCACCTTCCACCCCGTCACGCGGATTATTGCCCGCGCCCTGCTTCACCTTTCCGAGCGGTCGCGATCCTGAACCAAGGGTTGTGTCGCCGCTGTGATTCTCGTAACCAATAATCTCGCCGAACTCTTCCGAGTCGAGCACGATATTGCCGATCATGCGCTCTGCTCCCCCGCGCGTCTCGACGTCAAGCACGCCGATGCCGACGAGCTCGTCGCCCGTGTGGGTGACGAAACGGTGCCCAAAGAGCTGGTACAGGCCGCACACCATGAGCATCGGTGTGCCGTCTGCCGCGAGAGCTCGGATCGAGTCAGCGCGCTGCGCCAGATCCTTCGCGACACGGTTCTGCCCCGAGTCTTGGCCGCCGCCGCCGATGACGATGTCGATTTCGTCGGGCAACGGGTCGCCGGGGTTTACGTCAACGACGCGCGGCGCGAACCCCTGAGCACGAACGCGTCGTGCCAGTGAGAGCACGTTGCCGCGGTCGCCATAGATGTTCATGTCGCGCGGATACAGCGACGCGATCAGGAGTTCAGGGGTCTCACTCACCAGACGTTCTCCACTTCGGTCAGCTCGGCAAGTTCTTTGCGCAGGGCAAGCATGGCTGTGTAGGTGCAGTAAATGCGGCGCGGTTGGTTCAGGCTCGTCTCTCGGAATGCCCGCAGAGCCTCGCTCAGGTTTTCGTGAACAGCTCCGACCTCAACATCATCGTGTTCAAGGCGCAACGCCATGTCCCAAGCACGGGTGCCACTTACCGTGGAAACTCCTTGCGCAGCGAGCGAGGTGAAATCAACGTCCCACAGCCAAGACATGTCACGGCCGTCAGCGTACTGGTCGTTGATCGCGATCATGACCGCGACCCCGGTTGGATCGAATGAAGCCAGTCCGAGACGGAACCCTGCAGGGTTCTTCACGAGCACCAGGTCGAGTGGGAGTCCATCGAGGATCAGCTGCTCGCCGCGACCAAATGCCGGGCGCACCTGCGCGAGCGCCTGCACCAAGTCTTCGTTTGTGGTTTCTGTGCTGTATTTCGAGGGGTGGCCCGGAAGAACCGGTGCCTGAGTCACCATCCGCACGGTCGAAAGCGCCGCCGCCGCGTTGAACGTGTTGTAGAGCCCCTCGAGCTTCAGCTCGGTGCGGAAGTCTTGACCGTCAATGCGGAAGACGGCCTCGTGATCCCCAAGTTCAATGAGCGTGACGTCTGCGTCGGGCCGTTCCTCGGAGTCCGCGACTTCCGTTGCACCAGCGTGGAAGTCGTCGTCACTCGGAAAGGTCGAGAGCAGCGCGTTCGAAAGTCCGAACTCGCGAACGCTCGGCGGCGACACCGTACGAGCACGCGTGCGCTCACCGATCTCAGCGATGAGCCGATCCTCGCGGTTCACCACGAGACCCTCGGTCGTGGCATCGGCAATGCGCTGCAGCAGCTTTGCGGTGGTGTCAATCTCGCCAAAACGATCGAGCTGATCACGCAGCACATTCAGCAGCAGGGTAAATCGTGGTTTCACGCGCTCAATAAAGTACATGGCGTGGGCTTCATCAAGCTCAAGCACCGCAACATCGGCGTCGAGTTTGCCGGTGATACTGCACTCCTGCACCGCGGCAGCGATGACCCCGCGAGAGAAATTGGATCCCGTGCGGTTTGTGAACACACGCAGCCCACGCGCCTCAAGCATCTCAACGATCATCTTGGTGGTGGTGGTTTTGCCGTTTGTGCCACTCACGGCGACAACGCCGTAGGGCAAACGCTGCAGCACCCTGGCGAGGAACCCCGGGTCTAAACGCTCAACCACAAGACCCGGAAGCGCAGATCCACCCCCGCGCAATCGGGCCACCTGCCGCACGGTCTTACCGGTCACGGCGGAGAAAAAATCACGCATGCGACAAGCCTAGTGGCGTGCCGGTAGAGCCGATGCGGCTAGGGTGCGGCGTGGCGGCCACGGGGAGCCTCATCCAGTTCGCGTGGCAACAGTTCCGGGCGCACGCGTTTGGTGCGCTCGATGCTTTGCTCGCGGCGCCACTTTGCAATCGCGGCATGGTTACCGCTGAGCAGGATCGGCGGCACCTCACGCTCGCGCCAGTTTGCGGGCTTGGTGTAGCTCGGGTACTCAAGCAGCCCGTCTTCTTCGTGCGACTCTTCGACCAGGCTCTCGGGGTTACCAACGACTCCGGGAAGTAGACGAGCGATGGCCTCAATCATGGCGATGGAAGCGACTTCTCCCCCGTTCAGCACGTAGTCGCCAATGCTCACGAGCCTGACTCGGCCACGCGCGGAGTACTCGTCGAAGACGCGCTGGTCGATCCCCTCGTAGCGGCCACAACCGAACACAAGGTGCTTCTCTTCGGCCAACTCGCGCGCCATACGCTGGTTAAAAACCTCGCCCGCGGGTGACGGGAAGATGATGACGGGATCGGCTCCTGCACCCGAATCGGCATCCTCGAGGATGCCGTCGAGGGCCTCACCCCAGGGCTCCGGCTTCATGACCATGCCAGCGCCACCGCCCGCCGGAGTGTCATCAACCGTGCGGTGTTTGTCGTGCGCGGAGTCACGAAGATCGTGAACACGCACGTCAATCAAGCCCCGGGACTTCGCTTTACCGAGCAGTGAGAGCTCAAGCGCGTCGAAGTACCCGGGGAAGATCGTGACAACGTCGATTCTCACGCGTCGGGCTCGAGTTCTTCGAAGAGACCGGCCGGGGGCGTGATCTGCACGATGCCCGCTTCGAGGTCAACACTCGGCACAATGGCTTCAACGAACGGAACAAGAACTGTTCCGCTAGGGGTCGCCACCGAGAGCAGATCCTGAGCCGGGAAATGCTGAATCTCAGCAACCGTGCCGACCTTTACACCCTCGCGCACCACGTCGAGACCAACGAGCTGGTGGTGATACCAGGCGTTGTCTTCTTTGCCCTCAGCCACAGCATCCTCGTCAATCCAGAGGATCGCGCGCACGATGCTCTCGGCTGCGGTCCTGTCGATGAGCTCATCGAAGAAACCGACGGGAACCGAATTGAACCAGCGAAGCTCGCGCAGCGTCAGAGTGCGCCCAAACCACTGCGAGTCTTTGGGTACCTGCAGGTGGAAAACCGCCCCGGGCGTGAACCGCAGCTCAGGGTTGTCGGTGTACATCTCAAGCTTCATACCGCCTTTAAGGCCGTGAGGCTTGGTGAGGCGGCCAACACGCAAGCTCCCCGCCCCGCTAGCGGGACGGGGAGCTTCTGCGCGCTTTGGAGCGTCGGCCATCAGCCGTTCACCTCGGCGCCGCTGCCGGCGTCGTCGGTGTCGACAACATCGACGCGAACACGATCGCCGAGCGCGAGTGAGGAGACAAGCGTGCGCAAGGACTGAGCCGTGCGTCCGCCGCGACCGATCACGCGGCCAAGATCGCTCGGGTGCACGCGCACCTCAAGCACCTCACCGCGTCCGGTTTCGCGAGTGTCAACTCGAACCTGATCTTGGTGCTCGACGATCCCCTTTACGAGATGCTCGAGTGCTTCTACAAGCGACTGCTCAGCCAAGGCAATTAGCTTTCGGTGGTCTCGGCAGCAGCTTCTTCAGCCGGTGCCTCTTCAGCGGGAGCTTCAGCACCTTCCTCAGCCTTGGGCTCTTCAGCCTTCTTCTCTACCTTGGGGCGCAGAACGGGCTTCTTGGCAGCGTCTGCCTCGAATGCAACCTTTGCCTCGGGCTGGAGAACGCGCGACTCGGTCTCGCCCTCACCCTTGAACTTGCCCCAGTCGCCGGTGAGCTTCAGGATTGCAGCAACCTGCTCGGTGGGCTGAGCGCCAACCTTGAGCCAGTACTGTGCACGCTCCGACTCAACCTGGATGAGTGAGGGGTTGCGAGTGGGATCGTAGTGACCGATCTCCTCGATCACGCGGCCGTCGCGCTTGGTGCGCGAGTCAGCAACGACGATGCGGTAGTAAGGTGCGCGGATCTTGCCAAAGCGCTTCAGACGGATCTTGACAGCCATGAGTGACTCCTATGTAGTGGGAAACTTGACGTCGCGCCGTTCTTGGTGAACGACACAAAAGCCTAGACGCGCTGGTTCGCGCGAACTTATTAAGTTTGCCACACTGCGCCCAAAAATACAATTCTTGTTGGGACCAGGGGTTTTGTTTAAAAACCTGAGCATGTCAGCCGGTGGAGACACGTCAGCCGGTCGGAAACCTGCATTTCCGACCGGCTGAACTGCCAGCACCGGCCGACGCGCCGAGAGTCAAGCAGAATCCCTAGCGCAGACCCTTGCCAAGCATCTTCTGCAGCTTTGCCATCTCTTCTTCACTCGGTGCGGCACCCGCGCCACCACCAAGCCCGAATCCTGAACCACCCGCGGCGGGAGCCGGAGCCTGCGAAATCTCTGCAGCGCGCTTCGCCGGGTTTCCTGAGCGCTTGGCACCCTTACCCTTTGCCTGCTGCTTCTTCTTGCCGCCGTGGCCACCCATGCCGGGCACGGGGCCCATGCCGGGCACCTGGGGAACTCCGCCGCGTGCGACGGTCTTCATCATTTTGGCGGCCTGCTCAAAACGCTGCACCAGACTGTTGACCTCGGTCACGGTCATGCCGGAACCCTTGGCAATGCGCAGACGACGCGAACCGTTCAGAATCTTCGGGTTTTGGCGCTCGTCCTTGGTCATCGACTGGATGATCGCCTCGGTACGCACGATCTCGCGCTCGTCAAAGTTGTCGAGCTGCTCTTTCATCTTGCCCATGCCAGGAAGCATGCCCATCATCTTCTTGATGGATCCGGCACCGCGCAGCTGCTGCATTTGGCCGAGGAAGTCGTCGAGGGTGAACTGATCCTTCGCGATCTTCTCGGCAACCTTGCGCGCTTCTTCTTCGTCGAAGTTCTGCTGCGCGTGCTCAATCAGCGTCAGAATATCGCCGAGGTCAAGAATTCGGCTGGCCATACGGTCCGGGTGGAAGGGCTCGAAGTCACCGAGCCCCTCGCCTGTAGAGGCGAAGAGGATCGGGCGCCCGGTGAGACTGCGGATCGACAGCGCCGCACCACCACGGGCATCACCGTCAAGCTTGGTCAGTACAACACCCGTGAAGTCGACGCCCTCCTGGAAGGCTTGAGCGGTCGTAACCGCGTCCTGGCCGATCATGGCGTCGATGACAAACAAGACCTCGTCGGGGTCGATGGCCTTGCGAATGTTCGCAGCCTGGCGCATGAGCTCTTCATCAACACCGAGACGACCCGCGGTATCAACGATCACAAAGTCGTAGTGCTTGTTCTTGGCCTCGGCGACACCGTTTTTGGCGACCTTTACGGGATCCCCGACGCCGTTGCCGGGCTCGGGGGCGAAGACTGCAACGCCTGCCTGATCCGCAACGACACTCAGCTGGGTGACCGCGTTCGGTCGCTGCAGGTCACATGCGACCAGCAGCGGCGTGTGCCCCTGGTCCTTCAGCCACTTCGCGAGCTTGCCCGCCAGGGTGGTCTTACCGGCACCCTGCAGACCCGCGAGCATGATGATGGTCGGTGGGTTCTTCGCAAACTCCAGGCGACGCTGTTCGCCGCCGAGGATCGCAACGAGTTCTTCGTTGACGATCTGCACGACCTGCTGCGCCGGGTTCAGCGCTTTGTTGACCTCGTCACCGAGGGCACGCTCGCGCACCGTCGCGGTGAACTGCTTCACAACGTCGAGCGCAACGTCAGCCTCGAGAAGGGCACGCCGAATCTCACGCACCGTGCTGTCGACGTCAGACGCCGAGAGTTTGCCCTTCGCCCGAAGGTTTTTGAAGGTGTCTGTGAGCCGCGAAGACAGAGTTCCGAAAGTAGCCATAGCGAGTTCAGTCTACCCGGCTAGCCAACAAGCTGCTGTGCAAATACGTGCGGGGTGAAACCGGTGAGATCCCCGATCCCTTCTCCCTGACCGACAAGCTTGATTGGCAGTCCGGTCTTCTCTTGCACCGACAGCACAAAACCGCCCTTTGCAGAGCCATCAAGTTTCGTCAGCACAAGACCGGTGACACCGGCGTGCTCAATGAATGCCTCCGCCTGCGCGAGCCCATTCTGACCGGTTGTCGCGTCGAGCACGAGCAGCACCTCGGAGACAGGTGCCTGCTTTTCGATCACACGCCGGATCTTGCCGAGCTCATCCATGAGCCCACCCTTTGTCTGCAGCCGCCCCGCGGTGTCGATAATGGCGATGTCGTAGTTCTCTTCGACCGCCTTCTGCACGGTCTGAAATGAAACCGACGCGGGATCCTGACCCTGCTGCTGGGGCTTCACGATATCGACGCCAGCACGCTCTGACCAGGTTGACAGCTGCTCAACGGCAGCGGCACGGAAGGTATCGGCGGCGCCCACGAGGATCCGCTTGTCAAACGACTTGAGGTAGTTCGCGAACTTGCCGATAGTGGTGGTTTTGCCAACCCCGTTCACACCAACAACAAGGATCACGGCGGGCCGCTCAGACAGCTTCAGCGTCGGATCGTAGGCCGCAAGCCGCTCTTCGATAGCGTCCCGCAGCATGCGCCGCATCTCCTTCACCTCGGTGACACGATGCCGTGTCACGTCGGCGCGGAGCTGATCCAGAATCGACTCGGATACGTCGGGGCCGAAGTCTGCTGTAATGAGCGCGGTCTCCAGGTCATCCCAGGTGTCGTCTGTGATCTGCTCGGAACCACTAAAAATGCCTCGAAACACGTTCGAAAAGGACCACGATCGCTCTGCCATGCCTCGATCCTACCGGCGTCCTCGGTGAGTCATCATCTTGCGCGAACGACACAGCCGCGACATTGCACTTTGGTGTCGGTTCAAACAATTCCGTCAGTTGTGCACGATGATGGCTCCAAGCTCCGCTATATTCTCTGAACATATGTGTTTCTTCTGGAAGCACGATAATTTGTTGGCACAGAGATTTTCGAACAGTTCGAAATGACCGATGGAGGTCTAGTGATTCGCACCGTGTCAGGTAGTCAGGCGCCATACAGGCGCCTCATACTCCTACTTCTCACCGGATTGCTCGCTGTCTGGGGTTTATCTTCGTTGGCCTCACCCGCGGCCCACGCCGTCACCTGCGCACCCGATCCCACGACCGCGTGTCTGCAGGGTGTCATCAAAACGAGCGCGGGGGTGCCTGCTGCCGGTGTCAAGCTGGAGTTGAAAGCAACGAAGGCACCCGGCCCCCAGCAGGTCACGACCGATGAGGCTGGCAGCTGGTCGTTCTCCATCGATAAGGCCGGCGAGTACGTCGTAACGGTTGACCCCGCGACCCTTCCGAAGGGGCAATTTCTCAAGGGTCAGGGATCCCGCACCATCTCAATCGAACTCTTCAACACGGGCAGCGCCCTGTTCCCGCTGACGGACGATGCTTCCGCCGCCGCTCCCGCGGGCGGCGACGACACAAAGGAAACTACGAAGCCTTCGACAAACACGTCTCAGGCCGAGACTGGCGCTGCAACCACCTCCGCCTCGGGCGAGTTCTCGTGGCCTCGTCTGTGGCAACAAGCGGCTTCAGGTATCCGCATGGGGTTGCTGCTGTCGCTCGCGGCGGTGGGCCTCTCACTCGTCTACGGCACAACGGGTCTCAGCAACTTCGCCCACGCCGAGATGGTCTCAATGGGCGGGATCCTCGCCTTCCTCTTTATGTCTCTCACCGGCAACATCTGGCTGGCCGGTGGCATCGCCGTGTTGCTCATGGCGTGTTTTGGTTGGCTGCAGGATGCAGTGCTGTGGAAACCTCTGCGGCGAAAACGACTGAGCCTCATGCAGCTCATGATCGTCTCGATCGGCCTCTCGATCGTGCTGCAAAACGTGTTCCAGTTCTTCTTTGGCGCGAACGTCTTGCGTATCGACCCGAGCACACCAAAGACCGTCCAGCTGTTTGGCGTCACGCTAACTGTGCAGTCTTACATCGCCATGGGAATCGCGCTCGTCGCAATCATCGGTGTCGGTCTGGCGCTCAAGTACTCGAGATTTGGTCGAGCAACCCGTGCGGTGTCAGATAATCCCGCCCTCGCCGAGGCCTCGGGCATCGACGTAAACCGCGTGGTGCGAGTGGTGTGGATCGCCAGCTCCGCGCTCGCGGGTCTTGCCGGTGTGCTGCTCGGTCTTGTACTCAACGGCATCTCTTGGAACACAGGCTGGCAGTTCTTGCTGCTGCTCTTCGCGGCGGTTGTGCTCGGTGGCATCGGCACCGCCTTCGGCGCCGTGGTTGGCGCCATGATTATTGGCCTGATCGTCGAGATGGCGAATATCTGGCTGCCCGGTGATCTTAAGCACGCCGCGGCACTCTTCATCCTCATCATCGTCTTGCTGGTTCGGCCACAGGGCATCTTCGGTCGTAAAGAGCGGATCGGTTAAGGACAATCATGGGCTACCCACTCGAACTCCTGCAGGCAATTCTGCAGACCGCGCTTTCTCCGGTAACCGCCGCGTTTGTGATCGCCGCTATCGGCCTCAACATTCACTTCGGATACACCGGACTCATGAACATGGGCCAGGCGGGCTTTATGCTCATCGGCGGCTACGGCTTCGTCATCTCCGTCATGAACGGTCTCGGGTTCTTCCCCGCAATTCTGATCTCGGTGATCGCCTCAATGCTGTTTGCGTTGTTGCTCGGGATCCCGACACTGAAACTGCGCGGCGACTACCTCGCTATTGTGACCATCGGTGCCGCCGAGATCGTGCGTATGGTCGCAAGGCTCGCGAACCTCTCGGCCATTACCGGCGGCCCGAGCGGCATCCAGAGCCCGAAGTTCCGCATCGAATTCAATGCGCTCTCTCCCCTGCCTGAGGGTCGCACCGACCTGTTTGGGCTGGGGATCCTCGACTACAACAACACCGGGGTCGATGACTGGTGGTCCCGAATCGTAGCGTGGGGCCTCGTTGCACTCTTCCTGCTGGTGACCTGGTTGCTCATACGCAGCCCGTGGGGCCGCGTGCTCAAGGGCATTCGCGAGGACGAGGACGCCGTGCGCAGCCTCGGCAAGAGCACCTTCTCGTACAAGATGCAGGCGCTCATGATCGGCGGCGTGATGGGCGGCATTGGCGGCATCATCATGGCAATGCCCGCGGCGATCAATCCCGACGGTATGGGCCGCGCGACAACCTTTAACCTGTGGATGATCATGCTGCTCGGCGGTGCCGCCACCATCTTCGGCCCGCTCCTCGGCTCGATCCTCTTTTTTGTTGTGCGCCTCGTCATTTCAAGCCTCGCCACCGAGTACGTGCCCTCCACCATTCTGAGCGCGCAGCAGACTGAGATCGTGTCGTGGATTCTCATCGGTCTCATGCTGATGCTGCTCGTCATATTTAGACCGCAAGGCATACTCGGGAACAAAAAGGAGCTGTCGTTCAATGTCTAGCATTTCGGATTCCGCACAGCAGACCATTCCCGGTTACCCGTACGACCGCGAGGCGCTGCGCTCGACGCTGCGCACGCTTGATCAGACCCCGGGCGTATCAAAACCCGATGCGATCCTCACCGTCGACAACATCGAACGCAAGTTCGGCGGCATGACGGCGGTCGATGTGAAGCACCTTGAGGTGCAGCGCGGCGCGATCACCGCGCTCATCGGGCCGAACGGAGCGGGTAAAACGACCTTCTTCAACCTGCTCACGGGCTTTGACCACCCCTCGAAGACAAGTGGTGCACCCCAGGCGCAGTGGTCGTTCGAGGGCCAGAGCCTCGGCCGCACTAACGCGACCAAGGTTGCACGCGCGGGCATGATCCGCACCTTCCAGCTCACCAAAGCGCTCAGTCGCATGACGGTGCTTGAGAACATGCTGGTTGGGGCTCGGGATCAGCCGGGCGAAAACCTCTTTGTTGGTCTCATAAAGCCGCTCTGGATCAAACGCGAGCGCGAGAACATCGAGCGCGCTGAAGAGCTACTGCGGCGCTTCAAGCTCGATGCGAAACGCGACGACATGGCCGGCAGCCTCTCGGGCGGCCAGAAGAAGCTGCTCGAGATGGCGCGTGCGCTCATGGCGAATCCGTCGATGATTATGCTCGATGAGCCCATGGCTGGCGTGAATCCTGCGCTCACACAGAGCCTGCTCGATCATATTCAGATGCTGCGCGACGAGGGCACCACGGTGCTCTTTGTGGAGCACGACATGCACATGGTGCGCCACATCTCGGACTGGGTCGTGGTGATGGCGCAGGGTCAGCTCATCGCGGAGGGCCTTCCCGAAGACGTCATGGGCAGTGAGGCCGTTGTTGACGCCTACCTGGGCGCTCACCACGATCGTGACCTCGGTGATGACGACATGCTGACAACCGGGCTGATGCGCGCCATTGAGTCCGAGATCGCCGACGAAGTGGCACAGGACGATGCGGAGGAAGCGCGATGAATGAGACTACTGACATTGTGATGCGCGCGGATCACCTCGACGCCGGGTACCTGCCTGGTATCAACATTCTCAACGATTGCTCGCTCGAGGCGCGCCGCGGTGAACTCGTTGGCATCATCGGCCCCAACGGCGCCGGCAAGTCGACCCTGTTGAAGGCGCTTTTTGGGCTCGTCAACATTCGCAGCGGTCGTGTGCTGCTTGAGGATCGCGACGTGACCGGTCTCAAGACGAACGAGTTTGTGCGCGCTGGTGTCGGTTTTGTGCCGCAAACCAACAACGTGTTCCCCTCGCTGACCATCGAGGAAAACCTGCAGATGGGCCTCTTTCTCAAGCCCAAGGAGTTTGTGGATCGCGCTGCCGAGATGTGGGAGTTGTTCCCCATGCTCGCGGATCGCCGGAAGCAGCTCGCGGGATCGCTGTCTGGTGGCGAGAGGCAGTCGGTCGCCATGGCTCGCGCCCTCATGATGAAGCCGAGTGTGCTCTTGCTCGACGAGCCGAGTGCAGGCCTCTCCCCCGTGCGACAGGACGAAACCTTCATTCGCACCCGCCAGATCAACAAAACCGGTGTCACGATCATCATGGTCGAGCAGAACGCCCGTCGCTGCCTCCAGATCTGTGACCGGGCCTACGTGCTCGACCAGGGCACCAACGCCTACGAGGGCCCGGGACGCGAGCTCGCAAACGATCCTCGAGTCATCGAGCTCTACCTCGGTACGCTCGCCCAAGACGTCGAGGCGAAAGCGAAGGACTAGTTCGGGCCAGTGAGACAGTAAATCCAGGCACGGGCGTTCCCAAATCACCACCTTGGCATGATTAGACGGCTATGCCATAGTGGCACATATGGACATATTCGAACCAAATAATGGCATCGAAACGATCCCAAGTCCGTTGGGGAAATTTCAGGCAACTTGGACCTTGAACGGGCTTGCTACTCCTTGGCCGGTCGTGTCGCGCGTTGATGCGCTCACTTCTCACGTGGTATGGCAGTCACCTCAAGCAGCTCAAATCAGTTTTGAGTGGGGAAGGATCCCCACTTCCTACGAGGTATCTGACTGCTGGGCAGGAATCTGGCGGGTTGAAGCTCAACAGGTGGTTACAGGCTTACGCCTTACTTTTCAGGCGCCGCCAATCGGTCCCGAATGGGAAGGGGGACACAATTCAGGCGAGCATTTAGTCGCGGCACGTTATTCCGATCCCACGACAAACGTCTCAATAGGCACCGCCGACCTCGAGATTCTTCAATATCGAGTAAGTAAGACACTACTTCCCCCCTTGCCAGACCACTGGAAGGAACCATTGAGTGGCTATTCTTCGCCTTTTGAACCATATCTGGCTTCAACTCCAGGCATGATTTGGGATTTGCCAACTTTGAACCCGAACGACTCCGTAGAGTTTCATGTAATCATTGCGTGGGATCCTGATCCAGATTCAGTCATTTCATGGCTCGCCGTTGATGAACCGATCCTGAACGTAAAAACCGCTCTCTACAGATCCCTGTAACCGAAATTCTGCAGTTCGGCCCGTGTAACTGGTCGACTAGATAACCATGTCTGATGAACCGAAGTTGACTTCTAGTTCGGCCCTGAGAAGAGCTCAAATCCGAGCTTTGTGATGAGGCCCGCGACAATGATGAGGAAGAGCACACGCACGAACCCTGCTCCCCGCTTAATCGCCATCCGCGATCCGAGATAACTACCCACGATGTTCGCAGCGCCCATAACCAACCCCAGAGGCCAAAGTACAACCCCGAGCGGGATGAAGAGCAGAAGAGCACCGAGGTTCGTCGCGAAGTTCACGATCTTTGCCTGGGCGCTCGCCATCAGAAAGTCGTAGCCCAGCACCCCGACCAGCGTGATGATCAGGAAGGTGCCGGTGCCGGGCCCGATCAGGCCGTCGTAGAACCCAATAACTGCACCGGCCGCACCGGCGATAACAACGTGTTTGGCGCCGTGGTACTTCAGCTTGGTGACCGCACCCAGTGAAGGTTTGAAGATCGTGACAAGCGCGACACCGACGAGTGCGATCAAGATAATTGGTTTGAACACCGCGGGCGGGAGAAACGCCGCAAGCGATGCCCCGCTAAAAGCCGCCGCCAAGGCGATCCCGGCCATGGGAAGAACGGTGCGCAGGCTGGGCCGCACGCTCCTGTAATAGCTCACACTGCTCGTCGCAGTGCCGAACACAGAGGCAAGTTTGTTCGTCGCGAGCGCCTGCAGCGGTGTGATCCCGGGCACGAGCAGCAGTGCCGGCAGCTGCAACATGCCGCCTCCGCCGACCACCGCATCGATCCAGCCCGCGGCAAACGCCGCGAGCACGATGAGAATAATGCCCTGCCAGTCAAGGCCTTCCGGGGCAAACGCAAACGATGTGAAAAACGGGCTCAATCAGAACGGCTTTCGGTGGGAGTAGTGGGGCTAGGGAATCAGGCCTAGGTTGCCCCACTACTCCCGGTCTTGCACCGAGATAACCTCGGTAATCGTACCCTCCGGGTGCAAGCGCGGGTCTCCCGGCTCGACCGGCGCGGGGTCGGTATGTGAGCCGCGGGTGCTGAGCGCTTTGTTGCTGCGTCGAAGCCGCAGCTCGAGCATGCGAGCAATACCCGACAGGATCAGACACATGACGACGTAGATGCCGCCAATAACAAACGCAGACTGCAGCAGTGGCTGCTGGAATTGCCCATTGCTGCTCAGCTGCTTTGCTAAGTACAACAGCTCGGGGTAGGTGATGATAAAGCCGAGCGCCGTGTCTTTCATAGTGACCACGAGCTGGGCAACGATCACGGGCAGCATGACTCTCACGGCTTGCGGGAGAAGGATCAGCCGCATGACACCGTTCTTACGCAGACCGATTGCGTAGCCGGCTTCTTTCTGTCCGCGCGGCAGCGACTCGATACCGGCGCGCAGGGTCTCAGCAAGCACGGAGCCGTTGTACGCCACGAGCGCGATAACGACGGCCCAGTACGGATCCATCTTCACTCCGACAGAGGGAAGCCCGTAGTAGAGCAGCATCATCATGACGAGCACGGGAACCGCTCGGAAGAGTTCCGTCACGGTGGTGATCGGAGCACGAACCCAGCGGTGCTCTGAGAGACGCCCGATCGCCAGCGCAAAGCCGAGGACCAGGCTCAGCACCGCTGCGAGCCCAAACGCGGCAAGCGTTTTGCCGAGGGCCACGAGGATCTGGTTCCACACTGCCGAGTAGGTAAAGATGCCCCACTTCGCCGCCGAGAACTGGCCCGAGAGTGCAAAGCGGTACACAATTAACCCGAGAACTGCGGCAACAACAATGACTGTGGCGACCGCGATGAAGCGGTTTCGCACGATCGCTTTTGGGCCGGGCACGTCATACAGAACTGAGGTGCTCATCGCACGATCCTCCACTTCTTCTCAAGGCGGTGTTGCACCGCACTCAGCAGCAACACCAACACCACAAACACCAGTGCGACCAACAGCAAGACCTCCATGGGGCTACCGGGGCGACCGGCAGAGTCATTGACGGTGGCGCGAAGGGCGGCAAGCTCCGAAACAGAGAAGCCCGCCGCGATCGTGGTGTTCTTGAGCAGTGCAATAAACACGCTCATCATCGGAGGCACAACCGAACGGAACGCCTGCGGCAGCACCACCAAGGTCATGACCTGACCAAACGGCAACCCGATCGCGCGTGCGGCCTCTGCCTGACCGACGGGAACCGTGTTGATGCCAGCTCGCAGCACCTCCGCAACATAGGTTGCGGTGTAGATGCCGATGGCGATGATCCCGAGCACCATCGGGCTGAGCCGTGGCAAGCCGAGAGCCGGATACCCAAGCACAAAGAAGAAGAAAACGAGCGTCAACGGGGTGTTTCTAATGATGTTGACGTACACCATGCCCACACCGCGGGCAATCGGTACGGGTGAAACCCGCATCGCGCCGATGATGATTCCCAAGATGAGCGCAAACACGCCGCCACCCACAAAGACGATCAGGGTGTTCTGAATCGCGGTTCCCCAGAGATCCAGGTTTCCGAAGATGACGTCCATTCGTCTGCCTTCTGTGCTGTAGGAGCTCGGGAGCGGCTTGACCGCTCCCGAGCACTAGGGGTTTTAGTAAGCGTTGACCTTCGGCTGGTCAACCGTAATGCCGGAGCCGCCCAGGTTCTTCTCGAAGATCTTGGTCCAGATGTCGCCACCGTCGGTCAAGGTCTTGTTCATGTGAGCGCGCAGTACGTCGTCACCCTTGGGAAGGCCAATGCCGTACTCTTCCTTCGTGAGGAGAGGGCCGGTCGTCACCATCAGGTTGTCAGGATCCTGCGCCGCGTAGCCAATGAGAATCGCTTGGTCGGTGGTGACGGCGTCAACCTGACCGTTCTTGAGGTTCTCGACACACGCTGAGTACAGGTCGAACTCCTGCGTCTTGATCTTGGGGAAGTTTTCCTTGATGTTCTGGATCGGCGTCGATCCTGTTGCCGAACACACCGTCTTGCCGTTGAGCTCTTCGAGCGACTGGTAGTCGGGGCTGCCCTTCTTCACGAGGAGGCCCTGACCGGTGACGAAGTATGGACCGGCGAAGTCGACGTCGTTCTTACGCTTGTCGTTGATCGAGTAGGTGCCGACGTAGTAGTCGATGTCACCGTTCTTGATGGCCTGCTCGCGGTTTGCCGAGGCAATCGCCTTGTACTCGATCTTGTTCTCGTCAAAACCAAGCGAGGCCGCGATCCAGCGGGCAATGTCAACATCGAAGCCACTGCGCTCCTGGGTGACGTTGTCGAAGTATCCGAGGTTGGGCTGGTCTTCCTTGACACCGATAATGACTTTGTCGCGCTTCTTCATCGCGTCAAACGTCGGGCTGCCGTCGAGAGATACACTCTCGGCCACGGTCCACGGATTCTTGCTATCGCTCGACGAACCGCCGTCCTTGGAGTCAGACGGGCTGCCACTCGTGCAGCCGGTGAGGGCGAGAGCAGCGGCGCTCACGAGGCCAATCGTTGCAAAAACTTTCTTGAAGCGCATAAGCGTTTCCCTTCGGTTGGGGTTAGGGGGCCAAAACGGGCACCCCCGGGTCTAACTAGTGGGTAATGAGTTTGGAGAGGAAGTCGCGTGCGCGATCAGTCTTCGGGTTCGTGAAGAACTCCTCAGGAGAGCCCGTCTCCAGAATCTGTCCGTCCGCCATAAACACGACGCGATCCGCAGCCTTGCGGGCAAACCCCATCTCGTGGGTTACGACGACCATGGTCATGCCCTCTTTCGCGAGGCCAACCATCACGTCGAGCACCTCGTTGATCATCTCGGGATCGAGCGCGCTCGTTGGCTCGTCGAAGAGCATCACTTTGGGCTGCATTGCCAGTGCCCGGGCGATCGCAACGCGCTGCTGCTGTCCACCCGACAGCTGCGCTGGGAACTTATCGGCCTGCTTTTCGATGCCAACCCTGGCGAGGATCTGCAGGGCCTCACGCTTTGCATCGGCCTTTGAGTAGCCGAGCACCTTAATGGGGCCGAGCGTCACATTCTCGAGAATCGTGAGGTGAGCAAAGAGGTTGAAGGACTGAAACACCATGCCGACCTCTGCCCGCAAATGCGCAAGCTTTTTGCCCTCTGCGGGAAGCTCGGTGCCGTCGATTCGGATCGAACCGCTCGTAATGGTCTCAAGCCGGTTGATGGATCGGCACAGCGTCGACTTTCCTGACCCAGATGGCCCGATGACAACAACTACCTCACCGCGCTCGACCGAAAGGTTGACATCCGTTAGCGCCTGAAATTCACCGTAGTGCTTCTGCACGTTCTCAACGACAACCAGTGGATCGCTCGTACTCATCCCTGTTCCACCTTTGGATCATGACCGCGAACGAGCGCGTGCTGCGCTGCCTCGGCAAACCATTTGACTATCTAGGTTGCTCGGGCAAGTGTGCTCACCGTCGAACCGTTCTGCCTCAGGTTACTGAGCCGACCCGCCGGAGGTCATGGGTGTTGAGGGTATCTTGAGTTTGGGCTTGAGCAAATCTTGAGGTTCGAGATTTCTGTGCGTTTAAGAGGCGTTTCGGCTCTCTACGTAGTACTCCTGAGCCCCGGGGTGCAATGGAACCGGCGACGTAAAAATGGCCTGTCTTCGGTCGAGAAGAGCAACAGCGGGAACCGTGTGAGAAATCTGCGCGCTCGATTCAAACAGCAGTTTTGTGGCCTCGTACACAAGCTCGTCGGGAACCTTCGATGACGTCACCAGGTAGTTGGGAACCATCATTGTTTCCACGTTACCCGTGGTGCCGTAGGCGCCAAGCGGCAAGTCTGACACCCGGTAGACACTGGATCTGCCGAGATCCATGCGCTCGACGGTTTCGGGACCGATGGGAATCATGCGTAGCGGTGTGGTCTTCGAGAGCGTCTCGATACCGGGGGTGGGCACACCGCCAACCCAAAAGAACGCGTCGATTTCGCCCTGCTCGAGTGCCGCGACGGAGCCGTGCAGGCCGAACTCACGACGCTCGTAACTCTTCTCCGAGACCCCTGCCGCCGACAGCACACGATCCGCGATCACCATGACCCCCGAGTTCGCCTCCCCCACGGAGACGCGAAGACCCGCAAGGTCAGACACCCGGGTAGCTTTCGAGTTCGCGGGAACGACCAGCTGAACATATTCGTCGTAGACTCGGGCGACCGCGGTAATTGGAAGCGGGCTGTCAAAGGCGCCTTCTCCGGCAACGGCGTCAGCGGCGGTGTCTGCCTGCGCAAACCCAAGCAGAGCTTCTCCCCGTCCGACTCTCTTGAGGTTATCGACGGAGCCGCCGGTTTCTTCAGCAACGATGTCAAAGCCGGCGTCGCGCATCTGCTTCGCGAGACCCGAGCTGTACGCGTAATAGATGCCGGTGGAGGCTCCCCCAGCAATCGTTTGGGGCCCCGCGCTGCGAGCAACACCGCTGCAGCCCGCGAGCGCGGAGACGGCAAGCAGGGAGACGAGCACGCCAGCCGCAGCCCGGGCGAGCAGTCGCGACTTTTGGGTGTGTTTGAGACTACGCACGCGCCGCCTCCGATGTGTCGGGTGCGAGACCCGGGTGGGAGCTCTCCGCGGGCAGGCAGAGCGCCACCCGGAGCCCTCCGCCCGGAGGCGAGTCGAGCACGATCCTGCCGCCAAGCGAGTCCATCAGGTCTGAGGCGATCGCGAGCCCAAGTCCCGACCCCGCCAGGTTTTGGTCGAGAGAGCTGCGCCAGAAGCGGTCGGTTGCAAGCTCGAGTTGTTCGGTGCTGAGACCGCGGCCTCGATCTCGCACAGTGATGACATGTTCACCATCTAACTCGGCAACGGCTACGTCGACCGCGGTGCCCTCAGGGGCAAACTTGAGAGCGTTGTCGATGATGGCATCGAGCGCGCTTTCAACCCCTGTGCGGTCGGTCACACTCAGCATCACTGGCCCCTCACTCGCGCGCACCTCGACCCCCTGCTCGGCTCCACGGTCTTGCCAGGCCGCGGCTCTATCTGCCGCCATCATCTGCAGATCGACCGCCGCAAAGGTGGAGTCGGTCTTGCCAACTCGGGCGACATTCAACAGTGTGTCCAAGATACGGGACATGCGTTTGCCCTCTTCACGGGTCCGTTCGATGTCTTCGTCCCATCCCTCTTCGAGCCCCGTTGCGAGATATTCCACCCGCAAGAGCAGGGCCCCAAGCGGGTTACGCAGTTCGTGAGAGGCGTTCAGCACGAACTCCTGCTGTCGAGTCATCACTCGCTCAATCTCTTCGGCCATCTGATTGAACATACGAACCATACGCTGTACCTCGGGCGGACCGGTGTCACCCGTGATCCTCGCTCCCATCTCTCCGCTCTCGATGGCGGCCATGGCCGCGTCGACACGGCGCAGTGGTTTGAGCACCCAACTTGCAAGTCGGTACACAGCCCAAATGAGGAGGGCTACGCAGAGCGCTCCCCCGAGCAACAGCACCGCCCACTGCGTAAAAATGGCGCGCTGAGAAGCTTCGATCCCGGCAGAGATCCTCACCGCACCGATCACGCTGTTGTCGTCAAATACGGGTTCGACAATCACGGTCTCGTTGAGGTCCCACGGCAGCGCTGATTCGGCTGGATCGCCCCGTCGCCCAGACAGCGCAAGTCGCACCTGCTCCATGTCTTCTTCGTTGACCGCAACATCACCCGTGCTGACCCAGGGCGTGCCTGAGCGGTCGTAAATGACGATCTGCGTGTCGTAGAGCGAACCAAACCTGCGTAGTTCGCTCTCGATGAGGTTCGGATCCTCTGCGCGCAGCGCCTGGCGTGCACCCGGCACAAAGTAGCTGAGATCCCCAAGTAGCTGCGCGGTAGTGTGCTGCTGAATACTTCTGGCCGCGCTCCAGCCGTATGCACCACAGAGCACAAGCAGTATGAGTATCGCGGGTAAGAGGAAAACCACAACAAGGCGTCGACGCACTGTCAGGCACCCATCAGTCGGTATCCAACACCGCGCACCGTCACAATGAGCTCGGGGCGATTGAGCTTGCGCCGGATGGAGGCGACGTGAACCTCAAGCGAGCGACTAAACCCCGACCAATCCGTCTCCCACACCTCGCGAATAATGCGGTCGCGCGGCGTCGTGACCCCCGGGTATCGGGAGAGCACCGCAAGAATGTCGAACTCTTTCGGGGTGAGCTCAACGGGGAGGCCGTCAGCGTGAACCAGGCGAGCCGTGAGGTCGATGGCCACCCCGTCGATCTCAATAACGGCTTGATCGACCAGCGTGATCGGAGCGGTTCGAGTGCGCCTGGTGACAGCCTCAATGCGGGCGATCAACTCGCGCACATCGTAGGGTTTCACCACAAAGTCGTCGGCACCCGCCTGCAGACCCTTGATGCGAGCCTCAACGTTGCTGCGTGCGGTTGCGATGAGGATCGGAACCCCACTGATACCGCGAATGCGTCGGCACACGTCAAGCCCGTCCATATCGGGAAGTCCAAGGTCGAGGATCACCGCTTCAGTTTCGGGACCAACCGCGGCAACGGCGGAAGCACCATCACCAACCTGACGAGTGGTGTAGCCATCCCTGCGAAGATACGCGCTCAGCGCGTCGGCCATACGCGCATCGTCTTCAACGATCAATATCTGCATCACCACTCACCTCCTCTGTACATCACACTCGCTCCATACACACAATAGCGAGCCGCGGGACCCACTTGGAATCCCGCGGCTCGCTAGTGCCGAGTGAATTAACCCTCGATCTCACCAACCGCGACCGGGTTGTTCTTGTTGTCGTACTTGTACAGACCAATGAGCGCCGTCGAGGGCTCATTGTCCTTGTTCAGAGGGCCGCCACCAGCCTGGCCCTTGTAGTGAATCTTCTTGCCGTCCTTGATGAGCGCGGCGCAGGTCTTGAAGGTGTCGCAATCGTCGCCACCCTCGCTACCCGAGACCGAGTGCAGGTTCTTCACGATGGTTTCGGTGTCGGTCGCGCCACCCTGCTCGGCAGCGAGTGCAACGAGCATAACCGCGTCGTAGGCCTCAGGAGCAAAGTTCAGGCTCTTGCTCACGTCTGGTGAAGCCTTCTCAAGCGCTGCCTTAAACTCCTTGTCGGCGATACGGCCCGGGGTCGTCGCCTGGGCGCCCTCAAGCAGCCCTGCGTCAAACTCGGGGTACGGAACCGCGTTGCCGTCAACGAGGTACAGCTTCGAGAGATCAAATCCCTGCGCGGCGAGCTCTGGGATCGCCTGCTTTGCCTCGACGTAGCTCACCATCGCAACGGCGTCAGGCTTCGTTGCGAGCGCAGCCGTGACCTCAGACGCAAAAGCGGTCTGTGCCTCGGGGAACTCCTCGCCCTTGCCCTTGGCGCCGTAGGTGACCTCGGCGCCACCGTCTTCAAGGGTGGACTGCAGGTTGTCGCGCAGACCCTTGCCGTAGTCGTTGTTCTGGGTGAGCACGGCAACCTTGGCGTTGCCGTCCTTGAGAATCAGGTTGCCGAGAGCACGGCCCTGAATAATGTCGGAGGCGATGGTGCGGAAGTACAGCTTGTTAATGCCCGCGAGTGCGATGCCGGTGTTCGAGGGCGATCCCATCAGGATCCCCGCCTCGGTCAGCTTCGGCATCGCCGCATTGGTGTTGCCGGTTCCCATGGCACCCAGCACAAATGCCGGTTTTGCCTTGATAATCTCGTCGACGCTCTTCGCCATGATGGTCGGATCAGTGGGGTCGTGCTCGTTTGCCTCGACAACAACCTCAACATCTTTGCCCAGCACGCCGCCGGCATCGTTGATCTCTGAGATCGCAAGCTTCACGGCTGCCTGGGGTCCGTAGATCAGGTGCTCAAGTGAGCCCGTCTGCGGAAGCAGGGTGCCGATGCGAAGAGCTTCGCTGCTGCCCTCAGACTTGGTGTCTTTCGAGTCGCTGGAGTCGGAGGAGCTACTGCAGCCCGATAGCACGAGCGCTGCGCTCGCGAGGAGCGCGAGTGCGCCAACTGCTTTTTTGGAGGTGGCCTTCATTGGCAACTGCCTTTCGTCATCGAAACGTCCCACTTTTAGGACTTGAAGAAGAGCCTAACGTTCCCAGTACTTAACACCACATTTCACAGTGCGCTGAGATGAAACCGTTAGCATTCTTCGACACTACGTCTGTGCGACTCTACAAAGTGACCGTTATTCCTCGCGCCCAATTCGCTGCCCGACGACCGCAGAGATGCCATCCTGCCGCATCGACACACCGTAAAGCGCGTCGGCGATCTCCATCGTGCGCTTCTGGTGCGTGATCATAATGAGCTGCGAGTTCTCGCGCAGCCGCTCGAACACCTGCAGCAATCGGCCGAGGTTTGCGTCATCGAGGGCAGCCTCGACCTCGTCGACAATGTAAAACGGGCTAGGGCGAGCCTGGAAGATCGCCATAAGCCACGCCACGGCAGCGAGTGAGCGCTCGCCGCCGGAGAGCAGCGACATGCGCTCGACCTTCTTACCAGCTGGCTTCACCACCATCTCGATACCGGTGTTGAGCAGATCATCGGGGTTGCTCAGCGTAATCTCGCCGGATCCGCCCGGGAACAAGATCGGGAAGACCTCAGCGAAAGCGATTCGAGTGTCTTCAAACGCCGCCCCAAAAATACCCTGCATCTTCTCGTCGAGCTCTTCGATAATCGACATCAGGTCGGTTCGGGTCTTAGTGAGATCCTTGAGCTGGTCAGAGAGAAAGAGGTGTCGCTGCTCAAGCGCCGAGAACTCTTCGAGCGCGAGCGGGTTAATGCGCCCCAGCTCGGTAAGGCGCTTCTCGGCGCGGGCAAGGCGACGCTCTTGCTCGGCACGCACGAACGGAGTGGTCGCCGGTTCGGCCTCGTTGGCCTCTGCCTCTTCCGCGCGCGGCACCGGGATTGGCTGATCCGGGCCAAACTCCGCGATCAGCACATCCTCAACAAGGCCGAGTTCGTTGCCAGATCGCTCAAGCAGAGCCGACAACTGCAGCTTGCGTTCGTAGCTCTTCAGCTCGGCGCCGTGTACGCGCTCCGTCAGCGTCCCGAGTTTCTGTCGCAACTCCGATTCTTCCGAGCGAAGCAGGGTCAGCTCCTGGCTGTGTTTTGCGCGCTCTTGTTCGGCTCGTTGCTGGTGCAGCCTTGCCTCGGTGAGCGAACGGTCGCAAGCGTCGAGGATCGCGGGCAGCAGGCCGGCAACACGCTCCGCCTGCGAAACCTGCCGCGCACGAAGTACCGCTCTGCGCGCAGCTTCCTCGGCAGCCTGCTGGTCGGCCTCGTATTGCTCTGCGAGGGTCTCGCGGTGTACCTTCGCGGCACGTGCGCGCTCGCGCGCGGTCTCAAGTGCGAGTCGCAGTTCGACCTCTTCGGCTCGCGCCTTCTCGAGCTCAACAAAGACTCCCTCGCGCGAACTCGCGTCGAGGATCGGTCGCGGCGAAGCCTCGGCCTCAGCAAACGCCTGTGCCGCGGCTTCGGCCTCGCGGGTGGCCTCACCCGCCGACTCGGCCACCGATTGCAGCGCCTGGCGCACACGATCAGCCTCGGCCCGCGCGGCCTCAGCACGTGCGGTCAGCCGATGCCGTTCCTTCGCAACCTCGGCGAGCTGAGCATCGGCCGCGCGGAGGTCGGCGTACGCATACTGCGCAGCCTCCTTTGCTGCGACCGTAGCGGCACGCAGCTCTGCAAGCGTTGCCTCCGTCTCGGCGATCTTTTCCGCGACAACATCGCGGCGATCCCGAGCCTGCTCCAGCTCAGCTGTGAGCTCGATACGCGACGGTGCAAGTGTGGATCCTCCGCTCAGCGTGTGCGGTGTGAGCACATCGCCGCTTCCGGTGACCACCGTAAAATCGAGACCGCTCTCACGCAGCTCTTCAGCGGCGTTGAGAGCCGCCGTCAGGTCATCCGCAACATAGACCGTCGCGAGCAGCCCACGCACCCCTTCGGGTGCCTCCTCGATGACGTCACCAGCCCGAACCGCGTGTTTGATCTTAGGAGCGTCAATTGAGGATCCTGCCGCGGCTACAACCGCTCGCAGTCTGCCGAGATCCTGCTCTCGTGCCGCCTCAACAGCGACCTCCGCGTCTTGCGCCGTGTCGGCGAGAAGAGCCTCGGCGAACGCACCCAGCGCTGCACCAACTGCGGCCTCATATCCCTCCGCCACCCGTACCCGGTCGGAGACTCGACCGCTGATGCCACGAGGCGCTTCGGCAAGCAGCGCAGCGGAGGCATCACGCTGGTCGAGGGAGCGAGTAAGGGCGCTCACACGAGCGTCGAGCCCAGCGCGTTCCTGCTCAAGCTCGTGTAGTTGCTCGCGAGCCTCATCACGCTGCTGCTCTGCGGTGGTCTGCTTTTCTTGGGCGGCGCGATAATTATCGTCGAGGCCAGCCTCGGGCAGAGTCTCAACTTCGGCTTGCTCTGTAAAGTCGGCAAGCTCCTCGTCGGCCTCTTCGGCACGCGCGACCGCCTGAGCAACGGCCTGCTCGCGGCGCGAGATCTCTTGCGCAACGGTGTCACGCTTCTGCACAGCGGTCTCCGTGCGACCGCGCAGCTGCGAAAGCCTGAGGTCGTGCTTTGAGACGAGGGCGCTCTGCGCGGCAATGTGCTCATCGATGGCGTCGAGCGACTGCTGCGCCTGGCGGGTGACATTACCGGCCTGCTGCCAACGCGCCTCGGCCTCGGGAATGAGCGCCTCGAGGCGTTTTGCTTCGACTCCGGCTTCGTCGACGGTGGTCTGGCTCGTGCGGTTTGCGTGCTCGGGGGCCTCGGCCTGAGTAGCAAGGAACGTGAGCCGCTGCTGTGTCTGGGCGTAGAGACCACGCAGTTTCGATTGCGCTGATTCGAGGCCGATGGTTACGCGGCGCGCGGTATCGAGCTCATCACTCTGCTGGTCTTGTTCGAGCCGTTGGATGCGCAGTTGCTTCTGCTCGACCTGCTCCTGCAGCACAATACGTTCTGAGTGTCGCTCAGACTCGTCTCGTGCGAGTTCGTCGAGTTCGGCACGCAGGCGGGCAACGTCGTCGGCGAGCAGACGCGCCTTCGCGTCGCGCACCTCGGCGGCGATCCCCTGGGCCGCGCGAGCAACCTCGGCCTGGCGCCCCAGTGGCTTCAACTGGCGTCGAATCTCGCCAGCTAGGTCGTTGAGGCGAGTGAGGTTTGTCTCCATCGCTTCGAGCTTGCGGAGCGTGCGCTCCTTGCGGCGGCGGTGTTTGAGGATGCCAGCGGCTTCCTCAATAAAACCCCTTCGATCCTCAGGGGTCGCCCGCAGCACCCTGTCGAGCTGCCCCTGGCCAACAATGACGTGCATCTCTCGACCGAGTCCAGAGTCGCTGAGGAGTTCTTGAACGTCAAGCAGACGGCTGTTCTCGCCATTGATGGCATACTCGCTCGAGCCGTTACGGAAGAGGGTACGACTGATCGTTACCTCGGCGTACTCGATTGGCAGAGCCCCGTCGCTGTTGTCGATCGTGAGTTTTACCTCGGCACGGCCGAGGGGACCGCGGGTTGAGGTGCCGGCAAAGATGACGTCTTCCATCTTGCCGCCGCGGAGGGTTTTTGCCCCCTGCTCCCCCATGACCCAGGCAAGCGCGTCAACGACGTTCGATTTGCCCGAGCCATTGGGCCCAACGATTGCGGTAACGCCGGGCTCGAACTGGAAGGTCGTCGGCTGTGCGAAGGACTTGAAGCCCTTGAGCGTGAGGCTCTTGAGATGCACGCCGCCTCCTTCTTCTTTTTACGGGTCTACAGAACGAATGCCCCTCGCAAGATTACCGGATTGCAGGCAAGATCTTGCCGAGGCACGTCCGCTCAATTCACCAGCAATACCGAAGCGGAATGTCCAGGAGCGTTGGCCAGTCGCGCATCCGTCGTCACGAGTTGCCAACCGAGCGCTTCAGCAAGCGCAACGTAGCTCGCGTCGTACGCCGACAAATTTCCTCGCAACTGCCAGACGCGCTCCGCAAGTACTTGATGGTCAAAGTAACGGATGCCAAGTTCTTGCAAGAGTTCCAAGGCTTCTTCGGCATCACTTAGCGAGGTCGACCCGGCCGCTACTCGACGCCGTAATACCTGCAGAATCTCAACAACAAGCAATTGCGGAGCGGCAAGCTGCCAGTGTCCCTGGTCGAGTCGATCTTGAACCCGCCGCGAAAGAGGTAATGCCAGCAACAACTCGACCGCGGCCGACGCGTCAAGAACTATCAACGTGCTTCTCGTTCAGCCCTTGTTGACTCAGCCGCGGTCTCTCCGTTGTACGTTCGCGGTTTCCGCGACGCGAGCCGCTCACTCAGCTCAGAGTGACTAGGAACCTCGACCAGTCGACGCAACTCATTCAGTGCCAGATCAGAGAGTGTGATCCCCTCGCGGGCAGCACGAATCTTAAGTTGACGATGCAACTCTTCGGGAACGTTTCGCACTTGAATCATGGACATGCTCTAATGATGACATCATCACTTTCGCATGTGCAACCATGCATTGGCAGAATAGTGCCATGCTCATCGAGACTCCGCGCCTTATCCTGCGCGAAATGACCCCGGGTGACCGGCCTCAGCTCAGCGCGATTCTGCAGGACGAAGAAACCATGGTCGCGTACGAGGGTGCGTTCGACGATGCGATGGTGGACGCGTGGCTTGAGCGTATGATGACGCGCTACCGCGAGGATGGCTTTGGCCTCTGGGCCGTGGTGCTCCGCGACACCGGCGAGATGATCGGCCAGTGTGGACTCACCGTACAGCACATCCTGGATGAGGATGTTGTCGAGGTGGGATACCTGTTCAACCGAGCATTTTGGCATCGAGGATTTGCTCTTGAGGCGGCAGCAGCTTGTCGCGACTACGCATTTGAATCGTTGAAGGTCGACCGACTCTACGCTCAGATTCGCGACACAAACACTGCCTCGATGAACGTCGCGATCCGGCTGGGCATGACGGTTCGCGGGCGGTTCGTGAAGCACTACCGAGGGATAGACATGCCTCACCTCGCGTTTGCCGTTGACCGGGCGGACGCGACGAAATAGCGAACTACAGCGTGTATCCCACCGGAATCATGCTGCCGTCGGGCGCGCGAAGACCAAACCCGAGGGCACGATCCGCGGCAACGTGCACGAACCAGGCGAGCCCCGCAAGCGCGAGCTGCCACAGCCCGTCACTGAAACCACCGGTGAGGAAAAACAGCAGGATCCCGAGCCCGAGCAAAACGACCGGCATGGTCATGTTGTGCAGGGAGTTGTAGAGCCGCACGTAGTTCGTCTTCAGACGTCCCTTTTCTGCGAACGCACCGATCAGCGAGAGATCAGGCGCGAGCAAGAACACAACGGCAACAATCGCCGCGGGCCAGCCCCACCAGATACAGCTGAGCAGAAGTACGCCCGCCCAAACGAAGGCACTCATGCCCCAGGTGACCCGCAAAATGTTCATGCACTAAGCCTATTGGCTGGCGGCTGTCAGTTGAGACCTGCCGGGGCTACGCAAGAGCGGCAAACGCGCGGGACTGCGCCGCTTGGGTTCGTGATGCTTGGGGGTTCAGCTCGGTACACCAACTCGGGTAGACACGAAAACCGCGCTTACCGGGCTTCGTTGCGGAGCTCGAGATTCCCAGCTCTTCAAGATGGGCGGCACCAAACCGAAAAACACCGAAACGGTCCCCGTCCTCGACAAACAGCAGCAGCCCCGTCTCAGCCTCTTCTCGAGCGAACGGGCGGGTTTCACCACTCTCGTCGCGCTTCCACACCGCCACAAACGCGCCAGGCTTTGTGGGTGTAACGCGGGCCGTGCGAATCCGCCATCGTTCACCGTTGATGTTCACAAGGCCGGATTCGTACTCGCCGCGCTGCTCCTCTGGCCATGGGCCTTCGTAACTCGAGATCTGCTCGGTTGCAAGCCTCAGATAGCGAGTGAAAGCGGTGAACGACATCGGATCAGCTTAGATGCTGCCAGCTCAGCAGTCGATTCCAAGCGTTGCGAAGCGCTCCTTGCCCAGGGTCGTGATGTTCAGGGACCGGCCCCCGCTCTGGGTGCGCAGCCATCCCGCGCGCAGCATGGCGGTCAGCAATGCCGCCCCAAGCTTTCCCGCGAGGTGTGGCCTGCGTTCGGTCCAGTCCATGCAGCCCCTCACTTCGGGGCGACTACCAGCGGGAAGTTCGAGCGTGATCCCCAACCCTGATTCGAGGTCGCTCTGTGCTATCAGTTGCAGGGATCCGTCGTGTTCGATGACCCACTGCCGTTCAAAGGCGAGATCGGCGACCGCGATACCCAACCGCCCCGCGAGGTGGTCATAGCAAGTGCGTGCTTCGCGCAGCGCAGCTCTCTGTGTGTGCTTAGCGAGAGAGGTTACCGCGGGTTCAGCAGAGAGCCTGAGCAAGGACTCGACGGCCTCCGCGACCTCAGGGGTCGCGATCGTGACGAGCCGAGTTCTCCCCCTCGACGTCACCGACACCAGTTTCGCGTCGAGCAGTCGCGCCACGTGCGAACTCACGGTCGACGGTGAGAGACCGAGCCGTGCGGCGAGAGCGCCCGCCGGAAGCGGTGTGCCCGCAAGAAGCTCTTGCAGTATGCGGAGTCTCGCCGGCTCGGCAATCGCCGCGCCAACCTCGCTCAGGCTCGGTCGCTCTGTCACGCGAGCGCCGCCTCTGCCGCACTCACATCTGTAACGAGCAGAATCTTGCGATTGTCGTGATCGCTGTACTGTCCTTCAAGTTGTACACCCGCGTCAGCGAGTTTGGTCATCATTCGGCCCAGAGCACCGGGCACGTCTGCCTCGAGTTCGGCGATCACCACGTCCCGCTGTTGAGCGCCACCGATCCCAGCTGCGGTGAGCGCGCTCAGGGCAGCATCCCCGTCATCAACGAGATAGTGGGCGACACCAGACCACATTCCGCCACCCTCTAGCCCAACACCCGCGTCACCAAGAACCCGCGCGAGTTTTGCCACAGATTGCGCCCCATTCGGTGCGGGGATCGCGATGTCTTTCATGCGATCACCGTCACGGTTGTGCGCACGGTCACTGCGGCTTTGAGCGTGTTGGCGATGTAGCACTGCTCGTGAGCGGGCTCCATAAGCCGCAAAACCTCTTGCTCGTCAGCGTTCTTCACGGTGACCGTGACGTTCAGTTCGATCTCGGTAATCTGCGTTAACACTCCGGTCTCGGGCATCACCGCTCGAGCATCGTCGGCGTAGCCCACGACGTCAACTTTGGCGAGTGCGGCAAGAGCCAGAAATGACAGCATCTGACAAGAGCTGGCTGCGGCCAGCAGCAGTTGCTCTGGGTTCGGAAGGGCCGGATCACCGAGGAACGCCGGATCCGCGCTGGCGCGCAGTGTGGTGCCAGCAACAACCAGCTCGTGATTGCGGTCGTAACCGCGGTAGCCGCTGCCTGTGCTGCCACTCCAGCGGAGTTGAGTCTCGTAGCTGTGCTGCTTCATGACCCCAGCCTACGAGCTTGACTATTCGATGGGGGTCGAAATATGGAACGGCTCCCTGCCCCAACGCAAAAAGTGGGGATCAGCCGCAGCTGATCCCCACTCAAAACCCGCGAACCGCTTAGAACTGGTTCATCGTGTTGTCTTTGCCACCGGCCTTGAGCGCGGCGTCGCCTGCGAAGTACTCCTTGTGGTTGTCTCCGATGTCGCTACCGGCCATGTTCTGGTGCTTGACGGTCGCGATCCCCTCGCGGATCTCGCGGCGCTGCACGTCGCGAACGTAGGCGAGCATGCCCTCGTCACCAAAGTAGCCCTTGGCGAGGTTGTCGGTTGACAGTGCGGCCGTGTGGTAGGTCGGCAGCGTGATGAGGTGGTGGAAGATACCGGCGCGGGCCGATCCTTCGCTCTGGAAGGTGCGGATCATCTCGTCGGCGATCTGCGCCAGCTCGGTGGTGTCGTAGTCGACGCTCATCAGCTTGTCGCGGTCGTAGGCCGAGACGTCCTTGCCCTGCTCCACGAGCTTATCGAACGCCTGCTGGCGGAAGTTGAGCGTCCAGTTGAACGACGGACTGTTGTTGTAAACGAGCTTCGCGTTCGGGATCACCTCGCGGATGCGATCCACCATGCCGGCGATCTGGGCGACGTGCGGCTTCTCGGTTTCGATCCACAGCAGGTCGGCACCATTCTGCAGCGACGTGATGCAGTCGAGCACGCAGCGATCCTCACCGGTACCGGGGCGGAACTGGAACAGGTTGCTCGCGAGACGCTTCGGGCGCAGCAGCTTGCCATCGCGCTTGATCACAACGTCACCGTTGGCGAGTTCTTCTTCTGAGATCTCTTCGACGTCAAGGAAGGAGTTGTACTGATCCCCCAGGTCGCCGGGAGTCTGGCTGACGGCGATCTTCTGGGTGAGGCCTGCTCCGAGCGAGTCGGTGCGAGCAACGATGATGCCGTTGTCAACGCCGAGCTCAAGGAACGCGTAGCGCACCGCCGCGATCTTCGCGAGGAAGTCCTCGTGCGGCACGGTTACCTTGCCATCCTGGTGACCGCACTGCTTCTCGTCCGAAACCTGATTCTCGATCTGGATCGCGCACGCACCGGCTTCGATCATCTTCTTTGCGAGCAGGTACGTTGCCTCGGGGTTACCGAAGCCCGCATCGATGTCGGCGATGATCGGCACGACGTGGGTCTCGAAGTTGTCGATCTGCGACTGCACGAACTCGACAGCGGTCTCGTCGCCCGCAACACGGGCATCATCGAGCTGGGTGAAGAGCAGGTCGAGCTCACGCGCGTCTGCCTGACGCAGGAAGGTGTAGAGCTCTTCGATGAGCGCTGGCACCGAGGTCTTCTCGTGCATGGACTGATCGGGCAATGGACCGAACTCCGAGCGGAGAGCCGCGACCATCCAGCCCGAGAGGTAGAGGTAGCGCTTGTTGGTGGTCTTGAGGTGCTTCTTGATCGAGATGAGCTTCTGCTGCCCGATGAAGCCGTGCCAGACACCGAGAGACTGCGTGTAGACGGAGGAGTCGTTGTCGTACTCTTCCATGTCGCGACGCATGATGTCAGCGGTGTACTGGGCAATCTCGAGTCCGGTCTTGAAGCGGTTCTGAGTGCGCATTCGGGCGACATGCTCGGGATTGATGCGAGCCCAGCTCGAGCCGTACTCCGCCTTGACTGCTTCAACGGCTTCGATGTCATCCTGATATGCGGTCATGGTGTCTCTCTTTCGTAGGTGCGATCCGGCCACGTTCGTTGTGACCAATCGTTGGCTACTTCTCACTCTGCACCCGTTTCAACCGCCAGGCGGGCACTTTCGGGGGTGAAATATCGTTGTTTTTCTATTAGTTAGAAAATAATCCTGCACCCGAACTCCGGGCAGACGTTGCACTTCAACAACTAGAGTGGAGCAATGCGAGAAAGACTCTGGGCTGCGATTCTCGGGATTACCGCGGCTGCCGCAGTACTCGCCACCGCTGAACTCATCGCCATATTTGTGGGACCCCAGTCATCTCCCCTGTTCGCGATGGGGTCCCTTGCGATTGATCTGGCCCCACTGTGGCTCAAAGAGGCGATGATCGCACTTTTCAACACGGGCGACAAAGTCGCGCTCTTTGTGATGCTCGGGATCGCACTGCTTGTCGTCGCCGCGGTTGCAGGCATCCTCGAGATGAAACGGCGCTACGCAGGCGTTCTGGTTCTTGTGGTGGTGACGGCACTTTCGATCATTGCAGTCACGACCCGCGCGGAGGCTTCGGCAGTGTGGGCGCTACCAACCCTGCTTGGTATGGGAGCCGGGATCCTCGTGATGCTTCGCGGCCGGCGCCTGCTGGCAGCGTGGATCGAGGCTGCCGGATCCCGAACCGAAGTGCCTGCAGCCAGCAACTCCACAACCGCCGAATCACTCTCTCGCCGCAGCTTCGTCACATTCGCGGCCCTCACGTCTGCGGCGGCGGTGGTCGTCGGAGTTGGCGCACGCCTCATGAACGCGAGCTCGGCGGCCGTAACGGCGGCCCGATCAGCGATCAGGCTGCCGAAGCCGGCGGTACCCGCGCCGCCCGTGCCCGCTGGAGCCGAACTCGATGTGCAGGGCATCACTCCCCTGATCACACCCAATGACGAGTTTTATCGCATCGACGTCGCACTCCAGGTGCCGCGCATTGAGTCGGCCGATTGGGAGCTCAAGATCACGGGTCTCGTCGATCACCCCTTCTCAATCACCTACGACGAGTTGCTTGCGTTACCCCTCGAAGAGCACGTGACCACCATCGCGTGCGTCTCAAACGAGGTGGGTGGCAATCTCATCGGCAACGCGACCTGGTTGGGGTATCCGATTCGGGATCTGCTCGCCAAGGCCGGTCCAGCTGCAGACGCAGACATGGTGCTGTCTTCGGGGCCCGATGGTTTTACCGCTGGCACGCCGATTGAAACACTGACCGATCCAAAGCGAGCCGCGATCCTCGCCGTTGGCATGAACGGGGAGCCGATGCCGCCGGAGCACGGGTTTCCGGCCCGAATGATCGTGCCGGGTCTGTTTGGTTACGTGTCGGCGACAAAGTGGATCACCACAATAGAGGTCACAAGATTCGCTGACGCAGAGGGTTATTGGACGCCGCGCGGCTGGTCTGCGCTTGGTCCGGTGAAGACCGCCTCACGAATCGACACACCCCGTGCTTCTCAGCGCGTAGGAGCTGGCACCGTGCCAATCGCGGGTGTCGCCTGGGCTCAGCACACCGGCATCAAGCGCGTTGAGGTGCAGATCGATGACGGCGAGTGGCAGGAGGCGACCCTCGCAACTCCCATCTCTGATGACACCTGGGTGCAGTGGAGTCTCCCCTGGACGGCGGAACCAGGATCACACACCGCCCGAGTGCGGGCCACCGACAAGTCAGGTAAGACTCAGACGAAGACTGAGGCTCCCCCTGCACCCGACGGCGCGACGGGCTGGCACACTGTTTCGTTTACGGTCTAACAAAAGGACAACATGAGCAACCCCACTCAAGAGCGAACTGACCTCGCAAATAAAGTGATCAATTCACGCTTCGCGACCACAAAGTTCAAGGCAGGATACGACCTGAATGACGTCGACGATTTTCTCGACACGGTAGCTAGGCAATTGCGTGACGAACCTCGCGCTGAGGTCATCGCAAAAACCATCAAAAACGCGGCATTTCGGCAGACCAAGTGGCGTGACGGCTACAACTCCGAGCAAGTCGACCGGTTTCTCGATGAGCTAGTTAAAACCCTGCGCACGTGGCAAGATCCTGACCTCAATTTGCTGGCTTGAACCAATGAATCTGCAGTCGAGCCGTTCCAACCTCCCCCTACGGAGAGTTGAGGAGCATGCTCTCGCCCCCACTCCGAGGGATGAATGGCCCGCGACAATTCCGGCGGTTCGAGAGATCCTCTAATGTCGACTCACTCGCCGATCCTCGCGTCTCTCCCCGAGGCCACAATCTTCGAGCTCAGCGACTCGGGCCTTCAGCGCAGAAACTACGAAGACCTAGAATTGGTCCAGAACTGGAAGCTATTTCTCGATGCACCCGAGCGGTTCCTTCGGCATCTCGGGTCGTGAGGGGCAGGTGAAACCGATGACTAAGGCTCTCGATGAAGGTCCGTTCTTTCACGGCACTACTGCTGATTTGAAAGCGGGAGACGTTCTCACCTCCGGGCACCGCTCGAACTATCGCCCAGAGGTCGTGATGAACCACGTCTATTTCACCGCGCTGGTCGACGGTGCAGGCCTCGCGGCAGAGCTCGCCGCGGAACTTTCTGGCGGCGGCGCGACCCCGCACGTCTACGAGGTCGCGCCGACGGGAGGGTTTGAGAACGATCCGAACGTGACCGACAAGAAGTTTCCCGGCAACCCGACCCGCTCCTACCGCAGCGCTGCTCCGCTTCGCATCGTTCGCGAGATCACGGATTGGACCCGTCTTTCCCCTGAGGCTCTGCAGTTGTGGCGGGATCGCCTCATTTCGATTCCCCCGCACGAGCGGGGCGAGATCCTGAACTAATCAATGCCGTCCGAGAAGCTAAACTTGCGGCGTGTACGTTATCGTGATCGATTATCTCGCAGAGCTTGCCCAAATTGACGAGGCTCTCGACTCCCATGTGTCGTGGCTCGAGGAACAGTACAACGCTGGATTATTCCTTGCCTCTGGGCGCCAAGAACCTCGCACTGGTGGGCTCATCTTTGCAACGGGATCTAGGTCGGATATCGAAGCTGCGATCTCAAATGATCCGTTTGCAACGCTTGGGCTTGCTCGCCACACGATGATCGAGTTTCACCCGTCTAAATTCGGAGGCGCGCTGGCCTCAGACGAGGTTCGTCAGGCCTTGGCCTAGATCTCGGATCGCGCCTTCGAGCCGAGCAAGTCGCTGAGCTCGGTTTCCGGTTACCTCCACCACAGGCCGTCTCTCGGCAAGATCGAGCTCGTCGACCAGTTCGAGCAGAGACTCATTCATGGCGTCTCGAAGTTCAAGGACTTCATCTGCCCCGATGTCGATCGAGTCGGTGCCGCTCAGGGGAAGCAGGATCAGAAGATCAACATTCGTCATGGCCTGAGTCGTGAGTTCGTAGCCACGCTCAAAGAGTCCCGCCGACGCCCCCGACCTACCAAGTACATCGAGTGCGTGAAGATACGCGAGGAAATCTAACGGGCATCTCTCCGCAATTACGGGTTTGGTCATCGGTTCGGACAGGCGATCCGCCGCGATTTGTAGCTGCTGAAAGAACACGGAGGCTCCAGGATTTTGCTCTGCTCCGTCGAGGTACTCAAAGGGATCGGGCAGCATCGCCCAGCCTCGATGCGACATGGTGAAATCGCTCAACAGAGTGCTCTTTCCACTTCCGTGAGTGCCGGAGATTGCTACGTGCAACACGCCCTCCCTGCCCATGATTATCACTCATGTTACCCGTCCGACTGAACACGTGATGCATAAGCAAGTTCAGCGAAGACGAAGCGGCGACCTCTATATTGAAATGTCAGACGCGGATCTGGAAAGCCCTGACAAGCGAGCGTAGAGTGTGGTTTAGATGATTCAAGAACCTTATTCTCACAGTTCTCCCGGCGGGCGAACTGCACATGAGAATGATGAGGTTTCGGCAAATAGCCTCGTACGGCAAAAGAGACAGCGAAAATCTAACAAACAGCGCTGTCAAGAGCAAAGTCGCACCTGCCGTGTCGACCGTTGGGAGGCCTTCAAGATACTTATCGCACTCCCTCTGGTCGCAGTTGTCTTCACCGTCGTCGGACTACTGATGATGGCTGAGGCAGTCACAGTTCGAGATGGTGGTGCATTTGGATTCGCGCTCATGGCGCTAGGATTGGGCGTCGGCTTACTCGGCCTCAACGTCGTTCACTACCTCGAGTACCTTGAAGAGCGCGCCGCTCGTCGATCAGCTCCGACCAATGCGCACGAGAGCAGACGAAAAATCGTAGACGCTGCCCAGCAGGACTTATCCCAAGAGAAACCAATTACTGAACTACGAAGGCGGCGGAGCACCACCACTCGCAATTCGGAGGCCTCGTCCCGGCACTATTTCCTGATCATTCCGTCGATCGTCACTGCGACGTGTTGGGCGATTGGGGTCGGTTTTATGCTGTTTGGTTACGGCCCAGGCTATTTAGTAGGCGGCGTCAGCAAATCAGTTCCAGTATGGGTGCTCGCTTTGCTGGTTTGGGGAGGCCTTGGAACGCTTGGAATCACCATGCTCGTGCGTCACATTATGCACCGCCGTGAAGAGTGATTCAGTCGTGAAAACTGTGCGAACAACATCGCATATAGCGTTGGTGGTCTCAACCCACCATCGCACCACCCTGGCCCGATATTGGTCTATTTAAGATGGCAAGGCATATTCGTGTGTGGATGAGCTTTTGGATGGTGGCGACGTATTCGAGTAAAGTTCACGCACCCCTCAATTATGCACACCAGGGCCGTGGGCCTAGCTGTCGTGTAGGTGTCGGGTGGTTGTCGTGTACTTGTCAGGTTGCTGTCGTAGCGGAGTCGTGAGGCTGCGTGGCTTAATTGAATTATGAATACACGAATTAGTGAGCTTAGACAGAATCTCGGCTGGAGTCAGGAGCGCCTCGCTTCTGAGAGCGGAGTTGCGACACGCACCATCCAGCGCCTTGAAGCCGGGAATGACGTGAGTCTCGAAACTCTTTCGCTCATCGCGGACGCACTAGATGTGAGTGTCGAGGAGCTATTCACTGACGTTGCGGCGGAAGGGGCAGTAAAAGCGGCATCGGATTTTGAGAACAGGAAACGAGAACAAGTAGCAGGCCGTGCCCGTGAGATCCATGGATGGCGTTTGCTGTACATCGGAATCGGAGTGATCGTGACAATTCTGATTTCAGCCCTCGTCACACTCGGGAGTCTCCCCTCGACGCTTTTCATCATCGCTGGTGCATACTGGGCAGGTGGGGCACTTATCTTGCGCTTCCTTGTCAGCAGCGTTCTGTCGGCCCGTCTCGACCGCCGGTACCCGCTGACAGTCCCCCATCGCTAGAGCCGTTGACCGGCCTGAGGCCAGAAACCATCTCGAATTTCACGGCTGCGGCAAACGCCGTCACGCCGACTCGGACAGTATGAAGCACGAGGGTAGGCTCCTAATTTCCGCCAGCTTTATGGCAGTACACGACATGGAAACTCAATTCTCTTCGTGATGAATTAAGGTTCTCTATCTGGGCTGTAGCCCATCGAACGGTTAGTTGCACGAGAAGCTTGCCTGCGCAGAATCTCTCAATTGCAGAGCGGAGCAGGTAGAACCGCAACTAGCTGGAGACGTAAATTATCGTGACGCTTTCAGATGAGAATCGTTGAGGAGTGCGCTGTCCCCTCACAGAAAAGGAATCAATGTCAAACTCGCTATACAATACTCCGACCGCCAAGAAAAGGGCCTCCCGTAGCAAGCGAACCCTAACCATCACCCCGGCAATGCGGGTTCACCCCAAAACCAGCCGGGCCCACGCCTGGATCAGATGGATCCTCGCGTTCGAACTCCTCCTCGGCCTGGCCGGACTCGGTATCGCCATGGTGGTTGCCACTTCCGGGACACCGCAGCCCACCGCGGTTTGGGTGCGCACCGCGATCGGCTTGTTCTTGACTGCCCTCACTCTCTACTACGCATGGAAGGCATCACAGGGATCAATCTGGGCCTACCGTAGACTCCGCGCCCTCACCATCGGGCTACCAATCATCACGATGCTGATCGCGATGATCCCCGGCTTTTACCCAACATGGATGATCATCGAACAGATCCTGTTCAGCATCGGCATGATCACCGCAGCGGCAATTCTCCTAAACACACACATGCGCGAGACATACCGACCAACCCAATGAGGCCACGGGGACCCATAACGAAGTCCTCAAACAATCTGTCAGACAGGCTCTAGAGGTAGTCGCTCAACGACTTCGCTACCCGGTTGAGGGATACGCCACCTCGGCCTTGCTGAACCAGGACGAGCGCTTGCCAACCTGCGAACTCGCGGCCTAGTTTTCTCCACGACCGGTCTGAATTCACAAAACCGTTAGATTCATTGATCGGCCTAGTGTTGATGCGTTCCGCGATACGATCCAGCTCAGCCTGGGTGAGAAGGGAATGGTCTGTCTTCTTGGGGAGGTACTGACGGATGAGCCGATTCGTGTTCTCGTTGCTGCCGCGCTGCCAGGGAGAACCTGGAGCAGAGAAGTAGACCTCGCTCCCGAGAGCTTTCGCAATCTGCCCATGCTCCGACGTTTCCCTATTAGTGAAGGTAGCGCCAGCCTTTTTGGCCTGTAGAGGGATCGATAGATCGCTTCATGCGAGAGCTACCATTCTGGCTCGTCGGGGAACGCAGATTTCAGCCAGACCGCCACCTGCTGCGGCGACCAATCCTCAGCGAGCTTGAGACATACCAATTCTCTGAGTCCTTCATGAAGGTCAAGCTTTGTCACACGCGGCCGTTTCGCTTGTTCCCAAGCCTGAATGTCAGCGATGTTGGCACAGTAGGAGGATCTGCCGCCCTTCCGACGGATCTCACGGGAGATGGTTGATGCGGGACGCCCTAAGCGTGTACTGATAGTTCTGGCGAAGACCCCTGCGGTGATATCGCGTGAGATCCCTTCACGTTCCTGGAAGGACAAACGATACGGGGATCGCTTTCTGGGTCTGGGGCGGATACCGCCGGAGAGTGCAATGTGGTTCCGCACGGTAGTGGGTGAGCAGCGCAGTGCACGGGCGATCATTCGGGACGGGTTGCCCGCTCGCCATCTGTCCCACACTAGTTGGCGGTATGGGCGTTACAGCGATACTGATGAAGTATCAAGGTAAGAAACGGGTTTCCGACGGAGAGTCGTGATCTTGCTCGCCTTTTCACAGAAGGACGCACTCATACGAAACTCTGCACGCGATCCAATCGGGCCGCAATAGTAGGGTGCAAGTCGAAGCGCACCTGGATAGTAGATGACGAAGGGAGAACCGTGATCGCTGAACTGAACACACTTGTCGGTCTTGTCGAAGACAACCTGACGCAAGACATCAACGTGGCCGTGTTGTCCACCAAACTCGGCACGACGGAATACCACCTGCGACGAGTGTTTTCGTCTCTAGCGGGCATGCCGCTCTCGGAATACATTCGACGCCGTCGCATGACGGTGGCAACAGCCGAGGTCACCAAAGGCGACAACCTCTTGGGCATTGCAGTGCGCTACGGCTATGGATCGACCGAAGCGTTCGGCCGAGTGTTTCGTTCGGTGCACGGTGTGAGTCCGGGAGATGTGCGGCGAGATGGCGGTCCCCTTCACCCACAATCGCAACTCAGGTTTCGCCTGAGCGTAGAAGGAAAAGACACCATGGACACTCGCATCGCCGATCAACCCGCATTTCAACTCATCGGACACGCGGCCCGCGTTCCGCTCATCCACGAAGGACCAAATCCCCACATCAAAGTGCACATCGCCTCCTTGCCAACAACCGAGCACACTCGGTTGAAAGAATTGAGCAACACGGAACCCACCGGATTACTGCAGGTCAGCGCCGAGGTTGATCCAGATTATGCAGAGGGCAGCGAGCTGACCTACTTGCACGGAGTAGCCGTCACCGACGCAACGCTCGTGGCGGAGGATCTCGACGTCATCGAAGTGCCCGCGGGTGAGTGGGCTGTGTTCCGCGTCGAAGGGGCATATCCCGAAGCTCTGCAAGAAACCTGGGCGGCCACCGCGACGGATTGGTTCCCATCAAACCCCTGGCGTTTGCGACCCGGTCCGTCACTTGTTGCAGTGTTAGATCGTGTCGCTGATTTCAGCACTGCCACGTGCGAGCTATGGCTTCCGGTCGAGCGAGGTTGATAGCCACCCTCAATCGGCACTCACTTATAAAACCCTTCGCGCAGATTGATACCGTGTTCCAGCCAGACCTTGAGCGCTGCAAGCATGCCGGTCCATCCTTCGCAGTTACCAAACGCCGCTTTAGCGCCCTCGCGGTTCGGCTGCCATGAAGATTCGGTGATTGTCACCAGCGTTCGAGAACCAGCGTCAATGGGCTCAAACTCAAAGACGACCCTGGTCATACCCTTCTCGCTAGTCGTGGCAACATTGCCCCACTCGATGACAATCCTGCGCGGCGGCACGTCTTCGATCACGGTCACAGGGAAAGCGCCGGGAAAATCGGCGAAGTCCCACTGAACCTGCTCTCCAGCTTTCAGACGCCCCTTTGCGCCGCCGGTGGTGAAGTAGCGCGAAAGCTGCTCGGGATCGGCTACGGCTTCGTATACCTCCGCGCACGGACGAGCGATACGACCGGAGACGGTGAATGAGAGATCAGCGAGCTCAGAATGTGTATTCATGTTGTAATATTACAACGTGAATGGTGACGACGACAATAGCTTCGATGACGACCGGGTCTTCAGGGCACTCGCCTCCCCCGTTCGCCGCCGAATGCTCGACGAGCTAAAGATTTCCCAACACACCACGGGATCACTCTGCGCCCAGTTGCCCGAGTTGGACCGCACCACAGTATTGCAACACCTGCGGGTGCTAGAACGCGCTGAACTCGTCACCGGGCGCAAAGTAGGACGGGAGCGATACCTCTCACTTGCACCACTTCCAATCAAGCACATTTACGATCGGTGGATTAGCGGGTATATGAACGCCGCGGTTGATCTGCTCGACCGCTTAGACAGCGACCATGCCTAGCACACCAGTCACTCAATGAGCACACTTCAAGGCAAGGCGGCCCCGAACCCGACCTCAACCTTGCTCTGCTCGAGCAAAACAACATACGATTTCAGCGTGTCTTACAACTTTGCCCTCGCGTTCATTCCAAACACTGCACCCTCGATGATCGGGGCTTCATCCTCCGCAGTTGCCTCCTTCGATGAAGCCAGCAGCAGCACGAAGGAAGGCCCCTCCGCCGCCGCCCACGGACCCCACACGCTTCTGGTCGACCCCACCATGCTGATGCTCGACGTACCCCCGTTCACACCAGTGCCAGGAACAGTCATCGTTACACTCTCTGGCGCCTCCGATACCTACGTGATCTCAGTTCACTACGATAACCCCCGTCTTCGCGTTTTCTCCGAGCACGAACTCCAAGAAGACGATGGTGAGCCCTTGCCTGCCGAGGCAGTCTTCAATGAAATCGAAGACCCAGAAGACGCGCACCTTGAATTTTTCTGTCGCATTGCGGGCATCACGCCGAGCGATCTGTGGAAGCTCGGCTGGGCTCCGCTCGCCCAGTAGCCGTCGCAGGCAGGTCCTTGTTTCTCGGGATCAACGCCTACGCTGACACCGCGGGCAGAAGTGCGAAGATCGTCCACCAAACTGGATGCGGCGAATCGGCTCACCACACCGTGGGCACGTCTCTCCCGTGCGGCCGTAGGCGTTCAGTGAGTGCGCGAAATACCCCGCCTGGCCATTCACGTTGACGTATTGCTCGTCGAAGCTCGTGCCACCCTCAGCGAGAGCCTTCGCGAACACCGCTCGAAGCTCAGCCAGCAAACCAAACGCTTTGCGCTCGCTGAGCGCAGACCCCGCAGTCTCGGGGTGGATCCGCGCGGCCCACAATGCCTCGTCTGCGTAGATGTTGCCGACGCCGCTCAGAAGCGTCTGGTCGAGCAAGGCGCGCTTCACGGCAGTGCCTCGGCGCCGCAACGAAGCAACAAACACGGCATCATCGAACAGCGGGTCCAGCGGATCGCGCGCGATGTGACTCGCCTGGGCGGGCAAAGAGGCTGGCTCTCCCCCGTCAGCAATCAATGAGTCAAGCGCGAGGGATCCAAACAGCCGCTGGTCAGCGAAGTCGAGGCGCATTTCACCGTGCTCGGGGTGCTCGATCCACAGCCGGATCCGCACGAAACGGTCATCGGGCGCGTCCAGCGCTCGCAACAGCATCTGGCCACTCATGCCGAGGTGCGCCAGTAACGCTTGCTCAGAACCGCCTTCGATCGGTACCCACAAGAACTTGCCCCGTCGTTGCGGTGCGAGCAGCCGGAGTCCCGTGACTCGTCGCTCAAAGTCGGCGGCGCGGCGCACACCCTCTGCGGTTTCAAGTGTCACGCCGTGCCCGCCATCGCTGGCGGATCCGCCAATGGGCACGTGCCGCTTGAGGGCACGCGGATCCCGCACCTCAACGCCAGCAACCGTGGCTCCGGTCACCGCGGGTGCGAGTCCCGCGCGAACGACCTCTACCTCGGGTAGCTCAGGCACGACGACTCGCTAAGATGCGCTGTCGCGCAACTGCCGCATTGCGTCGCGCGCAGCAGCAAGCTCGGCCGCTTTTTTGCTCGTGCCACGCCCGAGTCCCGTCACAGCACCAAGGCCGCGAGCGGCGTCAAGCGTCACTCGCGAGGTGAACCGGCGCGCATGGTCTGGCCCGGTACCACTCGTCTCATACGGTGGGTGTGGCAGCCCGCGGGCCGCCGCAGCCTCCTGCAGAGAGGTTTTCGGGTCTAACGAGGCAGTAAATCGATCGGGATCAGCCAGCAGTGGCTCAATCAATGCGCGCACGAATGCAGCGGCAGTCTCGGTGTCCGTTGACAAGTACACGGCCCCGATAATCGCTTCGACGGTATCGGCGAGAATCGAGTCCTTCTCACGGCCGCCGGTGAGCTCTTCGCCCTTGCCGAGGCGCAGGTGAGACCCGAGTCCGAGACCGTGGGCCACCTCTGCAAGCGCAACGGTGGATACGAGGGCCGCACGACGTGTCGCAAGCTCGCCCTCGGTCAGCTCTGGGTAGTCACGGTACAGCTTGACCGTGACAGCCTGGCCAAGAATCGAGTCACCCAAGAACTCAAGGCGCTCGTTGTGAGGCGCACCGCCGTGCTCGTATGCCCACGATCGGTGCGTGAGAGCAAGCGAAAACAGCTCGGGATCAATCGAGACCCCAAACGACGAAAGAAAACCGTCGGGCCCGCCCTGAGTATTCAGTGACGTGCCCGACGGTTCAGTAGCGCGTTGCGCCAATTTACGCGTCAGCGACCTTGCGGCCCTTGTACTCGAGGAACAGGGGGGTGCCCTGCGAATCCTCGACCACGCGGGCGCGGTGCGGGAGGCTGTAAACAGTCTTACCGTTTTCAACGGTCTTAACCAGCTTCGGGGCCTCGGCGATCCATGCCGAACGGCGGTGACGGGTGTTCGAGCGCGACATCTTCCGCTTGGGAACAGCCATGATGTTCTCTTTCCTAGTTGCGTGTCGACTCGGGCGTACCACCCGAATCAGGTTCATCTTCAGCTTCAAAGCCTGCCAGCGCTGCCCACCGCGGATCAATATCTACGTTGGGCACCACTACAGCCTCGGCCTCGCGCAGCTCACCGGACTCGGGATCGAGTCCCGGACAGTCCGGGCGACACACAGGCTGAAACGGCAGTGCAAGCACTACCGCGTCTCGGAGCGGGGGTTCAAGATCCACGTGATCACCGTGAACCCCATACTCTTCGGCCTCCGTAGGAGTATACGCGAAAAGCTCCTGAAACTCGACTTGAAACGGCGTGGTGAAATTTTTCAGGCAGCGACCGCACTCGGCGGACATGGTCGTCTGCACTTTCGTAGACGCCAGGATGCCCTCGTGCACCGACTCGAGACGCACGTCGAGGGTCATCTCAGTGCCCTCTGGAATCTCAGCGAGCGCCTCCCCCAGCTTCTCCGGGACGGCAAAGGTGCGGGATCGCTCACGCATCTCACCGGGACGGTTCTGAATGTCCCGGATGTTCTCTTCGTATACGCGCGCCGAAGCGCCCTTAGCCTCAGTCATTATGCGGGCCTCACCTTCGCGAGAAAACGCGCCACGGGCGCGGGAACATATGGGCTCACATCTCCGCCGAGCGCTGCGACCTGGCGCACCAGTGTGCTCGAAACATGAGCGTGCTCGGGGTCAGGCAGCATGAACACCGTCTCGACGTTTGCAAGACTGCGGTTCATGAGCACCATGGGGGTCTCGTACGCAACATCGATCTGGGATCGGATGCCCTTCACAAGGACGGAAGCACCAACCTCGGTGCAGTAATCAACCAGAAGCCCAACGGACCACGAGGCAACACGAATGTTATCTGGCATGTCCGGGTCTTCGTCGAGCGACTTCTGAATGAGATTCAGGCGCTCTGAAATTGGCAGCATCGCGTCTTTTCCTGGGTTGTGCACCACCAACACGTGCACCTCATCAAAAATGCTGGCCGCGCGACGAACCACGTCTAGGTGTCCAAGTGTGACCGGGTCAAACGATCCGGGCACTACCGCTATCTTGCTCATGCGTCCAGCCTATTGGGTGAAGGGTTTAGATCCCCGTCAATTCACCCTGAGCTACATCCCGTTTTGCTTGGCGAAGATCACCGCGTGCACACGATCGCGAAGTTGCAGCTTCGAGAGCACACGACCGACGTGCGTTTTTACCGTCGATTCAGAGAGGAAGAGTGTGCCACCAATCTCCGCGTTGTTCATACCCTCGGCTATGAGGCGCAGCACCTCCTGCTCGCGCTCAGTAAGCACCGCGAACGCCTCGGTGGATGGATCAGCCGCAGGCTCCCCAGTCGCTGCTGCGGCCGAGGCTGCGAGCGAGTCCGCCGATCCACCATCGCGAATTTGTTCGAGCAACCGCTTGGTTACGCTCGGGGCCATCGCAGCATCTCCCGCAGCGACACGGCGGATTGCATCCACCAGTTCGGTCGGCCTTGCGTCCTTGAGCAGGAAGCCACTAGCGCCGGCCTGAATAGCTCCAGCCGCATACTCGTCCAGGTCAAAGGTTGTCAGCACGATCACTCGCACATCGGGATGACGGGCGACGATCTGTTCCGTCGCGGCGATCCCGTTCATGCCTGGCATGCGCACGTCCATCAGCACGATGTCGCAGCCAGCATCAGCTTGGCTTTCCGCGCGCAAACGCGTCAACTCATCGAGAGCATGCTGGCCGTCACCGGCTTCCGCAACAACGGTGATGCCCGGTTCTGAAAGCAGAACAAGCCGAAAGCCGGTCCGGATCAACTCCTGATCGTCGACCAGCATGACTCGAATTTGGGGTTCACTCATCTAACTCGACTCCTCAATGCTCATTCTGTTGATTAGGCGGGCTCACTGGAAGTGTGGCTCGAACAAACCATCCCGGCGCTCCCTGTTGGGCTCCGGATTCAAAGTTGCCACCAAACACGCGTACACGCTCTGCTAGCCCGGCAAGGCCCCGACCAGACCCCAAACCAGTGGTGGGCAAGACGACCCCGGGCGCCGCACCAGAGTCGCGTACTTCTACGACGGTCTCGACAGTGTTGCTTCGAACGGTCACTGACGCGTTGGTGGCGGTTCCCGCGTATCGCAGCACGTTGGTGAGTGCCTCCTGAATGATGCGATAAATGGCGAGTTCTTTGCTCTGGTCCCCAACAATCTGACCATCAATTTCAAGGCTGACGTTGAGTCCAACATCACTGAAGCCACGCACCAAGTCCGGAATCTCGGCGGTGCCAGGTTGTGGAGCAAGTTCCACGCATTCTGCCCCGGGCTCCTGCAGAGCACCCAGGAGTCGCCTCATCTCGGCGAGGGCGGTTCGACCAGTTTCAGCACTGCGCTGCATCGCATCCGCGGCTGCCTCCGGGGCAGCTTCCATGGTGCGCGATGCCCCCTCAGAGAGAGCGATCATCACTGAAACGGAGTGCGCCACAATATCGTGCATCTCACGCGCAATACGACTGCGCTCCTCGGCGACCGCCAGCTGGGCGAGTTGGTCTCGTTCGCGGGCAAGCTGATGCGCCCTGTCGATAATTGCTTGCAGATAACGGCGTCGATTTCCGAGGTTAATGCCGAGCATGAGCACCGCGAGCAGCCAGACCGCACTCATCACGGTGATTGAAATGCTCTCGCCGAGGGTTACCGGCGATGCAACCAACACGCTCGGTGCACCCAGTGCCTCAAGGTTGCGCGCCACAAGGGTAGAAAGCACCGTAGAGGTCAGCGCGATCCCTAATGCTAGCCAGCCGGCTCTCACACTGCGATACACCGGAACTGCATAGAGCAAAAAGTAGAGGGCGACCGAAGTCGCGACCATCTGGGCTCCGTGATCGCCGAACTGCGCGACTGACACCACGATGAGCCCTGCGAAGGGGAACCTGCGCCTAAAGAACAGTGCGGCTCCCACCGCGAGAACGCGCAGTACACTCAGAATCGCGACGGGACCAGCAAGATACCCGAGCGCGTTGCCGTCGTAGTTTGAAGCCGCATCGAACAGCGTCATCACTGTGGCCCCAAAGAAGTACGTCACAACAATCGTGATGTCGACCGCTTTGGGGTGCGCGGCAAACGCCCGCCGGATCACTCCCGGCGGGCGTGGCAGGCGCACCTCTGCGGCGTCCTGCGGGGTTGCCATGGATTGGGTCACCATGTCAGCCTAACTACACACGGTGTCAGCGGGCATCTCGCCGCGCAAAGATCGCCGCCGCGGGAACGAGTGTCACCGCCGCCATGATCACCATGGAGACGAGCGCACCCCAGTAGCCGGGCCCAGAGGTTGCCTCAACGACGCCCTGTGACAGGGTGTTGCCGAGCATCACGGGGAGGTAGTTCATCGCGTTGACAACCCACTCCCACCCGGTCATTGACATCATCTGGAACGCCACCGGCAGAACAAACGCAACGCCCGTCACAACGGCGATCGCGCCAGCGGCAGAGCGCAGAAGACCCGCGACTCCCATCGCGAACAGCGCGAATAGTACGAGGTAGGCCACAGTGCCGAGGGCACCCGAGATCACAACAGAGGATCCGAGTTGCCCGAGCGCGTCCGGCGCAAAGGCGACCGCTACAAGCAGTCCCGCGGCCACAACGATGAGTGCTGTGACGGTGGCGATGATTCCGAGCACAATGCTCTTTGCCGCAGCGACCCGCATGCGCTTTGGCACGGCTGTGAGGGTCGAGAGAATCATGCCGCTCGAATACTCACTCGACACCGCGAAAACACCGAGCACACCAAACACCAGTGCGAGAAACGAGGCGGCAGCAGTCGACACCATCAGGAGGTAGTTCTGCAGCGCGGCGTCACCGCTCGCGCTCGACACGTCGGTGTTTCCAGTCCACTGCGCGGCGATCAGCGTGCTGAGCCCGAGCCCCGCGAGTATCGAGATGAGGATCGTGAGGCGGACTCCGCGGAGCGAAGTGAGTTTCAGTCGTTCCGAACGAACGACTCCCCCGAACGTGAGCTTGGGGCGCGGTTCGTTCGAGCGATGCGGGTTGGCTGCTCGCGAGGTCTGCCCCGTCGTCGGGGCGCTACTCGCGTCAATAACAATTGTTGAAGTCATGGTCTTGATCCTTTGTCGTTCGAAAGATTAGGCGCTTGTGTATTCGAGGTGATCGCGCGTCAGCGCGAGGTACGCGTCTTCGAGGCTCGCGGTCACCGGGCTGAGCTCGTGCAGTTCGATGCCGTTGCGAGCAGCAATGCCCCCCACGGTTGACGCGGTGAGTCCAACCGTCACAAAGCAACCCTCGCTGAGCGGCTCGAGCTGCACCTTGGGGTTGTTGTCAGCGAGCAGCAAAGCGGCAAGCTTTGCAGCCTCTGGTGTTCTCACCGTGACTCGTTCGCTGCGCCCGTTCGCCACGAACTCGGCAATTGGGGCGTCGGCGACGACCTTCCCCTTGCCCAGCACAATCACGTGGTCGGCCGTCTGCGCCATCTCGCTCATCAGGTGACTCGAGAGCAGCACGGTACGACCCTCGGCGGCGAGACCGCGCAGCAGGTGCCGCACCCAAAGCACACCATCAGGATCGAGCCCGTTCACTGGTTCGTCGAGAATCAGCACGCGAGGGTCACCGAGCAGCGCCGCGGCAATCCCGAGCCGCTGCCCCATGCCGAGCGAGAACCCACCAACCCGCTTGCCCGCGACCTCGGAGAGGCCGGTCTGGCCAAGCACCTCGTCGACTCGTTTGTCGGAAATGCCGTGTGTCGCCGCGAGCGAGCGCAGGTGGCTGCGGGCGCTTCGACCCGGGTGCACACCCTTCGCATCGAGCAGCGCGCCCACCTCGCCCATCGGGGCAGGGAGGTCGCGGTAGGACTCGCCGTGGACGGTCACTGTGCCCTCGGTCGGCCGATCCAGCCCGAGCATGAGCCGCATGCTCGTCGATTTACCCGCGCCGTTCGGGCCCAGGAAGCCCGTAACCTTACCCGGGGCGATGGAAAAGCTGATGTTATCGACGGCTCGTTTGCTGCCGTACTGTTTGCTGAGACCGCGTGCCTCGATCATGATGTCTCCCTTTCGTAGTTCGCCGATTGGGGCGATGGTTCCACGCTAGGGATTGGCAGGGGGTCGTCGCGTCAACCCGGGGTGCCGGGGACGGGGTACCTGAGTACTATGTTGGGCGCTTCGCTAGGACTTCGCAAGGTTGTCGAGCAGGCGCGCTTCTTGCTCACGAGCGATGATCTGGGCAAGGCCCGGAGCATTGGTGAGTTCGGGATCTTGCTCAAGCAGGGCCGCAGCAACATCACGCGTGTGGGCAATGAGTTCGCCGTGCTCGGCGACACGGAGCAGTCGCAGCGTTGAACGCCCCCCGGACTGGGCTGTGCCGAGAATATCGCCCTCGCGCCTGAGCGAGAGGTCGACCTCAGCAAGCACAAAACCGTCGGAGGTATCAGCGACGGCGTCAATGCGCTCGCGAGCGATCGTGCCCTGAGCAGCGGTGGTCATGAGCAGACAGAGCCCGGCGTGCGATCCGCGCCCCACTCGCCCCCTAAGCTGATGCAGCTGCGAGATGCCAAATCGGTCGGCATCTCGCACGATCATGATCGTGGCATTGGGCACGTTGACCCCGACCTCGATAACGGTCGTCGCGACGAGCATCTGGATCTTGCCGTCCGCAAAGTCGCGCATCACGCGGTCTTTGTCGGCGGAGGCCATGCTGCCGGTGAGGGCCTCGATGGTTACGCCAGCAAACTCGGGGCGGGCGCGCAGTTCTGCGACCGTGTCGGTAACGTTCGCGAGGGGGCGTTTGGGGCCAGCACCGTCTTCGGTCGTTTCGGGCTCGATGCCTTCTTCAGCATCCGACTCTTTTTCACTCGCAGAAATCGCGGGGCACACCACATAGATCTGCCTGCCCGCGGCAATATCTTCGGCCGATCGGGCCCACACTCGCGCGGCGCGGTTGGGCATCTCAAGCTCGGGCACAGTGAATGTCTCAATACCGAGGCGCCCCGGCGGCAGTTCTCGAATCGTGCTCACCTCGAGGTCACCAAACGCGGTCAGGGCGACCGTGCGCGGAATCGGCGTCGCCGTCATGGCGAGTACGTGCGGCTGGGCTCCCTTGCGCCGGAGCGCTTCGCGCTGCTCGACACCAAAGCGGTGCTGCTCGTCGACCACGATCAGGCCAAGGTCGTAGAACGAGACGCCCTCGCTTAACAGCGCGTGTGTGCCAACCGCGATTGCAGCGTTGCCTGAGGCCAGCGACAGCAGCGCGCGCTTGCGTTCAGCGGTCGGCATGCGCCCGGTGAGCAGAACGGGGGCGATTTCTGCCGTCATATCGGGGCCAAGCGCCTCGGTGATGGAGCGGAAGTGCTGCGCGGCAAGTACCTCCGTGGGGGCGAGTAGGGCGCTTTGGCCACCGCTCTCGGCGACCTGCAACATAGCGCGAAGCGCGACCAGGGTCTTGCCCGATCCCACCTCACCCTGCAGCAGTCGGTGCATGGGATGTGGCGCCGCGAGTTCCGCGGCGATGGTCTGCCCGGCACTCGCCTGGTCGCCCGTGAGCTGGAAGGGCAGTGTGGCGTCAAAACGCTCCAGCTGACCACCGGCTTTGCCGAGTGGCCGAGGTGTGCTCGACTCCTGTGCGGTGCGACGCCGCCGATCTAGCAGCGCCAATTGCAGCTCAAACGCCTCCCGAAAACGAAGGCTCTCCCTCGCCCGCTTCCAGTCGGCGTCAGTCTGCGGACGATGCACAAGCTCAAACGCCGGACCGAGCGCAATCACCTCTTCGGCGTTGCGAATCTCGGCTGGCAACGGGTCTTCTATCGGCCCAAGCGCGTCGAGCGCGAGCCCAACGGCCCGCTGGATGATCCAGCTGGTCAACTGCGCCGTTGCCGGATAAATCGGCACCGGAGTCTCCGCCCAAGCCAGCGCTGCGGCTTTATCTAGCTGCTCACCGTCTGGCGCATCGTCACGGTTCTCAAACAGCTCGTAATCGGGATGCTGCAGCTGCAACTGGTTGCGGTAGGCGCTCACCTTGCCCGCAAAAATTCCGCGACGACCCGCTCGCAGATCCTTCGCCCGCCAGCCCTGGTTGAAGAACGTGAGCGTCAGCGATCCCGTGCCGTCGGTAATGCGCACCTCAAGAATGCTGCCGCGACGACGCTGCATTGTGCGCTCTTTCACATCGAGCACCTGCGCCACCACGGTCACGTGCTCTCCGATCGGCAACCCGAGCAGCGGGGTCAACTCGCCGCGACGCGAGTACCGCCTCGGCACGTGCATCAGCAGATCGCGAACCGTCTCAGCACCAAACGCCTTGGCGAGCGGCTTCGCAGTGCGCGCACCGACCACACCTTCCAGGCGAGTGTCGAGGGTTGCCGTGCTCATGAGTCAAGGTTATCGGTGACCACCGACACGGACCCTTCGCGCTACGATTTGTGAGTGACCAGAATCATCTCCGGGGCCGCCGGTTCGCTACGACTTGAGGTGCCAAAGTCGGGCACCCGCCCCACGAGCGACCGCGTGCGCGAGGCCATCTTCTCGACGCTCGACTCCTGGGGGTTCACCGACGGCACGCGTGTGCTCGATCTCTACGCGGGATCTGGAGCACTCGGACTCGAGGCGCTGAGCCGCGGCGCCTCCGAGGTCGCGCTCGTCGAGAAGCACCCGCAGGCAGCGCAGATCGTGAGCCGTAACGCCAAGAAGGTACTCGCCGCAATTTCGGGTTCAGGATCACCCGCCCCCAGAGCAGAGGTGCTTCGGCAGTCCGTGCAGGCGTTTCTTGATGCGGCCCCGCGCGAGGTGCTCTGGGACGTCGCGCTGCTCGATCCCCCCTACGATCTCAGCGAGGCCGAACTCGCGGCGAACCTGACCGCGCTGGCGCCGATCCTGACCGATGATGCCGCTGTGCTCGTCGAACGCGACGCGCGCTCCCCCGAGCCCACCTGGCCGGCGGGACTCGCGCTTGTGCGCAGGAAGGCCTACGGCGACACCGTTCTGTGGTGGGCGGAGCGCTCCGAGCGGGTGGAGTAGCGGGCAAGCCGGCCGTCGAGCCCCAGCTCCAGCCAGCCCCAGCCAGCCACTCGAGGCAAGGAAACTGACGAACGGCAAGGATGCGCGCGGTCGCTTTTCCTTGCCTCTGGTGAGTATCTTTGCCACGAGTGGGACTGACAACCGCAAATGCAGGCTACTGCCGCGAATTCTCCAGGCTATCTGCGAAAGTCTCCCAAACACACAGGGGCCCGAGATCCGCAGATCCCGAGCCCCTCTGTCTAGCAGCGCAGACTAGGTGCGCGGCATCAGGGTGTACTTGGTCGAGAGGAACTCGTGGATCCCCTCGAAGCCACCCTCACGGCCGATACCCGACTGCTTGAGGCCACCGAAGGGAGCCGCAGCGTTCGAGACGAGGCCCGTGTTGAGGCCCATCATGCCGCTCTCGAGCTTCTCGATCATGCGCTGACCACGGTGGATGTTCTCGGTGAACACGTAGCTCACGAGACCGTACTCGGTGTTATTCGCGATCTCGACAGCTTCATCTTCTGTCGAGAAGCGGATGATGCCGAGCACGGGTCCGAAGATCTCCTCGCGCATGATGGCCGACTGCGGGCTGAGCTTGTCGATGACGGTCGGCTGGAAGAAGTTGCCGGGTCCGTCGATCGTCTCGCCACCGGTGACGATGGTCGCGCCGGTCTCGATGGCGTCTGCCACGAGACGAGCGGTGTTCGAGACTGCCTTGCCGTCGACGAGAGCGCCGATGTCGTTGCCCTCTTCAGCGCCGCGACCGATGGTCATGGCGGCGACCTTCTCGCCAACACGACGAGCGAACTCGTCAGCGACCGACTCGTGCACGATGATGCGGTTTGCCGCGGTGCAGGCCTGGCCGATGTTGCGGAACTTCGCGAGCAGCGCACCCTCGACCGCACGGTCGAGATCCGCGTCTTCGAAGACAACGAACGGGGCGTTGCCACCGAGCTCCATCGAGGTGCGCAGCACGTTCTGAGCCGCTGCCTCGAGCAGCTTCACGCCAACCGGGGTTGAGCCGGTGAACGAGAGCTTGCGCAGGCGCGAGTCCGAGAGCAGCGCGCTCGACTGAGCGCTCGACTTCGACGTTGCGACAACGTTCACGACACCAGCCGGCACGCCAGCCTCTTCGAGCAGCTGCGCGAAGAAGATGGTGGTCAACGGGGTGAGCGCTGCGGGCTTGATGACGACGGTGCAGCCAGCTGCGAGTGCCGGAGCAATCTTGCGGGTTGCCATCGCGAGCGGGAAGTTCCACGGCGTGATGAAGTAGCAGGGACCAACCGGGATGTGCGAGACAACCATGTTGCCGGTGCCCTCGGGGTTCTCGCGGTAGTCGCCGCGCACGCGCACAGCCTCTTCCGAGAACCAGCGCAAGAACTCGCCACCGTAGTTGACCTCACCGCGTGCCTCGGCGATGGGCTTGCCCATCTCCATCGACATCAGCAGCGCGAAGTCTTCCTTGCGCTCCATGAGCAGGTCGAAGGCGCGGCGCAGAATGTTCGAGCGCTCGCGGGTCGGGGTGTTTGCCCAGGCGTCCTGAGCAGCAACCGCTGCGTCGAGGGCGCGCACTGCGTCTTCAACGGTCGCGTCTGCGATCGACTTGATGGTCTCGCCGGTTGCGGGATCCTGCACGTCAAGGGTTGCCCCCGAGGTGGAGGGCTCCCACTTGCCGCCGATGCCGAGGCCGGACTGCACGCTGTCGAGCAGCGCCTGTTCGTTGGGCTTCAAAGCCATGATCAATGTCCTTTCAAAACTTCAATGGATCCTGCGACTCGCTAGCGCTCACGCAGGATGACCGACGTCGTCGATCAGTTGGCAGCCAGTGCGTCTGCGACGACCTGCAGGCCCTCGCGCAGCAGCTCGTCGGAGATCGAGAGCGGCGGCAGGAAGCGCACGACGTTGCCGTAGGTGCCACAGGTGAGCACGATGACACCCTGCTCGCCAGCCTGCTTTGCGATTGCACCGGTGAGGGCAGCGTTCGGGTTCTTCGAACCGGACTCAACGAACTCAATCGCCTTCAGCGCACCGCGACCGCGGATCTCGCCGATGCGATCATCGTTCTTTGCGATCTCGCCGAAAAACTCATCGATGATCGCGCCGATCTCGCGGGCGCGCTCGGTGAGGTTTTCCTTCTCGTAAGTGTCGATCGTTGCGAGTGCAGCTGCACAGGCGATCGGGCTACCCGCGTAGGTGCCACCGAGGCCACCCGCGTGTGCGGAGTCCATGATCTCGGCGCGGCCGGTCACAGCCGACAGCGGCAGGCCGCCAGCGATGCCCTTAGCGGTGGTGACCATGTCGGGCACAACACCCTCGTGGTTCGCAGCGAACAGGTCGCCGGTACGAGCGAAGCCGGTCTGCACCTCGTCGAGGATGAAGACAACGTTGTTCTCGGTTGCCCACGCCTGCAGTGCGGGCAGGAAGCCCTCTGCGGGAGCAATGAAGCCACCCTCACCCTGGATGGGCTCGATGATGATCGCAGCGAGGTTACCCGCGCCGACCTGCTTCTCGATCTGGGTCAGTGCAACCTTGGCTGCCTCTGCGCCGGAGAGTCCGTCGCGGAAGGGGTACGAGGTGGGAACGCGGTAGACCTCGGGAGCGAAGGGACCGAAACCATCTTTGTAGGGGATGTTCTTCGCGGTCATGCCCATGGTCAGGTTCGTGCGACCGTGGTAAGCGTGGTCGAAGACAACAACGCCGTTCTTCTTGGTGAAGTGGCGAGCGATCTTGATCGCGTTCTCAACAGCCTCGGCGCCCGAGTTGAAGAGAGCCGAGCGCTTCTCGTGATCGCCGGGGGTCAGCTCGTTGAGCTTCTCTGCAACCTTAACGTAGCCGTCGTAGGGGGTCACGGTGAAGCAGGTGTGCGTGAACGCCTGCACCTGGTTGATGACGGCCTCAACAACGGCGGGAGCCGAGTTGCCAACACCGGTCACGGCGATGCCGGAGCCGAGGTCGATCAGCGAGTTGCCGTCAGCATCAACCATGACGCCACCGCCAGCAGCAACGATCGAAACGGGAAGTGCGACACCGACACCAGCTGCAACGGCGGCGTTCTTACGGGCCATCATCTCCTGCGACTTGGGGCCGGGGATCGAGGTAACGAGCTTGCGCTCCTGCGGAAGCGAGGGGCCGCCGACAAGTTCAGTCATGGAGTTCTCCTTTAAGTGAGGGGGTGAGCACGGAGCCGGTTATGCGACCCAATGCGGTACCGGATCAGCCTAGCCGCAGACACTGAACCCGAGCCGTGCCAGAATGGAGTCAACCAGATAAGAGTTTCACCACTCTGGCACGGCGTGTTTTGCGACATTCGAGGGGAATTATGGATCAGGTTTCACCGCGCACAGAGGCAGCCCATCTCGCGAGCCTCAGCGGATCCACTTACCCCACCATCGAGCTGGGTGAGCTGCTGCACCAATACACCCTGAGCCTCGTGATTATCGCGGGCGCGGGCGAAGACACCGAGACGCGCCCCGTGCGCTGGGTACACAGCAGCGAGCTCGAAGATCCCACCCCCTTCCTGCCACCTCGCACAGTGTTGCTCACCACCGGCGCGCGCTTCTCCGACATCGCCGATCAGCGGGCCGCCGATGCCTACGTCCAGCGCCTCATTGACGCGGACACCACGGCGCTCGGCATCGCCGTCGGACTGCACTGGGACCGTGTGCCCGCAACCTTTGTGAGCGCGTGCGACCGACTCGGACTCCCCCTCTTCCGCGTCCCGTACGACACCTCGTTCATCGCGGTCGTGCAGGCCGCCGCCAGGCTCCTTGACGCTCGCCTGCGCGAGCGTGACATCTGGGCCCTCGACTCGCAGCGCGCCGTCACCAACGCCTCGATGCACCGCAACGGGCTTGGTGCCGCGATCCGCGAGGCCGCTTCACGCCTCGGTAGGTGGGTCGGGATCACGGACCGCTCTGGCCGACTCATCGAGTTTGCGCCGCAATCGGCGAGATCACGGGTGCAGCCCGAGTGGGTTCGCCGCGAGACCCGCCGCCTGATCGAGCGGGGTGTAAGCTCGGGGCGCATCGGCACCGCGAGCGGAGATGAGGGTGAGGCTGGGCCCGGCATCCAGATGCAAACCCTCGGGCGAGACGGCCGAGTGCTCGGAGTGCTTGTTGTCGAAGACCATGGTGCCCCAGATCACGCGGAACGCGCCCTGCTCGGCCTCGTCGCCGCGCTCGCCACCGTGCAGTTGGAACACAGGAGTGGAATCGGCACCGCCGCAGCCACGCTACGCACGGCAATTGTGCAGCTCCTCATCGCCCAGGATCTTCCACTTGCCGAGAAACTCGCCGCGGGGGTGCTGGCGCGCGTACCACGGGAGCCGGTCGTTGCGATCCGATTAGCACCCCAGGAAGGCGTGACCTCTTCGTTCGCGCAGGATCTCGAGTCCCTCGACGCGGGCAGCCCCGGGCTGATTCGCGCCACCCTCGAAGACGGCCCCGTGATCCTCGCGGAGACCAGACATCTCCCCGCTTTGCGCCGATTGCTGCTCGCGTACCGCGTGCCAACCGGGGTGTCGGATCGCGGACCTTTGACCGAACTCCCCCGGTTGCTCAGCGAGGCGAACCGCGCGCTCGAGCATTCCCTAGCCAACGATGCCGATGCACCGGTTGATTATGTGCCTGCGCTGCACGACGGAGTGCTTCATCTACTGGAGGATCACCCGGAAGCGGTGCAACGGGCGTCTGGGCTGCTGGCCCCCATCCGCAACCACGATCAACGCCACGGCGACAGTATCGAGGCAAGCCTGCGTACGTGGCTGGCCCACCACGGCCAAACCAGTCCCGCGGCGGCCGAGCTGGGAGTACACCGCCACACACTGCGCGCGCGAGTGCAGACCGCAGCGAACCTGCTGCAGAGTGATCTCGACTCCCCCGACACGCGAGCCGAGCTGTGGGCCGCGCTGCGACTACTTGACGGGTGAGCTCTGTAGTAGCAATAATGCGTGCGATAGTCTCGCAGCGTGGAACACGTCACTCTCGAGCGGCCCCGCCTCCTGCAAAATCTAGGGATCCGTGGCCTTGATTACGCGTGGGCAATTCGCACCATCACTCAGGGTCTGGCACGCAATGAGGTACCGGCTGAATACCGCCGCGGGAATAAGCCTCCCGTTTTGATCCTCCCCGGAGTGCTTGAGAACTGGACGATGATGCGCTCGATCGCAGACAGGCTCAATAAAAACGGGCACCCGATTCACGTGTTACTCACCCTCAAACGCAACACCGTTTCGATTGAGACCGGTGCGGAGCTTGCCGAGGACTATCTCAGGGACCACAATCTGAGCGATGTGCTTGTCGTTGCGCACAGCAAAGGCGGATTGATCGCAAAACAGTTGCTGTCGGGAGAAGCTAGCGACCGCGTGCGCAAGGTGATCACCATCGCGACGCCCTACGCTGGGTCTTCGCTCGCGACCTGGTTTCCCTCACGCACAATTCGCGCGTTGCGCCCCAGCGATCCCACGATTCTCAGACTTTCATCGCGAACTGTTCAGAACGACCGCATCGTCTCAATATTTCCGAGGTTTGACCCGCATATTCCGAGCGGATCAAGCCTGCTCGGGGCCACCAACGTTCCTGTTTCTGATGCCGGTCATTTCCGCATTCTCGACTCCTCAGAGGTCATCGAAGCGACATTGAGCGCCGCGGACTACTGACCGGGGAGCTGCACAGTGTAGGGGTCCCAGCCCTTTGCCTCGTAGGCATCCGCGTCGAGCTGCAACGCTGTTCCGCCGACAGTCACCTCTTGCACGACACCAATGCGACGGAAGCCCGCGGGCAGCACAGCCCCAGCCGGGAACGTCGCCAGCAAACCGTGGTCTTCTCCTCCGGTCAGCATCGCGGCGACGGGCACTGGCACGCCCCCCTGGTCACCGAATGCTGCAGCGAGCAATGCGGAATCGAGCTGGATCGCGACCCCGCTCGCCTTCGCGAGGCGTTCTGCGTCGAGGGAAAGCGAATCAGACACGTCCATCATGGCGGTTGCGGATCCAGCCGCGACGATCCCGAGCGGGATAGGCGGAGTGGGTGCGAGTTGAGCCGCGAGCATCTCGGGCTGCCGTTGCCAGAGTTCCGGGAGCGTGCGGCTATGGGCAACACCCTCGTCGCAGGCTTCTGCAAAGAGAAGCGAGAGACCGAGCCCCGCGAGACCGAGGTCGCCCGCGTAGGCAAGCTGGTCTCCGGGCTTCGCACCAGACCGGGTTATGGCGGGCCGTCCCTCCAGGTCTCCGAGGGCGGTCACAGCCGCGGTAATGACGGGTGCGGTACCCAAGTCACCGCCAACGACACCGCAGCCGGGAGCCATTGCGTCACACGCCGCGGTGAGACCCGCGGCGATCTCCTCGAGCAGGATCACGGGCGTGTCTCGCGGCACGGCCAACGACACGGTCAGCCCTGTCGGGCGGGCTCCCATCGCTGCGACGTCTGAGAGGTTCGTCGCCGCGAGTTTCCAGCCGAGCTCAAATCCGCTGTGCCAGGCCCGGCGAAAGTCAGGGCCCTCGATCATCGTGTCGCTCGTCACGACAAGATCTCCCTGCACCCGCATCACGGCGCAGTCATCTCCCGGGCCCAGCACCGCGGTCTCGGCGGGCCGCAGCTGAGCAAGCACTCGCTGCAATACTCTGCCCTCGCCGAGCTCACCCACGGTCACCGACGGATCTTTACCCATGCGTCAACGCTACCGCGCCCAGCGCGTTCGCCGTTCGCACAACTGCCCGGGGCTAGGCTTAGCAGTGTGAGTTTCTCTAAGGCCAGGTCCCGTCGTTTGATCCTCTCCGTTGCCGTGTCACTTGCCACGGTGTCACTTGCATCGCTGCTTACAGGCTGCGCCGGTGAGGTTCCGATGGAACCCGCGAAGGACGCAAATAACCCAGCCTGCGCCGACGTCACGGTTCGCCTGCCCAAGACCGTGGCCGGTCTCGACAAGCGCACGACGAACGCGCAAGCGACCGGAGCCTGGGGCGATCCCCCATCTGTGCAGCTGAAGTGCGGCATCAAGCCCAGCGGACCAACAACCGATTCCTGCGTCAACGTCAACGGTGTCGACTGGATAATCGACGAGTCGGCCGCCCCGATTTACCGCTTCGAGGCCTACGGCCGCACCCCGGGGCTCGAGGTCTTCGTGGACTCAAAGAAGGTCAGCGGCACCGACGTCGTCACCGACCTCAGCGCGGTCGCCAAGCAGCTCCCCCAGGAGCGCAAGTGCACGAGCCTTACTGATGGGCTGGGGCTGTAGGCCCTGACTCAGGCCATCATGCCAACCGGCACTCACACCTCAGCCGGTTGAAGTTCACTGTTTTCAACCGGCAGGGCTGCCCGCACCGGCTGACATGTTAGAGCGCTGACGCGTTAAGCCACTAAGCCATTCCCAGTCAGGATTCCTCTCACCGTGCAAGGTGCTTGCCTCGCGCAATCGCTCCCAGAATCTGCCGTTCCACTTCTTCCCATCGAAACATCACCTGCTCGTAAGACACGCGAATCACCTCATAGCCACGCAGTTTCAGCTCCGCGTCGTGTTTGATGTCTTCAGTGCGTTGCGCTCCCGTGTGGGTTGCCCCATCAATCTGCAAAACAAGACGCTGTCCGATCAGCACGTCCACACGGTGACCTAGGACAAACGACTGCTGCGATATCGGACAGGGAAGCCAACTCAAACGGGAGCAGACTAACGACTCCAATCCCGAATCGGAGAACGGCGTGCACACCTCCAGCAGTCGGCGCGCAGCACCATTCAACGGCAACGTCGCAAGGCTGGAGTAGTCAGTCATTCGTTTGTTCAACGCGGATTCCCAGATCACCAGCGCATCCTCCCGAGGCTGGCACTCAGCGAGGTGGTTGAGCACATTCTCTATGGGATCCTCAAGCAGAAACGGAGACCTCAACATCGGCGGAGAGCGCCAGTGCACGATCAGCCTCTTATTTCTCACTTTCGCACCTCTGCCCGGTGGCGCCACGTGAACGTTCTTCGGTGTTTCACGAACCCACAAACCGAGACGTTTTGCTTGCGTAACGCAACTCAGCACTACATGGTCTTTGGCTGCTTGGACGAGCAGAGAATCCGCATCAGTGAGTGCGATCCATCCGCGTTGAGGTTGAACTATCGCTTTGGCCGCAATTGCCTGATCCAACTCTGCTCGAGTTACTCCACGTTCACGCAACCGCGTCGTGCGCTCAATTCCGCCGCACTCACGCAATAGATTTCTGATTGCCACCATGCTTCGAGCATGCCGCACCCCCGCGACCGTTTGGTGGCGAAGCGAGAATCTGTGGAAAGTGCAAAATATCCGTAGCCTGTGAGCGAGGCAAAGGCCCGCTAGCCAGCCGGTATTCACACACAAACCGGCTCAAAATGGCCCTATTCAACCGGCTGACATGCCAGTACCGGCTGACCAGATGGGAAAACCTAACTGCTGGCACCCAAGTGCTGGAAAACCCAACGACTGGAAAACCACCCAGAGCCTCTAGTAGGCCGCAGGCCGCTCAATCGCGAGCTCAATCAGCTCGGTAATCAGCTCCGTGTAACCGACCCCGGAGGCCTCCCACAGACGCGGGTACATCGAAATCGGTGTGAACCCAGGCAGCGTATTGATCTCATTGAGCACCGGGCCGTCCTCTGTCAAGAAGAAGTCAATGCGCGAGAGGCCCGCACACTGCGCCACCTCAAAGGCCAGCACGGCAGCATCGCGGATCGCCGCAAACTCGGCGTCGGTCACCTTCGCCGGCAGTTCGAGGTCAACACCTGCAGCACCCAGGTACTTCGCCTCGAAGTCGTAGAACTCACGCCCCGAGAACACAATCTCACCGATCACGCTGCTGGTGCGCGGTGCGCTATCGCCGCGGCCCTCAAGCACCGCGATCTCAACCTCGCGTCCGGTCACCCCGGACTCGATCAGCACGGTGCGATCCTCAGCAAAGGCCACCTCGAGCGCGGCGGGAATGCCTGCGGCCTCGGAGACCTTCGTCACGCCAACACTCGACCCGGCGCGGGCAGGCTTCACAAACAGCGGGTACTGCAGGCCATCGTCGAGTGAATCAATCAGCGAGGGATCACGCGAGATCTGATCCTGAGTCACGGTTCTCCAGGGCGCAACAGCGATCCCCGCATCAGCCAGTACCGTCTTCACCACGTGCTTATCCATGCAGAGAGCAGAGCCCAACACGCCGCTGCCAACATAGGGCACATCGACCAGGTCGAGCATGCCCTGCACAGTGCCGTCTTCACCGTAGGGTCCGTGCAGCATCGGCAAGACGGCATCGACGTGTCCGAGTGTGCTCAGTGAACCGCTCTGATCAATCACGGTCAGAGCGCGAGTATTGGTTGAGGCGGGCCACAGCACGCGCGTGCCGTTGTCGTGCACCTCGGGCAGTGCACCCGCTTCAAGCTTGTAGTCGTCGAGGTCGCTCTCCTGCATCAGCACCGTGGCGCCCTGTTTGGTGAGCCCCACCAGAATCACGTCGAACAGTGAGCGGTCAATCGCTCGCAGCACACCCGCCGCGGTGACGCAGCTGATGCCGTGCTCGCTTGAACGGCCGCCGAACAGCAGCACTACGGTCTTCTTGGCTGAGGCAACAGAAGTCACGCCGATTTCCCCTTCATTAGGTTTACAAACCGCTCCCAGCGACCGGGCTGCGGCACACCGAGCCGAAGCTCCGGCCTGGGCACATCGTCTTCAGTCGCGAGGTGCGGTCCAAGATTCTTTGGTGCCATCGTGCCGCTGAGCACCATCTGCACCTGCTCAACGATCGGCATCACAATGCCGCGTTCATGGGCAAGCTCAAGCACGGGCGGCACCGAGGTGATGCCCTCGGCGGTCTGCTGCATCTGCTCGCGGGTCTCCTCTTGCGAGTAGCCCTGGCCGATCAGCCGCCCGGCGGTGTTGTTGCGCGAGAGCGGTGACTGGCATGTCGCGATCAGATCCCCGAGACCGGCAAGGCCGGAAAGGGTCACGGGATCCGCCCCCGAGGCGACAGCGAACTCTGTCATCTCGGCGAGTCCGCGGGTAATAATGGCGGCCTTGGTGTTTTCGCCGTAGCCGACACCGTCGACGATGCCGATCGCGAGTGCGATCAGGTTCTTCAGCACACCACCGAGCTCGGTGCCAACAACGTCGGTGTTGACGTAGGTGCGAAAGTAGGGAGCAGAACAAGACGTCGCGATCTCCTGCGCGACCTGCAGATCCACGCACGAGGCGACAGCCCCCGTCGGCTGCTCCTTCGCGATCTCGAGCGCAATGTTTGGCCCCGAGATCACACCAACACGCTCCGGACCAATGTCGAGTGTGTCGATAATCACCTCAGACATGCGCATGGTGGTGGTCTGCTCGACGCCCTTTACAAGGCTGACGAGCACACTGCGCCGGTCGAGAAACGGCTCAAGATCTAGCAGGTTCTGCCGCAGCGTCTGGCTCGGCACCGCCAAAAACACGAGCTGCGCACCCTTCAGGGCCAACGCCAGATCGTCCGTCGCCTTTAGAGACTTTGGCAGGTTAATGCCGGGCAGGTACTGGCTATTACGCTTCGCCACCTGAATCTCGGTCGCCACCTCGGGCCTGCGGGCCCACACGGTCACGTCGCAGCCGGCATCGCTCAGTACCTTCGCGAAGGTAGTCCCCCAACTACCCGAGCCGATCACGGCCACCTTGCGCCCGCGGTTGCGGGTCCCGTTGCTAGAAGTCACGACCGGAATCGACCTGGTACTCAAAATCGCCCTGTCTCACTCTGCTGATGTTTGCTCGGGTCCCAGCGTTCCGCAGGGGGTGTTTCACCGCGCAACTCAGCGAGCAGTGCGGTAATGGCGTCCATGAGCACACTCGTTGCCTCGTTGATCGTCTTCTGATCGAGCGGGCGATCCTTAAACTTACTCAGGTCGATCGGTTCACCAATCGAAACCTCAATGGTTTTGCGCGGGAACGGCTTGATCCGCTTCGCATAGCGGGGCATGAGCTTTTCCGTGCCCCAGTGCGCGGCCGGGATCAGCGGCACACCCGACTCCAGCGCCAAACGAACCGCGCCGCTTTTTCCGCGCATGGGCCAGAGGTCAGGATCGCGCGTCAGTGTTCCCTCGGGGTACACCACAACGGCGGCTTCCTGCTCAATCAGCTGCGCAGCGGCACCCATCGGGTTCTTCTGGCCGTCGCGGCTTGGCATGGTTCCTGCTCGCTCCACGGGCACCTGGCCTGTGGCTCGCATGAGACTACCGAGCACGGGCACCTTAAAGAGGCTCGCCTTCGCCATAAAGCGAGGTGCACGCCCGAGATGCCACACGGCTGCGCCCATGGCAATCGGGTCAACCTCGCTGAAGTGATTCGGCGCGATAATAAACGGCCCCGACTGCGGCAAGCGAGATGAAGGAGTGAAGCGGTAACGCACCATCAGCGACCACACCGGAAGAATTAATCCGGCCAGCACCCAGAAGAGGCTAGGGCGTCGTTTCTCCGCGGAGTTCAGGCTCCGCAGTTTCACCGTTTCAGTCATAACTCAATTATCTCGGAGCATGCGTCCCGCAACTGCATAACAGGTCGGAACTCACAGAATTGCTCGACCGCGGCCTAGCTCTCGAACACAAAATCAGCGCCGAGAAGTCGCAGCTTCTCGATGAAGTTTTCGTACCCGCGCGAGATAATTCCGAGGTTCGTGACCTTCGACTGGCCCTCTGCCGTCAGCGCAGCGATCAGGTGGCTAAAGCCACCGCGCAGATCCGGCACCTCAATGTCGGCACCCGTGAGCGGGGTGGGGCCGGTAATAACAGCGGCCTGCTCGAACTCACGACGCATGACACGGCGCGTGTCGCCGTTGAGGCCGTCCTTGTAAACGGTAATCTCGGCGCCCATCTTGTTGAGTGCGTCGGTGAAGCCGAAGCGGTTCTCGTAGACGGTCTCGTGAATCGTTGACGTGCCCTCAGCCTGCGTCAGCGCCACAACAAGCGGCTGCTGCCAGTCGGTCATGAAGCCGGGGTGCACGTCGGTCTCGATGGTGACCGGCTTGAGCGCACCACCCGGGTGCCAGAAACGGATGCCGTCGTCGTGCACGTCGAAGTCGCCGCCGACCTTGCGGAAGACGTTGAGGAAGGTCATCATCTCTTCCTGCTTCACTCCGCCAACAAACACGTCGCCCTTGGTCGCGAGTGCGGCAGCAGCCCAGCTCGCGGCCTCGTTGCGGTCGAAGATGGCGCGGTGGTCGTAACCACGAAGCTCAGGCACACCCTCGATGAAGATGACGCGGTTTGGCTCGACCGTGATGATCGCACCCATCTTCTGCAGGATGCAGATGAGGTCAATAATCTCGGGCTCGATGGCCGCGTTGCGCAACTCAGTCTGGCCCTCGGCGAGCACCGCGGTCAGCAGCACCTGCTCGGTTGCCCCGACAGACGGGTAAGGTAGCTCGATGTTCGCGCCCTTGAGCCCGTTCGGGGCGGTCAGGCTAATGCCACTCGGCAGCTTTTCGATGACCGCACCGAAGTTTCGCAGCGCATCGAGGTGGAAGTCGATGGGGCGATCGCCGATCCGGCAGCCACCAAGATCGGGGATGAAAGCCTCACCCAGACGGTGCAGCAGCGGGCCGCAGAACAGGATCGGAATACGCGAGGATCCGGCATGCGCATCGATGTCGGCCTGGTGGGCGACCTCAACGTTTGACGGGTCGAGGCGCCACTCGGTCTGATCCTCGTTGCGAGTGATCAGCACGCCGTGCAGGGCCAGAAGCCCGGCGACGACACGCACGTCCGAGATGTTGGGTACGTTGCGCAGCACGCTGGGGGTCTTGCCCAGCAGCGCCGCAACCATTGCCTTGGTCGCGAGGTTCTTTGCACCGCGCACCTCGATACGCCCCTTGAGGGGGCGACCACCGTTGATGATGATCTCATCAGAGGTCAGGCCGACGCGAGCGCCAGCCTTCTGCGCGTCGAGTTTGCGCCCCTCGGCCTCGAGCTCCTCGGGTGAACGCTTCAGCAATTCAGCGTCACTCTCAAACACATCGTTCTTCGAAACGCTCATGTCCTGCAGCTCCTGCTCATCAACCTCAAGGGTGTTCTGATTATTCACTCGGCTCCCACCGGGGTCGTTGTTGGCATCCAGCTCGGGCGATGTGCCTCGAACTCGGTGATTTTGTCTTCGCTACGGAGCGTCAACGAAATATCGTCAAGCCCCTCGGTCAGACGCCAACGTGTGTAGTCGTCGATCTGAAAAGGCACGGTCAAGTCCCCAATCGTGACTGTGCAGTCTTCCAGACTGACAGTTAGCTTAGCGCCTGGAGCTGAGTCCATCGCCGCCCAGAGGCGCTCAACGTCAGCTTCCTCAACCTGAGCCGCGAGTAGCCCCTGCTTGCCCGAGTTGCCCCGGAAGATGTCTGCGAAGCGAGGTGAGATCACAACACGGAATCCGTAGTCGCGCAGAGCCCAAACTGCGTGCTCACGCGAGGATCCGGTGCCAAAATCGGCGCCAGCCACGAGAATTTCAGCGCCCTCGTACTGCGGCTGATTCAGCACAAAGTCGGGATCCTGTCGCCAGTGGTAGAACAGCGCGTCTTCAAAACCGGTCTTGGTGACGCGCTTCAGAAATACGGCAGGGATGATCTGGTCCGTGTCGACGTTTGACCGCTTGAGCGGTGCCGCGATGCCGGTGAACGTGGTGAACTTTTCCATGATTTAGGCCTCGACCTTCTGCGCAGCAACAGCTTCGTGCGTGATTCCATTGGCGGCATCCGTCTGCAGATCCCACGGGCTCGACAGAGTGCCACGGATCGCTGTCGCGGCGGCGACGAGCGGCGACACCAGGTGCGTGCGACCGCCCTTACCCTGTCGTCCCTCGAAGTTACGGTTCGACGTGGAGGCGCAGCGCTCGCCGGGAGCGAGCTGATCCGGGTTCATACCCAGGCACATCGAGCAGCCCGCGAAGCGCCACTCGCCACCAAACTCTTCGACGATCTTGTCGATGCCCTCGGCTTCAGCTTCAAGGCGCACCCGAGCTGACCCGGGTACCACCATCAGGCGAACGCCGTCGGCCTTCTGCTTGCCCTTGATGATGCTGGCGAAGGTGCGCAGGTCGTCGAGGCGGCTGTTGGTGCAGGATCCCATGAAGACCGCGTCAACTGGAATCTGTTTCATCGGGGTGCCGGCCGTGAGGTCCATGTACTCGAGCGCACGCTCAGCGGCGGCACGCTGGTTGGGATCGGCAATGACTGCGGGATCCGGCACGTTTTCACTCAGGGCAACACCCTGGCCGGGGTTGGTCCCCCAGGTCACAAACGGTTCCAGCTCGCTGGCGTCGATGAAGACCTCGGCATCGAACTCGGCGCCCTCATCGGTCGGCAGTGTCTTCCAGTAGGCAACGGCCTCGTCCCAGTCCGCACCCTTGGGGGCGTGCTCGCGTCCCTTAACGTACTCAAACGTGGTTTCGTCAGGCGCGACCATGCCCGCGCGAGCGCCGGCCTCGATCGACATGTTGCAAATGGTCATGCGGCCGTCCATCGACAGCGCACGGATCGCGGATCCGCGGTACTCGAGCACGTAGCCCTGCCCGCCACCAGTTCCAATCTTTGCGATCACGGCGAGGATGATGTCCTTTGCGGTGACACCCGGGCGCAGTTCACCCTCAACGTTGATCGCCATGGTCTTGAACGGCTTCAGCGGCAGCGTCTGCGTCGCCATGACGTGCTCGACCTCGCTGGTACCGATGCCGAAGGCAATCGAGCCAAATGCACCGTGAGTTGATGTGTGGCTGTCGCCACAGACAACGGTCATGCCCGGCATGGTCAGTCCGAGCTGCGGCCCAACCACGTGCACGATGCCCTGCTCCTTGTCGCCGAGCGGGTGCGAGCGCACGCCAAACTCTTCGACGTTGTGACGCAGGGTCTCGATCTGCAGGCGGCTCGTCGGATCCTCGATCTGCCTGGTGATGTTCAGCGTCGGAGTGTTGTGATCCTCCGTTGCAATCATCAGGTCAACGCGGCGCAGCGGGCGGTTTGCGACCCGCAGGCCGTCAAAAGCCTGCGGGCTCGTGACCTCGTGAATCAGGTGGAGGTCAATGTAAATCAGGTCGGGCTCGCCGTTCTCACCCTTGACGACGACGTGGTCGTCCCAGAGCTTCTCAGCCAGGGTGCGTGGCGCACTCGATCCAGCTGCGTTTTGATCACTCATGTGGTTCTCTTCTCAGGTCTTGACGCTCTCGTGTTTCTCAACATCGATAGCGCGGTGTTAATTCCACGCAGCTTCAGAGGATTGTGCTGCGGTGGACGGCCACGTGAACACTCCGCGACGGGTGGCCTAAAGCTAAACCCCGTCGCGGCCTTGAAGAAGTAGCTGCCACTGACGCATGCGAAGGAGTCTACCACCGCACCACCGACAACGGCTGTGTTGGCCGAAGGACCTATTGGCGCTGCTACTCTCCGTGAGCCTTCTCGTTCGCTCCAAGATGCAGCGTTTCGCCGGCCTTTGCAGCCTCGCGACGCATCTTCACGACGCTCGCGATGGTGGCTACCGCCATCGCAAGCACGATGAACCCGAGAGACATCATGGTGCTGATGTCGGGCACGTTGACATGCTCACCGCCGTTAATAAAGGGCAGCTCGTTTTCGTGCAGAGCGTGCAAGATCAGCTTCACGCCAATGAAGGCGAGGATCGCAGCAATACCGTACTTAAGGTACTCGAGTCGCTCAAGCAGACCACCGAGCAAGAAGTAGAGCTGGCGCAGACCCATCAGCGCAAACACGTTCGCGGTAAAGACAATGAACGGGCTCTGGGTGATACCGAAGATCGCGGGGATCGAGTCGAGCGCAAACAGCAGGTCGGTCGCACCGAGCGAAATGAGCACCAGAAGGAAGGGAGTGAACATACGCTTGCCGTCAACAACCGTGCGCAACTTGCCGCCGTCGTAGTCGTCGCTGAACGGCAAGACCTGCTTCACCTTACGAATCAGCCAGCTGTCGCCCTGATCCTCGTGTCCACCCGGCTTGACCTGCTGCCAAGCAGTCCACACGAGCCAGGCACCGAAGATGAAGAAGATCCAGATAAAGCGCTCGATAAGTGCCGCACCAGCGAGGATGAAGATGCCCCGGAAGATAAGTGCGAGCACGATGCCGATCATGAGAGCCCGCTGCTGGTAGGCACTCGGCACCTTAAAGGCGCCAAGGATCAGCACAAACACAAACAGGTTGTCGATCGACAGGCTGTACTCGGTGAGCCAACCCGCCAAGAACTCGGTGCCGTGCTGCACATCCCCCAGCAAGAAGATGATGCCCGCAAAGATAAGGGCGAGCAAGACATAAAAACCCACCCAGAGACTCGATTCGCGCATGGATGGCACGTGAGGTCGACGAATGATTAGGGCGAGGTCGAGGATCAGGATCGCGACCAGCACGACCATCGATCCAATTTCAAACCCGAGAGGAAGAACTGAAGTCAACTGCGGTAACTCTTTCGGCTAGGCACTTTTGGGTGCGCGGATTGCCGAAGGTCTCTTCCCGGCGAGGTGAGGATCCGCGCGGATCCTTCACAACACCGGCCAGCACCGGCGCCGCCACTGAGCGACGCGTATTGACGATACTGACGAAAGCAGGAATACTCCCCCTCGTTCGCAATAAGTGTACTGTGCCGCGCTTGGTTTTGCCGCCGAATCCAGTTTTCTGTTTCGATCGCTGCGCTAGCATTGGCTCGACCGTGACCACCCACGAGAGGTACCCGTGAGTAATCGATCCAACAATTCCATTCAGCGCAGCGGCGACCGCGGCCCGGGTTTCGCTTCGCGCACCCTCGCGGGGTTTATCTTCGCGAGTCGTTGGTTGCAGGCTCCGCTGTATCTTGGGCTGATTATCGCGCAGGGCATCTATGTCGTGTTGTTCTTTGTTGAACTCTGGCACCTCTTCGAGAAGATTTTCGAAACCGGAAAGTTCAACGAAACCGATGTGATGCTCAGTGTGCTCGCGCTCATTGACATCGTGATGATCGCGAACCTGCTGATCATGGTAATTATCGGCGGCTACGAGACCTTCGTTTCGAAGATCCGAGTCGACGGCCACCACGACGAGCCCGACTGGCTTTCCCACGTCAACGCGAACCTGCTGAAGGTGAAGCTGGCGATCTCGATCATTTCGATTTCGTCGATCCATCTTCTGAAGACCTTTATCGAGGTCGGTCGCATGGATAACGGCATCGTGAAGGATTCAGCCGGAACGGTGATCTACTCAAGCACCGGCGTGTTCTGGGAGGTCATGATCCACCTCGCGTTCATCGTCTCGGCACTCGCGCTCGCCTGGATCGATCACCTGAGCAAAAAGCACCCCGGTGATAGCCACGAGCAGGTCACGGCGGGCAGGATCGAGGCTGAGCTTATGCACCCGCGCGAGGTTGCCGTGACGGTCGCCGCGGCACCGGCCACTCCGGCCGCCCCCGCGGATGGCTTTGTTACTGTGCGGCTGCCCGCTGGCACACAACTGCCCGACGGTGCCGAGGTCGTCGAGCACCACCCGCGCTAGTTTTGCCGCTAAGCTAGACCGGTGCCTTCGGGCACACTCACGCGCGAGTGGCGGAATTGGCAGACGCGCTGGATTTAGGTTCCAGTGTCTTCGGACGTGGGGGTTCAAGTCCCCCCTCGCGCACGTGTGACGGTTTTGCGCTCCCCCGGGGCCTCAGCCCCTTACCCGGTTTCGACGATTCCTGCTAGTCGCCAGCCATCAGGTAGCCCCGATATTTTTTGGGCCATGAACCAAACTCCCCGTGCCCCGCGCCCATCGACCGAGCTTGAGGTATTTAGTACGGAGTTCTTAAGCCCCCATCTTGTGCGGGTTCGACTTGGCGGCGAGGGTTTTTCTGGGTTTGAGGATCGACCCGAAACCGACAAGTACGTAAAGCTCAAGTTCGTTACTCCTGCACCAGAGTCCCACCCCGTCACTCGCACGTATACGGTTCGTCAGGTCGACGCCAAGAGCCGCACACTCGATATCGACTTCGTTGTGCACGGCGCGGACGGTCTCGCGGGCCCCTGGGCCATGGCCGCACAACCCGGCGACAAGATCACCCTCGTTGGTCCGGGAGGCGGCTATTTGCCCGATCCTGAAGCAGCCTGGCATCTCTTTGCGGGAGACCTATCAGCGGTTCCCGCGATCGCGGCCGCGCTAGAGGCACTCCCCGCCGATGCCGTCGGTGCTGCGTTCATAGAGGTCGAGTCTGACGACGCGATTCTCGACCTTGCCGCACCCTCGGGCGTTGATGTGAAGTGGATCGTGAGCGCGAGCCCCGATCCCGACCTCCTCGCGGAGCACGTGCGGAGCCATGCGTGGCCAAACGAAGCCGTACAGGTTTTTGCTCACGGTGAGCGTGAGTCGATGAAGGCACTGCGCCGTCTGCTCGTCAACGAGTTGGAAGTGCCGCGCACACAGCTGTCGCTGTCGGGGTATTGGGCTCGCGGTCGTTCAGAAGACCGTTTCCAGGCCGAAAAACGCGAACCGATCGGGCAGATTTTTCCTGCGAGCTGAACGGCGTGCAGTCCGATAGTTCTTTCGGGAGACTGATCACATGAATATCCTGCTCCTCGGCGGCACGGCTTGGCTCGGTCGCACCATTGCTGAGACCGCGGTTGCGGCCGGTCACGATGTGTCGTGCGTGGCGCGAGGGACGGACGCGCCCGCGGGTGTAACCCTCGTGCAGGCGGATCGTGACGAGGATCACGCACTCGCTTCTCTCACGGCACCGGGCACGGCGCGCTGGGATGCCGTCATAGATGTCGCCAGGCAACCCGGGTATGTGCGGCGGGCCGTTCATGATCTTGCGGCACACGCTGAGCGATACGTGTACATCTCATCTTGCAACGTTTACGCCTCGCTTGCGAGCTACGGAATTGACGAAGCCGCGCCGCTGAACACCGCGCTGACTTCGGACGTCATGGCTTCTCCTGACGAATACGGCGCCGCAAAGGTGGCCTGCGAAGAAGCGGTGCTCGCGGGCTTCGGCGCCGATCGCACCATCATCATAAGACCGGGGCTGATTGGTGGGCCCGGAGATCCTACTGGCCGCAGCAGCTACTGGCCATTGCGCTTTGCTCGACCGTCAAACCCGCAGGCCCAAGTGCTGGTTCCCGACGCTGCTCAGCAACTCACCTCGGTGATCGATGTTCGGGATCTCGCAGCGTGGATCATGCGGCTGCTTGAACAGACGGTGAGCGGCATCTTCAACGCCGCCGGCAACCCAACGCCACTCGGAGAACACCTTGCTATCGCCCGGCGGCTCGCTGACCACAAAGGTTCACTCGTCGGAGCTTCACCGGAATGGCTTGCCTCGCAAGATGTGGCGCAGTGGTCAGGGCCTCGGTCCTTTCCTCTCTGGCTCGCCGACCCTGAGGCACGTGGGATCGGTGCGCTTTCAAACGAGTCCGCTCGCGCAACCGGCCTCGTTCTGAGACCACTCACCGACACGCTGAGCGACACACTCGCTTGGGCTAATTCCTGCGGCATTGCGACCGTGACCCGTTCTGGGCTGACAGATGACGAGGAGTGCGAACTGCTGGGTGAACTCGGTCGGGCATGAGGTCAACACCGCAGTCCGGCCATAATGGTCAACGTGACAAAACGGAAAACCAACAAGTTTGTGTACGTTCTCGTTGCGTGCGTCGTTGCCGCATCGGGCATTCTGGCGCTGTTCAACGAGACGCTAAGCGCTGATCCTAAACCCGCCACTGCTGCGGATACGAGCAACGCCGCAAACGTGCTCGAAACGCTCGAGGTCAAGGGCCGGGCACCGAAGACCGGTTACGATCGCACCGCACAGTTCGGCGCGGCCTGGACCGATGTTGATCGGAACGGGTGCGACACCCGCAACGACATTCTGGCGAGGGATCTGAGCGACGTGACGCTCTCCGGAAGCTGCAGGGTCATGTCGGGCACACTTGAGGATCCGCTTACCGGTTCAACCATTAACTTCGTGCGCGGGCAGCAAACCTCATCTGCGGTGCAGATCGATCACATCGTCCCGCTCTCTGATGCTTGGCAGAAGGGCGCACAGCAGCTCACTCAGGATAAGCGCATCGCCTTCGCGAACGATCCGCGCAACCTGCAGGCCGTGTCTGGAAGAGCGAATGCGCAGAAGAGCGACGGAGATGCTGCCACCTGGCTGCCGGAGAACAAGGCGTTTCGATGCGAGTACGTCGACCGCCAGATTACGGTGAAGGCCGCCTACAAGCTGTGGGTGACACAGGCGGAGAAGGCGGCGATGATTCGTGTGCTCGATTCCTGCTCGTAGATGCACCACACACTGAATTCTCAGCAGACTCCATCACCCTCACAGACCGCTTAGCTACGGTTGTTGTGAGGGTGCAAGGGGCGCCCTCGTCTCATCACGTCTTCGTTGTGACCGCCGCTTGGGGAAACTTGGCCGGTCACCAAGGCCTGAATCAATGATGTTCTGCGCGCATCACTTTTAGATGCGCGCCTACTTTGTGCTGAATACAACACGAATCTTGGGGAGCTGCTGTATGAACCGTCGTCCGTCAAAGAACAAACTTTTTGCCTCCGGTATTGCCGGAGTTGTACTTTCACTCGCTGTCGGGGCTCCCGCGATGGCCGCGCCGGGCGATGAGGTCGCCTTCGCAGACGACAAGCTGCGCAGCTGCGTAAATAACGAGATCGGCCAGGCTCCGGATTCGATTGTCACCGAGGCCCAAGCCGGCTCGATCACCTACCTCTCCTGCGGTTCGCAGGGCATTGAGTCGCTGGCTGGTGCCGAGCACCTCACCTCACTGCGGTACGCCCACTTCACCGACAACAGCATCAGCGATGCGACACCCTTCGCCGATCTCGACGAGCTTCTCCACGTCTCACTCGCGCAGAATCCGATAAGCAGCACCGCTGGCCTCGAAGGACACTCGAAGCTGGCACGAATCTTCCTCTACAACACTGAAGTTGACGACATCAGCGGCCTGAAAGATCTGCCAAGCCTCTTTGGCCTCTATCTTGGAAACACCGGCTTGAGCGATCTGACGCCGCTGGCAGGTCTCCCCTCGCTACAGCAGTTTGCGGCAGATGACAGCAAGATTTCCTCGCTCTCAGGAGTCGAGAGCCTGCCGAATCTGAGCCAGCTGGTGCTCAACGGAAACCACATCTCAGACCTGACCCCGCTCGCTGGTGCAACCGCCATGCAGCAGCTCCTGCTCAACGACAACACGATCAGCGATGTGACCCCGCTTTCGGGCCTCACGACGATGTGGCAACTTGAGCTTTCAAACAACCACATCAGCAATGTCTCCGGGCTTGCTGGGCTCTCCGCCCTCGAGGATCTCTATGTTGACGGGCAAACCGTTGGTCTCCCAGATATCACGGTCGGCGAACCTCAGGCCAACCCGATTGTGTCGTCCGACGGCACAGGCGTTACGCCGAGTTCCACGACCGCAACCGTCGATGCGGCAGCCAACAGCTGGACCTACACCGCAGCAGGAACAAACGAGCTCACCTGGGAGACCGAACTTAACATCGGCGCTGCAAGCGGTCCGTTCAGCGGGACCATCACGCAGTCGTCCGTTGCCGCACCGGTTGGCCCGACGGATCCAACTGACCCGATCGTGCCGACAGATCCAGTGGATCCCGCAGCCCCTGTAACCCCGGAGACACCACAGCCCGGCGACAACAACACGACGGCCAACGAGGTGACGCCAGTAGCTGCGCAGTCGCTCGCTCAGACAGGATCGCCAGACCTGTCGTGGATCGCCTTCACCTCTGCGCTCATTGTGCTCGTCGGGGGCGGCCTCGTCGCCGCTCGACTCACCCGTCGCAACACCGAGGCCTAATTCACAGCTTAGTTCGGGGCCCGTGCCGTCGCAGTTCGCGACGGTGCGGGCCCTGTCCTTTGTCTCAGCACCCACCCCGTTTCAAGAGAGCCTTCCCTGTTAGGCTCGATCCTCGTTGGTCGTTTCACAAGCTTCAGGAGGTCTCATGCGAACACGCAGTGTGATTCTCCCACTTGTGCTCACAGTGGCTTTTGCGCTGTTTGTGCCGTCATTTTGGATGATCGACGTCTTTCAGTCCCAGACCCCCGAGGCCATGATCGTCACCTCGGATCAGCCATCGACATCTTCTGCTGCTGCAGGTGCGCCCTGGAGCGTCGCAGACGAGGGCAGCGATGATTTGGACCCGTTCACTCCACTGACACCACCGCATGTACCGCTCAGCGCTACGGCACTGTCAATGGATCCTGTGATCCTGCCTCCACCAATGCAAATTACCCAGGTCGACTTCAATCTGCGTGATGCACTTCCTCCCTCGGCAAGTCAAGAAGTTCCGACAACCCCTCCGTTACCCCAAGCGTGAACGCGCGGCGCCCCGCGCCGCTACTCCGCCCGCATCAGGGCACGATTACACGTTTACGAATTTGGAGCACCTATGCCCTCACAACTGACCCCCCTTCACGACCCGCCGCCGTTCCGGCACAGAAAGCGTATTTCACGCCGCCGACGGCTCCTCACGACAATCTCTCTCAGCATGGCGGTCATTGTTGCCTCGACCGTAGCCGTTGTGGCCATCGCGCTGCACCAGTTCGAGCGAAGCATCGTTCGCTCAGACTTTGTACTCCCCAAGGTTGACACTGAGGATTTGGACCCGGGCGAGCAAAATATTCTGATTATGGGCATGGACAGCCGTCTCGATCAGAACGGCAATCCCCTTCCGGATTGGATGTATGACGCACTCCAAGCAGGAACCGCTGACGACGGCGGATACAACGCAAATGTGCTCATTCTGCTGCACATACCCGCGGACCGTTCACGTGCGGTCGGGATCGCGATCCCTCGCGATGACTACGTGGAGCTGTCCGGGGACCTGGTCGGCGGCACACAGGCCAAGATCAAGGAAGCTTACGGGCGCGCCATGAACGTGCGTCTGAACGAGCTCCTCAGCGAAGAAGGTCTCTCCGAGAAGGACGCGTATCAGCAGGCTCGCGCCGCGGGGCGCCAAGCGCAGATCGAAACGGTCTCACACTTTCTCGGCGACATTCGCATTGACCACTTCGTCGAGATGACCATGGGCGGCTTTTACAGCATCGCCGAGGCCGTCGCGCCCATTCAGGTGTGTCTGAACCAGGCAACCTCTGACGTCTACTCTGGTGCCGACTTCGCCGCGGGCGTTCAAGAAATTGATGCGAGGCAGGCAATTAGCTTCGTGCGTCAGCGTCGCGACACCGGCTTTGATGGACCAAACCTCACGGATCTCGACCGCTCCCGCCGCCAGCAGGCGTTCCTTGTGAGTCTGGCCGACAAAATCAAGCAGCGTAGCACCCTCACCAATCCGAAAACAGTGGTCACGCTCATGGACGTGACGAAAAACTACGTTGCTGTCGACACGCGGTTCGACGCGATCGGGTTCTTGGGCATTGCGCGCGAGGCCTCAGAAAACGGCGTGCAGTTTGTGACACTTCCGGTCGAAACTTTTGACACGATTGATGGCGCCTCGGTGAACATCGTTGATGTCGAAAAAGTGCAAGGGATCGTTGCCGCCGTGCTTGACGGCAGCTACTTCAACCAGGCTCCCCCCGCAGAGGATCCCGAGACAACCCCCGACGCAACGGATCCTGCTGCAGAGCCATCCACGGATCCCGAAGCCCCGGCCGCTACCCCGGCACCCGCAACTCCCGCTCCCAAGAAAAAGGGAGCCTCGGAGGTTACAACCTACGAATCTTCGGACGATCCGATCCAGGCGGGCACCATGCCCTGCGTCAACTGAGTTCAAGGATCTGAGTTCAGATGTCAACGCCTACCAAGGCGAAGTTTGTGCTGCCCGCAGAACGGTCTGCTCGATTCAGGGTCATTCCAGCTGCTCCAGCACCACTTCGGCGACTCACCATTTTGCTGCTCGCCATGATTACGCTTCTCGTCGGCTTGGGCGTCATCATGGTGCAGTCGGCGGGCCAGGTCGTGGCAATTTCGAATGGCGGGAGCCCGTTCAGCGGGCTGCTCCGGCAGGGCGGGTTTGCCCTGATCGGGATCTGCTGCATGGTCCTTCTCAGCCAAGTTTCGACAGCGCGTCTCAGACGGTATTCGTGGGTCGCACTGCTGTTCGGGATCGCGCTGCAACTACTGGTGTACACACCCCTCGGGTATGAGGCTGGAGGCAATCGAAACTGGCTCAGGGTCGGTCCAGTGTCTATGCAGCCTGCGGAGTTTATGAAGGTTGTGCTGCTCGTGTGGGTCTCTGCCGTGATAGCCAACAAGCAGCCGCTGCTTTCCCGGTGGCAGCACGTGGCGATCCCGATCCTGCCAGTTGTGGCACTGTCTATGTTCATCAATGTGCTCGGCGGCGACCTGGGCACGCTCATGGTCATTGCTGCCCTGGTCTTTGGGTGTCTGTATTTCTCTCAGGTGCGCTGGCGAATTTTGGGTGGGATCGCGCTACTCGCCGCCCTTGGAGTCGCGGTCATGACCGCGATGAAACCAAACCGGGTGTTCCGCGTGATCCAATTTCTCGAGATTGATTGCCTTACGGATGCCGCCCACGCTCACGGTATGTGTTGGCAATCGCTCAACGGATTCTGGGCACTTTCGAACGGCGGGCTGCTCGGTGCTGGCGTTGGCAATTCGAAGGCCAAGTGGTCGTGGTTACCCGAATCTGAGACCGACTTTATCTTCGCGATCATCGGAGAAGAGATGGGTTTTCTCGGGGCGGTCGCGGTGATCCTGTTAATCGTCGGGATCGTCGTTGTTCTATTGGCGTTGCTTGCGCGCTGCACCACACCGTTTGCCACTTCGATTCTCGGTGGACTGCTCGTGTGGATTGGCGCGCAAGCATGCGTCAACATCGCGGTGGTGCTCGGGTTTATTCCAGTTTTGGGTGTGCCGTTACCGTTTGTCTCGGCCGGGGGTACCTCGCTGGTGTCTGGGCTGATGGCGGTGGGGGTTGTGCTTGCTTGTGTGCGGGAGGAGGCGGCCGGCCCGCCGCCCCCGGCGCCTACTAGATAGGATTCAAGCACTATGGCAATCGGCTCAATGATGCACACATTTACGGTACAACTGGCAGACGTGGATCGCGGGGTGTACGAAGACTTCAACATTCGCGTGGCCCGCCACCCCTCCGAGACCGATGCGTTTATGATGACGCGGCTGCTCGCGTACTGCCTCGAGTACGAGGAAGGCATCGAATTTGGTGGAGGCGTCTCGACCACCGACGAACCGGCGGTGCTTGTGCGAGATCTCACCGGCAAGATAACCGCGTGGATCGAAGTTGGCGCCCCCGATGCCGCCCGGCTGCATTTCGGCAGCAAACTCGCGGATCGCACAGCGGTCTACACGCACCGAGATCCTGCGAAGTTACTCGCGAGCTGGGAGGGAAAGACAATCTACAACGCCGAGGCGATCCGATTCCGCAGTTTCGAGCCCGCCTTCATTTCCGACGCAGTTGCCAAGCTTGAACGTCGCAACACGCTCAGCCTCTCGGTCACTGAAGGGCAGATGTATTTCGAGCTCAACGATACGTCGCTGAGCTCACCCATTCACGAACACCACCTCCCCTAGGCTCACTCAGTCACAGCTTGTGGGCTTCCTGAAAGTTTCGGAAATCACTATCGCTCACGATACTCGACGATATATCGTTAAGTATCGTTGGAACAATCGAAGTGGAGAACATCATGAGCAGTTCATTCCCCGGAACCCCCTTCCCAGGCGGTCCGTTCGGCGGCGGTATGCACACCGAAAACATGTGGCAGGCATTCGACCACCTGCGCTCGAAGTTTGAAAAACGCGCGGGATCCCGCATGGGCCGCGGCGATGTCCGTACCGCGGTGCTCACCCTTCTTCTTGAGGCTCCCATGCACGGCTACCAGATCATCCGCGAGATCGAAGAGCGCAGCGGTGGCAGCTGGAAGCCAAGTGCAGGCTCCGTCTACCCCACCCTGCAGCTGCTCGCCGATGAGGGGCTCATTTCGGCCGAAGAATCCAACGGGCGCAAAACCTACATGCTCACTGAGGCGGGTCGCGAAGTCGCCGAAGAAGAAGCTGGCACCGCCCCCTGGGAATCGACGCCCACAAACGACGATCCGCGGTTCGGCGCGCTCCCGAAAGCGGGGTTTGAGTTCGCTCAGGCGGCCACCCAAATTGGCCGCTCGGGCTCTACCGAGCAGATCGAGCAGGCTGTCGAGGTGATCGACGAGGCCCGCAAGCGGCTCTACTCAATCCTCGCCCAGGACTAGCGCGCGTGTCGTCAGGTTCAGCCTCGGCATCGCGCCGCTATCGCCGCATACTTCGCTTCGCGGCCTGGAATCTTGTGGTGACCTGGTGGTTCGAGCTTTTTCTGCCTCGAATCGGCCTCGCCAAGGTCGCCGAGCGCACCCGCTCGAACCGCATGCAAAAGGTGGCTCGCCGATTCCACGTGCTCGCGATCGAGCTGGGTGGCCTCATGATCAAGGTCGGGCAGTTCATGTCGTCTCGACTCGACGTGCTGCCTCCCGAGATCACTAAAGAACTCGAGGGGCTGCAAGATGAGGTGCCCGCGGAGTCGTTTGCAGCGATCCGCGCCCGCGCCGAGGCCGAGCTGGGCATGCCGCTCGAACGCGTGTTTGCTTCGTTCGATGAACAGCCCATCGCGGCTGCCTCACTGGGACAGGTGCATCGTGCACAGCTCACCGCAAGCGATGCCGCAGAAACAGGTCTTAAGAACGTCGTCGTCAAGGTGCAGCGGCCCGACATCGACGTGATCGTTGACATCGACCTCGCCGCGCTGCGCAAGGTTGGTGGATGGCTGAGCCGGGTCAGGATCATCGCAAAGCGCGTAGACGTGCCGCAGCTACTCGAAGAGTTCGCGCAGACCAGCCACGAAGAGATCGACTACCTGCACGAGGCGGCGAGCTCCGAGCGTTTCGCGCAGGAGTTTGCGGACGACGCCCGAGTGAGTGTGCCCGCGGTCGTGTGGGAACGCTCGACTCGTAGTGTTCTGACGCTCGAAGATGTTACCGCGATCAAAATCACCGATCTTGCCGCGCTGCGCGAGGCAGGGATCGATCCGCGTCAGGTTGCGCTGGCGTTTGCCGACGTTATGTTTGACCAGCTGTTCGCAAACGGGTTTTTTCACGCGGATCCGCACCCGGGCAACATTTTCGTCACACCGTTGAAAGACCCAGCGGCTTCCCCCGCGTGGAAGCTCACCTTCATCGATTTTGGCATGATGGGTGAGGTTCCGGCGAACACACGAAGCGGTCTGCGAAAACTACTCATCGCGATCGCATCGCGGGATGGCAAGGCGCTCGTCTCCGCGATCCGCGATATTGGTGTTCTTATGCCGTCCGCCGACACGAGTGAACTTGAGCGCGCCATGACCCAGCTGTTCTCGCGGTTCGGTGGCATGGGCTTCGCTGAGCTACGCAACGTGGATCCGCGCGAGTTCCACGACTTTGCCATCGAATTTGGTGAGGTCGTTCGTTCGCTCCCGTTCCAGTTACCCGAGAACTTCTTGCTTGTGGTGCGCGCTATCTCACTCACCTCGGGGGTGTGCAGCGCGCTCGATCCCGAATTCAATCTTTGGGAGTCCGTTGAACCGTACGCCGCGCAGCTTTTGAAGGAAGAGGGCGGCAACGTCATCCAAGACTTTGCGAGCGAGGCGGTTCAAATCGCGAGCATTGCTTGGCGGCTTCCGAAGCGCGTTGACGCACTCATCGACCGAGTCGAAGACGGCTCGGTGGCGGTCTCGACACCCAAACTTGAGCGCAGAATCTCGCACCTCGAACGCACCGCCAGGCGTCTCGTCTCAGCGGTGCTGTTTGGCGCCCTGCTTATCGCGGGGGCTGTGCTGCGCGGGTACGATCTGGTCTTCGGCACGGTGCTCATGTCGGTATCGGTTTTGCCTCTGCTCCACGCGCTCTTCGCCGGCCGAATGGGGCACCGTCCACCGGGTTGATGAAGAGCTCTGCTTTGTGACTTGCAGCTTGGCCTGCTAAGTTCATGGTGCGTGTGATGAATGTTCCGCGTTGATGAAAGCGAGGTGAGTGTCCGAAATGTCAAGTGACAGTACCAGTCCGCAGCCGGTCACCACGGTCGCTCATCTTTCTCTTTGAGGCTTTAGCTTGCTAGCTCGCCGAAGAGGTGAGCTGTTGCTTCGTGGCTGCCCGGCTATCCCGCCATACCGCGAGCACCAGCTGAAAGAGCAAAGCCATGACTCTGCAGATCGCCGATCTCAACGAACTTATCGAGACCATTGACGGGCTCCTTGCGCGCAAGGATCTCGTCGCGCTCACCGAGCAACTCACCCCGCTTACCACGTCAGACATCGTCGACGTGCTTGAGCGACTCAATCTGCGCGAACGCGCCATTATTCACCGACTTCTCTCAAAGGACCGCGCACTCGAGGTCTTCGAGATGCTGCCCCCTGCCCTGCAGAGTGACCTGCTGACGGGTCTGCAAGACGCAGACGTATCGACCTTGTTTGCCGAACTCGACCCCGACGATCGGCTGTGGCTGCTCGACGAGGTGCCCGCTGTACTCGCGGCGCGTCTGCTGCGCGGGCTCCCCGAAAAGGAACGCCTCCTCACCGCAGGTCTGCTCGGCTACAAGCAGGGCAGCGTCGGCCGTCGCATGACGCCGGAGTTCGTCACCACCCACATCGGCATGACAGCCGCTGAGTCGATCGACCGAGTGCGCGCACGTCTCAAAGACGCCGAGACCGTGTACACGATCCCCGTACTCGACGACAGTCGACACGTGGCAGGTGTTGTCAGCCTGCGCGATCTGCTCGGGGAGGATCCGGACGCTCTCGTCGAGACCTTCATGCAGCCGGTGTACACCGCCGAGGCCACCGACGAGGCAGAAAAGGTGGCGCGCATGTGCACCGATCTGCGTTTGCTCGCTCTGCCCATCGTTGACAGCGAGTCACGCTTGCTCGGCATGCTGACCATCGATGATGCCGTGCGGATCCTCGAACACGAGGAAAGCGAAGACGCGGCTCGCCAGGGTGGATCTGAGCCGCTGAACCGCCCTTACCTCTCAACGCCGGTTGTCACGCTCGTTCGCTCGCGCGTCGTTTGGTTGCTCGTGCTCGCAGTGGGTGCGACGCTCACGGTGCAGGTGCTTTCCGCGTTCGAGGCAACGCTCGCCGAGGTCACCGTGCTGGCACTCTTTGTGCCGCTGCTCATCGGCACGGGTGGCAATACCGGCAACCAGGCTGCGACCACGGTGACCCGCTCACTGGCCCTCGGTGATGTTCGCCCACGCGACATATTGCTGGTGCTCTCACGAGAGCTGCGCACGGGCGCCCTGCTCGGCATGCTGCTCGGGCTGATCGGGTTCGGGATCGCGGGCATCGTGTTCAGCCCAGAGATTGGGCTCGTGATCGGCCTGACACTGCTCGCTATCTGCACGGTGGCCGCGGCCGTGGGCGGCGCGATGCCGCTGGTGGCGCGTGCGATCCACGTTGACCCCGCGGTGTTCTCAAACCCGTTTATCACCACGTTTGTGGATGCCACCGGTCTGATCATCTACTTCGTGATCGCCCACGCGATCCTGCACCTGTAGCCCCGGCGCCCGCCCGCGGTCCCGCGGTCCCACGGTCTCACGGTCCCACCGCTCCCCAGCCCACCATCCCGCGGTCCCACCGTTTCCCGGCCCACCATCCGCGGTCCCACGTTCCCCGGCCCACCTTCCCGCGAGAAGCCATCATCTCGTCGGGAGGCCATCCTGCACGATGGCCTCTCGACGAGTTCATAGCTTCTCGGCGGGGTGGGAAGGACTCGGAGGGAAGGGCACAGTGGAGAAGGGTGACTACCAGCCCTCGGTGAGCACCCGGTCCAAGGCCGACACCACGTAGTCGGCACTTTCTGCGGTGAGGCAGAGCGGGGGCTTAACCTTCAGCACGTTAGAACGCTCGGAAGTAGTGAGCACCACAACCCCGAGTTCCTTCATGCGCTCGCAGATCGCGGCAGCCTCTGCCTTGGCAGGTTCCATCGTCTCGCGATCCCGAACCAACTCGACCCCGAGGTACAGCCCCTCGCCGTGGACCGGGCCGACTATGTCGTGGCGGGTGGCGAGCTCGCGGAAGCCGTTTGCGAGTCGATCGCCAACAACGCGGGCGTTCTCTTGCAGGCCTTCTTCTTCCATCGCGTCGAGCACGGCGAGGCCCACGCGGCAGCTCAGCGGATTGCCGCCGGCCGACGAGAAGAACTGACCCTGCGAGGCGAGCGCGTCGGCGATCTTCTTCGAGGTGATGACACCGCCGATCGGGAAGCCATTACCCATGGGCTTCGCGATGGTGATGATGTCGGGCACCACACCCGACTGCTCAAAGCCCCAGAAGCTTGAGCCCATGCGGCCAAATCCGACCTGCACCTCATCGGCAATGCAGAGCCCACCCGCCGCGCGAACCCGGGCGTAGGCGTCGGCCAAATATCCCGTAGGCAGTACAACACCACCCGCGTTGCCAAGAACGGATTCGCAGATAAAACCAGCGACCTCGCGGCCCTCGGCGGCGAGCTGTTCCAGATCTCGACCCAGGTCGGCCGCGTAGGCCGCACCAGTGTTCTCGCCACGATACGTGCCGCGGAACTGGTTCGGCACGTCGGCAACGTGCACCCAGTCGGGTCGGTTTTCGAGCGCGTACGGGTTGTCGTAGGCAGAGGTCGTCACGGCATCCGAGGCCATTGTCCAACCGTGGTATGCCTCGCGCAGAGAGACAACGGTCTTTCGCCCGGTCGCGGCTTGGGCGAGCCGCAGCGCAAGATCCACTGCCTCAGAGCCGCTATTGATCAGTAGTACGGTGTCGAGTTCGGTGTTCGGGGGCAGCAACGCGAGCAACCGCTCGCTGTACTCGGCGAGTTCGCGGTACAGGAAACGCGAGTTGGTGTTGAGGATCCGGATCTGCCGGTTTACCGCGTCTGCAACGCCGGGGTGGCCGTGTCCAAGCCCGGTCACGTTGTTCACCATGTCGATGTAGGCGCGCGCCGTGGTGTCAACTAGGTGGTGCCTCCAGCCGCGCTCGATCTGCATCGGGCGGTCGTAGTAACGTTCCTGAGCGGACGCAAAGATCTGCTCGCGGCGCGAAAGCTCGTCAACGGATTCATCGCGCTCGGCAAGCTGGGGCAGGCCCAGGATCGCGGCCGGATCGTGCGTAAAGCGCGACCAGGCCGGAACACGCTCGGGGGTGACAAGCTGTGCGCGGCCCGGCTCAGACAGCTCCACCGAAAAAATGGGGCTGTCGGTGCCTACGAGCGCGTTCTCTCGGACGAGCATGGCAGAGACAGGCCTGGCGGCCGCGCTCTCGGCAAGCGTCGCAAGCTCAGCTCCCACGGCAACACGATCACCGACTGTCAGCTCAGATGAGGCGCCATCGAGGGCGAACAGACAAGTGCCGTCCACTTGAATGAGCAGACCCCGCTCCGTCACCATGACGATCTCACCAGCAACCGGCGACAAGACGGGTCGAGCGGCACCCGACGCAACCCAGATTTCACTCGCGATCGGCCAGGTTGCCGCGGCGTCGGCTGTGTCGATGGCGGTGCGAGTCATGCGATACACACCGTACGGCAGCACAACTGCGTCTGCACCACCGGCGAGAGCATCAGCGATGAGTTCTTCTTCAGCGTTGTCTTCAAGCCAGCGGCCTGCGTCGAGGTATTCGCTTTCGACCCCGGGATCCAGCACCACAATCTCGCCGGACAGGCCGGGCAAAAACGAAACAAGCGGATCCCCCGCGGCTGCCTGCGGCGCGAAGTGAACACTCTCAAACCCCAGCAGCGCGAGCACCTGCTCGGTTGCCTCGACGAGCGGCAGCGAGGTCGCGGCGTCAAAGATGGCCTGCTCCCCCTCGATGCGCTCGCGCGCATAGTCGTTGTCACCGTCGATCTCGAGCTGGCGCCAACCGCTCGCCACGAGCAGCGTCGAGCGCAGCACGATGAGCGGCCACACGGCCCGAGCCTCGGCTTCAGAGAGCGGTGCCGCGCGGTGGAACGCAGCGATCGCGTCGAGCAGTCGCAACGGTCGCTCGGCGTCGTGGTGCAGCAGCGAAGAGGCGGTCACAGCAAGCTCGGCGACGCGCCAGCCCATACCGAGATCACCGAGATCGAGCACGGTGTGCGGGTGCAGGCGAGCGTCATCCCCCAGTCGCGCCATTACGTTGTCGTCGGTGAGGTCGCCGTGAATCGCCTGCACTGGCAGGTCTGCGCTCACGAGCGAAAGCGCCTCGTGAGCACCAGCGGCCCACCCGAGAACCTGCTCGCGCAGCTCAGCATCTGTGATCGCCGGCGCGAGCTGCACGGTCTGCTCGTAGGCGACTCGCATGTCCCACATCTGGGCGCGTTCGAGACCCTCATGGCGCAGGCCTGCAAGTGCGTTTACGGACGCGGCCGCCAGCACACCAAACTCTTCGATAACCACCGGCGCAAAGTACCCGCTATCAACCATCGGCTCGCCCTCGGCGAACTCGCTGCGGCGCACCGCAAAGCCACCCCAGCGCTGCACCAGAGCGCCGTCGAGACCGGGCAACACACTCGGCACGGCAACTCCCGCAGCGCGATACGCGTCAAGAGCGGCGTGCTGCGCGTCGCGCGCCGCGTCCTCAAACACAGGGTTGTCGACACGCAGCACACTGCGCCGACCATCTGCCTCAAGGAGCACAAAGTTGCGATCCTGGTTGCTGCCGAGCTCGTGGGCTTCTGCCTCGATCCCGTAGCACTCGCGCGCGATCGTTACCGCGTCTGTCTCAGATACTTCAGGGCGCACCAAACCGCCCGCTTGTTGTTCCGTCATGGCGTCTATCTCCGTGATGTGAAATTGAAATCAAGCGTGTGTTGGGTGCCGGGTTCGCAATTGCGAATGCACACAGGCCCGGGCGCTGACGCCCACAAGCCAAAGCTCAGATCTGGTTAAGCCCAGACTGCTGAGACCTATGTTAGCCGGTCTCTGATCTCTGGCGCGAGCGCACTAAAGGCCCGGGTGCGGTGCGAAAGCCGATCCTTCTCTTCTGAACTCAGTTCAGCGGCGGATCGGGTCTCCCCCTCCGGGATGAAAACAGGATCGTAGCCAAAGCCGTACTCACCGCGCGGTTCGCGTGCAATGTTGCCGGGCCAGACAGCGACTCGGCACACCTCACTGTCGTCTGCGTCGGGGATCACGAGGGCCGCTGCACACACAAACCCCGCTGCGCGGTGGTCATCGTGCACGTCGGTGAGTTGCCACAGCAGCAGGTCAACATTGGCGCGGTCGCTGCGCGCGGGGCCTCCCCAGCGAGCCGAGAAAATGCCGGGCATGCCGCCCAGCACGTCCACCGACACTCCCGAGTCGTCGGCGATCGCGGGCAGACCCGTGTGGGCGGCCGCGGCGCGCGCCTTCAGCAGAGCGTTGTCGGCGAAGCTCAGGCCGTCCTCGATGGGCTCAGGGCCGTCGTAACCGATGAGTTCGATGCCGGGAATGAGCGGTCCGAGAATCCGCCGCAGCTCCTCGAGCTTGTGGGCATTGTGCGAGGCCAGTACGAGTGTGCGTGCGGCAGCCATGGTTATCGCCCTTCGGTCAGCGCTTGGGCAAGGGTCGAACCCTGCAGCACGGTCAGTTCCCGCGCGCTGACGAGTGCCAGGTCGAGAAGCGAGTCAAGCTCTTCACGCTTGAACGGCGCGCCCTCGGCGGTACCCTGCACCTCGATGAAGTCGCCGGATCCGGTGACCACAACGTTCATGTCGGTCTCGGCGCGCGAATCCTCGACGTATGCGAGATCGCTCATCGCAACGCCGTCGACGATCCCAACAGACACCGCAGCAACGCTGTCCTTCAGCGGCACAGCCTTCTTCGCGATAAACCCGGCGGACCGGCCCCACTCGATCGCATCGGCGAGAGCGACGTAGGCCCCCGTGATCGAAGCGGTGCGAGTGCCGCCGTCTGCCTGCAGCACGTCGCAGTCAATAACGATGGTGTTCTCGCCGAGCACCTTCGTGTCGATCACGGCGCGCAGGCTGCGGCCGATCAGGCGAGAGATCTCGTGTGTGCGGCCACCGATCTTGCCGCGCACGGATTCGCGCTGCATGCGCTCATTTGTGGATCGCGGCAGCATCGAGTACTCGGCGGTGACCCAGCCGGTCCCCTGCCCCTTGAGCCAGCGCGGCACACCGGGGGTAAACGACGCCGTGCAGAGCACACGCGTGTTGCCGAACGAGATGAGCGCGCTGCCCTCGGCCTGCGAGCTCCAGCCCCGCTCGATTGTAACGGGGCGCATCTGGCCGTTGCTGCGCCCATCGGCGCGGACACTGTTGGTCATTCGGATCCTCCGAGATTCGTGGGCAAATGAATCGCCCCGGTTGAAAGCAGGTCTACGGTTTCGATCCCAATGCCGAGCATGCGCTGGGCCAGATCGACAAATTCAGCGGTGTCTGCGCCGGTTGCCTCGTAACGCAGCACGGGATCTCCCGTTTCTGTGCGCAGCAGGTCAAGGTCGGTGAGGGTGCGATACACCTCGTTGGCGGTTTCAATATCGCTCGACACAAGAGCAACGCTGCGGCCCATCACCTGGCCGATCGCACCCCGCAAAAACGGGTAGTGCGTGCAGCCGAGCACAAGCGTGTCAACACCGCGTTCAATGAGCGGGGCGAGGTACTGCTCCGCAATGGCGAGCACTTCTGGGCCACTTGTCTCGCCTGCCTCCACGAGCTCCACGAAGCGCGGGCACGCGACCGAGCTGAGTGTGATCTCGGGCCGCACGGCGAACAGGTCGTCGTAAGCGCGGGACTGGATCGTGCCGGTTGTGCCGATGAGGCCAACCTTGCCGTTTCGAGTAATCGAGGCGGCGCTGCGTACGGTCGGGGCGATGACCTCAACCACCGGCACGTCGTAGCGTTCGCGGGCGTCGCGCAGCACGGCAGCGGAGGCCGTGTTGCAGGCAATGACGAGCATCTTGACGCCCTGATTCACCAGGTCGTCGAGAATCTCCAGCGCGAAGCGTCGCACCTCGGCGATAGGCCGCGGCCCGTAGGGTGTGCGGGCGGTATCGCCAACGTAGATCATCGACTCGCCGGGAAGCTGATCCCGAATCGCACGAGCGACAGTTAACCCACCAACACCAGAATCAAATACACCGATCGGCGCATCCGGTGAAAGCTCGCGTGTACGCACTAGATAAGCCTACCGCGAGGTTTTGATCCAGGTGTGCCGGTGCAGCTCCGTAAGTCCGTGAGCCTCGATCCCCTCGTAGTGCGCCTTTGCCCCGTAACCCTTATTGGATCCCCACGCGTATTCGGGGTGGGCCTCGTGCGCCTCGCGCATGAGCGAATCCCTCTCAACCTTCGCCCGCACCGAGGCCGCCGCAACACTCGCGCAGGCTCGGTCGGCACCCACTCGTGTGCGCACATCGAGGGGCTTACGCAGACAGGGTGTGAGCCAATCCTGGTTACCGTCGAGCAGGATCACCGCGGTGTCGACGCTCACACCTGCTCGGTGAAGCTCAAGCAGCGCCCTTCGCGCGGCTTCTCCAAGCATGGCGGTGATGCCACGCTCGTCGATTTCTTCGGCGCTCGCGTATCCAACTGCCCCCGTGCCCCATTCGGCGACGAGGGGCGCCAACGCATCACGGCGCTTCTCGCTCAGCAGCTTGGAGTCGCGCAGGCCCTCAGGAAAGGAGTCAGTGCCGGTGAGGATCACGTGCGCTCCGACGGCCACCGGCCCGGCAATCGCACCTCGGCCGACCTCGTCCATGCCGATGACGATCTGGGCACCCTCCGCAAAGAGCGCGGCTTCGACATCGAGCGTTGGATCCTTCGAGATGACTTCTGCGTCAGCCCGCTCGAGCGTCACTTCTTTTTTGCCTCGTCAACGCCGGTGAAGGTACCGTCCGGCACATTGAGCCACTTGAAGTGATTCAGCGGCCAGTTCAGCACAAACGCGCGACCGACGATCTCACCCTTGGTCACAAATCCCTTGCCGGGTTGATCCTGGTTGTAACGGGAGTCTTTACTCGCGTAGCGGTTGTCGCCCATCACCCAGAAGGAGTCCTTAGGGACTGTGACGTCAAAGGTTTTTGCAGAAGCTGCCGTTTCCCCCGGCGGGATCACAATGTAGGGCTCGTCGATCGAAACGCCGTTCACCTGCACTCGCCCCTGCGCATCGCAGCACGAGACGCGGTCACCGCCAACGCCGATAACCCGCTTCACGACGTACTCTTCGCTCGTGTCGGCGGCGAGGCCAATCGTCTGCAAGAACTTCTCAAAACCCTGCGGGGGCAAGGTGCCGCGCGGTGCCAACCAGCCGCCCGGATCTTTAAAGACCACAATGTCGCCGCGCTGAACGTCTACGACGTCGGGTACAAGCTGGTTGACCAGGATGCGGTCATCGATCTGCAGCGTGTTTTCCATCGACCCCGAGGGAATAAAGAAGCTGCGCACCAAAAACGTCTTCAGCAGAAAGGAGACGAGAAACGCAACCACCAAGATAACGAGGAGGTCACGTAGAAACCCCACTATGCCGCCACGACGCTGACGTCGGCGACGCTCGGGAACTGCGGCTTCGCTCATTGTTACTCCTGTGTTCTGCGAGGTGCGGTGAAGTGCGTGCCGCACACGTGCGGCAGAGACATCTCAGGCTCCCATCTTTTACAGAGGGGAGCCTGAGAGTGTCACAGACTTCTATTCGAAATCCGTTAAAAGTGGCGCGGACTAGCGGTCGCGCTTCTCCTTGATCTTGGCCTTCTTGCCGGTGAGACCGCGGAGGTAGTACAGCTTCGCGCGGCGAACATCACCGCGGGTCACAACCTCGATCTTGTCGATGGTGGGCGCGTGGAGAGGGAACTTACGCTCAACTCCTACCTGGAAGCTGATCTTGCGAACGGTGAAGGTCTCGCGAACACCCTCGCCGTGGCGGGAGATAACGACGCCCTGGAAAACCTGAACACGCGAGCGGTTACCCTCGACGATGTTTACGTGCACCTTGACGTTGTCGCCTGCACGGAATTCAGGAATGTCGCTGCGGAGCGACGGGGCATCGACGTGGTCGAGCTTCTGCATGATGTTCTCTCTCTGCGCCCGCCGCGAGTCGGAACACTGATTTCAAAAGTTCAAATGGTTTTGGCTCACGGTCTGTGCGGACCCTCGCGGCAGTATCGCACCGTGGCACAAGGATCTATTATGGCACATTTCTTGGCGCCTCACGTCATTCTGCGCGAGGCATGAGTCGCAGAATCAAGACTGGCACCCGGGGCACCAGTAAAGCTTGCGAGCACCGAACTCTTCGAGCACGATGTTCGTGCCGCAACGCTTGCACGGCGTTCCCTCAAGTTTGTAGACCCAGTGCCGCTCGTCGCGCTCCTGCAGCGCCCGCAGATAGTCGTCACCGGTGAGACCGTCGATCGTGATCATTTGGCCGACCGTGATCCCAATCTCGAGCAGATGTGCCCAGTCGTCCCAGAGCTCTTCGAGCACGGTCTCACTGAGCTGGTTAGCCGGCGTGTGCGGGTTGAGCTCGGCACGAAACAGCATTTCGGCGCGGTACACGTTGCCGATCCCCGCCACGACCGACTGGTCCATGAGTACCAGCCCGATGGGAGTCTTTTTCTTGCGGGCACGCTCGACGAAGCGCTGCTTCTCGGCCTCCGTGTTGGCGTTGGCAGGATCGGGCCCAAGGCGTTGGAACACCGCATCAACCTCGGCGGGAGTGAGCACCTCGCACACCGTCGGCCCGCGCAGATCTGCGCACACCGCCTCGTTGAGTAGGCGCACACGCACCTGACCGACGGGGTCCGGCGGAAAGGATCCCTCGACCTCGGTCTCGCGATCCTGCTCGGCCATACGCACGCGCGTTCGACGCGGGGCACCGATAGAGGTGACCGAGTCTTCAGCCTCGCGGTCGAGAGGCTTGGCCGAGTCCGGGCGCGAGTACTCCCCCGTCTGCCCCAGCTTTGAGTGGCCGGGGGTCTGCCCGTGAATCTGGATCGAGGAGTCAACCCGCACGTCGCCCGCAAAATCCCAGGCACCGTAGATGCCGAGGTGCACACGCAGCCAGTGGTCACCCTCGAACTCGAGGAACATCTGCTTACCGACGGCGCGCGCATCAAGCATCTCGCGGCGGTTCAGGATCGCGGCGCCCTGGGCAAACCGCCCCTGGGGGCTGGATACCTCAGGTGCGGTCCCCACAAAGTTGGTGGCAAACTGTCGCGCGATGCGATGTACGGAGTGTCCCTCGGGCATGATCCACCTTTCCCGCTGCTTGGTTCCACGGTTTGCGGGTCAGTTTCTGGCAGTAAACCGCTGTTTAGTACCAGAAACTGACCCCCGAACGAGAGAGTTTAGAGCTGGTCGACCTGTTTGCCAGCGATCGCGCCCGTGCGCTCGTATTCACCCAGCTGGTTGATGCGGCGCACGTGGCGCTCATCGCCCGAGAACGGGGTGTCAATAAAGAGGTCAATGAAGCGGATCGCGTCTTCGACGGGGTGCTGACGTGCGCCGATCGAGATGACGTTGGCGTTGTTGTGCTCGCGAGCCAGCTCGGCCGTGGAGTCGTTCCACACCAGAGCGGCACGGATCCCCTCGACCTTATTGGCGGCCATTTGCTCGCCGTTACCGGATCCACCGAACACCACGCCGAGGGCGGGCACACCGTCGCGCTCGTCTCGAGCCACTCCGAGGGCCGCATTGATGCAGAACGAGGGGTAGTCGTCGAGCGCGTCATACTCCGCCGGCCCGTGATCAATCACTTCAAAGCCGCGGTCGCGAAGGTGCTGCTGCAGCTGTTGGCTAAATTCGAGTCCGGCGTGGTCCGTGGCAACGTGAAGGCGCATGGTGTCCATTGTATAGAGAGGCCCCCGCGTTAGAACTGCGGCCCGGTGGTGCGACCACGCTTCAACTCGAAGAATCCGGGCACGCTCGCAGCCATCACGATGCCGTCCCAGAGCCTGAGCGCGTCGTCACCCTTCGGCGCCGGTGTGACCACGGGACCGAAGAACGCGTTCCCGTTCACCGAGATGATCGGAACACCCACATCGGGGCCCGCGATAGTCATTGCGTGATCCGTGTTGGCGCGAAGCTGCTTGTCGAGAGTCTCGTCGTCGGCGGAGGCGCGCAGCGTGTTCGGCAGACCCAGCTCTTCGAGAGACTCACTCACGATGGTTTCGAAGTCCTGCTGACCGCCGGGGTGGATCCTCGTACCAAAGGCGGTGTAAAGCTTGCCAACGACTCCCTCACCGTGAGCCAGGCGAGCCGCTTCAACAACGCGCCCGAGCCGCAAACCCATGCGCATGCCCTCGGCGTGGTCGCCGACGTCGTTGCCCTCGTTCAGGATCTCGAGGCTAATGGGATGCCAGGCGATCTCAAAACCGCGCAGTTGCGCGACCTCACTCGCCCAGCGGCTGGTCATCCAGCACCACGGGCAGATCGGGTCGAACCAGAATTCAACGGTCGGGGTTGCTGCAGAGGAATCCGTGGGAGTCATGTCGTCAAGTTTAACCACGAGATTCTGCACTCTGTCAGTGGCTGGGAATAGGGTGGTCTCATTAGTCCATCAGCTCAATCCCGAAACCAGGAGCACCAGTGCCAGGAACAAATCTCACCCGGGTCGAGGCGCAAGAGCGCGCCAGCATCGTTCGCACCGAGAGCTATGACGTTTCGCTTGACGTCACCACCGGAGCCGAGACCTTCAACTCCGTGACCACGGTGCGTTTTAGCGCTAGCGAGGGTGCCTCTACGTTTATCGATCTGATTGCCGATTCGGTTGAGCAGGTTGAACTTAATGGGGTCGCTCTGGATCCGGCTGAGGTGTTTGCTGACTCTCGCGTTCAGCTGCCCGGTCTCGCTGCAGAAAACGTGCTGAACATCACCTCAACCCAGCGCTACACCAACACGGGTGAGGGCATGCACCGTTTTGTTGACCCCGCCGACGGCGAGGTCTACCTCTACACGCAGTTTGAGGTGCCCGATTCTCGCCGGGTGTTCCCGGTGTTCGAGCAGCCAGATTTGAAGGCAACCTTCAAGTTCACCGTCACCGCTCCCGCCCGCTGGAAGCTGTCGAGCAACCAGCCGACACCTGAGCCGACGCCCGCGGGCGAAGCACACGGCGAGGCAATCGCCACCTGGGCGTTCGAACCCACCCCCGTTATCTCTAGCTACATCACCGCGCTCGTTGCAGGGCCCTACCACGAGGTGCGCGGCGAGCTGACGAGCCACGACGGGCGCACGATTCCGCTCGGTGTGTTCTGCCGCGAGTCACTCGCGGAGTACCTCGATGCCGAGTACATCTTCGAGAAGACCCGCCAGGGCTTTGCGTTCTTTGAGCAGCAGTTCGACTACCCCTACCCCTTCGATAAGTACGACCAGCTCTTTGTTCCCGAGTTCAACGCGGGTGCGATGGAAAACGCCGGCGCCGTCACCCTCACCGAGTCCTACGTTTTCCGCAGCCAGGTCACCGATGCGATGCGTGAGCGTCGGGTCATCACGATCCTCCACGAGCTCGCGCACATGTGGTTCGGCGACCTCGTCACAATGCGCTGGTGGAACGACCTGTGGCTGAACGAGTCGTTCGCCGAGTACATGTCAACGCTTGCAACCGCTGATGCCACCGAGTGGAACGAGTGCTGGACTACCTTCGTCGCGTCAGAGAAGTCGTGGGCCTACCGCCAAGACCAACTGCCGTCGACGCACCCCATCGTGGCCGAAATTCGGGATCTCGAAGACGTGCTCGTCAACTTTGACGGCATCACCTACGCGAAGGGCGCTTCCGTGCTCAAGCAGCTGGTGGCGTGGGTCGGGCAGGACTCGTTTATGAAGGGTGTGCACGAGTACTTCGTGAAGCATCACCACGGCAACACCGAGCTGCCAGATCTACTCGGTGAGCTGGAAACGCAGAGCGGGCGCGACCTCACCGGCTGGTCGCAGAAGTGGCTGGAGACCGCGGGCGTCAACACCCTGCGCCCGAAGTTCACGCTTGACGACGCCGGTAACTACGCGAGCTTCTCTGTCGAGCAGACCGCTGCGGTCGACTACCCGACCTTGCGCCCCCACCGCATCGCGATCGGCCTCTACGAAGATCAGAATGGCAAGCTCGAGCGCGTGCAGCGCCTAGAAATCGACATTGACGGTGCAGAGACTGCGGTGCCCGAACTTGTGGGTACCAAGCGCCCAGCTCTTCTGCTGCTCAACGACGACGACCTCACGTACGCCAAGATTCGCCTTGACGAGCAGTCACTCGAAACCGTGTCGCAGCGTCTCGGCGACATCACCGAGTCACTCCCCCGGGCAATCATCTGGGGCACGCTCTGGGACGCGACCCGCGACGCGGAGTTCCCCGCGAGCCGATTCATCGACATCGCACTTGCGCACATCAGCAAAGAGACCGGATCCACAACGCTGCGCACCCTCCTGCAGCAGCTTGTGCTCTCGGCTTCGAGCTATGTCGCACCGCTGCGCCGAGAGGCAGCGCTTCGCCTCCTCGGAGACGCCATGTGGGATCTCGCCCGCACCGCAGAGCCAGGCTCGGATCGTCAGTTCCAGTTCTTGAAGATGTTCTCCGGGCTTGCTCAGACCGAGGAGCAGCTCGACACCGTATTGCGCCTGCTCGCTGGCGAGACCGAGCTTGAGGGTCTCGACATCGACACGGATCTGGGTTGGGAGCTGCTCATCGCACTCGCTGCCGGTGGCCGAGCTACCGACGCCGAAATCGAGGAGGCACTGGCCGACGATCGCACGGCGAGTGGTGAGCAGTCCGCGGCCCACGCCCGGGCCGCGCTTCCGACGGCTGCTGACAAAGAAGCCGCCTGGACGTCCGTGTTCGACGCAGCTGGGCCCTCGAACCTGACGGTGCGCGCCACGGGACTCGGTTTCCTGCGCGCAGCAGATCGCACGGTTCTCGAGCCGTTCGTGTCACGATTCTTTGACTCGCTCCTCACGGTCTGGGAGACGCGCAGCTACGCCATCGCTGAAGAGATGATCGACGGTTTCTACCCGTCTCCCCTCGCAAACGAAACGCTTGCCAACGCAACTCGCGGTTGGCTCGAGGCGAATTCGGACGCGCCAGCAGCGCTTCGTCGACTGATCACCGAGTACCTCGCTGGAGTTACCCGAGCAATCGCGGCGCAGCAAGCAGATCAGGTGGTCTAGTTGAACGAGGAAGACGGTGGCGGCGTAACGGAGGTCGTGCAAGACACAATCGGGTCCTTCTATCTGACCTGGGAGCATCCGATTAACATCATCGCGATTATTCTCGGAGCGATCCTGGTCAATTGGATCCTTCGGCGCATTCTCATGCGCACGGTCACACAGATTGTGCGCGGTGTGAAGAAATCGCAGGATGTCGACACGACCTCTGAGATGCAGGCTGCACCGTACGTGAATGCGCGTGCGGTGCAGCGCACCCGCACGCTCGGCACGGTCGGGCGCCACATCATCAGTTGGTCGGTTGTGGCCGTCGCGTTCATCATGATCCTCGGCAATCTGGGGGTAAACCTCGCTGCCCTACTCACCTCGGCAGGCATTGTCGCGGCTGGACTCGCGTTCGGCGCCCAGAACATCGTGAAAGATATCCTCAACGGCATATTCATGGTGTTTGAGGATCAACTGGGCGTGGGCGATGTTGTGACCATTGGCACCGTTTCCGGCACTGTCGAAGACGTAGGCATCCGAGTAACGCAGGTGCGGGCACTCGACGGCACACTCTGGTTCATTCGTAACGGCGAGATCCTCACCCTCGGCAACTCGTCGCAGGGCTGGGGCCGGGCACTTATCGACGTCACCGTTGATGCCCACCAAGATCTCGCCCACGTGTCAGATGTCATGCTCGACGCGGCCCGCGCTCTGCTCAAGTCGGACCGCTACGCACGCAAGGTAACCGGCGAGCCCGAAATCATGGGGCTCGAGAGCGTCTTTGGGGATCGGGCAACACTGCGACTTGCGGTGCGCACCAGGCCAGAGGCGCAGTGGGAAGTGCAGCGCGGAATCCGCGCCGAGTTGCGTCGCAAGTTCCGCGAGCACGAAATCAAGCTTGCAGATGAGTTTCCGAAGGGGCCAGGAGGCCATAAATGAACGACCAGCAACCGCCAGCACCGAGACTGACACTGCGCACGGGCGAGTCCGGCGATGCGGTCACCGAGACACTCTGGTCTCAAGTGGGCGGCACAGCAACCTTCGAGAAGATTGCCCACAGCTTTTATCGTGGCGTACGCGAGGACCCCGTGCTCGCTCCGATGTACCCCGACGACGACTGGGAGGGCGCAGAATGGCGACTGCGCACGTTCCTCGAGCAATACTGGGGCGGGCCAACGACCTATTCGGAGGAGCGCGGTCACCCGCGCCTGCGCATGCGGCACCAGCCATTCCACGTCAATCCCGCGGCACGGGATCGCTGGCTCTTTCACATGAATGCCGCACTCGACGAGGCGGCACTCTCCCCCATGCACGACGCGGCGTTCCGCGATTACGTTGACCGCGCAGCCCAGGCGATGGTGAATCGCCTGGACTAAGTGGCGAGCAGCTAACCCGTCGGCTGACGAGTGCCGCTGAGCGCAAGCACAGCGCCGAGCGCGATCATAAAGCCGCCGCCGGTTGCACTCATCGCCGACATGCGGGCGGGTGATTTGCCAAACCAGGCACGGGCAGCACCCGCCACCATCGCCCACACGGAGTCGCAGATCGCCGCGAGAAGCGAAAACAGCAGACCGAGTTCGAGCATCTGCAGTTGAACCGATCCTGCTTCGTGCGACACAAACTGCGGCAGCACCGCAATAAAAAACGCGATCGATTTGGGGTTCGAGACCCCCACCACAAACCCCTGCAATACTTGACGACGCCAGGTGAGACGAACCGGGTTCTCGGTCACACTCACGGCGCTCTTGCGATGCCGAATCGCTTGTATCCCCAGGTACACCATGTAAGCGGCGCCGACAAACTTCACGACAGTAAACACGACCACTGACTGCGAAACCAGTGTGCCGACTCCCAGTGCGACGGCAAGCGCAATCACGGCCGACCCGAGAGAGTTCCCGAGGACGCTCAGCAGACCACCCACTCGCCCGAGCGCCAGCGTGCGCCCGATTGTAAACAGCACACTCGGCCCCGGAATAACGATCAGGATCACCGCGGCGATACCGAACGCGAGCAAGTTTTCAAGCGACACCATGTGAGAATGCTACCGCGCTCGTGAACTAGCTTTGAAGTGTTTGATCGTCTTTTTTGCGACGCTTGCGCAGAACCAGAAGTGTGGCTCCACCCGCTAGCAGCACAGCGCCAATACCAGCAGCGAGGGCGATGTCACCACCCGTGACAGCCAGCCCTCCCGTTCCAGGCTTGGCCGGGTTTGGTGGTGTGGCCGGAGGTTTGGGTGGAGTTGGAGGAGTAGGAGGCTTCGGCGGGTTAGGCGGAATGATCCGCTGCACCGATAGCGTCGCCGCCTCACTCGTTGCAGTGTTGCCCTCTCCCGGACCGGTAAATACTCTGCGGTAGAGCTGCCCTGAGTCACCGAGCACCGCCGCTGGAGTCGTATAACTGTCTGAGGTTGCACCCGCGATGTTGGTCCAGGTGGATCCGCCATCAGTGCTCATTTGCCACTGCCCCGTGATCGGCCCGGTTCCGCTGGCGGTTGAGCTGAACGTGGCCTTCTCGCCGGGCTTCACAATGCGATTCTGCGGGTTGGTCACGACCGTAACGGGCACAAACTTCACCGTGAGCGTGGCAGCCTGCGAAGTCGCGGAGTTCCCTGTTCCAGGACCGGTAAACACCGCACGGAACTGAGTACCACTATCGCTAAGAACGGTTGCTGGGGTTGTGTAGGTGGTGTCGGTCGCCCCGGCAATATCGATCCAGGTCGCTCCTCGGTCTGTGCTCGACTGCCACTGCACCGTAATGGGTTCGGACCCTGAAGCCGCAGCCACAAACGAAGCCGTATCTCCGACCGTAACCGTCTGGTCAGTGGGGCCAGTCACGACAAGTACCGGCACCGGGTTGACTGTGAGCGTGGCTGCCTGCGAGATCGCGGAATTGGCAGCGCCCGGGCCAGTAAACACCGCCCGAAACTGGGTTCCACTGTCGGCGAGAACCGTCGCGGGAGTTGTGTAGGTAGTGTCGGTCGCCCCGGTAACGTCAGCCCAGGTCGTTCCGCCGTCTGTGCTCGACTGCCACTGCACCGTGATCGGCTGCGATCCCGAAGCAACCGCCGAGAACGAAGCCGTATCGCCATCGGAGACCGTCTGGTTGGCTGGGTTTGTCACGACCAGCACCGGAACAATATTGACCGTCAGCTCGGCACTCGCGGTCGTAGCGGAATTGCCATCTCCGGGAACGGTAAAGACCGCTCGAAAGAGCGTGCCACTGTCTGACAGTGTCGTAGCAGGAGTCGTGTAGCTTGTCGCAGTTGCCCCGGCAATATCACCCCAGGTTGTTCCACCATCGGTGCTCGACTGCCACTGCACCGTAAGCGGGCTCAGCAGCGAGGTCGCTGATGCAGTGAACGTCGCAGTCTGGCCATCGTTGACGGTCTGATCGACCGGATCTTGAGTGACGGTGATTGCCGTTATCGTGATCGAATCGGGTAGATCGACTGTGCCCAGGCCATTCGTCGCGGTGAGCGTGAACGAGTAGGTTCCCGCGTTCGTTGGTGTGCCGGTGAGTACACCCGACGTGCTCAGGGTGAGGCCGGGCGGGAGGGATCCCGCGGTGACGGCGACGGAGGGCAGTTCGTCTCCGGCGCGGGTGTAGCTGTAGTTGACGCTACTTCCAGCGAGGTGGTTGCCAGCGGCACCGGTGAGCGTTGGGGCAACACCAAATGTGTAGGCGTTTTGCTGTGTCACCTTTACCGGGGTTGTGCCGTAGACCCAGTTCACGTCGACGGGGACATGGCCTGATGTGTGCGCCGGAGTGGTTGCGTTAATGTTCGCGCCGGTAACTGACACCCCTGTTGCGGCGGTCCCACCAAAGGCCACCGAGCTCAGGGTCGCTGCCGCAAGGGTGGGAACAAAGAAGTAGTTGGTGGCGCTGCCCGTGCCCATGTGGCCGCTGTTGTTGTCTCCCGCGTAGTAGATCGTGTGATCGGTCATGATCCACACGCTCGTGTTTGCTCCGCCGTGTACCTCGGCAACTGTTTTACCCGCGGGAAGCTGGGGAGTAATCGGAGCATTCGAGTTTGTCGTGGAGTTGTTGCCCAGCTGACCACTCGCATTGATGCCCCACACCCGCGACGTACCGTCTGCCAGCTTCACCATGGAGTGAGCGCCGCCAGCAGAAACTCCTGCAACGGTCGGAATCGTAACCAACTGCGGAGTCCCGTAGTTGCCAGAGGCGGCGCCGATCCCGAGCTGACCATTGGCATTGCCTCCCCAGCTGTACAGCCGACCATCCGTCGCGCGCGCAAGAACGTGGGTTCCACCTCCAGAGACCTCCGCGATCTGAGGAAGTCCGGTAACGGCTTGGGGCGTGGCGGATGATCCTGTCGTTGTACCGCGTCCGAGCTGGCCGCTTGCGTTGTTACCCCAGGCCCACACGGTGCCATCGGCGGCGAGGGCGAGTCCAAAGTCACCACCGGCTGAAATAGCAGTAATCCCGGCGGGAAGACCGGTTACCTGCTGTGGCGCGGCACCACCCGTTCGCCCCAGTTGCCCCAACAGGTTGGTACCCCAGGTCCAGACAGCACCGTCCGGAGTAAGACCCATTGCGTAGCCAACGCCGGCGGATACGGTTGACATCGCTGGGATCCCAGTAATGACCGCCGGAGTTGTTCGCGAGGGAGTCACACTGCCACTGCCCAGTTGGGCGGTTGAGTTAGCACCCCAAGACCAAACAGCGCCGGCGCTGGTGACGGCAAAAGAGGCTCCGGGTATCGCCTTGGTCGAGGCAACTGAGGTAAAGGTTGTCGCGGCAGGCAGTATCGGCGCGAGCAGATTACGAGAAGACGTAACTGTGCCGTTGCCGAGTTCACCATTGGTATTGATTCCCGCGGCCCACACGTGCCCCGCAGCATCGAGAAACAGGTCGTTCTGGGACCCCGTGGAAATTGTGGCGAAGAGTTCATTGCCGTCTTGAAGCGTTACCGGCGTGAGCCCTGCCGTTGGCCCCTGATTCGGCGAAATCGTAAGCGCGAGTGCTGGCGCAGATACGATAAGCGTCAATGCCAGAGTGAGGGCGGCCGCTAGGGTCACGCGATTTCGCTTCAAGTGCTTCCTCCGGAAGTGGGTGTGGCAGACGGTGTCTGCTCGATCTGTACTCAAGACAGCCGACACCCCCAAAGTCCAGTGGTTCATGACACGGACTTCGACTATTCCCCAATAATCACTGTCATCATAGTCGTATTTTGCGAGGCAGGGCCATGCGTGATCCTGAGTATCTCCAACTCGGTGTACGCTCGAAGGGTCGCCTCCGTAGCTCAGGGGATAGAGCAAGAGCCTTCTAATCTCTTGGTCGCAGGTTCGAATCCTGCCGGGGGCACTCAATCTTTAGCGTCATGATCCTCCGTGGTGCGGGGGCTGATCACTCATGGGAGCACACCGCCAGGTCAGGCCGTGGCGAACGAGCGGAAGAACAGCCGGGCCACGGTGTCGATCTCCTCGGGGCGAAGCGGGTGAACGCTCTTCCGACCGTCACGGACCTCGGTCAGACGGGAAACGCTCAGCACCAGTCGGCCGCGTTCGGTCGGCAGAGCGACCAGCGGGCCCCGGTTGAAGACCGACTCACTCCGATACGCGATGAGGTCGCGGATCTCGTCGAGGGTTTCCGCGTTATCAATCTGGTCATCGGCCGAGAACCCGTACCCGTTCGTCCAGCCGCCGCCGTGATCGAACTGAAGCATCCACTGGGCACCCTGCGACCCGGCGACAACGCGATACCGGCCGTGCGGCGTGCGGACTCCCTCATCGTCCCCCACCGGGACAAGACCGAGCGGCTGCTTGAGACCGAAGCCCGCGTCGGCGAGAAACAGGTCTCCGCCAATGGTGAGCAGCACCGCCACATGCGTTCGAGAAAGCGCGAACCAGCCGTCGTCGGTGTCAGGGTCAGCGATCGTCGCGCGGATGACTCGGGCGTCGAGCCCCTCGCCTCGCAGCGCAAGCGCGAGCAGGGGGTTAATCTCGTAGCAGAGCCCACCTTCCCACCGATCGAGGATTTTCGCGACGATGGTCACGGGGTTAATCTTCTCCGCGTTGCCCTCCATCAGGGCCAGATTCTCGAACGGGATACTCCGCCCCACCGCCACCAGGAGGGCCTCAAGAGCGTCCCGATCCACGCGGGAACCGGTCTCCCCACCGAACAGCGCCCGCTCGATGGGAAAGCCGATGCGATCGCGAAACCGAGCCGCCAGTTCGGGCGAAGAATGCTCATCCAACCAGTCCATTGTTGTGTTCCTTTGTCGTTCTGTTTTCCTGCTTCGCAGAAGCTTTCTGCTGCTGTAGGAGACAACGCGCATCGTCGAAGCGTATTCCTCTGACTCCGACACGGCACGTCCCACTGATACGCCGGTTTCAACGAGTCCTGAGTTTCCGGAGCCATGCAGGTGAGAATGATCCTTTCTGGCCGCACCTCTAGCGACTCACTTTTGACACCGTTTACTCAGCCACACACGTCATTTTTTGTTGGTCGAGGGCGCCCTGACGCGCCATTATTAGAAGTATGTCTTCACGTTCTGACTCGCCCCTCGGCGCCCTCATTCGAAGCCTCAGACAGAGAGCCGGAATGACCATCGAGGAGCTAGCAGAGCGCTCAGAGGTGAGCCCGCGCGCCATTAGCGATATCGAGCGTGGTGTGAGGCAGACTCCCCACCGCAGAACCATCGCTGCACTCTCGCGCGGAATGAAGCTGTCGCCTGAGGAAGCATCGGAGCTTGAGCAGAAGTTCCACATGACTCGAGTGCGCAACACGGCCGCAACCTATGATTCGCTGCCACTACCCCGAATTTCACCGGAATTCATCGGGAGAACAGATCAGCAGTTTGAGATATGTGAGGCGCTGTCCGACGATCAGACAGGGGCGGTCGTTGTTGTGACGGGTTCGCCCGGCATCGGGAAGACTTCACTCGCTGTAAGGGTGGCGCACGCGGTTGAAAAAGGCTTTCAACACGTCGCGTTTGTCGATCTCGGAGGGCTCGGAGAGGTGCCACTTAGTTCAGTGGAAGTAGCGAGACGCCTTATCTCTGGAATTGCTCCCACCGCTATCCAGGCACCTTCCAACCAGGTGCTCGATCAACTGCAGAGTGTGATCCAAGATCGTCGAGTGCTGATCATTCTCGACAACGCAGACAACGAGACGCAGGTCCGACCGCTTTTGCCCCCTCGTGGACCATCGGCTGTTCTCGTAACCAGCCGTCACCGCCTCGCCGGGCTTGTTGGGGTGACTCACGTTGCACTTCCGCCTCTGTCAACGACTGAGTCAGTCAGTTTTTTGGAGCAGGTTCTCTCAAGCGGACCACACAACAAAACCGATCTTCATGATCTCGCAAGACTCTGCAGCAATGTTCCTCTTGCCCTCCGGATAGCGGCAAACCAGGTCAACGCCTTCCCTGCCCGAACCGTGGCGCATGTTGTTGCCAGACTTGAGAGCACGGAGTACAGGCTCGACACGCTCACCGCGGGCGACCTCAGCTTGGCTGCGGCCTGCCAATCCTCTTACGAACAACTCGACGCGACAACACAACTTGTGTTTCGCCGTTTGGGTCTCGCCGACTCAGCAGTTGTGTCTATTGGGATCGCCTCGCTGCTCTCTGAGCTTCCAGAGTTGGAGACCAGGCAAGCTCTGGATCACCTCGCCGAGCTTTCCCTCCTTGATCCCACCGATGTCGACAAATACACGGTCCATGAGCTTCTGTGGCTGTTCGCCAAGAACCGCCTGGAGCAGACCGACAGCCGCGAAGATCTTTTGCGAGCGCGCGCGACTACCGACCAACGAGTTCTCGAATCGGCCGCCATTGCGGGCAGCTTTCTCAGTGGCAGCAAGGATTTCATAGCCACCGACTGGTTCGACGCCCCTCTTTTTAGAGGTGATTCGTCGCAAGAAGCCATTGCGTGGCTCAACGAAGAACGCCCAGAATGGCACGGCGCCATGCACAGAGCAGCAGCCCAGAACGAGCATGAACGTCTCGGCATCGCTCTTCGCCATCTGCACTGGTTTTCGAAGGTTTGGCATTACCAGAGTCCGTGGGCAGATCTCTTTGGTCTGGGGGGCTACTCGGCCGAACAGATTGGCCACTACCCGGCAAGCTGCCTGTTTTATGGCGAGCAGTTGTGGTTTCTGCTTTCAGAGGGCGAAAACCACGCACAAGCGGATGCGGTGGCGAACCTCATGGACCAGGCGGCGATTGAGGCAGACTCCCCTGGTGTGCTCGCATGGGCGGACTACTATCGCGCCAGACTGTTGCTGGTTCGAGGGCAACTCACCGAAGCGCTCATCCCAGCAACGCGGGCCGCCGAAACGATGAGGGCAATGAACGAGTCCGCAGTGGCTCTCTTTGCGCTGCAACAGCAGGCAGAAGTTCTGATCCTGCTGGGGCGCATCGAAGAAGGGCTGGAGGTGCTGCGGGAGTCCCGAGCACTGTTTCTCACTCATCAAGAATCCATTGGCGCCCTCGCTGCGACTCTCGCTCACGCGAACGGAGCACGCCTGATCGCGCAGACTAACCGTGAGACTGGCAATTGGAAAGCAACTATTGAGGCGTCTACCATCGCACTCAGTGCGTTGAACAAGTTTGACTATCTCCCCACACACCCGCTCATGGCCGTGATCCTCACCTTTCGCGCAATTGCTTATGAAGAAGACGGGCAGATCTCAGAGGCCATGGTAGACCGCAGCAGGATTAGGGAGCTCTCCGAGCTTCCCTAATCCCACCGGGAGTGCGGTCATTTGTGCGGCAGCGCCGTTTTCTAAGGCCGTCGAGTTTTCGAAAACCTGCGCCGTGCGCCGAGAATCAGCAGCGCGCCACTCGAGAGTGCAATTGCGAGCGCAGCGGGCAGTACTGATGCTGATGCGCCCGTAGTCGCGAGCTTGGCGCCGTTCTGCCCTGTTGAAGTGGGCGTTGGTCGATCAGTTGGCCGAGGCTTAGCGAGGGGCCCTGGCCCTGCTTTCGGGTTTGGGCCCGGTTCTGGTTCCGGATCAGGTCCCGGCTCTCGCAAGATAATCCGAGGCACAGTGAGGTAATGGACGGTCGATACCTTCGGCGTCACAATGAGGTCGCCCGCTGGAGGCAGACCTTTGGCCTGTACCAGATTGAGAATGGTCTCGGCAGCTTCAACCTCATTTACCGTGAATGAGTACGTGAGAGTGACCGACTCCCCAGGCTCAAGCTGACCTTCCCAGCTCAGAATCTCCCCTGACAGAAGGGGCTCTGCTCCTCGCGAAGACACGGCATTCTCGTCGTAGGCGGCGTAGGGCAAAACGCCAGATAGATCGTCGGTCACGGTCACCGGATTCAGGGTCTGGTTACCGGTGTTACTCGCGGTGACGGTGTAATGGACAGTCTCTCCAGATTGCAGGGTCGATTCGGTAACCGGTTCGGCGGTTTTGCTGAGCGCGAGTCCGGGCGCCGGGGTGAAGAGCTGCACAGCATGATCCTCAACCTCACCGTCCGATGTCATGCCGACAGGCGAGTTTAGCTGTGCGGGATCACCTGCAGACCGGAAACGCACAAAGCTCGCTCCCTCTTTGAGCGCCTCGCTGCCCTCACCCGGCACCTGCCAGCGAAGAGTCGCGGTGCCGTTCTCACATGAGACAACGTTGGAACGTTCAGCATCGCTAAACACGCCGTCTCGGTTCCAGTCAACCCAGGCAGCAGCGTGCGCCTTCGTGCCACACACAATTGGCGGCAACTCGAAGACTTCACCGGGCTCCACGTCAAATTGAGCAGGAACAATCAGATCCTCGTCGGAATCCCCGTCATTGTCGTCACCGAGAGCATCGACACTATTCAGCGGCGAATCTTCGGCATCAATGATCTCACCGAGTGCCACATCGCCGGAGGTTGTGTCGGCGAGGGCGACGTCTTCAAACAGGTTCGAAGTGCCAACCGGAATAATGCCTCCAGACCACTCCTGATGAATGAAAGCACCCGCATCCCCGTAGCTCTCTGGCGCATCACCAAAGTCAGAGGCGAGCACAACGCCGATAGCGATGGCACTGCGGCCACCACCCTTGAGCTCGAAGGATGCACTCGTAGCTCCCTCCATGAAGGCGGTCGCAACGGGTCCGCGCCAAGAGCCATTTTGGTACGTGCATTCTGGTCCGTCCGAGTCAAGCTTGAGCATTCCTTCTGCGGAGAGTTGTGCCCGCGTCGCGGCTGTACAGCCTTCATTGCGTGCACGGTCGAGCAGACGCCAAGTTGCTGTTCCAGAAGGACGCGCACTGACGTATTCACCCTGGCCCGCGTTATTCGACTCCGCGTCAGAGATCACGAGTCCGTTAATCGGGACACGTTCTCCGCCGTAGCTTGCAGCGCAGTCGAGATGGAACCGCACTGTGGTGCCATCAACGGTGTTCGCAATTCCCGCGACGAGTGTGTTTTCTCTGGTGCTGCCCTTGCTGTAGAGGATCGGTAGCGCGTCACCCTTCCAGCGGCCGGAACGGTACGCTTCAGCTCGCCCCTCAACCTCGCTGGCGGTGCAGGTGATGGTGAGTGGCTTGTTGTTGAGCGTGCGGGTCGAACTCGAAACCGAACCGTTGACGATCGGAGTTTTGTCGCTGCCCCACTCGATCCAGTCGACGGCTCCCCTGTGCTGGCCGTCACCCGCATCAGCATAGGTGGCCTGAGCAGGCGCTACCGGAGCAAAAAACAACGTGAACACGGCGAGGGCAGCCCCGAATAATCGCACGGCTGCTGCGTTGCCGCGCCGTCGAGTGAGCCGTGGCGGAGAAAGGTCGGCGTGCATGGTGAACAGGCTCCTCTGTAAGTGTTGGACGTCGTATCCGCTCTCCGTTTCCCCCGGCGCGCAAAACGACCTGTGCACCTTTAAGCAAACTTGAATCCAGGTTTGAAGACCACGCCGAGCACCACGCAGTTTCGGATACTGCCTGGTGAACCGCACCCTGTTCACTCGGTAGGCTTAACTGATGTCCAATACCCAGAAACCCAAGCTTCCATTCGAAGTTTGGGCCCTGGTCGCCGGTGGTTTCGCCGTGGCACTCGGATACGGCATTGTCGCTCCGGCGATCCCCCAGTTCGCTCTCGAATTTGGGGTCAGCAACTTCGCCGCCTCCGCAATCGTGAGCGCGTTCGCCCTGATGCGGCTGCTCTCAGCACCCCTGGCGGGCTGGGTGGTCGGTCGGTTCGGCGAGCGGCGAAGTTACACAACCGGCATTTTGATCGTCGCGGCGTCCACCGGTGCGGCCGCGTTTGCTGCGGACTACACTCAGTTTGTTGTGTTGCGCGGCCTCGGGGGCATCGGGTCTACGATGTTCACGGTTGCCGCCACGGCGCTTCTCATTAAGGTGAGCCCACCTGCGGCCCGTGGTCGAGTTGCAAGCCTCAACTCGGCGGGGTTTTTGCTCGGTGGCCTGTTAGGCCCGGTATTCGGCGGACTTGTCGCCAGTTTTGGCCTGCGCGCGCCCTTTGTCTTCTATTTCTTCACGCTTGTGGTTGCCGCCTCGGTTGTGGCGATTGCGCTGCGCAACTCCACATTTGCGGGCGCCACGTCGGCCTCCCCGACGCACACCGAATCTATTGGCTTTGTGCAAGCGCTTGGGGTGTCGCAGTATCGTGCCCTTCTGGCCTCGGTGTTTACCTTTGGCTGGGCCTCGTTCGGAGTGCGAGTCTCGGTCATTCCGATTTTTGTGAAGGTTGCCCTCGACGGTGATGCCGGGGTTGCGGCCTGGGTGCTCGCCGCCTACGCGGCCGGCAATGCAATTCTCATTTTCCCCTCGGGGCGCTGGAACGACACCGTCGGTCGCAAGCCAATGATTATTGTGGGCCTGACGGTGCTCACCGCCACCTACGCGGTGTTCCCCGCGTCATCTTCGCTGTGGGTCGCCCTACTCGTCATGTTTGTAGCCGGCGCAGGATCAGCACTCGTAAATCCGGGTCAGCAGGCCACGCTCGCAGACGTCGTCGGGCTCCGCAACGGCGGCAGTGTTGTCGCTGGCTACTCCATGACGAGTGACCTGGGAGGCGTCCTCGGCCCACTCATCGCGGGTGCAATCGTTGACTTCGCGGGCTTCGGCTGGGCGTTCGGGGTTACGGCGGCGATCCTTGCGGCAGCCGCCGTGATCTGGAGCTTTGTTCCCGATTCACGCCGCCTGCAAAAGCAGCACCTCTAACGAGCTAACTCTCGAGGTTGTCGACCCCTGGCATCCACGTGAGGCCGGGCTTGCCCCATCCGTTACGACGTTCCGCTTTCTGGGCCGCTCGGTTTTCGGGGTGAACCAGCCGATCCACGTAGAGCAAACCGCTGAGGTGATCGAACTCGTGCTGCAGGATGCGCGCGAACCAGCCGCTCGCCTGAATTTCGAAGGGATTACCATCAATGTCTTGCGCGCGCAGCAGAGCGCGTTCCGAGCGCCGAAGCGCGAAGCGCTCACCGGGGAACGAGAGGCAACCTTCCTCTTCGCTCTCATCGGGTAGGCCAGGATCCGGCGGGCTGATCCACAGCTCGGGGTTAATCGCGACGCCCTGCGACGGCGCCTCATCTTGATCCTCGTACATCCACACAAAAATGCGCTTACCGACACCAACCTGTGGCGCCGCAAGCCCCACACCCGGTGCCGCGACGGTCGTCTCAAACATGTCGTCAACGAGCTGCCGAAGATCAGCATCAAACTCGGTGACGGTTGCCGCGGGGCGGTGCAGCACGGGCTCGCCGCAGATAGTAATGGGGAGAACAGACATAGGTTCAAGCTTAGTGTGGGTAGGTAACTTGATGCGGCAGCGATAGACTCTAGTTTGGAGCGATGCCATACGGCACTCTCGCTCATTCACGTCTTGTTGAGGAGATCATCGTGTCGAGCACACCAGCCGAGCAAATTGTCTGGATCGATTGCGAGATGACGGGCCTCGATATTGACAACGATGGGCTGTGCGAGATCGCTGTCATTGTGACTGATTTTGATCTCACTCCCCTCGACCCCGGTTTTGAGGTTGTCATCAATCCAGGCGGAGACGCGCTCGGCCACATGAACGACTTCGTTCGTGACATGCACACAAAATCCGGGTTGATCACCCGCATCGAGTCCGGTGTTTCAGTGGAAGATGCTGAGCAACAGGTTATCGACTACCTGAGCAAACTGGTCGCAACGGGCCGCCGCCCGATCGTTGCCGGAAACACTATCGGCATGGATCGCCGGTTCATCACCAAGTACATGCCCAAACTCGATGAGACCCTGCACTACCGCAGCATTGATGTCTCAACGATCAAGGAGCTCAGCCGCCGCTGGTATCCCGCGAGCTATTTCGGTGCCCCCACCAAGCGCGGCGGGCACCGCGCACTCGCAGATATTGCCGAGTCGATCCAAGAGCTGGCTTACTTCCGCGACACCGTCATGGTCGCGAAGCCGGGATCCAGCAAAGACGAGGTAGCCGCTGTAGCCGCAGCCGCCAGCGAGCGTTACGCCGAGTTTATTGACGGGCCTGCGGCGTCCTAACAAACACCGCAAGCCCGCCTCTGATTGCTCGTCCTGCTATGAAGTCAGCAGCAAGTCGTAGAGCGGCTTCGCGCGAGTGATCCGCTTCGGGAACGAGGCCCAGCCGTCTTCAACCCCCGAGAGCGTCTGAGCGCCCGCAAATAGCTCGTTGAGCAGCTCCCCCAGGTCTTCTACCGACCAGGAAGAAGTGATTGAGCCGTCGGCAACGCCCTCTTTAATCAGCGAGAGGCACAGCTGCTCCCACTCATTGTGGAAGCCCTGACCCCAGCTTTTCAGCTCATCCGGAAGCGAAGAGACGAGCAGGATTCCAGCCTGCACAATCGTGTCGACGGAGATCACCTTGGCGTAGCCTTCGAAGAGCTGGAAGAGGCGTTCCCGACCGGTGCCCTTACCCTCTTCCGCCTCAAGCGCGATGCCAGACAGGCGATCCCGCTGCGTCTGCAGCACGGCCTCAGCAATGTCGTCCTTGTTTCCAAAGTGGAAGTACAGGGATCCAAGACTGATCCCGGCCTCGTCAGAAATATCCTTCAGCTTTGCCTTGTCGTAGGTCATACGAGAAAAGACTCTTCCGGCGGCCTCGAGCAAAGCCAGTTTAGTGGCGATGCCTCGCGCCTGTTTTCCGGTATCTTTCATGGTGATCTCCCCCGCACCTTCGTCTGGAGTAATACTGATTTCCAGATTGTCGCACACCTACAACCTTGAAGTTGACCCTTGCGGACCGGTCCGGAAATCCAAGTTAATTATAAACAAGTGTAGAAACTACACGGCACAATGAACCCAATCATTTGCCCGCGCAGGATTAAGTATATCTAGTTACACACTAAAGGTATATGGGGTGGCTAACGGGACTTGAACCCGCGACCACCGGCACCACAAGCCGGTGCTCTACCAACTGAGCTATAGCCACCATGCAACCGCGATCTCCCTGAGGCGAACGAGGCAACCCTACGATCATAGCCCATCTTGAGCACCAGTTTTGACACTTCGGTCTACCGTGTCCACTCTCCCCAATTTTGAGGCCAGCCGGGTAGGGTAAAAGCATGCTTGAGGTGTCACACGAAGAGTTTGAGTCGATGGTTGCGGATGGCCTCGACTCGCTCCACGACGACATGCTCTCAAAACTCGACAACGTCATCTTCTTGATCGAAGACCGCCCGGCAGACAACAGCCCGATACTCGGGGTCTATGAGGGTTTCTCTCTCGCCGAGCGCGACATCTACGGGTACGGCGAAGAACCAGATCGAATCATCCTGTTCCGGGAGAACCTGCTTGAGCACTGCGCCGACATGGACGAACTGATCGCAGAGATCCGGATCACGCTCATTCACGAGATCGCCCACTTCTACGGCATCTCCGAAGAACGCATTCACGAACTCGGGTGGGGCTGATGCTCGCAACAAAAGTACAACCGGACGCAACCCGGGTGGAATCGAAACAGCCAAGTTTGGAGCCCACCTGGCAGACCGTGGTGTGGGACGACCCAGTGAATTTGATGTCGTACGTCTCCTATGTTTTCCAGACGCACTTTGGCTTCGATGCGGATCACGCCGAGCAGCTCATGCTGCAGGTGCACCACCGCGGCAAGGCCGTCGTTGCGGAAGGATCGCGGGAGACAATGGAAATGCACGTTGAGGCGATGCACAGTTATGGCTTGTGGGCGACTGTGCAGCAGGCGGGTGGATCATGAAACTCCAACCACTGCCCGAAGGCGGCTTGCGGCTCCTCCTCAACTACGACGAAGCCGCGATGCTCGACCAACTCATCACCCAGCTCATGCAGTTGCTGCAGAGCCACAGTGGAACAGCTCTCGACCCCGACCCGTTGTTCGCAAGCCTCGAAATTGGTGGCTCAGAAGAGGTCCCGGAAGATCCGGCTCTTGCTCGGTTGTTTCCAAACGCCTACGAAGGAGATGAGCAGTCTTCGCAGTTTCGTCGGGTTACCGAGCAGGGACTCCTCAACCGAAAGCTTCAAGACGCAGCCCAGGTGTCGTCGGCGCTCGGACTCGGCGGGGGTTTGCCCGACGAAGACACACAGTTTGAGGTCGACATTCTGGCATCAACGCTGCCCGCCTGGGTAAAAACCATCACGGCCCTGCGTCTCGCCATCGCGGCAAGGATCGGGCTGAACACGGCTGAGGATCACGATCGCCTGCTCTCAGAGGAAGAAACCCGCGGCACAGTGCTGGTGTTCGACTGGCTCGCAGCGATCCTGGAATCAGCACTCATGATGAGGCTGTCACGAGACGAAGACGACGAAGCCAGTGACGGCGTCGGGAGCACCCCCGTCTAACTCGGGTTCTGCAGTGACCTTGGGTCTACTACCGGCCCCCTTTCCGTGAGCAGGCTTGCAGAGGTGACCCCGCTGCTGCCAAATCGACTGCGCACCTCGTCGACCGCCTGATCGACGGCTCGCCAGTCCTCGTCATCGCTCCACAGCGCCGCCGCATCACTCCCCTCCGCAACCAACTGTTCAGCCCGCACACCGATGAGCCTGACGGGTTTGCCCACCGCGTTGAGGCCATCAAAAAGCTCGCTGGCGGTCTGGTAAATGCGCTGGGTCGCGTTTGTTGCCTCTTGCAAGGTTCGGGATCGGCTCAGCGTTTCAAAGTTCGCCCAGCGCACCTTGATCGCCACCGTGCGCGCCTCGACACCCGCCGCGCGAAGCCGCTCGGCCGTGCGGGTTGAGAGCCGAAGTAGCTCACGGCGCAGCACCTCTGGGTTTGGCTCGTCAAAAGCGAAGGTCTCTTCGTGGCCGATGCTCTTTTCGATCCGCGTTGTCTCCACCCCGCGCGCGTCGTAACCGTTGGCCAGCAGGTGAAGTTTTTGTGCGCTTGCCTCACCCACAACCTGCCGGAGTGACGCGAGTGGCTCTCGGGCAAGGTCTCCAACTGTGTGGATCGCCCGCGAGCTCAGGGCTCGTTCTGTTGCTTGCCCCACTCCCCACATCGCCGAGATGGGAAGTGGGTGCAGAAACTCAAGTGTGCGCTCGGGTGGGATCTCGAGAATGCCGTCGGGTTTTGCGCGTTGCGAAGCCAGCTTGGCAATGAACTTTGTGCCGGCGAGACCCACGGAGGCGGGAAGCCCCGTTTGCTCTCGGATCCGTTCGCGCAGCTGTCGGGCGATCTCAAACGGCGACCCAAAGAGACGCACGGATCCTGCCACGTCTAAAAATGCCTCGTCGATGCTGAGCGGTTCAACCAGCGGCGTGAACTCCTCAAAAATGCGCATCACGGCGTGTGAGGCCTTGCGATATTTTTCATACGTCGGCGGGATGAGAACCAGTTGCGGGCACAGCTGCTTTGCGCGCGCGATCGGCATAGCCGACCTCACCCCAAAACGACGCGCCTCGTAGCTCGCACTCGAGACAACAGAGCGCCCGGTGTCGTGAGCAGCGGCCACCGGAAGCCCTCGCAGCTCCGGCCGATCCAAGAGCTCAACCGACACAAAAAACGAGTCCATGTCAACGTGCAGCATTGACGCAATCTCGCGTTTCGGACCATCCATGCTTCCATTGCATCACAGACCACTGACATTCTTCGTTGGGCCCGAGCTTTCGGCCGCGAGTTCTGCCGGAATGTCAGTGGTCTCTTGTAGCGTTGTGGTGACGGATACTTCACGCCAGATTCTCCTGAAAGTGGGAACACGATGAGCAAACTGCGTCACACAGTTCAGCAGCTTCGAGATCGCCCGACTGCCGACGTGCTGATCATAGGTGGTGGAATCAACGGCATCGCCACCTTTCGCGAGCTGGCGCTCCAGGGAGTTGATGTCGCGCTCGTGGAGAGAAACGACTTTGTCTCGGGAGCCTCGGCCGCGTCGAGCCACATGGTTCACGGTGGTGTGCGCTACCTCGAAAACGGTGAACTCCGCCTCGTGAAAGAGGCGGTGCAAGAACGAAACCGTCTGATTCGCAACGCACCGCACTACGTGGCCCCGCTGCTCACAACAATTCCGATCTTTAAGACTTTTTCAGGGGTACTTACGGCACCGTTCCGGCTGCTGGTTTCGCACGGTCGCGGCAAACCACGCGAGCGCGGTGCCCTACTCATCAAAATCGGACTGATGATCTACGACACCTTTTCGCGGGGCGGCGGACGAGTTCCTCGCCACCGTTTTCACGGCCGAGAGCGGTCGCTTCGAGAACTCCCCCGCTTAAATTCGCGGATCAAATACACCGCGAGCTATTACGACGCTTCAATGCACGAGCCTGAGCGCCTCGCACTCGATGTGCTCTACGACGGCATCGCAGCGGGCGCGGCACCCAAAACCGGTGAGAACAACACCGCGAGGGCAGCAAACTACGTCTCCGTGGTTGGGCTCACGGAAGGCTCGGGAGCAGGCGACTCTGGCCCGAACGAGGGCAGCTCGGTGCTTCTGCGAGACGAAGTCAGCGGAGAAGAGTTCTCGCTATCAGCGCGCCTCATTATCAACACGAGCGGCCCCTGGACCGACCTCACAAACACCGCGCTCGGCCGCCCCACGAACTTTATGGGCGGCACGAAGGGCTCGCACATCGTGTTAGACAATCCAGAGCTTCTAGCGGCGACTGCCGAACGCGAGATCTTTTTTGAGCACTCAGACGGTCGAGTGGTGCTCATTTACCCCCTGAAGGGTCGCGTGTTGGTCGGCACGACCGACATCAACGCTGACCCTAGCGAGCAGCCGGTGTGCACTGACGACGAGGTTGACTACTTCTTCGAGCTGATAGGTCACGTGTTTCCTGGCATCTCGGTTGACCGCTCGCAGATCGTTTATACGTTCTCAGGGATCCGGCCGCTCCCGCGGCACGATGACACCGTCCCTGGCTTTGTCTCACGCGACTACCGCATTGAGCACGGCGCAGTAGGTGGCGTTCCTCTCCTCAGCCTGGTTGGGGGCAAGTGGACAACATTTCGGGCCCTCGCAGAACACCTCGGTGACACAGCACTTCAGATCATTCGAGTGCCACGCACCTCAAGCACACGCAACACAGCCATCGGCGGCGGCGCTGGCTTCCCGAAGGAGAAGTCCGCCCGAAAGATCTGGATCTCACGCAATGCCAACGGACACAGTCGCGAACTCGTTGAACTGATGCTCAAGCGCTACGGAACTCGGGCTTCAGAGCTACTCGCCGCGATTCCAACCGCCCCGAAGGAGCTGACGGGGGCGCCCGGGCACTTCCGTGAGGAGCTGGAATATGTCGCGGGGCACGAAGACGTGGTGCACCTCGACGACGTGATCCTGAGACGAACCTCTCTGGCGTTCACCGGAGGTCTCACCCGCGAGGCTCTTACGGAGATCGCCGCGGCGATCGCACCCGCGTTCGGGTGGAGTGCGGCGGCACAAAAGCGTGAGGTGAGCCGAGCGGCACAGATCCTGCTCGATGTCCACCGCGTCGAACTGGGCAGCACCGGGATCGCACCAGCACCAACAACAGACGGAGCAACTCATGTCAGCGTCTAACACTCCCCAGTACGTGATCGCGATCGATCAGGGCACCACTTCCACTCGCGCAATCGTCTTTGATCACGACGGCAGTGTTGTCTCCGTCGGCCAGAAAGAGCACGAGCAGATCATGCCCCAGGCGGGTCATGTCGAGCACGACGCAGTTCAGATCTGGCAGAACGTGCAAGAGGTTATTGGCACGGCGCTCGGCAGAGGCGATGTGACCGATCGCAATATTGCGGCGATTGGGATCACGAACCAGCGTGAAACCACGGTGGTGTGGGATCGGCACACCGGCGTGCCCGTCTATAACGCAATCGTGTGGCAAGACACTCGAACGCAGGCGATGGTCGACCGGCTCGCGGAAGACGGCGGCGCTGATCGGTTCAAGGCGATCACTGGCCTGCCACTCACGAGCTACTTCTCCGCCTCCAAGATCGCGTGGATTCTGGACAACGTAGAGGGTGCACGCGCACGCGCAGAGGCTGGCGACCTACTATTTGGCACAACCGATTGCTGGGTGCTCTGGAACCTCACCGGCGGAGCCGACGGTGGTGTGCACCTCACCGATGTCACCAACGCGTCTCGCACGCTGCTCATGGATCTCACGACGCTCGCCTGGCGAGATGACCTTCTGGCAGCCTTCAATATCCCGCGCTCTATGATGCCTGAGATCCGCTCGTCTTCCGAGGTGTACGGCGAGGCCGAGTACTCCTCGCTGTTGCGAGGAACACCCATCGCCGGCATTCTTGGCGATCAGCAGGCGGCCACGTTTGGTCAGGCGGCATTTGGGCCGGGCGAATCAAAGAACACCTACGGCACCGGTTGTTTCCTCATGTTCCAAACCGGCGAAGAAATCGTGCACTCGGCGAACGGGCTCATCACGACCGTTGGCTACAAACTTGGGGATGGCCCCACCCACTATGCACTCGAGGGGTCGATCGCTGTCGCGGGCTCACTCATTCAGTGGCTGCGGGATCAGCTCGGTCTGATCCACTCAGCCTCCGAGGTAGAAAAACTCGCGCGTTCCGTCCCAGACAACGGCGGTATCTATGTGGTGCCCGCTTTCTCCGGTTTGTTCGCACCGTACTGGCGCCCCGACGCTCGCGGTGCGATCGTTGGGCTCACGCGGTACTCCAACCGCGGGCACTTCGCTCGCGCGGCGCTTGAGGCCGTTGCGTTCCAGACGCGAGACGTGCTCGACGCTGTCAACGCCGACGTGTCGGCCTCTGGAGGAGTGCCCCTCACAGAGTTGCGTGTCGACGGAGGCATGGTCGCAAACGAGATGCTCATGCAGTTTCAGGCAGATGTATTGGGTGTGCCTGTCGTGCGCCCCGTCGTCGCTGAAACCACCGCGCTCGGGGCCGCCTATGCAGCGGGCCTCGCGGTCGGCTTCTGGTCGGGGCTCGAAGAACTGCGTGCGAACTGGCGCGAGGATCATCGCTGGTCGCCGTCACTGGCGGCCGACGAGCGTGACCGCCAGCTCCGACTGTGGCGCAAGGCAGTCACGAAATCGATGGACTGGATCGACGACGACACAGAACCAGCCACGGAGGCCTAATCCGCGGCAATTCACCTACGACACGCACCTCCACCGGTTTTGCACTATCGATTAAATAGTGCATAATTGCACTTTGTGCCCGAAAGTGTAAATGCAACTGGTGTCGAGCTGCGCAAGCGGCAGACCCGCCGCGCGTTAAGCAGACACGCACGGCGTCTGACAATTGAACATGGACTGAGTGGCTTCACAATCGAACAGGTTTGTGAGCTCGCCGGAGTCAGCCGCCGCACCTTCTTCAACTACTTTCCCAGCAAAGAAGATGCCGTTGTGGGTGGGGCTGAAGAGATTGATCCCTCCATCTTGGACACGTTCATGCGTGCCAGGCCAGAGGGGATCACCGGCATATCCCCCACACTCGCTGACGACCTCATCGCACTCGCCATCGATGCAATAGGTGAATTTGGCGATTTCGATGAGTTTGACGATCCCCGCCTCGTCATCGCACGCGAGCCACAGCTGCTCGACCGCTTTATCGGAGCGGGGGAAGAGGCCGAGCGTGAGCTCGCAGTGCTCATCCAAAACCGGGAAGGTCTCGGTGCAGACGATCCTGCCGTTGCAATGATGGTGGGACTCTTCACCACACTTGTCTGGCGCACCGCATACCGTTTTTTCCAACCCGATAACCAAACCCCACTTGCTGAGCTACTCGCAGAGTCTCTCGAGACAGCTCGCACGCTGTTCACGCAATAACCCCAAAGGAAATACTTCGAATGACCTCCCTCACCGCAAATCCGGTGCTGCTCACTCAACGGCGCATCTGGATTATCTTCTCGGCACTCATCGCCGGGATGCTGCTGTCGAGCCTCGACCAGACCATCGTCTCCACCGCAATGCCGACAATCGTCGGGCAGCTCGGCGGCGTGGAACACCAGGCCTGGATCACCACGGCATACCTGCTGGCGACCACCATCGTGATGCCGATCTACGGCAAGTTTGGTGATGTGCTCGGTCGACGCAACCTCTTTTTGATCGCGATCGCACTCTTTACCCTCGCTTCAGTGGGTTGCGCGTTCGCAGGTAACTTCTGGATGTTTGTGGTCTTCCGCGCAATTCAGGGCCTCGGTGGCGGCGGTCTTATGATCCTCTCGCAGGCGATTATCGCCGACATTGTTCCGGCCTCAGAGCGCGGCAAGTACATGGGCCCGCTCGGCGGCATCTTTGGTCTCTCGGCCGTTGCCGGCCCCCTTCTCGGCGGCTACTTCGTCGATCACATGACCTGGCAGTGGGCGTTCTACATCAACATTCCGGTCGGAATCATTGCCTTCGCTATCGCCTGGTTCACCCTCACGATTCCCACCCACAAGGCCGCGAAACGCATCGACATTGCCGGTGTTGTGCTGCTCTCGATCGCAACAACCTGCCTCATCTTCTTCACCGATTTCGGTGGCAATAAGGATCATGGCTGGGGCGCTCTTGAGACCTGGGCCTGGGGAGCCGGACTGCTGATCGCGGCTGCCGCGTTTGTGTGGGTCGAGTCGCGCGCCGAAGATCCGATCATCCCACTGTCGCTCTTCCGCAACCCGATCTTCTTGAACACCACCGCGATCGGCTTCACGCTCGGACTCGGTATGTTCGCTGCGATCGCGTTTGTGCCCACATTCCTGCAGATGGCCTCGGGCACATCCGCCGCAGTCTCAGGCCTGCTGATGATCCCGATGATGGTGGGCATGCTGGGCACCTCGATCAGCTCCGGCATCATCGTGTCAAAGACCGGGCGCTACAAGATGTTCCCGATTATCGGCACACTCGTGACCGCCGGTTCAATGCTCGCGATGACCACACTCACCGCGACAACCCCGATCTGGCTGATCTGCGTGTACCTGTTCTTCTTCGGCGCTGGTCTCGGCCTCATCATGCAGATAATGGTGCTCGTGGTTCAGAACGCGGTCCCCCCGACCGAGGTTGGCACCGCCACCAGCACAAACAACTACTTCCGCGAGGTTGGCGCCTCACTCGGTGTCGCGATCTTCGGTGTCATGTTCACCACCAGGCTCTCCGACAACCTGCTCGGTGTGTTCACCAAGTCGGGTGCGGATCCGAGCGCGGCCGAGCAGGCGACAAAGACCCTGGATCCCTCGATCCTCGCGGATCTGCCCGAGACCGTGCGTGACGGCATCGTGAATGCGTACGCAGATTCCCTCGCACCCGTGTTCTGGTATCTGATCCCGTTCCTGCTGATCGCGTTTGTGCTCTCGCTGTTCCTCAAGGAAATCCCGCTCTCACACGAGTCCGGTATGGTCGCTCGCGGTGAGGCCATCGACGGCGAGGAGGCCCTTGAGGCCGAGCGTGCACTCCTCGCGGAGAAGCGCGGTGAGAAGGTCCCGGAGCCGCAAGGCGAGAAGGTAGGCACCTCCACGGGAGCGACTCCGCTCCCCTAGCTGAGCTAAGCTCACGCTCTACCGCCGAGCCTGCGTTACAACACCGAGCCTGCGTCTTACGTCTGCAGTCTCAGTGCTGGGACGCGGGCTCGGCGCTTTCGCCTTTTGCCCAGGCAGGGCTCGGTAGGTGAAGCAGCACGAGACCAATGCCCGCGAGCATGGCGTTTCGAATCGCGGGGTCGAGCCCATTCCAGTCCGTGGATCGCCACATCTGGAACCACTCCCCGCCCACCGCGATAAATCCGCCGGCGAAGAGCAGAACGATCAGTACGAGCCCGAGGCTTGCCCAGCGGCGAGCTCGCGCGAAACTCGCCGAGCCGAAGATGGCGCGCATAAAGTCGACAAACGCGATGATCAGCACGATCGCAGCAATAGATTCGATCAGGATCACGCCAATGTAACCGAGATGCCAAAGCACCGGGTTGTCGATGGCGCGCCACATGACATCGGGATCGAGCCCCTTACCAGCGGGCTGGCCAAAATTGGTGGTGTCCATCGACAGCACGTGCTGTACAAACGCGAAGTTCGTACCGTAATCGGTGATGTTTCCGAGCGCGACTAAAAAGATATAAAGCGCGTTGACAAAAACAAAGACGGCCGCAGCAAATGGAAGCGTGCCCAGCTTCTTCCACCCCTGCTCCCCAGCGGTGTGAGTGTTCATGCGATTAGGCTAACTCGCACCACCGGGGAACAGCAAGGAAAAGATGACTGCTGGGTTCGTTACTGCGCCGCTCGTTCAAGCACTAGCTCGCGCACGCGAGCTGCGTCTGCCTGGCCGCGCATGGCCTTCATGACGGCGCCGATGACGGCTCCAGCGGCCTGCACCTTACCGTCGCGAATTTTCTCGAGCACGTCGGGCTGCTGAGCCAGCGCTGCGTCGATTGCCTCGATCAGAGGGCCGTCGTCTGAGACGATCGCGAGGCCACGAGCGGCCACGATCTCTTCAGCGCTTCCCTCGCCGTCGATGATCCCCTGGATCACCTGACGCGCAAGCTTGTCGTTCAGTGTGCCCGCATCGACGAGCGCAACGAGTTCCACCAGCTGCGCGGGTGTGATGAGATCTGCCGCGGTCACGGAGCGCTCGTTTGCGATGCGCGCGATCTCGCCGGTCCACCACTTGCGGGCGGTCTGCGGTGGGACACCGGCGGCGACGGTCGCTTCGATCGTGCCAACAAGCCCGGCATTCACAACGTCCTGGAACTCCAGTGCCGAGAAGGCCCACTCGTCACGCAAGCGACGACGACGCAGGGTCGGGTGCTCGGGCAGACCAGCACGCAGTTCTTCCACGAGCTCACGCGACGGCGTCAGCGGGGCCAGGTCGGGCTCAGGGAAGTAGCGGTAATCGTCGGCGTCAGACTTCGGGCGTCCCGGCGAGGTTTCGCCGGTGTCCTCGTGCCAGTGGCGGGTCTCCTGCGTAATCGAGCCACCGTCGGCGAGGATCTGAGCCTGCCGCTGAATCTCGAAGCGCACCGCTCGTTCGATCGAGCGAAGAGAGTTCACGTTTTTTGTCTCGGTGCGTGTGCCAAGCACTGCCATGCCCGCACCCTCGTTGCCGCGCGGACGCAGCGAGACGTTTGCGTCGCAGCGCAGGTTACCGCGCTCCATACGAGCGTCTGAAATGCCGAGTGCGACAACCATCTCACGAATCGTCGCGACGTAGGCCGCGGCAATTTCGGGGGTATCAGCTTCGCCGCCGAACACGGGACGGGTCACGATTTCAACGAGCGGCACTCCGGCTCGGTTGTAGTCTACGAGCGAGTACTCTGCGCCCTGAATACGACCGGTGCTGCCACCAACGTGGTTGAGCTTGCCAGCGTCCTCTTCCATGTGAGCGCGCTCGATGGGCACGTGCACCACACGCCCCGAAGCGAGTTCAACCTCAACCGAGCCGTCGTGCGCAATCGGATCGTCAAACTGCGAGATCTGATAGTTCTTGGCCATGTCTGGGTAGAAATAGTTCTTGCGCGCAAAACCCGAGACCTCAGCGATCTCGCAACCGAGTGCGAGACCCAGTCGGATCGAGTAGCGAACCGCCTGGTCATTCACAACGGGAAGCGAACCCGGCAGGCCGAGGCATACGGGGGTCAGGTTAGTGTTCGGCTCGGACCCAAATAGGTTGGGCGCCGAGGAGAACATCTTGGTTTTGGTGTTGAGCTCAACGTGAACTTCGAGCCCGATGACCGGCTCGAAGAGTTCCAGCGCACGCTCGAAGTCCATCAGCTTGACCTTCGCCATTAGCGGGCCGCCTTTCCGGTTGTTGCGTTCGCAAGGGACGGCGCTTGAGCCCAGAACGGAGTTCCGTCGCGCTCTTCGATCAAACGCTCAATTGCGGCGCCCGCGCGGTACAGTCGTGCGTCTTCAAACGCCGGAGCCATCAGCTGCAGGCCAACCGGCAGGCCGTCTTCAGCCGCGGTGCCGATGGGCAGGCTGAGACCGGGGATTCCCGCGAGGTTCGCGGGAATGGTCGTTGCATCGTTGAGGTAGTCCTGCATCGGATCTGCTCCGTGCTCGCCCAGCTTCCACGCGGTTGTTGGGGCGGTCGGCGATGCGATGACGTCGACCTGCGCAAAGGCGCTGGCAAAGTCACGCTGAATCAGCGTGCGCACCTTCTGCGCGCTGCCGTAGTAGGCGTCGTAGTAGCCGGCCGAGAGCGCATAGGTACCCAGAATGATGCGGCGCTTCACTTCAGCACCGAAGCCCGCAGCGCGTGTTGCGCTCATTACGTTCTCGACGGTGCCGCCACCCTGCGGGGTCACGCGCATGCCGAAGCGAACCGAGTCATATTTTGCGAGGTTGCTCGAGGCTTCCGCCGGCAGAATCAGGTAGTAAGCGGCCACGGCATATTCAAAGTGAGGCGCGTCAATCTCAACGATCTCTGCTCCCTGCGCTGTGAGCTGTGCGAGTGCCTCTTCGAAGCGTGCCTTAACACCGGTCTGCACGCCATCAAGCATCAACTGCTTGACCACACCAACACGAAGTCCGCGCAGCGTGTCACCCGCGGCTCCCTCGCGCGCCGCAGCGGCCATCGAGGGCCAGGCGAAGTCAAGGGAGGTCGAGTCGTGGTGATCGTGGCCCGCGATAACGTCGTGCAGCAGGGCAGTATCAAGCACGGTGCGAGCACAGGGACCGACCTGGTCAAGCGAGGACGCGAGAGCGATCGCGCCGTAGCGGCTCACACCACCGTAGGTGGGCTTGACACCAACCGTGCCGGTCAACGCGGCTGGCTGGCGGATCGAACCGCCCGTGTCTGAGCCGAGTGCGAGGGGTGCTTCGAACGCGCCGACGGCGGCAGCGGAGCCACCACCGGAGCCACCCGGCACACGATCAAGCTGCCAGGGGTTGTTCGTTGGCCCAAAGGCCGAGTTCTCAGTGGAGGAACCCATTGCGAACTCGTCCATGTTCGTCTTGCCAATGGAGATGAGACCCGCGTTACGCGCCTTCGCAACCGGTGTTGCGTCGTAGGGCGACATGTACCCCTCGAGCATCCGAGAGCCCGAGGTCGACGGCATGTCGGTGGTTACGAGCACGTCTTTCACGGCGAGCGGCACACCAGCAAGTTCGCCAAGCTCTTCGCCGGCAGCGCGGCGGGAGTCGATGGCACGAGCAGCAGCGAGCGAGGCATCGGCGTTGGTCGCGAGGAAGGCACCGATTGAGCCGTCAACCTCGGAAATACGATCGAGGTGGGCGCGCACGGCCTCTTCAGAGGACACCTCGCGTGAGCTGAGCTTCGCGGCGAGATCGGCCGCGGTCATTCGTGTGAGGTCTGACATTACTGCTCCTCCCCCAGGATCGAAGAAACCCGGAACATGCCATCGGCAGCCTCCGGCGCGTTTGCAAGCGCCTGCTCACGAGTCAGCAAATCGGCAACCTCGTCTTTACGGGTCACGTTGTTGAGCGGATTCGGGTGGCTTGTTGCGGGCACATCGGCCCCTGCAACTTCGCTCACCTTCGCAATGTTGGTGAGAATTGATCCGAGGTCGTTTGTCAAGGAGACAACCTCGGCTTCGGTGAGTGCGATGCGGGAGAGACCGGCAAGATGCTGCACGACTTCTGCCGTGATCTCGCCGTTCGACGCGGTGCGAGTTGCCGCACTGGTTTCAGACATGCTGCTCCATCGATAAAGTCGGGAGTGGGTGGTTCGGTGAACCACACCATCCTATCTCTGAGCGGGCTGGCCGGGGCCTGAGCCTGCCCGGGTGCCGTCAATGTTCCACAGCCCTGAACAGCCGCGGCGATGGCTGGTGACCAGATGAACGTCAACAATTCCAATTGCGGTCATGAGCGCGTACATCATTGTTGGCCCGACAAAGCTAAAGCCGCGTCGTTTCAGCTCTCGGGCGAGTTCCGTAGCCTCCGCTGAGGTGGTTGGTACCTCGTCATCCGAGACCGGGCTCGGAGAGGTTTGTGGTTGATAAGCCCAGACCAGCTGAGCAAGGTCGGTGCCCTCTTCGCGTAGCCGCTGAGTCGCTTGAGCGTTAGTGATCGCCGCTTCGATTTTTCGGCGGTTTCTAATGATGCCGGTGTCTTGCATGAGCGACTCAACCCGAGCATCATCAAATTCAGCGACCCTGTCGACGTCGAAGCCCACAAACGCGCTGCGGAAGCCTTCTCGTCGGCGCAGAATCGTGCTCCAGGAGAGCCCAGCTTGGAATGCCTCAAGCGTCAACCGCTCGAATACCCCGGCTTCGTCGCGAACGGGCATTCCCCACTCAGTGTCGTAGTACTCCTGCATCAGCGGGTCAGTATTGGCCCAGGCCGCACGAATAAGGGGCGAGGAAGTTGCTTCTGGCATCGTGTAGTTACCTCTCTGTCTCAGGTGTGTTCTGAAACATGAGTCAGTTGGTGTGGAGTTGTCGATGGGACCCACAGACCACTCTAGGCAGAATGAAATTTGCCGTGGGCCGCTCCCGCAAATCTGTGGATAACTCGGCCGAGTGCGCTCCTGTGGAGGACTCAATCACAGTCCGAGCGCGTCCGGTCCCTCCGTCACGAGAACAGCAAACTGCTCCGCGTCCAGCACGGGAATTCCGAGCTCCTCAGCCTTCGTGAGCTTCGAGCCAGCACCGGGGCCCGCGGCAACATAGTCAGTCTTTTTCGAGACACTCGAGGCCGCCTTGCCACCGGCCTGAATGATCGCTTCCTTCGCGCCATCACGCGTAAAGCCGTCAAGTGTGCCGGTCGCGACGATCGTCAGCCCGGCGAGCACCCCGTCCTCGGCGATGGCAGCCCCCGGCCCAGGATGCCCGGGTGTCGCCCACTGCACTCCGGCCGCGGTCCAGCGCTCCACAATCTCCAGGTGCCAGTCGACCTCAAACCATTCTTTGAGCGACTCAGCAATAATGCCCCCGACGCCCTCAACGACAGACAGCTCGTCAACGGAGGCGGCCCGAATCGCGTCGAGTGATCCGAACCACTCCGCGAGTGCACGGGCGGCAACGGGACCGACGTGTCGAATGTTCAGCGACACGAGCAGTCGCCACAGCGGCTTAGTCTTGGCTTTTTCCAGCTCCGCGAGGAACGTTTCCGCGTCCTTCGAAGGCGTGACAGCGCGGTGATCCTTCTTGTACCCAACGGCTCGTCGCTCAGCCGGTGTGAGCCCTTCGGCTTCCGGTGGGTACTCCATCGACACCCTCTGGAACGGTGCCCGCCGCACGTACTCACCCGTCGCCTCATCGATACGGCGCTCACCGGTCTCGCTGTCACGCACGATCACCTCGATCGGCACCAACTGCTCCAGCGTCAGCTCAAACAGCCCGGCTTCAGTTTCGAGCGGGGGTGTTGAGGGCACCTCAGGCTGCGTGAGCGCAGCGGCGGTGATCTCACCGAGCACCTCAACATCGAGCGCCCCGCGTGATCCGATGTGCTCCACTCGCCCGCGCACCTGCGCTGGGCAGGCGCGCGCATTCGGGCAGCGCAGGTCGATGTCGCCCTCTTTCATCGCGCGCAGAGGGGTGCCGCACTCGGGGCAATCAGCTGGCATCTGCCACTCAACTTCAGACCCGTCGCGGCGCTCAAGAACGGCCCCGAGCACCTCTGGGATCACATCGCCAGCCTTACGCAGCACAACAGTGTCGCCGATCAGCACACCCTTCGCCTTCACCACTTCTTGGTTGTGCAGCGTAGCTTGGCGCACCGTGGACCCCGCGACTTTCACGGGCTCCATCACCGCGTAGGGGGTTGCACGCCCGGTGCGCCCCACGCCGATCCTGATGTCAATGAGCTTCGTGTGGACTTCCTCCGGCGGATACTTGTAGGCGATTGCCCAGCGCGGCGCGCGGCTGGTCTCCCCCAGCTCAGCGTGCAGTTCCAGCTCATCAACCTTGACGACGATGCCATCGATCTCGTGTTCGACATCGTGCCGGTTCTCACCGCGCTCCGCGATGAAGCTGACGACCTCATCCACCGTATCGAGCACTCGGGAATAGGGAGAGACAGGAAGCCCCCACGAGGCAAGCAAGCGGTAGGCGTCTGACTGGCTGTCAGCTACACCGGCCCAGGCCCCGATCCCGTGCACATACAGCGAGAGCCGCCCCAGGCGATCTCGCATCAGTTCCAGTTCGGCTTCAGTTTTCTTATCTGCGCGCTGCCGCAGGCTACCGGCCGCCGTGTTACGAGCGTTCGCAAATTCGGGGTAGCGCACCGGAATGGCGTCTTCGTCTCGGCCCTTCGCCAGCTGTTCAGCAACAAAGGACGCTTGCAACTCGTGCTGTCGCACGTTAAGCGCTTCAAAATCGTCGCGGCACAGGAACACTTCACCCCGCGCCTCGAAGAACTCGGGGATATCGTCGCCGTGCAGTTCACGCGGAATCACCGGGATAAAACGCACATTTTCGGTGATGTTTTCTCCGACTCGCCCGTCACCGCGGGTGGTTGCGGTCTCAAGTTTGCCGTTTCTGTAGGCGAGACTTATCGCCAGGCCGTCAATTTTGAGTTCGGTGAGCCAGCGCACCTCACGACCCGCAACGGCACGGGTCTTCTCAGCCCACTCCCGAAACTCGTCGATGGAGAACACGTTGTCAAGACTCAGCATGCGCTCCGCGTGCTCGTGCTCGGGAAACCCCGCCGACACCACCGCCGCACCGACCTCTTGCGTGGGGCTGTCTTGCCCGGCAAGCTCGGGGAATGCGCGTTCTAGGGCCTCGAGCCTGTGGAAGAGAACATCGTACTCCGCATCAGAGACCAGGCTTGTGGCCTCAGAATAATAGGCGGTTCGCAAACGCTCGATCTCGGCGGTGAGGCTCTCTACCTCTGCCCGGGCGTCTTCAAACGCGAGATCCCCGATATTCTCCGACACACTCACGCGCCTACCTCCGAGACGGCAGCGCTCTGCGCCGCAACTGCACGATCAATGGTGAACTGGCCAAGCACCCGAGTGCCGACGTAGAGCACCGCCGTCTGCCCGGGGGCAACCCCGAGCAGGGGTTCAGCGCGGTCTAGATCAATGTCGACGACAACCTCGTGAGTCGCGTCAGCGCGATGAAGTTCGGTTCGTTCCTCCGGCAGGATCGGCTGCAGGCTTGCCCGAGCGGGCACAGGATCTGCGTGAGCACGGATCTGCACGTCACAATTGAAGGTCTCGCTGAGGTTCATGCCGGGCTCTCCCGCCCAACTGAAACGCCCACCAGCGATGCGGCCAATCCCGAGCTGTTCTTTGGGACCAACAACCACCTGGTTTGAGACCGGACGGATCGACAACACATAGCGCGGCTGACCGTCGAGAGCGGGCCTGCCAAGCTGCAGCCCACGTCGTTGCCCCACGGTGTAACCGAGCGCCCCGTCGTGCGTGCCGATAACCTCGCCCGCCTCGTCCAAGATTTCGCCCGGCTCACGCTGCAGGTGCTCCGAGAGCCACCCGCGGGTGTCACCGTCGGGGATAAAGCAGATGTCGTGACTGTCGGGCTTCTTCGCAACCTGCAACCCGCGATCCTCAGCCTCGGCCCTGATCAGAGCCTTCGACGGGGTGTCGCCCAGCGGAAAATAGCAGCGAGCCAATTGCTGGTCGGTCAAAACCCCAAGCACGTACGACTGGTCTTTCGCCCACGCACTCGCCCGGTGCAGTTCACGCCCGTTTGGGCCGTCCACAAGCGTCGCATAGTGTCCGGTCGCAACGGCGTCGAAACCCAGCGCGATCGCCTTGTCGAGCAGCGCGGCAAACTTGATCTTTTCGTTGCATCGCATGCAGGGATTGGGCGTGCGCCCGGCCGCGTACTCCGCAATGAAATCATCGACCACGTCTTCTTTAAAACGCTCGCTCAGATCCCACACGTAGAAGGGAATACCCAGCAGGTTCGAAACTCGCCGCGCATCCATCGCGTCTTCGATTGTGCAGCAGCCGCGTGATCCGGTGCGCAACGTACCCGGCATTCGGCTCAGTGCAAGGTGCACCCCAACTACCTCGTGGCCGGCATCAACCGCGCGCGCCGCAGCGACGGCGGAATCCACCCCACCACTCATTGCCGCAAGAACTCTCATCCGAGCAAGTTTAGTTCAGTCCGGCTGATCGTGCCCGCTCTAGTGCACTGGGGAGTGCCGCGAGTAAACTATCCACTTCTGCCTCCCGCGTGTCGGCCCCGAGCGTAAAACGCAGCGCCCCCGCAGCCTCCGCTTCGGTGAGGCCCATGGCAAGCAAAACGTGCGAGATTTCTGCGACTCCCGCCTGGCACGCGGAACCCACCGACACAGAAACTCCAGCCGCGTCAAGCAAAAACACGAGCGAATCGCCCTGACAGCCAGGAAAGGTGAAGTGGGCGTTGCCCGGCACACGGGTGTGTTCAGTGCTGGTTCCCCGCAACACGGCCGAGGGATCAATCTCGCGAACGCCCGCAACTAATCGATCGCGCAATCGTGCGAGCCGGGCAGTTCGCTCAGGATCAGGCACCCCGTTCTCCCCCAGAGCAACATCCAGGGCCGCCGCAAACGCGACAGCCCCCGCAACGTTTTGTGACCCAGAACGCGCGCGCTGCTGCGAACCACCGTGCAGCAGCGAATCGGCGACGGTGCGACGCCCCAGAACCAACGCACCGACCCCCACCGGTCCCCCGATTTTGTGGGCCGACACACTCAACGCAGAAGCACTCGACGCGGCAAAGTCAATCGGAACCTGCCCTAGCGCTGCCACGGCATCCACATGGCTCGGTATTCCGGCGGCCTCAGCGATCCCGCACAGTTCGGCGACGGGCAGGATCGATCCCACCTCGTTGTTGACCCACAAGAACGAAATCAGTGTAACGTTCTCGGCACCAGCCTGCTCGATCGCGCGAGACAGCGTCGAGGGTTGGAGCACACCGTCTGCATCAATCGGCAACCACACCACTTCAGCGCCCTGGCTGTCGCGCAGCCACTCGGCTGCCTCGATCGTCGCGTGGTGCTCTCCCTGGGCAACAAGCACAATGGGTCCGGATCCGGCACGCCTGCGGGCCCAATAGATGCCCTTCAGCGCGAGGTTGACCGCTTCTGTGCCCCCGGCAGTGAGAGTGACCTCTGCAGCGTCGCAGCCGAGGGCTCCGGCGATGCGCTCACGCGCCGATTCCAGAAGCTCACTTGCCTGCTGGCCGTGCGCGTGTGTGGATGCCGGATTGCCGACACTTCGCAGTGCCTCGGTGTACGCCTCAAGCACGACCTCCGGCATCGGCGAGGTCGCCGCGTGGTCAAGGTACGCGCGGGCCATTGGACTCAGTACAGCAGATTCGCGAGACGACCCCGCGCTGCAATCACGCGCGGATCAGCGGGCCCGACCACTTCAAACAGTTCGAGCAGCCGCTCACGAATGACGGTACGCCCATCGGTGTCGCTTGCTGCAAACAGTTCGAGCAGCCGCAAAAAGGCATCCTCGACGTGTCCACCCGAAAGATCCAGATCGGCCACTCGCAGCTGCGCCTGCAGGTCTTCCGGCTGGGCTGCGGCCTCGGCACGCACCTGCTCGAGTGTGAGCCCTTCCAAGCGCTGCAGAAGCTTCATCTGCACGAGAGCTGCGCGGGCCTCGGCATCGGCCGGAGCCTTACGCAGCACGTCTTCCCACTCAGCAACCGCTGCGGCATAGTCCCCACGCTCCGCAGCTTCCACCGCTGCGAGGTGCGCGGGAGGAATCTGAGGCTCTGCGGGCTCGCTCGGCGCATCGGTGGCGCCCTCATCTGCAGGTGCGTTGACGCGCCCAACGACACCCTGCTGCTCAGCGAGCTGCAGGAGCTGCGCGTACAGTTCACGAAGTTGTTCAGCGGGAATCTCTCCCTGGAACAGCGGTACGGGTCGGCCACCAACAAGTGCCACAACGGTCGGGATCGACTGCGCCTGGAACGCCTGAGCAAGCCCCGGGTTCGCGTCAACGTCGACCCTCGCAAGCAGCACGCGACCGGCGAATTCTCGGGTCACCTGCTCGACCAGGGGGCTCAGTGCCTTGCTCGGCTCTGACCAACCAGCCCACAGCAGCACCACAACCGGCACCACCGAGGAGAGCTGGGCGACCTGTTCGAACCCCGCGTCTGTCACATCGATTACCAGCGCAGGAACATCAACAACCTGCGGTGCACCCTCAGGCGCACCGGGTACCGCCGCCGTCGCAGCACCCTGGTTTCGCGCTGCCGCGAGGTGGCTGAGGTCGATCCCGCCGCCAGGAATCCGTTCCGGCATCTGCTGCGGTGTCATAGTGAATTCCTCGCTCCCACAAGCTCGCTGGTTACACCGAGCAGCTCGATCTTTTTATGTTCAGACTTGTTCGGCACAAAAAAGAGCATCTGATGCGCAACCTCTTGCACGAGCACGTCTTGCTCACCGGTGAGGCCCGAAAGCGCAGTCACTGCCCCCGCGGCCTGTGGTTTGAAGCGTCCCCCGGCGGAGTCAACAATCTGTTCCTCAATGACGGTAGTTGCCACGAGTGCACCGCCCACACCCGTCGACAGTGCGACGGGCTCCAGGTCACCCTGGCGAGCCTGCACCGAGAACTTCATCGTCTGACCCTTGGCATCGGACTCCTGTTGCGCCTTCTGCGCGCGGGCGAGCCCGTAGTTGTCAAGAAGCGTGTCGGTGGTGAGGTCGAAGGAATCCGCTTCGGGAGCCTCCTTGCCGTTCTGCAACACGTTGGCGTAGGCGGTCCCCACCTCTCCAGGAGGCAGCTCAAGTGATTCCAGGTCATTCGAAAGAAGCGCGGTTCCGTCTTCGGCCGGCGCGGCCTGAGGCATCGAAATACCGCCTCGCAACGCAATCACACGAGATGTGAGGTAGTTCTCCTGTGGGGTCTCCTGCGTCAGAATGAGCGCGAGTGACGGCGAAGATCCTTCTTTGCTCTCGTCTTTACCCTGTGTATTCGCATCGTCTTTAGACTCAGACGCGACCGTCATGAACATCGTGCGCGGCCACGAGTCGGTGGTCTGCACCAGTTCGTAGTCCAGACGATCTTTTGTAATACGAGGGGGCACAACTCCGTAATCAGGAATGGCCTTACGAATGGTGTAGTTCGCGGTGCGCTGGGCGAGAGCGTCCCCGTCAAAGCGGGGCTTCAATGCCTCTGCATCAAGCGAATCGTCACCGGCGCCCGCAACTTCCGAAACCTGATCCGCAATACGGTCCATCTGCCCCTCGGTCACCGGCACAGGCGGAAGGGCGGTAGTGGAATCTTTGGTGGGTGCCGTCTTCGTTGGCTGCGGGGAGAAGTCTGGCCAGTAGCTCGCGGAGCACCCGCTAAGACCCAAGGCCACAACTAGGCCCAGGGCCGGGATCGTGCCTCGTCGAAGTGCCCGCATCGGTGCAACGGGAGGTTCCACACTCGATTTCACGGTGCCAGCTTTCTTGTTTCGCCTACGAAACGCGTTTCGAATGCCCTGGAAAGGCCCGCGGCGCCCGCGGCGTGGCCCAAGACCACGGCGATCGTGGTCAACCGCAAACAGATAGAGCAGACCACCAATCACGGCAAATAGACCTCCAGCTGCAAGCAGCGGCCCCGCCCAGGGGGTCGTGCGATCCTGAACCCACACGAGTGAGACGTCGCTCGGCACCGGCTTCACACCGTTGGAGGCGATCAGCACAGATTGATCCTCTGCGAGCGCAACAGGCACACGCAGCGTCTCTTTTTCGGTCCCGCTGCCCTGGTTTTTAATCGATCGTGATTCGAGCCACAAATCGCTTCCCCGCGGATCGATGGGACTCATGTCTTCGCCGTCTTCAGCGGCACTCGATGCGGCGACGTGCGCGCTGAGTACCTTCTCTTTATTCTGGTCAACAGAGAGTTCAGCGTGAGCAAATGGAGCGAGCCACCCCTGTACATCTCGAGTTGCTCCGGTTGAGACAAAAGCCTCGGATCCTCGCACGACGACGTTTGCCTGGCCGGGCACTTTGGCGAACTCCTTGCCGTCGATGGCCGCGTATCCCGTCTCAGATTTGATTTGGACGGGGTAACTGATCTCCGCGGGTCCGGCAAGAAAAGTGCGCTGCCCAATACCCAACAACAGCAACACGCCGGAGATCACGAGTGCCGCAATCGCAAGCACATATCGCACGGGGGCTCCTCACTACATGGAGCCTGAGCCGCGCTTTCCAAGTGGGAGCGACGACACAGACAAAGATTTCAACGTTTAACGCTACCGGAGCTTTCCGAGGAAGAGATGAACATCTTGCAGCGCGGCGCGCAACCACACCCTTCGATCCGCTCTGCAATTTACATACGCAACTCATTAATTAGTCTATTATGTGTACTTGTATGCCCACGCGCGGATTTCGCTGCGATGGAGCTGAGTTTTCGTCTTACCCGGAGGCCTCGTGTCTGAACCAGCCCAGCAATTTTCCCAAGCCTTCCGCGGTTACAACCGCGAAGAGGTCGATGAGCGAGTTTCTGCTCTCACCGGGCACATCGGCACGTTGCAGACCCACCTCGAAGCGCTACAGCTCGCGCACCAGCAGGCGACCCAGGTAGGCCAGGAGCAGCGCCAGCTCGTCGCCGACCTGCAAGAGCAGGTTGCCGAACTCGGTGCGAGCGGCTACTCCGGCCTCGGTCTCAGGGTCGAAAAGAGCCTGCAGGTTGCTGAGGATCACGCCCAGCGCCTCATGGCGCAGGCGGATCTCGACGCAGAGAAGCTGCGCAACTCTTCAGAAGAAGAGAGCACCAGGGTTCTTACCCAGGCTCAGCGGCGCGCAGACGAGATGCTCGCTTCGGCGCACGAGCAGGCCGAGATCTTGATTACGGGTGTGCGCACCGACGTTGCCCAGCAGTCAGCTGAGGCAAACGCCGAGCGCGAGCGACTGCTTGAAGAGGCGCGTCGCTCGGCAGAGCTCGCACGCAGCTCGGCAGAGCGCGAGGCAGCTACCGAGCGCGAAACCTCGGAGCGGGACGCACGCGCGAAGCTAGCCCAGGCAACAGCCGAAGCAGAGCGCATTACGGCCGAGGCCCAGGCAGCGGCGAATGAACTGCGTGAGCAGACCGAGAAGCAAGCCGAGGCATTCGAGCGTCAGCGGGCAGAAGACACCCGCGAAGCTGAACTTGAGCGCGCCCGCCTCACCCAGGAGGGCGAGCGGGCCCGTGCCGAGTTTGAGGCAAAGCGCCAGCGCGAAGAGTCAGAGCTCGAAGAGCGCTACACCGAGCGCGAGCGAGAGCTAGAAGCAGGCATCGCGGCTCAGCGTCGTTCGCTTGAGGCGGAGATGCAAAACCTTCGCGGCCAGATCGCCCAGGAACGCGCCGAGCATGACGAGGCGCTCACGAGCGAGCGCGAGCTGCACGAGCAGAAGATCGCGTCAGAACTGCAGACCCACACGGATCGTATTACGCAGGAGCGATTCCAGCACGAGGCAACTATTTCGCGCGAGCTAGAAGCTCAGAAGAGCGAACTCGCAACTCTCGCTGACCAGGGTGCGCGCGAGCGCGCACGCGCCAACGAGCAGGCAGCAACTGAGCGCCAGGATCTGCGAGCCTCTGCAGAGGAGCAGCTCGCGGCAGCCAAGGCCGCACAGGAGCAGCAGCTTGCAGCCGAACTCGCCGCACACCAAGAACGCATCGAAGAGGAGCGCACGCACCACGACTTCGAACTGGCGGAAGAACGCCGCACCCACGACGAGAACCTGCGCTCGGAAGCGCTGGAACATGACGTGCGCCTGCGCAACACCGAGGAGGCGCAGCAGGTCAAACTTGCTGCCGAGCTCAATGCTCACAATTCCCGCCTGTCGCAAGAGCTAGAAGCGCACAACACGGCAATTGCCGAGGAGCGCGAAGCACACGAGGCCGCACTCCACTCCGAGCGCACAAGCCAGGAAGCCGCGCTCCACGCCGAGCGCACGCACCACGAAGCCCAGATTCGGGCCGAGCGCGAGGCACACGAAGCGCAGATTCACTCGGAGCGCGAAGCGCACGAGGCACAGATCCACTCGGAACGCGAAGCGCACGAAGCCCGGATTGGTGGCGAACTCGCCGCCCACCAGGATCGCCTCATCGCCGAGTGGAACGAGCAGCGGGAGAAAATCGCTGCTGAACTCGCGACCCACGAGCAGAACGTTGAGAACGCTCGCCACCAGCTGGAGCGCGAGCTGGCCGCAGAACGAACCACGCACGAAGGACGCATGTCCGACGAAACCACCGTGCACGAGGAGCGCATCGCGGCTCAGCTGCGGGAGCACCAGCAGCGCCTCGACGACGAACGCTCCGCAGCCGAAACTCAGGCACGTATCGAGCGCGAAGAGGCCGCCGCAGCACTGGGTCTGCAGCGCGAAGAGCTCGAACTGCAAATCGAGCGCGAGCGCAGCAAACTCGCGGCAGACATTGCCCGCGAGCAAGAGGAACAGGCCCGCATCATTGCGGCAGAGTCTGAGCAGCACCGCGCGAACCTCGCCCAGCAGCAGGAAGCCGCGACGGCAGCCATCGACCGCGAGGTCGCAGCAAAGCGTGCCGCGGTAACCGAAGAGACAGACCTGCTGCGCGCAAACACGGTCGAAGAACTCGCCGAGTACCGTTCTCAAGAAGAGGCCCGCCTCGCGGCGGCGCGTGCAGAAACTGAGGACCACGTCCGCGAGCTGCGCGAGCGCATTGAGCACGACACGCTCGAGTTCAACACCTCGTCGACCCAACAGCGCGAACAACTCGAGCAGGATCTGGCCGCTCGCCAGCACGAGGCCGCAGAAGCATCGCGGCGCGAAATCGAGGCAACAACAAACGAGCTGGCTGAGCTTCGCTCACAGCTTGAGGCGGCCCGCGAAGAATACGAAACCATTTCGCAGGAGGCCACGCAGGTTGCACGCAACCTCCGTGCGGAGGCAGAGCAGCAGGCCGCAGCGACGATCCTCGAGGCAGAACGACGCGCGCAGACCACGTTCGCGGCAGCCGAGGATCGCGCTACGAAGGTGCTTGCCGCTGCCGAAGATCGTATGACCCAGCTGAAGGTCGAACGAGGTGCGGTCGCCCGCTACTTCGAGAGCCTCGGTGAGGTCATCACCAACGCTCAGAAGATGAGCACGGTTGCTGGCCGACTCGTGGAGCGCCCAGTTGCCGAGGCAACGGACAGCGAGCTTTCTGAAGAAGACACGGACGTAACCGTGCAGATTCCCCAGGCCGAAACCGACCGCTAGGTTCTAGGCCAGCTGCGCGTCGCTCACCTCACCGGGGAGCGGCGTCGCAGCGGTGCCGACCGTCGCAACGATCTCGTTCAGCACCCGGCGAGTCTGGTTCTCCCCCACCCACAGGTGCTTGCCATCTTCGACGGCCACAAGCCGCGCGTTCGGCGCCGCGGCAAAGCGCACTCTGGCTTCTTCAGGGCGCAGATAGTCATCAAACTCGGGGATCAGCGCAACCAACTGCGGCGTCGCGTCTGCCCAAGCAGCAACGTCTGCTTCCGTGGCGCGGTGCAGCGGAGGAGAGAGCAGGATCGCGCCCTCGATATTGTGCTCCAGCCCGTATTTCAGCGTGAGCTCAGTTCCAAACGACCAGCCGAGCAGCCAAGGGTTCGGTAGCCCCCGATCCTGTACAAACGCCATTGCCGCGGCAACATCTGCTCGTTCGGTGATGCCCTCACCGAACTCCCCCTCGCTTGTTCCCCGAGGTGAGCTTGTCCCCCGGGTGTTGAATCGCAGTACGGCAAGGTCAGCCAGCTCGGGCAGCCTGTTCGCCGCCTTACGCAAGATGTGGGAGTCCATAAAACCCCCGTGAGTTGGCAGCGGGTGCAGACAGACAAGGGTTACCTTTGGATCCCGATCCTGTGGCAGGGCGAGTTCCCCAACGAGAGTTAAGCCGTCCGACGTGTGCAACTCGATGTCTTCACGCCTCGCGCGCAACACCGTATTACTTCTGATCGTCGTTGTCACACCGTCTCCTCTGAATCTCACACGGGTAAGTTCTGTTCTCGCGCTTCAGCCTACCCAACCCGAGCGACACACTCTGGCAAGATAGACGCATGACAATCACCGCTGCGGCAGACGGATCAGCACTCGGCAACCCGGGTCCGGCAGGCTGGGCCTGGGTCGTCGATGAGCAGCAGTGGCGCGCAGGCGGGTGGCCTCGTGCGACCAACAACCAGGGTGAGCTTATGGCGGTGTTGGATTTGCTGCACGCAACCGCTGATCGCGCCGAGGAGCCGCTGCACGTGCTGTGTGACAGTCAGTACGTGATTAACTCGGTCACGCAGTGGATGCCGGGCTGGAAGCGCCGCGGCTGGCGCAAGGCCGACGGAAAACCGGTTCTGAACCGCGAGCTCCTTGAGCAGCTCGATGCGGCTCTCACGGGACGTCAGGTGCAGTTTGAGTGGGTGAAGGGACACGCGGGGCATCCGCTCAACGAGGCAGCGGACGATCGCGCCCGGGCCGCGGCCACGGCGTTTCAGGCTGGTCGCACTCCAGATCATGGACCAGGTCTCGCGGGTGTGAGTTCCTCACCAACCCCTGAGGTATCGCTAGAGCAACCAGCGGCACCCCCAACGCTGTTCTAAGGCGCGCGTCAACGCCGACTAGGCAAGCCGCCAGCAGTGCAGGTGGTAGTGGCGGCGATCCCGCACCGCAGCCTCGTCACCGAAAAAGTGCTCGGCACTCCAGGCGACCAGGTGCGCCTGCCCTATGGGCACTTCGGTGCCGCATTCCGGGCATCGGTAAGCTTTTTCAGCACGATGTGCCGGGATCTCACGCACGAACCACTCGACGCCGCGCCTCAGCTCCTTGCGCGCTCCCCCATATGCAAGACGAGTAACGTCGCGAGGTGGCTCTTGGGCCGCGCGCTGGTACTTATTGGGTCGCCGATTACGCGCCATGTCGAGGGTGGCTTACCACCAGTGGTTTGAAGTCCAGAAGTCGTAGGCAGCAGCCCAGCTTCCGTAACGGCCAACCGCGTAGCCACTCGCCCACCGCAGATTATCGACGGGGTCGTAACCATTTCCAGGAACTTTGCTGCACGGCAGCGCCTGAATGAGTCCGCAGGCACCCGAGCCAGCATTCGTGGCGTTGGGGTTCCAGCCGCTCTCACGCGAGGCGATGTAGTCGACGTAGCCCCAGTCCGACTCCGCGATGCCAGCAGCGGCCATCCACTCGGCGGGTGATCCACCACCGCTGTATTTCGGCGGCGCACTCGATGAAGACTGGCCCGAAGATGCACCGGCTGCTTCCGCGGCCTTTGCCGCCTTTTCAGCCTTCTCGGCCTCCTGCTTGCGCTTCACCTCTGCGGGATCAGGAAGTTCGACCACCGAGACATCCGTGTACACGAGGTCTGCATCGGCAGACTCGTTGGGCACGAACTCCTGGTGAATACGAGCCTTAAAGGCCATCGTCTCCGCCTCAGCAGGAGCCACCGGCATTGCGAAGGGAGCGACGACAGCAGCTCCGAGAAATCCGGCTACGGCAACAACCGCGAGGGGTGCACGAAAGCGGGACCAGAAGGTCATGGAAGAAGGTTTCGAAGAAGCCACAATATTACGATTCTATATCAGGCGGGCGCGTCACTCAACGCCACTGTACGTTAATCACAGTTTGAACACAGCCGATCGGTTAACGCGTTGCCAGAATCAGCTCAACCACGCCGTCAAGAAGGGCATCCACCTGGTCTTCGTCGTAGCCGCGCCACTGGGAATGGAACACAACGTCACGAACCTCGGCAGGACTCAAGCTCAGCTCTCGGTTCTCAAACATGCCGGCAACACGATCCAGAAACGCGTCTACCTGGGCACGACGATAACCCGTTGCAAAGATGCCTCGCCTGCGAAAACGCTTGCCGCGGGGGCGCTGCAGCCTGCCGCGAACCTCGGAGAGAAGAGCCCTGGTGTCGTCCCACCACGCGTCCTCACCCTCGGAGCGCACCTGCGCGCGTCGCTCACGCTCAAAAAAGACCTCTTCAAGGCGGTCCATCGCGGCGTCAACATAGCGCGCAGAGTATCCGCCCGACTTCACTACGAAGGCCATCCGACGCACATCGTCGGCTGTCAGGGGGTTCTCGTCGGGAGCACCCCCCTCGTAGGTTGCACGAGCTCGGCTCAGGAAGCTGTCGACCTGCTCCTGGTTGTATCCGAGTTGACGTTTTGTTGCGAGGGGAAAAGCTGCGTGCACCACTCCATTTTGCATGGCGCGCTTCTCCTTCCGCTGTGAAGACTTGGTCATGAAACAACTCCGAGAATTAAGGCCACACCGTACACTCCAACGGCAGAGGGCAAAATCGAATCAAGGCGGTCGAGGAACCCACCGTGGCCGGGGATCCAGCTGCTCATATCTTTAACCCCCAGGTTTCGCTTAATGAGCGACTCCGTGAGATCTCCGCCGGTAGCAGTGAGCAGCACAACTACGCCGAGCACAATACCGACCCACCACGGCTGATCCAGCGCAAAAATCGACACCACAACACCAACCGCGGCCGAGGCAACTGCGGCACCCGCGAAACCCTCCCAGGTTTTATTTGGGCTGATGCGCGGAGTCATTTTGTGCTTACCGAGAGTGACACCGGCCGCATAGGCGCCAACGTCAACCGACACCACAATCGCGACGAGCGAGAGAACCCACCACTCACCGTTCTCTTTTGCGACCAGCAGCACCGTAAAGGAGGCGAGAAACGCGACGTAGACGAGGCTAAACAGTCCCGAGAAGACATCCCGCACAAGCGTGCGAGGAGGCATCTCCCAGCGGGGCATCAGGCCCTCAACGAGCCGCCAAACGGTAATTATCGCCGATCCGGCAAACAACCCGATGAGCATGCCCTCTGCGTGCCAGAAATAGGCTCCGGCGACCACCACAAGGCCACCCAGCACAACTCCAATGCGCGGAACACGCCTGCCAGCCACTCTGAACGCAGAAGCCAGCTCAACCAGGGCGATCGACACGATGATCGCGACCAGCAGCACAAAAACTTGCTTGATCAAAAACAGGCTGGCGAGAAAGACCGCACCAAAAATGAGCCCTGAAGCTATCGCGAAAAAAAGATTCCGCCCAGCCCTGGCTTCGATTTTGGCGTTGGTCGCCTCAAGTTGCGCGCGGGTCGATTCCAGGTGAGCCCTGATCTCGTCCCGCCGATCCGCGCCCGACATTGTGGCTAGACCTCCAGCAGTTCAGCCTCTTTGCGCTTCAGCGCATCGTCGATCTGCTCGACGTACTGTTTGGTCATCGCTTCGAGTTCTTTCTCGGCGCGACCAATCTCATCTTCGCCGACCTCACTCTTCAGCGCGTCAAACTCCCCCATGCCGTGACGGCGAACGTTGCGGATCGCAACACGAGCGTCTTCAGCCTTGCCCTTAACGATCTTCACGAACTCCTTGCGGCGTTCCTCTGTGAGATCGGGAAGTGTGACACGAACAACGGTGCCGTCGTTGGAGGGGTTTGCACCCAGGTTTGGCATGTCACGAATCGCCTGCTCAATGTCTTTCATCGCACCCTTGTCGTAAGGGGTAATGAGAAGGCTGCGGGCATCCTGGTTTTGCACCGAGGCAAGCTGCGGCAGAGGCGTCGGAGTACCGTAGTAGTCAACCATCAGGTTCTGCAGCAGTGCGGGGTTTGCCCGACCGGTGCGCACCGTGGCGAAGCTCTCTTTCGCGGATTCGACCGCCTTATTCATGCGGTCAGTTACGTCTGCGAAGACCTCATCGATCACGGTGTTCTCCTTCTGAAGTGGTTCGTCAATCAAGCTTAGCGGTGTACGAGGGTGCCGAGCTTCTCGCCACGGATCGCGGCGGTGACATTTCCAGCCGGTTCCATACCAAAAACGCGCATCGGCATGCCGTTGTCCATGCAGAGGCTAAACGAGGTCGAATCTACGACCTTGAGGCCACGCACGAGCGCATCGTTGTAGGTGATCTGCTCGATGAGTGTGGCGTTCGGATCCTTGTTGGGATCGGCGGTGTAGACACCGTCGACGCCGTTTTTAGCCACGAGAACCTCATCGGCGTGGATCTCGAGCGCACGCTGTGCCGCGACGGTGTCAGTTGAGAAGTACGGGAGCCCGGCGCCCGCACCGAAGATGACAACGCGCCCCTTTTCGAGGTGGCGGATTGCGCGCAGCGGAATGTACGTTTCAGCGACCTGAGTCATGGTGATTGCCGACTGCACCCGGCTATCGACGCCGGCCTGTTCGAGGAAATCCTGCAGCGCGAGGGCGTTCATGACCGTACCGAGCATGCCCATGTAGTCTGCACGGGCGCGGTCCATGCCGCGCTGTGAGAGCTCAGCGCCGCGGAAGAAGTTGCCGCCGCCCACCACAACCGCAACCTCGGAGGTTTCAACGGCGGCCGCAATCTCGCGGGCGATCTGACTCACAACGTCAGGGTTCACACCGAGAGTGCCACCCCCAAACGCCTCTCCTGAAAGCTTGAGCATCACTCGGCGCTTGCGATCGACAGTCTCGGGCATGGGTGTTTCTCCTTCTCGGGCTGGCCTCAGAACAGACTACTGGGCCTACCGGTGATGATGCTGCGCGCCCTGCGGAGCACACAGCAAAGAGGCCCGAGCAAATGCTCGGGCCTCCCAGTGTGTAAACGTTACGCGCCAACCTTGCTGCGGGCGAAGCTCTTAACGGTGATGCCAGCTGCCTCAGCAACCTTCTTCACGTCGCGCTTCTCCTCGTCAAGTGCGTGCACCTGCTCGTTCAGAACGACCTGCTTGAAGAACGCGTTGAGACGTCCCTCAACGATCTTCGGCAGAGCAGCCTCGGGCTTGCCCTCGTTCTTCGAGATCTCGGTGACGATGTCGCGCTCTTTGTCGACGTCAGCAGCCGGAACCTCTTCGCGGGTGACGTAGAGCGGATCAGCGAAGGAGATGTGCTGAGCGATGCTCAGAGCAGCCTTTGCGTCGTCGCCCTCGTAGCCCACAACCACGCCGATCTGCGGCGGCAGATCCTTCGAGGTGCGGTGCAGGTAGACAGCGGTCGCCGGAGCCTCGACGCGTGAAACGCGGCGGAGCACGATCTTCTCGCCGATGATGGCGGACTCGTCGGTGATGATGTCGTTCACGGTCTTGCCCTCTGCGGGAGCAGCGAGTGCTTCCTCAGCGTTCGCGGCACCAGCGGCTGCGATTGCGTCAAGCACACGCTCGGAGAGCGCAATGAACTTCTCGTTCTTCGCAACAAAGTCGGTCTCGCAAACGAGCTCGATCATCGTGGCAGCGCCGTCGGTCTGCTTTACAGCAACCAAGCCCTCGCTTGCCTCGCGGTCGCCGCGCTTGGCAACACCCTTCAGTCCCTTAAGACGCAGGATCTCGATGGCCTTCTCGATGTCACCATCAGCCTCGGTCAGTGCGTTTTTGCTGTCGAGCATGCCGGCGCCGAGGCGCTCGCGCAGCTCTTTAATAGCGGCCATGGATACTGCAGCCATGTGTCACTCCTTAAAAAGTTTGTTCAGATGAAAGCGGTGGGGCGAAATTACTTCGCGGCTGCTTCTTCGGCGGGTGCCTCGGTTGCAGCGGGTGCCTCTTCAGCAGCTGCCTCTGCAGCAACTTCCTCGACAACCTCAGCTGCTGCCTCTACTGCTTCTGCAGCTTCCTCAGCGGGCTTTGCGTCTGCGTTCAGCAGTTCAACTTCCCATTCAGCAAGCGGCTCAGCGGGGGTCTCTGCACCCTCGGCAGGCTTCTGGTGGCGCTCCATGAGGCCCTCAGCAGCGGCATCCGCAATCACGCGGGTGAGCAGTGCAACCGAACGAATGGCGTCATCGTTACCCGGGATCGGGTAGGTGACCTCGTCGGGATCGCAGTTGGTGTCAAGGATCGCGATAACCGGGATACCAAGCTTCTTCGCCTCGTCAATTGCGAGGTGCTCCTTCTTGGTGTCAACGATCCAGATCGCTGACGGAGTCTTGGTCATGTGGCGGATACCACCGAGTGACTTCTGCAGCTTGTCGAGCTCGCGCTTCTTGAGGAGGAGCTCCTTCTTGGTGAAGCCGCTCGTGGTGCCCTCGTAGTCGAGCTGCTCGAGCTCCTTCATGCGCTCAAGGCGGCCCGTAACAGTCTGGAAGTTGGTCAGCAGACCACCCAGCCAGCGCTGGTTCACGTAGGGCTGGTTGACGCGAGTAGCCTGCTCAGCAATTGCTTCCTGAGCCTGCTTCTTGGTGCCAACAAAAAGAATGTTGCCGCCGCGTGCGACGGTGTTCTTCACGAACTCGTAGGCGTCATCGATGTACCCGAGCGACTGCTGCAGGTCGATGATGTAGATACCCGAGCGCTCGGTGAAGATAAAACGCTTCATCTTCGGGTTCCAACGGCGAGTCTGGTGTCCGAAGTGGACGCCGCTGTCAAGCAGCTGGCGCATGGTTACAACAGCCATTGCTGTCTCCTGTTTCTGCACGCTCAATGAGCATGCGTTTTCGGTTGCATATCGACTGCGGTTGCAGTCAGATCCTGGTGCCCGCGGGATCAGCCGCCCCGTTCTTTCGAACAGAGACCGGTGGCATCACTCCGATGGGTGGGCACGCGAAGTCACCTCTTTCAAGGCGCAGCGATAAGTGTATCACCGCTTGGGGTGCGCGCGGGACTTGTTTACAGGTTCGCTCACACCCTCGCCTTATCGCTCCCACCTCCACTACTTATCCACATTTGCCCCTCTGCTCCGCACCATTTCTCTCGCCGTGACAGCGTTGCTCTATGAACTCCCCCGCCCAGCAATCCCGCACTCACCGTTCTCGCCGCGCTCTCGCTGCCGTTCTGTTGGGCATCAGTCTCACGCTTCTTGGCGCAACCGCGAGTGCTTCGTCTGCACCACTGGAGGCATCCCCACCTTCTCCCTCACCAACCGCGCTGTGGATCCCTCCAGTCGGCCATTCGCTCACTGTCTCGGGGCCGTATCTGGGACCGCCAACCCCCTACGCTTCCGGGCACCGCGGTATTGACCTTCCAGCAGGCCCCGGTCTCGCTGTTCGGGCTCCCACGTCAGGAACAGTCACTTTTGTCGGCACGGTTGTTGACCGCGGAGTGTTGTCAGTGCGAGTTGATGAGCGCACAGTGCTGTCGCTCGAACCGATAACAAGCGAGCTCCGAGCGGGTGATGCTGTGTCAACTGGGCAGTTTCTTGGCACCGTATCGAGTGGTGGTCATTGCTACGAGGAGTGCCTCCACGTTGGGGTTCGTGTCGAAGAGGACTACGTGAACCCGCTGCGTTACTTTCGAGGGCGCCCGAAGTTACGGCCCTGGTGACTCAACAGCGACACGACCGCCATGCGTGTCAGGTGCGTCAGGCGCGTGGGTGCGCCTGACGATAGCTTTCCGCAAGACGCTCGGTCGACACGTGGGTGTAGACCTGCGTGCTAGCGAGACTGGAGTGGCCAAGAACTTCTTGTACGACGCGCAGATCCGCACCTCCATTCAGAAGGTGGGTTGCGGTTGTGTGGCGTAGCGTGTGGGGTCCCCGTGGCCCGCCTCCCGGCTCCTGTTCGAGTTCGTGAGCAACGAGCCTGTAGACCGCGTTACTGCTGAGCTCTCCCCCTCGTTTCCCCAGGAACAGTGTCGAGGGTGGGCTGGCGTTCCGTTGAGCGAGCAGTGGGCGCCCCTCTTCAAGGTAACGCTCCACCGCTTTGGCAGCGGGCCCACCGACGGGCACCACACGCTCCTTGTTTCCTTTTCCGAGTACACGAACCAGTCGCTCTCGACGGTCAAACCCCGTAACTGGCAGCCCGCACAACTCCGACACCCGCAGCGCAGAGGAATAGAGCAGCTCCAATACGGCGTGATCTCGCAGGCACTCAGGATCGCCTTCCGCCGCACGCCCCGCAGCACGCTCCAAGATACGAGTGATCTGAGAATCGCTCAGCACCCGCGGTAGCGTACGGGGAGCTCGAGGAGCCCGCAGCCGCGATGCGGGGTTTCCAGGTACGAGTCGCTTACGTTCGAGCCACACTCCGAACGATTTCAGCGTTGCAACGTTACGCGCAATCGTTGTGGGGGCAAGCTGCTTTTGCTGCCGCGCCCACAGCCAACCGCGCATGAGTTCGATGTCGCAGCCGTCAACGTCTTTGACACCCTGGTTTTCTGCATAGTCTTTGAAGTTGTGCAGGTCTCGGTGATAGGCACGCACGGTGTGCTCGGAGTACCCATACTCCGTTTGAACAGCCGCAAGAAACTGCTCAATCGCTTCACTTAGGCCCATGCCCTCATTCTCCACGCTTCTGCGACCATTGCACATCACCTCCATTCGGTGTTTCGCGACGCACAACGCATCCCAGAAGTTCCAGTTCGGCGAGCGCGGCACTCACTTCCTCTACGTCCGCGCCGGCAGTTCGAGCTGTCACAGCCACGGTCTGCCAGCCTCGCAGAGGCAGCGCGTCGATCACTCGTCGATGCATTGCAGACTCCCTAGGCTGGTCTACGCCATTTGCGCTCAGGCCACCCGCCTCAGAGGCGTTGAGGACCTCAAGATCACTTAGCCCTAGCAATTCACGGAGGTCAGCGCCGTTGGAGATAAGCGTCGCCCCATACTCGCGGATCAGCCGATGACATCCGAGCGAGGCCGGGCTGGTGACTGGCCCGGGGACCACACCGAGGGGGCGACCGATCTCTGCGCTATGCCCCGCGGTGTTGAGCGAGCCAGAGCGGAGGCCCGCCTCGGTGATCAGCGTCGCCTGGGATAGCGCGGCAATAATGCGATTTCGCTGCAGGAACCTCCATCGGGTCGGTGCCGTGCCGGGCACGACCTCCGAGCAAACAACTCCCGTCGACGCAATTTTTTCGAGTAACGCCCCGTGAGCGCTTGGATAGGGGCGGTCAACCCCACCCGCCAGCACAGCGATCGTTGGGGCTTCGGCGGCGAGCGCGGCGCGGTGAGCCACCGCGTCGATTCCGTAGGCTGCTCCCGAGGTAATTGTGATTCCCGCAGCGCAGGCGCTGCTCACAAGGTCGGCAGTGACGTATGTTCCATAGCTTGTGCAGGCGCGTGCCCCAACCACGGCAAGCGAGGCTTGACTCAGGAGTGAGGGCTCACCACGGGCCCAGAGCATCACCGGAGCGTGCGGCCCAAGGTCGTTCAACCGCATAGGCCAAGCTGCTGACTCGGGCAAAACGGCGTGTGCTTTCGCCGCCGCCGCGAGTGAGATATCAGCTAGAACTGCCACACGGTCGAGACGGGGCAGCCATCGTTTCATACCGGCAGACACCTGCCGAAGGGATAGAGGCAGATTATTGTCTGCGCACCCTAGGGCAGTTTTCATCGCGGCTCCTATACTCCTGGCGTTTACTTCAGATGCGACCAGATCGAGCGCGGGTCCGGCACCCAAAATGTCGATAAGGGTAGCCGCGACGGCGTCTCCAGGCTCTACCAGGTGAGACCACACCACCCTCGCAAGCATCACATCCGCCGCTTCCTGTGACAGTTCGCCCTCACCCACGCCGCTCACACCGCCTATGTGGAGCGACGCCAACCCTTTGCACAGTTCACGGTCTGCACGAACATGGACCAGGGACTTGCTCATAGCAAATCCCCTCCTCGCAGCACGAGCGCCCTGGATATCTCGTTTCGGCTGGGGCGGTCGAGCCCGGCGAGGTCTGCGATTGTCCACGCCACACGCAACACTCTGTCGTACCCCCGAAGGGTGATGGATCCCCGTCCGAGCGCCTGATCCAGCACCACCGTATCTTTGCGAGGCAGTCTCAGCTGGGTCGTGCGTAGCCAAGGCCCCTTCACCTCTCCGTTAGTCGTCCAGGGTGTGTCCTCTAGCCGAACTGCGGCGGCAGCTCTGGCCTGCGTCACTCGCTCACGCAGTTCGCCACTCGTGGGAGCAGGAGCTTCAATATCGTTCAGCATCACGCTTGGGACTCGGCGAACAGCAAGTCGCAGGTCGATGCGGTCTCCCAGCGGCCCCGAAATACGCTGCAAATATCGAATCCGAACATTGGGGGTACAGCTGCACTGCGCCACCGTGTCTGGCGACCCGGCGTATCCGCACGGACAGGGGTTTGCGGCGAGCACCAATTGCACACGGGCTGGGAGCGAAGTGCGTATTCGAGAGCGGTGAATCTCAATGTGCCCGGATTCAAGCGGTTGCCGGAGCGCGTCAAGAACCGAGCGAGGAAATTCCGGGGCCTCGTCTAGAAACAGCACTCCGTGGCACGCGCGAGTGATCGCACCGGGACGCACCTCACTGTTGGAGCCACCACCAATCAATGCCATCTTTGAAGCGGTGTGGTGCGGACTCTCAAACGGTGGTCGCTGAACCAGGCCGGTGAGCGGCGCTCCTCCGATCGATGCGATACTGCTTGCCGCGATCGCCTCGTCGGGGGTGAGATCGGGCAGGATTGTGGGCAATCGTGTTGCCAGCATTGTTTTACCGGCGCCCGGCGGACCAAGCAACGATATGTGGTGTCTTCCAGCAGCCGCAATAGTGAGCGCTTCAATCGCATCCGGCTGCCCAACAATATCGGCTATGTCTCCTGCCGCGGAGAGCGTGTCGTCCGATGCAGAGGCGGAACTGCTGTGCGCACCTGCCTCCGTATCCTCACCCGCATAAGGGAGCACACGCCATCCTTCTGGCTCGCCGCGGTGCCACGCAACCGCCCCCGCAAGGTCTCGAACAGCAATGACCTCAATATCAGGCACAAGGGCAGCTTCTGCCCCACCGCGCTCGGGCACCATAACCCGCCGAAACCCCAGTTCTCGTGCCGCTACCGTTGCGGTGAGAAGCCCTGCGGGTCGCCGCAACTCACCGTCGAGGCTCAACTCACCCAGATGGGCAATGGAGGATAACTGCTCACGTGGCAGGCGCTGTGATGCGGCGAGCGCAGACAGTGCGATAGCCAGGTCAAACCCGGACCCCTGCTTTGGTAGCGCTGCCGGGCTCAAATTCACGGTGATGAACCGGTCAGCGAGAGGCATCCCCGCCTGCGTCGTGGCCGTACGTACACGCAGCTTCGCCTCGGCAAGCGCGGTGTCGGGCAAACCAATGATTGCCATGCCTGGTAATTGTTGCGAGACGGCCGCTTCAACAGTAACGACCGTTCCTTCAACACCCGTCAGCGCAATCGACGCCGCCCTGCATACCTCGCCCCTCACGAGATCCCCCGCAGGTGATCAATTCGAGGCCGCTCGTCTCCACGAAGCGTTATACCGACGGCATCAACCCGCAGCTCCGCACCACGCATCCCAGCAGCCCGCACCCAATCGAGCAGAAGCCGCCTGAGTCGCGTCATTTTTTGCACGGTAATCGCTTCTAACGGGTTGCCATACCCCGTGCCGCTACGAGTTTTTACTTCAACCGCAACGAGTGTGCCGCCATCCCGGGCGATGATGTCTAACTCTCCACTGCTGTTGCGCCAGTTGCGCTCCAGGATGCGGAATCCCAGTCCTTCCAAGTACCCCGCAGCGATGGTCTCGCCTCTGGCGCCCAACTGCTGGTTGTGCGAAGTTCTGGGTGGGTGTGTTGCTGTGCGATTCATGGTGCACCTCCTGCACCCATCGTCGGGTGAAAAGGTGACTCACGGGGCTCAGAACCCGGAATGTGGATAAGTAGTTAACGCAATCTCCGAATACGCGTTCTGTGAGCGAAGGGCGACTACTCGTCGAGCGCGAGTTCTTGCGGCAGCGAGAACTCGCGTGCCGACAACTCTTCGACGTTCACGTCTTTAAACGTGAGCACACGAACCGATTTCACAAACCGATCAGCACGGTACACGTCCCACACCCAAACATCGGTCATGGAAAGCTCGAAATAGAAATCGCTACCCGCGTCTTGGCGCTGAAGCTCGACCTCATTGGCCAGGTAAAACCGGCGCTCCGTCTCAACGACATACCGAAACTGGCTGGCAATGTCGCGGTACTCGCGAAACAGCGTCAGCTCGGCTTCACGCTCGTAATCGTCTAGCTCTTCCTCGTTCATCCTGACCATCCTATCCCCGTCACCGGGTAATCGATCCGGGATTGACTTATTCGAACATATGTTCGAATATTGCTTCATGCATTCCTCATCGACCGTCCGCACGCTTCAGCAGCGCATCACCCAGATGCAGCCGCTGCGGCTCGATGACAGCACGCTTCCAACTGCTCCGGGACTACGCTCACTCTTCCCCGGTGGGGCTCTGCGAAAGGGCGCCAGCTACTCGGTCCAGGGCTCCGCACAGCTCGCGCTCTCCATGCTCGCAGCCTCATCAGCATCCGGGGCCTGGTGCGGAATCATCGGCTACCCGACCCTCGGGGCCGAAACAGCCGCGGCACTCGGAATCGCACTCGAACGCTGCATTTTGATCCCCGAACCCGGGGCCGATGCATTCGGGCTGTGCGGGGCGTTGAGCGAGATCCTCACCGTGTTGCTACTCGCCCCAACAAACTCCCCCAGACACGGCGATGTGGCACGCATCGCCGCAAGACTACGCGAGCACGGCGCCGCCCTGGTCGTCACACACGAGTGGCCAAACTCCGAGAGCACCTTCCGCGTGACCGCGTCTCGCTGGAGCGGTCTGGGTGACGGGTTCGGGGCGCTCGAAGATCGTGAGATCACAGTGCAGGCTCAGGATCGGCGCGGCCTCACCTCGCACACCGTGCGTTTTGCGCACGGCAGTCTCGTAGACCCCGGCCTCGCAAAACTCCACAGGCTGGTGCCACAATGACCGCCGCGGAGCGCACGCTCGTGTTCTGGGTGCCCGATTGGCCGATTCAGGCGTTCTTGCGAGATCAGGACGATGCAGACAAGGTGAGCGATCCCGCAATCGCGCTCATTGCCCAGCACCGTGTGGCGGCGTGTTCGCCTGCTGCCCGCGCGGAGGGTGTGCGAACCGGTCTTCGAGAACGCGAGGCACAGTCCCGCTGCCCTCGCCTCGCGGTCCATCCACACGACCCAGAAGTTGACCGGCGTCGTTTTGCCCCCATAGCCACCGCACTCGAACGGCTCGTGCCAGGAATCGAGGTGCGTCGCCCCGGCCTGTGCGCAATGCGAGCACGCGGACCAGCCCGCTACTACGGCAGCGAAGAGCAGGCAGCAGATGCGCTGCTCGCCCTGGCTGCAGACCTTGATTTACCCGATGCGCGCGTGGGAATTGCTGACGGGTTATTTGCGGCGGAACAGGCTGTCCGGGCTACCGCAGATTCCGCCCTGGTTACGTCACCGAGTGAAGGGGTGAGGATCGTGGCCTCGGGCAGCTCCGCAGCGTTTCTCAGTCCGCTCCCGGTCTCCCGAGCCGCAAGTGAAAGCTTCACCACATTACTCGTGGGGCTCGGTATTAGAACTCTGGGAGCACTGGCTGCCCTGCCAGAGGAGGCCGTGCAACAGCGTTTCGGCGCGGAAGGAGTTGCCGTACATCGCCGCGCTCGTGCGGCACACCCCACGAACAGCGACAAAACACAACCGCGCACTCCCGGCCGAGAGTTCAGCGTAGAGATCGAATTCGAGCCACCAATCGACACCGCTGAGCAGCTCGGTTTTGCGTGCGCGGCAATCGCTGAACGGTTCGTTGCAGGGTTCACAGCAGAGCGTTTAGTGTGCACCGCGCTTCGTGTTGAGCTCACTGACGACATCGGTGCGCGCCACGAGCGCGAGTGGCTGCATCCTCGCCATTTCACCGCGGCTGATACCGTCGGCCGCATCCGGTGGCAGGCCGCCGCCATAGCGCGAGCATCCGAGCGCACCGGAGCCGGCGTTACACGCGTGCGCGTCACACCAACACACACAGACCGCGCCGCCGCGCACGAGCCCGGTCTCTGGAGCAACGAGCCAGACGCGCGCGTGCACCATCACCTCAGCCGCGTTCAAAGCAGGCTCGGGCACACCGGGGTCGGCACCATAGAGCTCGCGGGCGGGCGGCTACTCGCTGAACGCCAGCGCTTTGTTCCCTGGAGCACAACACGGGCACAGCGACCGGGGTCTCGTGCCTCGGCCGCCGGCCCCTGGCCTGGTGCACTCACCGGCCCCACTCCCAGCCAGGTCTTCCCTGAACCACTCTCCGCAGAGCTTCTCGACGGTTCAGGACACCCCGTGCGCGTCAATGCCGAGGATCTCCTCGACAGCGCACCGCACAGGTTGCAAATCAGGCAGTATGCAATAAATGCGCCCGTGCTTCACTGGTCGACACCGTGGGTGATACGGGAACGGTGGTGGCAAAGCACCGCACCTCGGTTCAGGCTGCAAGTCCAACTTGCCGGAGACGATGCCTGGCTGCTGTTCCAAGAGGGCGAACACTGGTTCGCCGAGGGGCACTACGACTGATGGGCTGGCACAACGACCCCATTCCGTGGAGCGAATTCGAGCGAAGGCTCTCCGCGCACGCCCCGCAGCAAGCGAGGGGTTCCGACGCGCGACCTCAGGCCCGCCCGAATGAGACCCCTCAGACGCAACCAACCCAGGCACGGAGTGCGCAAGAGCTCGCGGACTCCCCGGTTGTGCCCTACGCAGAACTCCATGCGCACTCACACTTCAGTTTTCTCGACGGCGCCTCCTCCCCCGAACAACTCGTACAAGAAGCGACCCGTCTACAGCTCAGCGGCATCGCCCTCACCGACCACGACGGGTTCTACGGAGCAGCCGCCTTTGCCGAGGCCGCTGAAGCTGCTGATCGGATGGCAGCAACGACGGGGCACACCGCCCCACTGACGGTGTACGGCGCAGAACTCTCACTGGGACTGGACGCCCCGCAGCTGGGGGTTGCCGATCCGCAAGGAACACACCTACTGCTCCTCGCTCGCGGCACCGACGGGTACCACCGGCTCGCTTCCGCGATCACCGAGGCTCAGCTAACCGGCGGAGAAAAAGGACGCCCGCAATACAACCTCGAAGAACTCGCAGCGGCGGGGCAAGACACCTGGGCGGTTCTCACCGGTTGCCGCAAGGGATCGGTCCGCCGCGCGCTTGAAACCGCCACCACCCGAGAAACAGGCGATTCACTGGCGCTCACAGAACTCGACCGCCTCACCGATCTCTTTGGCCCAGACAACGTCTACGTCGAGCTCACACACCATGGCCACCCCGGTGACGATCCTCGGAACGCAAGGCTCGCTTCGCTCGCCGCGGAACGGGGTCTCCCAACCCTCGCCACCGGCAACGTGCACTATGCGGTCCCTGCCCACGCGCAGCTCTCTGAGGCAATGGCTGCGGTGAGAGCACGCCGCAGCCTCGACGAACTCGACGACCACCTGCCAGCGACCGGCACCGCCCACCTCCGCAGCGGGGCCGCCATGCTGCGGCGTTTTGCTCACTACCCTGACGCGGTGACCCGCACAGCACAGCTCGCCGCCGAGTTGGCGTTCCCGTTGCGGGCAGCTCGCCCGCGACTGCCCAAGCTCACGCTTCCCCCTGGGCACACCCAAATGGAATACCTGCGACATCTCGTGTGGCAGGGAGCGGAACGACGCTACGGCACGAACCTCAGCAGCCACCGCAGAGATCGGCTCGAGAGCGAGCTGAACATCATCGAGCGCAAAGACTTCCCCGGCTATTTCCTCATCGTGCACGACCTTGTGCGTGAAGCACGAGAGCGAAATATCCTGTGCCAGGGACGAGGATCAGCCGCCGCTTCTGCGGTGTGTTACGTACTGGGCATCACCGAGGTCGACGCGATCTTCTATAACCTCCCCTTCGAACGTTTCCTGTCGAGCATGCGCGACGAAGAACCCGACATCGACGTCGATTTCGACTCCGAGCGTCGCGAAGAAATCATTCAGTACGTCTACGAAAAGTACGGTCGCCGTAACGCGGCCCAGGTTGCGAACGTCATCACTTACCGCCCCAAAGCCGCAATCAGAGACGCGGCAAAAGCGCTCGGGTACAGCGCGGGTCAGCAGCGCGCCTGGACCAAGGGACTCGAGCGATGGAACAAGTTGGAGGTCGACACAGCCAGCCCCATCCCGACTCCCGTGCAAGAACTCGCCATGCGGTTTATGCGCGCACCGCGCCACCTCGGCATCCACTCCGGAGGCATGGTGCTCACCGAGCGCCCAGTGGGAGAGGTCTGCCCCATCGAACACGCCCGCATGGATCGCCGCACCGTGCTGCAGTGGGACAAAGACTCCTGCGAGTCGATGGGACTCGTGAAGTTCGACCTACTCGGGCTCGGCATGCTCAGCGCGCTGCAAAAAACGATGGACATCGTGGCCGCGCACACCAAGAAGCAGTGGACGCTCGGCACCATCCCGAAAGAAGAACCGGGTGTGTACGACATGCTCTGCCGGGCTGACGCAATCGGCGTGTTCCAGCTAGAGAGCCGCGCTCAGCTCAACACGCTGCCCCGCCTGCTTCCCCGCAGCTTCTACGACCTGGTCATCGAGATTGCGCTCATCAGGCCGGGGCCGATCCAGGGCGGCGCCGTTCACCCGTATCTGCGCCGCAAGAACAAGGCTGAAGAGGTGAGTTACCTTCACCCGAAGTTGCGGCCAGTGCTCGAGCGCACACTGGGTGTGCCCCTGTTCCAGGAGCAGCTCATGCAGATGGCCGTGGCGGTAGCCGACTGCACCGCAGAGGATGCCGACCTGCTGCGGCGGGCCATGGGATCCAAGCGTGGCCAGGAGCGCATCGAGTCTCTCAAAGAAAAACTGTTTGCGGGCATGGCTAAAAACGGCATTGAAGGAGATGCCGCGACCCACCTGTACGAACAGATCGAAGCGTTTGCAAACTTTGGTTTCGCGGAGAGCCACTCGATCAGTTTCGCGCTGCTCGTCTACGTGAGTTCCTGGTTCAAACTGCACTATCCGGCAGCGTTCCTCGCGGGATTACTGCGATCGCAGCCGATGGGCTTTTACTCGTCTCGCACGCTTGTTGAAGACGCTCGTCGACACGGCGTGGAGGTGCGCCCAGCGGATGTTCAGCGCTCTGCTGTCCTCGCAGATCTTGAGCTTGTTAGCGATCGCAGGCCAACGGCCAAACCCCAAGCTGCAACCGAATGCACCGCCCACCTACCGCGCCAGGAGAATCCGCCGCCCGTGCACCCGTTTGTGCCCGGTGGTCCAGATACCAGTGCACTGCACCGACAAGACGGTGACTTCGCCGTGCGCCTTGGTCTCGCCGAAATCCGCAGTATCGAGAAGAGCACCGCCGAGCGTATTGTGCGGGCCCGAGAACACGGGCCGTTCGCCGATCTCACCGACCTCGCCCGCCGGGCAGATCTCGATCGTGCTCAGCTCGAAGCTCTGGCAGCGGCGGGGGCTTGCAAAAGTCTCGGCCTCGATCGCCGGGAGGCACTCTGGGCTGCCGCACCCGCCGCGGATAACCGCGAACGTTTTCTGCCCGGCATCGCCGTGCACGTGCAGCCACCACTGCTCCCGGTGTTGAACCCGGCCGAGCAGACCGCACTCGATCTCTGGACAACGGGGATCGCTCTAGACGCACACCCGCTCGCCCTGCTGCGCGACACCCTCGACGCGCAGGGGGTAGTTCGCTCCGACCGCACACGCCATGTTCAGCCCGGCACCGTGGTAAAGATCGCTGGCCTGGTGACCCACAGACAGCGCCCGGGCACCGCCAGCGGTATCACCTTCATCACGCTTGAAGACGAGTCGGGATCCGTCAACGTGGTGACCTGGGCAAACGTCTGGGCCCGTCACCGTCTCGTTGCCCGATCCTCGCCCGCGCTTATCATCAGAGGAGTGCTTGAGCGCTCTCCAGAGGGGGTGATCAATGTCATCGCGAACAACTTCGAACCGCTCGCCGCGCCCGCCGGAGTATCCTCTCGGGACTTCCATTAGTTATGCTGGCACTCGTGCATCTCTCAACTGCGCTCCTCACGGACCACTACGAGCTAACCATGGTCGATGCCGCGCGCCGCGCGGGAACAGCAGACCGTGGCAGCGTCTTCGAGCTGTTTACTCGCCGTCTCTCAGGGGCCCGCCGCTACGGTGTTGTCGCTGGCACCGGCAGACTACTTGAGGCCATCGACCGTTTCCGATTCACAGACACCGAACTCGACTTTCTGAAGTCGCGTGGTGTCGTCAGTGACGGGACCCTCGACTGGCTCGCTAATTTTCGCTTCAGCGGCAACATCTGGGGGTATCCCGAGGGTGAGGTCTTCTTCCCCGGGTCACCGCTCATCAGTGTCGAGGCAAGCTTCGCTGAGGGAGTGCTACTCGAAACACTCGCGCTCAGTGTGCTGAACTACGACTCGGCGGTCGCCACGGCAGCATCCCGCATGAGCCACGCGGCCAAGGGAAAGCCGCTCGCCGAAATGGGTTCGCGCCGCACCAGCGAGTACAGCGCCGTTGCCGCTGCGCGCGCCGCCTACATCGCAGGATTCAGCGCGACCTCAAACCTTGAAGCGGGCCGCAGCTACGGCATCCCAACCATGGGCACAGCAGCACACAGTTTCATGCTGCTGCACGACAGCGAGCGCGCGGCGTTCGAGGCACAAATTGCAACGCTCGGAACAGACACCACGCTGCTCGTCGACACCTATGACATTGAGCAGGGTGTGCGCACCGCGATTGAAGTTGCGGGCACCAGTCTCGGAGCTGTTCGCATCGATTCTGGCGACCTGCCCGTTGTGGTTGGCCGAGTGCGCCACCTCCTCGACGAACTGGGGGCAACACAAACTCGCATCACCGTCACCAACGACCTCGACGAGCACACGGTAGCCGTACTCGCGGCCTCACCCGTTGACAGCTTTGGCGTCGGCACGTCAGTGGCCGTCGGCTCGGGATCACCAACCATGGGCATGGTGTACAAACTTGTTGCGCACGAGGACGAACAGGGAAACTGGGTCTCCGTGGCGAAAAAGTCAGCCGGCAAGGTGTCGGTTGGTGGCCGCAAGAGTGTCTACCGCAGGTTCAACGCGCGCGATGTTGCTGTAGCCGAGACCATCGTCGTGAACGATGGCTCTCACGCCACCGGCTTGCCCGGCAACAACGCTGCGGCTGAAGCGGTTGAGGGCCGTGAGATTCTCGTCCCGCTCGTCACAAACGGCGAGGTTCTGCGCGAGCACACCGGCACAGACGGTATCGCAGCAGCGCGCGAACGTCACCGGCAGCGGGTTGCAGAACTCCCCGCCGTTGCGATGAGCCTCACTCGTGGGGATCCCGCGATCCCGACCGAGTACGTGTAGCGCGAGCGCTACTTCTTCATGCGTTCGTAAACCCGCTTGCAATCAGGACAGACCGGAAACTTCTCGGGATCCCGCGACGGCGTCCATTTCTTTCCGCACAGCGCACGAACCGCTTTACCGGTTACGGCAGATTCCAGGATCTTGTCTTTTGGCACGTAGTGCGAAAAACGCTCGTGGTCGCCGTCTTCAATTTGAGCGTCTTCAAGGATTTTCTCGAGTTCACGATCCAGAAGACCGGTTCCTCCCCAGAACCGCCACCCACCGGGTCAGAATCACGCGCAAAAATAGCCATGCGGTAATTGTACCTCCGAAATGCGGCGAAAAATCAGTCGAAAACCTGAGTTACAGCGATCAGCTCGGGTCCGCTGCGATCGAAAATACGACCACCAATCAAGATTCCCAGCCACAGAATCAGCGCTCCGTACCCGATCCCGAACGCAAGCGCCCAAATGTTCTGCATGAACTCGACGTCAGTAAACGCCAACACGGCCACCCATACAGCGGGGGCAGAGAACAGCAGCGCAAGCAGCATCGAGATTGTCTGGGCAAGGCCCGATCCGGTTCCCGACCACTGCGGTTGAGCAAAGGGGCTGTCTCCCGGCCGAGTTGCCGGGTAGGGAGTCATGACAGAGAACACACTCGCCACGCCACTCGACACCAGCAGTACGGCGGTGTTCATACCGATCACAGCGGGCAGCACGCGCCAGTCGCCGATGACGGTGACCGTGATGCTTGATCCGATCAGAATCAGCGGAACACCGAGCATCAGCACGGGAGCAAGGCGGCCAGCACGATCGGCACGACCGCGGGTGCCGCTCGCGACGTGCGCCCAAATCGCGGTTGAGTCCATCGCTACGTCATTGTGCTGCGACCATCCGAGCAGCAACAAAATGATGGGAAGTGGCAACAGCGCAAGCGACGTCACGTCTGCGCCTGCGACCCAAAAGGCAAGCAGCATCAAGATCGGAGCGATCGGGATCGCAAACAACGCAACCCGGTAACGCGGATCTCGTGCCCAATAGGTGAGCTGACGAGCCGCAATAACCTGCGCGGGACGCGCACCAAAGCGCTCGAACCAGCCGAGGCCGCTGTAGGCCATGCTCTGCCCGACCGGACGATCAATTCTCTGGTTCGAGACCCACACGACGGGCACCCAGACGGCAATGAGGAACACAATTGCGGCCCCCAAAATACCCAGGTGCATCAGCGCAAGAGCCTGGTCGCCGCTCGCTGCAGCCGCCAGCGCCGCGAACGGGGCCCCGAAGGGAGTCCACCCGAGCGTCTGAGCCGTGTCCGAAATGATCGAGCTATCTTCCGCGCCGAATGCCGTTGCTCCCGCATACACGGCAACGGGCAAAAACGCCACGATCAGCAGCGCGCCGATCGTACGAAGTACCCCGGCAAACCTCGGCCCAGCGATCAGCTTCGAGAGCGCAGACATCACACGAACGCTGCACACCGCCAGAACAGCGGCGAGACCGAGCGCAACGGGCGCGATCCACGCTGGAGTGTTCCACTCGGGGCGGAAAACACCGAGTGCCACCAGCCACACAACGAGCAAAAAGAACGGCCAGCTGACGATCGAGGTGATTAGCATCGCGACACTCACGGATCCTGGCCCCGCAGGAAAACTGGCGAGCTGCCTAGGCTCAAGGTTGCGCCGGTTCTCGAAGAACGGAATCACAAACACCGCTATGAGCAGAGACGCACCAGCCACCGTGTCGACGGCAGCGCGGTCAGCAGCGTCGGCGATCCCCCACGCCGGCAGAATAGCCAGCGAAGCAGCAATCACCGCGAGCAACACAATCAGCAGTGCGGAACGTAGGCCCTTCGAAAACGACCCGCGAAACGCACTGCCGAGCAGCGCTACTCGGAGTCGGAAGAGCCGTGCAACCATTCCAGCCCCCTCTTCGTGTCGCTGGAGCCGGTGAGCGCAGTGAAGCGCTCTTCAAGGCTGAGACCATCACGCACCGCGTCAACGGTGCCGTTTGCGATCACTCGACCATCGACAATGATCGATACGTGGTCACAGACCCTCTGAATCAGATCAAGGCTGTGGCTCGACATGACAACGCTGCCGCCGCCGGCAACATATTTCTCGAGAATCTCCGTTACGTTCGACACGGATACCGGGTCGATCGCTTCGAACGGCTCATCAAGCACAAGCACCTCGGGTGCGTGAATCATTGAGCACGCCAGCGCAATTTTCTTCTGCATGCCGGCGGAGTAGTCAGACACCAGACGGCCGAGTGCGGATTCCAAGCCAAAAGCTTCGGCAAGCTCGGAGGATCGCTGCGTTAGCGCGGCGCCCTCAACCCCGTGAAGCACACCCGAGTAGTACAGCAGTTGCGCACCCGTGAGCCGGTCAAAGAGACGCAGGCGATCTGGAAGGGTGCCAATCAGGCGCTTCGCTGCGGGTCCGTCTGACCACACGTCGACACCGTTGACCGTGACCCGACCCGAGGTTGGCCGAAGCAACCCAGCAAGCATGGAGAGTGTTGTGGTCTTACCCGCGCCGTTCGGGCCGACAACACCGGTGAACGATCCCGCGTGCACCGCAAGCGACACCTCGTTTGCGGCAATCACCGATCCGTACCGCTTGGTCAGCATCTCTGCATGAAGCACCACGGGGTTCTGCGCGGCGATACGACCTCGCTCGCGCGCTCGCACGACGGAGGGAACAGGAACCTGGATACGACCAGTTCTCGGGGAAGACTCAGCCGAGGCCTGTTCCGCGGAAACGGTTTCCGCAGGAACTGGGGTGGCCTCAGGGGCCACGGGTTCGACGGTGGTGCGACTGGGGCGAACACGCGGCGCACCGGGAACATTCCCAGAAACAGGTTCAGTCGACGTCGACCCCGCTAATGATTCGGAAGCGGGCACGGTTGAGGAGGTTTCGGGCGGCACCCGTCTAATTTAGCAAATTTAAGAGAAACCAGTATGTGTGCCCCGGCGCGCTCGGAAACCGGCAGAATAGACAGTGTGAATTTTTCATCTGAGCGCCGACCTCTGCGCGCGAGTGCCTGGTCATCGCTGTGGCTACTCACGCGCCGCGATTTAAAGGTCCGCTACTCGACCTCAATGCTGGGATACCTGTGGTCGATCCTTGATCCACTGCTGATGAGCCTCATCTACTGGTTCGTTTTTACGCAGGTCTTTCACCGCACTGTCGGCGAAACGCCCTACATCATCTTTCTGCTGACCGCCCTACTCCCCTGGGTATGGGTCAACGGTGCGATCTCCGATTCAACTCGCGCGTTCTTACGTGATGTGCGACTCGTGAGATCCATCGCGATGCCGCGGTGGATCTGGGTGGGCCGCATCATTTGCTCAAAGGGGATCGAATTTCTCCTGAGCATGCCCGTGCTCATCGTGTTTGCAATTTTTTCTGGGGCCCACATCGGGTGGGGCGTGTTGCTCTTCCCCGTCGCGGTGGTGCTGCTCGCAATTTTGACGCTGGGTACCGGTCTCCTCATTTCACCCCTCGTGGTGTTCTTCCGCGACCTGGAGCGTGCTTCCAAACTGCTGCTGCGTGTCTTGTTCTACGCTTCACCCATCATTTATGGCGCTTCGGATCTGCCGCCGTTCGCCCAGCCGCTCGCCTGGCTCAACCCACTCTCAGGAATCTTCGCGATGTTCCGTGCGGGATTCTTCCCGGATCAAATCAACTGGCACCTCATGGCTGTCTCGGCGATTGAGTGTGTGATTATCCTCATCATTGGCGCTTTGGTGTTCCGTCGCTCCATCGCTGGCGTTCTCAAGGAGCTGTGACATGACCGACAAGATCATTACCGCAAACGGTCTCGGAGTGAGGTTCCGTCGGAATCGCGGATCCAGCCGCAGTTTCAAAGACCTCTTCGCTGGAGGCGCGCGCCGCGCTCGTCCGGGAGAGTTCTGGGCCCTGCGCGACGTCTCCTTTGACGTGCGACGCGGCGAGGCCATCGGGGTTGTTGGCCGTAACGGCCAGGGCAAGTCGACGCTGTTGAAACTTGTCGCCGGAGTGCTGTTTCCCGACGAGGGCACCGTGAGTGTTCACGGCGGAGTTGCTCCCCTCATCGAGATCACCGGTGGGTTTGTCGGCGATCTCACGGTGCGCGATAACGTGCAGCTCACAGCTGGTCTTCACGGCCTGAGCAAACGCGAGATTGCCGCTCGTTTTGATTCCATCATCGATTTTGCTGGGGCGGCTGATGTCATTGACACCCCGTTCAAGCACCTCTCGAGCGGCATGAAAGTCCGTGTTGCCTTCGCCGTGGTGTCGCAGCTGGACGAGCCCGTCCTGCTGGTGGATGAGGTGCTCGCTGTGGGCGACAAGGCGTTTCGCGCGAAGTGCTACGACCGCATCGAGGAGCTCCTCAAAGAGGAGAAAACACTCTTTCTCGTGTCACACAACGAGCGCGATCTGCGCAGATTCTGCACCCGCGGACTCTACCTCAATGCTGGAAAACTCGTGCTAGACGGGACCATCGACGAGGTCCTCGAACGCTACGATGCAGACCACGGGGCCTAAGCCTCGGCTTTGATCCCCCGCTGCTGCTCTGCGCGCTCCATGAGGGTGTCGATCGCGTCGTGGAAGCGTTTTGTTGGTGAGCCCGGGGTCGTATCGCCAAAGTAGTGCTGCGACCAGGTTACGAGGCGCTCACGCGCATCGTCGTCTCCGATAACACGGTCCAAGACGCTCGCCGAGTCTGCGCTGTCAGCAACTTCCAACCACTCGCACACGCTGAGGTAACCGTTCTCGTCAACGGACGCCTCGGGGGCGACGGGGCGTGTCACCATGAGCGGTTTACCCGTGGCGAGCCGGTCGTAGACCATCGCGGAGATGTCGCAGATCGCCACGTCAGGCAAGCTGAGCTGCCAGCCCAGCGACGGGGACTGGTCGTAAACGTGGTGGGCCTGAGGATCACGCTCGTTGGCCTCGGTGATCATCTCAATAATGCGCTTGTTCGCGGCACCAAATTCGGGATCGACGACACCACTGCGGGGGTGCGGGCGATACACGACCCGGTGCCTGCCAGTATCAAGGAGACCCCGCACCAGCGCTTCACCGTGCGTCGCGACTGAGCCATAACACGCTGCAGGGCGATCCCCTTCCCAGGTCGGCGCGTAGAACACCACGGTGCGCTCGTCGGGAACGAATGGCGGCTTGCCACTCAGGTGATCTGTCTGGGGACGTCCAATCGCCATGGTGCGGCGCTCAACATCGTAATCCCAGAGCGCGTTTGAGAGCCGCGCCCGTGCGGCGTCGCCCGCCACCAAAGCCAGGTCGTAGCACTTGTGCTGATTGCTCGTCATGTACATCTTGTCGCTCTCACCGTGATTGACAAAGACGTGCCAGCGGCTGCCGTAGCGCATCATCTGGAAGTTTCGGGTGTTCTGATTCACGTACAGAACAACATCGAGCTGCTGCTCTTCCAGCACCCGCTCAAGGTCGGTGACCTTGGGTACGAACGAAACGGCAAGCCCACTCTCCCGAATGAGCTGGCGGGCACCGGCCGCGTTTCGGGCAAGCACAAGCACGGGCCAGCGCTTGGAGAGTTCTTGGAGCGGCGCGTACCACTGTCGCATTTGGTAGATGTTGACGTCACTGTCGGCGAAGTACACGCCAACACGAAAGTGCTGTTCTGGAAGCGGTGCTCGATCCGCCAGCAGGTCACGCAGTTCAAAGAACGCGCGCCGTCCCTTCAGTACTCGCTTTGCGAGCCGTACCGCACGTTTTCCATCTTTCACCAGTTGCACCTTCTCAGTTTACTGGCGGCATGCCGCTTGGAAGCCGTGTGCTCGCGTGGGAAGATGCTGGGGTGATCCTCTCCAAGCTTTCCGAACTCCCCGCTGTCAGTTATGTGATGCCGGTGCTCAACGAAGAGGAGTTTCTCGAAGCTGCGGTTCACACGATTCTCGCCCAGGACTACGCGGGTGAAAAGGAGATCGTTCTGGCCCTTGGCCCGTCGCGGGACGGCAGCAACGAAATTGCGGCCCGACTGGCGGCTCAAGACTCTCGGGTGCGGCTCGTAGAGAACCCTGCACGCGACATACCCGTCGGCCTCAACCTGGCGATTGCTGAGAGCAAACATCCGGTTGTGGTGCGCGTTGATGCGCACTCTGAGCTGACACCCGACTACACCCGATTAGGTGTCGCTGCGCTGCGGCGCGAGGAGGCCGCCAATGTTGGGGGGATCATGCGCGCCGCCGGACGCTCCCCCGTGCAGCGCGCGATTGCCCGCGGATACAACAGCCCCTACGGCCTCGGCGGCGGTGCTTACCACGGCGACGGGACACCGGGAATCGCCGAGTCCGCCTACCTCGGCATCTTCCGCCGCGAGGCGATCGAGGCCGTCGGTGGGTACGATCCCGGCATCCTTCGGGGCGAAGACTGGGAACTCAATCTGAGGATCCGCCGCGCCAGTGGTAAAATCTGGTTTGAACCCGCACTCAAAGTGACTTATTGGCCACGTGCGAGCCTACGTGATCTCTCAAAACAGTTCTTTGCGACGGGCACCTGGCGGGCCGTGCTCGTTCGCCGCTACGGTCGAGCAAACCCGTGGCGGTTTTTTGCGCCAGGAGCGCTTGTAACCTCACTTGCGGTGAGTGTGGTGGGTCTGGTGCTGTTGTTGCTTGGTGTGCTGTCCTGGGCCTCCTGGTGGCCGCTGCTGCTGCTTCCACTCGCCGGGTATGCGGCGGGAATCCTCTTTGCGGTGTTACGCATCCCCGAGCAGCAGGGAGTTCGGGATCGCCTGCTCACGGGTGCGACGCTCATCACAATGCATCTGAGCTGGGGAACGGGGTTCTTGCGCGGGCTGCTGTTCGGCGGCGGCCGCGTCGTTGATCGCTCGCGAGCCTAACCCTCACCCAGGTAGCGCGCCTCGCTCACTCAACGCGTCAACAACCCGTTGAGCGGCGTAGCCATCGTCGTTCGGAGCAAACTGCTCACGCCAGTTTTCACGCGCTTCAGCAAATTCTTGCACCCAGGCGGCGTCGTGGCCGAGTTCGCCAAGCGCCCGCGCGTGGGCCAGCACCTCGTCGCGCTGCTGCAGCAGCGGCCCGGGCGCCAAGCGTTCGAAGTCGAAGGTAAACCCACGCTCGCGATCCCGATAGGCGGCAAGATCCGGCACAAAAAAGAGTTGTGGAACTCGAGCAACCGCAGCGTCAAACATAATCGACGAGTAGTCGGTTACCAGCACGTCGGCGGCCAGGATCACGTCGTTCACATCGTCGTGCTGGGATGCATCGATGACGGTGCCGGAGGCACTCCCCGGATACCGGCCAAAGGTGTGCGTTCGAGTGTGACCGCGGGCCACAACAACCCAGTTCTCACCGAGTTCGTGGGCAAGCTGCTGAACATTGAGGTCGTCCACGAGCGTGATGCCGCCGTCTCGCCAGGTCGGCGCGTAACTGAGCACGGAAACCCCTGCAGGGATCCCTAGAGCTGCGCGCGCGGCGAGCACGTCGATGGGGTTGCGCCCCTCAGCGATGACCGCGCGGGCGAGGCGGTCGTCGCGCGGATACCCGAGCTCGAGAATGTCACCGCGGAACGCGTAACTCGATTTGAAGACGCTCGTTGAGTGCGGATTCTGCGAGAGCATGATGCTCCAGCGGCGGCTCTCACGTCGAATGGCTAACCTGGTGCGAAGCCCGACCCCGGGGCGACCGAGGGCGAGGTGTTTCAGCATGGTGCCGTGCCAGGTCTGCAGGACCGTCTGCCCTCGCCTCCTGCGGAATGAGTAACGCAGCCAGTCGTTCACCACGACCAGCTTTGCTGTGCGGCGCGCGGCAAACCACTCACGGCCGCCGACCAAGAGCGGAACTGCACCCTCGGGCACCTGCTGCAGCTCGCTCGTCACACTCCAGTAGCGAGGAGTTTCAGGGTAGCGCCGCGTAATCTCTCGATCAATGGCGAGCGGGTTGCAGCTCACCTGGCGTCCATAGAAGCTCTCGAAGAAGATTCCACCGGGCGGCACGAGTTCTTTGTCGCGTAACCGCAATCGACGAATTTCCGCGAGTACTCGAGCAGCAGCGCCTCCCTCGGGGAACCGATGGAAGCGGCGCGCGAACGCTCGTGTGTCCGCCTCAGCAGCTCGCCAGGCGGGGTTTCCACGCTGTAACTGCTCGAGTCGGTCCAGAACCTCACCCCAGGTCCGCTCGACCCTGCCAGCGCTCGTTACGACGAGCGGCTCATAGAGGCCCCTGGTGCTTTCGTAGTGCTCAAGGTCGGGGGCAAACCAGACAATTGGTCGACCCAGCAGTGAAAAGTCAACGGCGATGGAGGAATAGTCGGTAATTACCGCGTCGATGCCGCCCAGCAGCGGGGTGATCTCGCGAACGGTATCCGCTCCGAGCAGGTGAACCCGATCCCCCAGCATCCCCTCGTAGGCTCCCGCACCGAGCGGGTGTGAGCGGATGAGCAGGTGTGCGTCATACCGCTTCAGCAGCGTGCGCAGGCGGGCTGCTTCCTTTTTTGTTGGAGCAGCCGGATCAGCATCTCCGTCGCGCCAGGTCGGTGCGTAGAGGATCAGCATGTCCTGGTCAGAAATGCTCGCCCCCGCGGCTTCTAGCAGCTCACGAAGCCGTTCCTTGCTCTGTTCGGCTTGGGCCGGATCGGCCGCCTGCAACGAGAGTGTGTCGTCTCGGGGATCTCCCAGCACCCGCACCTTGCCGGGCGCAACCCGGAAGGCCGAGCGGAGCCGTTCGGCTGCAAGGGGTGATCCCGCAACGTAGAGGGAGACCTGCCGCGATCCAGCGAGATACATGCGGCGCAGCACTGCCCGCAGCGGAGCCGGTCCACGCACGGCGGTCGTGACCTGGGAGTCCAGGTGGAGTCGTTTGAGGGGTGCGCCGTGCCAGAGCTGCACGATGCAACCGCCCATAATTCCAAATCTGTTGGCATCGCCGAGCCCGTGGGTGACGATGATCCGGCCCGCCCGCAGTGTTGCCCAGTAACCGGCAGCACTCTCTCGCACGACAGGTACGAACCCCTCGGTGCGAGCGGCCTCAGCCTCCTCGTCGTTTGCAACAAGCCAGCTGATCGACGCGTCCGGTTCTTCCAGTCGCAGCTGACGAGCAACCACGAGCGCACCCTCGGACACCCCGATTCCGCTGCCGAACACCCACTTTTTTTCGGATCGCGGCACAAACCAGGACACGATCACAGAAAGCAAATACTTCGGAAGCGCAAGCAGTTTACTTAGGTTGCCCTGGGCGAAGCTAAATCCACCGGTACTCATTACAACTACTGTAGGGCACTCAACGCAACAGTGCCGCAGCAAACCTCAATTCGAGAGATTCGCTGCGGCACCGTCAAAGGGAGTCTAGAAAATTACCACTCAAGCGTGCCGAGTGTTGCCTCGGTTTGAGCGGCTTTTCCGTTCCGCATGTAGTCGATGGTGACTTTGCTGCCACCGCCATTCATGCGGATGAGCGCTGATACCGAGGTGCCGTCAACAGCCGGCACTCCAGCGACCTTAGTGATAACGTCGCCAGCCTTGAGCCCAGCCTTCTCTGCCGCTCCCTGAGAAGCGACATCGACAACGAGCCCGCCCGCGAAGTTCTGGTCTGCGTCGGTGTCTTGGCTGGAATCCACGACTGAAGCACCAAGCAAACCGTGCGACGGCTGCTTTCCGTCAATGAGCGCGTCAGCTACCCGCACTGCAAGATTCGACGGGATGGCGAACCCGAGACCGACGCTGCCCGCGGTACCGCTGCTGCTCGACGTGGAGGCGATCGCAACGTTGATGCCGATGAGCTCACCGTCCGCGTTCAGCAGCGCACCGCCCGAGTTACCCGGGTTGATGGACGCATCGGTCTGAATGACCGGCAGCGTTACCGTACCCGCGGTGGACTGCTGTTGCTGCTGCGACTCGTCAGATTGGCCGTCATCGGGGGTGCCGAAACGGAAGTCCCACGGGAAGGTACCCTGGCCCCCCTGACCGTTCTGGTCACCCTGGTCATTCGGCTGCTGCTGTTGCTGGTCTGATCCATCCTGCGGGATCAGCGGGCTACCCACCGAGATACCTCGGTTGATAGCGCTTACAACGCCACTCGTGACGGTGTTGGAGAGGTTGAGCGGTGCACCAATTGCCACCGTCGTGTCGCCAACGTTCAGCTTGGTAGAGTCCGCAACCTTGATCGCGGGGAGGTTATCCGCGTCGACCTTCACAACAGCAAGGTCGGCATAGGGGTCAACCCCAACAACCTTTCCGGTGAGGATCCGTCCGTCGCTGAGCTTGACGCGAATTTTCGCGCTGTCTCCTGCTGCGCCGTCAAGGGTGACGACGTGGGCATTGGTGATGATGTACCCGTCTTTTCGGTAGATCACACCAGAGCCCGAGCCGCTTGCGCTAGCTCCGCTCACCTCAAGCGTTACGACGCTCGGGGTTGCTACGGCGGCGACCCCGGAGACCGTGGAGGCCGAGTCAGGGTTGTTGAGCGTGAGTGTTCCGCTTGCCTGAGAACTGGAGTGGTTCGAGGAGTTCGACGATACAACCGCCGCAACTCCACCGCCCACGATGCCGCCCAACAGGGCACCAATCGCGAGACCCGCAAGCAGCACTCCGGTTCGGCTCTTCGACGTTGCCGCCGCAACCGGTGCCTCAGTCGTCGCGGCCTGCTGGAACGCGGGGTACTCAGCCGTCGGCTGTGTTGCTTGCGCTGACGGCGCTGAGTAGTCACCCCCTAGTGGCTGCTGCCCTGAGTAGTCAGAGAACCCCTGCTGAGGCGCGTGGGTCGGCGCCGCATACTGCTGCGCTGGCTGTGCTGGCGCGTGGGCAGGAGCAACTGGGTGCTGCACTGGTTGACCCTGAGCGGCGGGGGGAACCGGCGCGAACTGAGTAGTCGGTTGCGCCGCCGGAGCCTGAGCTTCTTCCAGGAAGGAAGGAACCGCAGGGGCTGCGGGCGTCGCTGGCTCCTCGGGGGTCACCGAGGCTGCTGGGGTCGCGGGAGCAGCTGGAATCGCGGGTGCGATCGGGGCGGCTGGAGCGGCTGGCGCAGCAGGAACCGTTTGAGCTGGTGCAACCGGCGGGGCCAGTGGCGCGCTCGGAGCGGGATCAGGCATAGCCGGGTTCGCAACTGCCGGATCTACCTGAGCTTCGCCGCTCTGAGGATTCTCAGCGTTCGAGTTTTCAGGATTCTGGTCTGGGGTGGTGGTCATGGAGACTCCCTTCGTGTTGTACCAGCATGTCGTGCGAATCTATGAAAACCATTTGGTTGTGCTGCATAACCTCTGCGGGTCCCGGTTTTTGTACCGTGTTTCGACTCGAAAACCTACTCGGCAGCTCCGACATTCCTGGAGCGGCGACGAAGAATCAGTCCCGCTCCCAAAGCCGCAACGACGATTGCGCCTGACACTGTGATCACGATACTCCTCGTGGCCCCCGTCTGCGGCAACCATTCGTTGCCCTCCAAATCCGTCACGACTGTTGTCTCCTCAACAAGACCACAGGCTCCCCTGTGTAATTCAAACGGAGCGCCCCCTCCCGGCCGCTCCACGGCGAGATCTTCCACCCAGTGGACCGTTCCTTCCGAGCGCGCCGTCACTGCGGGAGAGGTGATTTTTCCAGGAGCAGAAATCGCTACCCTCGCCGTTCTCGCGACCGATTGCAGCTCACACAGTGCCTTTTCGTCAAGACCAGCAAGATCTTCATCTGTCCAACGCAGTGGCTCTCCACGTTCAGAGAGCATCGGCCGCCAATGCTCATCAAATCTCTGCGCACCGACTTCAACTTTGAGATAGGCGGTGAAGCCCAGTGTCGCCCGCTCTGGAACGGGTCCCTTCACACTCGCAGTGTCAGCGATCCTGTCTCCCACCTGCCCAGCCTCTTGCGCAACCGTCGCGATCTTCGGGAACACAACACGAGCCGATTCCTCAGGAATACCCCAATCGTCGCAACTTTCCTCGATCAGATCCCTCGCCCATTCCTCCTGATCCTCAGCCACAACACACGCCTGAATGGTCAAGCCAACGACTCCATCAATCAGCTTCTGCCGATCCTCGGGAAATGGCGCAACGACCTCGATCTCACCTGGAGCTTCAGCGGATTTCACCGCAACCTTCTCCGTTGCCAGCAAACGTGCACCCTGAGGTGCCGCCGCCGCTCGATCCGGCTTTCCATCTGTTTCATAGACCGATGCCCTCACCAAGATCGGCACGGGCTTGCCGTCTCGTTCGAACCACCTCCCCTTACTCTTCAGAGAAATTCGATCGATCGTTTTCGCGCCAGGGGCAAGCTCCGAATCGTTGAGTTGTGTTGTGATCCCGAATTCCATAGGGCTGAACTGAGTCTCCTCCGGAATCCCAAACCGATCACGAAACGAGTACCCGGGATCAAGATGCCACTCTTCCGGCGACCCCACTTGAATTTCTGGTCCCTGATTCTGTGCGTCGATTTGCCACACCCAGGTGAAGTATCCGGAAGCGTCGGCCTCGGAATCTCGAGAAACCTCAACCGCATAGGTTTCCGGCCCGTTCACCGCAATCACCTCGGCTGTCGCTGCAATGGGAGGCGCAGGATCAAGCGGCACCTCTTCGCTCTCTTCTGGCGGTGAAGCGAACGGACCATACAGCGTTCCGGTGGCTCGCACGGGCCGGTACTTTTGAACACCCTTGTCTGAATACACGGGCCAGGGGTCAGAACGCTCTGTTATCCCAAACGTCACCTGATCCGTGTAGGGCGCGCTCTTCGCCAGCCGCACCTCGGGCACCTCGGTCGTCACGACCGGGGCAAAACGACTCTCTTGGTTTGTTACTGATGTCTTGCGCCAGGTACCGGATTGCGAAAAGTCCTCGGAACCACCTCCGTAGAGCAAGAGCTGATCCGCGTCATCAGCGGCCGGCTGATATCCCCAGACACGAGCAGGCCACCTCTTCCCGGTCTTTGTCCAGTTTGCCGATAACTTCACTTCCTGAAGCCTGGATGAGCCCAGTTCGGGGACCGTTTCAAATGTGAGCGAAACAGCTCGCGAACCGTCTAAGGTGGCGGTATCTGCTGCCGAACCGAATGTCGCGCCAGTGGGTGCGGCGCCCGTCAGTCGCCCACCCGATTCAATCCGCAGCCGCTCGTATCCGGCGGGAACGTCAACCACGCCCGTCCCCGAGGTCTTCCAGGTCACAACCGGGTCAGCCGGAGCTTTGAGCACGGGAGGCACAATCGCTGCTGCCGACTGTGCGAGAAACGAATCGACCTGGTTCTGAACGTGCGCTGGCGCAATAGCCCGAATGTTCGCGACCCAGGATGCGACCACCGCATCTTCTGCGCCCCGGATCGTCCAGATAGCGAGTGACACTGCAGCGGCCTGATCGTCGTGCCAGCCGGGCCCGAGCGCGAGGCCACCGTATGTCGAGGTGATGTAGTTCATTTGCATGAGGCCTCGCTCGTTTGAATAGGGTGCGACCCAGTGCCCTGTGGACTGCATACGGTACCCACGCAAACTCGACATCACCTTGGGCGGCACCTCAGATGCGGGATTGTCACCGTCAGGCTCTACGCAGTACGCATTCGATTGAGTCGACGATGTGATGAACGCCCCAACAAACACACCACCGTAGGTGTGCCCGGCCCCGTGTGTAGCGGCGTGCGCGGCGGGAAGCATCGCGCTGCCAAACGGGAGCCCACCGATCAGTAGCAGTCCGACAAGAACTCCGAGCAGCACCACAACTACTCCCCCGCTGCTTACTTTCCCTCGCACGATCGCGAGGGCACTCGGCCCAGCTTTACCCATGTTTGCTCCGATCAGAATCACGGCAGCACACACCAGTTTCAGCGTGCTGCCCCGGCGGAATTTCCGTCCGTGCATCAATGCTGGCGAGCGTGCAAGGTTCGTGAAAAAGTTATCCACAGACACCCAATTCACCTCGATTTGCATTGCGGCAAAGTCCGGACTAGTGTTATCTCTTGTGCCGCGGGGTGGAGCAGTTCGGTAGCTCGCCGGGCTCATAACCCGGAGGTCGTAGGTTCAAATCCTGCCCCCGCAACGGAAAGTCGCATTGCGGCACAAAAAGTCCCGGTCTCGAAAGAGACCGGGACTTTTGTTTTGCACCAGACCTACTTGGCCAAAATTAGGGTTACCGGCCAAAAAGAGTGGATGGTGTCAGGGATTCTCGATCTTGCCGCCCTACGCGCTGGCAGAGCCGCTCAGCAGCGTTGAATCGTGTGCTGTGGGTTGAGAAGTGGATGCAAAAAGAAGTCCCGGCCTCACGTGAGGCCGGGACTTCTTTTTCTGCCATCTCAACGTCCGAGATAGCCGCCTGTGAGCGAAGGTGAACTACTCCCCCTCAACTCACGCGGGGAGCTCTACTCTGCGTTTAGCGCAGCGTCGACAGCCTCCTCAAGGCGCTTGTCTGCAGCGCCGTAGGCGGTCCAGTCCCCGTCTTTCATAGCCTGGTCGCGATCCTTCAGCGCACTCTGCATTTCTTTCAGGGCGGCCTTCAGCGTCGAGTTAGTCTTCGACGAATTACCAGTGTCCGTGTTCTTGGCATCGGTATTACCCGAGTCGATTTGCTTGGCCGTGTCACCGTCGCCGGCGCTGGCCCCCGAGCTACCGCCGAACAGCGCATCCAAAGCCCCATCGAGGGTGTCTTCGAACGCGATGTCGTCACCGAATGACACCAGCAGCTTCTGTAGTCGCGGGATACGCGTGCCCTCGGCAGCCTCAATGTAGACGGGCTGCACGTACAGCAGTCCCCCGCCAACGGGCAGCGTCAGCAAGTTACCGCTGATGACACGAGTGTCACCGGTTTTCAAAAGGTTCAGCTCCGTGGACACCTTCGGGTCAGACTTGAAGCTGTTCTGCACTTGGCCGGGAGCCGGAATCGTGTCGCCCTTTGGCAGAACGAGCAGCTTCAGCACGCCGTAGTCTTTCGAGACTTTGCCAGCAGTGGAGCCCGCGTTTGAATTGGCGGCGAGATACCCGGTAAGAATGTCTCGGGTTGTCGCACCGCTGGCGTCGGGAATGTACGTCGAGTAGATCGAGTAGTTTGGCTCGACCTTATCGCCCGCAGAAAGCGTCAAATAGTATGGCGGTTGCGCTGGCGGGGTCACGCCCTCAGCAACGGTCTTCACCGGGTCGTTTGGTGTACGCCACGCGTCCTCCTTGGAGTAGAACGCACCCGGGTCAGTGACGTGGTACTTGCCCAAGATTTCGCGCTGCACCTTGAAGAGATCGGTCGGGTACCGTACGTGGCTGAGCAGGTCACCGCTCATGTCAGATGCCTTCTTGAGTGTGCCCGGGAAAACCTTGCCCCACGCCTTCAAGAGTGGATCCTCAGCGTCCCACGCGTACAGGGTGACCTTGCCGTCGTAGGCGTCGACGGTCGCCTTCACGGAGTTACGAATGTAGTTGATCGGTTTTGTCATGAGGCTTGTGCGCGGGTTCTCCGCGTCAACAAGAGACTCATTGAGATCCTTCTGCTCCGAGTACGGGTAGTCCGCAGAAGTGGTGTATCCGTCAATAATCCAGACGATGCGACCGTCAACGACAGAGGCATAGGGTGACTCGTCGAGGGTCAGGTACGGCGCGACCTTCTGCACCCGCTCGAGCGGATTCCGGTCGTACAGGATCTGTGATCCGTCAACAACCGCGCCCGAGAGCAGCACCTCCATGTCCTGGAACTTCAGCGCATAGATGAGCTTCGTGAAGATGTTGTTGAGCACGGGACCGCCATCACCCTTGAACGTGGTGAGGTTCTGGCGCTCAGCACTCGTTTCTGTCTTGGCGTCTTTCTTCGTGTCTTTGGAGTCCGTCGTAGCCTCGGCTGGCTTTGCCGCCGAGTCCTTCTTCGCATCGTCCTCAGCGGTGATCTCTGCGCTGCTCTCGGCGTCGGTGGGGTAATCGACCTCGATAGCCTTATCGCGCTTGCCACCCACGATGGAGTACTTCGGTGAGTCCATACCGAAGTAGACCCTCGGCTCAAACTCGCCGAGGCGACCCGTTGTCGGGATCCCACCCTCAAGGAAGACCGGCTCACCGCTTGGTGAGCGCTGGTTTCCGTAGGCGGCAACTAGCCCGTATCCGTGGGTATATACGAGGCTGCGGTTGTACCAACCGTCCTGAGCGGAGATATCGATGTCACGAACAGCCGATACGGTGTCTTCAACCTTGCCGTCGATCTCGTATCGATCAACGTTGAGTGACTTCGGGAACTGGTAGTACTGCTTGCTCTGCTCAAGCTGCGCGAACGTGCGAGAGATTACCTCGGGGTCCATGATGCGGATGTTTGAAGTTGCAACGGCATCGTCTCGCAGAGCACCCTTTTCTGCATTGGTGACGGCGTCATAGCGTTCAACCTGAACGTTATTCACCCCGTAAGCCTCGCGGGTTGCGTCAATGTTGCGGGAGATGTATTCCGCTTCGAGGCTCTTCTCGTCTGGCTTGACCTGGAACTGCTGCACAGCCCACGGGTACCCGATCCCAATCACAATGCTTGACACGAGGAAAAGCGCCGTTCCGATAACCGGCAACCGCCACTTTCCAGTAAAGGCGGTAATCAAAAACAGCACCGCAACAATGAGTGCGATCCCCGCGAGGATCTGTTTACCCGGAATGACCGCGTGCACGTCCTGGAACATGGGTCCCGTGTGCAACCCGCTTGAGTCATTCAGCTTGCTGTACTGATCGAGCCACAGGCTCACGGCCTGCAGCAGCAGGTACACGGTTGCGAGAATCGCTGCCTGGATGCGAGTGGACTTTGAAACTCGAACATCACGCCCGGAGAACGAGATTCCGCCATAGAGGTAACTCGTTGCAACCCCAGCGATCAGCGCAATAAGCGTAACGGCAGAGGCGAACGCAACAACACCCTGCAAGATTGGCAGCGTAAAGAGATAGAAAGAGATGTCAATGCCGAACTGCGCGTCGGTTTTGCCGGTAGGGCTGCTGTTGATCCAGAGGAGAACCTGCTGCCACTGCGAGGCAGCGCTCACACCACCAAACAGGCCGATGACCGCGGGAAGAGCCCACTTCACGAGCCGGCGCAGCGGCTCAAAAAGCTCTTGGTAACGATCAAGCTGAGCGGTGAGCCGCGCGTACACCGGTCGCTTGCGGTAAGCGATCTCAATCGCAAGGAACACGGGCACTGCCATGGCCAAGAAGCCAATGACAAACATGACAGCCGCGGCGATCCACTGCGTCAAAAGCACAGGAAGGTACCCGACCTGCTGGAACCACAGCACCTCAGTAAGAACGGAGGCAACCGCTAAAAAGCCGAGAATCAAGAGGACCACAATCACAACGGTGATTGCGAGGGGTGATACTCGGCGCTTACGGGCGTCCGGCGCACCTACGGTCTGGTCGGTCACGTCGTATTACTTCCTGTCCAAAAATGCACAGTGCTGTGCTGAGAGGGTTTCGAACTACTGTATCGTTCACCCCTGACAAGGTGACCGAGAAGCGAAAAATCTAGGGAGTCTCACACCGTTCGATACCGGCCGGCTTTCCTCCCTCAGTAACAGTTTCGATCGCGTGAATAGCTTCATCAAGGTTTTTCACCGGCGCAACAGTCATGTCTGACGGAATCGTTGACGGGAGATCCGCACAGTTCTCCATCGGCATGATGAACAGATCACTCTTAGCTCGAGCGGCAGCCCACATCTTTTGAGTGAGTCCACCGATTGCGCCGACCTCGCCGGTGTCGGAAATTGTTCCTGTTCCGCTCACAGTCAGACCGTCAAGCAGTGGTTTGGGCGTGAGTTGGTCGTAAATTCCAAGCGCAAAGATCATTCCTGCGCTTGGGCCACCGATCTGCGACAGACTAATATCCACTTTGGCCGGCAGAGTGTAACTGGTTGCGAGTACTGCCCCGATCATCGGCTCTTCTCCCCCGTCAGGCACCCGCGGGGTCACTGAAACCGTCTGCTCTTTCCCGTCACGTTCGATGACAAGGTCCAATGGCTTATCTGCTCCAGCGGCAACAATCGATTTACGAAGATCCACAAAATCGACAATGTCCTTGCCGTTGGCTTTAACGAGTCGGTCTCCCTTGCGCAGCACCCCCTCCGCGGGGCCCTTTTCCGAAACCCCAGCTACATCAAGATGTACGGTGACGGGCTGCTTCAGTTGCCGGAATGCTGCGGCTGCCGCCTGCATTTGTGAGCTATCCATCATTACGGTGTTGGCGGCTTCGCGATCCTTTTCGCTCTCCCCCTCCGGGAAAAACTCGGACCGCGGCGCGATCCGCTGCGACGGATCGACCAGTGCCGGCACCAATGAGAGCCAACTCGCCGGGTGCTCCGGCCCACCGACAATGGTCACCGTGAGCAGGTTGAGCTCACCAGATGTCGGGTAGGTCTTCGCGTCTGAAATGCTGATGACCGGCATCGTTTCATCTTTAATCTTGACGTCACCAAGGGTGTCAACAACCGGGCCGGGCCGCTCAATGGCATACGGTGACGGAATCACCGCAGCTAGAACGGTGAGCGAGGCCAGGATCGCGATCCCGAGCAACACCCGCATCTTGCGCCGTTCGCGCCGCTCGTCGTACATGCCGTTCCTCTTTTCGTGCCGGGCCTGAATCGTGTTCGCAGTCGGCGCAACAGTTTTGGCGCCGCCCGGGTCAATCTAGCAGGCGGATTCGAGTGTGTTGCCGTACCGTTGATACCAAGCATTTTGAGGAGAGCTGAATGAGCGCGAACGATCAGAACGACGCCAGCGACCAGAGCGAAAACAACGACTTCGAGGATCTGCAGAAGATTCTGCGCGACATGCTCTCTGGCAACGGAGAGCCCAACGAATCGTTTAGCCCCGAGCAGTTCGCGAAGGCCGCTGGAATCCCAGCCGATCCCGCCACGATGCAGGGACTGTTCAATACCCTGCGCGGTGCCATGCAACAGCCGACAGACGGTATCGACTGGTCAGCTGCGCGGCGCACTGCAATTGAGGTGGCGAGCGACGGAAGCGCTGCCGGTGATCCCGCACCTGCGCTGCGCGCATTTCCAGTGGCGACGCTGTGGCTCGATGAAGTCACAGAGATCGGTGCGACACCCGATGCGCCCCGCGCACTCTCGCGCATCGAGTGGGTACAGCAGTCGGTCGACACTTGGATCAGCCTTGCGGAGCCCGTTGCGGAGTCAGTAACCCAGGCACTCATGGAGGCACTGCAGTCGCAAATGCCGGAGGAGCTCAGTTCAGCTCTGCAGGGCGCGGCTCCGATGCTTCGAAGTGTTGGTGGAGCACTGTTTGCAGTGCAACTCGGCACGATTATCGGCAAGCTCTCGGGCGAGGTTGTCTCCGCGGGAGACATCGGGATCCCGCTCCTTTCCGGACCCGGACGCGAGGGCGGAGCTCTACTTCCAAGCGGAGTCGCTGCGTTCGCAGAGGGGCTCGACCAAGACACAGAGGCGGTCACCCTCTACCTCGCGGTGCGTGAGCTCGCACACGCCCGGTTATTCCGCCATTCCAAGTGGCTGCGGCTGCACCTGCTCTCTGCAATCACAGATTATGCCCGCGGCATCAGCATCGACACGGATCGGATCGAAGAGGTTGCTCGCGAGATCGATCCCTCGCAGCCCGAGCAACTGCAGGAACTCCTCTCAAACGGGGCCCTGATTCCGCCGAAGAGTCCCGCGCAGGAAGCTGCTCACGCCCGCCTCGAAACAATGCTTGCATTGATCGAGGGGTGGGTCGACGTGGTGACTGCAAACGCTGCAGTGCGAATCCCCGGGTCAGACGCGATCGCCGAGATGGTGCGTCGACGCCGCGCCACGGGCGGTCCAGCAGAACACGCGTTTAGTGCCCTGATCGGCCTAGAGCTGCGACCACGGCGCCTCCGCGATGCGGCCGCTCTGTGGCGCCTCGTCGGAGAGCGTGGCTCGCCCGAAATGCGTGACGGGCTATGGGCGCACCCTGATCTTTTGCCGACGATGGAGGAGCTCGATCACCCCGCTCGTTTGCTTGAGCGGTTGGGGCTTGCCGGTGCATCACCAGACAGCGAAGCCGACGATTTCGATGCGGCGCTAGCTCAGCTGCTCGACGGCACTCTCCCGCCTCACAGTGATGGTTCGGGTGAAGCCGATTCGGGTGACAACGAGGATCCATCCGAACCTGACAAGTAGGGATTCGTTTCCTCCACAGCACCCGTTTCGAATGGTCTTCGAAACAATTTGCCGTTGCACTGTGGAAAACCGCCGAGGGCAACACCGGTGACGCCAGACTCGATTCATGAGTTCAGCATTCGCCCGAATAGACACCACCTTTCCGATGGCGTGGGAAGACGTCGATACGCTTCGTTTCGGTTTCGAACGAGCCGAGGTGAGGGTCCACCAGCCCTCCGCCGGGCAGCAACGATTCATTGCCTCGCTTTTGCGGGGCGTCGATCGAAACAAGGTGGTCGCTGAAGCGAAGAGAGTTGGGGTCACCCCGAGAGAAGCGCACGCACTGATCGCCACGCTGGGGCCGGTACTGCGGTCGGATCGGGTACCCGTCTCCGCGCACACCAGGAGTATGGGTATGCGAACGTTCCTCTCCGATGACGGTCGAGAAGTGGCGGGTCTTCGTGATGCTCTGCTCGCAACAAAGCTGTGCAGCTTCGAGGGCAGATCCTCAACGCAGAACAGTGCTTTGCTCAGTCGCCATTCCGCCAGGTCGATAGACCTTGTGGTGCTGGTGGAACGATTTTTGGAACCTCTCGAGCGGGCGCAGAAGTGGCTTATTGAGGAGTGTCCCCTGCTTCCCGTGCGCTTCAGCGATCAGAGTATCGTCGTGGGTCCGCTTATTAGCGCCGACGGCAATCCCTGCCACACATGCGTGACCCTCGCGTTGCTCGAGGCAGATCAGGCGCTCCCTACCCTCGCTGCGCAGCTCTACGGGAGAATCCCCGCGAGCGAGACCGAAGCCGGGTCTCACATGGCGGCGGCTTGGGCGGCCGTGCTCATACGCAGGTGGAAGAATCACGACACAAGCGCGCACTCCACGCAGATCGAAATCCCGATAACGGCCGGTGTGGTCTCAGGGGCTGCCCAAGCCAGGCATGTGAAGCCTCACCCGGAGTGCGCGTGCAACTCGCTCAGCCCACAATCCCAGCCTCCGTAATAAACCTTGAGGGAGTGCGTCCGGACCGAGTTGTCCCGGCAACACCCGAGAGGCGAAGCACGTCACGGGCTCGCGTGAAGGCGACGTAACAGAGGCGACGCTCCTCAGAAATACCCGCCTCATCAGTTGCGTGCGCAATGGGAAGGACGCCCTCGCTCATGCCAGCGACGTGCACCAACGACCACTCGAGACCCTTTGCCGCGTGAATAGCGCTGAGCGTGACCGCTTCGAGAGTGGGCTCGTGCTGCGCGCGCTGTCGCGCCAGGAGTTCCTCGCTAAACTCGCGCATGCCGGCCCCGGGAGGCATCTCATCCACGAGTGAGAGAAGCGCGTTGAGAGCTTCCCAGCTTTCAAGCTGGGCAGGGCTCTCAGGGGGCTTCGAGTTCCAACCACTCGAACGGAGCACGTCACTGACGATCTGAAAAAGCGGCCTAGAGTCGTTGACCTTCGCTTCGCCTCGCACGAGCATGACAGCTTTTCGCACATCGGCCCGGTCAAAGAATCGCTGGGCGCCGTGAACGCGAACACTAATGCCCCGTTGCCGCAGTGCCTCCTCGAACTGGGCTGACTGGGCGTTGGTGCGATACAGCACGGCAATTTCAGAGGCGGGCGTTCCGGCGGCGATTGCCGCGGCCACGGATCCCGAGACCGCAATGGCTTCATCGTGCTCACTCGCGAACCACTCGAAGGTGGGAAAAACCACGTCGCCAGCGACGGGTTCGGAGCTGTTCTCCAGGGGTACGTTGTTTGCGAGATCGGGGCGAGAGGCCCGCAGCGTCAGAGCACCCGGGCGATCCCGCATCAGTTTGTTTGCGACACGAACGATCGGTTCGGTCGAGCGATAGTTTCGCTCAAGCCGAATCTCCCTCGCATTCGGAAACTCCTTCCCAAAGCGAAGCAGATAAGAGCTCGAGGCCCCAGCGAATGAGTAGATTGTCTGGCTCGCGTCGCCCACAACGCACACATCATCGCGATTTCCCAGCCACAGCTTCAGGAGCGCGTGCTGCAGCGGGGAAACGTCCTGAAACTCATCAACGGTAAAAAAGCGGTACTGCTCGCGCACCTGATAGGCCACACGCGGTTCTGTTTCAAGCATGCCAGCGAGCAACACCAGCACATCTTCAAAATCAATCTGACGTCGCTGCTCGAGAAGTGCGGCGTACCCTCGCTGTACGTCGATGACCTGCTCAGCTGTAAACCCCTGCGGAATCGGTCGCTCGTCAACCACCGATTCGTAGCCGTCGATGCTCAGCATCGAGGTTTTGCGCCATTCAATTTCAGAGGCGATATCTCTGAGAGCTTCTCCGCTCGTGTGTTTGCCGAGTGATTCCACCACCTGAGAAATCGCGGCGACCTTCCCGGAAAGAATCTGCGGCGCAGCCCCACCAACCTGTTCAGGCCAGAAGTGACTCAGCTGCGCCAGTGCTGCCCCGTGAAAGGTCTGCGCCCGCACACCCTCCGCCCCCAACGCACGCAGGCGTCCTTGGAGTTCCCCGGCAGCCTTGCGCGTGAATGTCACCGCCAGCACACGCGCCGGATCGTACGCCCCGCTTCGAACCCCGTAGGCGATCCGATGCGTGATGGCGCGGGTCTTGCCTGTGCCCGCACCGGCAAGCACCGACACGGGACCTCGAAGGGCCTCCGCAATCTCGCGCTGCTCCGGATCCAGCGCGGTCAGTATCTCCTCGATGCCGTCAGACACCATTGCTCTCCTCGGCAACCCAACGATCGATCATCCAGCGGGCAATCGACAGCGGCATGGGCAGCCGAATTCCCGGGGCCGGTTGTCTCAATTCCTCGCGGCTGAACCAGCGCAGCTCAGAGATCTCTTCAGTATCGGGCCGCAGATCCTCCGGGTCCGATCCTGCTTTGAGTTGCGCGCGAAAACCCACCATCAGGGAGCGAGGAAACGGCCACGGCTGAGAAGCCACGAAGGTCACATGGTCAAGGCGCACGCCAGCTTCCTCATACACCTCACGCAGAACCGTCTGCTCAAGTGACTCACCAGCTTCGACAAAACCAGCGAGCAGTGAGAAGCGTCCGGTCTCCCAGAGCGCGTTCGATCCAAGCAGCACCTTGCCATCGTGCTCGATCAGCACGATGACGGCTGGATCGGTGCGGGGAAAGAGCTCACCCCCGCGTGCCTCGCGGCGGCCCCAGCCCCCCAGTTCGGGGACCGTGGCTTCTCCGTCACGCGGTGAGAACTCCTCAGCCTCGTGCCAGTGCAAAAGCGCCGACGCGACGGCGATCGCTTCGCACTCGACAGCGGAAAGCTCACTTCCGATCTCAAACGGATGACGCCAGCTCTCATCTGTTCCGGCAACGTTGCCCTCCACGCCGCTCAAACCTTCCCAGGTCTGCTCGGTCGCAGCGAACACGGGCGCCGAGTCAATTCTCCCGAGGTACACCACTCCAACACTTCGCTCGGCAACGACCGGGCTGAAACTGCCGCGTGCGGGCACCCATGACAGTCGCATGCGCTCCGCAGAGTCACTTACGGTGGGAACTTCGTTTCCGCGCAGTCGCAAGACCTTGGCTGCTGGGTTTTGCCATGCGTCACGCAACAACTCCGGAGTCGATCGCGTAGCGGCATCCCTGTCTAGCTGCCCTGTCGCAAACGGTGGCTGCGTCAGCCCCATAATTTCTCCCTCGGTGTTACTTCGTGTTCTGGCCGTGTGAAAACGCTGCAGAGTGTGCGTTGCTGCGCGTGGCGCACTTGCCGACGTCACGCCTGTGCCTACGCTGATCTACATGGCCAGCATTCCATTTACTCTAGCCGCGCTCGCTACCTCTGCGGTCCCCGACCTGGAGGTACTCGGAGTGAGTTCGGATGAGCAAGGTGAGGCGTTTCGTTCTGCCGTAATCACCAATGGTACTGCTGAGTTTCTCGTCAGAGTGCCACGCACTGAACTCGCTGAAGTGAGACAGTCTGCGGAGCTGCTGGGCCTCGCTGCACTCAGCGAAGGATCACGGGCTGTTCTTCCATTTGAGGTTCCCGAAACCCTCGGAATGACTAGGGCAGGTGACACTCGTGCTGTGGTCACCACCTACATCGGAGGTGACCAGTTTGAGGTTGACCACCTGCAAGAGGATTCCCTGCTTCTTCAACCGATTGCGGAGATGCTCGCGGCGATCCACGGGCTCCCTCTGAGCATCGCACAGCAGGGCGGACTGCCGGTTCGATCGGCGCAAGATTTGAGGCTGCAGGCGACCCGCGTCATTGACCGCGCTGAGGCCACGAGACTGCTGCCGCAGACCGTGTTGGATCGCTGGAAACACGTCGTTGAGACCAGTGAGCTCTGGGACTTCGCTCCCGCCATGGTGCACGGTTCTCTCGACGCGGATCACCTGCGAATCTCTTCCGAGCAGATCACGGGAGTGGTCGGCTGGTCTGAGCTTTCAGTTGGCGATCCGGCGACCGACATGGCGTGGCTGATGAACGCAGGATCCGAAGTGCTCGATGGAGTGTTGGCTCGGTACGCCAAGCTACACAACTCGAGTTCCCTCCCCCACGTTCGAGCTCGGGCGGCACTCTATGCCGAACTCGAAATTGCACGCTGGTTGTTCCACGGCATCGACACTCACGACGAGACCATTGTGAACGATGCCGTTGGCATGCTCGACAGGCTCGTTGATTCGATCGGTGTGTTCGGCGAAAGGCTCGGCCCCGCGCAGCATCAGACTCCGCTGAGCGAGGACGAGGTGAGCGCGCTTCTCGACGAAACCCCCGAAGTTAATGATGTGCTTTCAGATACGGCGGCGTATGAAGCCCTCGACGAGGATCGCATGTTCGGCATGGACACAGACTTCATTGAACCGCTGCAAGAGCAGCCGGCCAGCGAGTCGGAGCCGCCCGCAGACAGCGACGAGCAGCTCACGGAGCCTATCGACGAGGATGACCTTCCCGAGTCTTCTGGTTCGACTCCGCGCTGAGTTTGTCAGCGGCTTCTAACCAAATCTGTTCCAGTTCGTCGAGGCTTCGTGGCGCCTCACCACGAAGTTCCACTCCCTCGGCAACGTAAAACAGTGAGACATCAATGAGTTCGGGATCAACGTGCGCCCACTGGGCGTACGCGTGCCGGTAGAGGTCAAGCTGGAAGAACCGGTTTCGCCGCTCCTCGTCGTTGCGCGGCGACTTGCCAGCCTTCCAGTCGACAACTTCGTAGCGAGCTTGCCCGGCATCAGCTGAGCCCTCACTCTCCAGCAGATACACCGCGTCAAGTTTGCACACGAGGCTGCGCCCCGCAAACGGTAGCGTGACCTCTTGCTCTACCGCGATCGGCCGCAGTTGCGCCCACCGGGAGCGCTCGAATTGCTCAATGAGGGGTTGCAGCTCGGCCTCGGTATCGAGCTCCGCGAAGTCCGCCTCTTCAAAACAGGCAAGTGGAAGCGCGGTGCCGAGAGCGGTTGTTGCGCGCCGCTCCACCCACTCGTGAAAACGATTGCCGATTCGAGTGCGACGGTAAGGTCGCTGCGGAACGGGACGGAGGCGTCGCCGTTCAGCCGTGGTCGAGTCCTCGACAAACTCATGGAACGTGGAGGCGGTAATTCGATCGGGAAGTTTGGCCGACGCTGATGGGCCGTTTGCCTCTTGCAGGGAAGCCTGACGCTCGGCGAGCAACAGCTGCACAACCTCATCGACCTCGCGGGTGTCACCGTCCCAGCTCGCAATGGCGTCCCGCACGGTATCCGCGGCCCGCATCACTCCATCCGCACGAGCACCCAGAGGGTCCAGCGGCCACTGCAGGGTCATCTCCGCGAGTTCGCTGGGGTCGCTCTCGTGTTCGCTCTCGCGCGGCAGACGTTTTCCGAGGGCGTTTTCTCCAAGCAACCCTTCGTCATCAAGTTCGGTCAAGAAGTGCGACGGTGGCCTGGCCTTGGTCTGCCCTCCCCAGAACGAGCCGCTCAGCAGCAGCCGGCCAGCTGAGCGAGTCACCGCGACATAGGCAAGGCGGCGCTCCTCTTCGGCGTGCCGATCTTTCAGAGCCTCGCGGTAGTCAGCGATCCTGTCGCGAAGCTCCTGCTGGGTCTCCGAAATTCGCCAATTCAGTTCGGGCCTGGCCGCGGCATCACCGCGGAGCTCGTCAGGAATCTCGCCCGTGCGCAGCCACCCCGCGCCTGCGCGGGCCTGCCCAGGAAACTCCCCTGCTACCAGACGCGGCACCGCGACCAGATCCCACTCAAGGCCTTTGGAGCCGTGTGCGGTGATCAAATGGACCGTGCCGGGAGTCGGGGCGGCAACATGCTCCGCGGTTTCGTCGGCGGTTGTTGCGCGCTCGATCCATTCCAGCAGCGAGGCGAGTGTGCCTCGGGTGTCGATCGCCAGATACCCCTCGACAAGCTCCGTGAACACGTCAAGGTTGGCGTACGCGTCGGCCGCCGCCAGGTACTGCCGGGCCTCGTTCGCGGCGAGCTCGATGTCGAGTCGCAGCGCCTGCACCGTCGAGTTAATGAGTTCGCTGATGTTGCCGCCAACGCCCTGCCGAAGCGCCGCCAGCATGCGTCCGGCCTCGCGGAGTCGTTCACGCCCCACCGGGCTGACGTGTTTCAGAGCAACGTGGCTGAGGTCGCGCATTGTGGCGACCTGGTCGAGCGCGTCAACCAGGGTGAACTCGCGGTCGGGATCCGGCAGCACACTGTCAGCAGCAAGACTTTCGGGGCTCAGGGGCTGCTGAGCCACATCGCGAGATGCAAACCAACGCGCGGCCTTGCTGAGCCCGGCAATGTCGGCCGCGCCAAGCCTAAATCTCGGCCCCGAAAGCAGCCGGATAAGTTCGGAGTTGGCGTCTGCATACCAAAGGCAGCGCAGCACACTCACGACGTCAGTCACCTCGGGTGTCGAGAGCAGGCCACCCAAACCGACGATTCTGTTTGGCACGCCAAGCTCTGTCAGAGCAGCGGCGAATCCAGCCATTGCGCTGCGCTTGCGAAAGATCACGGCTGCGCTCGGCAATTCGTCGTTGGCCGAGAGATGCGCCTCGCGGGCATCCCGCATCCAGGTCGCAACGGCGTATCTCTCTTCATGCACGGTCTCGGGAAAGACCCACTCGACGCCTCCCTCACTCGCACCCGGTCGGGGTGCAAGTTTTGGAACGGCCACGGCCGCCTCGGCGGCCAGCGGAGCCGCAATGGTGTTCGCAACGTCGAGAACCCTGCCCGGGTTTCTCCAGCTTGTCGAGAGAGTCAGCGTCGCCGGTGGCGTGCGCGTTTCTCCTCTGCCCCGAAAGTCAGCGTGGAATGACTGCAGGCCCTCAGCCGATGCGCCTCGCCAGCCGTAGATGGACTGGTGTGGATCGCCGACCGCCATCACTGAGTGGCCCGCAAAAATGCGGGAGAGGAATCGGGTCTGCCCAACCGAGGTGTCCTGCACCTCGTCGAGCAGAATCACACGGTGCCGCTGCCGCAGAAGCGGGATCGCGTCGCGAGACCTCTCGATCGCCCGTGTGGCCAACGCCAACTGGTCTGAGAATTCGAGCACCCCGCGACGCTGTTTCTCTTCAGCGAACTCGCGCGCGAGACGCGTGATGAGGGGTGTCTCCTTCAACGCCGCAACGGCGTCCCTCACGGGTGCGTAGACCTTGCCGCTGCGCTCTCCCCCCAGTTCCTTTTCGGAGTAGGGCAGCTCGAGTACCCGCGCAAATTCTGAGACGATTTGGTCAACGCGGTCAAACGAGGTGAGGTTGTCGGCAACAGCGTGGTCAAGGTTGAGCACGTAGTTCACGATCTGGGGCAATCGCAATTCGCTCTGCACAAGTGCGCTGTCGGTGCTTTGAAGTATGGTTTCACGCGCAATGCGCCAGGCCGTCGCCTCATCAATAATCACGGCCCCGGGAGCAACCCCGGCCGCGATCCCAAACTCCTGCAGCACCCCCGCCGCAAATGCGTTGTAGGTGCTCACTTCGGGCAGCTCAAGCCCGTCTGCGAGCAACTCTGTCAGCCTCGCCGCGTGAGTTGCCTCGGTGTCACCCAGCTGCCCGAGCTCAGCGTGCTCCTGTAGCCGAGCCGCAAAGAGCGCGAGCCGCAAAGATATGCGCTCACGCAGCTCGCCAGCGGCCTTCCGGGTAAAGGTAAGACCGAGCACCTGATCTGGCGCGACCAATCCGTTTGCAACAAGCCACACCACGCGGTTTGCCATGGTCTCGGTTTTTCCGCTGCCAGCCCCGGCAACAACAAGCGTGCTGGCACCGAGAGGATGCTCGATGACTGTGCGCTGTTCAGCCGTCGGGGTCAGCGGCGTCGCGGGAGGAACCGTGAGAATCTCCGCTATGCGGGTCGCAGAAAACACCGGGGGCTGTGACTTCAATGTCGTGCTACTCACGCGTGACTCACCGCCTGAACAATATGGAGCCTACAGTTTCCGGGTTTGTGTGGATCCGAGCAATGATGCTCGACTCGCGCGGTGAACTCCCCCGCGGCCATGACGTGCGAGACCTTCACCACACGCTCCGATAGCTCTTGGGCGGCCTCTTCAGACATCGGACCCTGCGCTCGCTCAACGAAGCCACCGCCCCGGGTCGCGTCGGGGTGCACATAGAGAAGTCTTGCCCCGCCGCTGTGCGCATTCTGTGGCAGCTCTTCGCCCTCAGCAAGCTGAAACGCGCCGAGCACCACACCGAGCTGGTAGGCCTGCAGCTGCGCATGCGTTTCGGTGGCGGCTTTCGTGGGCGGGGTGCGCCCGGTCTTGAGGTCAACCACCGTTACCTCGACCGATCCATCGGCGAGACTGCGTAGCTCGAGGCGGTCGGCCATGCCACGCAACACCGCACGCTCAATCGGAATTTCAAACAGGGTCTCGCGACCGACGAGCTCACGATCTGACGCGGCAAACTCACGCAGGTAGTCAGAGAGCCCCGCTGTCATTGCGGCGGCCAAGCGTCGACCTCTCTCTGATTCCCACTCTGCGTCAAACGGCAGCTTGTGCCATTCTCTTTCAACAGCGGCAAGCAAAGCCTCGGGATCGGGATCCTGCGCTGTCTCAAGCGCGTGGTGCACGAGGGTGCCAAGACTTGCCTGGACACTTCCGGTTCCACCTCCGAGGCTCGCAATCACCCAGTCGAGCGGGCACTCCTCCGCTCGCTCGAGCTGAGAGGGACTCACCGGCACACGCAGTTCAGCATCTGCCGCGAGGTCATATATCGGCGCGGAGGTGCTCGCGGGCAACACTCCGTACCAGTCGTCGGGTGCGGCCCCGGGAACCCCTTCTGCAGCGAGTGCGACCAGGGAACGAAGCGAAGATGCATCATCCGGTTGCCCCGTCACGCTGCGTCGCAACTGAGCGGTCGCGCCCCGCAGCGTGAGCCGAGCGCTCGGCAGTTCCGCGACGAGGTGGGGCTCTCCGAAGCGAAAGAAGGCGCTCGGGTGCTGATCCTCGTCCGCAATCGCACACACAAGCAGTTCACCGCGTGCGCGCGAGCAACTTTGCACAAACAGACGTAACTCGTCGTGGATGGTTTCTTTGCGCGACGGTGCGACGGCCTCCTCGCCACGTAGCCACCGTTCGAGTGTCGTCGCTCCGAGCAGTGACCCGCGTGCTCGCAAGTTGGGCCAGGATCCGTCTTGCGCACCAATCACCACCACAGTCTGGAACTCTCGCCCGATCGCCCCCTGCGGTGTCGTCACCGTGACAGCCTCGCGCTCGGCGCGCTGAGCGAGCGAGTCTTCGGGAATGGCACTCTCGAGAAGTTCCTCAAGGAGAATCTGAATAGGCTGCTCGCTGTCTTGTTCTTCATGACGTTGCAGGGCAAAGAAGAGCCCCATCACCGCGTCAAGTGACTTATGGGCTTCATCTGCGCGAGACCCGCGCCCGTCGAGCGCATCCTCTTGCCAGCGCTCAGCAAGCCCGGTTTTCTCCCAGAGCGCCCACAACACCTCACGCGGAGAGCCCTCGGCCTCTCGCACCTTGACGCCGGCTGCCGCGGTGCGACCGAGCTTGCGAAGCGCACGCCCTCCGGCGCTGTCAACGATTGGTTGTTCACCGGGGTAAGTGAAGGCTTCCGCGACAAGGTCTTCAACGAGCAAATCGTCTTGTCCGGCCTCACGGTCCCCCTGCCGCCCGAGCAGGAGCAGGGCACCTCGCAGCCGTCGAACAGCGACGGGGTCGAGACCGCCGATGACACCTCCGGCGAGTTGCAGCACCTCATGCGCATCGAGGGGCCGAACATCGAGTGCGTGTTGCAGTAGCCGAATGAGTTCTCGCACAATCTGGTGCTCGCGAAGGATCACTCCTCCCGCAGCGATTCCCGTCGGCACCTGGTGCCCCGCAAGAATTCGAGCGACCCGGTTCGCCTCACCTCGAGTGCGGCAGATGACCGCCATCTCAGTCCAAGGAACCTTTTTGACTTCACCCAAGCCGAGCTTTCGCGCGCGCAGTCGGTGTGCGATGATTCCAATTTGCTCCGCGGGGGAAGCCGCTGCGGCAAACTGCACGGCGGGGGCCTCGCCCGCCGGCACGCCTTCCTCTGAGGTGAGGGCTTCCCGCTGCTGGACCGCACCGAAAGCACCCACTCGCGCCGTCAGGTCGCGCACGAACCCGCGCAACTCGGCGTTGTGCCGATACACGGTGCTCAGCACTGCAACCTGCTCCGGTTCCGTCGGCGAACTCAACGCGCCTCGCCGCCCAAGCTCGACGTTGAGTCCAGCAAGCACACGCGTGCGTTCTCCCTGAAACGTGCCCGTCGCGAGATCTGGGTCGCCAAACACCCAAACACTGCTGCCCGCACGAACGCACCCCGCGAGCAGCGCCAGCTCGCCTTCCCCGAGTTCTTGGGCATCGTCGACCAAAATCAGCTTGGGGATGCGTAGCCGACCTGCGTCTTTGGCACCCGGCTGGTGAACCGCAGTGTCGCCGCACAAGGCGATAGCCGCGTCACGTAGCAGGGCACTTGAGCTGAGCTCTGTCGGGCGCTCGGCCCTCAAACGGTCAGCTCCCGCTGCAATAATTTCGAGCGTCTCAAGCCAACGCTCGATAAGTCCGCTGTCTGGGGCCCTGGTAAGAGCCTCGCGCTGGGACTGGTCTCGTGCCTTCATCAGCTCGGCAGCCAACTGTTGCGGCGTCACACCAAAATCGTCGAGCACTCGCCATAGCTCACGAAGCTCCGCACGATAGGTGGGGCTCTGCACAACCTCGGGCACGAGGCCCGCGACCGTGGGCTGGCCAGAAGCCAGGCGATCCTCAACCACCTCGGCGACGACCTCGTCTTGCACGGTTCCCGTGAGCAACCGGGGTGGGGTCTCGCCCGCTATAGCCGCGGCCCGTGTGAGGATGGCAAAGGCGAAAGAGGCTGCCGTGCGCACCGGGGTTCCCCCGAAGGCACGGCCGACAGCGCGCTCAAGCCGAGGCCTCAGCTGAGCCGCAACCAAGCGGTTTGGCGCAAGCACTAAAACATCAAGTTCGTCCCATCCGGGCAGCTGCTGAGCGCGTCGAAATGACTCGATAAGCACCTCAGTTTTACCCGTGCCCGGAGCCCCCAAAACGCGGGCGTGGCGCTCGGGATCGAGTGCCAGCGCCCGCGCTTGGGAGGTGTCAAAATGGGTCATGCGATTAGCCTAGTGAGCACCTCCGACATTGAGGCTCGCGACGCCCCGCGCCTAGGCTTGCGATGCACTCCTGCGGCGGCGTGCCACAAGTGCCAGCGCAGCGCCAGCTACGAGAAGCAAGACTGCCCCTCGAATACATCCGTCAGCTTCAGCTCCCGTTGTCGACAGTGTGTCCGAGGCACCACCCTCCCCTACTCCGCCCTGTGGATCAATTGTCGGGGGCGCGCTCGGAGGTGTTGTCGGTGGTGTTGAAGTTTCATTGCCCGCGAGCTCCACTGTGGCGTTTGCATCTGCCGTTGCTGTGACCTGCAGCGTTCCGTTGCCCGTTGCTGTGGCGGTGTTGTTCACCTTACCCAGCTTCATATCAGCCGCGGTGACGGTGGAGGTCGCATGTGCCCGCACTGATTCCCCAGCAGAAAGCGTGTGTTCCCCGGCGACGGGCCACTCAACGACAAGGTCTTTGACGCCACTAAGGTGATCAACAAGTTCAACGTCTTCAAGCGATGTTTCTCCGGTATTCGTGATCACAAATGACCATTCAATCTTTGCGCCGACGGTCGCCTCGCCAACCAGTTTCCCGGTCTTCGTTAGCGAAATTGCGACGGTGTCGAAGCGGTAGCCAAAATCAACATCCGGGATCACGGTGTCTACGCCTAGCGCAATCGCACCCGAGTCGCTGTTCAAGTCACCATCAAGGTCATACACGTTGCGCAGAACTTCATCAGATGCCACCCGCACAGTTTCGGTATCAACAACGGTTCGGTAGTCACCCGAGTGCAGTGAAGTGAAGCTGTAGTTTCCATTCGCGTCAGTAGTCGTCTCAGCCACCTTGGCATCGGCATCGTTGTAGAGCGACACAGTTGCGCCCTCGATTCCGGTTCGCGCACGCAGCAGAGAGTCTCCGTCTGCCCAGACCTGCCCTGTAATCGCGCTTGAAAGCACCTTTGCATCGGCCCTGTTTGAGAACCCAAAGGCGCCGTTCAGTCCGAGCCAGGCACGAGTCGCATTCACGAGCACGTCACCCGATTCCTGCCCGTTCACGGTCCCCGTAAGCTTCAAACCGCCAACTCCGGTTGGCCCAGCGTCGAAGTCGGCATCGACAACACGAAGCGCTGTAATGCCGTCAATCTCGGCGAGATTAATACCCGCTGCGCTGATCCACCCGTGCGAATCGTCGTTTGCCTCGGCGGAATACACGGTCAGAGGGTCAGCGGTTGTGTACTCAAGCGAGGATCCGGCCGCACTCGGTCCCGTGAGCTCTGCAGCGGTCAATTTCAGTTCGCCCGCGAAGGTCGAGCCGCGAGGATCGCCGTTCCAGGGCAGTACGTCAACGAAGTAGCTCAACCCCTGGGACTGGCTTGTCGTGTTGTACCAGTTCGACTCCCAGGTGATCGACTCACCAACCTCAACAGCGCTTGGGCCAACAACTCGCTTCTCCTGGGTGACCTCGGCGATCTGCTGCACGATGACGGAGACTTTGTCGCTGCGAGTGCTCACCGACTGTGTGTTACCGGTGGCGCTGATCACCGCGTTCGTCACCATCTCGTTTCCGGTGGGCGCAAACCTCGAGGTCTTTGCGCCGTACACGATCGGCGGCAGCTGAGTGTCGGTACTCGCGATTCCCTTATAGGTGAAAGTGATCGTGAATCCGGTTTCGGCGTCTCCCGTCATCTCACTCTCCCAGAGCGGATCGAGACCGGTCAGATCGACAGTGTCAATTCCCTTCGGAACCGTTGCCACAACCTTGAGGTTCTGCGCTGTCGCGACGTATTCGGCACCGGGAGGTGCCGTCATCGTCGGGTTCAGGGTGTACACCAGGTCCGATTTTGTCGTAGTTGCGCTGTGGTCAACGAGTGCCCCAACACTCAGTCGGTAGTCGCCGACATTAACAACGTAGCTCGACGTCAGAAGCACGGGCCGCTCTGCGAGGCTCCAGCGCGCATGATCCGTTGCCGTCGTGGCAGCCTGGCCCACGATCCTGAAGGGGGTGTCAACCACAAAATACGCCGCGTTCGCTGTTGCCGACTCATTGTCAGCCCAAACACCCGCCGTGTAGGCCACCCGAATTCCCGAGACCACCTCTGGCCCACCGGCCTCTTCGATACTCGAGTACCAAGTGTTACTCTCGGGCTCGTTACGCAGCACACCGTCGGTGTACTGCACGGTGTACTTCGAGGCGGAAATACCCGCCGTGCCCATGCGAGCGCCAACGTACATGCGCGCATCAACGATCTGCTGTTCGCTGGTGTCCCAGAAGTCATAGACGACCAGGTCGGTCGCACCCTTCGTAATGTTGTCTTCAACTGCTGGGCGCAGTGACAGACGAGCGATAACCAAGCTGCCCGGTGCGACCTCCTTGCTCGTCAGGTTTGCGATGTTCTTAACGTTGTTTCCCCACTGGGGAGGATCGGTCTTTACGTCGCCGTTTGAGGCCTGGTTCGAGAAGAGATACATGCTCTTTTCGGCGGTCTCGTTTGTGCGCGTTGCCGGGCGACTCATTGTGCGCGAAACACTCGCGCTGCTGGTGTCTACGGCTACGGGATCACCCTCAACCGACTTCCAGTCAACCGGGGTGACCTTATTGTTGATCGTCAGGTTGCTGCCGTTTGCCGGCAACTGGTTGTCGCGGATCCAGAATCGCAGTTCAACCCAGGCTTCGGGAGCGTCAGTAAACCCGTCGAAAGTCAGTTCGATGGATCGCCCCGTCTGTACAAGGCCGACCGTGCCGCCCGCCTCGGAGGTGCGTTTGACGGCGGCCTGGTAGTCGGCGGCAGCCGCGCCGGTGCCAGAGACCGTGTAGGTGTCGTTGACTACAAAGGGCTGCGCAAGCTGGGTGTCTCGCGCTCCAACGGCGAAAGCATTGCGAGCTTGCAGCGCACTCACTCGGAAATCAATCCAACGGGCGGTTACCGAGCCAAGGCCATCACCGAAGTCGTGGCTTGAACCGTTGGTGCTCGCGTCGTAATTGAGGTAACCCTTCCAAAGCTCAACCTTGGCTTCGTTCACCACGGTAATGGGGTCCGTGCTCGCCGTGGTTGTCTGCCCCGCAACTGTGCCGGTCAGCTTCGGCGTGTACACCGATTCATTCGCAACCGCGCCCGAGGGAATCGCTCGGAGGGTGGCGAACGTCGCCAGCACTTGATTCGACTCACCATTCGCGGCCGTCACGGTTGAGGTGACGGTGCGACCGTCGTTCGAGAGTTCATAGCTCGAGGTCGTAAACGCACCGGTGGAATTAAGAACAACGAGGCTCTGCTCGTCCCACGTCCAGCCGACCGGGAGCGTTTGTGACAGCACACCGTCGTGCAGATCTACCGCGGTGAGCTCCCACTTGAAGCCAACCGCATCATTGCTCGCGACAACCCCGTTGTTTGGTGAGGGGTCCAACGGGGTCGAGACCTGCCCGTCGTATTCGGTCACAATCGACAAGCTCTGAATCGTGCCACTGTCGGCCTGCGCTACCTGCGCGGTCTGCGTCAACCCACCAACGACAAGTACCGTGCCGAGAACACCCGCAGCGATTCGCCGTGCGATTCGTCCCGCACGATCCCGCAGTCGCATTCGACTTTCGACGTTCCCCCGCAAATCAGCGCTCAAAACTATAATCCCCCCCCAGATACTTCAACAGGCTGTCGCCGGTCGCACGGCAGTGCGACCCCCGCCCTCGTTAGCGCACTCCTGGCAGTGAACACCGCCAGACAAAACTGCACCCTAAAGCTATCGAGCCGCAGAGCCCCTCACCCCTCCAACGACGGCAAATAGGTGACGAACGAGAAAAGCTCAGTACGGTTCTGAGAGGGGGCAAGACAAAATCGACGCCAGCTCAGTACCTCTACGTGCAGCGCTTGTGAGATCTCAGTGCGAGAATCTTGCCGCTACACACTGCGCTCACGGCGAACGGGCCCCCAATTCCAACACCGAGTCACCGCTCCCACCATAGACTCGAAGCAGAATCAGCCGTGGCACCCTGCCACCGTTTTGAAGGAGGCACCCGTGGAAGTTCGTATCGGCATCAAGCACTCACCTCGCGAACTGTCGTTCGAGACCGACTCAACCGCAGACGAACTGCGCGCGCTCATCCAAGAGGCCGCGGCAAAAGATGGCGGTCTCGTCGCGCTCTCCGACAGCAAGGGCAAGCAGTACCTGGTTGACGCAGGATCCATCACCTACGTCGAGTTCGGTGGAGACGCTGGCCGCAAGGTCGGCTTTATCAGCTAGTCCCTCGGATTACCTCAGCACCGCGGCCACTGCATCGAGCAGTGCGTCCGCGGTTTGTTGTTTTGTGCCAGAAATTCGCTCCACAAGTGCGCCCGACGCTTCAATAATGTGCAGCGTGTTGTCGCTCGATTCGAAGCCCTCGCTCCAGCCAACCGAGTTCACGGCGAGCAGGTCCACACCCTTTCGCGCGAGCTTGCGACGGCCACGCTCCATCAGTTCAACTTCATCAGCCGCAGTCTCGGCTGCAAAGCCGACAAGCACCTGACCGGGGCGACGATCCCGAACCAATCCCGCCAAGATATCGGGGTTCTCCAGCAGCGTGAGCGTTGGCGGCCCATCACTGTCTTCCTTGCGGATCTTCTCCTCCGAGACCCCCGCAACACGGTAGTCCGACACAGCGGCCGCCATAATCACCACCTCTGCGCCCGCCGAGCCCGCGTGTGCGGCCGACTCCAGCTCGGCTGCGGTGCCAACCGGCACCACGCGCACCGCGGGATTGTCGGCGACCTCGGCGAGCACTGAATCGTCGATATTCGCGGAGAGCAGCACAACCTTCGCACCGCGCGCGGCAGCGGCAGCGGCGACTGCAACTCCCTGTCGCCCGCTCGATCGGTTGCCAATGAAGCGCACCGGATCGATCGGCTCGCGCGTGCCGCCAGCGCTCACCAGAATGCGCAACCCCGCAAGGGGGCCCGATGTGTCTGCTGACAGTGCGGTGGTGGGCTCCGGATTCTGCGCGCCCGGATCCTGCGTCCCCAGATCCTGCCCGCCCAGATCCTGCGCCAAAGAATCAGAATCAGAATCAGCCAGCAGCTCCGCTACCCGGGCAAAAATCTGTTCGGGCTCGCTCATGCGCCCGGGCCCGCTGTCGTTGCCGGTGAGACGGCCGCTCTCCGGCCCGATGAAGAGCACACCACGCCTGCGCAGAATCGCCACATTGTCTTGTGTGGCGGCGTGCTGCCACATCTCCGTGTGCATCGCCGGAGCCACAAGCACCGGGGCCCGCGTTGCCAGCAGCGTTGTGCCGAGAAGGTCGTCGGCGAGGCCCGCGGTCATACGCGCGAGAGTGTTAGCGGTGGCGGGTGCAATGACCACGAGATCAGCCCGCTGACCAAGAGCCACGTGCCGCACCTCGGGAACGTCCTCGTGCACCGAGGTCGTGACGGGATGGCGGCTGATCGCCTCCCAGGTAGGCTTCCCAACAAATCGCAGTGCATCATCGGTCGGCACCACGTGCACCTCGTGACCGGCCTCAACCAGCAGGCGCGCGAGCGCTACAGACTTATACGCGGCAATGCCGCCGGTTACTCCGAGTACGATGTTCACACGTCCATCCTCGCACTTTTCGTTGAAGGGAAGGGTATGTGCACCGTCGTCGTTGAGGTTCGACCTGGCAAATCTACTCGGGTGCTCGCGGTGCGCGACGAGGATCCCAACCGCGCCTGGGACGGCCCCGGTGAGTGGTGGCCCTCGACTTTCCCGGGGGTTCGTGGGGTTCGGGATCGCCGTGCGAACGGGGCCTGGCTCGCTGCAAGGCGGGATCCTGGGCGACTCGCCGTGATCCTCAACCGGGCACCGGCCGAGGGAGCGTTCGCAGAGGCTACTCAGCTCGAATCACGCGGGGCGATCGTTCTCGACGCGGTTCGCGGCCGCGGGGTCACGGATCCCCCTCGCACGGGCCCGTTCAACCTCGTTGACGTGTCGCCCGAAGCAACCCGCGTGACCAGCTGGGACGGCGCCGAGGTGAAAACCGAGACGCTCTCCCCCGGGGTCCACATGATTGCGCACCACCTCGTTGACGATCCAGGCACCGCTCGAATCGAGCGCTGGATGCCTGAGTTCGCAGAGGCGGCGGAGCTCAGCTCAGACGGCGACTGGCGCGACCGCTGGCTTGCCGTGCTCGAACGCAGCGCTCAGCTCGGTCCTGACGATGATCGCGCCATCGTTCGCGACAATACGGTTCACGGGTATCCGACACTCTCGCTACTCGTTTGTATCGCGGAGGTTAGTTCGCACGCGGTGGACCTAAAGTCCGCCGACTTCACCGAGCCAGGGCACTGGAACCCGCCACAGTTCGATCGGTAATCAACGCCGTCGCAACAGCACCGCAACTTCGAGGTGGGTGGTGTGCGGAAACATATCGAAGACGCGCGCCTCACTCACTTCAAACGAGGGCATGGCAGCGAGGTCGCGCGCCAAACTTTCGGGGTTGCAGCTCGAGTAGATGACATCGTGAACGCCGCTGTCTTCGAGCCAGGCAGCAAGGTCGGCACCAATCCCGCGTCGCGGCGGGTTCACGATGACGAGGTTCGGAACCGTGTCCGCTGCAGCCCCGAGCGCAAACCGGGTCGCATCAGCGGCCTCAAAGCGCGCCTCGATTCCCGCCTCCTGCGCACTGCGCCGAGCGGATCGCACCGCCGCTTCACTGAGTTCCACACCGAGCACATCACGAACGGGCGCTCCGGGAGCGGACGCGCAGTGCAGCGCGAAACCACCAACTCCGCAGTAGAGATCCCACAGCGACGCGGGATCCACCCGGTCTACCCACTCGGCTGCCTGCGCATAGAGCGCTCGCGCCACGGCGGTATTTGTCTGAAAGAAACTCTGCGGCTGCAGGTGCAGCGCTATATCGCCCAGCTGCATCGAGAGGGACGACCCCAGCAGCAGCTCTTCGCGATCCCCCTCGAGCACGGCCTTGTGCTCGGGCAGCAAATTCACGGAGATAACAACGGCGTTCGGTACGACACTGCGCAGTTCTCCCAGCCCTCGTCGAAGCCGATCTAACGCGTGCTCGCTGCGCACAACAAACCGCAACATCAGTTCGCCGCCGGGAGCCTCGGTCACGTGCACAAACTTCAGCTCACCGCGTCGTTTTGGCACGTCGTAGGGTTCAAGACCCGTGGCCTCGAGAAATTCAGCAAGCCTCGGGATCAGGCTGCGGATCCCTGATGACTGAATCAAGCAGTCGCGCAGGTCGACTCCTCGCCCGTCTGGCCCCAGGATGCCGAGCGTCACATTTCCGGCGACGCCCCCGACCACCAGTTTCGCTTTATTGCGAAAGTCGTGGTCTTCGCTGCGCACGGGCGGCAGCCAGGCGGCATCGGGTACAGAGGGCAGCGTGTCGCGGCAGCGCAGCTGCTTGTTGCGCAGTTGAGCTTCGTAGGGGGTTTCGATCAGGGCGCAGGATCGGCAGCGCCCCGCCTCAAAGTACTTGCAATGCGGCAGGCTCATGCGTGTGGCCTAGGCCGTGAGGCCCAACCCGTCCATGCGGCGAATGTGGTCAGCGATGAGCTCGGTGAACACGGGCTCAACCTCGCTGGCGACAAATGGGCGGTTTTCGCTCAGTGACAGCACCGCCCGCGAAACCAACAGGGTGTCTCCGACGAGTCGTCGACCCCAGAGGGCGAGCCAGCTCGAAAGCCCCTCATCATCAGCAATCGCCTGCTCAAGAAGCTTTTTCACCTCGTCGCGACCGGTGTCATCGCTCAGGATCGCAATTGCTTCGCCGCGGTAGTTGTCTTTAAGGCCCGAAGCGATCGTCGCAAAGAAATCGTCAAAGAGTCCGCCAACGAGAAAGAGGGAGAGCACGTACTGGTGCCAGTCTGGAGTATCGATCCGCTCCACGTACTCATCGATGACCTGCGTGAACGGCGCCATCACGGTGTGGGGTTCGTGCCCGCGCTTGCGAATTTCGGCGGTGAGCCGCTGGTGCTTCGAGAGCGTCTGCCCCGCCACGCGGGCGAGTACATCCTTTGCTTCGAGGGTTGGGGCGCCAGAAACGGCGCGTGTTGCGGCCTCGTACAGCTCAAGCTGCAGGTAGGCGGTCAGCCCCAAAAACGGCAGTATTCCGGGGGCAAACTCTGCGAGTTCAACGCGCTCGGTATCACTACCGTCACCGCGCGAACGCACCTTACGCACGGGCGCCCTATTTTTGCGCAGCCCCTTGATCCACTCGAACACTCTGTCAGCTTACCGTCGGTTGCGGCGATGGTCGGCATAGACTGAACGCCGTAAGTATTCATCGTCGGCGCCACTGGAGCGTCGGCCGCTGCGCTTGTGAGTAATGTGTGCGCAGCAATCAACATTTCGAACAGGACGCAACGTGACGACTTTCATTGAACTCGGCGTTGACCAAGACATGGTCGACGCGCTCGCAGAGCGCGGCATTACCGAGGCATTCCCGATCCAGGAGCAGACCATTCCGCTCGCGATCTCGGGGCAGGACATCATCGGCCAGGCCAAAACGGGCACCGGCAAGACCTTCGGCTTCGGTCTCCCCGTGCTGCAGCGCATCGGCAAAGATCCCGAGCCCGGCGTGCAGGCGCTTATTGTTGTGCCGACTCGCGAGCTCTGCGTGCAGGTATACGAAGACCTTGAACTCGCCACCAAAAACCGCAACGCGACCGTTGTGCCCATCTACGGCGGCAAGGCATACGAGGGCCAGATCGATCAGCTGAAGGCTGGCGCTCAGGTGATCGTCGGTACTCCCGGACGCCTGCTCGACCTCGCCAACCAGCGTCTTCTTGATCTCAAGAACGTTCGCGAGATGGTGCTCGATGAGGCCGACAAGATGCTCGACCTGGGCTTCCTCGCCGACATCGAAAAGCTGTTCTCGATGACCCCCGCGGTGCGCCACACCATGCTGTTCTCGGCGACCATGCCGGGCACCATCGTGACGCTCGCGCGCCGCTTCATGTCGAACCCAATCCACATTCGTGCGACCGATCCCGACGAGGGCGCGGCACAGGCGAACATCGAACACATCATTTACCGCGCACACTCGCTCGATAAAGACGAGATCATTGGGCGCATCCTGCAGTCCGAAGGGCGCGGCAAAACAGTCATCTTCATGCGCACCAAGCGCGCCGCAGCGAAACTTCAGGAGGAGCTGTCAGATCGCGGCTTCCCCGCCGCCGCCGTACACGGTGATCTCAATCAGGATCAGCGCGAGCGCGCAATGGCCGCCTTCAAGTCAGGCAAAAAAGACATCCTGGTCGCGACCGAGGTCGCCGCGCGCGGCATTGACGTTGACGACGTCACCCACGTCATCAACCACACCGTTCCTGACGACGACAAGACCTACCTGCACCGCGTCGGCCGCACCGGCCGCGCAGGTCGTACCGGCATCGCAGTCACGTTTGTTGACTGGGACGACATGCACAAGTGGGCGCTCATCAACAATGCGCTTGAGTTCGGCATCGCCGAGCCCGTTGAAACCTACTCGTCTTCGCCGCACCTCTTCACCGATCTAAACATTCCCGAGGGCACAAAGGGCCGTCTGAAGGCGACTCCCGTGAAGGACGGCCCACCTCGCGGCGGGCGCGGCGGTGCTGATCGCCGCGGCGGATCCTCACGGGGTTCTGCATCCGGATCTAGCGCAGACTCGGGTGAGGGCGAAAAGCGCGAGGGCTCGACCCGCACGCGTCGCCGCACCCGCAGCGCGAACCCACGCGGCAGCGGCCGCCACGAAACCCACGGCCACGAGCAGCACGGTCACGACCTTGAGGGCGGCAGCGAGCCCGGTGCATCGCTCGATCCCGCTCCCGAGTCAGAGGGCACGACGGCCCCGCGTCGCAGGCGCCGTCGTCGTCGCACGGGAGGCTCGGGCGAGGCATCCGGCGCGTCCAATACGGACGCCCAGGCCACTGAGTCCACCGCGACCGAGTAGCTAGTTCACCATCCTTTCTCCCCCTGCGGTGAACGCGTCTCAACGTTATGCGATTTCATAATGTTGGGATGCGTTCACCGCAGGGCTTGGGTTCGGGGCCTTAGGCTCGAGAGATAGAGCGGCTCAGCAAAGTACTTCGTGAGGCGCGGCGGTAGCGTCTTTGGCACGCGAAGCAAGAAATCGCAGAGGATGCGACGAGTCGCAGCAAGCTCCCTGTCGTGAAAGTTCTCTTTGCGGAGGCGAAGGATCTTCCATCCTTCTTCGCGCGCATTCTCCAAACGCTCCTCGTCTCGCAGATATTGCAGACGATCGGTGCGATGTTGCTCGCCGTCGTATTCAACAATCCGCTTCGTCTCACGATCAACAAGGTCAAAGCGGCCAATCAAAACACCGGCTTCGCTGAAAATTTCGGCCTGCATTTCGAGGGTGTCGATCCCCATCCGTGCCAGTTCGAAGTGCTGTAACGACTCCATTCGGGATTCAGCACCAACTCGCGAAACTTCAATCGCTGCACGTAGTCTCGCCGCCCCAATAACGGAGTGTTCCTGCAGGTGCCTCATAACCTCTTCTTGGGGCAACAAGGCCTTCGCAACTCCCGGTGGCCCCCGCAACAACCTGAGATGATCAAGTGCGACAACGAGTTCGCGAAACCTCAACATGGGTATCGATTGCAAGAGCGCTTGAAGATACGGCACGCATGGCAATCCCTCAAGGTCTTTGATAGGCGTGAACTCGCGGGAGACACGGTGCCCTCTTACGTTGCGTCCCCTTGCCTGCCCCATTGGTTTTGGCGCTGTCACGTGCAGTTGAGCAGGAGTTCGAAGAGGAACCTGCATCAGTAGCAGCGCAGTTGTATGGCTGAACGCTTCCCTCGGGCGAAGTAGGGGAAGGTAGTCCCTGGCAAGCTGTCTCGCCGCAATCTCGTCAAACTCAAATCGTGGCCTATCCACTTTGAGCTTGCGCACTCCGTGATGAGGGTGCGCGAAACGCGAATGCTGTGCGGCACGCGGGGTCAGGCCCGCTCTCATTCCCGTAGAAATGGTAAACGCCGACGTTTGCAGTTCTTCCGACAGTTGCATTGGGACTCTCACCATGCATCTCATTCAACGCGAGGTTCGTGGTGCTCTGCGGGTTATCCACAATGAAACTCAATAATAGGGCGGAAACTTGTCGTTACGCCCTTTGTGGACGAAGCTCCCTCTCCTACGGTGAACGCGTCTCAACATTATGCGAGTTCATAATGTTGAAATGCGTTCACCGCAGCGCAGAGGGGACAGCGCAGAGGGGACAGCGCAGGACCACCGCAGCGCAGAGGAGACAGCGCAGGTCTAGCGCGGCACAGCCACGTGGTCGCGGATTTCCGCGACCACGTCTGAGCTCGTGCGGCGCTCACCCAGGCGGTTCGCCTTGCCTGCGCCGTGATAGTCGCTCGCACCGGTCACAACAAGACCGAGCGCCTCAGCCGATTCGCGCAATGGAGCGACCCAGTCAGCGCGATTTTCTGGGTGATCGAGTTCGACGCCCCACAGGCCCGCGTCGGCGAGCTCACCGAGCTCAGCAGCAGAGAACGGAGTGCGCATTCGGTTCGCCGCGGGGTGCCCCAACACGGGCAGGCCTCCCGCGGCGCGCACAAGTTCCACAGCTTCAACGGTGTTGAGCGCGTAGATCGGCATGTAATAACGCCCCCGCGGGCTCAGGATCGTCTCGAACACGGCGCTTCGATTTTCGGCGTACCCGGCGGCAACGAGCGCATCGGCGATATGGGGCCGCCCGACGCTGCTGCCTGCCGCGAGCAGCACCGCGTCCCAGTCAACAGCAAAGTCGGGGGCGAGCAGATCCGCCATCGCGCGAGCCCTGGCCACCCGGGAATCACGCAGCATCGTCATCTTTGCGCCGAGTCCAAGGTGCGCAGGATCGGGCCCGTACGCAAGCAGATGCGCGGATCGGGCCCCCGTATGGGTGGTGAGTTCGATGCCCGGCAGAACATCGACCCCTACGGAGGCTGCCGCGATCCGCGCCTCTTCCCAGCCGGCCACCGTGTCGTGGTCGGTCAGGGCAAAGCCGTCTAGCCCGATGGCGGCAGCCTCGAACGCAATCGAAGTCGGGGTTGTGGTGCCATCAGAGAACACCGAGTGGGTATGGAGGTCAAACCCTCCCGGCATCGCCTCAGCAGTCATCCCTCAATAGTATTGGGCGCTTACTGCGCCGTGTACCCGCCGTCGACAAGGTGATAGCTTCCGGTCACGAATGACGCGGCGTCACTCGCAAGGAATGCAACGAGGTTTGCCACCTCGTCGGCGCGGCCCAGCCTGCCGATCGGGTGCTTTTCAACGAGTCCCTCGCGCACTGAGGCATCCGCTCCGGCGAGCAGTGGGGTGTCGATGTATCCGGGTCCGACCGAGTTCACTCGCACACCCGCCGTGGCGTATTCAAGCGCGGCGGCTTTTGTGAGACCGACCACAGCGTGTTTTGTCGCAACGTAGGCCGGAGAGTAGGCAGTCCCAACGCTTCCGAGGATCGATGCAATGTTGACCACTGCTCCCCCGCCATTTTTAGACATCGCAGAAACCTGCGCGCGGGTGCCCCTGAATACGGCGTTGAGGTTGATGCTGATGACCTTTTCCCAATCGGCATCACTGTAGTCACCGGTTGGCCCGATGGGACCACCGATGCCGGCGTTGTTCACGCCAATACCCAAAGGAGCAAGCGTTTCGGCCACACGAATCGTTTCGGCGACAACATCGGTCGCCGCAGCGTCACCAGAGACCGCAACTGCCACACCGCCCGCCGCTTCAATCTCGGCCACGACCGCCTGAGCGTGTTCGGCGTTGAGATCCTGCACCACAACCTTTGCCCCGTTTGCGGCAAGCAGCAGGGCAACGGCTCGGCCGATCCCCGATCCTGCTCCAGTAACCACCGCAGAACGATCTGCGACATCATATGTTGCCATTACGCGCTTCCTTTCATCTGCAAGGCAGCCGATCCGCTGTCTCTAACAAACAAACTACGCCCGCTCGCTGACCTCACGAACAGCCCAGAATCAAAAGAAAGTGAGAGGATGGGGAGATGACCGCACTAGATAACCTGGACTCGGCCGCTGATCTGAGCAACACCGACACGCAGGTACCCGATACCCACGACGTGAAGATCGACAACAGCAACCGGAGCACCACTCCGCAGTCCGATCGTTTCCTCGATTACATCTCAAGCCACTGGGCGGATCGCCCCGAAGAGCTGCCCGCAGCGTTGCCGGTCACCGCTCACACCGGCGGCCGCCGCGCCGCGCTCTCGGCGCTGTTCACTGGCAAGCGCCTTGTCATTCACGCCGGTGCAATGAAGCAGCGCTCAAACGACACCTTCTACCAGTACCGCCCCCACAGTGCCTTCGCGCACCTCACCGGTTGGGGCTCAGAGAGCGAACCCGGCGCGATTCTGGTGCTCGATCCCACGCCCAACGGGCACGAGGCCACCCTGTACTTCCGCGAGCGCGCCGGACGCGACAGCGACGAGTTCTTCGCTAACCCCGAGATCGGTGAATTCTGGATCGGACCCCGCCCCTCACTCGCACAGGTTGCAGCGGCGCTCGACGTACCAACGGCACCACTCGAAGCGTTCGAGTCCACTGAGGGCGAGCTGACACTCGAGAACGAAGAGCTGGCCCGAGCGGCCTCTGAACTGCGACTCGTGAAAGACTCCTACGAAATCGTCGAGATGCAGGCCGCGGTCGACGCAACGGCCAAGGGCTTCGAAGACGTGCTCGCGGCGCTCCCCAAGGCAAGCGCGCACAAGCGCGGAGAGCGCATCGTTGAGGGTGTCTTCAACCAGCGCGCCCGGCTCGACGGCAACACCGTCGGCTACGAGACGATTGCGGCAGCAGGATCACACGCCTGCACCCTGCACTGGATTCGCAACGACGGCGACGTGCGCGAGGGTGACCTGCTGCTGCTCGACGCGGGTGTCGAACTCGACAGCCTCTACACGGCAGACATCACTCGCACCGTGCCGATCTCGGGCACGTTCAGCCCGGTACAGCGCCGCGTCTACGAGGCTGTTCTTGAGGCCGCCGACGCCGCTCGTGCGATCGTCAAGCCGGGCATTCGTTTTGGCGACGTGCACGAGGAGGCCATGAAGGTCATCGAGCGCTACACCCGCGAGTGGGGCTTCCTGCCCAGCGCCGAAAACGATCCGACCGCTTACTACCGCCGCTACATGGTGCACGGCACAAGCCACCACCTCGGCATGGACGTACACGACTGCGCACAAGCTCGCCGCGAGCTTTACCTCGACGGTGTGCTCCGCGCGGGTATGGTGTTCACCATCGAGCCCGGTCTCTATTTCCAGCCCGACGACCTCACGGTGCCCGAGGAATACCGCGGCATCGGCGTGCGAATCGAAGACGACATCGTTGTGACCGACGATGGTTGTGTCAATCTTTCGGCGGGCATCCCGCGCACCGCAGACGACGTTGAGAGCTGGATCAAAAACGCACAGCAATAGGCCCAGTCATACGTCTTGCTTGTAGGCCTCCAAGAGGTCTACATTGAGGCTATGACAGCAGCAATTGCTCTTGATTCAGTGACGAAGCGCTTCGGTTCAACCGAAGCGCTTCGTGGGGTCACCCTACAGATCCCCAGTGGGTCAGTGTTTGGCATCATCGGCCCCAACGGCGCCGGCAAAACAACAACACTGCGCATTTTGCTCGACCTCATGCAGCCAAACTCGGGCAGTGTTGAGGTGCTCGGCATGAGCCCTCGTGCCGGGGGCACCATGCTGCGGCAGCAGATCGGCTATCTGCCGGGTGAGCTCATCCTCGAGGGACGTGTCACGGGGGCGGCTCTGCTCGCGCATTATGCGAGGCTGAGCGGTCACGTCAGCAGCGGCCGTATTGCCGAGCTTGCGGATCGGCTCGGCGTGGATCTACACCGGCCGGTGCGCAGCCTCTCCAAGGGCAACAAGCAGAAACTCGGCATCATTCAGGCGTTTATGCACGATCCGCGATTGCTCATCCTCGACGAGCCGACAAGCGGCCTAGACCCGCTCGTGCAGCAGACGTTCCACGCGCTCGTGCGCGAGGCACAGGATCGTGGTGCGACAGTTCTACTCTCGTCGCACGTGCTCAGCGAGGTTGAACAGGTCGCGGCGGGTGTCGCGATCCTCAAGCAGGGCGAGATCATCACAACGAGCACCGTCTCGGAGCTGCGCGAGACCGCAAAGCGCAGAGTGAGCGCAGAGGTGCGTGAAGCCGACGCGGCGACACTCACCGCAGCGCTGCAGGCGATCCCGGATCTCAGCGAACTGCGAGTCACCCAGCACCCTGGCGAGGCAACGCTCAGTCTGACTGGCTTACTCGGCGGTAATCCCGACAGATTCGTAAAGGTTCTCGCCGCCTACCCTCTCAACGACATCAGCATCGAGGCGCCGAACCTTGAAGACGCCGTGCTGAGCCTCTACGGCCAAGGCCTTCACGATGACAACGGAGATGCGTCATGAACAGAGTTCCGGTTCTGCCGATCCTGCGTCACAGCCTGCAAGAGTCCTGGCGATCCTTTGTCGGCTGGTCAATTGGCATTGTTGCGGCGCTTTGCCTCTACCTGCCGCTCTTCCCGTCCCTCGGCAATAGCCCCGAGATGCAAAACCTTCTCAAGCAGCTTCCCTCGGAGCTCACCGCGGCCATCGGGTATCAGAACATCGCAACGGGCGCGGGCTACGCGCAGAGTACCTTCTTTGGACTGCTCGGCTACCTGCTGTTCAGTATCGCGGCCATCTCCTGGGGATCCCAGGCGATCGGCGCCGACGAAGAACGCGGCACCCTCGAGCTGACACTGGCCCACGGAGTCAGCCGCGTGCAGCTGCTGCTTGAGCGCTGGGCCGCGCTAGCGGTCAGGCTGCTGGGGCTCGGGCTGATCGTGTTTGTGGTCATCACGATTCTCAACGGCCCCAGCGAGCTCAAACTGAGTGTCGGCAATATTGCCGCGGGCACACTGGCGCTGTGCACGGCAGCGCTTCTCTCTGGCACAGCTGCGGTCGTCGCGGGAGCACTCATCGGAAGACGCACCGTGGCCCTGCTGGGCGGTGCGGGGGTGGCCGTACTTGGCTACGTGCTGAACGCGGTCGGTAACCAGGGCGACTCCATGAAGAGCCTGCTCGACTACTCCCCGATTCACTGGGCATACGGCAACGAACCGCTGCTTCACGGGCTGGGCAGCGGCATGTGGCTGCTGCTCGCCTGCATCGTGGTGCTGCTCGTCGCGGGTGTGCTGCGCTTCCGGGCGCGCGATATTGGGCGGTAATTCAATGAACGGCGCTGACGGCTGACCCTCAGGTCACAGCGCCACCCCGTCAAGGTAGCTCCAACGCCCTTGCTCGTCCCGCACGAACCGACTGCGTTCGCGCTGCTCCATCCGACCGTCTGGGGTTCGCGCGATCGCGGTAAAGGTCACCTCACCGTCGCTGTCGAACGGACCACCCGCTGTCGTCTGCTCGATCACCAGGCGGCGCCACTCAACCTGAGGATCAAGCTCCAACGACTGCGGCCGCGTCGACGAGTGCCAGCTCTGCAGCAGATAGGCGTCGAGGCCCAGCACAAAGGCGCTATAGCGGGATCGCATCAATCGTTCTGCGGTGGGCGCCGCACCACCAGAGTGCAACGACCCGCAGCAGCTCGCATACGGTTCACCCCTGCCGCAGGGGCAAAGCGATCCGGCGGCAGGGGTAACGTCGCTCGTCGCCATCGTTAGCGACCGTCGAAGTCTCCGCGCAGTGCGCGCTCAAGCGTGTCGAGACGCACACCACCCAGGGCAAGCGCTCGGCGGTGGAAGTCGCGTATGTCGAAGCTCTCTCCGCGTGCGGTGGCACTCTGAGCCGCATCATCTCGCAGTTGCTCCCAGATGCGCTGCCCGATCTTATAGGAGGGGGCCTGACCCGCCCACCCCAGGTAGCGATTCACTTCGAAGCGCACAAAACCGTCGTTCATGTTGACGTTGTCGCGCATGAACTCAAGGGCATATTCACCGTCCCAGACACCAGCGCCGTCGGGTCGCTGCTTGCCGAGGTGCACACCGATGTCGAGCACCACGCGTGCCGCGCGCATCCGCTGCCCGTCGAGCATGCCGAGGCGGTCGGCGGGATCATCGAGGTACCCCAGCTGCTCCATCAGGCGCTCGGCGTACAGCGCCCAGCCCTCGGCGTGACCCGAGGTGCCGGCGAGCTGCCGACGCCACTCATTGAGCAGGCCACGGTTCACAACGGCCTGACCGATCTGCAGGTGGTGGCCGGGAACACCCTCGTGAAACACGGTCGTCAACTCACGCCAGGTATCAAACTCGGTAACCCCCTCGGGCACCGACCACCACATGCGACCCGGGCGCGAGAAGTCGTCAGCGGGGCCGGTGTAGTAGATGCCGCCCTCTTGCGTGGGAGCGATCATGCACTCGAGCGTGCGAATTTCGGCGGGGATGTCGAACTGAGTCTCACCCAGCTCCGCAACCGCACGGTCGCTGGTCTCCTGCATCCAGCGCTGCAACGCGTCGGTGCCGTGCAGTTTACGCGCGGGGTCGTTTTCGAGCAGGGCAATCGCTTCAGCAATGATCCCGGGACCGGGTTTACCTCCCGGCACAATCTCGGCGGCAATCCGCTGCTGCTCCTCGACCATGCGTGCAAGCTCTTCGATACCCCACTCGTAGGTCTCATCGAGGTCAACGCGCTTGCCCAAAAAGCCCTCTGATGCCCGCTCGTAACGCTCGCGTCCAAACGCGTCCGCTTCGGGGGCGTGCGGCGCGACCTCACGGTCCAAGAACTCCGCGAGTTCGGCGTAGGCGCGCTCAGCACCCTTCGCAGCTTCCGCAAGATCCTGCGCCAAAGACGCAGGCACACCACTGGCTCTCGCGGCCAGCGTGGAAAAGGTGCCGCTATCGGCGGAGCCGCCCGATCCTGCAGTCCGTCGCGACTGCTCAGACACCTCCCGCAACTGGCGGATCGCCGGGACAAGCCCGCGCGCAACACCCTGCGCAAGCGAAGCCCGGTACCCCTCGAGCGAGGCCGGAACGGCGCTCAGGCGCTCAGCAATCACGCTCCAGTCTTGTTCGGAGTCGGTCGGCATGAGATCAAAGATGTCTCGGATCTGCTGCGGGGGTGATTCAAGCACGTTGAGGTCACGCAGGTGTTCGCCAGCCTCGTAGCTCTCGATTCCGTGCCGCAGCTCTGCAGAGAGATCAGCCTGCGTTACCGCGTCAACAGCGTCGGCGACCGGTGCCGCGAGGAGCGCGTCGAGCGTCGTTCGCTCGGCCTTCGCGAGCGCCGCCGCTCCCTCAGGCGAGTAATCAGGAAGCCGATTGTTAGCTTCGCTACGACCGATGTACGTTCCAAGGGTGGGCGCGAGGTCAACGAGGGTGTCGACCCAGGCCTCTGCGGCGGCATCGATAGGGGTACGTGTGCGTGGTGCGGTCATGCCTCTACCCTATTAGGGATAGGATGATAGGGATCGGCGCTCGGCGCCAACATCATCAGGTACCGCGAGGAGACAACGTGAAGATCCGCACCCGCATCGCAACTGCTGTGACCGTAGCTCTCGCTTCGGTGTTTGTTGCAGCACCCGCATTCGCTACCACTGGCGACGTCCAGTTCTCGTACGCGGGCGATCCGCTGAACGTCGTTGCGATCTCCATCGTGGGCGTCATCCTGCTCGCGATCGTGCTGATCGGCTCGACACTCATCGGCAACCTCTTCGAGAAGAAGAAGTAACCTCGAGAACTTCAAAGGGCGGTGCTGATCCGAAAGGATCGGCACCGCCCTTTTTGTGTGAACGTGTCGCTGCCAGCGAGTGTATCCGCCTCAGCACCAGCCAGCTGCTACCGCACCACGCGGAACCCGCCGACCTCCGCGTCAACCGCCCCGCGCACGTACCCGGTCGGCGATGCGGCGACAGCCCGCAGGAACGCAACGGTTTCGGCTGTGACCTCTTCGCCTGGAATCAGGTTCGGAATTCCGGGTGGGTAGGCGGCGAGGGTGTCAGCCGAGACGCGGCCGACCGCGTGCTCAAACGAGACAACCTCGCTCTCACCAAAGTAGGCCTCACGAGGCAGCATACGGAGCATGCCCGGAGCGGGGAGCGCGGGGAAGGCCTCGAGAGAGACCTCTTCAGTCGCGGCTTCTCGCAGTGCCTCCGCCTCAGCGACGACAGCCATGAGCGCGTCCATAAAACGGTCAAGGTTCGGCGCGTTGAGCGCACCAATCACGGCGACAACTGACGTCGCGGTCGACATCTCTAGGTAGACACCGTGCTGCTCGATCATGCGGTTGCGCACCCAGTGGCCACTTTGCCCGAGTCCCGAGACGTCAATCGGCACACGAAGCACGTCAGTGTGCACGATATCCGGGAACTGTCCAAAATCGTCACTGATGATGGAGAAGCGCGAATCTGCACGCAGTCGCTCACGCATCTCGGCCGCGATCTTCATGGCCTCGCCGATTCGATCCTGGCCCGTGACGAGCGCCTGCCTGGCCACGTCGAGCGATCCCATCAGAATGGCACTCGCAGAGGTTGAGGAGGTCATCGAATAGGCGCGCTCGACCAGCGGCTCAAGTCGCTCAGCAAAGGGCCCTTCTCCGAGGTGCAGCATCGCGGACTGCGTCAGCGATCCGGCGAGCTTGTGGGTGCTTGAGATGACGAGGTCGGCGCCCAGGCGAGCTGGCGACTCGGGCAGCTCCGGGTGGAATCCAAAGTGCGCCCCCCAAGCGCCGTCGACGATGAGCGCTGCGCCGTGTGCGTGCGCGACCGCGGCGAGACCGGCAACATCGGCCACTGAGCCGAAGTAACTCGGCGAAACCGCGTAGACACTCGAAACAGCGCGGCCAGCCTCGGCCTCGGCCGTGAGTGCCTCGTTCAGGGCGTCCGGTGTGAGCCCGTGAGCAATCCCGTGCTGCAGATCAACCGTCGGAGACACAAAGGCCGGGTTCAGCCCTGAGAGCAGCACACCGTCTGTGAAGCTGGAGTGCGAGCTGCGCTGAATAAGCACTCGCTCCCCCAAGCCACGAACCGCGATTGCGGCGGTGCGGTTGCCCTGCGAGGCGCCGTTCGTGAGAAACCAGGTGCGCTTCGCTCCCCAGGCCTCGGCGGCGAGAGCCTGGGCTTCTCTGAGTGGAGAGTCATCACCCAGATCGATACCCTCGAGCATCAGCGGGGCATCCAGCTCGGCGACGCGGGCCCCAAAGAGGTCGACGATGTGCCGCGATCCATGATCCGGATCGTTGCCGTGGCCCGGCACCATGAGCGACAGCGGCGCAGAATCACCAAACCGGATAAGAGCCTCCGCGTAGGGCGCGCGCTGTTGCGCTGCCGAGACGGGGTGGGACAGCGGGCTCGAGGAAGCCCCCACGGTTATCGCGGCCATGGCGGGGCCTTCGGAGCCATGGTTACCTGCTGAGCCCTGGTCGCCCCCAAAATGAGGCGCACTGGTGTCTTGATGAAGCATGAAGTAAGAATGCCCGTATCAAGGCCGAAACAGAACCCCTTATTGCGCTCTCGGGAACCATATAGAGTATTGAACAGTTATGGTGGATACACCGTCCTCGTTCCATACCACGTTAGGTTCGCTCGTGATCGATCTTCGCCAGTTACAAGCACTCAGCGCGGTTGCTGCTGAAGGATCCGTGGCCCGCGCAGCGACGCGCCTCGGCTGGAGCCAGCCCACGGTCGATTATCACCTGCGCAACCTCGATCGACTCGTCGGTGCCGACCTGACAACTCGCAGCACACGCGGCAGCAAACTCACGACCGCCGGTGCGCTCATGCTTGAGCGGGGAGAAGAGATACTGGGCCTCGCGGATCGCGCACTCACCGACGTGCGCGACCTCTCAAAGCTGGGGAGGATCCGGCTCCGCTTTGGCACTTTTCCCACCGCCGCTGCTCGCCTACTGCCCGGTATCGCGGCACGAACTGCCGAGCTGGGCATCGAGCTCGACACCATGCTCGAAGAGCTCACGCCACTGGTCACGCGAGTGAACCAGCGCACACTCGACGCGGCGCTCGTCTACGCAGCGGGCGGCTACCAGCTCCCCTTCCGAGCCGAGGTGCACACCACACACCTCTTCACCGACCCGATGCTCCTTGCGCTCCCCTCCACCCACCCGGCAGCAAAACATCAGAGCTTCAACCGCGAAGATTTCCTGTCGCTCTCGAACGACAACTGGGTGACCGGCTCGACTCCGGGCGACACACTAGACGACCTGGTGAGGGAGGCATTCCAGGCAGACGGCCACAAGGTGAACGTCGCGATCCGCACCGACGACTATTCCGTTGTGCTCGGACTCGTGGCCGCGGGCATGGGGGTCGCCCTCGTACCGAGCCTCGCGACCAATAACCCCCCGGAGGGTGTGGCGCTTCGCCCGATCGAGGATCCGCGCTTCACCCGCGAGCTTCTGCTCGCGGCGCCCGCGGGGCCGGGCGGTCCCTCGGCGGCCGTGCGTCAGCTCGCCGAGGTCGTGCGCCGCTCAATTACAGCTCTTGGCTAGAGGCCTCAACCGGCGCTGAGTCTCGCACGAAGAAGGCGATCACAACACCAATCGTTGCCGCGACTCCCCCGATCAGGAACGCAGCTCGGGTTCCCTCGGCGAGTGCGTGCGCGTCCACGGCCTCGGGCGATCCCGCAGCACTCGTGGAGACAATCGTCATGACGGTCACAAACAGCGCGGTTCCGGCGGCGCCGGCCACCTGCTGCACCGTGGCAATCGTTGCGCTGCCGTACGAAGCAAGCTGCTGCGGCAGTGAACCGAGAGACACCGTAAACAGCGGCGTGAACACACCCGCAAGTCCCAGGCTCAGCAGCAGGTGCGTCGCGAGCACCTGCCAGACGGAGGTGGTGTCGGTGAACAGTCCCATGCTCCACAGCGCAATGGCTGTGAGGATCGTTCCAGGGATCAGCACGAAGCGAGCGCCACGGTTGTCGACCATACGCCCGACGATCGGACCCATCAGGCCCATCAGCAGGCCACCCGGAAGCAGCAGCAAACCTGTCTCGAGTGTGTTGTGGCCGAGCACGTTCTGCACGTAAATCGGCAGCAGAATCAGCGAGCCGAACAGCGCCATCGCGCTGAACACAAAGAGCACTACCGAGAGCGCGAATGGCCGCGAGTGGAACGTGCGCAGATCGAGCAGTGCGCGATCCTGCTTCTGCAGCAACAGCTGCCGCCAGATAAAGGTTCCGAGCGCGAGGCCACCAACCACCAGCGGAATCCACGGCTGGATCATGGCATCACCGTTCGCGGCCGATCCGATCTGGCTGAGCCCGTACACAATGCCGCCGAATCCGAGAGCCGACAACACAACGGAGAGTGCGTCGATCCTCGCCTTACGCTGCTCGCCGACGTTCGGCATGCGCAAGATACCAAGCAATAGCGCCACCAGCGCGATCGGCAGCACCACAATAAACAGCCAGCGCCAGTCGAGCACCTGCAGAATCAAGCCCGAAAGTGTCGGACCGAGCGCGGGAGCAACTGAGATGACGATCGAGATGCGCCCCATCAACCTGCCGCGCTGGTTATCGGGCACCAACGTCACAACCGTGGTCATGAGAAGCGGCATCATGATTGCCGTGCCACACGCCTGCACCACACGCCCAATGACGAGCACACCGAACCCCGGCGCGGCGGCCGCGATCAGAGTGCCGAGCGAGAACAGCGTCATCGCGGTGATGAACAGCGTTCGAGTGGTCACGCGCTGAATGAGCATGCCGGTGATCGGAATCACGACGCTCATGGTTAGCAGGAACGCGGTCGTCAGCCACTGGCCCGCCGAAGCGGTGATGTGCAGGTCTTCCATCAGTCGCGGCAGAGCGACACCCATGACGGTCTCGTTCAGAATCACCACAAAGGCGGAGATGAGCAGCAGCCAAATGGCGAGCTGTTCGCGCGCACCAAACACCTTATCGGTGGGTGAACCTGAGGGTTGAGAAGAGCCATCGGCGGATTTAGACATAAGGTTTCAATCTTAGCCCAGCTGGCCCGCCGAGATAACCCGCCCTACTCGAAAGGATCGCGCAGGCGACTCAAGAATTCGCGAGTCTCTTCGCGTTCCGGATTCTCGAAGATCTGCTCGGGGGTTCCCGACTCGATGATCACACCGTCTTTGAGGTAGACCACGCGGTCAGCAACACGACGAGCGAACGACATCTCGTGCGTGGCCATCATGATGGTTGAACCAGCGGCCTTCAACTCGCGCACCAGGTCGAGCACCTCACCGACCAGCTGAGGATCAAGCGCGCTCGTAATCTCGTCGAGCAGCAGAAGTTCGGGATCCGTTGCAATCGCACGCGCAATCGCCACACGCTGCTGCTGACCGCCAGACAGGCGATCCGGAAACTCCTTCGCCTTATCTGCCAGACCAATACGCTCGAGCAGGGCGAGCCCGGTGCGCTCGGCATCGGCGCGAGAGGTGCCAACGACCTTACGAGCCGCGAGCGTGACGTTGTCGATCACGTTCATGTGCGGGAAGAGGTTGTAGTGCTGAAACACCACGCCGATCCGCGCCCGCACGGCATCAACCTTCACTCGCGGGTCCGTAATGTCTTCGCCAGCGAGCAGAATCCGGCCGTCATCGACCTGCTCCAGCAGGTTGACGGTCTTCAGCAGCGTGGACTTGCCCGATCCTGAAGCACCGATCAGCACAACAACCTCGTGGCGATCAACGGTCAGGTTGATCCCGCGCAGCACCGGCTGATCGCCGAAGCGCTTGTACACATTCTCCAGTTCGAGAACCGGTGCGATGGTTTGAGTAGCCGCGGTCATACCGTTCCCCCGATCTGCTCGCGCTTCTGCGCACGCGCGGTCATCCAGTCGGTCAGTCGAATGAACGGCCACGACAGCAGCACAAACAGAATTCCGGCCAGCACGTAGGGCGTGAAGTTGTAGCTCGACGCGACCTCAATCTGCGCTGCGCGCACGGCGTCGACCGCACCCAGTACCGAGATCAGGCCAACGTCCTTCTGCATCGACACGAAGTCGTTCATCAGCGCGGGCGTCACTTTTCGCACCGCCTGCGGCAGCACAACGATCCGCAGCGTCTTGCCGTGGCTCAGACCGAGCGAGCGAGCCGCGAGTCGCTGCGAAGGGTGCACGGCGTCGATGCCCGCGCGCAGCACCTCAGCCACGTAGGCCGAGTAGCACAGGATCAGCGCGATCGTGCCCCAAAACTGCGCCGGCATGCGGCCAGTCAGCTCCAGACCCGGGATGCCGAAGCCCACCAGGTACAACACCAGCAGCACGGGAATGCCCCGGAAGATGTCGGTGTAACCCGCGGCGAGCAAGCGGAGCGGGGTGAAGACGGGCCCCTTGAGCGTGCGGGTCACCGCGAGCAGCGTGCCGAGGATCGCCACACCAATCACCGCGGCAAACAGCACCTGGATGTTGAGCCAGAGTCCCTCGATTACGCGCGGGAACGCGTCAATGGCAACGGCCGGGTCAAAGAAGGTCTCGCTCACCCGGCTCCACCCGGGACTGTTGACCAGAATGACCGCGATCACCGCGGCAAAGACAAGCGTGCTGAGCACGCTTACAAGAATCGACCGTCGCTTGCGTGTGCGCCGGAAGGCCCGGCGCTCAAGCTCAATCGTGCTGACGGAATCGATCACTTGAGAACGGGCGCGCCCTGGTCAGCGATCCACTCGGCCTGGAGCTTGTCGAGCGTGCCGTTCTTGCGGAGCGTGTCGATTGCCTTCGAGACATCTGCAGTCAGCTGGGAATCCTTCGGCAGCACAAACGCGAACTCGTCGCCGCCCTCCTTCGAGTCGAGCTGGCCCACGATCACACCGTTCTCGAGCTGCGCGTCACGCACGTAGAACGCGCCCGGCAGGTCGGTGACCATTGCGTCGATGGTGCCGTTCTGCAGCGCCGCAACCGTGTCGTCGACCGAGTTGAACACCTGCAGCTGCTGGGTCGGCGCGATCACGTCTTCGGCGACCTTGAGCGATGTGGTGCCCGAGGCAACGCCGATTGCGGCATCCTTCAGGTCGGCAATGTTCTTCGCCTTTGCAGCTTTGGTGCCAGCGGCGGCAACCACGGCCTGCGTCGTCTCGTAGTACGGTGACGAGAAGTCGACGGCCTTTTCGCGCTCGGGGCTCACGGAAAACTGCTGAACGTTGAGGTCAAAATCCTTCGGCCCCGGCGCAATCGCCGCGTCAAACGTGGTGCGAACCCACACAACATCGCTCTTCTTGTAACCGAGCTCCTCAGCAACCGCGTACGACACAGCGGCCTCGAATCCCTTGCCACTCGCGGGGTCGTTGTCGAGCACCCAGGGTGCGTAGGCCGGCTCGCCCGTGGCGATCGTCAGCTTGCCCTTTGTAACGTTCGTGGGGCCTTCGCTGCCAGTATCACCGCTGGTGCAACCGGAAAGTGCGAGGATCGCAGCGGCGCCGACAGCAATGACGGCGGCAAGACGAGACGTGCGTGACATGTGTACTCCTTGAAACTGAGGTAGAGCAGTGCGCGGGCTTCTCCCGAAAAGCCGTTCTCTAGTGTAACTGTGACTCGGGATCGTGCGCGCAACGTGTGACCGAGCGCGCAACGCAGCGTCACACGACTCGGTAGCGTTCAACCCCCGCGATGATCGTGCGAACAGCCCGGCCCGCACCGTCTTCAACGAGGTCGGCGAGGGCAACATCGGGATCCTTCGCGGGCACATCGAAGAAAGCAAGATCCGCGACCGCCCCCACACCAAGCTGTCCGATGCGATCCGGGCCAACGTGCAGGCCAAGCGCGGCTGCCCCACCGAGGGTTGCGGCGATGAACAGTCGCTGATGCAGGTCTGCCGCGTGGTAACCCTGATCCCGAGCCACGCGGTACAGCATGCCAACATCGGCGAGCAGGTCGAGTGATGGCGAAGACGACAGTGAGTCAGTGCCGACCGCGATGGGGTTGCCCTCGCGCAGGTAGTCGGCAACGGGTGGCATATCGAGACCAATAACCTCGTTGGATCGCGGACACAGCGCCACGCTCGTGCCGCGGGCACGCAGCAGCGCACGATCCTCGGCGTTCACGTACACGCCGTGGGCGATGTGGCAGTCCGGGCCGAGCACCCCGAGGTGATCGACGAACTGGGTCGACGAGACGCCAATGCCGTGCGAGCGCAGGGCGCGGAAGCTGTCGGCGCCGAGTTCTGGCCAGGAGCCGTGACCGGCAGGCCCCGCGTACCCGTCGATGCCGTCGAACTCGCGCTCCATGTGCGCCTCGGCGAGGTGAATGTGCAGGCGCAGTCCCTCCTCGCGCACGATGTCGGGGATCTCAAGCAGCGGCTGCACCTCAAGCGAGTAGGGAGCGTGCGGCGAGACGCCGGCTCCGGGTGGCGTCGGAATGCTGCGGATCTGCGCGCGCACCTCTTCCCGCGCCTCACGGCTCCAGTCGGCGTTGCTCTTACCGTAGACCTCCCAGTAGGCGATGCCGTGCATGCCTGCGTCATGGAGGGCACTCAACGCGGCCTGGTCGGTCACTACGTCAGCGGCGGCGGTGACACCGGCCGCGAGACTGAGCCGTGCACCCTCCGCGGCGGCCGCAGCCCAGTCGTGCCCGCTCTTCTCGTAGGCCACGTCGAAGGCGTCACCCCAGTCGTCAAAACCGCGATAGTTGCGCGTTGCCACCTCGGCCATGTGTGTGTACTGCAGGTGCGTGTGGGCGTTTACCAGCCCGGGAGCCAGCACGCCGTCCCAGTGCTCCTCTTCAAACGTCACACCGCGGGCGGCGAGTGTCTCGGTAACCCACTGCCTGTCGCCAACGTGCAGAATCCGCCCGTCTTGCACCGCCACGGCGCCGTCGGCAATGCGGGGGCTGGTCACTGGAAAAACTAGGGCGGCGCTGTAGACAGTGACCTGCGAATCGTTACTCACTCTGACAAGTCTAGATGGCGCGGTAGCGGTGAACCTGCCAGGGCTGGGCTGCCCCACCCGGCCTGGCCGACGTGGGGGCAGGATCTGCCGATCCACCCCTAAATGTCAGTGCCGTTCGGGCAACCAGATCTTCGTCAGCCGTGAGGATCGGATGCACGCCCGGCGCAAGATCCTCGCCCATGAGCCGGATGAGCGCCGCAAGCTGAGTCGCAAACGAGAGATCCATCACCTCGATCGGATTGCCCTCAGAAGCGGAATAGTTCACACCGCCTCCCCCCGCGAGCACGATGACCCCGCGGTCTGCTCCCGGGCTGATCCACTCGGCGGAGTGTTCACTTCGAGCCTCAACCCGCCAGCCCGCGGCCGCGAGGTCGTCAATGGCGAGCTCATCGTCAATTCCGCCCGCGACGGCCACAACGGCTCCCGCGCGCAGCAGCTCAAAACCAGCGGCGGTGACGGTGTGCCACACACCAGTAGCGCTCACAACAACATCGGCGGTCGGCAGCGCTTGCTCTGTGCTCCCGGCCTCAAATCCATCGTGGAGCGCGGAAAGCGCGCGCACCGGATCTCGCTCGACCACGGTCACGTGGGCGCCAAGAGCGGCCGCAAACCGGGCGACCCCTACCCCGACGGGGCCATACCCGATAACAACCCAGCGAGCGCCCGAAATTGCTCCGTAGGGGCTGCCCGTTGCCACCGCGTGCGCTTCAAGCGCGTCCGCGATCGCAAAAACGCAAGACTGACCCGTGCCAATCAGGTTGTCAAAATCCATCTTGGTGCGCGCGTTGTTCACCGCGATGACGGGGATCCGCAGACTCCCCTCGTCCACCATTTCGAGCAGTGGGCGCACCCCACTCGTTGTTTCTTCCGCTGCACCACGCAATCGCAGCAGCGCCTCGGCACGCTCCGTGTGTGCGAGTCGAATCAGGTGCGAGCCATCGTCGATCAGGTAGTCGGCACCCCAGTCGAGCACCGCAGCCGCATGCTCTGCATCGATGCGGGCCTGCTCACGAGCATCGGCTTGCGCGTCACCGCTAGAAATTGGCGCAAACACTGCGACTCTGCCATCGTCGGCAACCGCGCGCGCAACTTCGGGATCGGTCTCGCTCACGGCACTAAATAGCGCAACCTCACAGCCGGCATCCGCGAGCGCAAACGTGAGGGCCGCCGTTTTCGGTTCAAGCACCAGGCTAACCGCGATGCGCGGAGGTGCGAGAGTTTCTCCGCGTTGTTTCTGCAGCTCGCCAAGCAGAGTTGCGAGGTATGCAGTCACAGGCATGCCCTGCGCAGCCCAGTTGATTCGCCGTTCGGCGCTCTCGCCGCGAAACGAGCGCACCTCACCAGAGAGAGCCACCGTTACGGGCGGTAGCACGCGAGCCCCGTCGTGGAGCTTCCCCTCGGCGTCAAGCTCATCAACAAACTCAAACTCTGCGACAGCCGCGTCGTCGGTGAGTCTTGCACCCATCCGGGCAAGCACGATCTCGCATTCACGCTGCTGTGCAGGATCAGCCAGACGCACCCTAGCGCGACCGCCAGAAAGCAGACGGTTGCCCGCCCGCGCCGCCGCACGAACCGCCCGCTCGATCTTCAATGCGGATACTTCGTGCGGCTCAGTCACTGGAGTCCTTCGTTGGCTTGGCGTCTTTTTTCGACTTTTGTTGTTCGGCCCACTGCGTGCAGGCGAGTTCAGGATCGGCGGGAAGCCCCAGCGATGCGCGGGCTTCTGCTGCCGCGACACCAATGTCTTCTCTGTCCTGCCAGGTATAGACAACGGCGTCCTTCGCGGGGAGTTTCGCAACCTTGAGTGCCTGCTTTTGGTCAGCCAGCAGTGTGTCTCTGACCTCGGCAATGTGGGCCTTTGCCTCTTCAGGCCAGGCTTGATCCTTCGGGGCAAGCTGCTTGGCAGCCGTTGCGCTCGCCTCGGCAACACCCTGCATCGAAGCCGCAAACGCCTTGGAGTTTGAGCCACCCCTGCCAACAACAAGTCGGAGCCGGTCAAGTTCATAGTCAGCGCTGTCCCAGGCCTCATTGATCGGGCACACCGCGTCCAGGTACACCCCGCCGGCCCTACTGGCCGTGAGCACCTCGGGCTTTTGGGGTTTGGGATCTTGCGCGGCGCAACCGGCAGTCAGCGCAATCGCCACGATAACGACGGCGCCTGATCCACGACGCAACAAATTTCCCACACCCTCGAGGATAGTCTGCCCTGCTTCACCCCAGTCATTTCTGCGCCCAAAAAGGAATCCCGGCCTGACGAAGGTCAGACCGGGATTCCTTTCAGACCGCTGCCACTCTCACGAGCGCGTAGCGGGTTGATGCACTAACTGGCGGAGCGTGCGTTCCGCTTACGGCGCAGCGCAACAGCGCCGAGCACCATGAGAGCGAGAGCAGCCGCGGCGATTGGACCGGCAGCCGGAGCTCCCGTTTGCGCCAGCGTCTCGTCAGTGTTTGACGTGCCGTTTGTCGGGACCGTTGTGGTCGGCGGAGTGACCGGGGGTGTTGTTGGAGGTGTGGTCGGCGGCACCGGCGGAGTCGTCGGCGGCACGACGGGAGGAGTCGCTGCCGTTACGGCGGTGCTCACATCGTTGCCCTTCAAGAACCCAAGCGCGGTTCCCAGGTAGTAGGTGTTGTCGATCTTGTCACCGTCTACCGTCTTATTGGTGTCAACCCCAACCGAAATCTTGACCTTGTCTCCGGTCATCAGGTCGGCGCAGTCCACACGAACCACGTTGGTTTCGGCCTTCACGGTTGGCACGCACTTAGCGTTGTCAGACACGACCGATTCAGGCTTGATGGGCAGGCGCGAGTCGATGGTATCGCTCACCCAGAAGCTTGTAGCGTCTTTCGTTGCGGTGAAGTCAAAGCTGTAGTTCAGAGCATCACCCGGGTGGATGCTGTCTTTGTCGACCGACTTCACCGTGTCAACGGATGCAGCAGAGATGCGGTACGGCGTCTGCCAGGTTCCAATTTCGTTGACCGTGTTGGCATCCATTTGATCCCAGGTAACGGACGTTTTGCCCAGGAAATCGGGGAACCCGGAAATTTCGGAGGGCATGTTCTCAACCTTTTGGTTGTACACAAGGAACAGCTTCGAGTCGCGGGGCAGACTGTCGAGGTAGTACTCGATGTGGGTCTGGTTGGTCGCGGGGTCGGTCGAAATGCGAACCTCGTAGTTTCCGAGCGGATCGCCGTAGTTTCCACCGACCTCGGTGAACTGGCTCGAGATAACCGTAATGCCGGGAATGTTGGGCAGGTTCGGCTGCGTAAGATCGATCTTCTGGATCGCGAACATCAGACCGGACGCGGTGGCCGCCATCACTGGCTTGTCAGCCTTGAACACGCTGTTCTGGTACGGCAGCGTCGCATCGACGCGCACACCCGTGGGGTCAACCGTTCCACTCATCATCGCGGGGTTGATGCTGGTGCGAATGATGTTCTGGTTCGCGTTCATCAGGTCGATCGTGCCGATGCCCTGCTTTTCGTTAAAGGTCACCGACTCCCGGTCGCCTGACTGGTGAGCAGCAGCCACTTCGGCTCCGCCATCGGCATACTTGCCGTTGTCAACGGAAGTATTGATAACCGTTGGCTTTGTGCCCGGAATCTTGACTGACACGTGCTTGGTGTCGACAAGCGCACCGTCGTTCATGACGGTGATGGGCAGGTCGTTCATGACCGTATTCACTCGCAGTCGCGATGTCTCGAAGTACAGGGTCGATGGGTACTCGTGCGCACCGCTTGCAGGAACCGTCTGGTAGCTGACGCGGTAGAAGCTGCCGTCCCAGTTGTCACCATCGGTGTCGGTGTCGAATGCGCGACCCACAAGCGTGATCTGCAGGCTACCGGCAAGCAAGTTGTCGGCGTCCAGCTTGATCGAATCAGCGTTGTAAACGAGCGGCGTCGGAATCTCGAAGGAGACAACAGACGACTTCTGGTCACTGGCACCGTAGGTGTAGGTCAGCTCGACCGGTGAAGATGCCTTTAGTATCTGGGTGGGCGTGACGTTGACGCCCTCCACGTAGGTGTCGGTTCCGGAAGGCGCTGCAAGCGCCATTCCTGGCGTGCCAAGGATTGCCAGGGCGGCAACAATTGCGATGCCCCCTGTAATTCTTTTCTTAGCCAAACTCATTCACTCCTGACTGATTCGCCGGCCGAAGCCGACATTCCCCTGAAATAACTCCCCGAGCATTTCGCCATGGCGCGCTGCGGAGAGCCTCTTCTGTACTGATGTACGTCAGTAAATGATCTAAATGAGCCCGCTCCATTACGGGTGTTTACAAAATCTTTTTTCAGCGCAAAGAAGCCAGGGGGAGAAATTCGATTTAGGCTGGCACCATGGCCAATTACGCAAATGAGACAGAGGCGGCAGCCGACGGCTTCCGCGTGGTACACGAGCCCGACCGGCATCGCTTCGCGCTGTACGGGCCCAACGAGCAGTTCTTTGGCGAGGCACACTACAGCTTGCTCGGCGAGGACGTCATCGATTTCGATCACACGCTCGTTGTGCCAGAATTGCGAGGCACTGGCCTCTCAGGCGTACTCGCGCAGCACGCCCTCACCGACGACGTCATCGGCGAGCGCCGCATCGCGGCTTCGTGCTCGTTTATTCAGGCCTACCTCAAACGCCACCCAGAACTACTGAAGCGTTAGTCGTCGTCCGAATCGCTGCGACGCAGCTTTTTGAGCAGTGAGGGCTTCTCTGGCCGACTCTTTTTCATGAGTGCGGTCAGGTCCTTTTCAATGAGCAACTGAATGCGGTCGTCGCGCGCATTCTGGTACTCCTCGGATCCTCCACCGCTGTAATAGGGGTGAGTTGCTCGCTCCTTGAGGGAGTCGCCAATCTCATCCCACGCGAGGGCGTGCGCTCGCTTCGCGGTGGCCTTGAGGTACTCGGGATCGGCTGCGCGCTCGCGCAGTTCTTTTGCGACCCCCTCGTACACCTCTTGGCGGTGGCGCAGGGTGCGGTTGTCGTCATTGCCGTAATCGGACTCACTCCACGAGCTGCGCCCGGTGTCACGGATCTCGTTACGCATGCGCGAAATGTGAGTCGCGTCGCGCTCGCGCTCCGTAGCAAGGTCTTCGGTGGCGCTGCGCACCATCTCCATGATCTGCTCTTCGTTGTAGTCAATCTGCTTCTGCAGCGCGTTCATAATGATCGCGTTCTTGACCGTCATACGCACCGCGACATCGGCTACGAGCAGTCCCTGCTCTACGATTTCTTCAACGGGCGCGAGCACACGCCGAGGCAAGCGGCGTTGGGGGCGCGATCCCCGCTTCTTCCGCTTCTTCGACCAGCCAAACATTGTGCTCCTTCTGAGTGGGCAATGACCCGGCTTCAATTATCGCGTATCTGGCGGCAAAGACACGCATCGGTTTCGTGACGTGTCTGTCACCCCAGTGTTGACACTCGCACTGCCGCAGCCGCCGCAGGTCCGAGCCGCACCTCGGTGTCACCAATCTTCACGGTTACTGTTTCGGAATAGGGCTCGCCCGGCAGCACCTGCAACTCGGCGTCAACCACTATCCCCCGACTCGCAAAGTACTGCAGCATCTCGTTATCCGAGTCTGAAATGCGCTCGACTCGCGTGCGGCAGGGTGCAACAACATCAGCGAGCAGCACCGCGTCCGGTCTGTGCACGAGGCCTTCCGCGCTCGGGATCGGGTCACCGTGCGGATCTCGTGTGGGATACCCCAGGGCACGATCCACACGGTCAATGAGCCCGTCAGACACGGCGTGTTCCAGCCGGTCGGCCTCTTCGTGCACCTCATCCCACTCGTATCCGAGCATCTGGACGAGGAAGGTTTCGAGCAGACGGTGGCGCCGGATCATCGACACCGCGTGTTCTCGACCGATGTCGGTGAGGGTCACGGTGCCGTAGCGCACGTGCTCGATGAGTTCTTGATCGGAGAGCTTGCGGAGCGCGTCAGAAACCGTCGAGAGCCGCACCCCGGCGGCCTCGGCAATCGCGGAGTTCGAGACGGCCTGATCCGACCACTCCTGCAGACTCCAGATCACCTTCAGGTAGTTCTGCATACTCGGCGATAGCTGGTCGACACTCACCCCACAAGGATAGGGCAGATGAGAGACTGGAGGGGTGGAAATCGTATTGAAGCGTGTCTACTCCCCGGTCTCCCCCGACGACGGTTGCCGCGTGCTCGTTGATCGACTCTGGCCACGCGGCATTTCTAAAGACTCAGCCGAGCTGCACACCTGGGCGAAATCGGTCGCCCCCTGCACCGAACTGAGAAAGCGCTGGCACGCCGATCCAGATCACTTCGCAGCCTATGCCGCCGAGTACCGCGCCGAGCTGGCGGTTGACCCTGCCGCCGCTGCACTCGGGGAGCTCGCTGAACTCGCGCGGCGGGCGGATCGTCTCACCCTCGTGTTTGGGGCGAAGGATCTTGACCACAACCACGCTGTTGTCCTTCGTGACGCGCTCCTGGAGCGCCTGTCCGATACACCGTCAGCTCTGAATGAGAATCTGCTTTAGCGTTCCGAGAGCTGTCTCGAACTCCGCACTGTCGGGGCCGCCCATACCGATAACGAGACCGGAAACCCCACTTCCCGAGCTGTCGCGGCGGTGCCAGTAGTTTCCGAGCGCTTCAACACCAAGTCCTGCTGCGTTCGCACGAGCGATAACAGCTGCCTCCCGCTCGCGTTTTGCCTCGGAATCGGCACCGGTGAACTCCAGCACGGCGTGCAACCCGCCGTCCATCGGCCGCACTCGCACGCCGGGTAGCCCCGCGAGCTGATCGGACACCGCATCTCGCCGCTCAGCGTAGCGACGCAGCATACGCGCGGTGTGGCGCCGCAGCTCACCACTCGCCAGATACTGTGCCAGCGCTTCCTGCACGACCGTTGACACAGGACCGCCCAGTTCGAAACGAATCGGTTCGATGAGCGCGCGCAGACCAGCCGGGGCCAACAGGTATCCGGCGGAGAGCCCGGGTGCGATGGTGCGCGAGAACGTTCCCAGCAGCACAACAACACCCTCGTCAGCCGCGTCGAGAGCGGCGAGGGTTGGCAGCGGGCTTCCCGAGTAGCGCAGCTCAGAGTCGAAGTCGTCTTCCACAACCACAACCCCGGTGCGCGTCGCCCACGCCAAGAGTTCACGGCGGCGGGTCAGCGGCAGTGAACCGCCAAGCGGATACTGGTGACTCGGCGTCACAATAACCACGTCGAGCACACCCTCGGGCAGCCTGCTGGTTTCGAGACCCTCGGAGTCCGTGGGGAGTGCAACCACGCTGGCACCGTACCGTGCGGCCACACCGCGCAGCGAAGGCAGGCCCGGATCCTCAACCCCAACGACGAGTCCGTGCCCGCGGGTCGTGCCCAGCGCCGTGAGCAGTAGCCCAAGCCCGTCGCGAGTTCCCGCGGTCACAAGTACGTCCTGCACCGAGCGGGCCGTGCCGCGCATGCGCCGGAGGTGGTCCGCGATTTCTTCACGGAGTCTCGGATCGCCGAGTTCGGGGGCCTCAAGGTGCGCGCGGCCAGCTGCTGCCCGCCACGCGGCGCGCCACGCAGGGCTGTCTACGGCGTCGGTAATCGGTTTGCCGGGAGCGAGCGGGCCGGGGGTCTCCCGTTTGCCCAGTGCGCGTGCACCCGTGTCGCTCGCGCCGCGGTCGGTGTGGGGTGTCCGCGCCTGCACTGCTTGAACAGCCTCAAGCGCGGGATTCACGCGGGTCCCCTGCCCGTGTGTGGCCGTGAGATACCCCTCAGCAATCAGCTGCTCATACGCCGTGACCACAACCCCGCGTGCGACCCCGAGCCTGCGCGCAAAGTCGCGAGTTGCTGGCACCCCCTCACCCGGGCGAAGCGTCGCGGCATCAATGGCTTCACGCAGCGCTGCCGCCAGCTGGACCGGCAGCGGTGCATCCGCGGCGCGATCCAGGTGAACGGGGATCGCGTCTGCCCCGCCGTGTGGGCGCGGCTGCCTCACCGGTACTCCACGGGGTGCTTCGCGAGGCGCTTACGCATCACCTCGTGGGCCTCGGGGTTTTCATCGATCAGCACAAAACGCCTGTTGAGTTCCACCCCCACGGCCCCGGTGGTGCCGCTGCCCGCAAACGCATCGAGCACCCAGTCTCCAGGTCGCGATGACGCCTGCACGATCCTGCGCAGCACTCCAACTGGTTTCTGAGTCGGATAGCCCGTGCGTTCTTTGCCCGTCGGCGACACGATGGTGTGCCACCATGTGTCCGTTGGCAGTTTGCCCCGCGCAGCCTTTTCGGCCGTCACGAGGCCGGGGGCCATGTAGGGCTCGCGATCCACTGCTTCCGCATCGAAGAACTGTCGAGCGGGATTCTTCGCGTACACCAAAATATTGTCGTGCTTCGTTGGCCATCGCTTTTTCGTGCGCGACCCGAAGTCGTAGGCCCAGATGATCTCGTTGACAAAGCAGTCGGGCCCGAAGAGTGCATCAAGCAGCACCTTGGCGTAGTGCACCTCGCGGTAGTCAAGGTGCAGGTAGAGGGTGCCGTCATCGGCAAGTAATCGCCAGGCTTCTTCGAGGCGCGGCTCTAGGAAATCCCAGTAGTCCCCGAACCGGTCATCGTAGGCGAGCGTCTTTTCGCGCGTGATGGCGTAGCCCTGGCCGCGGAAGCCCAGCCGCCCTCCCTCTCCCGGTTTGGTGGGAATCCCACGCACACGCTCCGTCTGCTGAGAGCGTCCGGTGTTGAACGGCGGGTCGAGGTAGACAAGCGTGAAGGCGCCGTCGGGCAGGCCCCGCAGGATCGGCAGGTTGTCTCCCAGGTACACGAGATCTGGGCCGGCCGGTTCCCATCGCTCACTCATCCGACCAGCGTAGCGCTCGCTGCTGCGCAGCGCGGATCGGCGGCGAGATTGCACGTGTTCTGCGCTTTGTCGGTGGTTGCGGCTAGCGTGTAAAACGAGACACTAACCGCACTATTGAAAGGCTTCACATGATTTCGCTGGGCATGATCACTCTCGACACTGAGTCTCCCCGCACGCTCGCGGCCTGGTGGGCAGAGCGCTTAGGCGGAGAAATTGTCATGGACGCTGATGGCTGGTTCTGCGTCGTGAATACGCCGAATATTCCCGTTGCGCTGGGCTTTCAGAAGGTCGAAGAACCGACTCCCGGCAAGAACCGGCTGCACCTCGACCTCAATCGAAGCGCCGACTCGAACCGCGAAGAGCTGGTTTCCGAGTGGGTCGCGGCCGGGGCAACGCACCTGGGCCAGCGCGGCGAGGCAGGTTTCTCCTGGGACACCTTCACAGACCCCGGCGGCAACGAGTTCTGCATCGGAGATCCGCACTAGGCGGGGGCGCACCCGCGCGGGCGCTTCATTGTTTACGGCGCGAGCCCGAGCTTGCCCTCGTCGGGATGGTGCGGGGCGAGGATCGCCGCGACTTCGGCGGGGTCGAGGTCCTCGATGCGGGAGGGCTGCCACTTCGGTGAGCGATCCTTGTCGATGACCTGGGCCCGCACCCCCTCGGCAAAGTCGGGGCACTGCCCGATGCGTACAACCACTCGCAGGTCGTCTTCCAGCACCTCCGCGAGGTCCAGACCGAGAGCGCGCGTGCGCGCGACTTGGGCGAGGGTCACCACCACGGAGGTCGGGCACATGCCGCGCACAGTTTCGAGCAGCTGCGTCGCCTCGGCCCCGCCGTCGGCTTCAAGCACCCGGAGCAAACGGATCGTGGCGTCAAGGGCCGCCTCGGCGCTCGCTTCCGCACCCTCGAGCGCACCCTCTGCGATCGGATCCCACCACCCACGTGCAGCCAACAGCCCACTCTCGGGTGCGGTCTCGGCAACCTCCGCGATCGCCGCCGCGGGATCCACTCCCTCGCTCAGGGCCACGCGAAGCGCCTCAAGCTTGTTTGACGGCACAAAGTGGTCTGCAAACCCGAGCGCGATCGCGTCACCAGCGGTCAGCTCGCCCGCGGTAATCGCCAGCAGCTCACCAAGACGCCCCGGGGCGTGAGCCAGCAGAAGGTGTCCGCCAACGTCGGGCACGATCCCGATTCGAACCTCGGGCAGCGCGAGTCGACTGCGCTCGGTCACTATCCGGTGGGCCGCGTGCCCTCCCAGGCCGATGCCACCGCCCATCGCGATGCCGTCCATGATGGCAACAACGGGCACCGCGGACTGCGCAATCGCGTAGTCGAGACGGTACTCGGTCGAAAGGATCTTGAAGGAGTCCCCCGACACAATCTCTTTCACGTCGCCGCCACCACAAAAGCCGCGCTCTCCCGCGCCATCGAGCAGAATCGCGGTGGCATCCCCCACCGCTTCAGGAGCCACAGCAACGGTCAGCGCCTCGAACATCTCCAGGTTCAGTGCGTTGATCGCGCGCGGCCGGTTCAGAGTGATGTGGCTGATAGCGCCCTCGCGGCGAACCAGCACCAGTGCGTCAGTGCTCATAGCAGCACCGTAGCATCACGGCGTTGGGTGTAGCGCGTCGTACCGCTGAAAACCGCGGGCAAAACGCAGCATCATGAGCATGATCGCAACGATCAACACGCCCCCAATGAGCGCCGGTGCCCAGAGCGCGATCGTTGTCGCGAGCACACCGGCGAGCAGGTCACCCACGCGTGGCCCACCCGCCACGACCACGTAGAACAGCCCCTGCATTCTGCCGCGCACGTCGTCGGGCGCCGCGGCCTGCAAGATGGTCGTGCGGAACACTGCGCTCACGTTGTCGGCGGCGCCCGTTCCCGCAAGCGCCAGGCCCGCGAGCACGATCGCTGGCATGATCACCCCGTCTGGCGGGTGGCCGCCCGACACCAGCATGGTCGTGAGAAGCACTGCACCAAACAGCGCGGTGAATACCCCAAACGCAGCAATCGAGAGCGTTACGGCCCGCCCTTGCCTGCGTACCTGGCCGAGCGGTCCAGAAACGATGCCGGAGAGCAGTGCGCCCGCAGCAAATGAAGCGGTGAGTGCACCAACCGTTACCGGGCCGCCACCAAGCACCAGCGCTCCCGCAGCAGGAAACACCACACGTGGATTACCAAAGATCATGGCGACAAGATCAAAAATGAACGTCGCACGCACGTTTGGTGCGGTTCGCAAAAATCGCATGCTCTCGACAACGGAGGAAAAACCGGGGCTAGCCCGAGTTCCTTCCGGTCGCATCGGGGGCAGGCTCAGAATGCCGATAAATGCCGCTGAGAAGAGTACAACATCAAGCAGATACGTCCACGGCACACCAACCGAAGCAACCATCACGCCCGCGACCGCGGGGCCTACGGTGATGGCGAGCCCCATTGTGATTCCGCTGAGCGCCGCCGCAGCCGGCAGCAACTGGGTCGGCAGCAGACGGGGCAGGATCGCACCGCGCGTCGCCCCCAAAATCGTCGCTGAGGCCGCATTCACTGCGGCGAGCGCGTAGTACGGCCAGATTGCGGTCACGTCGAGAAAGGCGATGACGGTCATGGTGCCAATGCTGAGCCAGGCACAACTCGCCGTGGCTAGCGCAACCTTACGACGGTCAAACGTGTCGGCGAGGGCGCCGCCGACGAAGCCCGCAAGAATCATGGGCCCCAGCGCCCACAGCGCGACAAACGACACCGCAAGCGTCGACTGGGTGAGCTCGTATACGTGCAGTCCCACGGCAACGATGGTGACTTGCGCACCAATCTGCGCGATGGAGGTTCCGGTCCAGAGCTTTGCAAACGCGGGGCTGCTTCGTAGCGGCGCTACATCAACAAGCAGCGCTCTGAGTCCGCGCTTTTTCTCTCGCTGGTGTTCTTCACGCGCCTCATCACTCTCCACCGCGCCAGACTATAGGGTCGCTGTATGTCGCAGTTCACCACACTCGAACGCACACCTGTCAGCCGGCACTGGCAATCCTGCCGGTCAGCAACTCGGCATTTCGACCGGCTGAAGCGCGAGTACCGGCTGATATGCGACCTTTTCTAATAGGCTCAGTGCGTGTTTGATGAAAGATATGACCGCGACGTTCTCGCCGACATGAAACCCCGGCGCGGCCCGGTGCAGCGCGCCGAGGTTGTGCTCGCGAAGGGGCTCGTTGTTGAGCACAGCGAGACCGAGTGGTGCGGCGCGGTCGTGGGGGCCCGTGAGGGGCTCGTGCAGCTTGAGGACTTCTCGGGCAAGGTCCGCGCCTTTTCACTCAGCGACGGCTTCCTCATTGACGGCAAGCCAGTCACCCTTGTCATGCCAAAACGCAAGCCCGCAGGGCCGCAGCGCACGGCTTCAGGCTCGTTCGCCGCCCCGCAACAGCGCGCCCGCGTGGCAATGCCGAGCCGCATCTTCGTTGAGGGTAAGCACGATGCCGAGCTCGTGGAACAGGTGTGGGGCGACGACCTCCGAGTTGAGGGTGTGGTCGTTGAGCTGTTGCAGGGTGCCGACAATCTGGCCGAGGTGCTCGCCGAGTTTGGTCCGGGGCCCAAACGGCGCGCGGGGATCCTGCTCGACCACCTCGTTACCGGCAGCAAAGAAACGAGGATCGCGGATGCCATCGCCCGCGGCCCGCACGGCGCGAACGTGCTCATCGTCGGCCACCCGTTCGTGGATATTTGGCAAGCAGTTAAGCCCGAGCGTGTTGGCCTCAAGCAGTGGCCTACGATCCCGCGCAACATCGAGTGGAAGCGCGGCATTTGCCACGCACTCGGCTGGCCGGGCGAAGAACCGGCTGACATCGCTGACGCCTGGGCGAGGATCCGCGGCCGCGTTCGCAACTTCCGTGACCTTGAGCCCGAGCTGGTCGGTCGGGTCGAACACCTCATCGATTTTGTCACGCTCTCACCCTGATCCCGACCCCGGCGAGTAGCATTGGGAGCAGTGGGTAACTCTCGAAAGCGAGGAGTCGCGAGTGTCAAAGCCAGTCTTCCTTCTCATGCCTGAGTGGCAGGGATCAGCATCCTCACGAGCCATGCAGTTGGCCGAGGGGGCCTCGATACTGCGGGAAGATCTTCCGCGTTCCGTGTTGCACGAGGTGTCAGTACCGCTTGAGGCGGGTGATGCACTCGGCACTCCCGTGGCGAGGCTGAGCAGTGTTCTGCAGGCTCACGAGGCCGCACAGAAAACACTCGCCACTGCCGACGGCATCCCGATCATTGTTGGCGGCGACTGCGCCACTTCCCTGCCGGGTTTGGAAGCCGCCGTTCAGAAACACGGTGATGGTCTTGCCGTGTTGTGGTTCGACGCCCATCCAGATCTACAGCACCCCAGCACTTCTCCGTCGGGTGCGGCCTCCGGCATGACACTGCGTCACGCCCTCGGTGGCGGATCGCCCGAGCTCGCCTCGGCCCATCCGATCTTGGCCAGCAACCTCACTCTTGTCGGCACGCGCGCGGTCGATCCGGAGGAACAGTCAGAAATCGAGCAGTTGAAGATCTCCGTGCTGCCTGCCAGCGAGTCGGATCTGGCTGATGCAATTACAACCCGACTCAGCGAACTCGACGCGAGCCACGTGTACATTCATCTTGATCTCGACGTGCTTGACCCGGCCGAGTTCATGGCGGTGCACGAGCCCGTTCCCTTTGGGCTGGGTGTGAGCCAGGTCACGGCTGCGATCCGAGCGGCCGTAGCGGCACTGCCGCTTGCTGGTGCATCAATCTGCGAGTTCGCTCCCGCCGACGCCAGCATGGCGGCCGAAGAACAGCCAACCGTACTGCGGCTGCTCGCCGCGCTCACCTCCGGGAGCAAAGAGTGAAGGCCTGGCCGTTCGCACGACTTGGGTACCTGTATGCGACCGCCGTCGCACTCGTGTGGGGCACTATGCTGAGCACCGGCAAAATCGAGCGGCACGAGGGACTCTGGGTATTTCGAGGGATGCCGCGCTGGGCGTTTCGCCGCGGCGGCAGCTGCGTCGGATCCTGCTATTTCACCGACCAGAATGCATCTCCCGCGGTTCTTCGCCACGAACTTGTGCACCGCGCGCAGTGGCAGCGGTACGGCCTCGCGCTGCCGCTCCTCTACGCGATCGCCGGTCAGGATCCGCTGAAAAACCGCTTTGAAATTGAGGCGGGACTCTCAGACGGTGGTTACCTGGGGCACTAGAGTCAAACCGTGAACGACTTCATCTCGTGGGTGCTTGAGACGGTGCAAAACGTCGACCCAACGCTGCGGGTTGTTATCGCGGGTATCGCGATCATGCTTGAAACCAGCGTGTTGATCGGTCTCATTGTGCCGGGAGACACCGTCGTGATGGTCGCGGGCACAGCGGTCACCTCTGTGCAGGAGGGTGTGCTTCTCGGGCTTGTGCTAGTGGTCGGGGCCCTTATCGGGGAGAGCGTTGGATTCTGGTTGGGGCGCTGGGCCGGGCCGAAGATTCGGCACTCGCGCCTCGGCAGCAAACTGGGCGAGCACAACTGGATCAGGGCAGAGGCGTACCTGCGTCGACGCGGTGGCCCCGCGATCTTCCTGTCGCGGTTCCTGCCCGTGCTGCACTCGCTCGTGCCGCTGACCGTTGGCATGAGCGGTTTCTCATACCGTCGTTTTCTGGCGTGGACGGCCCCCGCGTGCGCGCTGTGGTCAGCGCTCTATGTCACGGCGACAGCCTCGGCAGCGAACTACTACCGCGATCTTTCCAAAGAGCTGCACTACGCCGGCTACATCTTTGTTGGGATCATCGTGCTGTTTCTGGTGCTCGTGTTTCTGGCGAAGCAGCTGATTCACCGTCGCGAGGCCAAACACCTCAGGCCCCTGACTGACTCCCCCGAAGTCACCTCCACCGATGCGACCAACGCCGAGGCAACCGCAGAGAGCAAGTAGGCTGAACGGGTGAGCAACGAGGCAACGGATTCAGCAACCACAGCGGAGTTTCGCTTTCTTGAGGGTGATGCGGCCCGAGTGGGGCGCACGGCTCCGCTTCCCGCGGTCGAGCGTGTCTGGACGAGCGTTGGTGATGGTCGTCGCGTTAGCGCGCTTCGCTTCGCCCCTCAGAATCCCCCGCAGCTTGTCACGCTGCACGGCGTGGGGCTGAACGCCCACAGCTTCGATCCGATGCTGCTCGCGCTCGACGTGCCCGCGCTCTCCATCGATCTCCCCGGCCACGGCCGCAGTGACTGGCGCGAGGACGCAGACTACCGACCCGATCATCTTGCCGTCGATGTGGTCACGACACTCGAAGCCCTCTGCTCACAACCCGTCACGCTGCTGGGTCACTCCCTCGGCGGTCTCACCGCATCACTCGTGGCTGCCGCGCGCCCAGAGCTGGTGTCGCAGCTCATCGTCGTCGACATCACCCCAGGCATCTCCCCCAGCCGTGATGCGGGCAGCGTCACCGAGTTCATCACCGGGCAGCGCGACTACGGCAGTGTCGAAGAGATCGTTGATCGGGCTATTCAGTTTGGCATCGGATCGGATCGCGCAGCTCTCACTCGCGGTGTGAGCCTCAACACACGACAGCGCGCCGATGGTCGCCTCGAGTGGACGCACCACTTCGCACATCTGGAAGGGCCTCTTCCCGCCGGGGCCGCGGACGATCCTCAGCCCTACGCACCCATCTGGGCCTCGCTGCAGTCGCTAGATGTTCCGGTCACCCTGGTGCAGGCGAGTGCTGGCGTCGTGTCAGAGGAGCTTGCAGCGGAATGGCAGGATCAGCTCCCCGACAGCTCGATCATCACAATCGACGGCCCTCACAACCTGCACGAGGCTACACCCCGAGAACTCGCGGACGTCGTGCGCCGCACCCTCACCCCCTGAAGGAGACCGCAGTGACCACCACACATGTTCGCAGCCACCTCGAGTCTTTCGGGTGGCAGGGCACGATCCTCGAGTTTGAAGAATCAAGCGCAACCGTCGAACTCGCGGCGACGCAGGCCGGCACGGAGCCCCGCCGCATCGCCAAGACACTCGGTTTCTACGATCCCGAGGACCCCACGAGAGCCGTGCTTGTTGTCGCTGCGGGCGACGCGAAGGTCAACGGGGGCAAGTTCAAGCGTGCGTTCGGCGGCAAACCGCGCATGCTTACCGGGGACGATGTGCTGCCACTGACGGGGCATCCTGTGGGCGGGGTGTGTCCGTTCGCCGTGACCGACGGCACCAGAGTGGTTCTCGATGTGTCGCTGCAGCGGTTCACCACGGTGTTTCCCGCGGCTGGAACCGCCCGCTCAGCCGTCGAACTCGCGATCCCCGAGCTTGAACAGTTCAGTGGCTCTGGCGGCTGGGTCGACGTGTGCACCGGTTGGCAAGACGAGGATGCCGCGTAGAGATCAGTGAGCTGATCTGGATCAGGCGTTCAGCCCGCGAAGGATCGCGTCACGCAGATCTGCGGGGGCGCAGTTTTCGCGTTCCTCTTCGCACGCGCGCCGCACAACATCGGTCAGACTGATGCAGACGGTTTCTTCGTCGCGGCAGTTCGGGCAGCTATCAAGATGCTCTCGAATCGGTGCTGACTCTTCAGAGCAGAGCTCACCACGAAGCAGCTCGTAAATGTTGGCCTGTGCTTTGTCACATCCGCAATCACTCACCGTGCTGCTCCTTTCGATTCTTTCTTCACGCCTACATCTAGCCCAACGCCCTGCTCGCGTGCGTATTCCCCAAGTGACTTACGCAATCTCGCACGACCCCGATGGAGGCGGCTCATCACGGTCCCGATTGGTACCCCCACGATATCCGCGATCTCTTGATAGCTGAAGCCTTCAACGTCGGCGAGGTACACAGCGATCCTGAAGTCTTCGGGAAGCTCGTTGAGCGCTCCACTGACCACGGCATCGGGAGTGCGGTCGATAGCCTCGGCCTCGGCCGACTGCGCCGACATCGCGGTCGTTGACTCAGCCCCGCCAAGCTGCCAGTCTTCGAGTTCTTCAACCGCGCCCAGGTAGGGTTCACGCTGCCGCTTGCGGTAGGTGTTGATGTAGCTGTTCGTCATGATGCGATACAGCCAGGCTTTGAGGTTCGTTCCCTCTTCGTACGAGGAGAACGCCGAGTATGCCTTGAGGAATGTCTCCTGCACCAGGTCTTGTGCGTCGGGAGGGTTTCGGGTCATCTTCATGGCAGCCCCGTACAGCTGATCAAGCAGGGGTAACGCCTCCTGCTTGAATCGCTCTTCCAGCTTCGCCTGCGCCGCGGTTTCACTCACACCCACGATCCTATCCCTGAGCGATGCCGGGTTCGCTGATCCGCGCTCCAGCATTCGAGTGCGGCTCTCTCAGAAGCAACTCCGGCTAGACTCGATGGTGATGCTGATCGCGAAGCTTAACAATGGCAAAGACGGCGACGAGACTGGAACCGCCGACGGTGGCACTGAGGCCGCCGAACTCTGGCCTGCCCCGCAGGCAGGTGGCATGCTGACCTCCAGGGTCGCACTCCCCGGTTCGAAGTCGCTCACCAACCGCGAGCTTGTGCTTGCTGCACTCGCTGACGATGAGGGAGTGCTCCGGGCCCCCTTGCACTCACGCGACTCGTCACTGATGATCGATGCCCTGCGGGTCCTGGGCACAGGCATCGAGGCCGAGGGCGCAGACCTCCGCATCACCCCCGCAGACGAACTCACCGGATCGACCACCATTGCCTGCGGCCTCGCGGGCACGGTCATGCGTTTTGTGCCCCCCGTCGCAGCCCTCGCGCTCGGGCCGGTCGCTTTTGACGGCGATCCCTACGCCCGCAAGCGTCCCATGCGCCCCGTGCTCGACGCGCTACGCGCACTCGGCGCAGACATTGCTGACGAGGGTCGCGGCGCACTCCCCTTCACCGTGCACGGCACGGGATCACTGCGCGGTGGCCGCGTCGAGATCGACGCCTCACTCTCAAGCCAGTTTGTATCTGGTCTGCTGCTCGCCGCGCCCCGCTTTGAGGAGGGCGTGCACGTCGTTCACACGGGCGAACGGCTGCCAAGCCTCCCCCACATCGAGATGACGCTCGCTGCACTACGTGCCCGCGGAGTAGAGGTCGACAGCCCAGCTACCGGCGAGTGGCGGGTCACTCCCGGACCGATCCGGGCAATCGAATCCAGGATCGAACCCGACCTTTCTAATGCTGCGCCTTTCCTCGCGGCGGCCATCGTTGCGGGCGGCAGTATCACCGTGCCGAACTGGCCGAGTAGCACCACCCAGGTTGGCGACCAGCTGCGACAGCTGCTTCCTGAGTTCGGTGCGACGGTTGAACTCTCCGCAGACGGCTCACTCACGGTGTCGGGGAACGGCACCGTTCAGGGAGTGAAGCTGCATATTCCCGAGGCGGGTGAGCTTGCGCCGACGCTCGTTGGTCTCGCCGCGCTTGCCGACGGCCCCAGTGAGATCACCGGTATCGGTCACATTCGTCACCATGAAACCGACAGGATCGCCGCACTCGTCGCCGAGATTCGCGCCATTGGTGGCGACGTGGACGAGCTCGAAGACGGCATCCGAATCCGCCCGGCCGCCCTTCACGGCGGCGTGTGGCACAGCTACGCCGACCACCGCATGGCAACCACCGGCGCGCTCATTGGATTGCGAGTCGCGGGCATCGAGGTCGAAGACATTGCGAGCACCGCAAAAACGCTTCCAGAGTTCCCTGAACTGTGGCGCAATATGCTCGGCCTCGAAACCGAGCAGAAACCCGCAGCCTCAACGTCACTCTTCCTGACACTGCCAACCTCACACGAGAGCAACACCCCCGAATGAGCTGGCTCACCCCCGACGATGACGACGATGACGTCCCGTACGGCGAGTACGCAGACCACACGGTGAGGTCTCGGCCAAACCCGAAGGCGAACCGCCCCCGCACGAAGCGCAGGCCCGAGCACGCCGATGCGGTGATCGGTACGGTCACGGGTGTGGATCGCGGCCGCTACAGCGCCCTTATCGCGGCCGGGGCAGATCCCGAGTCCCCCGAAGAGCACGAGCTCACTGCGGCCCGCGCGCGCGAGCTTCGTAAGACTTCGATTGTCACAGGCGATCGCGTCCAGTTGGTTGGCGACACGAGCGGTGGCGAGGGCTCCCTGTCTCGCATTGTTGGCTTAGAGGAGCGGCGCACGCTGCTGCGTCGCAGCGCCGACGACAGCGACCGGGTTGAGCGTGTCATGGTGGCCAATGCCGATCAGATGCTGATCGTGGTCGCCGCGGCAGATCCCGAGCCGCGTGTGCGACTCGTGGACCGATATCTGGTCGCGGCCTACGACGCGGGGATTCGCCCGCTACTGTGCATCACCAAGGTCGACCTGGCCGATCCTGAGCCGTTTCTGAAGCACTTTGCGGGGCTCGAGGTGCCGGTGTTCCGTTCGGCCAGGGGTGACGAGCCGCTCGCAGCAATTCGAGAAGCACTGGCCGGGCAGACAACGGTGTTTGTGGGGCATTCGGGGGTCGGCAAGTCGACCCTCATTAACGCACTTGTGCCCGAGGCAGAGCGCGCTACGGGACACGTCAACGAGGTCACCGGGCGCGGGCGCCACACGTCATCGTCTTCGGTCGCACTGCGCGTCAAGACACCGGGGGCACCGGCTGGCGAGAGCGGTTGGGTCATTGACACCCCTGGCGTGCGATCTTTCGGGCTTGGGCACGTGACCAGCGAGGGCATCCTGCGCGGCTTCACGGACCTTGCAGAACTGATAGACGCCTGCCCACGCGGTTGCAGCCACCAGGACGACGCTCCCGACTGCGAGCTCGATGCGGCGATCGCTGACGGTCGCCTCGATGCCATCGGTGCTCTGCGCGTGGAGTCGCTGCGGCGACTCCTGAAGTGAGCGATTGCCGCCCATTGACTAGGCTGTGTAGGTGATAAATAACGGCCAACCCTATGTCGCCCCCGATCTTGTGCGGTTACACCTCTTACTCACTCAGACACAGCGGAGGGCAGCGACTACCCTCGTTTTAAGCCTGTTCGTGCTCATATCGAGCTTCGCAGTGCTCAACCTCTTCCTGCTGATCAATACGGCACCGGGGCTCGCGTATCTTCTTACTTTTGGGGGCCTGCTCTTCGCCCTGGTTGGACCGATCTGTCAGTTCAGCATCGGGCGTCGTTTGCTCTCAAAGTATCCGCACTCACAGGGCATGGTCAAATACGTTCTCCTCTTCTGCATCGCACCCACAATCATCGCGCTCACCCTCTGGCTGATCTGCCTCATGCTGTTCACAAGTAACGTAAGCACGCAGATTCCCTTGTATCTATTCGTCTTATTTCCGGTTCTCACGGTTTCCGGTAGCGGTGCCCTGCTCCAGACCGCAATTGCTATTTCTGGCCTGGTGCGCCGCTACGGAACGGCAGCCGTTATGCCGCTCTGGCACTTTCAGCACCAGCAAGTCGAACAGCAGATGCAGTACCTCGCACAGTTTCAGGCACCCCCTGCAGCCCCATTACATCCCGCTTCCCCACCCCAGTAGGCTTGATCTATGACTGAGCGCACCCTTCTTGAGCCTGGACAGGCAGCCCCCGACTTCTCGCTTCCGGATCAAGACGGCACGATCCGAAACCTCAGTGACTATCGCGGTGAGCGCGTGATCCTGTTTTTCTATCCCGAGGCGATGACCCCGGCGTGCTCAATGGAGGCTTGCGAGTTCCAGGAGTCAACGGCTCCGCTTGCGGCCGCGGGCTACCGTGTGCTCGGTATCTCACGCGATGCTGTCGAGAAGCTCCGCCGCTTCGCCGATCGTAACGGGCTTGAGTACCCGCTGCTGAGCGACCCCGAAACCACGGTGCACAAGGCCTACGGTGCGTTTGGCACAAAGAACAGCTACGGTCGCATCATCGAGGGTGTGATTCGCTCAACATTTGTCCTTGGCGCCGACGGCAAGATCGAGCACGCTCTCTACAACATCAAGGCAACCGGTCACGTTGCGCGCGTGCGCAAACTGCTCGACGCATAACCCGGTCGTGTAGCGGCCCACAAAACCCAAAAGGCCTCGGGATCAGAACGAACTGATCCCGAGGCCTTTCTTGAAGCTTGGCTAGCGACTAGGAAGCACGGCGCGCACGAGCTGCGCGGCGCTTGAGCGCACGGCGCTCGTCTTCGCTAAGGCCACCCCAGACGCCGGAATCCTGGCCGGTGTCCATGGCGTACTGCAAGCACATCTCAGTGACGGTGCAGCGGGCACACACGGACTTTGCGCGCTCGATCTGATCAACCGCTGGCCCCGTGTTGCCTACCGGGAAAAAGAGCTCAGGGTCTACCGTGAGACATGCAGCCTTTTCGCGCCAATCCATTTTGTTTCTCCTCATGTGCTGTTTACGCACGCGAATAGACCGGAGGCCGGATAGCCTAGATCTCGCGCCGCAGTTACCTAACGTGGCTGAGAGTGCCCACCTCGGTGTGCGCGAAACTCGACGGAATATATAGTGACACGGATACAGAAGCAAATCAATAGTTAATTTGCAATTGTTCAGAAAGGCTCTTGTTATGGAACCGCAACCCACTGTTCACACACCCGCTCGCATTGGGTGGGCGATGCTGCGAATTCTGCTTATCGTTGAGCTCGTTGGCGGTGCTGTGGTGTTGTGGAACGTGGTGCTCGCGTTTATTGCCGCGAGCAACGAGCCGCTCGGGTCGCGACTGAGTTTGCTACTCGCCGTTGTTCTTTCTTGGCTGTGGATCGGGATCACGCTGTGGGGCGCGCTCACTCGCCGGGCGAGCTGGGTGCGCGGATCCGCGCTCACCATTCACATCTTGATGTTCCCAGCGGCGACGGGCGTTTTGCAGGGCATCTTGGGTGATGCCGCACCGCTCGGGTGGGCACTTCTTGCGCTCGCAGTACTCGGGTTCGTGGCTGCGATCATTGCGCGCCCTGTGCCCGCAAACCAAAACGCGGGTGAAACCTCAAGCTAGAGGCCCCACCCGCGTTTCAGTTACGCAGAGTTAGTCAGTACCGACGTTAGTCAGTTCAGGCGTTAGTCAGTACCCGCGTCAAACGCTGCCGCGAGGCCGAGCGCGTCGCCCTCTTCATCGATTCCGGTGACGGCATCGGCGATCTTTGCGGCTCCGCCGGTTTCCAGCTTGCCAACGAGTTCAGCCGTGGCACCGCCAACGAGTCCGAGCTGCGCGTACTGTTCGAGGCGCTGGCGTGAGTCAGCGATGTCGAGGTTGCGCATAGTGAGCTGACCAATGCGATCCTCGGGACCAAACGCGGCACCCACGGTGCGCTCCATAGAGAGCTTCTCGGGGTGATAGCTGAGGCTCGGTCCAGTGGTGTTGAGAATCGTGTAGTCGTCACCGCGGCGCAGGCGCAGGGTCACCTCGCCGGTGATCGCGGACCCTACCCAGCGCTGCAGCGCCTCGCGCAGCATGAGTGACTCTGGGTCGAGCCAACGGCCCTCGTACATGAGGCGACCGAGCTTGCGGCCATCGTTGTGGTAGCTCGCGAGCGTGTTCTCGTTGTGGATCGCGTTCACGAGACGCTCGTAGGTGATGTGCAGGAGCGCCATGCCGGGAGCCTCGTAGATGCCACGGGACTTCGCCTCAATGATGCGGTTTTCGATCTGGTCGGAAGCACCGAGACCGTGACGGCCACCGATCGTGTTGGCTTCGAGCACAAGCGCGACGGGGTCAGAGAATTCGACGCCGTTGATCGCAACCGGGCGACCAGCCTCGAAGCGCACGGAGACCTCTTCAGTCGCAACCTCGACGTCTTCGCGCCATGCAGCGACACCCATGATCGGCTCGACGATGTCGAGGCCCTCGTTCAAGAACTCAAGCGTCTTCGCCTCGTGTGTCGCACCCCAGATGTTCGCATCGGTGGAGTAAGCCTTTTCGGTTGCGTCACGGTAAGGGAAGCCGCGCTCCTGCAGCCACTCACTCATCTCGTGGCGGCCGCCCAGCTCTGTCACAAAGTCAGCGTCAAGCCAGGGCTTGTAGATGCGAAGCGCGGGGTTTGCCATGAGGCCGTAGCGGTAGAACCGCTCAATATCGTTGCCCTTGTAGGTTGAACCGTCGCCCCAAATGTCGACGCCATCGTCTTTCATGGCGCGAACGAGGAGCGTTCCGGTCACGGCGCGGCCGAGCGGGGTTGTGTTGAAGTAAGTCTTGCCGCCGGAGCGAACATTAAACGCACCACACTGGAGCGCGGCAAAGCCCTCCTCTACGAGCGGAAGCTTTGCGTCGACGTGGCGCGCGATCTCGGCGCCGTATTCTTTAGCGCGATCGGCAACACCGTCAATGTCGGGCTCGTCGTACTGTCCGATGTCTGCGGTGTAGGTGCAAGGAATCGCACCTTTTTCGCGCATCCATGCAACAGCGCATGAGGTATCGAGGCCACCGGAAAATGCGATACCGACGCGCTCGCCAACAGGGAGAGAAGAGAGGACCTTAGACATGGTTTCTATCCTATGGCTTGATTGGCCTCGCGAATGCCGCGAGCCCGCTCAAGAGGACGTGCTCTCTGGAAAGACGTTTCGCGAAATTGCCTGCACGTCACGATCAATGTCGTGCACCCGTGAGTCAAGCTTTCCCATGCGCACTTCGATGAGGCCGACTCGCCCCTCAAGGCGCTCGAACCGCTCTCCCATCTGGTCGAACTTTTCTTCAACCCGGTCGAACTTCTCTTCAACCCGGTCAAACTTCGAGTCCACTGCTTCGAACCGCAACACCATCTCCGTGCGCAGCCCCTCAATCTGGCTGGAGAGTGTGCGGGTGGTCAAGTGAACAATAAGCGTAATCATGCCAAACAGGGCGGCGCCGAGCACCCCGATAAGCGTCCAGACTTGCGGTTCCGTCACGTTAATCATCCCTCCATTGTGCTTTATATTCAGCAAGAATGCCATGCAAATGAAGTTTCTATCTATAACATTTCAGCAATGTGAATAACTCTCGCTGATTTCCACAGAATGATCACTTGTGAGCGAAGTTAAACCTTTATAAACACTGATGGCTGGGGCGCGATAAAGATCGCACCCCAGCCATCAGGCAATACAGTCGGGCTAGATCAGACCGAGCTCCCGAACCGCATCGCGCTCAGCGACGAGCTCAGCAACGGAGGCGTCAATGCGACCCCGCGAAAACTCGTCAACCTCAAGCCCCTCAACGATCTTCCAGTCACCGCCACTCGAACGCACCGGGAACGACGAGATGAGCCCCTCGGGCACTCCATACTCGCCGCGAGACACCACGGCTGCACTCGTGCGGCGATCCCCCGTGCCCAGCACCCAGTCGCGCACGTGGTCGATCGCCGCGTTCGCTGCGGATGCCACGGAGGATCCGCCACGCACCTCGATAATCTCGGCGCCGCGCTTCGCGACACGATCGATGTAGGCACCCCGAGCCCACTCACGGTCAACCGCATCAAGCGCGGGCTGAGCCGCAACTACTGCGTGACTCAGATCGGGATACTGCGTGGCCGAGTGATTACCCCAGATCGTGATGCCGTCGACACCCTTCACTGAAGCACCCACCTCCGCGGCGAGCAACCCAACCGCGCGGTTGTGGTCGAGCCTGGTCAGCGCGGTGAAGCGCTCCGCGGGCAGATCGGGCGCGTGCTGCTGTGCGATCAGCGCGTTGGTGTTCGCGGGGTTGCCCACCACAATCACGCGCACATCGTCGGCAGCCCGCTCACCAATGGCGCGCCCCTGTGGCCCAAAGATTGCGCCGTTGGCGGCCAGCAGATCCCCGCGCTCCATACCCGCGGTGCGCGGCCGGGATCCGATGAGCATCGCGATGTTCGCGCCCTCAAATCCGACAGCGGGATCATCGCTCAGCTCAACGCCCTCTAGCAACGGAAACGCACAGTCCGTCAGTTCGAGCGCCGCCCCCTCTGCACCACGCATCCCCTGCGGAATCTCCAGCAGGCGCAAGCGCACTGGCTGATCCTGACCGAGCATTGCACCCGATGCGATGCGGAACATCGTCGCGTAGCCGATCTGGCCACCCGCTCCGGTAATGGTGATTGTGACTGGCGTGCGTGACATATCTACTCCGTTCGGGTGGTCCTGGTCGGCGGCCAAAGGTTAACGCCGGTTGAAAGTGCTCGGGTCTGGACCGAAGTTGTGCTGCGCGTCGAGACCGTCAATGGCGGCCATCTCTGCAGCGGTCAGCTCAAAGTCGAGAATGTCGGCGTTCTCGACCATGCGCTCGCGACGGGTGGTCTTCGGGAAGATGATCGTGTCGTGCTGCAGGTGCCAGCGCAGGATCACCTGTGCGGGGGTCTTTCCGTGGGCCGCAGCGGCCGCGGTAATCTCGGGACGCTCGAACAGGTCGCTCTTGCCCTGAGCAAGCGGGCCCCACGCCTCAATAGCGATACCGTGCTCGCGGCAGAACGCGCGCAGCTCACGACGCTGGTTCAGCGGGTGCAGCTCGATCTGGTTGACGGCGGGCACGATCCCGGTATTGTCGAGCAGTTCCTGCAGGTGCGGAATCTCGAAGTTCGAGACACCAATCGAGGTTGCACGGCCCGACTCGGCGATCTCGATGAGCCCCTTCCAAGCGCCAAGCGCGGTGCCAAACTCAGGAACCGGCCAGTGCACGAGGTAGAGATCGACCCGCTCAAGCCCGAGTCGGTCCATGCTCGCGTTAAACGCGCCGAGCGGATCCTCCTGGTCAGAGTTCCAGAGCTTTGTTGTGATGAACAGCTCGTCGCGCGGAATGCCACTCTTCGCGATCGCGGCGCCAACCTCGGCCTCGTTGTCGTAAATACGCGCGGTGTCAATGTGACGGTAACCGACCTCAAGCGCGTCGATCACGATTCGCTCGGTCTCACCCGGTTCAACCAGAAAGACACCGAGTCCAAGCTGCGGGATCTGCTTCCCGTCATTCAGAGTGATGTTCGGGATGGGCAGCGCAGTCATGTTTCCCCTTAGCGTCAGTGATTGAAAACCGGGTTCGAGTTCCAGCCTCATTCTATGCCCGCGCGATTGAGAGGATAATGGGGTGGTCATGTCCCGAAACACAGCGCCCCGCATCGAGTTCCCAGAGGATCTTCCCGTCTCACAGATGCGGGAAGACATCGCCGACGCCATTCGGGATCACCAGGTCGTGATTGTCGCTGGCGAAACTGGATCGGGTAAAACCACCCAGCTTCCGAAGATCGCACTGACCCTCGGCCGCGAGCGCATCGCGCACACGCAGCCGCGCAGGATCGCCGCTCGCACGATTGCGGAGCGCATCGCCGAAGAGCTTGGTTCTGAGATGGGCGGTCTCGTCGGCTACCAGGTTCGTTTCACCGACAAGGTTTCGGCGGACACGAAGATTCGTCTCATGACCGACGGGATCCTGTTGAACGCGATCCACCGCGACCGCGATCTGAAGGCCTACGACACGATCATCATTGATGAGGCCCACGAGCGCAGCCTCAACATTGACTTCCTGCTCGGGTACCTCAAGACCCTGCTCCCCCGTCGGCCCGACCTCAAGGTCATCATCACCTCAGCAACGATCGACCCCGAGTCGTTTGCAAAGCACTTCGCCGATCCTCGCACCAACAAACCCGCACCCATCATCGAGGTCTCGGGGCGCACCTACCCAGTAGAGATTCGGTATCGGCCGCTCGTTGAAGAGATCGAAGTGCCTGACCCGAAGGGTGGTGTCCCGAAGATCCGCAAGATCGAACGCGACATGTTCGAGGGCATCGGCGAGGCGGTCGACGAGCTCGCGCGCGAGGATTCCGGCGACGTGCTTGTGTTCCTTTCGGGCGAGGCCGAGATTCGCGATGCCGCGGACGCGCTGAACGGTCGGCTGCGATCCTCGAACCGCGCAGCGCGAACCGAGATCCTACCGCTCTACGGCCGCCTCAGCTCAGCCGAGCAGCACCGCGTCTTTGAACGGGGATCTGCGGGCGTGCGCCGCATTGTGCTCGCCACGAACGTCGCAGAAACCTCGCTCACCGTGCCCGGAATCCGCTACGTGATCGATGCCGGCACCGCCCGCATCTCCCGCTACAGCGCGAGAAGCAAGGTCCAGCGGCTGCCCATCGAGGCGATCTCGCAGGCGAGCGCCAACCAGCGCTCCGGCCGCTCGGGCCGCACCAGCGCGGGCATCGCGATCCGCCTCTACAGCGAGGACGACTTCGAGAGCCGCCCCGAATACACCGAACCCGAGGTGCGGCGCACGGGGCTTGCCTCCGTGATCCTGCAGATGCTCGCGCTCGGCCTCGGTGACATCGCGAAGTTCCCTTTCCTCACGCCTCCCGACCAGCGCGGGATCGCTGACGGCCTCGGGCTGCTCGCCGAGCTGGGGGCCGTGCGGGTGGAGAAGCGAGCCGGGAAATCTGCGGACCCCCGAATCACGAAGGTGGGCCGCGAACTCTCGCGACTGCCGATCGAGCCGCGCTTTGCCCGCATGGTGATTGAAGCGCGCAGGCACGAAGTCGTACCGCAGGTGCTCGCGATTGTCGCGGGGCTCACGATTCAAGACGTGCGCGAGCGGCCGCAGGCCGAGCGGGGGCGAGCCGACGAACTGCACTCGCGCTTTGCTGATCCACAGGGCGACCTGATGACGCTGTTGAAGCTCTGGAACTACCTGCAAGAGAAGCAGCGTGAGCTCTCGTCAAGCGCATTTCGGCGGCTGTGCAAAAAGGAGTATTTGAATTTCTTGCGCGTGCGCGAGTGGATGGACCTGAATCGGCAGATCTCACGCATCGCCGGTGGACCGAAGGGCGGTAACACCGACACCACCGAAGGCGGATCCTTCGAACTCATCCACCGTTCCGTGCTCGCTGGGCTGCTCTCGCAGCTCGGCGTGCGTGATGACCGGCAGGATCGGGGCACCCCCGGGCGCGCCAACTCAAACGCCCCCGGCGCCGGCAAGCGCAAGGCTGCGCAGGAGTTTCTCGGATCCCGCGGCACCCGCTTTGTGCTCTACCCGGGGTCGGTGCTCGCCAAAAAACCGCCCGAGGTTGTGATGAGTGTTGAACTCGTCGAAACGAGTCGGCTCTTCGCGCGCAACAACGCCGTCGTTGACCCGGCCTGGGCCGAAGAACTCGCGGGTCCTCTCGCGAAGCGCCAGCTCAGCGAGCCGCACTGGGAGAAAAAGCAGGGCGCTGCGGTCGCTTACGAGCGTGTCACCCTGTACGGCGTCGCCATCGTGGATCGCCGCCGCGTGCAACTCGCCCGCACCGATCCCGAGCAGGCCCGAGAGCTGTTCATTCGCCACGCTCTCGTTGAGGGTGAGTGGGAGTCACCGCAGGCCTTCGACCGCGCAAATCGCCAGCTGCGTCGCGAACTGGAGCAGCTCGAGGAGCGCACCCGTCGCCGCGACATTGTGAGCGATGACGACGCCATCTTTGATTTTTACGATGCCAGGATCCCGGCAGACGTTGCTTCAACCCGCAGCTTCGAGGGCTGGTGGAAAAAGACCCGCCTGACCCAGCCGAATCTGCTGACGCTGCGCCGAGAGGATCTCCTCGAGGACGAAGCCGAGCCGGTCGACGAGACCGAGTTTCCGAGGCAGTGGCGACACGGCGATCAATCATTGAAGCTGCGCTACCGCTTCGACCCGACCGCGGAGGACGACGGGGTCACCGTCAATGTGCCGCTGCCCTTGCTCCCCCGCCTTGACGGATCCGATTTCGAGAAGCTCGTGCCCGGGCTGCGCGAAGAACTCGTCACTGCACTCATCAAGACGCTGCCGAAGGCGATCCGCAAGCACGTGGTGCCCGCGGCGGACTGGGCCCGCAAGTTATTGGCCACCGTGGGTCCGCAGCTCGATGACGCCTCGGTTGATACTCCGCTGACCGCGTTACTGGCAACCGAGATCCGCCGCGCCACCAGCGTGCAGGTTACCGCAGCGGACTTCGACACAAATCGCCTCCCAGCGCACCTGACGCCAACGTTCCGAGTAATCGACGGCCGCGGTCGCACCATCGGTACCGGTAAGAATCTCACCGAGTTACAGACCGCCCATAAAGCAGAGGCAACGAAGGGTGTCGCTCGCGTTGCTGCCTCGGCGCTGCCGAAGAGTGAGCTCGAGCAGAAGGGCGCGACGAGCTGGGTGTTCGGCGACCTGCCGCGCCACGTCGATACGGCGTACGCAAAGGGCCGCGCGAGCGGTGCCGGAGTGGTGCGCGCCTACCCCGCCATCGTCGACCGTCGCACGAGCGTCGACCTGGCACTCGTGACCGACGAGGCGGAGCAAGCACGCGTGTCCCGACGCGGCATCCGGCGGCTTGTTTCACTGAGTTCGCCATCACCAGCGAGCTACATTCGGGATCACCTCTCGAACCAGGAGAAGCTGCTGCTCGGGCGGGTCCGTATCGCAGCCTCGATCTTGCGATCGCAGACGTGTCTCTTGCGGTAGCCGACCGAATGATCCGCAAGCACGCTCCCGACGGGCTCGTGTGGAGCGCTGAGGTGTTCCAGCGCATCACCGACGACTACTCGCGGTTTCTCATCGACGAGATCTATGGGGCGATCGCCCTCACTGCGCGCGTGCTCGACGGCGCGCGACTCGCTCGCAAGGCGATCGACAACGCGAAGTCGCTGCAGGTGCTCGGGCAGGTCACCGATGCCGCGGGGCAGGTCGACGGACTCGTGTTCGACGGCTTTGTCTCCCGTACCGGCATCGCGCAGCTCGACCGTCTCCCGGTGTATCTCGAGGCCGTGCAACTCCGCATGAAGGGCCTCACGGAAAACCCTGGTCGGGATCGCGCCTGGCAAAACGAGGTTGACCGCGTCTCGACGCTCTTCACGGAGGCGGGCGGCAAGATCCCCCTCCCCGAAGATGCACCAGAACACCTGGTGCGCGCACGCTGGCTCATCGAAGAACTGCGCATCAGCCTCTTCGCCCAGCAGCTACGCACAGCCGAGCCGGTCTCGTCGCAGCGCATCCAGAAGCTGCTGCGCGAGGGGTAGCCCCGTCGAGAGGCCATCATCTCGTCGAGAAGCCACCCTAGATGATGGCCTCTCGACGAGACGATGGCTTCTCAGCGCGTAGGGGTAGGTCCCGGGGCAGGGACTTCAAAATCTCGAAGCCATTTAGCGAAGGTTGCAGGCGTCGCCAACTCCCTGGCGCCTAGCCGCAGAAGCCGCTTCTGAGTTCTGCCTTCGATCCAATTCGAGCGCCGCTTTTCTTCGTAAACAACCTCGTCAGCTGTCTGACCTTGCCGAATCTCAGCATTGGTGTACTTCACTTTTCCGTCAACTTCACACAAGACGCCCAATCCGAGAATTTCAAGATCAACGAAATAGAATCCCCCAAAAGGAGACTCCACCTTGACCTGCGTCGCAATGTCGTATCCGGCCTCGTGAAACCGCAGCCTGGCAACACTCTCAAGCGGCGAGTCGGCACTGCCATCCGCAAGACGAAGCACCTTAGTGGCACGGCCAACACCACGTGCGCCCGGCATGTTTGCGAGCCTTTCCAACCAGGATTCTCTCCAAGCCATAGCCTCAGGAGCCATGGCTCGACCGCGCTCAACGGGAAACCTCAGTCGGATAGCCGCGTCCGCACACCCCAACGCGCGTTCAGCCGAATGAAATCTGGCAATATCAAGAACCGTTCTTTCAAGATCCGTGCATCGCACTCCACAGATTTCGACAAGCTCAGAATCCAGACACTCGGCAACTCTGCGATCAACATACTTCGTACTAGTTGCACTAGCTCGGTGAGAAATAAGTATCTGCGGTCGTGCACTCCTGAAGTTGTACAGAGGCAGTCCCAGGAGAACAGCCGCAGAGTGGGAAGAAAAGGGACTGTCGGTGTGTTTCGTCGCTGCACAGGCGAAAACGTAGAGCAAATGGCGCTCTTCAGGTGTGAGCTGCTTCAGGTGCGACGCTATTGCGTAGTGGCCTCGGCTGAGGCGCAGGAGTTCTCCGGATCTCACGGCGCGCGAGATTTTGCTCTCAGAGTGCCCGAGACTGAGCAGCTCAGACCGCGAGTGGATAAGTTCGCGAGTGGCATCAATACGTCGAAGGTTCACGTGGCCAGATTGCCACCGAAGCAGGGCCGACAACTTCACAATCCAGAAATCTGTGAATAACTTCTCCGGAAACTCACCCTGTGAGCGAACCCCTCAGTCACCACCAATTACCGAGAAGCCATCATCTCGTCGACAAGCCACCCTAGATGATGGCCTCTCGACGAGATGATGGCCTCTCAGCGGGGCTCAGGAGCCGGGCGGTGCGGCAGCTAGACCGCCGCAGTCAAAATCTGACGAGCCTGGTGGATCAGTTCGGGCTCCGTGATCAGGTCGTATCGTGTCGCGACCATCTGCATGACCGACGAGAAGTCGCGGCGGTATGGTGAATCACTTCTGACGGTTACGGACGTGTTCGGACTACCTCTGGTTATCCCGCTACTTCGTTGAGATTATGCCGATCTTTCGATTTTCACTTACGGACGAGCTCGGACGAGATTCGAGAATCACTGTTTGTCATGTTGCCTGAATGTTGCCTAGCCGACGATTTCAAGACGGGGTTTGACCGACCGTTCACGGTGTTCAGCCATCAGCTTTCGAACCTCTTCAAGACGATCCGGGAACAACTTCCCGTACCGGTTCATCGTTTCCTCAATCGACCTGTGACCGGCCATCAGCTGCACGATCTTCGGGTCAGCACCGGCCGCGATTGCGAACGTGATCCCCGTGTGCCTGAGCACATGGGGTGAGAACTTCGTGTATCGCTTCGCAAGCTTCGACTTCTTGGCCGCGGGCACCCATACCCGATTGAACCAGTTTCGGTCCCACAGAGGCGCTCCCGTGTCCTTTACGCGGAACACGTACGTGGTTGGGGGAACTCCATCGACCAGTGGCTTTAGGAGCGGGATCAGGTGGTCAACGAGCGGGATAACACGGGTGTCACCATTCTTAGGTGTGCCGAGTGTTCGCCCGCCGTCCTTGGCGCGGGTCCAAGTCTGCTCGACTCGCGCGCGGTGAGCGTCGAGGTCGATATGCATCGCTTGAAACGCCAGAAGCTCGTTAATTCGAGGGGCACCATAAGTCAGTACATGTACCGCCACATAGTCACGATATTCCCCACTGATTTCCTGCGCCGCCTTCGCCATCAGCTCCACTTCTTCGTGGGTGAGGGTTTCCTGCACGGGCGTGCGCGGCACCTTGGGTAGCTCGACCTCGCGAACAACGTTCTCAGCGATCCACTTTTGACTGATCGCAAAGTTGAGGACCGCCCCGAGCACCGTCCTGACGATGTTCTTGAGCGCCGATGGCCCCAACGGTCGCTGATCCTTGTTGTAGCCGTCATCGAACTGCACGGTAGCAGTACCGTCTTGCAGGGCAGACACCCACTCTTCAACTGCAGCGCGACTAATCCGACCAATCTTCACGTCGCCCCAACGCGGGAGCACATAGGCGTCCAAGATTTTCCGATAGTTGAAGTACGTCGAAGGCTTGATGATCCGCTTGGACTTCAGCCACAGTTCGGCAACCTCACGAAACACCCGGTCTTGGTCTTCGGGCTGCAAATAGCGACCAACCCGAATATCTTCCTCGAGACTCGCGGCGAGCTCTTCGGCGTCCCTCTTCGACTCGAACAGCTTCCTCCGCTGCTTCTTCACTCCCCCGGCCAGTTCATACCAGCCGACAGCCCAACGCTTCCCTTTGCCGAATCGGGCAGTGCGGAACCGCTCGGGGAGCTTCGTAATGGCCTTCAGCTCGGCTGCAGTCGGGCTCACCTTTGCCGTGGTTCCATCGGGTAGCTGAACGTCGGCATCCTTCACCCAGAGGTCACTCACCCATGCTTTGGCCATCAGGCGACCTCAAGTTTCGCGGCCCACTGACCGACGCCCATTTTGGGGGCAATGTAGAGTTCATCACCGATGCGGTTCAAGGTGCGCATGTAGGCCCGAACGCTTTTCTCAAGGACGTAGAGATCGACGGCCATCGAGGGAATGTGCCCGTTGTGCTGTTCTTCTACCTCGCGGAAATCGTTTGGATCGATCAAGAAATGCGCGGCCCACTCGTCGGCTTTGTCTTCTTGTCGTTGCTGGATCCAAGGGAACATGGAAGGTTCGTCGCCCACGGTCGCATGGCCGAGCTCGTGCCCAAAAACCCAGCGTGTCTTACGGGGCTGCATGCCGTCCTGAATGCGGACCAGCTTGCGCTTATGGCAGTAGTCCCCGTTGTGCTTGAGGTGGCTCAAGTCGGTGAACTCCACGCGAACGCCTAGCTCCATTGCGTAGTCAAACAAACGTTGCAAGATACCTCCTAAATCGTATCCACGTCTTCGCCGGTTTCATCGTCTTCGGTGATCCGGTTAGCAACGAGGCCATAGTCTTGCTGCTTGCGGGAGTCATCATTCTTACCCACATATTCCCCGCCACCTCCGACAAAGACGGAAGATGGGGCTTCACCCTCATACTCGATCAACGCGTCAAAGGCGGGAGGGTCAGCATCATCGACGCGAAGAACTTGTATCCCGTTCTTGTCCCCACGGATGCCGTAAGTCGGCACAAGCCGCCCCTCGTAGTTCCCCGCAAACGAATACTCAACACGCGCGAAGACTTCTACTGGACTCAACCCGAGCATATTCGAGAGCCGCTCAACGTCACGAAGATTAAAGAGCCCCTCGCCCCTTAATCTCTTCGCCGCGTAGTTCTTCGACATGCCGATACCTTCAGCGATGTCATCGACACGCCACCCACGCACTACAGCCTGAGTGCGAATGAATTTCACGAATTCTAGAGCTAGCCCGTCTGCAGCCCCTTCTGTACCTGATGCCATGTGGTCAATAGTACCCATATGGGTCCATTGTGCGCAATCAAGCTTGCGGAATCTACTTGGATGGGTTTACTGTACCCATATGAGTTCGAATATGAGTTACTGGCAACGGATAGCAGGTGGCGTACGTGCCGAGATGGCCCGCCAGCGGAAGGATGCGAATCAGTTGATGGAAGTCCTTCATCTGAGTCGAAACAGTGTCTATCGGCGAATGAATGGCGATGTGCCCTTCAACCTCAATGAGATTGCAACCGTTTCTGAATGGCTGAACGTCCCCATCAGCGCGTTTGAGTTCGATCCGCGCGAGTCAAGGATTGCGGCGTGAACGGCCTCATCGACTGGCTTCTGATCGCGGTCGGGATCTTCTACACGTTGAAGATCGTCCGGCATTGGAGGCCCAGACCATGACCACCCAGACAAAGAAAAAGCCCGTGGCTGCAACCACGGGCGAAGACAGAAAACTAGAAAGGCATTCAATGTCCAATCAGATTGTACCCTTCAACTTCGAAGAAACACCAGTGCGAGCAATCACCATCGAGGGGGTGCCTTGGTTCGTCGCTGCCGACCTTTGCAACGTGTTGGGGCATAGTAACCCCACGGTTGCGGTCGGTCGACTCGATGAAGACGAACGGGCTAAGTTCAACTTAGGGCGTCAGGGTGACGCCACAGTTGTGAACGAGTCAGGTCTGTACTCATTAATTCTCGGATCACGCAAGCCAGAAGCGAAGGCGTTCAAAAAGTGGATCACATCTGAGGTGCTTCCTCAGATTCGAAAGACCGGAAGTTACGACGCCGGCAAGGCTCTCGCACCAGCTCCACACAAAGCGCCGGAAGTTCTCAGCGTCAAGGAGCAGGCCGCTCTTCTTCGCACCCTTCGCACGAGCCTGCAACCCGACTATGCCGATGCTAAGGCCCGCTTGATTCTTGCTCGCGGCATGGGCGAAGAGCCCGAGGTCGATGAGGGAAACCGCCCTCTCGATGTTCAGAGCTACTTGGAGGGCCGCGGGGTGCCCATGTCCCTCATCAAGAGCTTCCGTTCAGGGTTCGGAACTATCGCATCCCGCCTCTATCTCGCCGAATTTGGTGAGCGACCGAAGAAGGTCGACCGCATCGTCAATGGAGCGCTAATCAAGGTTGTCGGCTATACCGAAGCGCATCGCCCCATTCTCGATAAAGCTTTTTCGGAACACCGGGTATTCTCCACCCTTCGCAGCAACGAGCTTGATCTTGGGGGTATCTAATGGCTATCGCAGCTATTGACGGCGTTACTCCGAACTCACGCGCGACGGATCCGGTTACGAGTGTTGATGCTGGCCGGTCGGTGAACCTCGTGCATTCGAAAGAGTATGTCTTTCAGGCACTCAAGGTGTTCGGTCCAATGGCAGACCACGAGCTCGTGGAGCTTCACGAGGGTGACACCTTTGGGCACAAGGCTTTCGGCAGGTTCTCTCCGCAGCGCCTCCGCACGGCTCGCGCAAACCTTGTTGAAGATGAGCGCGTTGAGTTCACTGGCAAGTATCGCAAAACCGATTCGGGGCGACGGGCGCAAGTGTGGTGCGTCAAGCCATCGGAGTTCACGCGCGACGAGAAGCTAGCTCGACTTGGCGCTTGGGGTGACCTTACGATCAGACCCAGCGGCCCGCATGTGAATATTTCCCGGCTGGATGCGTACCTTGGCATCGGAGACAGCAGGCTCACCGATCTAGACGCGGACAGGCGGGCCGCGGCCCGCCTCAAGACTGACGAGCTTGCCGCCAAGTGTGGATCCCGTGACCTCATTGACTTGCTCTTCTTTCTCGCGCTACGTGAACAATGATGGCCCTCGAACCGGTATCGCTTGAGGCGGCGAGCGCGGATGATTTCGCTTCGATGCCGCCGATCATGTCCACGACCATGTTGGCTGACCATTTACCGGACGTGTCGCCCCGAACGCTCGAAGACTGGCGATTCAAGGGTATTGGCCCCATCTTCGTGCGTGATGAAGACACACGACGCGTCTACTACCTCAAGTCTGACGTAGTGGCCTGGATCATCTCGAACCGACAAATCCAAGAAAACAACGAATATCAGAAGGAGTCACAACAATGACAAGCACAAACACAACCAAGCCAACGATGCTCGATGACCTCAAGGATCAGATGTGGGTCACGCAGGAACGCATCAGTACCGCACTCGATTTCATGAGCGGTCGCGACGTTGACGTAGATCCTGAAATGTGGGCGTTTGACGAGATCCGCAAGTCAGCGATTGATGCCCTCGCAAAACACCTCCCGGGCCTCAGCTACGGAGACAGCGGGCTCCCCCTCTACGCAAATGAGGAAGTGTTTAAGGCGACGCGAACCTACGACGATGGCACTCCTCTAGTGGAACACTTCACCTTTCCTGACGTTCCGGGGTACACGTTCACTTATCGACCACGACATGACAAGCCCCGGGCTGAGTTCATGGCCTGGGCGCGCAATGCGGCTGACCTCTACAAAGCGGACACGCATGCCAACTACGTGAGCGCGGGGGGTCTAGGTATCGAGCATCGTGGCATCCTTGGGCAAGAATTCCACGCCACCATCCACAACGATGACGATTCTGCATGGACCATCCTGGATCTCGCGCAACTTAAGGAGTTACGCGATGGAATTGAGCGCATTCTGTTCACTGAAGCGCGATACCGATTCGAGGAGCAGTCCGAGACTAAGTGGACTCCCACCGAGCGAAGTGTTGAGGCCGAGTCTTTCACAACGGATGGGCTTGTGATACTCCGACCGGATTCCGTTGGCGGCGCGACGGTTCTCCAAATTTCAGTGCATTCCGGTGAAGACACTAGGTGCTTGCTTTCGCCCAAAGAGGCTCGTGAGCTTGCGAGGTGTCTAGCTGTCTTTGCTGAAGAGGCCGATTATGAGGGATCGTGCATCAGCAAGGAATAGCGCCTGAAGGGACGGTGTGGGCGGTTGCGCGGGCCCTTGGCTCGCAAGATACCGTGACCGCCCGCACCGTCGAGCAGGCCGAAGATCAACACGACGATGACCAGATCCGCAGAAGAGTCAGCGCCAAGGAGTTACGGGATGCGATGCGTGCCCCGTTCCGATGAGACACCCGCCTGCTATGGGAGCCCAGATTGGGAGGTTCTGGCGGCGATCACGGCAGGCACAGCGACCGACGAACAACTGAACACAGAAGTATCTCATCCCGATTTTGGGGTGAAGCGGTGGAAGGATCTCACCCCTACTGAGCTTGAACGGGTGCGGCGAGCGCTCGCGTTCTAGAGGCGGTGAGACACCCTCTCGCTAACGTTTGATGCACCCGGCAGGAGCAAGCAGCCACCGGGCGAAGAACACCCCTGACAAAGCAATACTCCCGGCGTGATCGTTACTCACGCCGGGAGCCTGATAACTACCCCCTGACAAGGAGTTGAAACCAATGTCTATTCTGACAGAAACCCGAACGGAAGCAACGCCGTCGACACCGACAGATTCCAAGCCGACCCCCTGCCCCTGCTTCACCTGGTGTGATGTTGACCATGTTGAAGAGGGCTTTGGTGACTGGCACCGCGAGGCGGGCATGACGGCTATCGAGCCAGGCGTACTCCGAACGGATCATGTGCTTGACGAGAACGGGGCTGCCCATCTCTCAATCGCAGAAACCTTCGACTGGACGATTGAGCCCCAGGAATCATCTGAGTTCTTCGCGAAGCTGCGTGCGTCGATCGATGAAGCTGAACGACGGTTTGACCGTTTCGTTAGTCAGGTAAAGCCACTGGCTCGACGCACTGAGCCTGGCGCACCGAGTTTCGAGGAGTCAATCTAATGTCTGTCGGAACAGTGCTTGAACCTGATCAGATCCCAGTCGACCCCGCCCTTAAGCCGTCTTTCAAGCCGACTAAAGAGGTTACTGAAGATCAAAAGTTGTGGGCCGCGTCAGTCCTGGCTGAACTTCCTGTGGCGATTCGTTTCAACGAGCACCCGGTCAAGGAAGCCAAGAGCGCCGATGGAACGTTTTGGCGAAAGGCGTTCGTCATCGTTGTCATCCCCAACAAGCATTTCAGCATCCAGCTGTATGTAGGCGCTTCACCATCCGACCTTGAGTACGCTCAACGGCTCGTTGCGCGGGCTAAGAGTGGCTGGTTTAACTCTGACATTTGGGAGCCACACGTTTATCCGAAATCGGGTCCAGGATTCATCCTTGACCCTTACTGGGAGTGGGATGGCGAGCGGGATTGTGATGTTCTCAAGCCCTGCGTTACCCCCGGATGTATCAAGGATTTCCATCCCTACCGAAATGGGGACTTCAACGCTTCCCACGAGCTCGACATGATTGACGATACCGAAGGACGTTACATGGTTCACGGTTCGAACTATGAGGATGGCGACGGATGGAACGCCTGGCTAGATGTTGACCTCGACGGCGACTACTTATCAGGCGCTGAGGGAGTCAAAACGCTTCGAGATTCCGCGAACGACATGGCTTGGATGCAGATTGAGTGCGACAAGCTCAATGCCGCTGCAGGCGTCGGGAAGGTGGCTGCATAATGGCCGCGGAAATTGCAGAGGGCATCGTTCCCGCTCGTACGCGTGAAGCCCGCCCTTGTGAAGTGTTCGGGTGCCTCGAAACCCAGCATGCCTACGTAGATGGGGTGATGGATGACGAACATCGCTCAATCAACATCGGCAGCGATGCACCACTGAATGAGAGGTTTCTCGTAACCGGTTTCCGCAACGACGATTCCGGGCTCTGGGAACCTTTCGCAAACGCCGATCTAGACGAGATTTCCGGTATCGAGGGGCTAGCTCTCATCGAACAATTCCGGCTCGCTTACCGGGCCGTGCAGCAGCACTGCGACGCGCTCAACAGATTCCCGAAAGGTCGGGAGTCATGACGAACACGAAGGAACTTGAAAAACTGGTTGCGCGCGCGAACGAGGGCGACCAAGAAGCGCTGCAGCAGATCCTCAACCCAGTGGGTCGACCCGGGCTCGTAATGCCGACATGGGCCGACTGCGTTCGCTACCCGGACGGCTACCACCTCGGACGCAACGACCTTCCCCAGGCACTCTGGGCGGCGTTCACGTCGGGAGTGCTGCACGACCCCGAGGAAGTCACTAAGGGGGTCTCTCAAGCGTGGACAATGTGCGAGTGGCCGCTTCATGCCCTTGACGAATCAGCATGGGAAACGCTCTTCACGCACACCGGATTCCTGTCGGACGCGACACCAAACCAAAAGGCCGCGCAGGTAGATCAACTCGATAGGCCGGCTACCTTGTACCGGTCGGCACACCCCGACTACATGCCGGGAATGTCTTGGACCAGTGACCTTGAAACCGCGTACTGGTTTGCGTGCCGAAATCGCAGATTCGGATACCTCGACTCGAGCACGACTGCAGTCGTGAAGGTCGACACGGATAAGTGCCCGTGGTGGTTGCCGCTCGCGCACTTCAACGTGCGCGACGAGCACGAATGGGTGATGCCGTGGCCGCGGCGAGCGCTACCACGCGAACACCTCTCATTCCATGAATTAGACCTGCTTTCCGCCAAGTGGCAGAGGGAGAAGGCAGCATGACGAGCATCGAGCGCAAGCGGGCGTTCGCGGTCGAGTTCTGCGAAATGACACGCGAGAAACGAGCGCGCCTTGAACGCAGTACCCGGCACATCGTCCAAGCCTCACTCAAAGCGGGCCTGAGCGTCGAAGAAGTTGCCGACCATACCGGGCTTACACCGGAAGAAGTTGAAGCCCATCGTGAAGAGAAGGAGGAATAGTTGTGGCCCGCATACGGACTTTGAAACCTGAGTTTTGGAGCTCGCCGTCAACTGCCCAAGCCGACCTTGCAGTACGTCTAACGTTCATGGCCATGTGGAATTGGGCGGATGACTCTGGACATGGCACCGCAAACTTGAAAGAGCTTGAGGCGTTTGTGTTCCCGAATGACACTGTTCAGGATCTCCCAAGAAGTAGGCGCGGAACTTCCGCAGGTGCCCCCGGAGCTTGGCGGAACTTCGCGGAGATTTGCGGAGAGGTTTCTGAGGCGTATCAAGTGACGTTCTATCGCGTTGCCGGTCGCCCCTACTACGAAATCTCGAATTTCAAGACACACCAGTCCAAGGACTACCGCGCCGAGTCTCGGTACCCACTACTGGAAGAGGGTGAAATCTTCGATGTGACCAGCGGAAACGCTTTTCCATCCAGTTCAACGCCCCTGCCCAACGACACAGTTTCTGAATCGAACGGCGGAAACTCCGCCACTGTCACCGGAAAAGCCGGTATTGGAACAGGGGAACAGGGTAATAGGGGAACAGAGGAACAGAGGAACAGTTCTTCGTCGGAAGTCGCTATCGCGACCATCCGACCCGACTACGAAAAACTCCTTGATCTGCTCGATGACCTGATCGTTGAGAACGGCTCCAAGAAACCCACTCGCACGAAACGAAATAGCGATGCAATCCGACTACTTGTTGAAAAAGATGGGCGCACGGTCCAGCAAGTAGAGAACGCGATTCGATGGTCCCAGCAAGACGAATTCTGGCGAGGAAACATTTTGTCAGCCTCGAAACTGCGCGCCCAGTACGACAAACTGCGCTTGGCCGCTGAACGTGAGAAACGTGGATCCCAGCACGCACTGCCCCCAAATCAGAACCGCGCTCTTGCTCTGATTAGTCATTACGAAGAACAGGAGGCCAGAAATGAACAAACCGCAAACCGCGAGATTACTGACGGTAGCGGCGTCTATTGACCCGATCGCGGTAACGGAGCTCACCGTGGAGGCGTGGTACGAAGCATTGAGCGATCTTGACTACCAGGAGGCCCGCCAAGCCCTCGCAGAGCACCGACGAACCTCCACGGAACACATTCGCCCGGCGCACATCATTGAGCTCGTTAGAAGGCAGCACAGCAACGCCCCGCGCGAGCGGGCAAAGTGGGAGGCAGACGACTAATGGCAGGCACTAAAGCAGAGCAAATGCTCCTTGGGGCGCTACTGCTTTCACCGAAGATGTACCCGTTCACCACCGAAGAAGTTAGCCGCGCTGACTTCACTGATGATCGCTTGGGGATCATTTACGAAGGCATCGGGCAGATGCGTAGCGCCGGGAACCATGTCGACTCCATCACGGTTGCGGACGCGTTCCCCGAATGGGACGTGCGCGGCTTGAGCATGGTCGAGTTGATGACCTGGGCGGAACCACAAGAGGTATACCCGGGCGCTGCAGAGACATACGCGCGAACCGTGCGTACCGATGCGCTGAATCGGTCAGCACAGTTCGTGGCGCAATATCTGATGGATGAGACTCGTGATGGTGGTTCGTCGCCCGCTGACCTCATCACGAAAGCGCGCGGACTGTTAGACGCCGCAATCGATGGTGCGTCATCGAACCGCATCAAGACGAAACTTTTAGGTGAGCTATTGGAAATGGAGGATCGCCGAGACTGGGTGATTCCAGGGATGCTCGAGCGGCAGGACCGTCTGATCCTCACCGCGGGCGAGGGGGTTGGCAAGAGCACCTTTGCGCGACAGATAGTGGTTATGTCATCCGCAGGACTGCACCCTCTCTTACGAGACGTTGAGATCAAGAACAGTCGTGAGTGGTTCTCACCTCAACTCATTTCACCTGTTCGAGTCTTGGTGATCGATGCCGAGAACTCGGAGCTGCAATGGCGGCGGGCGGTCCGCAAAATGGTGGAAGAAGCGAAGCGGATCGGCAATGCGGATCCTGGTGAAGAAATTCGGATTGCAGCCGGTCGACGGATCAACCTCACTAAAGGGTCAGACCTCGCGGACATTCACCGGCTTGTTGACGAGCATAAGCCTGACCTGCTTTACATCGGCCCGCTCTACAAGGCAACGGACGGGGCTATCACTAACGACGACCATGCATCACCGCTAATCAAGGCTCTGGACTCGCTGCGAGAACGCGGCCTGGCGCTCATTATGGAAGGTCACGCGAAAAAGGGTGAAGGGAACCCCGACACCCGGGATCTTCGCCCGCGAGGCTCAGCAGCGCTCACGGGATGGCCGGAGTTCGGCATCGGCATTGGCGGCGAACAAAATGACGAGATCGCCCCGCTGATCCATTGGCGCGGTGCCCGAGACACTAACCACATGTGGCCAAAGAATCTCAGGCGTGGGCGGGATTGGTGGCCCTTCGAGATCGGCTAACTTGCCTGCGTGAAGCAGCAAGTGGCCCCCTCTCGATTTAGAGGGGGCCACTTGTTTACTTCCAGTTGCCTTTACCGGGCCTTGTTGCGTTCCAGGCGTCGATCGTTTCTGGCAACCATCCACGGGTGCGCCCGATCAGCGCATCCGGCTCTGGCAGTTTGTACTGCTTCACCGAGTTCACCGACACCCCAAGGCGTTCAGCAACCTCAGTGACACTCAGAAACACGAGCATCATTCACTCCGCTTCTTGAAAGGTGGAATGAATGCGAACACGGCAGCAACGAACGAGAACACACCCGCAGTCGGATTGTCCTTCACGACCATGATGCCGACGGCAACCATGATGACGCCTGCAGCAATCTTGATGATCTGATTCATGTTGATGTATGGGAAAATCGGGGTTAGGGCCGGAGATACTTTGTCTATCTCCGGCCCGCCCGCTACTTGAGCAGTGCGATCATTGCGGCTATGGCTGATACCAGTGCTGCAATGGCGCTGATGATAGCTGCCGGGCTATCTCGCTGCTTTTTCTTTCCCATTGTTACCTCCTTTCTATAACCAACTATACACCCGTTCGGGTGTATTAGCAACCAGACCTAAATCACAAAATGACCCCCTCACCCGATCCCGTAAAGGATCAAGCAAGGGGGTGGGATCGCCACGGCGCTCCGCTTCCCGATTCCTCAGTTCAGAAAACCGAAATCGGACTGCATTTGAGTTCAAAGATAAAGCAAGAGAGAATCTTGCCATGAAGCGTACTCTTGGCATTGTTGCCGCACTCACCATGTCAATCTCCCTAATGGCCTGCAGCGGGGGCGCAAACAACGCCGACGAACCCAAGTCGGGCACCGACGCAACCCAAGCCGAAGCGGAAGCACCCACACTCTTCCCCGCGGGTCCGTTCGAGTTCACCACTGAGACAGGGGCAAAGATCACTTTCGATCTCCCCTCAGCGGCAGATGACGAGCGCATCGCAGACATTGAAAAGTACCGGGTCGACACCAACGCGAGCCCCGTCACCTACGTCATCGCCAACGTCGACAACCGCAAGGGAACCGACTACGCGGGCTTGACGAACGTTTCTGCGTTCGACAAAGAGGGCCGCAAGTATGAGTTCACGGAAGTATTCAAAACCATTAGTGATTGGCAGCCCTACTACTCAGAGGATCACGAGTACGTGATGCCAGACGGCAGCAAGGTAGCCGAAGACGTGGGGACCGAACTCTACAACCGCGGCATCGACATCTACAACAAGTTCTTGAAAGGCCCTGCCCCGGCTGAGCAGGGCACTGTTGTTCTTGTCTCCAAGGATGTTGACCTGCCCAGTGAATTCACTCGCGTGGCCGTGACAGCGGGCGAATTCGGAACGCCTGCGGGTGACGCCACACCAGCGAAGAAGAGCAACTCCTAGTAGATCACCGCGGCAAACGCAAAAGACACCCCCTCTTGCATTGAGCAAGAGGGGGTGTCTTGGTTACACGCTGTCTTCAGCGTCGCGAGTGACAAGCGAGGGTGTGCCGCGGTCGCCCACGTAATCGGATCCCACCGAAGTGAGGATCGACACGAGCGCCGCTAGGCCGGCTACCGAGAAAAGCTGTAGCCAGTCAATCCCGAGTAGCCCAGTCGCGCCCGCGGTGAGCAGAGCCACCGCGGCCTGAGCAAACGTCTTCACTGCACGCTCGAACACATCGAGCCAAAACTGTTTCGTACGCATATCTAACCTCCGTTTATGAGTCGTCCGACGAGAGTTGCACCGCCAGCGCCAATAACGCCGACGATGATGGGCGGCAGCCAGGTCAGGCGAGACACCTGATTCCCGAGCGCGCCCTGCTGCGTCTCGAGAGAGGTCACGCGAGCATCGAGTGAACGAATGTCAGCAGCGTCGCCCTCCTGCCGAATCGTTGCCCCTTCGATCATGCGCAACCTGCTGGAATGCGAGTCGAGTCGTTCGTCGACTTTAGCGAGGCGCTCTACGATGACTTCGAGCTTCGCGAGTCGTTCCTGGGTGCTCTGACCCTGTTTCCACAGATCAGCCATCCCGATTCCGTCGGGCGGGGCTGCGGTCATTTCGAGACCTTCAAGAACTTGGCCCACCCGCCGCCGTCAGTAACGAACGGGGTGACCCCGAGCTGCTTAGCGAACGCGTCAGCCGCGACACTCGTCTTAAGAATCATCTGGAACTTGGGACCAAAGATGAGCCACTGGCCCACATTCTTCCCGCCAGCGTGTGCGTAATATGCCATCAACATGTTGTGCTCCTTGCGTTTCGGTGTTGATGCTGCGGGCTTTGCCGGTGCAGCGTGTTTGGGTAGCGCAATCGCGCCGAGGTCGTGTGGGTGAGCCCACGCGCCGCCGGACCATGCACGATCCCACCGCAGTTCCCAGTGGCAGTGCGGCCCGGTCGTGTAGCCCGTGTTCCCGGAAAGGCCGATGATCTGGCCAGCGGTTACCCACTGCCCGTACTGCACATCGATACGTGACAGATGCCCGTACCTGGCGATCAGGCCATCAGAACGGCGAATATCAACGGTGAGGCCTTCACCGTTCGCCCAGACCCCATTGATCTGGCCTCGCGCGCCGTCGCCGCCAGCAAACACGACCTGGCCATCAAAGCTCGCCGCGAGCGGTGTCCCAACCCCAACAGCAAAGTCGGTGCCGTAATGCCACCAACTGCCGCCGTCACGAGGCCCAGGCCACTCGGACACGAGCGCCGGATCGAGCGGGTAATAAAGTTGCGCCATGTGTTTCCCCTCCTTACATGCAAAAACCCCGCTACTTGGCGGGGTTTAGTTGGTTTCGACTTGTGATGGATCCGGTGGCCTGGTGAGCGCGATCACTTCAGACTTCAGCGTGGTGATCTCTTCCACCGCAGCGACTTTCACGGCCTCGATCTCGGCGACACCGCTAAGCGTCGCGGTGCTGGTGTGCTCGAGCACAGCGGCAACGCCTTCTGTAATCATCTGGTCGGTGATCACATCAGGATCGGCACCCGCGGTCGCCACATAGGCGGCGGGATCACCGGGCGCTTCCTTTGCAAGTGCCTCCGTGTACGCGTCGCCCCAACCGGGCCGCGCGCCGAGCGCCCACATATTCTGCACCGCCCACGTATGTGGGTCGGCAATACCGCGACTTGCAGCACACGCCGCCACTCGCATAACGAGCCTGCTATCCTCGACCATTTTGGCTTGAGTAAGAAACGTCATCTTCGCCTCTCCCTACACTCCATAGACTTTGGTAAGTACGTGTGATGTCGCATTGCCTAAAGAATTCATCGCGTGTCCAATGATCCTGTCCTGCAAGACGTACACGTATTTGAGTGACAGTGAAGGCGCGAGCCCATCAGCTCGCCATCCCGGCACAAGCTCGTAGTGACCGCAGCCGTGTAGGTCCGTCACTGACTGCTTCGGGATGAATTGCTCAACGATGCCAGAATTGTCGGCCTGATTTGTGGTCTTGTTAAATGCCTGCCAGACAAGAACGACCCCCGTCAGTTGTTCACTCACTAACTCGTTCAAAAGCACGGTCTGAGTGCCGTGCATGTACAACGCACCGGCCCAAAGCACCTTCTGAGCACGATCAGAGTGGATTACCCCGTTGAGTTCAATGAGTGGTGCCTTGATTACCGTTTTCGTCGGGTCGGTGATTTTGGTGCCGCCGTCACGGGTCATAGTGCCTATGCCGTCAGCATCTGCAACAACAACATCGCCGCCACGCAGCACTGCTGATTTGCCAAGCTGCCCACTCGATTCGACAACCCCAACGCCCGCACTGTCGCGCTTGATCGAGATCCCCATATCAGGTGTGGTGGTTCGCACGACTATACGAATGTCATCTACCCAGAATGTAGGCCGTACTCCGCTACTGCCCCGCACCGCGGTTATGGACATGCGGGTGAGCGTGATGCCGCTCTTCAGAAACGGAGTAGTGATCTTCTGCCACGTCCCCGCCGCCACATCAACGCTCGCGGACCCCATGCTGTAGGGATCGCTAGCGGTCCCGAGGTACACGTAAATCGTGGTCGAGATGTCGGCGTACACCCAAAACTCGGCAAACCCTTCCGCGTCCTGAGGCACGTTGATATTGAGGGTGTTGTGCTGCATTCGCCGCATGTCGGATGCGATGGTCGCAACCTTCAGGCTTGACGGGCTCGAGTGGTATTTCGTGGTGTCAACCGTGGGTGGGTTTACGTTCGGTTCCCAGTACCATCCGGCAGCAGTAGTGCCGGTGTTAGAGTAGGCGATCACATCTGCCATCGCATCCGCGAGGCGGAACTCGCCACCTGTGAACATGCCCCCGTAGAACTCTCGTCCGTAGAAGAAGTTCGCGTTCATTTTCTCTGCTGTCATAGCCCCGTCCTTAATCAATGCTGTCCCGATAGAGCTCGGCACCAGAAGAGAATCAGCAACGAGCTGAAACGGATTCCAAACCGACCCATTCCACACCTTCACGCCCGCAAAACTGCCAGCCGTGTCTTTCACAAACCACATGTCACCCTGGGTAAATGGCTTGTCTTCGTCAGCCGGAGGTTCGACCTCGGAAGCAAAGATACGGTTCTTGCCGTCAGCGGTCTCCGTTGCTTCCAATGCTTTCTGAGCGGCGGCGTCTGCGATCTCTTGAGCCACTTGCACCTCCGCGTTGACTTCCACAAGACGCATGGAAGTAGCGAAATCCGAATCAGCGGCATCGAAAATATCGTCTGCAACGTCAAGCCCAGGATCGAGGGTGCTCAGATCCTCCGCATGGTCGCTTACAGCGTTTGTGACATCGGGGAGCTCGGCCAGGACATCTTGCACGGGCACGGACTCTTCACCCGCTTCGATGCTCGAGTATGGGATCTGGCTCGTGCGCGCGAGTTGGCTTGTGGCCTGCTGAGCGGTGACTGCTTGCTGCGCTTGAGCGCGATGCAAAAGCTTCAGTGAAAGTGGCGTTGTCATGCGTCCTCCAAAATTAGGTCTGCGGTTTCGAGTCCGATCCATTCGATTTCTTCGATGCGCCGCCAGAACACTCGTCTGCCGGTCCATCCGCCGTCTGTATCAACCGGGATGATGTCGCCCACGTCGAAGGTGCCGCGGGGTGCGTTGGCGTGCGAGGCGTCCACCCGAACCGCAGCGACTTTGAGTTTCTGCTGCCGTCTTGCAAGCTCCACTCGGGCGAGGTTTTCGACTGCAGTTTGCCGTGTGAGATGCTTTGCGTCGATCACGACCGGAGTGCGGCGGCGACCATCAGCGATTCCCACCTCGAACCGAAGCGCGGACTTCCCTTCACCGGCACCGATCACGGTCACGGAGTTGGCGTAGTCTGCCGAGTCGTCCTTGATCGCAACGACTTCGAGCACGTTATCGCCCTCAATAAATGAGAGGTCTTCACGCTTGCGCCCGACTGTGGGGACGCAGCGGATCTCTTTGAGGATCTTCGTTTTGTCAGCGTTCCACCCTGACCATTCCACCCATTCGTATCCGGCTTCCTCGATGGCCTCAGTCATGAGCTTGCCCGCATCGGGAGTGTCCCACCACAGCATCTTCCATGCCCCAGCGTCATCAGTGGCTTTGTCTTTCGCTGCCTCGTAATCCTCTTTCGCCGCGTCGAAGGCAGTTTCCAGCGGCTCTTCTGTGATCTTTAGGTCATCGATCTTGTCTCGCCGCGTCTTGGTGGCTTTCGCTTTCGCGTCGCGCTTCGTCTTGATCTCCTTGTCCTTCGCATCCACGGGCGCTTTCTTGGCGTCGATGGTGGCCTTGGGTTTCTTCGCTGCGACCGCTGCCGCGTAATCATCAAACAAGATTCTTCGGTCACGATTCATGATGCGAATCGCGTCATCGTAGGGCTTCGAAATCTTCTTGACTTCGGCCTCTAACGTCTTGCGGGGCTTCGCGAACTCATCCCACGCCTTCTTCTTCGCATCCATGACCTTTTTCGCTGCATCGGCTTTCAAGTCCGAATCCGTGCCGACTCGCTTCGAAGATGAACCCGTGAGCGTGACGCCAATATTCGAGGCGTTGCGTCCCTGAATGTAGGTGATGACATGGCGGGCGGCGGCAATGGGGTCGACCTGCACGCCCCAGTATTCGCCCTCGTACGGGTAGCCATTGAAGTACGACGAATACCCCGCACCCTCGATCCGCCAGCGTGCTCCCTCGAACTCACTCCGAGTAACAATCCAAGTTCCGCGGATCTGCCCGTCAGCTTCTTCATGAATGAACGTGCCGCGCGGTTCGATCAACGCGTTCGTGCCTGCGTAGCGGTAAGCCTCCACGACCGGCATAATCTCGCCCGAGAACTTCCCCGGCCCGCACTTTTTCTTTCCCGCACTGGACACGTTGATGGGTAGTTCGAGTTCGAGGAATGCGCCGTCTGAGATGCGTTCAACGATGTAGCGAAGCATGACACCTCCTTATACTGCGCGCTCCAAGAACGTCACGGTGAGATCGAATGAAGTTGCCCACGTGAGCCGCGGTGACGCCGCCGATTTCCCACCTGTGAGATTCACTCGAGGATAGAAACGCATGGTCCGGCCCCGGAGGTTTGCGGGGATGAAGTTTGTGTCGGCGACACGCATCATCATCGTGTGGCTGCCAGCGGTCTCGGCTATATCCCACGAGCTTGCTTCGCCCCGCCATACGGTCGGGTCGACGTTTGCGCCGACCTGTAGCCACATGTTTCCGTATGCGTTGCCGTTACCGCTGAGTACCGAGAGTTGTGACCATGTGATCGTGTAGGCCATGTAGTTGGCCCAGTCCGGGATTGCGATGTCCAGACGCCCAGACGTTTCTGCTTCAACCGGCCAGGTTTGCCCGCCAGTCTTCCCATAGGTCTGGCCCCCACCTGGATAGGGTTGCGTGTCCGTGATTGGCACCCGGTCGCCGGTGCCTGCTGCGGTCAGGTTTATGGATCGCACCGCAGTGTCAGTTCGTGGTGATTGAAGCCTGCGAAGATCCTCGAGCATCGCGTTCGTGATTGTCCCCGTGCTCTTCGGCCAATTAATTGCGGCGAGCTCGTATGCCGTCACGCCAGCGAGTGCGGGCACCTCGGCGACGGTTTTCGCGGTTGCGGGCACTCCCGGCACTACCGAAAGCTTTGAGGTGGCACCTTCGGGCCACTGATCCCGCGGCGTGTATGTTTTCGCGAAGATCGGATCAAGGATTTCATGAATGATCATGTCGCGGCGGGTAGCGGTGGAGCCGGTGCCGGGGATCCCCTGCCCGCCGTCACCCATATAGTTCTGAGCAGTCAGAAGCGGAATGCCGTACGTTTCACGGCCTCGCCCGCTTTCCCGGGATTGGATCAAATCGTCCCCTGCCGCGATCTTCACGCCGGTGCCGGGAACGTCGAGTTGTGAAATTCTCAGATCGCCTGGACGCACCACACCGGACCCGGTGCCCGCCTCGCGCTGCAGCTGTCGGCGAAGCCCTTCGGCGGGAATGCGGGTGCCGTCCATTGCGTAGGGCGCTTCAAAATCAACCATCGTTACTCCTTACAAACTTCGGTACGCGGCCTGGATCCGCACTTCAAGAACCGCGGTGTTCGTGGGGTCGTACCCGCCAAAGAACACCCGGTGTTGGCCTGGATTGAGGCTCATGTCTGACAGGCGTGCGCCTGAAGGCGACAGCGCGCCCGGGAATGGGTTGCCGTCGCGCAAGATCCAGCGCGCCCACGGACGTGTATCTACAGTCAGCGTTTGGTCATAGGCCAGTTGTCCACGAAAGTTGAGCCGGCCTACCCCCACGACCTCGATAAACGGGTCTTGAATGGGGCCACGAACGTTGAATACCGGCCATGCTGGGGCCGAGCCGTCGACTGTCACGACATGATCAGATACGCCGTCGCCGCCGTCGAGCACGAATGGCACATCGGCGGGGATCGGCAAGCCGCCCGTCGAGCCCGTAATCAAGTGAACACGGGATACTTGCTCAGGTCCGTACCAAAGATCGTCAACCGCTTGGAATGTCAGGGTCGGTTCTGCGAGCCCGGACCAGAGCGCGGAGTCATCCGGCGCGAACTCGCGCGGGTGCCCGTACGCGGTCAGAGTGCCGATAGTGAGGGCCGCGAGCCCACCGCTTCGAGACCTGAGCGTATCGGCAGACCACACGCCTGCGAGGTCTTGCAGAAGCGCTCTCGTGTCGGCCTCTTGTTCGGTGCGGGTGTCTCCGCGCCCGATCACCGCAATGGAGAGTTCGTGCTTGGGGCCGTCCTTGTAGGAGACTCCGAGCGCGGTCCCGTCGCGGCCCGGGCGCGCAGCATCGTTCGCGCGAATGCCCGCGGTGCCGCGCTTGAAGTCCGTCAACGCAAAGGGCGTGCCCTCCCCAAACGGGAAGCGCACGCCCTCATAGGTGAGAGAACCGCTATTGAGATCGGTTCGATCGGTCATCGATTCCCCTATCCATACTGGACCTGTCGGCCATACTGAGCGGCATCCTCGTAACCGCGCTGCACCGCACCATCAGCGCGCTCATCCATCCATCCCTCGAACTCTCGATCACCAATGCGAACGGTCACCGGGCCGGAGATGCCACCGCCTTGTTTTACGGCGTCCCATTGCGATCCCGTCAGGATCGGCTCAGGAGACCTCGTGCGGTTCTCCACGAGCGAGAGCCCGGTGGGGAGCCAACCTCCGTTGTCGTACAGGGTCGCGGTGTGCCCGTCAGCGGCACCAAATGGATTGAACGCTTTCGCCATCGCTGCGGCGGCATTTCGTGCAAGCCCAGTCGCGACATCAACAAACATGCCGCCGCCCGGAAATGCGCCCTTGAGCTGCCCAACCGCCCAGTCAACGAGTCCGTCAAGGATGGACGCGGCCCCGCCAACTTCGCCCAGATCAGCACCGTACAACCCCATATAGGGTGCCGGGTTCACGTTGGCCCCGTAATTGCCTGGACCACCGCCAGGGTTATGCACCATGTAATGCAGATGCGGCCCCGTCGACATACCAGTTGACCCGACATAACCGATAACGTTGCCTGCCTGGACCTGCGCCCCGACCTGCGTGCCGAAACGACTCAGGTGTGAATAACGCGTCCCCAAGCCGCTCGTGTGTTGAATGTAGACCTCGTTGCCGCCCATCGGGACAACCCCGGCCAACTGGACCACACCATCACCCGCGGCGAACACTTTCGTGCCCATCGGGGCCGCGAGGTCGATGCCGTTATGGCCCTGGTTGCCCCACTGCTGAGACACACTAAATGAGCCTTGCGGGAGCGGCGTCACGAGGCCACCCGTCCGGTAGCCCGGAATGTCGCCGTGCGTGTTCATGTGGTCAAGCAAGCCCGGGTGAGTGCGCTCAATGCGCGCCCGAGACTGCGCCCGGATCACGTGCTCGTTGCCGTGGACCACACCCGCGACTACAGTCGTGCCGATGTTGCCGGTGTAGCCACCTTCAGAGAAGCCCTTGGGAAGCGGCACCTTAGGGATCTTCATCCCGTCCGGCAAGATCCCGTTGACCTTCTCGATCAGCCCGTTAATAACGGTTTCGATCACGAACCTGACGGGCTCCTTCGCAAGATCCTGGATCGCACTCCACGCCTTGCCAATGCCATCGCGCGCCGCTTCGAACGCCTTTTTCGGGTTCTCCGTCACGATCCGCACGAGGTTATCGATGATGCCCTTGATGATGTTCCAGCCGTTGCGGATCGCGTTCGAAATGTTGTCCCACGCGGGCTTAATGAACTGTTCGTAAAGGATCTTGAAACCCAACCCCAACAGGTCGAGTTTCTCCTTGATCCCGTCAACAATCGGCTTGATCAGGTTGACCCAGATCCAGTCGAAGAGCGCGCCGACCGCCTCAAGGTACGGCTTGATATACGTAACGTAGAGGTATTGGAAGGCGAGCCCCAACAGTTCGATGTAGTTCTGGATCCAGTCAATAACCGGTTTGATGATGTTCGCCCAGATCCAATTGAACAGGGCCGCGATTCCATCCATCGTGGCCTTCCAATACTGCTGGTAGGCAAACTGGATCGCGAGACCCAGCTTGTTCCAGACATCTTGAATCCACTGAACGGCAGTCTGGATACCTTCCCATAGCCCCGTGAACAACGCGCCGATCCACTCAAACACCGGCTTGAGATACGTGTTGTACGAGTCGGTGAAGAACTTTACGATCCCGTCCCAGTTCTCAACGATCCATTGGATTGCGAGCCCGATAGGGCCGATCAGGAGCGAGAGCAGCAAGCCCCAGTTGTCCGTCACGAATGACACGATGTTGTTGATCGCGTCGGTGAAGAACTTCTGGATATTCGCCCACGCCTCACTCAAGAAGCGGGTGAAGTTCTCCCATATCTCCCGACCGATGTCGGTCTGTGTGAAGAACCAGATTAGGCCCGCCACGAGCGCGGCGACCGCTGTCACGATCATCATGATGGGGTTAGCATTCATGGCCGCATTGAAGAGCCGCTGAGCGACCGCTGCCGACTTCGAGGCCACGGCCCCCGCGATCACGGCGGTTTTGTGAGCCACAACACCGGCAGTGTTCTTCACCCACATGGCCGACGTTTTCCAGCCCGTCGCGAGTGTTCCCGCGGCGATCTTGAGCCACATGGATGCACCCGCGTTGTTCGCAATCGTGGCGATCTTATGCGCGGTCACCTTCGCCGTGTTCGCGGTCCAGAGCGCCGCCGACTTAATCAAGCTGCCGTTCATGAGCGCCCAAATGCCCTTGCCAATCACGACAACGCCGTTCCAGAGCTTCTGCGTCACCATTCCGGCCTTGGCCGCGATGGTCTGCGCTTTTGTCGCGGTCGCTGCCGCGTACGACGCACCGGCAGCACCGTACGTGGATGCGGTCCAGCCGATCTGAACGGCTTTCGCGACCGCGATAGCCGCTTTCAGTCCGTTGATCACGGCCATCACACCGCGGATCGAGTAATAGGTCGCGACCATCATTCCGATGGCCAGCGCCATGTTCTGTACGACCCCGATGTTTTCGCCAATCCACGCGAACGCGCCCTTGAGGTTCGTCCCGATAGCGGTCACGAACGGCTCGATAGTGGGGGCCATTTCTGCAAACACGTTCTTGAGCGACCCCACGATTGGGAAGAGTCGACCCAGGAGAGTCACCAGTGGCGGCAGCGCGGCAAGAAGCACATCAGTGAATAGGCCGGCTAGCTGCTCGATGACGGGCATGAGCGGCGGCAATACCGACATCGCCAGATATGTGAACAGCAGCGCAAGGCGATTGATCACCGGAATGAGCGGTGGCAACACCTCTTTCAGCATCGCGCCGAAGGCCCCAGTGAGGGTTTTCACGAGCTCCGAGATGACCGGCAACACCGGTTTCAGGGTCTCGAACACGATGCCGAGCGGGGTGAACATGGAGAAGTCGACACCCTTATCGAGTGTCTTCATGAGCCAGTCGATAGCGGGCGCGAGCTTCTGCCCGATCTTCTCGCCAGTCTTCGCCGCGACCTCTTCAAGCGGCCCCAACGCATCAGTAGTCGACTTGAGTAGCGGTGCGAGGGAGGTCCAAACGCCGCTGAGCATTCCGGCACCGATACGACCCACGGACGCCATGAAGTTAGCCCACGAGCCTTTTACTGTTCCGCCCATCTCATCCGCGACCGTTCCGGCTGCGGAGGTCATGGCCTGCTCGAACTGCTTGAAGTTGATCTGGCCCTTCGAAGCCATCTTGAACACTTCTTCAGTCGTCACACCAAGCTGCGTAGCGAGGGCCTGATAGATCGGGATGCCCTTGTCAGCGACCTGCTGCAAGCTGTCGTTTTGGGCTTTGCCGAGCGAGGCGACCTTGTTATAGATCGACCCCATCTCATCCATGCCGATACCCGCGGCAGCGGCAGAGTTCGCAACCGACTTCAGGACGCCCTCAAGCTCTTCACCCGGCGCGATCCCGGCAGCGACCGCACCGGCAGCAGTGGTTGCCGCAGCGTCAAGCCCGAACGCAGTACCCTTCACCGAGGCGAGAGCGTTCTTCATGATCGCGTCGACAGCTTCCGTCGAGTTCCCGAGCCCGCGAAGCTTCGCGGTCGCCTGGTCGATGGAGTTCAGCCGCGAGAAGCCTTTGAAGAGGGCCGTACCGACCCCCGTAGCGATGAGCGCGCCCGCGGCCACACCAGCCACCTTGAGGGACTTCTTGATACCGTCCCCGAGTTTGGAGCCCATCTTCTTACCGGTGTCGCCAAGGTCAACGCCGCCAAGTGATTTCGTAACGTCGTTCTTGACGCCTGGCATCTTCACCCGGACAACGACAAACCCCTGAGCAATCTCAGCGCCAGTGCTCGCCATGTGCTACCTCCTGACACGCAAAAACGCCCCGGCAAAAATGCACAGGGGCGCTTTCGGATCGAAATGTTGTGGTGACTCGTGGACAGTTATTTGGCGCGTGCGGCGTTGAGTGCGCGAAGTAGACGCGCGTTATCGGCGTCTGAAATCTTTGCGCCCGCCACCGGCTCAACAAATGCGCGAGCAGAGTAGCGGTGCGGGTACACGACCATCCGATACTTTGGGCCTGCCTCTGCTGAAACTCGGGCGGCTCGGGCGTTCACTTCCGCTTGGACGGCAGGTGAACGCATGACCTTGTTGAGACCGGAGAGCTTGAGTTTCACTCGCACATCGTTCATGTGGTGCGCCTCCGGTTCTTGAAGCGGCGTGCGGCCTGCTTGATGCGGGCGATCCGCTGTTCTTGTTCCTGCACGCCTTCGGGATAGTCGCGCGGCTTCATCTGCTTCGGCTTCGAGGACTGTGACGCCCAGACCGCGTGCTCAACCCAGCGCAGCATGTCTTCTTCCGCGGTGACCGCGCTCGCGCCGCCCAGCCATGCCCCAAGCGCACCACCGCGCGGCATGTGCATCACGTACAAGGCAATGTCTGCAGGGTCTTCGGTGCCCGCCCACATGTCCGAGAGTCGGACCGAGTAGAACCGCCGTAGATCGGCAGCTACTCGGTCCGGGCACTCTCGAAGGAGGTAGGCGAGCGTTAGGAGTTTTTTGCGCCGACCTTCTCGTAGATCACGTTGACGAGCTCGGTCAGCTTCTCGAAGTCGGAATACCCGTCTTCATCCTCAAGCGCCTCGATGACGCGGGCGAGTGCGTCTTCACCGATCAGGTTCTTGAGCACGGTTTCGATGTCGTTGTTGCGGAGTGCAAACATCGTTGGTGTGTGCTTCGGGGCGCGCGCATCGATCTCGAAGTGTTCGCCCGCAAAGTCCACGGTGTACACCTCGTGTGCGCCGCGCTGGTAGTCCTGTGGCTTCGCGGGCGACTGCTCGCGAGTGGAAGGGTAGCCGTGATTCATTGCTTCAGTCATGGGGTGACTCCATTTCGTGTGTATTGGTGATGTGACTCAAGAAGGGTGTGAGGGTGGGGCGCGGAGTCACCACGCGCCCCACCCGGCTTGTTACGCTGCCGCTTCGAGGAAGGCAGGCTCGTTGGAGAGCCAGTAGGAATTACCGGTCTCCGTCAGTCCAAACTCATACACCGAATCGTCCTCAAGGTTCGTGACGTACGAGCCGCGCTCCGACACCGAAGCGGTTTCGATGCACTTCAGACGCGTGTAACCCGCGTTGTCCACGAGCTTGATGATTACGGTGCGCTCGATGGTCGGGATGCTCTTTGGCATGTCAACACGGGCAATCTTGTCCGTGCCGGTGCCGACGAGCGTTGGCTTGCCGTGGCCGTAATAGAGGCCGGTCACCTCGGGGTCATCCTCGAGCGCCGCGAACTTGTGGCTCTTCTTTGTGGAGGTGTTGCGAAGCTTCACGATTGCGCCGCCCTGCCACGCTTTTGTTTCCTTCGATTCCACCTCGACCGACTCTTCGATACCGCCATCAGTGATCCATCCCACCTCCATGAACTCAGGCGGAATGGTGAGGTCTGTTGCGGGCAGTGTTGAGCCCTTGGGGGCGATCCAAACGCCTGATTCCTCGGCGTTCCATTCGCGCATGTTGTCTTGGTTCTTAGCCATTCTTGGACTCCTTCACTACTGACGCGGGCTTGGGCGTTTCCGGTTTCGGATCCGCCGTGCTCTGCTTCTGTTCGGGGTCAGCCTTGCGGGCCTTCCCACGGGCGATGAGGTCACGGGCGGTGCCCGGATCGACCTCGACGGATGCCCCGGCCTTATGGTCCTTCCCACTGGGGTCGGTCCATCCGTTTGCGATCACAACTTTGGTTGCCATCTCTGCTCCTTCAAATGAGAAAACCCCCAATTCAGGGGGTTGGAAATCGGCCACGGATCGCGGCCTGAATAGTGAATTGATAGCGCGCCGCGTGGGTATCGGGATCCGGCAAAAACACCGGAGTGCCCACGATGCGAACGCGTTTCACCGGGCGCCCGCCGAGCTCACGCGCGAGCGTCACAAGGCGCTGCACCTCGGACGCGAACACCGCAGCAGCTTCGCGGGTTTCATCCCAGCAACGGAACGTCATCATTGCGTCTTGCGACACGAGCCCCGCAGCACCGCCGTTGTGTTCCACCTCGATGAACTTCACCGGGCGCGGTTTCGAGTCCGTGCTCTTCGGCACGTTCGTCAAAACCCGTTCATCTTGTGCATCTTTGAGGTAGGCCACCCACGCATCCTCAGCGGGATCGAACAGATATTTATCCATCAGCCCTCCGCAGGTTCACTTCATCCCCCATTGGCCCGTGCTTCGGATGCTTCCACGGCTTCGGTTCACCCTCAACCTTGTACCGCACCCCAAACACTTCGATCTCGTCGTGCGGGCCGATCCCGGACCCATACGGCATGAACAGTCGTGGTGTGGTGATCACCACGTCCCTGCCTGGTGGGTGCGCTTCCGCGGATCCTGCCGGATCAAAGCCGAAAATCCCAAGACGTACGCCCGGGCGAAACCCTTCAATATCGTTGCCTTGAGAGCTTTCACCAGTGACACCGTACTTGAACCACGTCACGTAATCGGTTATCGGGCGTTTGATCATTAGACGCTCCGCATTCCGCCGTAGTTCGCCGGGATCAAACTGATCTCGAACGCTCCCCCGCGGCGAGCGCCTTGCAGCTTTTCCAACTCGGATTTGGTGGGCTCCAGGCTGCCAGGGTTGTCACCACCAAATGTGGCTGAGGCGGTCTCAGTGAGTGGTCCCGCGCCGATGCTTTCCGACACGCTGCGCTCCCCGCGAGGGTTTCGAAACACTCGGGTCACCATCGCCACGACAACATCTATCGCGGTCGCTTCGAGATCCTTCCGGGCCGGTTCTTCGTCGGCTTCCGCGTCGATCCGCTTCTGTAGGTCTTCGACCTTGTTGCGGATCTCGCGCTCGGCTTTGTTGATCCAGATTTGCAGCTTGCCTTCGTCGGTTGGTGCGTCGTCACCGATCCATGCATCTGTCACATCTTTTGGTTTCGTCCAAGACATGCGGGCCTCCCCAAAGGTGAGGGGTAGGCATTTCCGCCTACCCCTCACGCTGGTTACTACTTCTCGGTTACCGTCTGTTCGCCGGTGTCGATGTTGCGCTCGATCACAACCGCTACCCCGTCAGGGCGGGTCGCCTCAAGCTTCTCGAACCGCTGCTTAGGCTTCCGCTTGGTTGCTGGCTTTGATTCAGCGGCGGGCTTCGGGTCCGGTTCGGGTTCCACCGTTGCGGGCGGTTCCGTTGCTGGTTCCGTTGCTGGTTCCGTTGTCACAGGATCATCCCCTGCGGGAGGGGTCACGGCCACGTCGGTTGTTTCAGGTGCCTTCGGCTCTTCCGCCACCTTTTCAGGTGCGGGCTCCTTCTCGGGAGTCTTCTTCACGTTCGCCATGATCTATGCGTTCCTCACTCCGGTGAGGCGTGCAGCGGCCTTGCCACCGAACACGGCCACGCCAGTGTAGAACTCGATACGTGTACGGTAGGCGGGCTTCTCCTGAAGCTGCCCCAGGTCTTCGACCTGAACGCCGCCGTTGGTGAGGCCAGTCACGGCCTGATCGCCCTCATCCTGCCCGAAGCGCACCGCGTAGATCGAAGACGCGTCAGTAGCGCTGCCCGCGGTCTCGTTCTGCGAGATAATCGCGGCACCCTGCGCGGTCGCGCCTGCATCAAGAATGGGGACACCGTTCCATACGACCTGGCGCTTCCCGTTGATGTCCTTCTCCACGAACACGTCAGCGGAGATGTGGCGAGCGGCAGACTTGATCTTTCCGATCAGGCCAGCGTTCGTGTAGAGCGCGCCGTTCGAGCCGTCGAGCCCGGGGACTGATGCCACCAGCTCGTCCAGCTTGTCGAAGAACGCGTGAATATCGTTCACCGAGCTACCCAGGATCGGGATGCCGTTGGTGCCGCCCGAGATGACCTGAGCGCCGGTGAGTCGCTTCCGCAGCCCGTCGAAGCTCTTAGGGTCAACGGCAACATCTCCGTTGAAGAACGTCTCTTGGAACTTGTAAGACGCTGCTTTGACCTTCATGTTGGTCTGCACTGCGCGCTGATCGTTCAGGTTGCCGCGAGTCTTCTCAATGAAACGGTCAACGTCTGCATCGCCACCAAGGATGACGAGCGATTCAGACTTCTGGTTGACCGTGCCTGTGGACTCGGAGTATCCGTCATTTACTGCACGGAACTCAACACCGGGGAGCGTGCCTTCCTCGTTGTAGGCGTAGGCATTGCCTTCAATTTCCATGAAGGGGATCCGGTCAAGGATCGAGCCCGCCTGCACGAATGTCTCGATGACGCCGCGCTGAAGGGTTGTTGTGGAGAGCTTTGCAGCCTCCGGGAGAGTAATAGCCATGAGCTAGTCCTTTCAGTTTGCCGACTCGCTGTAGGCCGCACGCAGTGTGCCGAGGCCTGGCGAAACCGGTTCAGATTTGTTGGAAGGCGTGGTGCCTTCTTTCGGAATGACAAGACGCTGTTTCGGTGCCGCCTCGCCCTTGAATGCAATGAGCTTGTCGGCAGACGCTTCGAGCTCTTCCCGGGTGGTCCCGGTGAGCAGCGCGGCAGGCACGACGATCCCCTTAGTGGGGTCTGACTTCTCTTCCGCGACCGTTACGCGCAACTGTGCAGCTTCGAGCTCAGCAACGCGCGCCTGTGACGCGGTGAGGGCGTCCTGCTGCTTCTGCGCTTCGGTCTTCTGCGATTCCTCGATCTCGGCGAGCTTGTCGGCTGCTGCCTTCAACTCGTCGTAGTTCGCGAACTTCGCCTGCTCCCGAGCAATACGCCCCTGAATTGCCTTGTCGAAGTCTTCCTGCGATGTGATCGCCTGAAACTCCTTCGGCTTCGGGTTCTGCTCGTTGTTTACTTCCGTACCCGCGGCGGGGTTCGTCTGCTCCGTCATGTGGAGTCTCCATTCATCCGTTTTCGGGCCGTGCGCCCATTGAGCCGCGAAACTGTCGCGTACAGCCACAAAGCTGTGGAAGTTTGTTAGGAAGTGCCGTGCAACCTGCGCCACTCGGCCAAGACGCCCTTGGGGGTTGTGAGCCGGTTCCCGTCTTCATCAGTCATCGACTGTTGGTACATGAATTCGTACTTTTCGCGAGATGCGCGAATAGCGTCACCGGTCGAACCGTGCAGGATCGGCACCGCCAAGCATCGGCAATCGTCGTGGTAGTTCTCACTGATCGCTTGGGTGCCTCGTGACTTCACGCCGCTGCCGACCCCGCCAGCAAGCCGTTTCCCGGTCGAGTCGAGCCCGGTGCGAGTAGACCCGCGTCCCACGACCTCGCTCGCGGAAGACTTCGTGCGGTAGGCCATACGGGCAGGTCGGGAGGCGAGCATTCCGCAGAACGCGCAACAGCCCGCGCGCGGCATCCGTTGAAACTCGACTAGCCCGCCAGCGGGATTACGAGTCACACCCTCTGAGATCGTGGTACGGGATGAATCGAAGATCATCCGAGTTGCTGCTCCGGTAAGTCTGCTCAGCATCGAAGAATCCAGCGACTCCTCAACTATCGGCGCAACCGCCCATCGCGCGAGCGAATCCACTCTGGCGGGCTCAAGCAGTGCAGCCGGTGCAACGGTGGGGACACGCTGCCGTGCCTGCGCGTACAGTTCCTCGAGCAGGACGGCGGCACTGTCGGATGCGGCTCCCATGAACGGATCCATCAGATCCGGGATCGCCACTTTCAGCACTTCACGCGCCTCTGCGGGATCGAGACCTCGGATAGCCGCCACGACAGCGGCAAGATCCGCGACCGCGAGCCGCCGAAGCGCGTTCAGGTCCGTCCGGTGATCCTCAACGATGGCAACCGACATGAGCCACCTCGCTTACTGTTCAGTCTCGCGAATCGTGATCGGGTTACCCGGAATGAAGTCGACCGGTTCAGTGATTCCGGCAAGCTTCGCCGCCGCTTGACCTTCTACACCCGCGCGCCGGTAAGCGCCCAGGGCGTCGCCCTTCGCTTTCGCGATCTGAGCTTGCTTCAGTTCCTCATCAGAAGCAGTAGCGCCCTCGCCATCGGCAGGGATGCCGGTTTCGCGGATCCGCTCGTGAAGTAGAGCGCTCCCCTTGCGGCGTTGCTCTGCCTTGAACCGAGTAATCTGCTCACTCGACAGCCCGCCATACTCCAACCCAACTTCAGATTCACCGAACTCGGGAACGGCGCTCACGAACTTCGAGAACGCATCAGCTCGCGCAGACGGCGACACCAGCACGGGATCTGTGAACTGAGCCCGCAAGCTCTTCATCTCGTCCGTATTCTCGTCCAACCCATCGCGCAAACGAATCGCACCGTTGATCGCGTTCACGCCACCGTGGCCCCAAGACTCGTTCACGTTTTTCGTTCCCGTGATCAGAGTTTCTTTGGCGGCAAAGATTGCCTCAGCACTCGACGGGTTTGCAGAGTCTGCGTAGCGAACATCAAGATCCATCTCGTCCGCGAACTGGCTCGCGAACATTCGCAGTTGATCAACGTGCGGCTGCGGAGATTCACCGGTGAAACGGTGAACTTCGGGGAACTTCTCATCAGCGGCAGTGTCAACGTTGAGCGCTTTGATTCGCCCCAGGAGAGCAGTCCATCGGTCATCGCCAATGAAGCTCTGCACGTCGGTGCCGAATAGGTAGTATTCGGGAGCGGCGTAGAGTTCCGCCGAGATTTCTGACCGGATGATCGTTCGCAGCGCGGCATCGGCAAAGTACATTGATGCGCGCGTGATCCTGGAATGCCCCAGTGGTCGACGCAGCTCGAAGCCATGCACGAGCGGGTATGCCGGGGTTTCGCCAAGATGGTGTGGAATCGCGTGGTAGTTCCAGCGCGGCCCGGTCTTCGAGATCATGTAAACGAGTTCTGGCGTGTACATCACCATCTCAACCGGGTGTCCGTACTCAGTCGCAATGATCGAGAGGAAGCCTCTCAGCCCGCGTTTGCGGCGGTCGTAAATCGCGGCTGAGTCTTCGGCAGCACGCGCCGTCACGAGTACATCAGGTTCTCCGCTTTCAAGATCGCCGTGACTAACGGTGAGGAAGCTACACCCATGAACCGCCGACGAAATACACGCCGCCGGAAACTCGGTACGAAACTGGTTATCCCAGAGCAGCCCCTCGACGGCGAGCGCGTCTTCGGACCCGCTCATCGTGACGAATCGCTCGAACTGTGATCGGTTCGTGAGCGCCTTTACGCCCTTGCCGATCCAGCCGAGTGCTGCACCGATGTCGGTCATCTGCGGAGGCAGCGAGATCCCGAAGTCCTTCAGGGCTTGCTCGCCGTCAAAATAAAGTGAGCGTTCGAGGTTCATGCGGCGGCGCTTCTGCCAGACTGCCATCAGGTCGCCCAGTAGGTCGGTGTCAGCGCCGAGATCGACAGGCGGTCGTGTTGCGATATTCACAGGATCGCCCCTCCTTCTCCCTCCGCGTGTTTCTTCGCGGAGAGTTTCGTTGTCCGTGCGCCCCACAGGGCAAAACTGATTGCTTCGGTGGGAGTCTCGTCACCGTCTGGCGTGACGGATGCCCACGCCCACGCACCTTGCTTCCCACGGGGCTCTTTCATCACCGTGGACACCGAAGCGTCAAGGCGTTCTTGCCCCTCGCTGGGGTGCTCCACAGTTCCGGCCTTCAACTCGTTGTCGAGCATCTGGCAGGCCGCGAACACTTGCGGCGTGTTGAGTACAGTGACCCATTTCGAAGCGACCCCGGCGCGGCGAAGCATCTGTGCCAGAGTCGGGGCGTGTGAGCTCCCCGAGATGAAGATGCCGCGCGAACGCCGCCACCTCGTGATGCCGTTCTCGTCTTTCTCTGCGAACCATGCAGCGAGTCGCTTCATGCCGTCCTCAAGCGCGCCCGCGTCATCGTGCAGCTGTTCGACAAACACGTTTTCGCCGTTGAGTTTCGCGGCGGCGAGCGCCATCCGCATTCCATCAATTGAGAATGAGATGCTGTAAACCGGGTCCGTTTCCGGCGCTACGTTTACGGCGAGTTCAGCCCAGCGGGTTTCCGTGATTGCGCCGCTTGATTCGCGGTCATCGTCCCAGATCCCGAGCCCTTCGCGTCGGTACGATTCATCGTCGGCAAGAATCTTCCGCATTCGTAGAATCGACTCCCACGGCACGCGGTGAGGGAAAGACGGGTTCGCCTTTTCGACCTGCATCTTGTCTTCGAGGTCAGCCTTGGGATCCGCGCCGAGCTCCGTGTAAAACATGTCACACTCAACTACTTCGCCATCTGCGCGGCGCTTCTTGATTGCGAGTGCTTCGTTTCGGCGGGTGCGGAATACTTCGCCCGGGTCGGTTGGTTTCGGCGGGGTGCCCATGAAGATGATGAGCGGGTTCTTGGATGCGTTGGTGGCGGGCACCATGTCATCGAGCGCTTTTTGAGTGAGGATCTGTGCCTCGTCAAACACTTCAATGTCTACGCTGTCAAAGCCACGCCCAAAGCCTCGCTCGCGCGCCCCGAACATGATCCGGGATCCGTTCTTGAAGTGGATCTCTTGCTGCCCGTTGGCTTGCCGCACCTGCTCGATATGAGGGGCAATCTTGCGGCGTCGAGCGAAACCCTGCATCCATTTGAAAGTCTCGTCAGAGGTTCGCGAGAGGTGCGCCGTCCATAGCACTTTGAGGCGAGGGAACAGGATGCACAGTGCGAAGATAATCGTGCCGATGGAGAATGTCTTACCGACCTGACGGCAGATCGAGATGATGATGCCGCCGATACCTGCGGCGTAGAGCCCGTTCGATCGTTTCGCGAGGATCCCCCGCCCGAGCCCGTCTTGCCAACGGTCGAACAGAACGCCGAACTCTTTCGCTTTGTCTCTGACGGCAGGCCATCCGGTCGAGGCGATCCCCGAAGGGAGCACAAGATGTTTGGCGACCTCAGAGAGCTTCTTCGACCCATGCTTCGTCGGGGGTTGTTTCACTTTCTTCAACCTCCTCGCGCAGCGAGAGCTCAAGCGACGCGATTTCGCGGCGCAAGTCGCGTAGCTGCCGGGAGAGTGCGGAAGCATCGCGCGGTGATGCCTCAGCCATGAGCTTTGCTAGATGATTACGGAGAGCGAGAAGCTGCTCTAGATCGGTGCCTTCAGCAAACGCCTCAGCAACGGACATCGTTCGAGGCTTAAGAGGATCAGGGGTATCGAGTTCAACAACCTCGCCGGGTTCCACCGCGCGCAATACGGGAACTTCCTGCTTCCCGGTCTTGCATTGAGCCGAGCAATAGCGGCGGCGTTTGTCGCCCTCGAACCGCTTCTTACAGACCTTGCAAGTGCGTTTTGCCATGCCGATCACCTCCCGGGAAGAATCCGGGCAAATACGAACACCGCCGATCCCTCACTACGAAACGGCTTCAGCGGGTTCCGGCGTCCGCCTATGTGGAAAAAATTGGTGGGGAGGGAGAGGCCCTACGCCTGGGGTGGGCCTGTGTGTGAGGGGGTGGGGGTGGGGTGCCCGGGGTTGTGGATAACTTTGGCGGGGCCTGGCTAGTAGCGTCCGAGTGTCCGGGGCTTGGGTAGTGGCTTGCCGTGTTGCTGTTGGCCGTGGAGCTTGGCTCGTGCTTCTGCGAGCGTCATGCGGCCTTTCCAGTTGTTGCACTTGCGATGCATCAAACGAGTGTTCTTGCGGTCGTATGGTGATCCACCTCGCACGCGTGGAACGTCTTCATCGACTTCACCACTCATTGGGTGAGGCACACAGCCTTTACAGTCAGGCTTGTGACACTTATTTCCGTGCTTGCCAGACTCGTAACGCAACGTCTTGTCGACTGTCTTGTCACACAGTGCGCAGCGTGTCTCTTCTGCCTTGACGCGCTTGACGATCTCGCGGCGTCTGTGTCCGTTGGCGTTGTGTGCCTGAGTGACCATCGTGTGACCTGCCTGCCGCCTTGCCGTCCGCCCCTGCTTGGCTCTCTCGTGCATGAGGGTGACCCTTGATAGCGCGAGTGCCCTCACCTGATTGGGCGTCCATCCGTTACTGGTGAGGTGAGCGTGTCCCGTGTGCTGACACCCTGGGGCTTGCAGCACACCCCCGGACTGTAAGACCCCCTCCCCCTTGTTTGGGGACACCCCGGGGTATGTGTTGACCCCCGGGGGTTACTTCAGAGGGGGCGGGGTTATCGCTGCTGAAGCACTGCTATTCGCGTCCCCTTAGCGCCGAAGAAACAAGCAGTGACGGTATTCATGATCTCTGGCACGGTGAGTGGGTAGAGGTCGGTGAACACCGCGAGGTCTAGGGTTAGCCCGCGCAGTCGAGTATTCAGTGACCGGGCGCTCGTCAGGTGCACTGTTCCGCCCGCGGGAAGGCTGATTCGTTCCTCCCCGTTTGTTCGATATATGCGGCACGGCTGGGCGTCCTGGCAACGAACGATCTGCATCCCAAAGGCACGAGCTTCTTCCATGCTTCCCGCGATGATGGCGACATTACCGCCCTGTGCGGCTGTTTCGATAACGGCTCTCAGAAGTGGGTCCATCAGCTGCCCTCCTCATCTTTATCCCATGCAGAGAACATCCACACGTACTCGCAGACTGTCTCGTTGTCGATCATTTTGATGAACTGGGAGACGCTGTCGAACGAGACTGACCTGTACCCGTTCTTGAGTGCTTCGGTAAGTGCAAGGTCAGCTGCTTCTGCGAACTCTTCGGCCCCGGTCTCGGGGTTCTGTCGGCGGTCAAACAGGTCGACGGTCGTCACGACCCGAACAGTTGGGGGCACGTCCTTCATGGCTTCTCGGGTGGTTGGTGCAATAAACATGGTGTGACTCCTTGTCAAACGGCGCGTGCTCGGCCTCGTAGCTGCTGCCGTGCGTGAAGCTGGTCTGTCCGGTCTTGCTCGCCGCATTCCTCGGCTGCGAGCGCTGATGGGTATTGGGCTTGGCACTCGGGGCAGGCATACATGCTGGTTTACCTCCGCTTGTGGTGAGGGGTCGAGATGATCCGCACGGCATCTGGTGGCACCTCGAATGTGAAGCCGCCACACCCATCAGGTGTTACCTCGACGCCCTGTTGAGTGCCGTCTGCGAGAACGACCGTTACTTGCCTGGTCATCTTGCCTCCGTGTTGGTGGGTAGGTCTGTGTGTGGCAGGTCGACACGCGTCTGTTTGCTCTGTACGCATGAATAGTGATCGTGTGCCTGCCACACAAGGTCGTGAGCACGGTCGTACCGCTTACCCCTATGCAGGAGAACCCGTCACGAAGCGGGCAAGAATGAGGGTGTTAACGACAAAACCCCCGACGATGCGCCGGGGGTTTTAGTCTTAACTAGATCGTTCGAACTGAAATCAATTCATAACTTCGTTTGGCCGTCGAATTCGACATTGAGCGTTTTATGTGGACGTTAAACTTTGCCTCAACCTTATTGTTTTCGTCCGCAGCGATTTCGGCCGCTCGGCTCTGAAGCTCTGCACTTGCATATGAAGCAGGAATGGTGCGCGGTTGTCCGCTAGGCGAGAAGTACGCCAATCCATTAGACCATCGGTGCCCGTCAAGACGACCCGTTGACGTCCAGGTTTCCGTCTCTGTATAGACGGCCTTTAGCTGCTTCTTGAGATACTCAGCGTGCCTCTTTCCAAAGCTGAGCTCGCTTGTTCCCAATCCACGTTGCGCGAAAGTCCCAGTTACGTCCCATCCCTGCTTGCGGATGGGGTCAAGGGCGTGCGCAAGCTCATTCCGCGCACTGGGAGGTAACTGTTCGATTGCTGCGCCAAGGGCTTCATTGCCCGGAGACTCGGGGTCGCTATTCGCTAGAACCACTGCGATCCGGCGTAGCGCTTCCGAGAACGTGTCATCTACGTGGAGAATCTCGTTTTCAAGTTCCATGTCAAGTGGGACAGCACCATCGATTGTTCTGCTTGGGGCTTTAAAGGTCACTCGCACTGAGCCAGGGCCAGTGTCAACAAGCAGCTCTGACGTCTGGCGAACGGAATTCGCCCTATCTTTCACAAAATGTTTAGTCGAAGCGGCGATTCGACGGACCAACTCGCTAAACGCTTCCGCGTTTGCAGCATGTCCAATCACGCTCTTACCCGTTAAGTGAAGTTCGAGTTCTCCTGATACTGGAGCCAATTCATCTCGAACCACAGGTGCGAGAACCCTAATTCCTTCGGCAGAGGCAAGCAGTGAGCCTAACGCAAACTTGTCTCCGCTTGAAAGAGTATCGCGAAGCGTGCGCCTAAAGCTTTCTACAAAAAGCACCTCACGTGAGTTAGCCACGCTCATCCACCTCCACAAATCCCTTCTCGCGACTAAAATCAAGGTGTCCGTCATCGTCTTTAGGGGTGGACCACTGCACTTCCCAACGGGCAACGTCGTTTTGTTTGGAGGCATCAGCTTGGTAAGCGTCAAGCATGCCACCATACGGAGCAAGCTTCTGACGTACTGGGATGTCCACGCCATCAATCTTGAAGCTAGCCTCAGACATTGTTAGCAGTCCGCGCCCCGCTAGCTCCTGTCGCTGAAGTCTTGTCGGCTGGTTAATGATGAGAACAAGGTCTAGGTCGTTAGGTGGTCGGTCTTGCCGCAGTGAAACAAAACTGCCGTCCACCCATACTCTGCGATCTGGAACAATCGACCGGGTTTGCTTCAAGTAGACAACAAACGCCTCGAACAGCAGGCTTCGGTCTTCAGGAAAAGGGGCATTCACGACGAACGCCTGGTGCATCTCGTCTAGGGTCAACTCATAGGGTGATGCCTTGTAAAGCAGCAGTCCAGTAGCGGGGTCCACCTGGATCAAGGTCTGCTGCTTGGTAGCGACCAAGCTCTCCATTTCACCGACTCTAGCGCACGCAACAAGCTAAGGCGTCGCAAAGCTACGTTTCATACCGTCACCGTATGAGTCTCGGGTGACCACGAGCACGTATGAAGAACCGTTATTTAGCGGCAGGGTGCGATCCTGACGCGCTCTGCCAGAGCCGTCCGAAATCTGGGGGTCCATATTTGCGGGTGCGTGCGAGCGCATCACCTGAGATCGGTGTATCTGTTTTGAGTTTTCGCGCGGGACGCCCGTAGTTGCATGCTGCATTCACGCCACCGGTCCACCGGTTGAGTCTTATGCGCAAGTTGAGCTCAAGTTTAATGATGAACTCCCGCATTCCCGCACCTCCGTATCGAGTCTAGAAACACAAAAAGCCCCACTCAATCGAGTAGGGCTTGGGACACACTTCTAGCGCGTAATCCCAGCATACACGATTGTCCGCGACATAGCATCAGCCGCGGACATGGACCGATGCGGCGACTCGACTAGTTCTAGTCTTCCCCAAGGAATTTGTCGGGGTCCACTCGGTTCTCTTCGTCTAGCCGTTTCTGCATTTCAGTTCGGCCAAGGCGCATCGTATCGGCCACGAAATTGCGGTAAGCGTTAGTTGCGAACGTGTTGATCACCCAGTTCACTATTCGCACCACCGCTGTGTCTCGCCACGCCTGCTTGTATCCGCTCACGTATGGAAACTCGCTCACTTTTCGCCTTCATTCCTTCTTCGGGATCGTGTCATACTCTTCAACGGCAATGACGAGACTTGCAGCAAAGTAATATCGCTTGCCGCCTCGACTACACCAGCCAGAAACGGGGATCTGGTCTCCGTCTAGTGGCCCAACTGTGTCTATCTCGAAGCCGTTTGGTGCTCCTTTCGTCGTGAGATCAGCTTCGTAAATCAGCGCTTTGGCTATCTCATTTTCAATGTCGCTTGCTTCCATAGGCGTATTGCTCATCGCCCTTCCTTTCGTTTGGTGGTTATGTGGCTGCGTGTAGCGCCACGAAATCGACTTCATGCCCGACAGCCTGCGCGAGCTCAATAAGGTCGGATTGGGTTGCCCACATGCGCCCGCAGCAGTGGCATTCAGCCACCAACGCGCGCCCTGCCTTGACTGGGATGCGGATAGCGGCCTGCACTGTCGTTATGGGCACATCTTCATTCCCGCGGCGCTCGTAGGTGGTAGTCGCGTGGTAGCGCTCGCCGCAGTCCGGGCAGTTCACCGTGATCTCTTTCTCGTGGGGTGGATCAAACAGATCCTCGATCTTCCACACCCACTGATCGAACTTCGCAAGCAGGCGCTCGGCATAGTCTTCCTCGATGCGATTGCCCGCAAGCTCGGCCTGAACGGTGGCGAGCATCTTCGGGACTAGCTGCAGTAGGTCGCCCGTGTGCGGTTGCCGGTATTCGTTGAGTTGCGCTCGCACGTAGCCGTCGATCTCTTCGTACAGGTCAAACGCCTTGTAGTTGAGCATCGACCCGTCCCCGCCACCACGAGTACCACCAGCACCGATAGACGCATACCGGGCATCCCACAGCATCGACAGCAGCGGATCCGCCACCGCCTGCCGATCCCCCAGCGACACCTCATGCACCTGCGTCAAACGCTCCACCGCGCGCGCTGCAACCCCGTAATTCACTTCAGCATCCCCTCAAGCCTCGATTTGCGGTCAGCAACATCGTTCAGCGCATTCCGCTTCAACAGCAACAACGCTTCATCGAGCGCTTTGGCTTCTTCCTTACTCAGCGGCCTCATGCGTTGACGATTCCAAGAGCCCTGCACCGCAATCACGAGCTTCCCAGTATCAAACGCACACTGAAGATCCCGCGCGACACAAAGCCAACGCTCAGCCTCAACTACGCGGCCACGCTCACGCTCAAACTCCGCCAATTTCGACACCATCGGTTTCCCCCTTCGCAATCCTGATTACCGGCGCAGCCGCTACGGTCAAAGAATGCCGCCGACAACAATCAGAACGACCAACACCAACGCAATTCCCACCCCAGTTGCGGCCCCCGCAGGTGTGACCGGTTCACGCGACTTCCCAACAAGAGACACCAATGAGAGCGCTCCAAAAACGATCCACCCAACTACAACCCACAGCATCCACGTCATCTGTTCCTCCCTGAAACACGAAAGGGCTCCACCCGAAGGTGAAGCCCTAGAAACACGAAAACCCCCACGTCACCGTGGAGGCTCAAGAGGGTACAGTCGTACCCTCCACTGAGATCCATGTTAACAGAGATCGAACACATCTACGAGAGCGGCAAAGACCTAAGGTAAGTAACTTTGCGCACCCGTGTCATCTGACACACCTGACCGCGCACCCCTTCGCTGGTGTGAGAAACCTAACACCCAACGACCTGAACCAGCTGTCCCAAATCGGGACACGTAATTGAAGCAGTCCGAATTGTTCCGACCCGAAAAGTTGCGATAAACGGGAATCACGGAATAGCCGGATCCACGCTCATGGGAGTTTCCGTCATCTGCGGGAACTCCCGCGGATGGGCTCGAGCTATTGGAGAATCTTCCAATATCGGCGGCAGCTTCCCCAACAGGGAAAGGTAACCGCGGCAAAGTTTGCCGAGGTTATTACCCTGTGCAAACTTTGCACCGGCTGAAGGGTCTGCGGAGTCGGCACACTCCTGCGGCGAGCGCGTCTTTCAACGGCTCAGGCAACATCAATCGAAGTCATGTTGCCTGAATGTTGCCTGACCTACTTTTGGGCGTGCTCGGTGAGAATGCGGCGTGCCTCGAAAACCAAGTCAGGCGTTACGATCAGGTCGTATCGCGTCGCGACCATCTGCATGACCGACGAGAAGTCGCGGCGGTTACGGTTCATCGCGTACGACAGCACACCAAAGAGCATGCCGAAACCCGCACCGATCGCCAACGCCGCAATAAACACACCCATAATCGCTGCGTTATCGGGCTGGAAAATGAAGAGCAAGAGGCCCAGGAACAAGCCAAGGTACGCGCCCGAGAGAGCGCCCATCAACGCAACCCGCCCGTAGGTGAGACGGCCGGTGACCCGCTCAACACTGCGCAGATCGTTGCCAAGAATGCTGATCTGCTGCACGGGAAAGCTCGCGCGTGCAAGCACGTCGACCGCGTGCTTCGCGTCTTCGTAGCGATCGTAGGTTGAGATGATCTCACCCTTCGGCAGTTCCGGCGTCTGCATCTGGCGGCGGGAATTGCCCGGGTTCGGTGTGCTCATGTCACGATTCTTCCACAGCCCGGCTATGTTCTGGCTGCTAGACGATTCAGCGCGCGGCGAACGGCACGACCACCTGCGGGTACCCCGGCACCGGGATCGAACGCACAGACAGGTCCGCGAGCGACACCAGAGTCAGGCCGTCCCAGCCCTCATCTCGGGTGTTACCGCCGCCAAGGGCCGCGAATTCGCCTCCCGCGGCATCGGTCCACACGGCGACCGTCTCGTGCGGCGGCGACACTGGGACGACTTGTTCGTTGCCACTATCAAGATCCAGAATCGACAGGTTCGGCTCTCCACTCGCGTTGCCAAAGGCACCGGTTCCAACCGTCAGCAGCTTTCGCCCCGCCAGTGCGGTGCCGTGCGAGTGCGAGTTCGCCTTACTCTTCAGAGTGGTCACCGAACCGCTTAGCGGATCAAGCCGAGCCACCACGAGCCCCTGGTACGGCAGCAGAATCGTACCGTCGGCATCAACGGCACCGTAGTGCGGCTTCTCCCACGACGCGAGGCCACCCTCGGTTCCAAAGGGCGCCACTGTGTGCTGCGTTGGTTTCAGCGTCGCGGCGTCGACCACGGTCACGGTGAAGCCATCGTGGTCGACCGTTGCGGCCCACGATCCGTCGGGGGCGACCAGCACATCAAACGGGCGCATGCCAACGGGCACGGAACCAATAAACGCTCCCTCTGCCGTATCGAACACCTCAAGGTTGTCTTTGCCATCACCGGTCGTCACGGCAACGTACACGCGACTGCCATCGGGGGCGACCGCTAGTCCGAGCCCACCCGGTCGATACTCCCCCACCGACTGCATCGGGGCTGGGTGCTGATACTGCACAAGCGCGGTGCGTTTTCCGGCGGCAAGGTCCACCACGGCAAGCCCCTCGGACGTCGCGGCATATGCCGTTCCAGTCTCGTTGTGCACCCCGACTCCCCACGGTGCACCACCAACCGAGATGGTGCGAACGCCAGCGTCTGCGTCGGGCAGCGAAGGATCAATCACCGCGAGTTCAGCTTTCTTCGCGAGTGACGCGAGCAGCAACACAGGGGCGGCCTCGGGCTCAGGAAAAGTCTCGGCAACCTCGGTCGACTTCGGTTCGGGATCGGCGGATGGCTTCGATCGCGGCGCCTCAGATGCGCACGCGGCCAACCCGAGCACCAGCCCAAGCGCCGACGCCCCAAGGGCTACGCGCCGGGCGATCCCAAATCTCTTCGCAGTCATCAGACAAGTGTCCCGGTCTCGCCTCAACAATGCCTGAGCAGTCTCAGCCAGACCGCGCGCGCCACCCGGCTCGGGGCGCTACCTTAGAGGTGTGAGTACTACGAGGGTCTTTGTGGGGCGTCTGGCCGGGCGCGGTGTGTTTGATCCCGCTGGCGACCGCATCGGCAAGGTGCGCGATGTTCTGATCGTGTATCGCGCGTCGAGCGCGCCGCGGGTTGTTGGCCTCATCGTTGAGATTCCGGGTAAACGCCGAGTTTTTGTGCCCATCAGTCGTGTCACCTCGATCGGTTCGGGCCAGGTCATTGCGACCGGGCTCATCAATGTTCGCCGCTTCGAGCAGCGCGGCGGCGAAACCCGCATGATTGCGGAGCTCGTCGGCCGTGAGGTGTGGCTCGCAAGCGAACAGGCTGGCGGCACCCCGATCAAAGCCACGATCGAAGACGCCGCGATCGAACGAGCGCGCAGCGGCGAGTGGCTAGTGTCAAACGTGTTTGTGCGACTGCCAAAGCCAGCCGGCCCCTTCAGCAAGGGTGACGCTCGCATCGTGAAGTGGGCCGACATCCAGCTGCCCAGCGCCAACGCGGCGGAGCAGTCCGCAGAGTTGCTGATCCAGACCCTGGTCGATCTCAAGCCAGCCGACCTCGCAGAGGCGCTGCTTGAACTCCCCCGGCAGCGCATGCTCAGGGTGGTTGAAGAACTACCGGATGAGCGTGTTGCCGACGCCCTCGAAGAGATGACGGAACCGGATCAGCTTGCGCTGCTCGCGCAGATTGCACCGAACCGAACCGCCGACGTGCTCGACCGCATGGAGCCCGACGACGCGGCCGACCTCATCGCTGCGCTGCCTGCCGCCAAGGGTGAAGAGCTGCTCGAACTCATGGAGCCGGAAGAGGCTGAAGATGTGCGCCGCCTGCTCGAGTACGACGCCGACACCGCGGGTGGCCTCATGAGCCCCTCGCCGATCGTGCTCTCGGGTGAATCAACCGTCGCGGAGGGCCTCGCAATGATCCGCCGCGCCGAGATCCCGCCGGCGATGGCCTCGGCCGTCTACGTCACTCACCCGCCGTACGAGACCCCCACGGGCGAGTACCTGGGCATGGTGCACTTCCAGCGCATGCTGCGTTTCCCGCCGCACGAGCGCCTGAGCGCGCTTCTCGACGCTGAAATTGAGCCGCTCTCCGCGAGCGCAAGCGCGGCCGAGGTGTCACGCCGACTCGCAAGCTACGACCTCGTTGCGATGCCCATCATCGACGACCAGGATCGTCTCGTCGGAGTGGTCACGGTCGACGACGTGCTCGACCACCTGCTGCCCGATGACTGGCGCCACGCAGACAACGAAGAATCGAACACAACGACCGCGGAGGCCGCACGATGAACCTCTTCAAGCGGGATCTGAATCTCGACGCACCTCTCGCCTCGGGCACACGCGCCGCCCGTCAGACACGCGGCAGCCGCGAAAACGGGCGCAACGAACGCTTCGGCCGCTGGACCGAGGGCATCGCTCGAGGCATGGGCACACCGTGGTTTTTGATGATCCTCACCCTCGTCTGCGTGCTCTGGCTCGCGTGGAACTCGTTCGGCCCCGAGGAGTGGCGCTTTGACTCGGCGGCGCTCGGCTTCACCGCGCTCACGCTGATCCTTTCGCTGCAGGCCTCGTATGCTGCGCCAATGATCCTGCTCGCCCAGAACCGACAGGACGACCGTGACCGCGTGCAGATCGAGCAGGATCGCCAGCGCGCCGAGCGCAATCTCGCAGACACGGAGTACCTCGCCCGAGAGGTTGTCGCCCTGCGGCTCGCCATGAAGGAGCTACCTGACCGCGAGTTTGTGAGGGCCGAGCTGCGGGCGCTGCTCGCTGATCTCGAGCTCGAGCGAAACACGGCAGATCAGGATCCCGAAGCACCGGGTTTGCAGCGATGACCGACGGGCCCAACACGCCACAATCGGCTCGGGATCAGGCAAACACAACCGAGCGCGCCGTCTGGGAGCAGCTTGACCGCGTTCAGGATCCCGAGATCATGCGACCTATCACCGAGCTCGGAATGGTGCAGGGGGTCTCGGTCGACGAGGCGGGCCACGCGGAGGTCTCGATCCTGCTCACAATCGCCGGCTGCCCCGCGGCACGCCGCATCGAAGCTGACACTCAAGCAGCGGCAGCGGCAGCCACCGGCGTCACGCAGGCCTCCGTCGAGGTCGGCGTCATGACTCCGAGCGAGCGCAAGGCCTTCATTGAGCGGGTGCGCGGCGACCGGGGTTCCCGACCGGTGCAGTTTGGCCCCGATTCGCTGACCCGCGTCATCGCGGTCACAAGCGGCAAGGGCGGTGTCGGCAAGTCCTCGCTGACGGCGGGCCTCGCGACCGCTCTCGCGGCGCAGGGACTCACCGTTGGCCTGATCGACGCTGACGTGTTTGGCTTCTCGATCCCGAGCATCATGGGGCTGAGCCGTGACGGTCAGACCGTTCAGCCGACGCAGGTGGGCGACATGATCCTCCCCCCGGTGGCGCACGGCGTCAAGGTCATCTCAATTGGCATGTTTTTGGGCGACGAGGATCCGCGTACCACCGCGGTGTCCTGGCGCGGCCCGATGCTGCACCGCACCATCGAGCAGTTCTTGCGTGATGTCTGGTTCGGCGATCTCGACGTGCTGCTGCTCGATCTGCCGCCCGGCACAGGCGATGTTGCGATCAGCGTCGGGCAGTTACTGCCGCAGGCAGAGGTTCTCGTCGTGACGACCCCCCAGGAGGCCGCAGCGGACGTAGCGGTGCGCAGCGCCCTGGTAGCCCGCCAGACCGGCCAGAAGGTGCTCGGAGTGGTCGAGAACATGTCGGGCTTCGTGCAGCCCGACGGCACCGTACTGGATCTGTTTGGGGCCGGGGGCGGCAAACTCGTCGCCGAGCGCCTCAGTGACGAAGAACACGGTGTGGTGCCGCTGCTCGGCAGCGTGCCGCTCAGCCCAGGGTTCAGGATCGCGGGCGACAGCGGTGACCCCGCGGTGCTCACCGAACCCAATGATCCCGCCGCAGCGGAGGTGCTTCGGATCGCGCACGAGCTCTCACGTCACGGCCGCGGCCTGGCGGGTCGACCGCTCACGGTCACGCCTCGTTAGCTCGGGCTACGTGGCTTCCTCGTCGTAGGCGAGGCCGACAGGGGCGCTCGAGTCAGTATCGGAGACCGCCGCACCCGCAACAACTGCCCCGGCAGCCGCAACTCCGGTTGAGCGAGCCGCCCTGCGCTCAGCGACCCGGGTCTCGCGCTCGTCTTCGAGAAGCGCGTCACGAATAATCCTTCGCGGGTCGTACTGACGGGGATCAAGCTGACGCCAATCCACCTCGTCGTACTCGGGGCCCATTTCTTCTTTGAGGCGATCCTTCGCGCCCTCAGACATGCGCTTGATGCTGCGCACCAGCTCACCGAGCTTCTTGGCGTAAACCGGGAGGCGATCCGGACCCACAACAAACATGGCGATCACGAGGATCACCAGAATCTTGTCAAACGTCAGGCCCATCTTCTCCATCGTAGTCGCCGAAGGTGAAAGTGATGACACAGCGGTGCATTTGGCGAGTGTCACGCGTGTGAGACCACCGGCAGCACCACGAAGCCCTACTCTTATGTGAGCGGCACACGGTGCACTCAAGACGCGCCGCCGCACACACTACGGAGGAGAACGTGAGCAAGCTCGAACGCAACTGGCAGTACGCCGAGCAGTACCCGGGCGAGACTGACGCGCTTGTGCGCGCTCGCAGGCTGTCGCTGGAACTCGGCATTGAGCCGGTCAGCCGCTCAGTTGGAGCGTACCTCTCTGGGATCGCCGCCCTGAACAAGGCCGAGGCGATCTTCGAGGTCGGCACCGGCGTGGGTGTCAGCGGACTCTCGCTGCTGCGCCACCTTCCAGACGCCACCCTCACCTCCATCGAGATCGAGCCCGAGCATCTGCGTGAGGCTCGCACGATCTTCGCCGAGGCAGGAATCCCTGCGGCCCGACTCCGCCTGATCGAGGGTGACGCACTCCACGTGATGCCGCGCCTCAACCTGGGCGCCTACGATCTTGTACTGCTCGACGCGAACACGGCGCAGCTGCTCGACTACTTCGAGCACGCGCTCAGCATCGTTCGCCCCGGTGGCTGCGTCATCGTTCCGAGTGCGTTCGCTCACGGTCAGGTTCCGGATCCCGCTGCGCGCGACGAGGCAACTCAAACGATGCGCGACTTGCTCGCCCTTGTCGCCGATTCACCTGCGATCGCTTCGATGCTGTCACCAGCGGGTGACGGGGTGCTCACCATCGTGCGGCTCGACGGCTAACAAAACCAACCACCACAACACACAAGTAAGGGCCCTGCTTCTGCAGGGCCCTTACTTGTCGTAAATCAGGAGTCGACTACTTGTCGAGCACTGACGCGAGCACGTCGCGCAGTTCCCCAGCCTCTTGATCGTTCACAGATACCACCAGGCGTCCGCCGCCCTCAAGCGGCACACGCACGACGATCACCCGGCTTTCACGCACCGCTTCCATGGGTCCATCCCCAGTCCTCGGTTTCATTGCAGCCATGGCGCCTCCTCGCAAGTTTGGTCAATCTCTTCTATTATCTGATAGCTTTCAGATTCGGCGAAATCGCGTTGCGTCATATGGCACCGTTTAGCCACGATTTGAGAGCCTCTGCACCCTCTTCGATCTGTGAAATTGCGACGCGCTCGTCGTCAGCGTGCGCCAACAACGGGTTACCCGGGCCGAAGTTCACGGCGGGGATTCCGAGAGCTGAGAACCGCGCCACGTCGGTCCAACCGAGCTTTGCGGTCGGCACGGTTCCGACGGCCTCAACAAAGCGCTGAGCGAGCGGTGCGTCAAGCCCCGGCCGCGCCCCCGACGCCTGATCAACGATCTCAACCTCGTCGGCGTCAGCAAAGAACTCCTTCACCACGGCGGCGGCTTCGTCGATGCTGCGACTCGGGGCAAAGCGGTAGTTCACCAAGAAGCTGCAGTGATCCGGAACCACGTTGCCCGCGACACCACCCTCGATGCCTACGGCATTCAATCCCTCGCGGTACTCCAGGCCATCGACCACTACCCGCTCGGGTTCGTGGGCAGCAAGTTTTTCAAGCAGCGCTCCCGCGCGGTGGATCGCGTTGACCCCCATCCAGCTGCGAGCGGTGTGGGCTCGTTTGCCCCGCATGGTGACGCGTGCGCGCAGGGTGCCGTTGCAGCCGCCCTCGATCGTGCCATTGGATGGCTCGCCCAGAATCGCGAAGTCTGCTTCAAACAGCGCCGGATGGTTGCGCATCGCGCGCCCCAGACCGCTCAGGTCGGCGGACACCTCTTCGTGGTCGTACCAAACCCAGGTGAGATCCACCGCGGGGTCGGTCAGCTCGGCCGCGAGTACCAGCTGCACCGCAACGCCGGCCTTCATGTCGACGGTGCCGCGCCCCCAGATCATCGCCTCTCCTGTTTCAGGATCAACGGTGTCGCGCACGGGCAGGTTTTCGTTGATCGGCACCGTGTCGAGGTGTCCGGCGATCGCCACCCGGCGGACGCGGCCGAGTTCCGTCCGCGCGATGATCGTGTCGCCGTCGCGCGTCACGCTCAGGTGGGGCGCGTGGTCGCGCAGCATTGCCTCAACCGCGTCGGCAATGGCGCGCTCGTCGCCTGAAACCGATGGAATGTTGCACAGCTGCCGGGTGAGCTCAACCGGGCCAACTGAAGGATCTAGGGGCTGCGTCGCTAAAGAAGTCACACAAGCAAGCCTAGAGGCTTGGCACAGATACGATGGTTCCCATGACTGATTCACGCTTCGCCTGGTCTGCAGGGCTCGCCACCGTCACTACCCAGGGCACCACACTCGATGCCTGGTTCCCCTCCCCCCTGCTGGGCAGGCGCCCTGACGATCGGGACCCGTGGATCGCACCAGCGGAACTCGCCAAACTGACCGGCACAGACGAGCGACGCGGGGTCGAGCTGCGCTTCGTGAACATCGAGATCGATCTGAACAAGGCCCCGGCCAGCACCGAAGACGCCTACTTGCGCCTGCACCTGCTGTCGCACTGCCTTGTTGAACCCAACACCATCAATCTTGACGGCATCTTTGGGTTGCTGCCCAATATCGCGTGGACGACGTCAGGCCCAATGCTGCCCGAAGATTACGCAGCCCGACTCCCCGAGTTGAAGCGCGCCGGGATCACAGCGGTTGGCCTCGATAAGTTTCCTCGCCTCACCGACTACGTTGTACCGCGCGGGGTGCGCATCGCTGACAGCTCACGTGTGCGCCTCGGCGCTCACCTGGCTCCCGGTACGACGGTCATGCACGAGGGCTTCGTAAACTTCAACGCGGGCACACTCGGCGCGTCCATGGTTGAGGGCCGCATCTCGCAGGGTGTCGTCGTCGGCGACGGTTCAGACATTGGCGGCGGCGCATCCATCATGGGTACGCTCTCTGGCGGCGGCTCGCAGCGCATCACGATCGGTGAGCGCGCGCTGCTGGGTGCAAACTCCGGGATCGGCATCTCGATCGGTAACGACAGCGTTGTTGAGGCGGGCCTGTACGTGACCGCAGGCACCAAGGTGCTGCTGCCCAAGGGCACGGTCGGAGACGCTGGCTCGGACGGCGAGCCGGTCGAGGTGAAGGCCGTGGATCTGTCGGGCCTGCCGAATCTGCTCTTCCGCCGCAACTCGCGCACTGGCGCGGTCGAGGCCATCCCCCGCGCGGGCTCGGGCATCGTGCTGAACGCGGCCCTGCACGCCTAGCAGCACCCCGTAGGGGTGCCCGTTCATCGACGGAGCTGGCACCCCGGCAGCGAGGCCTCCTCGTTCGCTGCCTCTGATGCGCCGCTACCCCTGAGCAACCACTCGGGCATACAGATCTGGCGCCCTACGGTCAAAGATTGCTGCACCCCAGCGAATCCCGATCACAAACACCACGGCTCCCCCGACGAGTCCAACCGCGAGCGTTGTCCAAGCGAGCCAAGGTTCTTCTGTGATTCCTGCCGCGATTGCGAAGCCAATGGCCGGAAGGGAAAGCAGAGTGAGGGAACCGTACGACCCCGCCATTCCGAGCATGCTCAACATGCCCGCTCCCGGTTTTGACGTAAACGGGTTCTCTCCCGACTGTGGCACGGGCATCACAAACAGTGCCGAACAGACACTCGCGACACCAAAACCGCCGAGTGTTACTGCGGCAGTAAGCCCGAGCAGGGTTGGCAACTGGTCAAACCGATCGACAATCGCCGTGGTCACCACCGCAACAATCAGAATCAGCGGAACCGCGACGATCGCGTTCGCCCAGATTCGCCCAAGCCGGTCATCAATCCCACGTACCCCACGCAACACGTGCGTACTGAATGCTGTGCCGTCATAGGAGATGTCGGTAAAGGTGCTGAGCGAGAGCAAAACAGCGACCGCGATGGTTGACCCCGGGAGCAGGATCGCGGCACCGGTTGGACCGGAGACGAACCCAAGCACGACTGGCATCACAAACACGACCATGAGGCTCTGCAGGTATCGGGGGTCTCGAAGCCAGTAGGTAAACGCGCGCGCCGCTATTGCACCGCGAGGCGTATCGGGAAACTTTCCGAACCAGCCCGTCCCGGAGCGCGCGGTAGCGCGAGATCCAGAGCCAACAGTGCCAAGGCTTGCGAGGAAGAGCGCCCGCCAAGCGATTCCCAGGACAAGCACTGTGGCGATAGCGATCACAAACTTCGCAGCGGCCGGAAGCCAGTTGGCCGAAGCGACTTCAGCGGGTACCGCCCACACCGCACCAAGCGGAGTCCACGAGAACACCTCTGCGATCGCGGGGAGACGATCGGCGATGCGCGCTATGCCATCCCCGATCGACAGCAAGATCGGACCGAGCATCATGAGCAGTAAAATCAGCAGGCCGCCAATCACCTCGCGGAACCTGCGGCTTGCCGTCGCGCGAGACAGGGCGGTGACCACCATCTGGCATCCGAGCACACACGTGATGGCTGCTACCGGAGCTAACAAAACAGCTGTGAGCGCCGCCGCCGGCGAGCGGAACCACGCGACCGCCGTCATGGCAGACACCAAAAGGGTGACAATACCGGGAATTCCGAACAGGCTCGCTGCGGCAACACCAGCAAGTTGCACGCCGGGGGTGATGGGTATGGCCACCAACCTTGCAGGGTCGAGAGTGCGGTCCATCCCCGAAAAAACGATCGGACCCACTATCCAGCCGAGCACAATGGCTACACCAACCAGTACCAACACGGTTCGGGCGACCTCGACTGGCACCAACGTGAGCCCGATGAGCCCAAACACCGCGCTCGTCAGAATGCCGAGACCGTAGAGTGCTCCGAGGATCGCCCCAACGAGCTGCCACGGATGCCGTCTCAGCGTGTTCCACATCACCACGAATCGAAGAGCAACAAGCACACGAATGCGCGCGAGCGCGCCGGTTCGTGCCTGGCTTTGAGACTCAGGTGCGAGCGCTCCGGCGGTCGTCAGGAATGATTCAGCCACGCCGGCCCCTGCAAATGTTGGCGACCACCGACAAGCTCGACGAATCGATCTTCGAGAGTGGACGTGCCGCGCACCTCGTCGACCGTTCCCGCTGCGAGCACTCGACCTTCCGCCACAACAGCAACGTGGTCGCACATTCGCTGCACGAGATCCATCGAGTGGCTCGACACGACCACGGTGCCACCACCGCGCACAAACCCGTCCAAGATGTCGCGGATATTTGCCGCCGAGACCGGATCGACCGATTCAAACGGTTCATCAAGAACGAGCAGTCGAGGCGCGTGCACAAGCGCGCACGCCAGAGCAACTTTTTTGGTCATGCCCGCTGAGTAATCAACGACGAGAGTGCCACCGGCTCCCGTAAGGTCGAGCATCGTAAGCAAGTCAGCACAGCGTTGAGCCGCAACCTCGGCGCTGAGACCGGCTAGCAGACCGTTGTAGGTGATGAGCTGTTCGCCCGTCAGCCGATCAAACAGCTTCACACCGTCCGCGAGCACACCGACGAGCTCCTTCGCTTCGGTGGGCCTCTGCCAGACATCGTTCCCAGCGATCAGCGCTTGACCAGCATCCGGCCGCAATAGTCCTGTGGCCATCGAGAGCGTGGTGGTTTTGCCAGCGCCATTTGGGCCAACGATGCCGAAACACGAACCCGTCGGAATAGCCAGCGAGATGCCGTCAACAGCTATCTTTTCACCGAATCGTTTGACGAGACCACGAAACTCTAACGCGGGCGCAGTGGCTACCATCCCGTCATTCACCCTGCTGCGTCCTAGCGGTTAATGTGGCGCTCTGGGCTGCCAATGTAGAGCTGCTGCGGGCGACCGATCTTGGTCTGCGGATCCTCGCGCGCCTCGCGCCACTGCGCGATCCAGCCGGGTAGGCGGCCGATCGCAAACAGCACGGTGAACATACGCGTCGGGAAGCCCATGGCCTTGTAGATGACACCCGTGTAGAAGTCAACGTTCGGGTAGAGCCTGCGCTCCTTGAAGTAGTCATCTTCGAGGGCGATCTGCTCGAGCTCTTGCGCAAGGCCGAGCAGCGGGTCGTTGACACCGAGCTCCTGCAGCACCTTGGCGGCGCTGTCCTTGACGATACGCGCACGCGGATCGTAGTTCTTGTAGACCCGGTGCCCGAAGCCCATAAGCTTCACGCCGTCTTCCTTGCGCTTCACCTTCTCAACGAAGGTCTCCACACTCTGACCGGAGTCGCGGATCTGCGCGAGCATGTCGAGCACGGCCTCGTTCGCGCCGCCGTGAAGCGGACCCGAGAGCGCGTTGATGCCGGCCGAAACGGACGAGAACATGTTGGCGCCGGTTGATCCTACGAGACGCACCGTAGAGGTAGAGGCGTTCTGCTCGTGGTCAGCGTGCAAAATCAGCAGCTTGTCGAGCGCATCGACGAGCACGGGGTTCATCACGTACTTCTCGGCCTTGTTGCCGAAGTTGAGACGCAAGAAGTTCTCGACAAAGCTGAGGTTGTTGTCGGGGTACAGGAACGCCTGGCCGATCGACTTCTTGTGCGCGTAAGCGGCAAGAATCGGCAGCTTTGCAAGCAGGCGGATCGTATTCACCTCTACAAACTCGGGCACCGCGGTGTCGAGCGAGTTCTCGTAGTAGGTCGACATGGTCTGCAGGCCGCCGGAGAGCACCGCCATCGGGTGCGCCGTGTGGGGCACTCCCTCGAAGTAGTAGCGCATGTCTTCGTGCAGCAGAGTGTGACGACGAATCTCGTTGTCAAACTCAGAGAGCTGATCGGGAGTCGGCAGCTCTCCGTAGATAAGTAGGTAGGCAACCTCAAGGAAGGTCGACTGCTGTGCGAGCTCCTCAATCGGGTAGCCGCGGTAGCGCAGAATGCCCTGATCGCCATCGATGTATGTAACCGCGGATCGCGTGGAAGCTGTGTTTACAAAGCCGTAGTCAAGTGCGGTCAAACCGCTCTGCCGAGTGAGCGAGCTCACATCAATTGCGGAGTTGCCGTCTACCGCCTGCGAGATCGGGAACTCTGCTGATCCACCGGGAAACGTCAGCTTCGCGGTCGCGGCATCCTGGCCGTGAGTCGATTCAGTCACGTCGTCTCCTTGTGGGTCTCAACTGGCGACGTGTCGGGTGCGACACCGCCATTCCTACACCATATCGGCTCCCGAGAGAGCACTAGGCCGCACTGCCGTTCCGACCTGTGCTCAACCTAGAATATCTTGACGTCGAGCAAAATGTCGATTCAGAGACTCGCCGAGATGCGCGAGGCAGCCTCCGCGACGTGTTCGTCGCTCGCGGTCAACGCGAGACGCACATGCTGCGGAGAATCATCTCCGTAGAAGTGTCCGGGGCCCACCACGATGCCCAATTTCGCGAACTCAGCGACACTGTCCCAGGCATCGACGCCGTGGGTCACCCACAGATAGAGCCCGGCTTCGCTCCCCTCGATGCGGTAACCGGCCGCGATCAGGGCAGGGGCGAGGATCTCGCGCCGTGCTCGATACCGGGCAAGCTGATCCGAGACATGGGTTTCGTCGGCCAGCGCCGCAATCATCGCTGCCTGCACCGGGGCGGGCTGCATGAGTCCCGCGTGCTTTCGCACGGTGAGTAGTTTCTCGACGAGTTCGGGATCTCCAGCGAGGAAGGCCGCCCGGTACCCCGCGAGGTTCGACTGCTTGCTGAGTGAGTACACGCTGAGCACGCTGCTGTGGTCTGTGCCCACGACACGCGGATCAAGGATCGACGGGATCCGCTCGACATCCCAGGGCGCTTCCCACCCAAACTCGGCGTAGCACTCGTCTCCAGCGATCACCGCTCCGAGTTCTCGAGCTCGCTCGACGGCGGCCTGCAAGGCGGCAATGTCTTTCACACGACCGTCAGGGTTCGAGGGTGAGTTGATCCACACCAGGCGCGTATTGGCTGGCCACTCAGCGGGGTCATCCGCTGCAACAGCGTCGGCCCCAACGAGCGCAGCACCCATTGCGTAGCTTGGGTAGGCAATTCGCGGGAACACCACGGCTTCGCCGCGCTCGATCCCGAGCAAAAATGGGAGCAGCGCCACCAGTTCTTTTGAACCGATCGTGGGGAGCACGGCTTCGGGCGCAACCGTCACACCGCGCCTGCGCAGGAACCACTCAGCGATCGCCTCACGCAGTTTTGGGGTGCCTGCGGTCGCCGGGTAAGCGTGGGCGTCGGTTGCGGCGGCGAGCTCCTCACGCACGCTCTCGGGGGTCGGGTCGACCGGAGAGCCGATGGAGAGGTTTAGCGGGCCCTGCGGGTGGCGTGCAGCCTCAGCGAGGTACGGCTCCATCGCGTCCCACGGGTAATCGGGCAGCGATTCCCGCACGGGCTACTCCCCCTGCGGCGGAAGGGCCGCGATGACAGGGTGGTCGAAGTTGTAGATGCCGACCTTGGCGGCGCCACCTGGCGAGCCAATCTCGTCAAAGAACTCAACGTTGGCCTTGTAGTAGTCAGACCACTCACTCGGCAGGTCGTCTTCGTAGTAGATCGCTTCGACGGGGCAGACGGGCTCGCAGGCACCGCAGTCAACGCATTCGTCGGGGTGGATGTACAGCGATCGCTCACCCTCGTAGATGCAGTCCACCGGACACTCATCCACGCACGCGCGATCCTTCACGTCCACACATGGAAGTGCGATCACATAGGTCACGACGCCCCACCTCTCGTCTCGTTTCGGGCCCCGCGGCAAACGCGGAGCGAATGGACCCAGTCTACCCGCGCAGGCGGGTGAGGGTTTGAGCGCGACACGGTTACATCATTCCTCGGGCACACGAATCGGGATAGAGGTTGTGACGATGGGTACTTCTGACGCCAGCTCGGGCACGACACCAGTGTCGCCCTCGCGCGGCAGAATACCCGCCGAGAGGCCACGGAATGCGCCCAGATCAGGTCCCTGGTCGTCGAGCAGCACCTCGCGGGGGCTCCCCCGACGAATCTCAACAACTTCTCCGCGCACCTCGACGGTGACCGGCTCAGTGCCCTCCACCAGCTCGAAAGTGATGCGCTGCTGCTCGATTGTGACGCTGACGCGCGAACCTCGCCACTCCAGCTTGAACGACAACGCTCCCCAGTGCGCGGGCAAGCGGGGATCGAAGCGAAGCCGCCTGCCAGCATCACGCATTCCTGCGAAGCCCTGTACCAGGGTCATCCAGACGCCACCGGTGGAAGCGATATGCACGCCGTCAGCTGAGTTCAGGTGGAGATCATCGAGATCGACTCGCAACGAGTGCGTGAAGTAGCGATAAGCGAGCTCGCGGTAACCGACCTCTGCCGCGATAACGGATTGCACGACCGCTGAGAGTGTCGAATCACCCGTTGTCAGCGCGTCGTAGTACTCGAAGTCTCGGCGCTTCTCGGCGCGGCTGAACTCGTCACTCGCAAGCAGGAGCGCCAATACGACGTCCGTCTGCTTGATCACCTGGAAACGGTAGATGACGAGCGGATGAAAATGCAGCAGCAGCGGTTTTTGTTCGGGCGGCGTGGCCTCAAGGTCCCACACTTCACGCTCAAGAAAGTGGGCGTCTTGCGGGTGAATCCCCACCTCTTCGGAGTACGGAACACACATCGCGTTGGCCGCGCGCTCCCACTCGTCGGCCTCAGCTGGATCGAAGTTAAGCCGCTCGATCATTGCAGCGTAGGTTTCCGGTTCTTCGAGCTGTAGCCTGCGCACAACCTCAACCGCAAAACGCAGGTTGAATCGCGCCATCACGTTGGTAAAGAGGTTGTCGTTCACAACCGCCGTGTACTCATCGGGGCCTGTGACGCCGTGAATGTGGAAGCTGCGGGAGCCGTCGAGGTTGTCTCTCCAAAAGCCAAGGCTGCACCAGAGTCTTGCGGTCTCGATTGGAATATCGCCGGCGTCGGATCGCATGAACTCGAGGTCTCCCGTTGCAGAGACGTAGCGCGCGAGCGCATAGGTGATGTCTGCGTTGATGTGGTACGCAGCAGTGCCCGCCGCGTAGTAGGCGCTCGCTTCCTCGCCGTTAATGGTGCGCCATGGGAAAAGCGCCCCCTCTTCGTTCAGCGTGATGGCGCGCTGTCGGGCCTGCGGCAGCATACGCTCGCGTGATCTCAGGGCGTTTCTCGCCCAGAAGGGTGAGGTGTACGTGAGGAACGGGAGCACGTAGATCTCCGAGTCCCAGAAGTAGTGGCCGCCGTACCCTGAGCCAGTGAGACCCTTGGCCGCGATCCCCCTGCCGTCTGCGCGCGCTGAGGCCTGAGCGAGCTGAAACAGGTTCCACCGAATCGCCTGCTGCACCCCTGGTTCCGCGTCAACACGCACGTCACTGCGATCCCAAAACGCGTCAAGAAAATGACGCTGACGGTCCCAACGGTCTTCTTCGGGTTCGGCTGCAACCTTGTCGAGCGTATGAACGCAGCGGTCAATCAGCTCTGAAAGCACGGCCGTTGCCGAGGAATGATAGGCCAGGGTCTTCACGAGCCGCACGGTCTGCCCCTGACGGGCGATCCCCTGGAACATATGGCGAACACGATCGCCCGTCGATTCGACCTGGCGCCGCCACTCGCCACCGTCCTCCGATTCGAAGAGGTGGTCAACGCCGATGCCGAGCCCCATGCTTGAATTGTGCACACGGAAACTCAACACGCTTCGATTTTCGTCGCTGTGGGTGGGGCCCGGATCCAGCACTCGGTCGCTCGCGGCCTCGCTCTTCCGGGGGTCCGCGATGCCGGGTTTTGTAGGCTCCTCGTTCTGCACCCGACCGACGTCTTGCCGGTTGATGATGAGGCTACTCACAGTGAGTTCTGCGTCAGCGTCGAGCACGGTAATGCGCATTTCGATCGTCGCCATGTGTCGTGAGTCAAACGACACCATCCGGCGAGACTCCACGCGCACTCGTTTTCCCGTGGGGGTAAGCCACAGGAGCGACCTTGTGAGGGTGCCGTTTTTCAGGTCGAGGATTCGCTGCACGTCGAGGATGTCGGAGGACTGAAGGTTGAGACGCTCATCATCGATGTAGATGCGGATACTCTTTGCGTCGGGCACGTTGACGATGGTCTGGCCCTGCTCGGCAAACCCGTAGGCCATCTCGGCGTGCCTGATCTGCCAGGTCTCGTGGAGCCCATTCACAAATGTGCCGTGGCTGCCGAGAGGTAGCCCCTCTTCGTGGTTGCCTCGCATGCCGAGATAGCCATTTCCGAGCGCAAAGATCGTTTCGTCCTGCCCCGCAAGAGCGGGATCGATTCCCGGCACCACCAATCGCCAGGGGTCGTCACCAAAGTCACGATGCAGTTCGTTCACTGGCGAATCCAATACCTCGGGGCCGAGAACCGGCGACCCCGAACCCGAGAGCCCAGGGCTCAGCCATTCAGCGCTCATCGTGTCAGCTCCTCAAGATCTTGCACCACAAGGTGCGCTCCGGCCCGGCGAAGCGCGGTCTCTCCCGCTCCGCGATCAACTCCAACAACAAGTCCGAAGCCACCGGCTCGGCCCGCCTCGACCCCAGAAATCGCATCCTCAAACACAACCGTGTTCTCGGGTTTCGCGCCGAGTTGCTCCCCTGCCCGTTGAAAGGTATCGGGAGCGGGTTTTCCTGGCAGCTGGTCCCTAGCCGCCACCACCCCGTCAACCACCGCGAGAAACCGATCACGTAGCCCCGCCGCCCGCAGCACCGGTTCAGCGTTACGCGAGCTCGACACCACGGCGAGTGGCTTCCCAAGATCCCTCAGCTGATCGAGCAAGTGCACACTCCCCGGGTAGGCAGCGATGCCGTCGCGTTCAAGAACCTCGGTGAACGCTTGGTTCTTGCGATTGCCAATCCCCTGGATGCTCGCCTGCCATTCACCACCGGTGTCGCCCTCCGGAAGCGAGATGCCCCTCGCTGAAAGCAGTGTCGCGACTCCCTCAAACCTCGCACGCCCATCGAGCGACTCGAAGTACTCTGCCTCTCGGTAAGGCGGCAGACCCATTTGTTCAAACAGAGCGTCAAAGGTCTGCTGCCAAGCGCGCCGATGCACCTCAACCGTCGGGGTAATCACCCCGTCAAGGTCAAAGAGAAACGCATCGAACGCTGCGGGCTCAAACTGATGTAAGGAGTCTCTGGTCACACCTCAAGGCTAGCCACCCCGTTGGCAGCGCGATACTCCATCGCCTGAGCGGGAGGTGAGTATCTGGGATCAGACAGCGAAGAGCAGCGTGACCCAGGCACCTCCGACCAAAAACGGCGCGAAGGGAATACTCGGCGGAGAACGGGAGCCATACCGACCCCGAATCGACTGGACACGCCGCGCGACAGCCAGTCCCAGAGCCCACACGCCCGCGGCAGTCCACGCAAGCGCAGTTGCCAGCAGCGCTGCAGTCCAGCCACCAAAGAACCCCAGGGTCAGGCCGACCGCCGAAGCCAGCTTCACGTCCCCACCACCAACTCCGCACCAGCATCCGAGCAGCAGATAGACGCAGAACAGCGCGGCCGCGCTCACAAGCCCTGAAAGCAGAGCATGAAACTGCAGGCCCGCTGAAAAGCCAGAGGGCACAAACAACGCAACAGCGCAGGGAAAGGTAAACAGAACGCACAGCCCCAGCAGCGCAGGCAGCATGACTTTGTTCGGGATCCTGCGCCACCTCACATCTGTGACCACGACCACAACGGATAGAACAAAGAACCACAGGAGCGCGAGCGCCGAGACGGGCGGGTTCAATGTTGCTGAAGGGATCATGCCTCAAGGCTGCCACTCGTCGCTATTTCTCGTTTAAGTTATCCACAGCCTGGCCCAGGTCTGCGGAGATTACGGCACGAGCGAAACCCGACCAAACCCACGAACCGTGAAGTTACCATGAGCAAATGCCTGACCTGAATCTCTCCCGGCTCGCCAACGACCTGTATCGATTGCCAATCCCCGGCGGTCCAGCGCATCTACTCAACGCGTATCTGTGGCGCGAGGAAGAAGAGATCACGCTCATAGATACCGGCTGGGCGGGCAGCGCCCCGCTATTTGATGAAGCACTACGCCAACTTGGCAGATCACGGTCAGACGTCAAACGCATCGTTCTGACACACTTCCACGAGGACCACGCAGGATCCGCCGCCGAGATCGCTCGTTGGGGAGACGTCGAGATCATCGCTGGCGCCGCAGACGCACCCTTCGTTTCGGGCACCCTACCCGGCCCGCTTCCCCAACTTACCGACTCAGAACGAACGATCCACGCCGATTCAGAAGACCCTCCGCAGGGTCCACCGTGTCGTGTCGACCGTGAGGTTCACGGCGGCGACGTCCTAGATTTTGCGGGCGGTGCCAGGGTCATCGAAGCACAGGGGCACACGCCGGGGAGCATCGCACTCTATCTGCCTGCCGCAAACACGGTTCTTACCGGCGACGCAGTCGCAGAATTCAACGGTGAGGTGATCCTTGGTGTGTTCAACACCGATCGAGAGGCAGCTCGACAATCACTCGCACAAATAGCGGAGACAAAGGCTCAGATTGCCGGCTTTGGGCACGGTAATCCAATCTTGAAAGATGCCTATCGGTTCATTCGAGAAGCACAGGATCCATTCGCTGCTTGAATCAGGCTGTAACCTCGGTGCCGATCCCGCTTTCGGTAAAGATCTCGAGCAGCACCGAGTGGGGTTCACGGCCGTCGATGATCGCGGCCTTATTGACCCCGCCACGCACGGCGTCGAGGCACGCCCTCATCTTCGGGATCATGCCCGATTCCAGGCTCGGCAGCATTCGCTCAAGCTCATCAGCTGTGAGCGAAGATACGAGCGAGTCGCGATCCGGCCAGTTTGCGTAGAGCCCCGCAACGTCTGTCAGAATCACCAGCTTCTCTGCGCCGAGAGCCGCAGCAAGCGCTCCCGCCGCTGCATCAGCGTTAATGTTCAGCGAATCGCCGGGCCGATCAACATCGGGGGCGATCGAAGAAACGACCGGGATCAGGCCTGCCTCAAGTAGCGCAAGCACGGGATCAACCCGCACCCCAACCACATCACCGACCAGACCGAGGTCCACAACCTCTCCGTCGACCTCAATCGGAGGGCGTCGCTTGCCAATGAACAGGCCCGCGTCTTCGCCCGTCGTGCCCGCGGCGAGGGGGCCGTGGGCGTTGATCTCGTCGACGAGTTCCGGGTTCACCTTGCCGGTGAGCACCATGCGCACAACGTCCATCGCCTCGGGGGTCGTCACCCGGTAGCCGCCCTTGAACTCGCTCTCGATGCCGAGCCGCGCGAGCATAGCATTGATCTGCGGGCCACCGCCGTGCACGATGACGGGGCGAATGCCGGTGTGGCGCAGGTACACCACGTCTTCGGCGAAGGCCTTCAACAGGTCCTGATCAACCATGGCGTTGCCGCCAAACTTAATCACCATGATCGCGTCGCGAAATTTCTTCAGCCACGGCAGCGATTCAATGAGCACCCCGGCCTTTGCTGCGGCCTGCTCGTGGTCGATTTCTCTAGTCAGTGTCAAGAGCGTCCCTAGCTTGAGTAAGCGCTGTTCTCGTGCACGTAGTCGTGCGTGAGGTCGTTGGTGCGGATCGTGGCGGAGTGCTCCCCCGCAAACAGCTCAATGCGCACGTGGGTCTTGCGCGGGGTCAGATCGCACTCGTCAACGGGACGATCAGGGGCACCCGCGTGGCAGAGCCTGACCCCGTTGAAGCTGACATCAACCTGGTAAGGATCAAACGCTGCTTCGGTTGTGCCGATCGCCGCGAGCACACGCCCCCAGTTGGGATCGTTGCCGAAGATCGCCGCCTTGAACAGGTTGTTGCGGGCGACGGATCGGCCCACCTCAATCGCGTCCGAGTCGCTGGCGGCCCCGAGCACCTCGATGTCGATGTTGTGGCTTGCGCCCTCCGCGTCGGCCTGCAGTTGAGCCGCGAGGCTGTCGCAGACGGCGGCGAGCGCGTTCGCAAACTCGGTCTCGTCGGGAGCAACTCCGGAAGCACCACTCGCGAGAAGCGTCACCTGATCGTTCGTCGACATGCAGCCGTCTGAGTCGAGACGATCGAAGCTGGTAGCGGTTGCGCCGCGCAGCGCACTGTCGAGCGCTGCGTCATCGAGCAGCGCGTCAGTGGTAATCACGACGAGCATCGTGGCGAGCCCGGGCGCAAGCATGCCTGCGCCCTTTGCCATCGCACCGATCGTCCAGCCGTCGCCACGGTGCACCGCGGTCTTCTCCACTGAATCGGTGGTCAGGATCGCCGCGGGCGCCGTGGTGTCACTGCCGCTGAGGGCGGCGGCGAGCGCGGGCACATTGCCGACGATCTTGTCGCGGAATGCCTGGTCCCCCGTGCCGATCAGGCCGGTCGAGCACACAAGGATCTGCTCGGGATCGGCGTTGAGCTCCGCCGCGACGGCCGCCGCCGTCAGTCGTGTTGTTTCGTAGCCGAAGTCACCCGTGAAGCAGTTTGCGCCGCCAGAGTTCAGAATGATCGCCCGGGCCGGGCCTTCCTGCGCTACCTTGCGGCTCCACAGGATCGGGTTCGCCTGCGCACGGTTGCTCGTAAAAACGGCTGCGCTCGCGTGCTGGGGCCCGTCGTTGACGACGAGCGCGAGATCCGGCTTACCAGTGCTCTTGAGGCCGACTGCAATTCCCGCCGAGCGGAACCCCTGAGGGGTGGTTACGGTCACGGTGCTACTCCATTCACGCTGAGTCCGGTGGTTTCGGTGATCCCGAGTGCGATGTTGGCCGATTGGATCGCGGCACCCGCTGTGCCCTTGGCGAGGTTATCGAGGGCGGCAACTACCACAACGCGGCCCGCCGCCTCATCAACCGTTATCCCCATGAGGCAGGTATTGGCGCCGAGAGTGTCGGCCGTGCGAGGATACTGCCCATCGGGCAGCACCTGCACAAACGGCTCGGCGGTGTAGGCGTCCTCCCACGCAGACCGAACTTGAGCGGCGGTTGTGCCCGGTACGAGGCGGGCTGTGGAGGTAGCGAGGATGCCGCGGCTCATGGGCACCAGCACCGGCGTAAAGCTGATGCTCGGTTCGCCTGTGGCCCCGGCCCCGCGCAGTGCCTGGCGAATCTCGGGAATGTGGCGGTGTGTGCCACCAACGGCGTAGGGGTTCGCAGTTCCCATAAGCTCGGCGCCGAGCAGGTGGGTCTTCGCAGCCTTTCCGGCACCGGAGGGGCCCACCGCGAGCACCGACACAATGTCTTGTGCTTCGATCACGTCGGCAGCAATGCCGGGGGCGAGCGAGAGCGCCACGGTCGAGGCGTTGCAGCCGGGCGCCGCGATCCTTGTTGCGCCCGCGAGGTACTCGCGCTGACGGGTCCAGATGGGTGCTCCGTCGGCGGCACGCTCGGCGATGATGAGCTCTGGGACACCGTAGCTCCAGGCCTCGTGGTGTTCGCCACCGTAGAACTCGGCCCAGTCTGCTGAGCTCGTGAGACGGTGATCCGCCCGCAATCAATTGCGAGGCGCACGTTTGTGAGCTGCGCTGTGAGTTCGCCCGAGGCACCGTGTGGCAGCGCAAAGAACACCACATCGTGACCGTCGAGCACGGCGGGTGTCGTCTCCTGCAGCGTCAGGTGCGCAAGAGATCGAAGGTGGGGTTGAGATTCGATCAGCGGTCGCCCGGCACTTGAGTGCCCCGTAACCGTGCGGATCTCAAAATCCGGGTGCTGTGCGAGCAGGCGCAGCAGCTCGCCACCCGCATACCCGCTGGCTCCCGCAACTGCAACGCTGTAGCTCATCGACGCTCCTCAAATCCGCAGCAAACCCCTCCTATTCTGGCACCTCATTGGGGTGTTGCTATTCCCGCCTTACCGATATCATTGATATCACGTGAAAAAGGAGGGATCCACAATGGCACAGCTTCTCATTCGAAACCTTCCCGAGCCGGTAAAAGAAGAGCTGCGAGAGCGGGCGCGCGACAACGGTAGGTCACTTGAAGCCGAGGTTCGTAAGATTCTCGTCGACCTCGTCGCAGCCAGTCACGAGGACCCGGTGCTCTCTTGGCTCGGCAGCAGTGAGCGATTCCGTAGCCACCACGGAGGCGTGGATCTCCATTTGCCCGAGCGACAGGCCCCACGCCCGGTCGATTTCGAGTAGTGGCGTCCAGGTAATCATGATTATTGTCGACACAAATGTCTGGTCTGAAGCACTCAAGCCCGAACCAAACCAGACAGTTCTCGAATGGCTTCGCCTGCACTCCAACGAAGCAACATTGACCGCAGTATCTGTGTTTGAGATGCGCTACGGTGCGAGCATTCTCCCGCCAGGTTCCCGCCAAACCGAGTTACAAACTCAAATAGACAGCATGATTTCAGCGATGTCTGCCCGCACACTCAACTACGACGCAACCGCTGCCACCGCACACGCCCGCTTCGCAGCGAGCGCACGGGTTGACGGCCGCGCCCTCAGCCGAGAAGACGGCCAACTCCTCGGAATCGCCGCGGCGAACGGCTGCAAAATTGCCACGCACAACGTGCGCGATTTTGAAGGGTTTGGGGTCGAGATCATTGATCCTTGGCTGAAGCAAACTGCCGCATAACCCCGGGTTGCGCTCAAAACGATAAGAATGCGGCCATACCGCAGCTTTAAAAGCCACAAGCCCTCGAGCGGACCTACTCGACTCAGCGATTCTTGAAGTGAGGCTCCCGCTTTTCCGCGAAGGCGCGCATGCCCTCTTTTTGGTCTTCCGTCGCGAACGCAGCCGCAAAGGCGTGGCGTTCGAACCGCAGGCCCTCCGAAAGCGGCATCTCTTGGGCAGCCTGCAGAGCATCCTTGGCGGCGTACACAGCCAGCAGAGACTTGGAAGCGATTGTCTCCGCGGTCTTGCGAGCTTCGTCGAGCAGATCGGCAGCTGGCACGACCCGCGATACGAGCCCCGACCGCTCGGCCTCTTCCGCGCCGATCATACGGCCGGTCAGCACCATCTCAGCGGCCTTCGCTTTACCAATCGCGCGCGGCAGCCGCTGCGATCCGCCGAACCCGGGAATGACACCCAGGTTGATCTCTGGCTGCCCAAATTTTGCGGTGTCTGCCGCAATGATGATGTCGCACATCATCGCGAGCTCACACCCGCCACCGAGCGCAAAACCGGCTACCGCTGCGATCACCGGTGTGCGCATGCGCTCGAAGCCCTGCCAGCCGGGAAAGGGTCCGCCCAGGTACATGTCACTAAAACCGAGTTCAGCCATCTGCTTGATGTCGGCACCAGCGGCGAATGCCCGCTCCGAACCGGTGATCACGATCGCCCCGATTTCGGTGTCAGCATCAAACCTGAGCGCGACCTCGACAAGCTCAGTCAAGAGTTCAGAGTTCAACGCGTTCAGCGCTTCCGGCCGGTTCAAGGTGATGTAACCGACGCGGTTCTGCACGTCGGTCACGATGCTGGTGTACTCGGTCATTGAGTGTCCTTTCACTGCGATGATCCCTACGCTACACGGGACCGTATTGTCTCGATGATTCCGGAGAAGTCACGATGAGCGCCCTCCCCTGCCGCATAATCGGCGTAGATCTCGCGTGCCAGCAGTCCAAGCCTCGCATCGACTCCGGTGAGTGCGATCGCCTGCTCGGCGAGACCGAGGTCTTTGTTCATGAGAAAACCAGCGAAGCCCGGCTGAAAATCGCGATTCGCTGGGCTCGTTGGCACGGGACCCGGCACCGGGCAGTTTGTTGTCAGGGCCCAGCACTCACCCGACGCGTTACTCGCGACATCGTAGAGCGCCTGGTCTGAGAGGCCGAGTCGTTCTGCCAGCACAAACGCCTCGGCCACGGCGATCTGGCTGACCGCGAGAATCATGTTGTTGCACACCTTCGCGGCCTGGCCGAGTCCGGTTCCGCCGCAGTGCACAATTCGACGCCCCATAAGATCGAGCAATGGTTGCGCCTCATGAAAATCGGTGTCTTCGCCACCGACCATAAACGCGAGTGTGGCGTTCTCCGCACCCACGACACCTCCCGATACCGGCGCGTCAAGCGCGCGGTGTCCGGCGGCAACCGCCATTCCGGCTGCGACGCGGGCATCGTCGACCGCAATCGTTGAGCAGTCGATAAACAGCGTGTTAGGTTTCGCGGCGGCCAGCAGCCCCGAGCCGTTTTCGCCCGAGTCTCCGTAGGCGGCGATAACGTCGGGTCCGTTCGGCAGCATCGTGATCACAGTGTTGGCTTCGGCCACCGCCGCAACTGCAGAATCAGCAACCTTAATACCGGCTGCCCTGGCAGCATCAAGGGAGGCGGGGACAAGATCAAAACCGAGTACCCGGATGCCCGCTCGTGCCAGATTTGCCGCCATGGGACCCCCCATGTGGCCCAGCCCGATGAAAGCGATCGTGGTCATCGTGTACCTCCCTGTTGTGGGTGATCGTGCAGCAGCGAACGCCCAACAATCGAGCGCATGATTTCGTTGGTGCCCTCTAAGATTTGGTGCACCCGCAGATCGCGTACGACTCTCTCGATGCCGTACTCGTGCAGGTATCCGTACCCTCCGTGCAGCTGCAATGCCTGGTTCGCAACTTTAAACCCCGCGTCCGTCGCGAAGCGCTTGGCGAGTGCACACGCCGCCACCGTGTCGGCGGCGCCGCTGTCGAGCTTTTGTGCGGCCCGCTGCAGCAGGCTTCTGGCAGCTTGCAAGTCAGTCTCCATGTCGGCGAGCGCAAACACGACCGACTGATTCGCAACGAGGGGCGCTCCGAATGCCTGTCTCTCTTGCACATAGCTGAGAGCGCGCTCAAACGCCCACTGGGCTCCACCGAGCGAGCAGGCGCCGATGTTCACGCGCCCACCGTTGAGCCCCCTCATCGCGATCCGAAACCCGTCGCCCTCGTGGCTCAGGCGATTGGCGACCGGCACTCGAACGTTCTCGAAGTGCACCTGGCGGGTAGGCTGCGCATTCCATCCCATCTTGTGCTCGTTTGGTCCGAAGCTGAGCCCAGGTGCATCCTTGGGCACGATGACCGCGCTAATGCCGTGCGACCCCGCCTCGCCCGTGCGCACCATCACCAGGTACACGGAAGTCGCACCGGCCCCTGAAATGAACTGCTTGGTACCGTTCAGCACGTAGTGGTCGCCGTCGCGGCGGGCGCTCGTTGAGATCGCAGCCGCGTCTGAGCCAACTTCTGGTTCGGTCAGACAGTAACTGCCGAGCTGCTCCATGGAGACGAGATCGGGGAGCCACTCCGCTCGCTGCGCGCTGTTTCCGAACGCATCTATCATCCACGCAACCATGTTGTGGATCGAGATGTATGCGGCGATCGCAGTGTCGCCCTTTGCCAGTTCCTCGAAAATGGCGACAGCATCGGCTCGCGATAGGTCGGAGCCGTACTCCTCACCCACGTAGATGCCACCGAGGCCAACCTCGCCGGCCAGACGAAGCGCCTCAACCGGAAAGATCTTTTCGGCGTCTCGCTTCAACGCGTAGGGGGCGAGTTCCGCCAGGGAAAAATCACGAACCGCCTGTACAAGGGCGTTTCGCTCTTCTGATGACGTGTTGTTCATGGCTACCCTGCCTTCATGCTCGAGTCTATGTGTTACGCCTGCCCACCCTCAACGTGTCTTTCTTCGACACCGTTGTAAGCCGAAAGCGGGCGAATCAGTGCGTTCGAGGCTGCCTGTTCCATAATGTGCGCCGTCCACCCGGTCACTCGCGCCGCAATAAACAGTGGCGTGAACGTCAGTGTGTCAAAGCCGATGAGGCTGTAGGCCGGTCCCGACGGATAGTCGAGGTTCGGATAAATTCCCTTTCGCGCGACAAATTCACTTTCAAGCTTGGAGTACAGCTCTGCTACATCGGGGCGATCGTAGTGTTCGACGAGGGTGTCGAGTGCCGCCTTCATTGTTGGCACCCGCGAGTCACCGTTTTTGTACACCCGATGACCAAAGCCCATGATCTTGCGCTTCTCGGCAAGCGCCTTGTCGAGCCAGGCCTCGACGTTGTCGGCTGAACCGATCTCATTCATGATGTGCAGCACGGCCTCATTAGCCCCGCCGTGCAGGGGTCCTTTCAGCGCACCAATCGCCCCGACCACAGCGGAGTACAGGTCAGAGAGTGTCGAGGTGATCACGCGCGCTGCGAAGGTCGAGGCGTTAAAGGAGTGCTCCGCATAGAGGATCATTGAGCGGTTAAACGCATCGATCACCACGGGATCCGCTTCCTCACCAAACGCCATCCACAAGAAGTTTGCCGAGTAGTCCAGGTCATCGCGGGGCTCAATAAGTTCGAGCCCGCGCCGACGCCGCTGCCCGTAAGCAACGATGGCGGGCAAGGCAGCGTAAAGTTGGATGCTGCGCTGCAGGTTTTGCTCTGGACTGCCCGAGGCGTCGAGCACCGATCCCGACCCTCCCATGTCAACCGCGCCAATGACGCTCACTGCGGTGCGCACCTCGTCCATCGGGTGCGCCTCAAGCGGCAACAGGTCGATCGCGGCACGCACCTGCTCTGTGAGCGCACGATGCTTCCGTTCCTCCGTTCGCAGCTCAGCAAGCTGCTGGGCAGTCGGCAGCTCGCCGTTCCACAGCAGGTAGGCCACCGCTTCAAACGGCTGCGTCGCCGCGAGCTCTTGCACGGGGTAGCCACGGTACAGCAGGCTGTTGCTCTCGGGATTAACCTTTGACACCGCCGTGTAATCGACGACGACTCCGGCGAGCCCCTTCTTGATTTCTGTTTCTGACATGTTGGCTCCCTAGCTCTTTAGCGTTCAACCTCAAAGTTGAAGACACTCGTGTCGAAGTGGTTGTAGGCCTCGTAGTCGATGAGGTCGTAGAGGTCAGCGCGGTGCTGCATCTCACCGAGTTTCCCGGCGAGGTGCCCCTCGACGTTCAACGTGTCAAGCGCGCGACCGGTTGCCCCCATGGCGATGCGCAGCATTGAAACGGGCCAGATCACGATGTTGACGCCGATGTCGGCCAACTGCTGCGAGGAGAACAATTCACTCTTACCGAACTCGGTCATGTTGGCGAGAATCGGCACATCGAGCGCAGCACGCATAGCGGCGAACTCTTCGAGCGTGCGCATCGCTTCGGGAAAAATCGCGTCGGCACCCGCGTCGACGAGTGCCTTCGCCCGATCCACTGCCGCATCGAGCCCGGCTTGCCCCTCCTGCGTGGCCCGCACGTCTGTGCGCGCCATAATCAGGAAGTTAGGATCGCGGCGCGCGTCGACCGCGGCGCGAATTCTTTTCAGCGCTGTGGCCTCGTCAACGACCGCCTTGCCGTCGAGGTGACCGCAGCGCTTGGGGTTGATCTGATCCTCGATGTGCGTACCGGCGAGGCCAGCATCCTCGAGAGTCTGGATCGTGCGCGCCACATTCATCGGCTCGCCAAACCCGGTGTCAGCGTCAACGATCGCGGGCAGCTCGGTCATGCGTGCGATCTGCTGAGCGCGACCCGCAACCTCGGTGAGCGTGGTTAGGCCGATGTCAGGCAGACCGAGATCGGCGGAGAGCACAGCACCCGAGATGTACACACCGTCAAAGCCCTTGCGCTCGATAAGCCGAGCCGAAAGCGGGTTGAACGCCCCGGGAAAGCGCAGCAGCTCACCGCTCGCGAGCCGCTCGCGAAACAGCCGCCGCTTGTCAGCGGGAGTAGTCTTCGAATACAGCATTTAGAACAGTCCCTTCGGCGCCGCAACCGACTCAAGCAGTCCCGGCTTCGCGATGATGGTGAGTTCGTTTACCTCGGCCGCGGTCAGCTCAGGCAGCCGCTGCACAAGCTCGAGGAAGCGCTCGATTTCTGCCGCCTCAAGAACCGGCTCTGCCAGCAGGCGGAACTTCGCAACGTAGTTCGCACGTGCGAACGGCCGGGCCCCGAGCGGGTGCGCATCAGCAACCGCGATCTCATCGACAACCTTCGAGCCGTCAGTGAGCGTGATTTCAACGCGACCGCCAAAGGCCTTCTCGTTGGGGTCGGTTGAGTGGTATCGACGCGTCCACTCGGCATCTTCTGCAGTGGTGATCTTGTGCCACAGCTCGACGGTGTCGGCGCGCCCCGCGCGCTCTGGGGTGTACGAGTCAACGTGATGCCAGCCGCCATCTTGCAGCGCCACCGCAAAGATGTAAGGGATCGAGTGGTCGAGCGTCTCGCGCGTCGCTTTCGGATCGTACTTCTGCGGATCGTTTGCTCCGGATCCGATGACGTAGTGCGTGTGATGGCTCGTGTGCAACACGATGCTCGCAACCTGCGCGGGATCTCCGAGCTCCGGCCGCTCATTGTGCAGCTTGCGCGCGAGGTCAATCCAGGCCTGCGCCTGGTACTCGGCCGAGTGCTCCTTCGTGTAAGAATCGAGGATCGCACGCTTCGACTCCCCCGCAGTGGGCAATGGCACCTCGTACGAGGCGTCAGGCCCGTCGAGCATCCACGCGATCACGCCGTCTTCACCCTCATAGATGGGGCTCGGCGAGGTCTGCCCGCGCATCGCTCGGTCAACTGCCTCAACCGCCATCTTGCCCGCAAATGCGGGGGCGTGCGCCTTCCACGTCGAAATCTCACCCTTGCGGCTCTGCCGGGTCGCTGTTGTCGTGTGCAGCCCCTGGCCCACCGCCTGATAGATCGTCTCGACATCGAGGCCGAGCAGCGTACCGATGCCCGCGGCCGCCGACGGCCCAATGTGGGCAATGTGATCGATCTTGTGCTTGTGCAGGCAGATCGAGCGCACAAGATCCATCTGAATCTCGTAGCCGGTCGCGATTCCCCGGATCAGTGCTGCCCCGTCTTTACCCGCGTGCTGCGCGACGGCGAGGATCGGCGGAATGTTGTCACCGGGGTGCGAGTACTCTGCCGCAAGAAAGGTGTCGTGGTAATCAAGCTCACGCACGGCGACTCCGTTAGCCCAGGCTGCCCACTCAGGGCTCGTTTTTTCAGTCACGGCGCAGCCAAAGACCGTTGAGCCGGATCCTCCCGTCGACACAGGGTGCGAGAGAGCCTGCGCCCGAGCCGACACAATCGGTCCGCGTGTGAGCGAGGCCGCGGCAACAGAAGCATTGTCGATGATGCGGTTGATGATCATGTCGACAACGTCAGCATCAACGGCAACAGGATCAGCCGCAACCTCCGCGATCTTCCAGGCAAGCTGGTCTTCGCGCAGCAGGGTTTCTTCGCTCTTGTACACACGAACGTGGTGGCTAACAGTCATTGTGATCCTTCCCGGATTGACTCCAGAATCGAGGTGAGGGCATTGTGAAGATGGACGTGTGTGGCGTGGGCCGCGAGTTCGGCGTCACCGTCGGCGATCGCGCGCGCAATGAGGCTATGCTCAGCCACCGACATTTGCAGCCGAGTCTGATTGTCGCGCGCAAGACGGCGTGCTCTTGTGAGGTGGGTGCGGATCGCGCGCAGGCCCTGAGTCAGGTACGGGTTATCGCAGGCGGCATCGACGGCAACGTCAAAGCTTGCGATCAACGCGTAGTACGCATCAATCGCGCTCTCGTCGTCAACGACCGTTTGCTCGAAGGATCGGGCCAGCCCACGAAACACTTCACGGCTCGGCTGCGTCGCGGCGATCCTCGCGGCCATCTCTTCGAGAGCACGGCGAGCGATAAAGAGCTTGCGAATGTCATCGACGTCGAAGTCGGTGACGACCGTCACTCGAGGCGATTGCTGAGCGATGAGCCCGTCGGCGGCCAGGCGTTTCATTGCCTCCCGCATGGGAGTACGACTCACCCCGAGCCGCTGGGACTGCTCAACCTCACCAAGAACGGTGCTGGGCGGCAGGATCCCCCGCTGAATCTCGTCGAGAAGCACGGCATACGCACGGTCACTCGCTCGCATGACACCTCCCTTGACTGAACTCCAATGTATACATAAAGGAGCAATAAGTACAGGGTTGCCCCAGAAATGCCAGCTGTGTATACAAATAGCCGCTAGCGGGACATATCGTCAAGATATTCATTTCCGCAAACACCCCGGCAACACGGACACCTCAAGACTGGAGTCATGTCAACCATCGCTCCCCCAAAATCAGCCAGCACTCACGTGGCTTATGTGTCCAAGACGTTGGCGAGCCCGCAGGATCGCGCAAGAGGCGCCCTCGTTGTGCTGTTTGCCGTGTACATGGCGGTGCTGAGCTGGACCATACTCTGGGAGCTGGAAGCACCTTGGATCGGCCACGCTTCCGACCGCGTGCTGAAACTCATACCCTACGTTGCCACTGATTCTGCGGGGGCCAACCCCACCAGCGAGGTCCTGCTGAACATCGCGCTGTTCATTCCCTTCGGTGTTTACCTCAGGCTCCTTGCACCAAAATGGTCTGCGGTCGGGATCGTCAGCCTTATCGCAGGCACGAGCGTTTCGTTTGAGGCGATCCAGTACCTGTTGGCCATCGGAGTGACCGACACAGCCGACGTGATCAACAACAACCTGGGCGGCCTGATCGGTGTCGTACTGTGTGTCGCCGCGAAGCGCGCACTCCGCAATCGCACCGACACCGTCTTGCTTAGGGTCATGCTGATCGGCACCGTGGGAGTATTACTACTGGTCACGATGTATGTTCTGGGATCACAACTGCACCACATGGGTCCACCGGCGCAGTTTCCACCCCGGCTCTAGATATCAGCGATAATAATCTTTTTCATCGGCATCAGGTGCTGGAATGCGTTGGGTCGTTCCATCAACTCACCCATATTTTTGGGGACGATCTGCCAGTTCATACCGAATGGATCCACGAGCCAACCACACTGCTCCGCCGCCGGAACGGTTGAGAGGGCATCCCACAGGCGGTCGATCTCGGCCTGATCCTCGCAGTGCGCCTCAAACGACATGCCGCAGGTAAACGAAAAGTCTTGCTCCCGCCCGGAGTCCATTGCCGTAAACCACTGCTCGCCGATCCTGAAGTCACTAAACATGACGGAGGTCGCCTCGGCCGGTCCGGTTGCTTCACCGTAGAGCACCCGTTGCCCCAGTTCAGCGTCTTCAAACACCTCGAGATACCGGTCAACCGCAGCGGTCGCACGATTCTGTGCCGGACCGCCAAACATGAGCGCGGGAACCACAAAGGGACGCGACTCCCCCGCCGGATCCGTCAGCATGAACTGCCAGCTCACCCCGTAGCGATCCTGCACCCAGCCGTAACGAGCACTAAACGGATACTCCTGCAGGGGCATCAGAACAGATCCGTCCTCCGCGAAGACCTCCCAGATTGTGTCGAGCTGAGCGCGCGCCGCAACCGCGTCGCCGTCGAAGTCCAGCGGATCAAAGTTCAGCATCAGCGAGACAGAGGGATTTGGCGAAAACGTGTCATCCGCATTGATCAGGGTGAGACGTGCCTCACCAATTTCAACACCGACCGTAAGCGGTTCGCCCGCCAGTGGTTGTTGAAATTCGAGCAGCCCCTCGAGTGGGTATCTCGATTCCACCCAGGTTCGTGCGTTTGGGAACAAGTCAGCGTAGTAGGCGCCCACCTCTTCGGCGTTCCCGTTACACCAGATGTTTGTGACGATCTTCTGCATGACGTTCCTTCCAACTTGTGCTCGCAACCGCATCGTTGCACCTCATTCAGTATCGATCCAGAAGATCGCGCCCGCAAGGCCGAACCCAGGGCTTGCCGTGAGTCTTCGGTGCGCGGAGAATAAGACACGTGGCCGAGTTCGGCACATTCAGCACTGAGGAGCGAGTATGTCTATCCATCTAAATCCCTACCTGAGCTTTCGCGGCAACGCACGTGAGGCGATGGAGTTCTACCACTCGATCTTTGGTGGCGAGCTTCGACTGAATCGCTACGACTCGATCCCGGGCGTCATGGGAGACGGTGACGAGGGTTCCAAGATTATGCACGGCCAGCTCGACACTCCGAACGGCCTCACGCTCATGGGCGCAGACATGCCAGAGAGCATGGCAGACATGCCCGATGTAACCGTTGGCGGTAGCTCGGTGTGCGTGTGGGGCGAGGATGGCGAGCAGATCCGGGCCTACTGGACCGCTCTCTCAGAGGGAGCAAAGATCAACATGCCGTTCGAGAAGGCACCCTGGGGTGACACCTTCGGCGATTTGCGCGATCGTTACGGAGTGAACTGGATGTTCAGCCTGGCGGACGGGCCTGCGGAATAGACGAGGGTTCTGGGGGCGGCAGTCAACTACTGCTGCCCCAACCACTCCTCAAACGTCTGCGACGTGAGCTGGGCATCCGGACCGGGCAGAATCCCACCGTCGCGCAGCGCGCGCCCAAAACCACCCGGCAACGGGAACTCAACCACACGACCGCTTGCGCCAGTTTTTGCCCACCACGCGCGCGTCAGTTCAACCATGCGCCGCTCAGCAGGGCCCGCGAGATCGCGCGCGTTGCCTGCGGGTGCAGCGCCAGCAAGCTCAACGAGGCGCCGCGCGACATCTTCAGCGGCGAGCGGCTGCGAGCGCATTGCGGGAACGAGCACCAGCGGGCCGACCTTCGTGGCCACCTGGTGCGCAAAATCGAAGAACTGGGTGGCGCGCAGGATCGTCCAAGGGACCTCTCCCGACGAGACGAGCCGCTCCTGCAGCGCTTTGCCAGCGTAGTACCCGTGCGCAGACCCTGCGGCGCCAACAATCGACAGGGCCACGTGGTGTCGCACCCCCGCTGCCTGCTCGGCCCGCAACAAGCTCGTCGTTGTGCGTTCGAAAAACTCTCGTGAGCGCTTCTCAGAAGTGGTCTGTGTTCCGCAGACATCGATAACCACGTCGACGCCGGCGAGATCCAGTCCGACACCGAATTCTAAATCGACACCGTTTGCCCGCGACAGTACAAGTGCCTCGTGCCCGGCCGCTTCAGCCGCCGACACAACGTGCCTACCGACAGCACCGGTGCCACCTGCAATTGCGATTCTCATGCGGATCCCCCCATCGATTTCAGGTCGCCCGAACTGGCCAGACCCGCGACGAGACCCAGCCTAGTGAGTTCCTCATCGACGATAAACGCGTAGAGGTCGGCCGGGGCAGTGACCATCTGATTGAACTGACCGAACACTTCAAATGAAATCGCCCCGTGCAGGCGAACCCAGGACTCAATCCCCAGAGCCACGAGCGATTCAGGTATCTCCGGGCAAAAATCTCGCTGCATCTGCAACACCGCGGGTCCAGCTTTTTTGAGAGCCGGGGTGAGATGCGGCCGGGCACCTCTGGCATACGCGTCACGAAGCACCCCAAACAGAACAGTGCCAACCCTCGCCGCCGAGATAACAGTTAACTCTGGCGCGGCATACCCGGGAACAGGCGAGCCATATATCAGCGCGTACTGGTGGGGATGCTGCAGCGCCCACACGCGCATCGCTTCGGCGGACCGCAAAAAACGCTGCCGAAGATCAGCACGGTCGACCCCGCGCTCGGCCTGCTCAACGAACTCCCCCAGTCCGTCATACGCTTCGAGTATCAGAACCGTGAGAAGTGCGTCTCGGCTCTCGAAGTAACGATAGACCGCTGAAGAAACGAGTCCGCACTCACGCGCAATCGCGCGCAACGAGAGCCCCGCGGCACCGACCTCACCCAGGTGCCGCCGGGCAACATTAAGCAGTTCACGCTCGGTTTGTTCACGCGCGAGCTGTCGCGGTGTGCGCGGCGCACTTGAGGTTGTGTCTCCGGCAGGATCACCAGTGTCAGTACCCGCACGATCTGGTGTAGTCACGGGTTCCATTATGCCTCCTCGCTACCGGTAACCCAATTTCAGAGAGCACTGCTCTTGCAATTCAGGCCAGCCTAACCTACTATCGAGAGAGCACCGCTCTCTCGACCCAGAAAAGACATCATGAACGACACATCTCACCACCTCGTCATCGGCGCGGGTCAAATCGGATCCGAGCTCACGCGTCAGCTCCTCAAGCGCGGCGACACCGTAACCGTTGCAACGCGCAGCGGCACGGTCATCCCCGGAGCACACGCAATTTCGCTCGATGCCTCCGACACGGCGGCGGTCACCGAGGCTCAGCTCGGCACCGCCACAACGTTCCTGTGCACAAACCCGCCCTACAAAAGCTGGCCCACCGATTGGCCGCCCATCTTCGCAGCTGCTATCGCGTCGGCCAAAGCGTCGGGATCCCGCCTCGTAGCCATGGGCAATCTTTACGGCTACGGAAAAGCAACGATGCCGATGACAGAGCACACGCCCTTTCACCCGGTCGACACCAAGGGAGAAGTGCGCACCGAGGGCTGGCGGCAGGTACTCAAAGCCCACGAGCGCGGCGACATCACCGCGGCCGAGGTTCGGGCGAGCGACTACATTGGCCCCTTTGCGGACGCGACCTCTCACGTCGGCAAGAGGTTCTTTGGGCCGATCCTGAACTCCAAGACCGCCAGGGTTATCGGCGATCCCGAACTCCCTCACTCCTGGAGCTACCTGCCAGACATCGCAAGGACGCTCATCGCGGCAGCGGACGTTGAGGATCGTAACGACTGGGGCCGAGCCTGGGTGGTGCCGAGCACCACCCGAAGCCGCGTCGAAATCGCCACGGAGATTAACGAGGCGTTCAACACGAACGGAAAGGCAGCCCGGCTCCCCCGAGCCATGCTCCGCCTAGCGGGAATGTTCGACGCCAACATCAAAGAGGTCGAGCGCAGCAGCTATCAGTTCGAGATGCCGTTTATCGTTGACTCCACCGAGACCGAGCGCACGCTGGGCGTACGCTCGACCCCGTGGAAAGACGTCATTCAGACGACCGGCGCCTCCTACCTTTGAGAACGGCGCCAGCTAGCTACTCCCGCAGTTTTGCGCCGAACGCGAGCTCGGCCGCGGCGACACCGGCGAGACGAGCTTCGCTCGCCTCTTCGGCCTTCAACGTGCGGTCGGGCGCGCGGAAGCGAAGTGCGAAGGTGAGCGCCTTCTGCCCCTCTTCGATGCCGGTACCACGGTAGTCGTCGACAATGCGAGCACCCTCAAGCAGCTCTCCCGCTCCGGCCCGAACAACGGCCAGCACGTCACCGGCCGGTACGTCGGCCGCCAGCACAAGCGTCAGATCCTGCGTTGCCGCGGGATAGGTCGACAGCTGGCTCGTCTGCGGCTCGCGCGCGGCAAGCTCAATAACGCGGTCGAGATCGAGTTCGAACGCTGCAACACGACCGGGCAGGTGATGATCTGCGACCAGCTCAGGCAGCAGCTCACCTGCGACACCGACAACCTCGAGGCCATCATCTACGGCCACGCACAACTCTGCCGTGCGGCCCGGGTGGAACGCACGGTGTTCGCCCTGGCAAACAACGAGCTCTGCCGATACCGCACCGGCAACGATGCGGGCCGCGTCGAGCGCGTCAGCCCAATCAGCAACGCGCGCGGCCTCGCCCGGCTGCTTTGCGACGGTGTCGCCGAGCAGCAGACCGGCAGCCCGAAGCGGCTGCGCTGGGATCGAGGCATCAAGCTGCGCCAGCACATCATCCGAGGGCTTCTCCGCGAGCGGCGGCACAGTCTCGGTGCCGAGCTCATCGGCGGAAGAGAAGGGCACATACACGGCCCCAAACTCCACGAGCGAAAGATCGGTCAGCCCGCGCGATACGTTGCGCTGTGCCGCAGACACAAGCCCGGGCAGCAACGAGCGTCGCATGAATGGTGCTTCGCCATCGAGCGGATTCGCGAGGCGGATCGCGGGAACGGTCCCTTCGATCGCCTCGGCACCGACACCAAACGCGTCAAGCTGCGCGCGTCCCACAAACGGGTAGCTTTGCACCTCGTCGAGGCCAGCGGCGGTGATAACGTTCGCGGCACGACGACGCAGGCGCTGCGCACGCGACAGGCCACGACCAGCGGGAGCCACGGGAAGCAACGACGGGATCCGGTCGTATCCGACGATCCTCGCGACCTCTTCGATCAGGTCAACGTCGCGCACCAGGTCCGAACGCCAGCTTGGCGGCGTGACGAGCAGCTCGCCTGCGGCACCCTCGACAACCGTGCAGCCGATCATCTCGATCGCGGCGCGCGACTCGGCATCGGTGTAGTCGGCCCCCATAATCCCGTTGACGCGGGCAAGCGACAGGCGAATATCGGCGGGCTCCCACGGCGCGACGATGTCAGCGCCGAGCGCGTCGACGGTGCCGCCGGCAAACTCGACCAGCAGATCAACCATGCGCTGTGCTGCGGCGGCAGCTACGAGCGGATCAACCCCGCGCTCGAAGCGCTTTGAGGCCTCACTCGGCAGCTTGTGACGGCGCGAGGTGCGCGCGATCGACACGGGATCAAACGTCGCCGCCTCGATAAGAATGTCGGTAGTTTCGTCGCTGGTCTTGGTCGACTGGCCGCCCATCACACCGGCGAGGCCGATGACCCCTGACTCGTCCGTGATGAGCAGATCCTCGGGGTCAAGCTTGCGCTCCTGCTCGTCGAGCGTGACGAGCGTCTCGCCCGGCTTGGCGCGGCGCACGGTGATGCCACCGGTCAGCTTCGCGAGGTCGTAGGCGTGCAGCGGCGAGCCGAGCTCGAGCATCACGTAGTTTGAGATGTCGACGGGCAGCGACAGCGCGCGGATGCCGGCGAGCTGCAGGCGCGCCACCATCCAGGCGGGGGTCGGCCGGGTCGCGTCGATCCCGCGCACTACACGAGCAATGAAGCCGGAGGCGCCTACACGGCCGCGGATCGGCGCATCATCAGCAATGGTGACCGGGAAACCCGAGGCCACCACGGGTGATACGGCGAGGGCGGGATCGCGGAAGTCTGCACCCGTCGAGTGTGCGTACTCGCGGGCAACGCCGCGGATCGAAAACGCGTAGCCGCGATCCGGAGTCACATTGATTTCGACCGCGGTCTGGTCGAGTCCCAGCAGCGCGAGCGCGTCGGTGCCAACCTCGGGCACGGCATCGCCCGTGAACCCAAAGCGCGAAAGCACGATGATGCCGTCGTGGTCTTCACCGAGCGTCAGCTCCTTCGCGGAAGCGATCATGCCGTCGGAGACGTGACCGTAGGTCTTGCGCGCTGCAATCTTGAAGTCACCGGGCAGCACGGCGCCGGGCAGGGTCACCACAACCTTGTCGCCGGGGACGAAGTTGTGAGCGCCACAGACAATGCCTCGCACATCTTCGCCGCCGTCGGCAGCCTTCGCGCCCTCGGGAGCGACACGAACCGTGCACCAGTTGATGGTCTTGCCGTTCGACTGCGGCTCGGGCTCCTGCGTGAGCACCTCGCCGACCACAATCGGGCCGGTCAGGTCGAAGCGGCGAATCGATTCCTCTTCAAAACCAACACGCACGAGATCGGCGTGCACCTGCTCGGGGGTCGTGTCTGTGGGCAGTGAGACGAACTCACCGAGCCAGCTGAGTGGTACGCGCATTAGACCAGGCCTCCGAACTGCGTGTTGAAGCGAACATCGCCCTCAACCATGTCTCTCATGTCATTGATGTCGTGACGGAACTGCAGGGTGCGCTCGATACCCATGCCGAACGCAAAACCCTGGTATTCCTCGGGATCGATCCCGGCCGCAAGCAGCACCTTGGGATCGGTCATGCCGCAACCGCCCCACTCAACCCAGCGCGCGCCGCCCTTTGCATTGGGCTGCCACACGTCCATCTCGGCGGAGGGCTCGGTGAACGGGAAGAAGTTGGGGCGCAGGCGAATCTTGGCCTCGGTGCCGAACATCTGGCGCGCGAAGTGCTCAAGCGTGCCGCGCAGGTGAGCCATGGTCAGGCCACGGTCGATCGCAATGCCCTCGATCTGGTGGAACACGGGGGTGTGAGTCGCGTCGAGCTCGTCGGTGCGGTACACACGGCCAGGAGCGACGATGTATACGGGAAGCTCGGTGTTCGTCAGGTTCTCACCGAGCAGCGAGCGCACCTGCACGGGTGACGTGTGGGTGCGCAGCAGCAGATGGCGATCGGCTGGCTCGATGAAGAACGTATCCTGCATCGCACGAGCCGGGTGGTCAGGATCAAAGCCGAGCGCGTCGAAGTTGAACCACTCGTGCTCGATTTCGGGGCCGTCGGCGATTTCCCACCCCATACCGATGAAGATGTCGGCGGCCTCTTCTTGCAGCTGCGCGAGTGGGTGGCGTGATCCCGCGCGGCGGCGCACGGGCGCCTCCGTCACGTCAACGGTTTCGGCGACGAGGCGCGCTTGAGCCTCCTTCTCGGCAAGCTCACCCTCGCGCCCTTTGTAAGCACCTTCGATGCGGCCGCGAGCCTGGCCCATCAGTTTGCCGGTAGCGGCCTTCTCGTCCTTTGGAACCTCGCGCATGCGAGCGTTCAGCTGCGCAATCGCAGACGCGTCTCCGGCGTGTTCGGTGCGAGCAGCCTTCAGCTCGGCGACTGATCCCGCGGCTGCGAAGGCGGCAAGCGCGGCCTCGACGGCGGCGTCAACAGCGGGCTGGGAGATGGGATTTGCTTCACTCACTGACACGGGGATCAATCCTACCTTGCAACGTCTGCTGTTCGGCGACGCTGAAGTTGGGCGACGCTGTAGACTGAGATTCGTGAGTCAAGCCACCCCACAGTTGTCGCGCGCCCATCGGGTCGCCCGCGGCGGTGCTGGCGCTGCCGTTGCAACGCTCTTGGCGGCAGCCTCTCACGGATTAGCGGGCGGCACCATCACCTGGCTGGCCGTCATCGCGACGGGCCTTGTTGCGATGCCCCTCTGCACCGCACTCGCGGGCCGGGTCGGATCGCTGTGGCGCCTGTCTCTCGCCGTGGTCGCCGCACAGTTTTTGTATCACTGGTCATTCGCCGGGCTCGGGATCACGGGCGCCGGCACAACGGGAGTTACCCCAGAGTCGGCACACGCCTCGCACCTTGCCGCGCTTCAGGCGTTCACTCCCTCAGTCACTGCTGCCTCCGCCGACGCCACGATGTGGGCGCTGCACGCGGTAGCCGCACTGGTCACCATTGGGCTTGTATACCGCGGCGAGCGCGCGTTCCTCGCGCTGATGGGCATGCTGCGTCAGGTATTCGCGCTGCCCGCGGTCGCGCTCGTTGAGATCTCACACCGCGCTTTTGCTGTCGCCGAGCGGCCTCTCGCAACCCGCATCGGAGAGCGGCTATTCGCGGCCGTCTCGCATCGCGGGCCACCGCTGTGCGCCTAGCGCGCTGAGCGCAATACGCACTCACCACATTTTTGCGACCCGATACCGCTTCGTCTATCGGGCGCACCCTACGTCGGCCCTGCGCCGAAGAAAAACGGAGACCATGTCTCGATCACTGACTCGACGACTCACCACGCTCGCTACGGCGGGCCTGATCGCGGGCGCAGCAGCGCTCGGAGTCGCGTCGCCCGCGTTTGCCCACGATGAGCTCATCAGCACGAACCTCATCACCAATGAGAGCGATGGCACGCTCGAATCTTTCAAGATCTCGTTCAGCAACAGCATTATTGAAGTTGGCACCGAGATTGTTGCGACGGCCGCCGACGGCTCGAGCGTAACCGACGGCGCTCCCGTCATCTCCGGACCAGACGTCACGCAGCCACTCAAGAAAGATCTCGCACCCGGCGAGTACTCCGCAGCGTGGCGCGTCGTCTCGAGCGATGGGCACCCCATTGAGGGTGAGTTCAAGTTCACCGTAGAAAAGGACGGTAAGCCCGGCGATGCGATCATCGAACCGGACCCGCGCTTTGCTAACGACACCAAAACCGAAGAAGCCGACCACGACCACGCCGACGGCGAAGACCACGACCACGCAACTAACGAGCAGAGTGGCCTCTCCACCGGTGCCATCGTCGCGATCAGTGTCGGCGGAGTTGTGGTTCTTGCTGTCGTTATCGCCACCGTGATCATCGGCCAGCGCCGCCGCGCTCAGGCGTTTGGCGCCAAGAGCACAACTGACAGTGAAAACACCAGTAACACCGAGACCACGGAGGAAGAGCGATGATCCGCACAAAACGAGCAACACCCCTGTCTCGCACCGCGGCGATCCTGCTCGCTGCTCCGCTCCTCGTCTCTGTGCCCCTGCTCGCGGGCTGCTCAAGCGAGCCGACGAAGGCAGCTGAATCTTCGGATACCAAACCAGCATCAGCGAGCGAGTCGGCCGTTACCCTCAAGGACGGCTGGGCGAAAGCCGCCGAGGGAATGTCGGGAGTCTTCGGCACCCTCGTCAACAGCAGCGACAAAGATATTGTGCTTGAGAAGGCCGAGAGCCCTGTCGCGAAGATGGTTCAGCTGCACGAAACTATCACCTCCGGTAGCTCTTCAACAATGCGTGAGACCGACGGTGGGTTTGTGATCCCGAAGGGCGGATCATTCACGCTCGAACCCGGCGGCAACCACATCATGTTCATGGATATGCCGAAGGCACTGCTCCCCGGCGATGAGGTGCCGCTTACGCTGCACTTCAGCGACGGTAAGACACTCAAGGTCACTGTGCTGGCGAAGGACTACGCCGGAGCGCAAGAAAACTACGAGGGCGACAGCGCCGACAACATGAGCACCGACAGCATGAGCACCGAAGATCACGGTGGGCAAGATGACGAACACAGCGGACACTAACGTCGAAGCTGTCCACAAAGCGGCGGGCGCTAAGCCCGGCTCTCGCCGCTTTGACCGCCGCGCACTCCTCACGGGTGGCGCAGCCGGGGTTGGGATCGGGGCCGTGCTCGGCCTCGGTGCCGCCCTCGGTGTGCCGGCCCTGCAAGGAGCTGGCGAGGATCCGGCAGCCGCGTCGACAGACGACGGTTTCGGAGCCGAGTCAATCTCCTGCCACGGCACGCACCAGGCGGGAATCGTGACGCCCCCCGCAGCGCACGTGCGCTACGTTGCTTACACGCTGCTGCCGGAGACCGACAAGGCTGCGCTGCAGCGCATGTTCCGCATCATCACCGGGGACGTTGAGGGGCTCACCTCGGGTGCTGCCCCGCTTGCTGATTCCGAACCGGAGCTTGCCGCCCGGCCCTCTGCGCTCACAATCACGGTGGGAGTAGGCCCCGCTCTGGTCGATCGGGTTGGTGCCGGACGAAAGCCCGAGTGGCTCGCTCCCCTGCCCAGTTTCGAACGGGACAAACTCAGCGAGATTCACGGCGGGGGCGACTTGCTCGTGCTCTTGCAGGCCGATGATCCCCTCGCGATCGCTCACGCAGCCCGCATGATCGACCGAGACATTCGCAGCTTCGTGAAACCGCACTGGACACAGCAGGGTTTTCGGCAAACTCGTGGCGCTGAGAAGCCCGGCACCACCATGCGAAACCTCATGGGTCAGGTTGATGGCACGGTGAATCCCTCCCCCAAGGAGAAGGATTTTTCGTCGGTGATCTGGGCTGAATCGACGGGCTCTGACGCATGGCTCGCGGGCGGTAGCGCGCTGGTAGTGCGCCGGATCCGTATGGAACTCGACACCTGGGAGATGGTTGATCGCCCCGGTCGAGAGCAGACCATAGGCCGCACACTCTCCGATGGCGCCCCGCTCACCGGAGGCAGCGAACACACCGCCATCGACTTCGACGCCAAGGATTCGAAGGGGCTGCCGGTGATCCCGAGCTTCGCTCACACTCGACGGGCGCACTCAACTGACCCGTCGGAGCGCATCTTCAGGCGAGGTGCGAACTACGACGAGGGCGGCGAGTCCGGGTTGATATTTGCGTGTTACCAGCAGGATCCGCTGCGCCAGTTCGTGCCGATCCAGCGTCGACTTGATGAGCTTGATCTACTCAACGAGTGGGTCACTCACGTGGGTTCCGCGGTGTTCGCGATCCTGCCCGGGTTTAAGCAGGGCGAGCAGCTCGGAGCTTCGCTGCTGGCCTCATAGCCCACAACGCAGAAATGCGCCCTCCTGAGATTGCAGGAGGGCGCATTTCTGTCTCACTGGGTCTTAGTGCTTCGTGTCGTAGCGGTGCAGGAACGCCGCCATCGCGTCACGCTTCACTGGCTCCTTTGGCTGATAGGTCAGCCCCTGAGGAGTCTTCCAACCGGTCGTGATGCCAGTGCCAGACATCCACGTAATCTCTTTCGCGAACTTCTGATTCTTTGACACGTCAATGAAGGTTTTTGCCGCGGCCGTGTCGGGTGCAGGCTTGCCCGCCAGTCGATACAGGAACGCCGCCATCGCCTCGCGCGAGATGCTGTCTTTCGGGGCATATCTGAGCTTGCTGCCGTCCTTGATGCCGGTGGTCAGTCCCCTGCTCTTCATCCACTCGATCTCTTTGTAGAACTTCGCCGTGGTCGGTACGTCTGTGAACGAAGACTTCACGGGTGCCTTGAAGTCGGGCCTCCCGGCGTAGCGGTAAATGAACGCGGCCATCGCTTCGCGGGTTACTGGGGCATCGCCCAAGTAGACGTTACCGCTTGAGCCCTGCGATCCGGTGGAAATCTTGCGCTGGTACATCCAGTCAATGTCCGAGGCAAACTTGCGGTCGTGCCGCACGTCAATGTGGTTGGTATTCAGCGTTCCGTTGATTCCCGATAGCTGCTGACCTGCGGTAACGCTAAATACCGTTGCAGTTTTGAGGGAATACTTGCCGTTCCACCACTGCTTTTCGATACCGCAAGCGTGATAGTCCCAGAACGTCTGATCGACAACCGTTCCCTCGGGGACATTGGGAACTGCGCATGGAAGAGTGTCACCAAAGCTAACGGTGTACTCACCGGGCTCGAGACCAGCAAATGCATATGCCCCGTTTGCGGGATCAGCATTGACGCTCTTGACGTAGTACCACTCGCCTCCGATTCTCTGCAGAATGCTCGCACCGAGCTCTGGGGCGCCGTGGTTGAGCCCCGGACCGGTGTAGGTAACATTGCCACTCACCTGCGCATCCGCCGTTGCCACCGTCAACGTGAGCTTCGCTATGGCTGCAGCCTTAATCGAAATGATCTTGGTGCCACCGATGTTCAAATATTGCGTCCACGCCACATCTCCCGCGCCGGAAACAACTTCAAGTCGTAGCGTATAGCTGCCAGCGGCTACGCCATCAACGCTAAATGTTCCGGTGGCCCTATTAACGTTCGCCTCAGATAGGCCTCCACCCCATAATGCGTCTTCCTTAGAGACAAATTGCAGCTTGATCGTGCCTGCCGGAAGGCTCTGTGTTCCTGCAATCACGCCGGTAACCTTTGCCGTGGATGCATACCCTTCAGTGGCCGTAGTAACAAACGGTGGCGGAGTAACCTCGGCGGCGGCCGGAGATTGTGCGCCCGACCCGTCAATATCTTCGTCCGTCGCAAACGCGCCGGTCGGCGCGAACAGAGTCAGAAGCGAAAGAACAAGTCCGAGCACGACAGCCATCACCGCTGCCCTTCTTTTCATTCCGTTGAGGGCAGAAATGTGCATGCTAAAAAGACTCCTTTGCCGATACACCGCTGGGGGACGCGGTCTGCTGATATCTTGCCAAACAATTTACATGCGTGTCAAAAAGGCAATCTGCTGCATCTCTCGTAAATGACACACGGCCCGGCCTCAGAAAAACGAGGCCGGGCCGTGTGGTTTCACTCACAAACCAATCAGGTTAGTACCGCAGACGGTAAATGAACGCCGCCATTGCTTCGCGTGTCAGCGAGTTCTTTGGCTGGTATTCCTTCCCGTTTGGCGTCGCATACCCGGTGGTCAGTTTCGCGTCGTACATCCAGTTGATCTCCTTGTAGAAGTTATCCCCCACCTTCATATCAACCAGCTTGGACGAGGCCGGAGCAACGTAGCTCTTCACCTGCGGGTCAGTCTTCGCCTGCAGACGATAGATAAACGCGGCCATCGCCTCACGGGTCAGCGAGTTCTTTGGCGCGTAGACAGGCTTACCTGCAGGCTGCCTCGTACCGGTAGAGAGACCCGCCTCGTACATCCACGCGATCTCCTTGTAGAACTTGTCGCCAGCGTTCACATCAGCAAACGGTGATACCGGCGGGGCAACATATCCGGCCGGAGCCTCGAGACGGTAGATGAACGCAGCCATGGCCTCACGAGTGAGTGAGTCCTTTGGTGCGTAGTTCTTGCCGCCTGCGACCTTGTTACCGGTCGAAAGCCCCATGCAGCTCATCCAATCGATCTCCTTGTAGAACTTGTGCCCCACGGGAGTGTCAAGGAAGACCGCAGCGGTTCCGGGCGTGACACACGGCCGCGGCGGAATGTCCAGTTGACGCTGCGCCTCTGCAATACGCTGCAGCAGCGCAGTCTTCACGGGTGAATCATCCATCTCATTGACGAGACCCTTCACCCGATCAATATCCGCCTGCTTAACGCCGTCCTGCAGCGTCACCTTGTCAGCCTTGAACAGGCCGTCAACGTCGAGTGTTGCATCCAGCGGTGCGGGAGCCACAACTCTGGCGCCTTCCGAAGCGGCCCAGAACAGACCGCGAGCGGCCTGACTCAGTCCGCCCTTCGGGTGATTACGGAACACAACCGAGGTACCGAAGACAACCGCTTTGCCACCCGATGCCTTCTCACCCGAGATGACCGAGGCCTTCGAGGCGGCAACCTCGGGGCCGTTGGTTCCGTTGGTCGCGCGCCAGTGGCCCGCAAGCAGTGGATTATTCGCTCCGTAGCTCTGCTCAACCTTGGTGGTCGCGCCGAGATCGGTGAATGAGACGGCCGGGTACACAAACGACGCATCCTGCTGGTACGGCTTGAGCAGCGACCCGTCAGGTGTGTCCACCTTCACAATGCCGTTGCCCGAGCTGTTGCCCGCAATCGCGGTTGCCTGCAGCAGGCCGAAGGTGTTCGCCGCTGTGTTCGCCGCTGCTGAGCGACCGACAATCGATCCGCCCGCGTCGACCCACGCCTGCACTGCGTCACGGCCCGCGGCTTGTGCGCCACTGAACGTAAATGCGGTACCGACCCAGATCACGTCAACACCGTTCAACACGCTCGGATCGGCAGTAACACTCGCCGCCGTCACCTGAGTCAGATCGTCAAAACCAAGTTCTTCAAGCGAGAGCTTGTCGTCTTGGTTGCCGACGTAGAGCATCTTGAGATCCTTCAAGCCCTTAGTGGTCGGCTGCTCAAGCGCCTTCAGGTCGTCCTTCGTCGCCTTCTCGACCGCGATGTCATACTTCGAAGCGACCTCGGCAACATTCACCGCGTCGGCTTCTCCAACGATCGCCGAGCCATCCTCGAGCATCGACACGGCAACGCCGCGGCCGAGCAGGTCGTTAGCTGCCTGGTAATCGGCAACACCGGCGAGATCGAAGGTCAGGTATCCCCATTAGGCATGGTGAGATTCGGAGTGACTGCCTTCACAGCGGTGGTTGCACCGATCGGAGCGGCGTCGGTCGTCGAGCCTACTTTGTCAACCGTCGCACCCCACACGTAGCCGAGGCTCCATGCCGAGATGTCGTACATCGACGGCAGTTTGTTCGAAATATCTTCCCCAAGGTCAAGCAGCGCATTTGCGAGCCCACGCAGCGCCTGGTGCATGTCAACGACGTAGGAGCCCTTCGGGTAGGTCTTTCCCCCGACCGAAGTGTCTGCCTTCAGCGTGCCAACCTGCACACCCATGTCGAGCAGACGCTGCACGAGGCGGTTTGCGTCGCTCGCGGATCGCTGGCCGTCGCCCACTGGAATAACGTAGGCGCGTGGCAGGTTCACCGTCTCCTGGTTGTCCGAAACGTCCCACTCGGACTTCCACTGATCGGGGCCGGGAACACTCGCAATGTTGTCCGTCGTGAGTGCCTTGATTGGCTTACCCTGAACCCCACGAGCAAACATCTCGATCTGCCCCTTGAGCAGATCCTGCGAAACCGCCGGCTTGTTGAGGTAGTCAACCATCGAGACCATGGTCTCGTAGGCATTCGCCTGGTTGATAACCGCGTTCTCCGGTGTCATCAAGCTGCGCCCCGAGATGGTGGTGCGCCCCTTCGGAATCTCCACCGTTGCGCTCAGTGCGCCGTAGAAGGGTGAGATCTGAGCCGTGAAGATCGGCGGGAAGTCGTCCCAACCCGATGCGGTATCGCGGTACGGGATCTTGATGTAATCGGTCGGAGTGTTCGTTACCGTTCCTCGCGGGCCCGTGAGGTAGGTGTTATTCGGAATGAGCTTCTTGGTAACGTGCTTCTCCACAGCGAGCGCGAGCGCGTAGTTGTGGGGAATTAGCAGATCGTACTCGTAGTTAGAGCCGTGAGGAGGGCCGGTTGGTTCGACCTGCAGCACGCTCGTGTAGCCGTGGAAGTCGGCAGTGTAGATCGGCTGAATGGCGTTCGCGGTCTGCGTGTACGACGTCGCCTCGGGTGTCGTGAGCGTGATCATGTCACGGTTAGGATCGAGGCCGAGCGCCGTGGCGCGCGTCGCGTTCGTGCGCCCGTCCGGGTTCAACGAGGGCGAGAAGTAGACGCGGTTGTTGCGCAGGATCGATCCGACCTCGCTCATGGGCGCCGTTGCCAGGTGCTCAATGTACTGCAGCGCAGCGTCGGTGCCCTCCCACTCGTTGCCGTGAATGTTGTTGCTGATCCAAATGGGGGTCTTGTAGCCAGCCAGAAGATTTGTGTCTTTCTGTGCCGCCACTGGATTATTGCGGATCTTCTTCCGCCAGGTTTCCTGCTGAGCGGTAAACTCAGCGGTCTCCGGAGCGGTCACGGTAACCAGATAGAGATCGCGCCCCTGTGTGGACTTGCCGATCGTCTGCACAGAAACACGGTTGCTCTTCGCCATGATGTCCGTCAGCCGAGGAGCGATATCCGGGTGGGAGATAAGGTTCGGGACCTTGGTGTTGTAGTCCGCTTCGCCGTTTGGCCCCGTCTGGTTATCGCGGAAGTAGTTCAGCTGAGGTTGAACCGGGTAGGACTTTGGCATCTCGAGGGCGGTGCCATAGTTTGGTTCTTCACCGGCCACCTCGACCTGCGCGGTAAACGGCGCCGGTTCGGCTACTTCGGTGCCAGGGCCTCTGCCCTCTTCCGCGTAGGCCACCGGTCCAAATGCGGAAACCAGCATCGTAGCCACGGCCACTCCGCTGATCCCCGCAATGAGTTTTCTTCGAAACATTTGTGCCTCTTCACTCGTCATTGAGTCATTACTCTGCTTTGAGTTGTCCGGATTGGACAATCGAAGCCTAACGAGGGCCCCAGCAGGGGGTCAAGCAAAGCACACTATTTAGTATGTTTCTGGCACTAAATAGACACAAGTAACGCCATATGGCATATGGAGCCCTGCAACACTTTACTGGGGCTGCGCCACCACTAAGCGCGCTGCGAGAACGCCGTTTCGTAGAGCAGTACGCTTGCAGCCGTCGCGAGGTTCAACGATTCAGCAGCGCCGTAAATGGGCAGCTTCAGCGTGCGGTCTGCAAGTGCACGGTCCGCCTCGCTCAACCCGTTTGCTTCGTTCCCAAAGACCCACGCAACCGACCCTGCGAGCACTCCCTCGGCCCGCGCTTCGAGCAGTTCTGCGCCGCGCACGTCGGCCGCGAGCGTCACGACCCCAGCTTCCCGTGCCGCCGCGGTTGCCTCTTCAAGAGTCACACAGACCACAACTGGCAGGTGGAACAGTGATCCCGTCGTCGAACGCACAACTTTGGGGTGAAACGGATCAATACTCTCCCCCGCGAACACCACGGCATCGGCTCCCGCGGCATCGGCCGCGCGAAGCACCGTTCCCGCGTTGCCCGGATCCCGAACCTCGTGCAGGATCGCGATGAGCTTTGCGCCATCAAAGGCCTCTGCGAGCGGGGTCTCCCAGGTGCGAGCCACCGCCAACACACCCTGCGGAGTCACGGTCTCGGCCATCGCTGCCAACACCTCGGGGGTAACCCGCTCAAGCTGTACGCCGGCATCTGAAGCGAGTCGATCCACCTCGTGCTGCCAGGGCTCGTTGCCCATGGTCGCGTAAACTACCTCAGCCAGCCTGGGGCGATACGCCAGCAGCTCTCGCACGGCCTGCGGCCCCTCGACCATAAACCGCCCGGACTCGCGGCGCTCCTTCTTCCGAGCGAGCGCGGCCACCCGCTTCACTCGAGGGGACTTGGGGTTACTGAGGATCGAATCGTTCACCCGCTAACCCTATCTGGCAGCGCACAGAACAAACGCAACGAACCCCCGCCTCGCAGATGCGAAACGGGGGTTCGGTGAAAGCAATAACGCTTAGGCAGCAGCCTTCGGAGCAGAGGTATCTGCAGGAAGAGCCTTCTTGGCTACCTCAACGAGTGCGGCGAATGCTGCGGGCTCGTTGGTCGCGAGCTCTGAAAGCATACGACGGTCAACCTCGACCTCAGCAATGCTGAGACCCTGGATGAAGCGGTTGTAGGTGAGGCCGTTTGCACGTGCACCAGCGTTGATGCGCTGGATCCACAGGCGACGGAAGTCACCCTTCTTCTTGCGACGGTCGTTGTACGAGTAAACGAGCGAGTGGATGACCTGCTCTTTTGCCTTACGGTACAGACGTGAACGCTGTCCGCGGTATCCCTCGGCACGCTCGAGGATTACGCGACGCTTCTTGTGGGCATTGACGGCCCGCTTGACTCTTGCCATTTCAGTTCTTCCTTACAAAAAAGTCTTGGTATTGACGGGCCGAATTAGTGACCGAGGAGCTTCATTGCCTGCTTGGCATCGCCCTTGGCGAGAAGCTGATCTGCACCCAGACGACGCTTGCGCCTCGAGGACTTAACCTCAAGGTTGTGGCGCAGTCCAGCGCGCTGCTTCTTCAGCTTGCCGGAACCGGTGAGCTTGAAGCGCTTCTTGGCCCCTGAGTGGGTCTTCTGCTTGGGCATCGATTTCTCCTTGTTGTGTGCGCGCCTTGCGGCTGCGTCGTGCGCGGTGCTGCGTGTGCAGCGGCCGCAGTTATTCGCTCGCTTTGGCGGAATCGGCCGAGTCAGCTGCTGCTTCGTTCGACTTGTCCGCCTTGCGGGTGGCTTTTTCTTCGGCGCGGCGAGCGTTCTGCTCAGCCTTTGCATCCGACTTGTTCTTGAGCGGGGCAATGACCATCACCATGTTGCGACCGTCAATGCGGGGGTTCGACTCGACAATGCCGTACTCGGCAATGTCTTCGGCGAACTGCTGCAGCAGACGAACACCCTGCTCGGGTCGCGACTGCTCGCGTCCGCGGAACAGGATCATGGCTTTCACCTTGTCACCCTGAGCCAGGAAGCCGACGGCACGCTTCGTCTTGGTTTCGTAGTCGTGCTTGTCGATCTTTAGGCGGAAACGAACCTCTTTGAGGATCGTGTTCGCCTGGTTACGACGGGCTTCCTTTGCCTTCTGGGCAGCCTCGTACTTGAACTTGCCGAAGTCCATGATTTTCGCCACGGGCGGCTTCGAGTTCGGGGCAACCTCTACGAGATCAAGATCAGCATCCGCCGCAAGGCGAAGCGCAGTCTCGATAGGCACCACGCCAACCTGCTCGCCGCTGGCTCCCACCAGACGCACTTCGGTGACGCGGATTTTGTCATTCGTACGGGGATCGCTGATCGCCTGCTCCTCTGATCTCAATGTTGGCCGCTCCCTGGGGAGTGGCGGACGGAGATCGGGACCGCACACGTGCAATCCACACCCTTTAGCTGTCGCGTGAACGACGGGGTGACAACTACCCGGTAACCTTAGAGGCGGTGCCGGGTGGGAGAATCTCCACTTCCGCATCTCGCCAAATTGACGAGAACCTCATAAACCTTACCACAAGTGCAACACAAGAGACAGGACAGCATGAGCGACAACACCTCCACCCCCGCTTCCAGCGCAGACAGCGCAGAGGGAATTGACGCTTCACAAGCGACTCGCGATATCGCCGACGTCGCCGCGGTTGAGGTCATCACTACAGCGGCAGTGCATCTGCTCAGCGCGGCGGCGGTAAAGGTAGGTCTGGCCGATGATCCTGAGTCACAAACCGACCTCGACGAGGCTCGTAAGCTCATCACGGCCCTCGCCGGCCTGATCACCGCCGCGGCTCCCGACATCAGTGACATGCACGCGCGCAGCCTGCGAGACGGCCTGCGCTCTGTGCAGCTCGCGTTCCGCGAGGCGTCGCCGATCCCCGACGCCATTGGTCAGGGCCCCGGCGAGAAGTTCACCGGCCCCGTGAACTAGGTTCACCCGACTCACCGCTGATGACAAGCAACTCCCCCGCGCCCGCACAGGCGAGTGGCCCACAGGGGTCGCAGGTTCTGGCGGGCCTGCGCGACTCGCTCGGGGTCGGAATCGGCATCTTTCCGCTCGGGTTCGCCCTGGGAGTGCTTGTCATCCAAGCGGGGTTACCCTGGTGGCTCGCGCCCGCGCTGTCGATCGGGATCTTTGCCGGCTCGGTGGAGCTGTTCATGGTGAGCATGCTCGCCGCGGCAACACCACTGCTCACCATCGCAGTGACCGTGTTCGCGATGAACTTTCGCCACGTGTTCTACGCGCTTTCGTTTCCACTCCAGCGTGTGAAACGCGGCCTGCCAAGGGCCTACTCCGTCTACGCGCTGATTGACGAGGCGTACGCGACCTACGTGTTGATGCCGGCTCAGAAGCTCACCTCGCGACGCATCGTGACCGGGCAACTCGCGATGCAGACCTACTGGGTTTCTGGTGGGATCGTGGGCGTGTTGGTCGCGGGTGCGCTGCCCGAGCCCATCGAGGGTTTCGAGTTTGCGCTTGTTGCGTTGTTTATCGTGATGACACTCGATGCAATCCGTGGTCGTCGAGAGATCCCCTCGGCTGTGCTCGCCGGGCTCTCGGTGGGCATCGCGATCCTGGTCATCCCGGATCAGGCGCTACTTGCAGCTCTGGTGCTCTACGCCGTGCTACTGACGCTGCGATTTGCACTGGGAAGTCGTGCGCGCAAACATGAAAACGCTGGAGAGGATTTCGATGATTGATCCCCTCTATCTCATCACCGCGGTGGTGATCTCCGGACTCATCACGCTGGCGCTGCGTGCGCTGCCGTTTGCGATCCTGAAGCCGCTGCGTAAGTCTCGCTTCGTCAAGGCACTCGGTCGCTGGATGCCCGCCGGAATCCTGCTCATTCTCGCGGTGGTTGTGCTGCGCGGCGAGATCCTGAGCCGCCCCGGAGACCTGTGGGCGATTGCCGCCGCGACAGCGGTCACGGTTCTCGTGCACCTGCTCGCAAAGCGGCGCGCCCTGCTCAGCATCGCGGCCGGCACGGCCTGCTACGTGCTGTTGCTCAACATGTTTTGAACAGCACGCGGCTCAGCCGGTACTGACACGTCAGCCGGTAAAAGCACCTCGGATCCAACCGGCCGATGGCTGAGCACCGGCTGACTTGCACTAGCCCGCAGCGCGGGGCACGATCCTCATGGAGTCAACGCGGTTCGCGATGACCTCGCTCGCGGCAAGGCGCTGCTGCAGAGATTCGAGCAATTCAGAGAAAGCGTCGCCCGCTAAGCCTGGAGCAAGCAGAATGTGCACCTCCAGCTCAGGCGCAAGCAGTCGCCCCTCGGGATCGCCCGGCATGAGCGCGATCGCTTCAATCCGCGGGTCTCCGCCGAGGGCCTCGGTGAATGCGCCTCGCACTTCAGCGTCAGCCCAGGCGGGCAGCGCAGGATCGCCCAGCGCCACTCCCCGGAGCGCCGTGCGGCGAACCCCACACTCCATGTCGGGCGACCCGGGATCGATCACGACAAGATCCGTTTCTTCCTGAGCTGCAGCGAGCACAAGCTGCGGGCCAGGAACCGGGATCGGTCTCGCGTCAGCGTTCCACCGCTGCATTGCCTCGACCGAGCTAAAGGCCGGCATCACGCTGCGCCCGTCGGGGCCCGCCACGGTAACAATGGAGAGCTCTTGTGTCTTTTCGACGGTGCGCCCCTCCGGGGTCACACCGACATCCCCCGCTTCCGTCAGCAGCGGGATCAAGAAGCGCGAGGTCGCGATCGCTCGCAACACGTCAATCTGGCGCTCTGCGAGCACCTCGAGAGCGGCACTCTGGCCGCCGGGGGCCGCGGCCCGGAAATCGGCTGCAGCGACTCGCAGCGCGACAACCGCCACACGCAGCGCCTCCGGAGTGAGCCCGTCGTCGCCAGCAAACGCCGTTTCGTGGTGGTCAAACGTGCGGCCTGCCCACGGGTAGCCACCTGAGTCAACCTCGCCGCCGGGTACCAGGCTGTCAGGGACCCCAGTCGACCGGGGCACATCACCCGTCGAGGGCAGCCGCTTGATCGCCACGGCGTTACCTGCCCGCGATGTCGAGCGCCGCGGGCAGCGTGAAGGCCCCGTCGTACAGCGCCTTTCCCACAATCGCACCCTCAACACCGAGCGGCACGATCTCACGCAGTGCGACAAGGTCGTCCAGGCTCGATACGCCACCCGAGGCAACAACGGGACGGTCGGTGCGGGCACACACCTGCTTCAGCAGCTCAATGTTCGGGCCACGCAGCGTGCCGTCTTTGGTGACGTCGGTGACCACGTAGCGCGGGCAGCCCGCGTCTTCAAGGCGCTCAAGCACGTCCCAGAGGTTGCCACCCTCTTCCGTCCAGCCGCGCGCGGCCAGCGTCTCGCCGCGCACATCAAGCCCAACCGCGATCTGGTCACCGAAGCGAGCAATTGCGGCACGAGTCCACTCGGGGTTCTCAAGTGCGGCAGTGCCGAGGTTTACCCGGCGAGCGCCCATCTCGAGTGCTGCCTCAAGGCTGGCATCGTCTCGGATCCCACCAGAAAACTCAATATTGACGTGGCCAAACTTCTTCACGATCTTGTGCGCGACCGCAACATTGCTGCCCCGCCCAAACGCAGCATCGAGATCGACCAGGTGGATCCACTCGGCGCCCTGCTCAACCCAGTCCGCGGCGGCATCCACCGGGGTGCCATAGTGAGTCTCAGTGCCGGCCTCGCCCTGCGTGAGACGAACGGCGGAGCCGTCGACCATGTCAATGGCGGGAAGCAACTGCAGCTTGGGGCCCTCGGTGAGCTCGCTCATGACTGGGTCTCCTTCGAGATAACGGGTTGAAGTGTCTTCTGGCAAAACAGGGTTCAGGATCGCTACAGTGTCGCGATCCAATTTCGCAGCAGTTGGATTCCGGCTTCCCCAGATTTCTCCGGGTGAAACTGAGTCGCCGAGAGCGGTCCATTTTCGACAGCGGCAACAAAGGGCTCACCGTGTTCGCTCCAGGTCACTCGCGGACGAGTCGCCTCGTTGCGGCCCTCAAGCGTCCAGTCGGTCGCACCGTTGCTGTGTACGAAGTAGAACCGTTCATCGGCAATTCCTGCAAACAGGGCCGAATCTTCGGGTGCACGCACGGTATTCCAGCCCATGTGCGGGAGAACGGGAGATTCGAGTTCGCGCACGGTTCCGGGCCACTGCCCGAGCCCCTCTGTTTCGACGCTGCGCTCGATGCCGCGCTCAAACAGCACCTGCAGGCCAACGCAAATACCGAGAACGGCACGACCGCCTGCGAGCCGTTTATCGATCAGCTCATCACCGCGAACAGCCTGCAGCTGCTGCATCACCGCGTCGAACGCACCAACACCCGGCACCAACAGACCATCGGCGCTCGCGACCGTCGCGGGATCCCGAGACAGCTCTACATCGGCCCCGGCACGCGCCAACGCCTTGACCGCCGAGTGCAGGTTGCCCGACCCATAGTCGAGCACCACGACCCGCGCACGGGATGCGCTCACAGGGCGCCCTTGGTCGAGGGCACACCGGTGACGAGCGGATCGAGCGCCTTGGCCTGACGGAAGGCGCGAGCAAACGCTTTGAACTCCGCCTCGGCGATGTGGTGCGGATCCCGACCCTCAACGAGGCGAAGGTGCACGGTGAGCCGAGCGTTCAGCGTGAGTGCTTCGAAAAAGTGACGCACCATCGAGCCGGTGAAGTGGCCACCAATCAGGTGGTATTCAAAGCCCTCGGGCTCGCCGGAGTGCACCAGATAGGGTCGCCCCGAGATATCAACAACGGCCTGGGCAAGCGCCTCATCCAACGGAACGAATGCGTCGCCGTAACGCGAGATACCGCGCTTGTCTCCCAAAGCTTCAAGGAGAGCCTGTCCGAGCAGGATCCCCGTGTCTTCCACCGTGTGGTGCACATCAATGTGCGTGTCACCCTGGGCACGCACCGTCAGGTCCGTCAGTGAGTGGCGAGCAAACGCGGTCAGCATGTGATCGAAGAAGTGCACGCCAGTCTGAATATCAGACTCCCCCGTGCCATCAAGATCGAGAGTCAGACTGATCTGCGATTCGCTCGTTGAACGCTCAAGCGAGACAGTACGTGTGGCTGCGGTCATGCGCACCATTCTATCCGGCTCTGTGGCTCGTATTTTCCGATGTGTGCGGGGCCGCGGCTGCGCGAACTCTGCGTGCCCGACGCTGAGTGATGGCGACCGCCACCCACACGGCGGCAAGCGCGAGGAAAATAAGGACCGGGATCCAGTCCGGCACGCCAGCCGTTCCACGCATCACCGCGGCTTCGAGTCTTGCCTGGTCCGTCGCTCCAAGCACCCCGGAGACCGAGGAGGTTCCTTGTGTGAGCAGCAGAATCGCCCCAACCGCGATGGTGAGAGCGCCGCCGATAACGTTCGTCCAGGCGTTGCGCCAGCGTCCAATGCGCAGCTCCCTGGGTCGCAAGAGTCGCTTCACCCCCGGCACACGATTCCAAACGAGCGCGAGCAGCAGCAACGGCAGTGTCATGCCCGCCGCAAACACCAGCAGAACGAGTCCACCGAAGAGCGCGTTGCCGCCAAACGCCGCGAACGTCAGTGCAGCACCCAGCATGGGACCAGCACACACACCCGCGAGCCCGTAGACCGTTCCGAGGGCAAACACCGAAGCAATTGAGGCGCTCTCGGCGCCTCGCTGCTGGACGAGGCCCGGAACACGTATCCCGAGCAACAACACCAGCCCAAACAGCATCACCAGAACCGAAGCCACCGTCACCAACGTAAAGCGGTGTTGATTCACCCATGCGCCGAGCGAACCCGCGAGCAGACCCAGCGGAACAAGAGCAGTCGCGAGCCCCAGAAAAAAGACTCCCGTGCGCGCGAGCAGCACCCCAGGGCTGGTGAAAGCGTAGGCGAAGAAGGCGGGCAGCAGCATGACAGAGCAGGGACTGAGCAGCGTTAATACACCGCCCAGAAATGCGCCAAGCAGACTCAGGCTCACTGTGCCTCGGCAGACGCCTGCTTCAAAAACTTACGAAACTCGTCGATCGGCTGAGCGCCCGCGATTGCTTGCCCATTAGAGGCGAACATGGGAACACTCGAAACGCCGTACTGCTGAGCCTTCGCTGTGCTCTCATTGACCGCCTGTTTCAGATCTTCGCGGTCCATGTCCTTGGTGAACTTCGCGATGTCGGGCACACCAGCGGTCTTGGCGAATTCGATGAGCTGCGCCGGCGGCAAGTCAGGGTGACCTGATTCTGGGGCCGCGTCGTACACGGCCTTGACGAACTGGAAGTAACGTCCCTGCTCCCCTGCAGCACGGGCCGCCGCTGCCGCACGCACCGATTCATCTCCGAAGAACGCGACGTCATGCATTTCAATGCGAACCTTGCCGGTGTCAACGAACTCGGTGACGATCTGGTCGAAGGTATCTCGTGAGTAGACAGCGCAGAAGGGGCAGCGGAAGTCGACCCACTCGCTCATCACAACGGGGGCGTCGATATCACCAATCGCCATCGGGTCACCCTCTATGCGCCGCTCAATGCCAACGGTTGCCGCGGAACCTGTGTCATTCTCGACGCTTGCGCTATCGTCGCCGCTTTCGGCGGTATTCGAAGCGCTCTCCGCGGTATCACTGCCTCCCTGCCCCAGTTGCACAAGCCCGAACACGAGCGCGGCCACGGCAACGACACCCAAGACGATGTTCAGGATGCGGGAACGCCGCAGCGACCGCTCAAGTTCGTGACGGGGCAAAGCTTCTGGGGGTAAAGACATACCCACAAGGGTAACTGCTCAGTTGCAAGATCGCACATTATGGGCGACACGTGAAGCCCAAAGGGTGGTTATCTCGCGCCGCCGGGGCCAAGATCAGCAAGGGCATCAATCAGCACGGTGGTCTCAGCCTCGGTGCCAGCGGTCATGCGCAGGTGCCCATCGATGTGCAGATTTCGGATCAAGATACCCCGGGCTCGCAGCGCCTCAAACGTCGCGTCCGGGTTCTCGAATCCACCCACGAGCAAGAAGTTCGCGCCAGAGGGGTGCACCTTGTAACCCATTTCAACAAGGGCAGCCTCAAGACGATCACGTTGCGCACGGATGTCATCCACTGTCGCGAGCATCGTCACAGAGTGGCGAATCGCTGCGGTTGCGGCCGCCTGCGTAAGAGCAGAGAGGTGATACGGCAAGCGCACAAGACGGAGCGCATCAACAACGGCCGGATCAGCGGCCAAATACCCCAAACGCACACCAGCAAACGCAAACGCTTTACTCATGGTGCGAGAGATGAGCAGCCTGGGTCGACCCTGCAGCAGGGAAACAGCGCTCTCCCGCTCAGCATCGAATTCTTGATAGGCCTCATCCACAATGAGGATGCCGTCAAAAGCGTCATAAGCGGCGAGGATCACCTCACGCTCAAGAGGGGTTCCCGTCGGGTTATTCGGCCCGCACAAAATCGCAATGTCTGGGCGGTGCTCTTCAAGCGCGGCAACGACCCCTTCCGGAGTGAGCGCATAGTCAGCCGGACGCGCAACGGGAATCCAGGCCGTGTCCGTGCCGGATGCAAGCAGCGGATACATTGAGTAGGTCGGCGTGAAGCTCAGCAGCGAACGACCAGGGCCACCAAATGCCTGCAAGATTTGCTGCAGCACCTCGTTAGAACCGTTTGCAGCCCAGAGATTGTCGCTCGTCAACCCCGCCCCGAGATAACCCGCCAGCGACTCGCGCAGCTCCAGAAATTCACGATCCGGGTATCGATTGACACCTCGAACAGCCGCTTCGAGCGACTGCACAATGTCTGCGACCACGTCGTCTGGGATCGGATGCGTGTTCTCGTTCACATTCAAGCTCACAGGAACTGGATCTTGCGGGGCCCCGTAGGGCTCCAAGCCAACAAGATTGCTGCGAAGGGGAAGATCACTCAACTTGGTCACCCGACCAGTCTACGGGCTGAGAACGAGCAGCTAGGCTGCGGAATCAGCCTCAAGTTCGTCCGCGGAGATCACATTCTTATTGTCGGAGTAACGCAGGGGCACCGCCAAAGCCTGCCCGGCCTCTACATCAGACCCGTGGAGCTGGTTCAACTGGACGATCTCCGCGATGAGGTCTCGCGGATCAACCTTCGGATCAAGCTCAGAAGCGAGGCTCCAGAGCGACTCACCCGGTTGAGCTACAACGTAATGAAACTGCTGCTTGCTCGAAGCAGAGTCAGAAGCAAAAGCCTGCGGAGAAAGGAGGGTGGCCGCGAACACCAGAAGCCCCGCCAGAACCAGCGCAATGAGCCCGCCCACAACCACGCGCCCCCGGCGAGTCAATCGTAGACGCGCGGTGTCGCGTGCTTCCACAGCGTATGCATCATTCGCGTCGTTCATGCGAGTGCCAGTGTGTCCGGCAACCGTTCGTGCGCTCATGGTATTTTCCTTTCGCTTATGTTCGAAAGGGAACCCTCGGATCGAACATCTGTTTCGAAGATATCTTCGATGTTTCGAAATCGCAAGCTTTTTGTCGAACATATCTTTCGGTGGATTCTCGCGACACTCGAACATATGTTTGCCAGGCTCCAATCAGAGCCGCTAGGGTTTCGAACAACGGCTTCACTCAACACCCGACCACTGACATTCACGGATTCGCCGCAACTTTCGAATCCACGACAGGCCAGTTCGCGTGTTAACCGAGGCCAGGTTCTGTAGACAAAGGAAAGGACGAGCGATGAGCACCGCAGCCACGCCCCGCCCAGCAAAATCCCTCACGGAGAAGCAGCAGGCGATTCTCGAGTTCATTGCTCGCTCCGTCGAGAGTCGCGGCTACCCGCCCAGCATGCGCGAGATTGGCGATGCCGTTGGCCTCTCGTCACTATCAAGCGTGACGCATCAGCTGAGCCGTCTCGAACTTGCGGGCTTCATTCGACGAGACCCCAATCGCCCTAGGGCCCTCGAGATCCTCATTGAGCTCGCTGACACCAGCAGCGCCATCGCTGACGCCCCGCAGATGCAACCCGAAGACACGGCCTATGTGCCGCTCGTTGGCCAGATCGCCGCCGGAGTGCCAATCACCGCAGACCAGCAGGTGGAAGAACTCGTACCCCTACCGAGGCAGCTAGTTGGAGACGGGCAGCTTTTTATGCTCCGGGTTGTGGGCGACTCGATGATTGATGCCGCAATCTGCGACGGTGACTTCGTCGTCATTCGCCAGCAACGCGAAGCCGAGAACGGCGACATTGTCGCCGCCATGCTCGACGGCGAAGCAACAGTAAAAGTATTCCGTCGCCGCGACGGCCACACCTGGCTACTCCCCCGCAATAGCGCCTTCGAGCCAATCCTTGGTGATCACGCGGAGATACTCGGCAAGGTCGTTGCGGTGTTCCGTTCCGTCTAAGAACCTCTGCCACAATGCAGCTTTCCAGGCACCCTGGAGAGCTGCTTTTTTTCTTCGATTTTTATTATTGGACTGAGTCCATTTAAACTCTCACTGTGACCAGTGAAGTGACGACCACATCTCCCCTTAGCGCACCACACATCACCCGAGCCAACATCGATCTCGTGTGCGCTGGTTTTTCTCCGGGCCTCGTCCCATACGAGCGAGGGCTCGAACTCCAAGAGGCCGCGGTCGAAAGGCTTTCAAGCTCGACACCAGACGGCACGCTCATCGTGCTTGAACATGAGGCTGTCTACACGGCGGGCCGCCGATCCCGACCCGAAGAATTCCCCACCGACGGCACCCCCGTAGTGCCCGTGGATCGCGGCGGGAAAGTAACCTGGCACGGCCCGGGGCAGCTTGTGGCATATCCCGTTGTGCGGTTGAGGAATCGGTTTGCGCTCGTGGATTTTGTACGCGTTCTTGAACAGGTCATCGTCGACGTCGCTGGTGACTTTGGTGTCGAGGGTGTCTTGATCGACGGCCGCACGGGGGTGTGGGCTAGGCCCGAGGGTCTCCCCGCTGAGAAGTTTGCGCAGATTGGCATTCGAGTGAGCGAGGGAATCGTCACTCACGGCCTGGCCATAAACTGCAGCAACTCCCTCGCACCGTTCAAGTCGTTTGTGCCCTGCGGCATCACAGACGCCGGCGTCACGACTCTGAGTCGTTTGGCAGGGCGCACAATCGCGCCAAGCGAGGTCGCGCCGAGGCTTACTGCACGCCTCACAGCCGCACTTACGGAGGTCACACAGTGAGCGCAAGAAATCTCGGGTCACCCTTCGCAGAGGGCCGTAAGCTCCTGCGCGTCGAGGTGCGCAATGCTGAAACTCCAATCGAGCGGAAACCGGAGTGGATCAAGACCCGCGCCCGCCTGGGCCCCGAATACCAAAGCCTGCAGGCACTTGTGAAGCGAGAGGCCCTCAACACGGTGTGCCAGGAGGCAGGTTGCCCCAATATCTACGAGTGCTGGGAAGACCGCGAGGCGACCTTTTTGATCGGAGGTTCTATCTGCACAAGGCGGTGCGATTTCTGCCTCATCACTTCGGGGAAGCCACTCGCTCTCGACACGGACGAGCCGCGTCGCGTCGCCGAGTCCGTGCGCGCTATGGGCCTTCGCTACGCCACGATCACCGGAGTCACTCGAGATGATCTACCTGACACGGGTGCCTGGCTGTACGCCGAAACGATCCGTCAGATCCACAAGCTCAACCCGGGTTCGGGTGTTGAGGTTCTCGCCGATGACCTTGGCGGACGCCCGGAGGATCTCGCCCAGGTATTTGAAACAGCACCGCAGGTATTCGCGCACAACCTCGAAACTGTCCCGCGTATCTTTAAGCGCATCCGCCCGGGCTTCCGCTACGACCGGTCTCTCAACGTCATTCGCCAAGCACAAGACGCGGGCATGGTCACCAAGTCAAACCTGATTCTCGGCATGGGCGAGGATCGCCGCGAGATCACCGACACCATGCAAGAACTGCTTGATTCCGGTTGTGACATTCTGACGCTGACGCAGTACCTGCGTCCGTCAAAGCTGCACCACCCCATAGACCGGTGGGTGCGTCCACAGGAGTTCACCGAGCTGCGGCTGGAAGCCGAAGAGATGGGGTTTACTGCGGTGCTCGCGGGCCCCCTCGTGCGTTCCTCCTACCGAGCGGGCCGGCTATGGGCGCAGGCGATGACGGCGAAACAGCGTGAGATCCCCGAGTCGCTTCAGCATCTCGCAGAGTCGCCTGCCGGGTTTGCCGCACAAGCAATGTGACCGGATTGCGCAGCAGCCGACTAGCCCACCGGGCTGGGCGTCAGTAGGTTGAGCTCTCGCAACACAGCGAGCACCTGTTCGTGGCGATTGAACGTGTAGAGGTGAATAGACGGCGCTCCACCCTCCAGCAGTTCCCTCGCCAGCGATACGGCATACTCAACACCGAGTTCTGGGGCGAACCCACCCTCGGCTTCCATTTCGTGTTCAAGCTCGGCCGGTGCTGGTTGACCCGCGAGCGAGGCAACCTTTCGCAGCTGTGCACTCGTCGACACCGGCATCAGCCCCGGGAGCACGGGGATGTGCAGCCCCGCATCACGCGCCTCGGCAACAAAGCTGAGGTAGTCGTCGGCGCGAAAGAACAGCTGCGTGATGGCGAACTGGGCGCCCGCCCCTTGTTTGGCTATGAGCCAGTCGATGTCTTCAGAGCGAGATCTCGACTGGGGGTGTCCGTTCGGGTAAGCGGCCACCACCGTTCTTCCGACGCTCGTGAGGGGCGGCCGTTCGGCCCGCACCTGCGCGATGATCTCTAAAAGTTCAACAGAGCTGGGCGACCCAAGCACACTCGGATCACTCTCACTCGCGCCCCGCGGCGGATCCCCACGCAGCGCGAGAAAGTCGTGCACACCGGCATCCATGATTCCGTGAATGGTCTGGCGAAGCGCCTCTCGCGACTCCCCCACGGTCGTGAGGTGCGCGAGCGGGAGCGCTGTTGTGTTGTTGCGTAGGTACTTCAGCAGGTCGAGCGAGGCGTCGCGATTTGATCCGTTTGCGCCGTACGTCACCGAGATAAAGTCGGGATCGGCGGCAGACAAGTGTTGCACCGCGTGCCCAAGCGCGAGGGCCGCCGCACCGCTGCGCGCGGGAAACACCTCGAACGAAAAGCGCGCGCGCGTCGGCGCGCTCCCAGTGAGTAACGTTGCATTCATCGGGTTGCCCCGTTCACAAGGGCTCCGCCGGGCACTCCAGCTGCGACGCCAGAAAGCTCTTCCGCGGCCAGTTGGGTGCCGCGCACCCTGGCGGCAATTTTTGCGAACGCCACATCACGTGCGAAATCCGGCGATCCGTGTCGCGGCTTCTCATCGATGAGATACGGCGAGAATCCACAGTCGTCAGTCGAGCCAAGCAGCTCTGTCGGAATGAACCGAGCCGCCCGCACGAGATGATCCCGCACCTCTTCCGCCGTTTCAAGCTTCGGGCTCGTCGGATTTGTCACACCGATCAACACTCGCGGCGCAGTGGCCTCGGCAGAGAGAACACGAAGCTGTTTGCCGATGAGTCGCGCAACCCGATCGGGGTCGTGTTCACTCGCCGACTGCACCAAAAAGTACCCAGCCTCGATCTGAAAGAGCTCGGGAATCAGTTCGGCGTAATCGACGTCTGCCGAGTGCGCCGAGTCGTTGTCATTGCCCGGACAGGTGTGCACCCCAACGGCCGACCGCTGCTCTGGTGTCAACTGATCGAGCACACGATTGATGAGGTCAATAAACCCGCCGAGCGCATCGGGCCCCGCCCAGGGCGCTCGCACATCTCGGCGCAGCGCAAGTCGCCCCTCTGTAAAGTCGATGCTCACCCGGGAAGCACCAGCCGAAAAGCATCGCCGTATGTCTTCGGCGCAGCCGCTGACGACGTCGTCAAGAAACTCTGATCGCGTATAGTCGCCGAGCCCGCCAGCAGGCACCATGAGCGACAGCATCGAGGGCGAGATGACAGCCTGCTTGAGCGGCAACGAAGTGAGCTGCCTCGCGACGCGCACGTCGTCGGCGGCCCACGCCCGAAACCCAAAGGGTCCCTCTGTGAGACTCGGGATCACGCGGTGGTGGCCGTCGGCAAAGACCGCGAACACCGGCCCCTCATCAACTTCTTCTGTGCCGAGAGGATAACTCGCAAAGCTCTGCCTGCGTTGTTCTCCATCGCTCAATACGGGAGAGCCGGTCTCTTCCATGCGCTGCAGCGTGTCTCGCACGGCGAAGGCCTGCTCCGCCTCAAGCTCACTCTGAGGCGCTAGCCCGACCTCCGCGTCAAGCACAGCACGCTGCAGTCGCGCGGGTCTCGGTAGGCTACCCACCGGTTCCGTCGGCAGCGTGTGGCTTGGCCAGGAAGCCGGAGCTAGCGATTCAGAGAGCTGAGTCATTTATGCCTCACGCACCGCTTTTGCAGCCTGCACGAGGTTCGTCAAGCTTGCCACGGTCTCCTCGTACCCGCGGGTCTTGAGTCCGCAGTCGGGGTTGATCCAGAGCTGCTTGCCCGGAATTCGCTTGGCGGCGATGCGGATCAGTTCAGACTGCTCGTCAATGCTCGGCACACGCGGTGAGTGGATGTCGTACACACCGGGCCCGATGCCTCGCGAGTACCCGTGGTCGCCCAGGGGCTCCACAACGTCCATGCGGCTGCGTGCAGCCTCGATGCTGGTGACGTCGGCGTCGAGGCCGTCAACGGCATCAATGATTTCGCCGAACTCGGAGTAACAGAGGTGCGTGTGGATCTGCACCTCGGGTGCTGCACCTCCGGTCGCAAGCCTGAAAGATCCAACAGACCAGTCAAGGTAAGACCCCTGGCGATCTGCATCAAGTGGCAGCAGCTCACGCAGCGCGGGCTCGTCTACCTGCACGATGTTGATCCCGGCGTCGACCAGATCATCAATCTCATCGCGGAGCGCGAGGGCGACCTGAGCCGCGGTGTCGCCGAGCGGCTGATCATCGCGCACGAACGACCAGGCAAGAATGGTCACGGGGCCGGTAAGCATGCCCTTCACAGGCTGCTGCGTCAGCGACTGCGCGTACGCCGACCACGCGACGGTCATGGGTGCGGGTCGCGAAACGTCTCCCCACAGGATCGACGGACGCGTCGCACGGGTGCCGTAGGACTGCACCCACCCGTTTTCGGTGACGGCAAACCCGTCGAGCAACTCAGCGAAGTACTGCACCATGTCGTTGCGCTCAGCCTCGCCGTGTACCAGCACGTCGAGCCCAATCTCTTCCTGCAGCTTGATCACTCGTGCGATCTCATCGCGCAGGAAGCCGTCGTATGCGTTCTGGTCGATCTCTCCGCGACCAAACGCGGCGCGTGCCTTACGGATTTCTCCGGTCTGCGGGAAAGAACCAATTGTGGTGGTGGCCAGGTTCGGGATGCTCAGTCCCTCCTGGGCCTCGCGACGAGTGGCCTCATCAGCGCGATTGCGATCCGCATCGGTCACAGCGCCAACCCGACCGCGCACACCATCAACATGAACGCCGGGAGCTGAAGCACGATCTGCCAGGGCGGCCTCGGTTACAGCGAGCTCGGGTTCGATTGCGGCGGCACCTTCGGCGAGTCCACGCGCGAGCACGGCGACCTGCTCAACTTTCTGGTCAGCGAAGGCAAGCCATGATTTCAGGCGTGCATCGAGTTTCGTTTCGTCATTCACGTCGTGAGGCACGTGCTGCAGGTTGTTGGAGGTTCCGACGACCACGCTGATACCCGCGTCTTTGAGCCCAGCAAGCTGCGCGAATGCGGCCCGCAAGTCGGTGCGCCAAATGTTGCGGCCGTCGACAACCCCCGCAACAAACTGCTTCTCACCAAATGCACGCGCGAGTTCACCCGATGCGAGCGCCTGCTGCGGCAGCGATCCACGCACGAGGTCTGCCTGTACGGCCTCCACGGGAAGCGCAGCGAGACGGGTAAGCCCCGCAGACGAGTCACCGTAGGGTGCGGTCAGCAGAATCTGTGGGCGCGAGTCCGCACCACCGAGCGCTGCGTAGGCCTTCTCAACCAGCGCGAGTGCCTCTTCGCGCGACACCGAGAGTGAGTCAGAGACGAGCGCTGGCTCGTCAAGCTGCACCCAGCCTGCCCCGGCTGCGGCGAGCGCGCCCAGCAACTCGACATAGACCGCTACAACCTCGTCGAGGCGGTCAATGGGGCTAAACCCCTCACCCGCGTCGTCTGAAGCTTTTGCGAGCAAAAGATACGTCACAGGGCCGACGAGCACGGGGCGCGATTCGATCCCCTGTGCTGCTGCCTCTGCGACCTGGGCCACGAGAGCCGCCGGGTTTGCCGCAAAGGGCGTGCGCTCGTCAATCTCAGGGACGCTGTAGTGGTAGTTCGTGTCGAACCACTTCGTCATCTCGAGCGGCTGGTGATCCTTATCGCCCCGCGCAAGCGCAAAGTACGTAACCAGGTCGCTGCCCTGCACGTCGCTGAAGCGGCTCGGGATCGCGCCCAGCGCTAGTGTCGCGTCAAGCACCTGATCGTAGAAGCTAAAGCTCTCGGGCACAGCCCCACCCTCGGCGGGAAGCCCGAGCTCGACCAGGCGGGCCCGAGTCGCAGCGCGCAGCTCACGCGCGGTCGCGGTCAGTTCGGCCTCGGACGAGTTTCCTTTCCAGAAGGACTCGATAGCTCGCTTCAGCTCGCGTCGTCGTCCCAAACGGGGGTAACCGAGAATCGTGGCGGTGGGCAATGGCGTCTTCGCAGTCATTCGAATCCTTGCGTATCGGGGCTAACGGTTTCGCCACGCGCTCTCTGCCTGGCTCCCCCAAGCTATCCGTCACCTCAGACATTCGACCCGAATGTTTCACTGTATGAATTACGAATTATTACAGAGGGCACACAGGCTTCATCTCGCAAGCGCTCAAATTCAAGGATTTTTCCGTTGCGACATAGAATCAACTTGTCTGCAAGGGGGAGAACTAGCCGTTCCGACAGGAAGTACAAACTCATGACAACCAGCGTGCAGCCCAGTGGTAAGACTCATGAGGTCGAGATCAACGACGTGTTTTTCTCCACCACCGACATTCGAGGTGTCATCGAGCACGCCAACGAGATGTTCGTCGAGTATTCCCACTACTCCCGCGAAAGCCTCGTCGGCTCTCCGCACAACATCGTGCGCCACCCCGACATGCCCAGCGGGGTCTTCCACACGATGTGGTCGGAACTGCAGTCAGGGCGACCCTTCGCCGGTCACGTCACGAATCTCGCGGCAGACGGCAGCAGCTATAAGGTCTACGCGACAGTTACTCCGCTCGGCAATGGCGGTTATCTCTCCGTTCGTATCCGCCCAACCGACAGCTCACGGGCCCTGCAGCTTGACGGGGTCTACCGTGAACTCCTGGGCTACGAGAACGAGCTAGCGGGAAGCGGGCTCTCCCGCAGGGGCATTGCTGAGCAGGGCGCTATCAAACTCGGCGAGATTCTCGCCGATGCGGGCTTCGACTCCATTGCTGCTCTGCAGCGCCAGGTGCTTCCACAAGAGGTCACAAAATTTGAGCGTCGCTCAGAGGGGTTTCCTCACCGCCCCAAGGCGACCGGCAGTCTCGCCGACATGCTTGCCGCGGTCGAACAGGTCAACACCACCCTCGGTGCATGGTCAATGCAGCAGCATCATCTCGCAACACTTTCAGCATCGCTGAGGGAGGTTGGCGAGCAGTTGCAGCACGAACTCGAACACACCTCACAGACAACAGCACAGATCAGTGATCTCGCGGCCTCGGGTATCGATGTCGGCGACATTCTGACCCCGCTCGGCGTGTGGTCTCAGATGCAGGCGATTATTGAGGGCTACGTCGTTGACCTCATCGGGGCGCTGCAACTGCTCGACGAGAACAGCGCCGAGACTCGCTTCCGAGTTGCACTCGCAAAGCTGCACACACGAATGATGGCCTCGTTCGCAGCTGAGCTGATTGACGGCGGTGGTGCGCGACAGGGCGATCAGGCCGCAGCCATCTCTCTCCTCGCGCAAACCCTCAAGCTCGGCCTGAAAGAAACGAGCGAGTTCACCGCAACCCACAGGGCACTCATGGTGAAAACCGTTGAGTCGATCGCCAAGTCAACCTCGGTGCTCAAAATTCCGCGTGATCTACTCCTCGATTGGGAGCGCAACGCGTCCGCCACTTCCCTGCCACCGGCGATGCAGCCGCTCGCAAGCGACGTCACCGGTTCCATCACCAAAGTCGGCAAGATCCTGGCCGACCTCAATCGTGTCGTCGATCTCTGCAGCAAAATTGACACGGGCGACGATCCTGCAGACATGCTGCAGTTGGTTGCCCAGATCGAGCAGGCCGTTGCTCCGTTTGAGGCGTCAGCGGCTACCGTCTAGATGACGTAATCGCCGAGCTTCGCAAGCATCTCCGCCGTCACAAAGGCGTGCACGCGTGTGCCCTCTTCGATGTAGTCGGTGGCAAGCACACGATTGCGCTCGTGCAACTCAGCGACAAGCTCACCGCGATCGTAGGGCACGACAACAGTAACCTCCCGATCAGGAACGGGAAGTGTCGCGTCAATACGCTGCTTCAGCTCTTCAATCCCGTCGCCCGTTCGGGCCGAGACAAACACGGCGTCGGGGGCGAGCCCGTGCAGCACCAACCGCTGCGAGTCATCGAGCAGGTCGGCCTTGTTGAACACCACCAACTCGGGGATCGCTTGCCCGTCAACCTCGGCGATCACGTCGCGCACGGTTCGCAGCTGGGCGGCAGGATCCGGGTGTGAACCATCAACAACGTGCAGGATCACGTCGGCGTCTGCAACCTCTTCGAAGGTCGAGCGGAACGCCTCAACAAGTTGGTGCGGCAGATTGCGCACAAACCCAACGGTGTCGACGTAGGTAAAGCTGCGGCCATCATCGGTTTCGGCGTGACGAACGGCGGTGTCGAGCGTCGCAAAGAGCTGGTTCTGCACGAGTTCTTGCGTGCCAGTCAGCCGGTTCAGCAGACTCGATTTTCCTGCGTTGGTGTAGCCGGCAATCGCGACCGAGGGCACCTCGCCCCGCTTGCGATTCGCACGTTTCGCCTCGCGCGCGGGCGCAAATCCTTGAATCTGCTTGCGCAGCTTTGACATGCGGGTGTGAATCTTACGGCGATCCAACTCCATCTTCGTCTCACCGGGACCGCGCGACCCCATGCCCGCTCCCCCGGAGCCGACCTGGCCGCCAGCCTGCCGCGACATCGAGTCACCCCAACCGCGCAGACGCGGCAGCAGATACTCAAGCTGAGCGAGTTCAACCTGCGCCTTGCCCTCACGGCTCTTCGCGTGCTGGCTGAAAATATCGAGGATCACGGCTGTGCGATCAATCACCTTCACGTTTACAACGTCCTCGAGCGCACGCCGCTGGCTCGGCGCCAACTCCGTATCGGCGATCACGGTATCGGCACCAACGGCCGCCACCAGCTCAGCCAGCTCTCGAGCCTTACCCTTGCCGAGATAGGTCGCAGGATCGGGGTTCGCTCGGCGCTGCAGGAGTCCGTCGAGCACCCGAGCACCGGCCGTCTCGGCCAGCGCTGCAAGCTCGCGCAGCGAGTTCTCGGCGTCTTCCGTGGATTTCTGAGAGTAGATGCCGATCAGCACCACGTTCTCAAGCCGCAGCTGACGGTACTCAACCTCGGTGACGTCTTCGAGTTCGGTGGACAGTCCACCAACACGATTCAGTGAGGCACGATCCTCGCGATCCATGCGAATCGCGTCGAGATCCCTACCCAAAAAGTCGTGAGACTCGTCGCCCAGCGCTTGCGCACCACTCGTGAGGTCCCGAATAACCGTGGCGGATCCAGCATGTTCCGCGCGCGCAAGGACCCTATCGAGCGGATCTGAGCTTGCTGCGTGATCTTCGTCGTGGGCTGAGTCTTCTGAGAATTGCTTCGTCATCTGACCTCACAGTCTACGCGCACGAACCCTTCGCCGGGCTGGGATACTAGAACGGTGAATCAGCACTACTTTTCAGAGGCCCCCCTTGGCGAACTTAAGCCGCGTGAAATCGACGTGCTGCTCGCGGGTGAAACCCGCTCTGTGGTTACCGCGGGTGGGGTCTTCAGCCCGGAACATCTGGATCGGGGCACCGAGATCCTGCTGCGCACACTCGCAACGTCTGGGGAACCAGGATCGGGCCCCGCGCTCGATATTGGCTGCGGTTGGGGCCGATCGCGCTGCACACAGCCCTCGAGAGCCCTGAACGCGAGGTATGGGCGATCGACGTGAACGAGCGGTCGCGTGAGCTGACCCGCCTGAATGCTTCGCGCCTCGGCGTCGCGAGCGTGAACGTTGCTGCGCCCGAGGACGTCCCCGCCGACCTGCTCTTCGACGAGATTCTCTCAAACCCACCGATCCGAGTTGGCAAAGAGGCGCTTCACGGGATCCTGCAGCAGTGGCTCCCCCGGCTGGCACCGGAGGGTGTGGCTCACCTCGTCGTCGCGAAACACCTGGGCGCAGATTCGCTGCAGCGTTGGATCGCGACGGAGTTTGCCGATCTCACGGTCGAGCGTGTGGCTCGCGACAAGGGATTCCACGTGATTCGCGCAGCGCGCACGTCCTAGCTGAAACTCAGCGCCTAGCTAGATCTCAGTGCCTAGCTAAATCTCGATGGTGCCGCTGTACACAAGTTCGGCGGGGCCGCTCAACGAGACGTGCTCGCCCTCTTCCGTTGGAAACATGCGCACAGCCAATCGTCCGCCCGGCACATCGACGCGCCAGTGATTCGGCATACCGTCGCCACCCCAGTGCCGGAAGGCCAGCGCCGCGGCCGCCACACCGGTGCCGCAGGAGAGTGTCTCACCCACCCCACGCTCGTGCACCCGCATTTTGATGCGAGCAACACCGTCTTTCACGAGCGGTTCTTCTGGCACAACAAACTCAACATTGGCGCCGTCTTCGGGTGCGGGGTCAAGCGCGGGCGCCTTGGTGAGGTCGAGCCCCGAAAGCTCGCCCTCGTGCGCGAGCGCCGTCACAACGTGGGGGTTGCCCAGGTTGATCCCGAGCCCGGGGCGCGCAACCTCAAGGCCACTCGCGGCAACAAGCGGCTCGCCTCCGATGCGCCACCGCCCCAGGTCTACGGTGTAACCATTCACACCGGCAAGCACGTCCTTGACCCCGGACCTTGTGCCGATCGGGAGTGTGTCGCGACGCTCAGCGGAGACGAGTCCCTCCGTTACGAGATAGTGCGCGTACACCCGCACACCATTGCCACACATCTCGGCGGGTGTGCCGTCGGCGTTCCAGTAGTCCATAAACCACTCGGCCTCGGGCTCTTCGGCGAGGATCGCAGCGCCCTCCGCAATCGAGCGCGACCGAACAGCCCGGATGACGCCGTCGGCGCCGACGCCAAACCGCCTGTCGCAGAGGTAACGAATCTGCTCAGCGCTCAGCTCAATCTCACCCTCGGGGTCAGTGAAGAGCACAAAATCGTTACCGGTGCCGTGGCCCTTGGTGAATGAGAGAACCGTCATTCGTCTAGTCTATGCGGGCGAACAGACGATTCAATCCGCGATGAGGCGCCTGCCGAGCACCTTCACGTCAGAGACCTCGTAGTCGAGGCGATCGTAGAAGCCGAGCGCTTCCGTGTTGTCACTTCGCACCATCAGCTGAGATTTGGGGCAGCCGAGATCCTCAAGCATGCTCTCGACCTCGCGCATGAGTGCCGCGGCGATCCCTCTCCCCCGATGGGCGGGCGCCGTAGCCAGGTAGTACACCCAGCCGCGGTGTCCGTCGTAGCCCGACATCGCAGAGCCCACGATCTCGTCTGTTGCGTCGTCGACGGCGACTCGAAACAGCTCCGGCTGCACAGTAAGCTTGCGCGCGATGTCTGCTCTGGGGTCGTTCCAGGGCCGAGTCAGCCCGCATGCCTCCCAGAGGGCGACTACGGCTTCGGTATCCGCAGGTTCAAAGGCCCGGGTGCTGACACTCACGTAAGATCCACCTCTGCAATGTTAGGCGCTGAGAGCCAGTCGACACCCGGGTACCGTTTAAACCAGCTCACCTGTCGCCTCGCGTAGCGGCGCGTCAAGAACTGGGTCTCGGCGATCGCGTCAGCCTCGCTCATAGTGCCGGCGAGCTGAGCAAGCGCCTGCGCATAACCAATGGCTCGGCTCGCAGTTGGCCCCTGTTCGATGCCGCGCGGGATCAGCCCTCGTACCTCGTCGAGCAGCCCATCGGCCCACATTTGCTCCACACGCAGGTCCAGTCGCTCGACGAGGGTTGCGCGCTCCGCCGCGACACCCAAGAGCCGCGTGCCCCCGCGCCAGAGCTTTGGCCTCTCGGGCAGCGTGGCACTGGCGTCACCGCCGAGCCTGGCGACCTCGAGCGCGCGGACCACACGTCGGGGGTTACGCGCGTCTACCTCGTCGGCAACACGCGGGTTCAGCTCGCGCAACTGCTCCAGGAGTGCACCGACACCCCGTGCGGCGAGTTCGGCTTCGAGCTGCGCGCGCAGTTCGTTGTCTCGTGGCGGGAACTGGAAGTCAAAGACAACACTCGAGACGTACAGGCCGGAGCCGCCCACGAGGATCGCGTCGGCGCCTTTCTCAAGGATCTCCGTGATGCGGGCGCGAGCTTCCGGCTGATACCAGGCGACCGTCGCTTCTTCTGCGGGGTCACACACGTCAAAAAGGTGGTGCGGGATCCCTCGACGCTCATTGTTGGGCAGTTTCGCGGTGCCGATGTCCATGCCGCGGTACAACTGCATGGCGTCGGCGTTGACTATTTCAGCGCTTCGACCATTTGCATTGAGAGCCTCAGCGAGGTCGAGTGACAGCGCTGATTTTCCGGTACCGGTTGCACCAACGATGCCCCACAGCCGGGGCGCGGTCATCGGGTGCGAATGGTTGGGAGTCCGAGGTTTACCGCTCCCGGTGTTGCGCCGGGAGTCGGAACGCCGCAGCTCTCGGCCTGGCGGCGGTCGTAGGCGTCACCGGCGCGCGTGCGGCGCACGGAATAGACGCCGGGCACCTCATCGGCGACGACAAAGAAGGAGCCCGCGGAGGTCACCTGAACCGTCACGACATCACCCGGACGCGGTACCTCGGCACCCTCGGGTACCGCAAAGTGCACGAGTCGGTTGTCTTCAGCACGCCCGGAGAGCCGGTGGGTGGCCGAGTCTTTGCGACCCTCACTGACCGAAACGAGCACGTTGACCTGCTGGCCAATCTGCGCCTCGTTTTCTTCGTGGGAAAGCCGTTCTTGCAGGGCCATCAGGCGCTCGTAGCGTTCCTGCACGACCTTCTTAGGCACCTGGTTATCCATTGTCGCAGCGGGTGTGCCCGGCCTGATCGAGTACTGGAACGTAAACGCACTCGCAAACCGCGATTGCTCAACGACTCGCATGGTGTCTTCGAAATCCTCGTCGGTCTCACCGGGGAACCCGACGATGATGTCGGTGGTGATAGCCGCGTTCGGAATCAGCTCGCGAACCTCGTCGAGAATGCCGAGGAACTTCTTGGAGCGGTAGGAACGCTTCATCGACCTCAAAATTGAGTCCGAGCCCGATTGCAGTGGCATGTGCAGCGACGGCATTACGTTGGGGGTCTCCGCCATCGCTTCGATCACATCGGTAGTGAAGGCAGCGGGGTGCGGGCTTGTGAACCGCACACGCTCGAGCCCCTCAATCTCACCCATGGCGCGCAGCAGCTTGCTGAAGGCCTGCCGGTCGCCGAACTCAACGCCGTAGGTATTGACGTTTTGACCGAGCAGCGTGATTTCGATCGCGCCGTCGTCTACGAGTGCCTGCACCTCGGCCAGCACGTCACCCGGCCTACGATCCTTCTCCTTGCCTCGCAACGCGGGAACGATGCAGAAGGTGCACGTGTTGTTGCAGCCAACGGAGATCGAAACCCAGCCGCTTGAAGCCGAGTCACGCTTGGTCGGCAGGGTCGACGGGAAGACCTCGAGCGATTCAAGGATCTCGACCTGGGCTTCTTGATTGTGGCGGGCGCGCTCGAGCAGAGCGGGGAGCGATCCCATGTTGTGCGTACCAAAGACCACATCGACCCAGGGCGCCTTCTCGACGATGACACCCTGGTCTTTTTGGGCAAGGCAGCCACCAACAGCGATCTGCATGTCTGTGCGCACGCGCTTGACGCTTGCGAGCTGCCCAAGGTTGCCGTAGAGCTTGTTCGCCGCGTTCTCTCGCACAGCACAGGTGTTGATCACAATGACGTCGGCCTGGTCAGCATCTTCAGCCGCAATGTAACCGGCGGCCTCCAGTGAGCCGGAGAGTCGCTCGGAGTCGTGCACGTTCATCTGGCACCCCAGCGTGCGTACCGTGTAGCTGCGAGGGCTGCCGTCGGCCCGCAGGGCTGCGGGCGAAGGATCAATCACTGTGGGGTCAGCGGATGCGAGACTCATGGGAACAAGTGTATTGCGCCACGCGTGGAGATTTGCTCAGCGAAACCGAACACCACCGCCGGCGCCTCCCGCCCCGTTCAGCGCGTCCCGCACGGCGCGGGTCGCGGGCTCACCCGACCACCCTCGGCGCGCGAGGAAGCCAAGCAGTCGACGCTCCGCCGTCGCGCGATCGAGATCTTGCATGCGTCGCGCCCGCTCCACGGCCGTGGCGCGCAGCAACGCGAACTCTTCGTCGTCATCGAGTTCACCCAATGCGGCCTCAATGACACTGTCCGGCAGCCTGCGCGCCTTCAGCTTCACGCGGATCTGGGACTTGCTCGCGCGTTTGGAATCGCGCAGCTTTTCAGTGACGGCTCGAGCAAGACCGGCATCGTCAAGGTAAAGGTTCTGTTCGAACTCGCCGATGACAACTTCGACGTCGACTGCCTCATACCCCGCACGCAGCAGCTCTTCTTGCAGCTCCCCGCTCGACTTAGCCTTGCGTGCCAGCATTTTGACGGCCTGCTCAGAGATGTCTGGAAGAGGCTCTTCCGTCGCCGGTTGCGCAACAGACTCATCATCTTCATCTGCGGGATCAGCAACGACTCCAGCCCAGGGCCCAGAAACGAGCACTGAAACATCAATCCGCGCCCGAGTCGGTTCAGGCGCTGCGGGAGCTTCAGCCACGTCATCCGTTGCAGATGATTTCCACTCCTGCTGCCGCAGCAGAGAGCGCAACTCAATCACTTCAGCCAGGTTCTTACGATCTGGCTTCGAAGCTGCCGGCTCCTCACTGGGAGCCGGCAGAAACCGCACGGCCATGATTATTACGCGCTCGCCCGGTTGTCGCCGAGTTCAGGAGTCGCGGCCTTAGGATCAGCCTTTGCCGCGTCTTCCGCCTTGGCAGCCTCATCGGCTCCGCGACCGTTCACACCAAGCTTGGTGAGGATCTTCTCTTCAAGCTCGGTCGCAATATCGGGGTGCTCAATAAGGAAGCGACGAGCATTCTCCATGCCCTGCCCCAGTTGGTCACCGTCGTAGGTGAACCAGGCACCGCTCTTCTTGACGAGCCCCTGCTCCACGCCGTAGTCGATCAGCGAGCCCTCACGCGAGATGCCAATGCCGTAGAGGATGTCAAACTCGGCCTGCTTAAAGGGAGGTGCCATCTTGTTCTTCACGACCTTGACCCGGGTACGGTTACCAACCGCATCCGTGCCGTCCTTCAGCGTCTGAATACGGCGGATGTCGAGCCGGACCGAAGCGTAGAACTTCAGCGCCTTACCACCCGAGGTCGTTTCGGGGCTGCCGAAGAAGACACCGATCTTCTCACGCAGCTGGTTAATGAAGATGCAGGTGGTATTGGTAGCGTTCAGGCTGCCGGTAATCTTACGCAGAGCCTGCGACATCAGACGCGCCTGCAGACCAACGTGGCTGTCGCCCATCTCACCGTCGATCTCGGCCTTGGGCACGAGCGCCGCAACCGAGTCAATGACCACCAGGTCAACCGAGCCGGAACGAATCAGCATGTCCGCGATCTCAAGCGCCTGCTCACCGGTATCGGGCTGAGCCACCAGCAGTGCGTCGATGTCAACACCAAGTTTCTTGGCGTACTCGGGGTCGAGTGCGTGCTCAGCATCGATGAAGGCCGCGATGCCGCCGAGGCGCTGCGCGTTTGCAATGGCATGAAGCGTGAGTGTGGTCTTACCCGAAGACTCAGGCCCGTAAATCTCGATGACACGACCGCGGGGCAGTCCGCCAATGCCGAGCGCAACGTCAAGCGCCACTGAACCCGTTGGAATCACCTCGACCGGAGCACGTTCCGCGCTACCCATGCGCATTACGGCGCCCTTGCCAAAGTTTTTGTCGATCTGAGCGAGTGCGGCCTCGAGTGCCTTTTCGCGATCCTTGGGTGCTGCCATGTTCTTGCTCCTTCAGTGTGCGCGGCGCTGCCGCTGGGTTGCTGCCTACCGACTGTCTTGACCCCGGGAGGGGCAGACAAGGCGTTGGTGGCCATCTGTTTTCACCCTAGAACGAACCACTGACATTCACGGCCAGAGGCACAAATCTGTGGACAAAAGCCAGACAAACTCACCTGTGGACGAAGTTAGCACCATTCGAACACATATTCGAATACGGCAGCGGCGTGTCGCACCCCATAGTCACAACATGCCAGCCGGCGCACACGAGTCAGCCGGTCAAAAAAGCCCTTTTGTAACCGGCTGAGATGCCAGTACCGGCCCACAAGTTACCCGCAACACTCAAGCCCAGGCCCCAACCCAAGCCCCAGACCTAGACCCAGCCTCAGACCCAGCCCCAGCCCCAGCCCCAGGAGAACCCTCAATCTCGCCGAGGATCCAGCAACCCACGCCCGTATCGCCGCTCCACCGGCACCTGCAGATCTTCGCAGAGCGCCCGCCACACATCACGTGCCGCGACGCCCCGGGCAAGCGCCTCCTGCGCGGTGCCACCCAGCACCGCAAGCCAGTGATCCCGCACTAACACTCGCGAATAGTCTTCACCAAACTCCTCAGCACAGGCGCGCTGAAACTCACTCATACGCAACGCAGGATCCTCCATTCACGAACAGCAAAGCGCCCGACCCCTTGTGGGGCCGAGCGCCTCATTCGCGCACTACACGCGTGCCGCATAAAACCTATGAAACCAGTTCGGCAGCGTAACCCGACATGAGTTCCGCAGGAACCGTGTCGGGAACCCGACCAGGCAAAGGCATCGAAAGCCCCTCAACTACCGCGAGACGCTCACTCACCTCACCCATAATGATCGACAGCGGCGTATCCAGAGCGTCAGCAACCGCCGCGAGAATCTCGCTCGATGCCTCTTTCTGGCCACGCTCAACTTCGCTCAGGTACCCGAGCGCAACACTTGCCTCGCCAGCGACCTGCCGCAGCGTACGTCCCTTTTGCAAGCGGAAGTCACGCAGTACGTCGCCGATCTCTTGCCGCATCAGCACCATGTGAACCCTCCTTCGCTCGCATGACCCCCAGGTCATGCTTACACACTACCCGCTCGCAACGAGTTGCCGCTGCGGGAACACCACCCAGTTTGACTGGTGTCACTGGGAATAACCCAGAGACTATCGTGTCTATTCCTGAAACTTCCCTGAAGTTGAGTCAAGCCGACTCAACTATTACGAAATATTCAGGTTCTGGATCCCAACATCCGCGAAATCACAACACTTTCGACAGGAACTCCTGCGTTCGAGTTTGCTGCGGCGACCCGAACACCTGATCCGGCGCACCCTCTTCCACGACCACTCCGTCAGCCATGAACACCACGCGGTCGCACACCTCACGCGCAAAACCCATCTCGTGCGTAACCAGCACCATGGTCATGCCAGAGGCAGCAAGATCGCGGATGACCTGCAGCACCTCGCCAACCATCTCCGGGTCAAGCGCAGACGTCGCCTCATCAAACAGCATGATCTGCGGCTCCATCGCGAGCGCGCGGGCAATCGCCACGCGCTGCTTCTGGCCACCGGAGAGCGAAGAGGGCCTGGCATCGGCCTTCTCAGACAGCCCGACCCTCTCGAGCAGCGCGAGGGCAGCCGCACGAGCCTCAGTCTTGGTCTTGCGCCCAAGATCAACCGGTGCGAGCATCACGTTTTCGATCACCGTCATGTTCGGGAAAAGGTTGAAGTGCTGAAACACCATTCCGACATGCTGCCGAACCTTGTTGATGTCGGTCTTGGGCGAGGTGATTTCAAACCCGTCAACCGTCACGCGACCGGCGGTCGCCTGCTCCAGGCCGTTGAGGCAACGCAGGATCGTAGACTTGCCCGACCCGGAGGGTCCGATCAGCGACACCACTTCGCCCTCGCTCACGGCGAAGTCGATCCCGCGCAACACCTCGTTGCTGCCAAATGATTTGCGCAATCCCACGACCTCAATGATTGCGGGCTTGGACTCACGCGTCACAGTATTCTCGTTCACTTGTTTACCCTCTTATCCACCATGTTGGCGAGCCAGGTCAGCAGCGTGATGACAACGAAGTACATCAGGCCAACGATGATCAGCATCTCGGTCGTGCGGAAGTTCGCGGCGTAGATCTGCTGCGCCTGGTAGAGCAACTCGGCAAAACCAATGGTGAGCAAAAGCGACGAGTCCTTCAGCGTGATCACAAGCTGGTTGATAATCGAGGGCATCGTGATTTTGGTCGCCTGCGGCACAACCACCCGCTGCATCGAGCGGCCCCAGCCGAGCCCGAGCGAACGAGCCGCTTCCATCTGACCGGGATCCACCGCCTGCAGACCACCACGAACAATCTCGGTGAGGTAGGCGCCGGCGTTGAGCGACAGCGTGGCCACGCCAGCCATAAACACGTCACCCGGCGAGCCGGTCAGCTGTGGCAATCCGAAGTAGAACAGGAATGCCCAGACAAGGATCGGCGTGCCCCGAAAGATCGCCACGTAGACGGTTGCGATACCGCGCAAGATGCGCGATCCCGAGATCTTCATGAATCCAAAGACGAGGCCCAGTACCAGCGCAATGACAAACGAGACGATGGTAATTGCGAGCGTGTTCCAAAGCCCCTTCGACAGCGCGGGCCAGCTCTGCTGCAGTAGCTCGAAGATGTTGCCGTTCGAACTCGCCTCAGTCTCGGGCGCCGCCAAATAGCGATCCACGATCTTCTGGTAGTCGCCGTCGGCCTTGAGTTGAGCCAGTCCGTCGTTGAACGAGGCGAGCAGCTCCGAGTTTTTGCCCTTCGCAACCGCAAATCCGTATTCACCACCCGGGATCTTCTCGGTCACGACCTTGAGCCCGTTGCCCTGCGCGATGCCGTAGGCCAGCACGGGATAGTCGTCGAACACTGCCACCGCAGACTTGTTCTTCACGGACTCGTACATCGTGGCCGACTGATCCAGCGCCTTCACCTTGAAGTCGTACTTCGTAGCGAGCTTCTCCGCCTCCAGCAGTCCCTGGGTGCCCGACTTTGCCACGACGGTCTTGCCCTTGAGGTCTTCGTACCCCTTGGTGTCATTGTCGTTCGCGGCAACCGCCATCTGCACGCCCGACTCGAAGTACGGCTCCGAGAAGTCAAAGATCTCTTTGCGCTCGTCAGTGATCGACATGCCCGCGATCACACCGTCGGCCTGCCCGGCCTGAACCGCAGACAGCGCGGCTTGGAACCCAAGCGAGCGGATGTCTACCTTGAATCCCTCTTGTTTCGCGATCTCCTGGATCATGTCCATGTCGATGCCAACGAGGTCGCCACTCTTCGTGTCGCGGAACTCAAACGGTGCAAACGTTGTATCGGTTGCGATGACGTAGGTGGGAGTATCGTCAGCGGTTTTCTGCACGTCCGCGCTCAGCGGGGATGCGGTCGCGGCGGCTGCGGTTCCAAGCAGCAGCACCGCGGCAAACGCGGCAGCTGTACCGACGCGCAGACGGCGCCAGGATTGTTTCTTGCGCACTCGTTCTCCTAGGGGATGTTGGCCTCACCAGAGGCTTCCCCGGCGAGCGTATCCCGAAAAGAATATATGCTGATTGGCGGCGTAAGCCAATCGTGCTATTTGAGTCGCCCCAGCACCAGTTCAAGCGCGGCTATCACCGTTTGGTTGCGGATCGCGGATCGATCTCCGGTGAGCGAGAGCAGAACAGCCTCGGTGCCGTTTGAGTCGCTCACGCCCAGCCACACGGTTCCGGCCGCCTGCCCGCTCTGTGGATCCGCATCGGGCCCCGCAACCCCCGTCGTCGCGATTCCAATGTCCGCTGGCTCCAGATCATCCTGACCGGGCACGGAGCACGCAAACCTCACCCCGGCGGCCATCTGCCTTGCAACTTCTCCGTGCACGGGCCCGTGTTCGCGTAGGAGCGCAAAATCGACCCCCAGCAGGGAGTGCTTGAGGTAGGTGTCGTAGGCAACGACTCCCCCGGACACAACACGCGAGGCTCCGGGGATGCTCACGAGTGTGTCGGTGAGCAGTCCTCCGGTGAGGGATTCGGCGGCCGCGATCCTCACCCCGCGATCTGCAGCAAGTGCGATCAGTTGCTCCGCCAGGCTGGTGCGGGATCGCTCCACCTCAGTCATTGGTGTTTCCCTGGCTTGCCCGCGCACGAGCAAAGGCAACGATGTAGTCGATGCCGCTCGCGATGGTCAGCACCACGGCGATGGTCATTGTGATGATGTTGGCCCAGGTCGCGATGGGCGCGGCATCACCCATGACACTTGCGAGCGGCAGCAGGGCGAGCGTGATCGCCACGGACTGCGCGACCGTCTTGAGCTTGCCCATCCAGGCGGCTGCGACGACCACATTGTGTGCGACCATCAGGCGGTGAACGGTGATCCCAATCTCTCGCACCAGTACGACGATCGTGATCCACCACGGCAGTTCGTTCAAGATCGACAGGCCAACGAGCGCTGCCCCGGTTAAGAACTTGTCGGCAATGGGGTCGAGCAGTTTGCCCAGATCAGTGATGAGCCCGCGGGATCGGGCGATGTGGCCGTCCCAGGCGTCTGTTGCGATGGCAAGCACAAAAAAGGCGGCCGCGGCCCAGCGCCACGGACCGAGCGCTCCACCGTCTGCGAGGAGCATCCAGAGGAAAAACGGCGTTGCGATGATCCGCGCGCCGGTGATGATATTCGGCGCGTTCCAGTTGCTCACCCGAGCGGTCTCGGCCATTAGTCGCGACCCGTCAGTTGCCAGGCGTCTTCGTCATCTTCGTCGTCATCGACCTCTTCGAGCGTGGCCTGATACTTGGCGACGGGGTCGTCGTAGCGATCGTCTCCGAAGCCGTTGTCGCTGTATTCACTGCCGTTTGCCTGGGCCTCCAGCGGATCGAGGACGTCGGTCACGTTCTCGGCGCTCGCGTGGTCCTGGGGCTCGACTGGAGCAGCCTGGACGGGTGGAGCAACCGCCGGGGCTGCTGGCGCCGCCGGCGCAACGAAAGCTGCGGGCTGCGGAGTTGCTGCGGCAGCAGGTGAACCCTTGATCTTGCCGAGCACCTCGGCAAGCTGCTCGGGAGAGACGAGAACGTCTCGCGCCTTGGACCCCTCGGAGGGACCCACGATGTCGCGGGACTCCATCAGGTCCATCAGACGCCCGGCCTTCGCAAACCCGACGCGCAACTTACGCTGCAGCATCGAGGTTGAGCCGAACTGCGAAGACACAACCAGCTCGACGGCCGCGAGCAGCACGTCAAGGTCGTCGCCGATGTCTTCGTCGATCTCCTTCTTTTCGACCGTCTGCGCCACGTCTGCACGATACTCAGGCTGTGCCTGCGCCTTCACGTGAGAAACAACCTGGGCAATCTCTGACTCGTTGACCCACGCTCCCTGCACACGCATCGGTGTGGATTCACCGTTGAGCAGCATCAGACCGTCACCCTGGCCAATCAGGCGCTCGGCGCCGACCTCGTCGAGAATCACGCGTGAGTCGGTGCCGGAGGCCACGGCAAAGGCGTAGCGACTTGGCACGTTTGACTTGATGACGCCGGTAACGACGTTTACGGAGGGGCGCTGGGTCGCGAGCACGAGGTGAATACCTGCCGCACGCGCGAGCTGGGTGATGCGCTGGATCGAGTCTTCGACGTCGCGGGGTGCCACGAGCATGAGGTCGGCGAGCTCGTCAACCACTACCAGCAGGTACGGGTAGGGCTTCAGCACACGCTGACTGCCCGCGGGCAAAACGATCGAGCCGGATCGCACGGCCTCATTGAAGTCGTCGATGTGACGGAAGCCGAAGCTCGCCAGATCGTCGTAGCGCATATCCATCTCTTTCACTACCCACTGCAGCGCTTCAGCTGCCTTTTTGGGGCTCGTGATGATGGGCGTGATGAGGTGCGGCACACCCTGGTAGACCGTGAGTTCCACGCGCTTCGGGTCAACGAGAACCATACGCACCTCGGCGGGTGTTGCCCGCATCAGGATGCTCGTGATCATCGAGTTGATGAAGCTTGACTTACCAGAGCCCGTCGCGCCGGCGACAAGCAGGTGGGGCATCTTGGCGAGGTTCGCAACGACAAAGCCGCCCTTGACGTCTTTGCCGACGCCAATGGTCATGGGGTGTTTGCTGCGCAGCGCCCGGTTTGAGCGGAGCACATCGCCGAGCGCCACGTTCTCGCGATCCTTATTCGGGATCTCAATGCCGATTGCACTCTTGCCCGGGATGGGCGAGAGAATGCGCACCTCGTTCGAGGCTACGGCGTACGAGAGGTTCTTTGACAGCGCCGTGACCTTTTCGACCTTCACGCCTGGGCCGAGTTCAACCTCGTACTGCGTGACCGTCGGGCCCCGTGAGAATCCGGTGACACGAGCGTCGACCTTGAACTCCTCGAACACACGGGCAACAGCCGCCATGATGGTGGTGTTTGCCTCGGTCTGCACCTTAGGAGCATCACCCGCAGCAAGGGTCGACTGATCGGGCAAGTGGTACTCGGTCTGCACGGGTGCGTGCGGGGGCGCGACAGCAAAGGGTGTCGTGGGCGCAGGCTCGACAGCAGCGGGTTCGTCTTGTTCTGGCTCGCCCCACGAGTCGTCGCTCAGGCCCGAAGCAGGCGCCACTGCAGCGGCCTGTACCGCGGTCTCCGCTTGGTCGAGGTCATCGAACAGGCCAGTGGGAAAGATCGAGGTTTCTGGTTCAGCCTCGAGCGCCGAGTCAAATGCACCCTCGGCTTCCTTGTCGGACCCTTCCAGGAGCTCGTCGATCGCATTGGGAGTCTCGGAGTAGTCGGGATCTTCTTCGCGGCCAGAAGAGTTACGTCGCCACCAGGGCAGCGATCCGCCCTCCCCATCACCCTCAACTTCTTCAAGGTCAAAGAGCGCGTCATCTTTGCGTGACTTACGCGACTTCTTCGCGGGCAGCTGTTCTGTCTCAGCTTCTTGCGCCTCGGCTGCAGCGTCACTTACACCAAAGAGGAATGCATATGCCTCTTGCAGGCGACGCACAATGCGGCCGGGGGGTGTCTTTGTGACAATCAGTACTGAGAACAGAAGCAGCAGGAACAGTATCGGTGCCGCAACCCAAATGGTCATTGCGAGCAGAGGGGTGCCAACCATCCAGCCAAGCAGACCGCCCGCTTCTGCGAGTGCGGGCATGCCGGACTGCGGTTTTGGCTGGCCGCCGTACACGTGCGAGATGCCCGCGATGCTGGTGATCACGAGGAAAAGCCCGATCGCGATACGCCGGTTGTCATTCACGCTCGATGGGTGATTGAACAGCCACATTGCGAAGCCAACCATGATGATCGGCAGTCCAAACGCAACACGGCCAAACAGCCCGCCAAAGGTCCAGGCGTCAAGCTGCACGGCGATCGGCTGCCCGATCATGAACCACTCGACGATTGCCCCGATAACAGCGAGTAGCACGAGCAGCATTGGGATGCCGTCGCGGCGGTCTTCTGGTGCGAGCGGCTCGGTTCGGAACGCACGAGCGGCCCCACCTACCGCGTGGGCGAGACCGTTCCAGGCGCGCACGAGCACACCCTCGGCGGGTTCCGCCTCCATCAGCACCTTCGTTTTTGCGGTCGCCCGAGTGCCCGAGCTGCGGGAACCCCGAGCTGCGGGCTTCCCCGATTTTCCGCGCGACGAAGCTTTGGTTGCCATGCGTATAAAGGTACAGCCCACCACTGACACTGACGCCATACGGCGGCGGCGCGCCCGATATCAGCGGCGGCGCAGCGTGCGAACAGCCTTCTTTACGAGCGGGAGCCCCTCGGTCCAGATCGCGTAGCCCGGGCCCGGGCGATCCCACGAGCCCGCGAGCAGGTTCTCGTGCGAGGCCCAGCCCTTCTTGAAAGTTGTGACGCCGTCGTTGATCAAACCGCCGAAATCGTAGCGCTCGATCCCGAGGTTCTTCATCTCGCAGATTGCGTGCCACTTCAGCGCATAGTTCGCGCGCAGGCGCTGGCCGATCTCGTTCATGCCACCGTAGAGCTCGAACGCGGTGCGCGAGGACTTTGCCAGAAACAGGAACGCAACTGGTTTACCGTCGACATAGCTCGCCCACACGGGCGCATCTTTGCCGAGCATCGAGAACGCGTCGTGGTAGTAAGAATCCTCGTGTAGCCCGAAGTCGGCCCGCTCGCTGGTCTCGCGATACACGTCGAGGCACTCGTCAAGCTGCGCGGCGGTTGTCACGGCACGGATCTCGAGGCTCTCCTCACGGCCAGACTTGCGCACGTACTGGCGGTGCTTCTTGCTCATGTCGCGAATCAGGTCGTCTTCAGACAGGCGCAGGTCGAGGATCAGCGTGCGCGCGGGCAGCACGGGCGTTTTCGTCTCGCGCCAACCGGAACCCAGCTCAAACTGCCCGGCATCCTCATCCGGCTCGATCGACACCGCGACAGCCTTGCGGCTTCCACGAACGTAATCGGCTACGGCGTCAGCGATCTCAGCGGGAGCTGGTGAAGCAGCAGGAAGGTCAGGATCCTGAACCGACCGCGCGAGCACCGGCCCGCGGGGCGCATACACAAAACCTCCGAGCGGCCCCGGCAGTGTGCGGGTCAAGAGCTGGCACGCACCAACAACGAGACCGGAAGCGTCAGTGACAAGCACCCGCTCCGCGCTCCAGCGGTGGGCAGACTTCAGGTCTCCCCAGCCCCAGAGTTGCAGCGGGTGACCGCCAAACTCCTTGACGGTCGAATCCCAAACGGCACGGTCGGTGCACGGGTTTACGGTGAGCGAGCTCAAGAACGGTTCCTTCCGAGTTTGCTGGACACAAAGTTGGTGAGTTCAGCAAGTTCTGGTGATTTGAAGAGACGAAGGCCGAGTACATAAACCGCGGCAACAACCGCAGCAACTGAAAGGGCAAAGAATACCGCGATCACAGCGCCCGCCGAGGGAGCCGCCATCCGCAGCAGCCAGGCCATAAGCAGTCCAACCACGAGCGCAGGAATTGCGGCGAGCACGTACTTTACGATGCTTTGCATGATTCGTTTACCGTCGATTGAACCGATCTTGCGACGCAGCAACCAAGTAGCAAGTAACGCTTGGACGATGGTCGCGAGAGACCAGACTAGGGCAAACAGCATGCCAACGAGTGATCGCGGTGCGAGCAGCAGCAACAGTGAGAACACGATCACCAACCCCATTTGGATGCTGGTGAAGATAAACGGTGTGCGCGTATCTGAGAGCGCATAAAACGCTCGTTGAACCACAAACAGAAAGCTATAAGCGGCAAGGCTAATCACGTAGGCTTGCAACGCCTGAGCAAACTGGTCAACCTGCAGTTGCGTGGCACCAAAGTTAATGATCCGTGAGACGAATGGTGCGGCAGCAAACAGAGCCACTGCGGCGAGCACCATCACGAGAGAAATCTGCCTTGCAGAGGCCGAGAAGTCTGCTCGAAATTCAGCGATGCGGCCTGTCTGCCCCCACTCGGCAAGCCGCGTGAAGTAGGCCGTCGCTAGCGAAACAGCAATGACCGAGTGCGGCATCATGAAGATCAACCAGGCGTTGCCCATCGCACTCGTTGATGGCCCGTCGCCCGATCCCGTGGCGACAACGTTGTTAGTGATGAGGCCACCAAGCTGCATGACCACGATCGTTGCGAGACTCCAGCTGGCAATGCGAGCGGTATGGCCTAGACCCATACCCTTCCATTTGAAGTCGGGGCGATAACGAATCCCCGCTTTGCGCCACGCTACGAAGAGAATGAGTGCCTGTGCCATTACGCCAAGTGTCGCACTACCAGCAAGCACACCAATAGAAAGCGGATCCCAAGTAAACTCCGTGCGCACATTACCTTTGGGATCAGCTCCGAACATCAGAATAAAGATGATGGTGCCCGTGATCCCGATCACGTTGTTGAGTACGGGTGCCCATGTGAAGGGCCCAAAGACACTGCGTGCATTCAGGACTTCGCCCAGCACAGTGTAAAGACCGTAGAACACAATCTGAGGCAGGCACCAATAGGCAAAGCCTGTCGCCAAGGCGAGTTGAGAAGGAGGCCAATCAACCGCTGTGATGAAGACAATCCACGGCGCAAGCAGCATCGCGATGACCGTAATTCCAAACAGCGCAACAGATATCAACGTCAGGATCTTGTTGATATAGCCGCTGCCACCATCGGCATTTTTTGCCGCCCGCACGATTTGAGGCACGAGCACCGCGTTGAGCATGCCTCCGAGCAGAATAATGTAGAGCGTGTTCGGAAGGAGATTGCCGTTCGCAAAGGCATCCGCAGACACCGACCCCACAGAGCCGATGGCGAATGCTAACAGCACCGCCTTCACGAGCCCAAGCACCCGCGACACCATCGTTCCCGATGCCATCACCGCGCTCGAGCGCATCAAACTAGCTGCCATTAGTAGTAGGGATCCTTCCGCACAGCGAGCGACCATCTTCTCATAAGTCGGTCGCCGAGCTTTACCCAGAAGCTGTAGGCGCGTGGATTGAGAGGCAACTCAAAGGCACCAACGTAGTCGGTAATCTCGGGCGCGAAGGAGCGTTTGAACTGCCCCACACCGTGCAGCGGATGCGTTTTGTCGTCCGCGCGATCAGCCGGTGGCGCACCACAAAAGTCATGCACAACAGCGCCACGCTCGTTCGCCCAGCGAATCACTCCCCACTGCAGGGCGTGCGAGGCACCGTAGGCGTTCTTCGCGCGCACCGAGGCGCCATCTTTGTAGGTGGTCTTCGCCCCGAGCGCCATTGCAAAAGCACCGGCGACAAGTTCAGGCGAGCCGTCAGCACCGACAGCATGGGCAAAGAACATCTGTCCGGTGCCCTCGCGCTTAAAGGTCTGCCAGAATTCGCGGTAGTACTTCTCGCTGCGCAGCACAAAACGCCCCTCGGCGGTCTCCCGCAACAGCTTGTACAGCGCCGCGCAGTTCTCGTCACTCGCCATCACACGCGTCACGACGATGCCGTCGCGCCCGGCGCGGTTGATCGCGTTACGGGCCTTCTTGCCCAGACGAGCAAACACTTCGTCTTCGGTACCCGAGACATCCATCAACACGGTTGAGGGGTTCGGGATCACGCGCACCGTCTCCAGATACCCCGCCTGCTGAATTGCAGCCGCAGCATCAGGTCCGAGTCGCGGCTCGATCTTCAGCAAAAAGGCACCACGAGACCGCGCAAGGTCCGCCACAGCGGCCGATACCTCAAGCACCGCGGCAGTGTCTTCACCCGCGGGACCTGCTGGCAGGTGCCACCACTCCCCCAGAAACGGCACCCGCTTTGCGAGCACCGCGACGGCAATCGCTGGGCGATCCTGCCTGGTCACCATCAGCCGATACTGCCGGTAGCGCCCCTCGTTCTGCTTGACGTCGAGGTAGCAGCTGCCACCCCAGACCTCGCCGCCACCGGGGTTGGCGGCGACGAGAGCATCCCAATCAGCGTATTCACGATCGGTTGCGAGTCGAGCAGCGACCTCGCCGCCGCCCGCAGTACGCGCGACGACGCGAGCCACGAGCTACACCACCACCACGACTGGAACGATCATCGCCTTGCGACGCAGCTTCGTTCCGACCCAGCGCCCGACCGTGCGACGCACGATCTGCTGCAGCTGGTGGTGATCCTTCATGCCGTCCTTCATCGCCTGCTGCAGCGCATCGGCGATCTGCGGCTTGATTGAATCAAAGACGTGCTGATCTTCCGCGACACCCTTTGCGTGGATCTCAGGACCAGACACGATCTGCGCCAGGCTGGTCTCAACCACGGTGATCACCGAGATGAAGCCCTCTTCTGCCAGCGTGCGGCGATCCCGCAGGTCATCGTCAGTCACGCGTCCGACACTCTTGCCGTCAACGTAGATGAAGTCGATGTCAATCTGACCGACCGCGCGTGCGACCCCGTTCGAGAGGTCAACAACCGTGCCGTTCTCAGCAATAACCGTGCGGTTCTGCGGCACACCCGTTTCGATCGCGAGTGCGGCGTTCGCAACGAGCATGCGGTACTCGCCGTGGATCGGCATCACGTTCTTCGGCTTCACGATGTTGTAGCAGTAGAGCAGCTCACCAGCGGCGGCGTGGCCCGAGACGTGCACCTTCGCGTTGCCCTTGTGCACAACGTTGGCGCCGAGCTTCATGAGGCCGTCAATGATGCGGTAGATCGAGGTCTCGTTGCCCGGAATCGAGCTGGAGGCCAAGATGACGGTGTCACCCTCGCCGACCTCAACCTGGTGCTCCTGGTTGACCATGCGGCTGAGCACGGCCATCGGCTCACCCTGCGAACCGGTGGACATGTAGACGATGCGGTGATCCGGAATGTCGCCGCTCTTCTTCAGATCAACGATCACGCCGTCTGGCACGTTGAGGTAGCCGAGGTCGGCAGCAATCTTCATGTTGCGCACCATCGAGCGGCCGAGCAGCACAACCCGACGGCCGTTGGCGTGGGCAGCGTCGAGCACCTGCTGCACACGGTGGACGTGGCTCGAGAAGCTCGCGACAACAACCTTGCCGCGCGTCTTCGCCATGACCTGCTCGATCACGGGTCCGATGTTCTTCTCGGAGGGCGTGAACCCGGGCACGTCGGCGTTGGTCGAGTCGGTCATGAAAAGGTCTACGCCCTCTTCACCGAGACGGGCAAAGGCGCGCAAATCAGTGATGCGGCCGTCGAGCGGCAGCTGATCCATCTTGAAGTCACCCGTGCCGATAACCAGGCCGGCCTCGGTGCGGATCGCAACTGCGAGCGCATCGGGGATCGAGTGGTTCACGGCGATGAACTCAAGATCAAAGGGGCCGTGCTTCACGCGGTCACCCTCAGAGACCTCGCGGGTCTTCGGGGTGATGCGGTGTTCCTTGAGCTTTGCGGTGATGAACGCCAGCGTCAGCTTCGAGCCGATCAGCGGAATGTTCTCACGCTTCTTCAGCAGGTACGGGACGCCACCGATGTGATCCTCGTGGCCGTGCGTCAGCACGATCGCGACGATGTCGCCGAGACGATCCTCGATCTTGGTGATGTCGGGCAGGATCAGGTCCACGCCCGGGTGCTGCACCTCTGGGAAGAGCACACCACAGTCGACGATCAGCAGTTTGCCGTCGATTTCGTACACGGTCATGTTGCGACCGACCTCACCGAGACCACCCAGCGGTGTGATGCGCAGGGTGCCTTTCTCGAGTGCGGGCGGTGCGTAAGGCGGATTGGGCACTGGGCCTCCTGTTGTTAGCGAGTGGTGCCTGCAATTTTCGGCAGGGCACCGCCGGCAGCCGCGTTGCGGTCCGGCCTGAAGTTTGAAAGATCGATGCCGAGTACATCGGCGTTTGGAAGGCTGCTGACAAGCGACAGCTCATCTTCGATGAGAGCGGCTTCCCACTCTTCCGGTCCGACCAGCGGCAAGCGCACACGCGGGCTGCCAATACGGCCGAGGCCGTGCAAGATGTACTTTGCAGCAACTGTACCGGGTACGTGCGTCATGACGGCGCGCACGAGCGGTTCGAGGCTCTGGTGTGCGTCGCGTGCCGTGTGCAGATCGCCTGCGTTCACCGCGTCAACGATGGCGCGGTAGGGAGCCGCCGCAATGTTGGCGGTGACCCCGATGAGGCCGGTAGCCCCGATCGCGAGGTGGGGCAGCACGTTGGCGTCGTCACCCGAGAAATACATGAGATCGGTCTGGTTTAGCACACGGCTGACCTCGCTGAAGTCACCCTTCGCATCTTTCACCGCGAGAATGTTCGGGTGTTTTGCGAGGCGCAGGATCGTCTCGTACTTAATCGGAACACCCGTGCGGCCCGGGATGTCGTACAGGATCACAGGCAGATCGGTCGCGTCGGCAACCATGCGGAAGTGCGTGAGCAGACCGGCCTGGGTCGGCTTGTTGTAGTAGGGCGTGACGATCATGACGCCGTCTGCCCCGGCCTTTTCGCTGGCTTTGTAGAGCTCGATGGCGTGGGCGGTCTCGTTCGAGCCACCACCCGTAATCACCTTCGCGCGCCCGCCAGACACCGACTTCGCAACCTCAACGAGCTTGATCTTCTCGGGGTCGGTGAGCGTACTCGTCTCACCGGTCGTGCCGGTGACGACGATGCCGTCAGCTCCGCTCACGATGCAGTTATCGATGTGCTGTTCAACAGCGACCCAGTCGACTTCGCCGTCCGCCTGGAACGGAGTAACGAGTGCAACGAGGACCTGTCCGAAGGGATTCTCTACGTTTGCCACCGTACTAGGCTACCGGACATTACTGCGCGCGCCGCCAGGGCCCCGCCGATTGCCCCGTCAGGATCGGGCGGAAGTTAGCTGCGAACCCAGCGTTCGAAGCGATAGCCGAGCCCGGAGGCAGCCACCAAAGGAGTCCCAGCATCTTGCAGGCGCCACCCCTCTTCGGCCTCAAACTCGGGCGCAAACGTGTCGGCGTCGGGCACGTCGAGCTCGATCCGCGTCACCACAAGCTCATCTGCGAGAGGCAGTGCCTCGCGGTACAGCTGGCCACCGCCCATAATCCAGGCGTCCGCAGCTGCGTAGTCGATTGCAGCGGCGAGCGACACAACAACGGTCGCCCCCTCCGCAACGTAGTCGGGATCCCGCGTCACCACGATGTTCGCGCGCCCCGGCAGCGGCCGAAACCGCTCAGGCAGCGATTCCCACGTGCGGCGCCCCATGATCACGGGAGCGCCGAGCGTCACGCGCTTGAAATGCGCAAGGTCTTCGGGCAGATGCCACGGCATCACGCCGTCGCGCCCGATCGCCCCTCCGCGGGCTTCGGCCCAGATCATGCCGAGGCGATGCGTCATACAGCCACCGGCGCCTTGATGCCCGGGTGGTGCTCGTAGCCCACAACCTCGAAGTCATCGAGTGTGTAGTCGAAGATCGAGTCTGCCCTGCGAAGTTCGAGCTTCGGGTACGGGAAGGGATCCCGAGCTAACTGCCGCTCGACCTGCTCGACGTGGTTGTCGTAGATGTGGCAGTCACCGCCGGTCCATACGAACTCCCCAGGCTCCAGCCCGGTCTGCTGCGCGATCATCAGCGTGAGCAGCGCGTAGCTCGCGATATTGAAGGGCACCCCGAGGAACATGTCGGCCGAGCGCTGGTACAGCTGGCACGACAGTTTGCCGTCGGCGACGTAAAACTGGAAGAAGGCGTGGCAGGGCGCGAGCGCCATCTTGTCGAGTTCGGCCACGTTCCAGGCCGAAACGATCAGACGACGCGAATCGGGGTTCACCTTGATCTGCTCGATCACCTGCGAAATCTGGTCAATGCTCTCGCCGTTAGGGGTTGGCCAGGATCGCCACTGCACCCCGTAGACGGGCCCTAGGTCGCCGTCAGCGTTCGCCCACTCGTCCCAGATCGTCACGTCGTTTTCGCGCAGAAAAGCGACGTTCCCCTCGCCGCGCAAGAACCACAGCAGTTCGACCGCGACGGACTTGAAGTGCACGCGCTTGGTCGTGATCAGCGGGAACGAGTCGGCCAGGTCAAAACGAATCTGTCGCCCGAACAGGCTACGGGTGCCGGTGCCTGTGCGGTCCGACTTCGGTGTGCCGGTCTCCAGCACTTCGCGCAACAGGTCTTCATAGGGAGTCAGGATCGCAGCCACCCCGCAAGTGTACCTCCGATGCAGTGAAAAACGGCCCGGACCCCACCGGGATCCAGGCCGTTCTCTGTCAGCAGATTAGCGGACGCGACTAGTTGAGACCGTCGTCGAACACGTCAACCGCTGAGGTGTCGTCACTCGCATCGGCCCGCGAGAGCACCTGTCCGCGGAAGAACTCCGGCTGCGCCTTCGCCTGCACAAACATCAGCACAACGCCGAGGCCGAGCACAACCACGCCGATAATGCCAACGAGCCCAATACCGGCGATGTTGCTGCCCGAACCGAAGTCAGGGTTCATGCTGTCGATTGTGGTCTGCACGAAGACTACGAGCAGCAGGATGCCACCAATCGCGGGCAGCACAATCTTCGAGATCACGGAGCCTACGCCTTCGCGACGTGCGGTCTTGCGGAAGTACCACGGGCTCGCGAGAGCCGTGATGCCGTAGTAGAAGCAGACCATCATGCCGAGCGCGGTAATCGTGTCCCAGAGCACGTCCTCGCTGATGAAGCGCATGACCGCGTAGAACGCCGAAGCAACGATCGACGACCACAGCAGTGCCACGTAGGGCGACTTGTACTTCGGGTGGATCCGCTTGATCGACGCGGGCAGCGCCTTGTAGTGCGACATGGCGAGCAGCGTACGAGCCGGCGAAATCGCGGTCGAGTTGATCGAGGCGAGTGCGCTCACGAGAATCGCGAGCGACAGCAGGATCGCGGCCGGGCCCATTACCGGGTGCGCGAGTGCCGCGAACACGTTCTCCGCGATGGCTGAGTTGTTGAGGCCGGTTCCGGTGTCTCCCAGGCCCGCATAGGCCACGGTCGCGGCGGCGGTGCCAACGTAGAGCACAACGAGGATCGCAACGAGAATCATCGCGGCCTTGCTCTCGGTTGAGATACGCCCCTTCGACGGCTTCGTTTCTTCACCCATGGTCAGCACGGTGTCCCAGCCCCAGTACACAAAGATCGACACGGCAATACCGGCCGCGAACGCGCTGAAGCTGTCAACCTCGAACGGGTTAAACCATGAAAGTTCCGGCAGCTGACCCGCGGCGTTTGCGGGGTCAGCGGCACCCATAAACATCGCAATAATGAACCACACCAGCACGGCCATCTGGAAGATAACGGTGATGTACTGGAACACCTTTGTCGAGGTCATGCCCCGGAAGGAAATGTAGGTCGCGATCGCCATGAACGCGAGACACACTGCAATATTGATGAACTTGTTGCCCGCGATATCTGCAATAGACGGGTCGTTGAGCAAGATTCCGAGTGATTGGAACAGGAACTCAACCGCGATACCGGCGAGGTTCGAGAGCACCAGCACGGTCGCTGCGATGAGGCCCCAACCGGCCATCCAGCCAACCCACGGGCCGAACGCGCGGGTAGCCCAGGTGAATGATGTGCCCGAGTCGGGCATCGCGGAGTTCAGTGCGCGGTAGCCGAGCGCTACCAGCAGCATGGGGATGAACCCCATGAGGAAGATCGCAGGGGTCTGGTATCCGACCTCGCTGGCCGCGGGCCCGATGGCGGCGGTCAGCGTGTAGGCCGGGGCGCAGGTCGAGATACCGATGACGAGCGCGCCGAGCACCCCAACAGTTCCGGAGGGAAGACCCTTCTTGCTGATTCCGGTGACCGAGTCTAGGGTTCGGGTTTCCGGTGCGGGGGCATTCAGGTCGTATTTGGCCACGTGACTTCCGTGCTTTCTGGCGCTTCGAGCGCTCATTGCTCTGGGAAGAAAGTCATATTCTCGGGGTCATGGGGCCCCGATGCTTTCTCCCGCGGACGATTGTAAGCAGAAGCTGCGAAAATGCCTAATTTACGTGATATTACCTTCGGATTTCGTTGCGTTCTAGAGAAATCGCTTGTCGGATCGCCCCTCGGGCACGTTTTCGGTCACCACAGGCGTCGTACACGATCCCGAGCCGCATCCAGGCCTGCCAAGATTCAGGATCGGCCTCGGCTTCTGCTTGATACCGCGGAAATGCAGCGTCGGCCTGTTCCCGATCGGGCCGTCCGGTCGGCGACACATCAACCTGCTCGTCGGGCATGAGCCCCGCTTGCGCGAGGCGATCCGCAAGCCTGGTTGCCTGCCTGCCGAACATCAGTTCACGAAGCAGCGCCCAGACCCCGATAATCGGCAGCACCAGCATGGCCACACCCATGATGATCGGGATCGCCTGGCCCGAGGCCAGCAGCGCCACCGCGCGGATTCCGACAAAACCGAAGTACAGCACCAGCAACACGCTGATGGTGACAACCCCGAGGATGGCGCGAGATCGAGCTCCCATGTCTACAGGCCCTTCTGATTTGCGAGGATGCCGTCGAGGCCAAGCACACCCTCGAGGCCCACGGTCAGGCCGCTGGCAGTCTGGAGCGCGGCAAGCGCCGCCACGATGCCCGCGCGGTAGGCCTCGTCTGAGTGGGTGTCGTGTGTGATCGAGAGCACCTCGCCCGGGCCGCCGAGGCGGACCTCTTGCTTCGCAACAACACCGGCGAGGCGGAGGCTGTGCACTGGAATACCCGCAACGAGTTCGCCACGCGCCGGCTGATCGGCGAACGGCGCCGCTGTGGGTGCTCCGCCGCGGGCCGCAGCCATTAGCTCAGCGGTGCGCACCGCGGTTCCCGAAGGCGAGTCCACCTTGGCCGGGTGGTGCGCTTCGATAATCTCGATCGAGTCGTAGAAGGGCGCGGCGATCCGTGCGAGCACCGTGCCAAGTACCGAGCCAAGCGAAAAGTTCGGCACGACGATAACGGTCGCGCCAGATTCGGCAACCTTCTCGCGTAGCGGGGCAAGCTTCGCCTCAGACCAGCCGCTCGTGCCCACCAGCACTCGCTGGCCACGATCCAGTGCCCGCTCGACAATCGCCGGAGAGGCATCTGGATGGCTCACATCAACAAGAATCTGGGCGTTCGCGCCCTCTTCGACGCCGGAGCGGCTCGAGAGTTTTGCAACCAGTTCATACGCGGGATCGGCCTCGACGATTTCGCAGACGAGGCGCCCGAGACGACCTGTCGCACCGGCCACAGCAACTTTGACAGTCATGGAACTCAAACTACTCCGTTGCACTGAGGGTCGAGCGCGAGGTGTCCCCCACCGCGACGACCGTTGTCGGGGCCGCTGCCAACTCGGCGGCGATGGAGCGAATGTCCTCCGCCGTCACCGCCCGGAAGCGCTCGAGCGAGGTGTCGAGATCAAACAGCTCACCACTGCCGAGTTCGGATCGAGCAAGGCGCCCCATGCGGGTATCGGAATCTTCGAGCGCGAGCGCCGTTGATCCTGCAATCTGCCCGAGTGCACGCTCGTGCTCTTCTTCCGTAATGCCGCTGTCAGCAATCTTCTGCAGTTCGATGCGGCTCAGCTCAACAACCTCGGCAGCCTTCTCAGGCGCAGTGCCCGCGTACATGCCAAACAGTCCGGCATCGGAGTAGCTCGCTCCGAACGAATACGCGGTGTAGGCGAGTCCACGCTTCTCGCGGATCTCCTGGAACAGTCGGCTCGACATGCCACCACCGAGCACCGCGTTCATAATGCCAAACGCGAAGCGACGAGGATCACCCGAGCGCAACCCCGGGGTACCGATCATCAGGTTGATCTGCTCGCTCGGGCGCTCAGTGACGGCCACGCGCGCGGCTTCAGAGTCGCGGTGCGGGATGGCGGTCAGATCCGTGCGCAACTCGCGTCGCACAGGGGTTGCCGTGCGGTCGGTGTGCCAGCGCTCCTCGGGCGAAAAGTTGAGGGCGGTGAGCACCTGCTCAAGCAGCTTGTCGTGGTCCACAGCTCCCGCGGCAGTGACAACCAGCGTCGAAGGGTCGTACTGGTCGCGGTAGTGGCGATCCACGTCGCCGCGCTGCGCCTGGTTAATTGTCTCGGGGCTGCCACCGATTGGGCGCCCCAGCGGGTGATCCCCCATCACCTCTTCGAAGAAGCGTTCATTAGCCACATCGGTGAGGTCGTCGGCGGCCATTGCGATCTCTTCGAGGATCACGCCCCGCTCGTTTTCGAACTCTTCGGGATCGAGCACCGAGTTCGCCACCATGTCTGCGAGCACCGTCACCGCACCCTCAAGGTCAGCGTCGCGCACCTTTGCGTAGTAGCAGGTGTACTCCTTCGCGGTCAGTGCGTTGTGCTCGGCACCGATGCGGTCGAAGCTCGTGGCGATGGAATAGGCGTCGCGCGTAGGGGTGCCTTTGAACAGCAGGTGCTCGAGAAAGTGCGTGGATCCGAGGCTTCCGGGAGCGTCACCGCGCTCGCTCTGCTCGTCACGCGATCCAACGCCCACCCAGAACCCAATCGCCGCGCTGCGCGCGCCGGGCATGAACTCCGTGAGAACCCGCAGCCCACTCGGGTGCACCGAGCGGCGAACGAGCCCCCCGCTCAGGTCAACGGCGAGTTCTGGCAGATCCAGCGGAAGGGCGATAGGTTCAAGCATCCCCTCAGCCTATTCGATCCGCGCTGGCAACGTCCTTCTCAAATCGGGTGTAGCCGTATTGCGGGTTGAGCGGGCCTCAACTAGCAATATGGCTACACCCGCTTGAGGGAAGGGCGGTGCGGGCAGCGCGGACAGCATGGGCAGCGCGGGCGGGATCAAAAATGCCCGCCACCCCTGACGGGGTGGCGGGCATTTCTACGTGCGAGAGTTACTCTGCAGCGGCCTCGGCAGGAGCTGCCTCTGCCTCAGCAGCGCCTTCCTCGAGCACGGGCTCGAGTGAGAGCTTGCCACGATCGTCAACCTTCGTGATCTTCACGAGGATCTTCTGACCGATCGAGAGCACGTCATCAACGCTGTCGATTCGCTTGCCACCGGCGAGCTTGCGCACCTCAGAGATGTGCAGCAGGCCATCCTTGCCGGGAAGCAGCGAGACGAACGCGCCAAAGGCGGCGTTCTTCACGACGGTACCGAGGTACTGCTCGCCGACCTCGGGGTTCTGCGGGTTCGCGATCGCGTTGACCTGCGCGCGAGCGGCCTCAGCCGACGGACCGTCAACCGCACCGATGTACACGGTGCCGTCGTCGTCGATCGAGATGTCGGCACCAGTGGTGTCCTGGATACCGTTGATCGTCTTGCCCTTGGGCCCGATCAGCTCGCCGATCTTGTCGACGGGAATCTTCACGCTGATAACGCGAGGCGCGGTGGGCGCCATCTCGTCGGGCGTGTCGATTGCCTGGTTGAGCACACCCAGGATCGTGGTGCGTGCTTCCTTGGCCTGCGTCAGTGCGCCAGCGAGCACGTCTGACGGGATGCCGTCGAGCTTGGTGTCGAGCTGCAGTGCAGTGATGAACTCCGAGGTACCTGCGACCTTGAAGTCCATATCGCCGAGTGCGTCCTCTGCACCGAGGATGTCGGTGAGGGTCGCGTAGCGCGTCTCGCCGTCAACCTGGTCGCTGACAAGACCCATCGCGATGCCAGCAACGGCGGCGCGCAGCGGCACACCGGCGTTGAGCAGCGACAGCGTCGAAGCGCAGACGGAGCCCATCGAGGTCGAGCCGTTTGAGCTCAGCGCCTCAGATACCTGGCGGATTGCGTAGGGGAACTCGTCGCGGGCCGGCAGAACCGGAACCAACGCGCGCTCCGCGAGGAAGCCGTGGCCAATCTCGCGGCGCTTCGGGCTGCCAACGCGGCCGGTCTCACCGGTCGAGTATGGCGGGAAGTTGTAGTGATGCATGTAACGCTTGCTGGTCGTGGGCGACAGCGAGTCGATCTGCTGCTCCATCTTCAGCATGTTCAGTGTGGTGACACCCATGATCTGGGTCTCGCCGCGCTGGAAGATCGCGGAACCGTGCACGCGCGGGATGACCTGAACCTCGGCGTCGAGTGCACGAATGTCGCGCAGACCACGACCGTCGATGCGCGCACCCTCTGCGAGGATCCGGCCGCGAACGATCTTCTTGGTGACGGACTTGTACGCGCCCGAAACCTGGCCCTCGGCGGAAGCGTCAAGTGCGCCTGCCTCAACCTTGGCCACGATGGCTTCCTTGACGCGAGCCTTCAGTGCGTCATCAGCGTCCTGACGCTCCTGCTTGTCAGCGATCTGGTAGATGCCAGCGAGCTCAGCCTCTGCGAGCTCAGCGACAGCGGCGTAGACCTCGTCGGTGTAGGGCAGGAAGACCGGATACTCCTGGATCTCCTTCGCCGACTGTGCGGCGAGCTGCTCCTGAGCCTTCACGAGCTGCGACAGGAACGGCTTTGCGGCCTCAAGACCCTGCGCAACAACTGCCTCGTCGGGCTTCGTGGCGCCAGCCTTGATGAGGTTCCAAGAATCCTCAGTGGCCTCAGCCTCGACCATCATGATCGCGACGTCTTCCTTGCCGTTCTTGTCAACGATCACACGACCGGCAACCATCAGGTCGAAGACGGCGTCAGCAAGCTGTGCCTCGTTCGGGAACGCAACCCACTGGTCGCCGATGAGCGCGAGGCGCACACCAGCAATGGGGCCTGAGAACGGCAGACCCGAGATCTGGGTCGAGGCGCTCGCCGCGTTGATCGCGAGAGCATCGTAGAACTCACCCGGCGCGATTGAGAGCACGGTGACAACGATCTGGACCTCGTTGCGGAGACCGTCAACGAACGACGGGCGCAGCGGGCGGTCGATGAGACGGCAAACCAGGATCGCCTCGGTCGAGGGGCGTCCCTCACGACGGAAGAACGAGCCGGGGATCTTGCCCGCGGCGTACGAGCGCTCTTCAACATCGACGGTCAGCGGGAAGAAGTCGAAGTGATCCTTCGGGTTCTTTGATGCGCTGGTGGCCGAGAGAAGCATGGTCTCTTCGTCGAGGTACGCGGCGACGGCACCCTGTGCCTGCTGCGCGAGACGGCCGGTTTCAAAACGGATGGTGCGCTTGCCGAACTTGCCGTTATCGAGCACGGCCTCCGCAAACTTGATTTCAGGACCCTCCACGGGAACTCCTTACATACGTGAGCGCGTGGCAGACAGCCTAGGACGCTGCGGCAACCGCAGGCGCTGATCAACAGTAGAAGACCACCCTCACTATTTACCCCGTAGATCGAGAGGGATCCACCACCGAAGACCAGCCCGCCAGCCGACGAGCTCGGTTCTTCGTTGATGCGGGCAGACGCCCGCTCGTTCAGGATAGCACCGCCGCCTACCTGAACGCCGGATCCGCACGCTACAGCTTTGACGAGCGCTGCATGAACGCTGCCATGGCCGCGCGACTAGTCAGGTTCTTGGGCTGATACTCAAGACCCCTGCTCGTTGCCGTCCCTGTGGTGATCTGCTTGGAGTACATCCAGGTGATCTGCCTATAGAACTGCTGTTTGGTGGATACGTCTTTGAACGGGGACTTTGCGGGTGGCGAATACTTCGCGCCGTTCACCCGGTAGAGAAAGGCCGCCATAGCCTCGCGCGTGAGCGAATCGTTGGGCAAAAACTTGACGGTACCGTTCGCTTGCCTCGTGCCGGTGGTAATGCCCTTCTCCCACATCCAATAGATCTCTTTGTAGAATTTGTGACCCGTCGACACGTCGGTGAACGGCAGCTTTCCTTTTGAACCAGGCTTGTAACCGCTCGGCGCCTCGCTTCGGAACAGGAAGGCCGCGATAGCACCTCGAGTCACGTTCTCTGAGGGCCCATAGACTGCGGATCCGTCGACCTGCCGAGTTCCCGTTGAGGTCTTGGTGTCGTACATCCACTGGATGGGTCCCGCAAACTTGTGGCTCGCTGGCACATCTCTAAACGAGGTGTAGAAGTCAACGCGCACGTTCGCCGAGGCGCTCGTTTCCGATTCCACGATGACCCGTGCCCGTCCACCGTAGGGCTGCAGGAAATCCCCCTTGCCCAGAGAGTACCCGTCGGCCTTCGAAATCACGATGCTGCCTCGGTCGTACTGCTTCAGAATGCGGACGCCCCGCTGGCTCGGATCCATAAAGTTCGCGCCCGAGTCCTGCCCCGTTCCACTGCGGTACTCGACGTAGAAGGGTTCACTGCTCCCCGACTGCTGCACCTGGATCCCGCGGAGCCCCGATCCTGAGCTGAGCGCTTTAATCGTGAAGCGCTGAGTTTTGCCTGCGGCCTGTGTGACCTTCGGAATGGCAGTTGCCGGGAGAAGCTCAATGTCGGCTTTTTGGCTGATCGGCAGTGAGGGCAACACCGGACCAAGATCAGGCCGGTAGTACCCCATGACACTCCACGAATCGCGGTACTCGTCGTCGGTGCAGAGCTGCCCCGAAGCCCGGGTTTGTGGATCGAAGATCCACACGTTGGAGAGCGCCGCATCGTACGCATCGGCGTTGCAGGTGCGCGATCCGCTGTGATCAAGCCCAAAGTTGTGGCCAAACTCGTGGGCGACGATGCCGAGGGCATCCCTGAATGAGGTCCCGGAGTACCTCGCCCCCAGGTTGGCGTAGATTTCACCACCGCCGTGCAGTGTGTAGATGTCTCCCCAGCCAGCCGCTGCTCCCGGGCCACAGTTCTTGTCGACAAGCACCACGAGGTGCCGCGCGTTCTCGTAGTGGTCAACGCCCGGGAACTGATCTCGCGCAGCTTCCCAGGCCGCGTTCGGATCACACACGTCCATCCCTGCTGACGACAGCTGCTTTACCGCGTTCACGGAGATGCCGGTGATGAGCCCCTCTGACTCTTTTTTCCAGTAGTTTGACGTCAGTGTCATGAGATCACGCACCGCAGATTCTTGAGATGCCGTCGCGCTCGTAATGAGCACAACGTCTGCGGAGTGCTGCATGGCAGCCGGGCCCTTTGTCTGCGCCGGGGCCGGTGTGATCTCGACCTCCTTTGCGTCGAACGTCTCGCCTGCAGCAATCGTTGCTGTTGCCGCAGCCTCGACAACGACCGCCAGGTCTGGAGCTTTCTGAGCGGTTGCTGTGGAATCCTCAACCACCTCTTGCACTGCCTGCTGAGCGGCGTCGTCCAGGCTCACCGTTCCAGAAAACGCTTCTCCCCCTGATACGTCTTCTCCCAGAGATTCAGGATCAAGGGGAAGTGTTGTGCCCTCCGCCGTTTCAAGCTTGACCTGGTCAGGCAGCATGTCTACAGCTCCACCCGCATCAGATGCCGCAACCGATCCCTGTGTGGGCTCACCTGGGGCAACATGCAACACTCCGGAGACCTTGAGTGACTCAACTGGCTCTGCAGCCTGCGCAGTTATCGGTTTGGGGCTCTGCTTTGTTGCCCCTGTTTTGGGCTGTGGGGCAGGGGTCGGAGGTGCCTCTGGTTGTGGTGATTCGGTGCTGGGAGGTTCACTGCCCGGTGTCGGTTGCTCAGATTCTCCCCCGTTCGGAGCTTCGGGATCGGCCCCCTGGCCCGACCCACCATTCGTTCCGGGGTCGGTGCCGGGCTCATCTGCGGTTCCACTCTGATCTTGTTGATCGGTCGTGGGCGCAGATGGGTCAGCGGTCGTAGTGCCCGGTGCAGGCTTCGCCTGGGCACTCATCCCCGCCTGCACGAGGGGATCATCGGTTGCTCCGTTATCGGCAAAAGCGGGCTGTGCAGACACCACAACGAGCGGAATTGCGATCGCCAACGTAACAAACTTTTTCCACGACATCGTGGTCCCCTTTTAACTACAATTACTCCCCGGTAATGCTTGTAGGTAAAAAATACACACGGGAGGCGTGCAGAAAAAGGGGGTAGCGCTGTGAGTACTAAATTTGGTAGCCCACTACATTAGGTAGCCCGCTCGGGCTGGCAGACCTACTGAACGTCGATATCGATTGTGCTGATCTTCTCAGCACCGATCGCGACGCGCAAGGCCTCGATCAGTGATTCATCTACGGGTGAATCAACTGATAGCACCGAGAGCGCTGTGCCCTTCTTTTCATCACGAGCGATCTGCAGACCGGCAATGTTCACACCCGCGTCACCCAGCAGGTTGCCATAGCTTGCAACGATGCCGGGGCGATCCGTGTAGCTGAATACAATCAGGTGCTCGGGAATCGGCAGCTCGACCTCGTAGCCGTTGACCTCAACGATCTTCTCGACCTGCTTGGGGCCAGTGAGGGTGCCCGAAACGGACACGGGAGTGCCGTCGGTCAGCGCACCGCTCAGGGTGATGACGTTTCGGTAGCTCTCAGAAATTCCATCGACGCTGAACCGCACCTCAATGTTGCGCTGTTCCGCGAGCAGTGGTGCGTTGACGTACGACACGGGATCGCTCACAACCTTGGAGAACAGCCCCTTCAGAGCCGCAAGGCGCAGCGCTTCAACGTTGCGCTCGGCAAGCTCGCCGTGCACCTCGATGTCGAGGGAAGCAATGGGACCGTCTGCGAGTCCGGCGAAGACCTGACCGAGCTTCTCCGTGAGGGGCAGACCGGGGCGCACGTACTCATCGATCACGCCGCCGGCGACGTTCACCGCGTCGGGCACCAGGTCGCCGGCAAGAGCGAGTCGTACCGACTTCGCGACCGACACTCCGGCTTTCTCTTGAGCTTCCTCGGTGGAGGCCCCCAGGTGAGGGGTCACGTTGACGTTCGGCAGACCGGTGAGCGTCGTGTCTGCTGGCGGCTCCTGCACAAAGACGTCGAGCGCGGCACCGGCGATCTCGCCGGCATCGAGCGCAGCGATGAGCGCTTCCTCGTCAATGAGCCCGCCACGGGCAACGTTCACGACGTAGGCGGTCGATTTCATCGCCTTGAGCTGCTCTGCGCCAATCATGCCGAGCGTCTCGGGCGTACGAGGCATGTGGATCGTGAGGAAGTCAACGCGCTCGATGAGCTCCTCGAGTGACACTAGCTGCACACCAAGCTGCTGCGCACGCGCGGCGGTGACGTAGGGATCAAAGGCGATGAGTTCCACGCCAAAACCGCGCAGGCGCTCAGCAATGAGCGCGCCAATGCGGCCGAGGCCGATAATGCCGACTGTCTTTTCGTACAGCTCAATGCCGGTGAACGAGGAGCGCTTCCACTCCCCCGCCGACAGTGATGAGTGTGCACGCGGCAGGTGGCGTGCGAGGCCGAGGATGTGGGCCACAGTCAGCTCGGCCGCACTAATAATGTTTGAGGTCGGTGCGTTCACAACCATGACACCAGCCTGCGTTGCGGCCTTAATGTCGACGTTGTCGAGACCAACACCGGCCCGGGCAACAACCTTCAGCTTCGGTGCCCAGCTCAGCGCTTCGGCATCAATCTGCGTGGCCGAACGCACCAGCACAGCGTCAGCGGTCGCGAGCGCCGAGCGCAGCGCGTCGCGATCAGTACCGTCGACGTGCACCACCTCGAAGTCGGGGCCGAGAGCGGCGATCGTGGCGGGTGAGAGTTGTTCAGCGATCAGCACGATTGGCGCAGGCATCAGGCGGTTCCTTCGGGGATAAACGACAGAAACAATGCGCGCCCTGGGCGCGCGGATTTCCAGTCTAGTGGCGCGAGACCGGCCTTCCGTACGCTACGCGAAATATGACGACTCAGGAATCAGGTGCATCAGGTCAATCTGCAACACTGCAACAACCGTGATCCCTACTGCCAGCAGCAGGATCCGAATCCCCGCTTTGCGTTTTCTACCGAGAATCAACGCGAGCGAGAGCAGCACCACCGGCATAACGATGCCGGTAATCAACCAGATCCAGCCGACAGCGCTCAGCCCGGTGCCAAGAGCACCAGCGAGACCGGACATGCCGATGAGGTTGCCAATCGCGGCTGTGGCCGCATACAGGTACAGCACCGCCAACAAAAAGCCGACGACCCAAGCCGAAACTACTTTGACCATAACCTAGCTAATCCTCGCGATGAGCATGGGCAACGGCAACAGCACAATCGCCCCGATAAACAAGAACAACACAAGACGTTTCGTTCGCCCGCCGCGGCTGAAGAAGAGTGAGACGCCGAACCAGAGCAGGGGCGCAAGTGGCGCTGCCCAGAAGACGATCTGCTGCAGCACCCCACCGATCGTGCCGCTGCCGGCGGCCGCCATAGCATTCACTGACGCGTAGGCCTGCGCAATAACGAACCAGCCCCAGACATACAGCAGGTACAGACCACCAAACACACCCAGGGTTACGAGGGCACCGTTGCTGAGCCCCGGCGCGGCGGATTCAGCATCCGTGGCAACCTCAGTCACTTGTTCTTCCGGCGCAACAGTGCTTTCGAGCGCAACGGTGTTTTCTGACGTAACAGTGCTTTCCGGCGCGACAGTGTCTTCCTCGACGGAAACTACCGGATCCTCACCCTCGACCTTCCAGCCGCTCGCAAGCGTGCTCTCACGCGCCGCTTGTTCCTTCTTTTTCCGCATTCCTCAACCTTATAGCCGCGGTGCTTTGAGCATCCGGTGAGCGGGTGGCCAGCCTAGACTTGGCAGCGTGATTACGCCGGTCTTCAACCTCACCTCCATAGGAGTTGGACTTCCCGTCGCGGAGCATCAAGACGAGCTCGAATCGGCCGCGAAGTTCGGCGTTATGGTCGTGACGGCCCCGCCGGGAACCGGCAAGACAACCTTCGTGCCACCACTGGTCGCAAACCTGGTTCGTGATCGTGGCACGACCCTCCTCACCCAGCCCCGGCGTGTTGCGGTGCGAGCCGCCGCGAACCGAATCGCGATGCTTGACGGCACTGCCGTTGGTGATGGAGTCGGCTTTACCGTTCGCGGCGAACGGCGCACCTCAAACCACACGCGTCTTGAGGTCCTCACGCCGGGTGTGCTGCTGCGACGCCTGCTCGCTGACCCGGGCCTCGACGGCATCGGGGCCGTGATTCTCGACGAGGTACACGAGCGCTCGGTTGACAGCGATCTGTTGCTCGGCATGATCGCGGAAGTTCGTACGCTGCGCGACGACCTCCTCGTGGTTGCCATGTCGGCAACACTCGATGCTTCCCGCGTCGCGGAACTGTTGGCCGGAGACGCCGGAGCGGCCCCGATTGTCGATATCCCTTCTGCCCTGCACCCGCTCCGAAAAGACCACGCTCCCTTCGCGGGAACCCGCCTCGATGATCGTGGTGTCACCAGGAATTACCTCGATCATCTCGCCGCTGTGACACTCGAAGCGCAGCAGGCCGAAGCCTGCGACACGCTCGTTTTTGTTCCCGGCGCTCGTGAGGTCGATGAACTCGTGCGCCGGCTGCGCACAAACGCGCGCGGTCCACTCGAGATACTTCCATTACACGGCAGGGTGCCAGCACGGGATCAGGATCGCGCGGTGCGCGGACGAGGTCCGGGTGACCCGCCGCGGGTCGTTGTCAGTACTTCACTCGCCGAAAGTTCGCTCACTGTGCCGGGAGTGCATCTCGTGGTCGATTCCGGGCTCTCCCGAGAGGCACGGCGCGACCGCGCACGCAGCATGACTGGCCTCGTTACCGTAAGCGCGTCTCGGGCGAGCGCCGAGCAGCGCGCTGGTCGAGCAGCGCGTCAGGGGCCGGGCCGAGTCGTGCGCGCGTATTCAGAGGCCGACTTCGCGCGGATGCCCGCCGAGTCGGCGCCGGAAATCGCCTCGGCCGACCTCACCGATACCGCGCTGCTCCTGGCCGCCTGGGGCACCCCGGGAGGTGTCGGTTTGGCGCTCCCCAGCGCTCCCCCGGCCGCGGCAATGGACGAGGCCGTTGAGGAACTTCGCGCCCTGCACCTGACCGACGAGACGGGACACCCCACTTTGCAAGGAACCCGCGTGGCTCGACTGCCAATCGGGGTGCGGGACGCGCGGGCGCTGCTCGCCGGGGCCATTGAGCTCGGCGATGTCCGTCTCGCCGCAGAGGTGGTCGCCGCAATCTCAGACGACCACCGCGACTCGGGTGCCGATCTGCCGCGGCTCCTTCGCGAACTGCGCACCGGTCGAGCACCCGGCGCCGAGCGGTGGCGCCGCGAGAGCCAGCGACTCGAGCGGATCGCTGCGGCAGAGCTCTCGACCGTTGCCGCACCCGCTGAGGCGTTCTCGGCCAGCGCGCCCGGCGCAGCCGGTGACGCACCCGGCATCGTGGCGGCGCTTGGTCGACCCGAGTGGATCGCGCACCGCGTCTCCGAGGGGTCCCGTGGCTACCTGCTAGCAAGCGGTACCAGAGCTGCCCTCCCCGAGAACAGCGGGCTGATTGGAAGTGAATGGATCGCCGTGCGCGAAGTGCAGCGTGCCGAGGGACGCGCCGCCGACGGTGCGGGAGCGGTGATCCGTCTCGCCGCACCAATCGCGGAGGCCGATGCACTGAGGATCGGCGATACCCTTCTCGCCCGCAAGCGCCTAGCTCGGGTGGAGGATGGCCGGGTGCGGGTGCGAGAGGAACACCGGTTCGGCGCGATCCTGCTCTCCTCGACCCCCACCGCACCAAGCGATGCCGATACCGGGCCAGCCTTCGCAGCCCACCTGCGCGAGCGGGGTCTTGCTGCGCTCAACTGGTCGGAGGCGGCAATCGGGCTGCGAGCCCGACTCGCACTGCTTCATAGGGAACTCGGCGAACCCTGGCCTGCAATGAGCGACGAGGCGCTGCTGACTCCCCTCGAGCAGTGGCTCGGGCCCGACCTTGATCGGCTCGGCGCGGCATCTTCGCTGCACCGCATCGATGTGGCCTCGGCGCTGCGTCGGCTACTCCCCTGGCCCGAGGCGGCGCGGCTCGAAGAGTTGGTCCCGGAGCGGCTGGCGGTGCCCTCGGGCTCAACAGTGGGCATTCGTTACCCGGATCCCGCCGATCCTGCCGCCCCTCCCGTGATCTCAGTCAAGCTGCAGGAGATGTTTGGCCTTGCGCAGACACCGCGACTCGTGGAGGGCAGGGTACCCGTGCAAGTGCATCTGCTCTCTCCCGCGCGCCGCCCGCTCGCGGTCACCGACGATCTCTCCTCGTTCTGGAACGGCCCATACCAAGAGGTGCGCCGTGAGATGCGCGGCCGCTACCCGAAGCACCCCTGGCCCGAGGACCCCTGGGCGGCCCAAGCCACGGCCCGCGTGACACGCCCGCGCACATAAGGCACCCGTATAAACAATTCGGGGGTCAGTTTCTGGTAGAAAACAGTGTTTTACTACCAGAAACTGACCCCCGAATGAAGGGCAGTACGCGACTAGCGCGCGGCGCTGCCGTCGACGTAGTCGGTGTCGGTCTGCTTCCAAGCGAAGAGCTTGCGCAGCTCGCGACCGGTGGTCTCGATCGGGTGCTTCTCAGCCTTGGTGCGGAGCTCGATGAACTCCTTGCCACCGTTGTCCTGATCCTCGATGAAGCGCTTTGCGAAGGCACCCGACTGGATGTCTGCGAGCACAGCCTTCATGTTCTCCTTGACGCTCGCGTCGATGACGCGCGGGCCCGAGACGTAGTCGCCGTACTCAGCGGTGTCGGAGACGGACCAGCGCTGCTTGGCGATGCCGCCCTCCCACATCAGGTCGACGATCAGCTTGAGCTCGTGGAGCACCTCGAAGTAGGCGATCTCGGGCTGGTAGCCAGCCTCGGTCAGCGTCTCGAAGCCGTACTGCACGAGCTGCGAGGTGCCACCGCAGAGCACTGCCTGCTCGCCGAAGAGGTCCGTCTCGGTCTCTTCGGTGAAGGTGGTCTTGATAACACCGGCGCGGGTGCCACCGATTGCCTTGGCGTACGACTTCGCGGTCTCCCAAGCGGAGCCCGAAGCGTCAACCTCGACGGCGATGATGTCGGGGATGCCGCGGCCGGCCTCGAACTCGCGGCGCACGGTGTGGCCCGGAGCCTTCGGAGCGACGAGGATCACGTCGACACCCTCGGGGGTCTCGATGTAGCCGAAGCGAATGTTGAAGCCGTGAGCAAACGCGAGCGTCTTGCCAGCGGTCAGGTGCTGCTTGATCGACTCGTTGTAGATTGTGCGCTGGTACTGATCCGGTGCAAGCACCATGATCAGGTCGGCCCACTCAGCAGCGTCAGCAACGGTCTTCACGGTGAAGCCGGCTTCTTCAGCCTTCTGGATCGACTTCGAGCCCTCCTTGAGGGCGATGACGACCTCAACACCCGAGTCGCGCAGGTTCATTGCGTGCGCGTGCCCCTGTGAGCCGTAGCCGACAATGGCAACCTTCTTGCCCTGGATGATCGACAGATCTGCATCTGCGTCGTAGTACATCTCAGCCACTTGTGACTCTCTTTCGTTGTGTGATTTCGGTAAATCTGGTTTGGATGGATCCTGCGACTCGCAAGCTCGCGCAGGATGACAGCGGGGTCAGTTTTTGAAGACGCGCTCGGTAATCGACTTGGATCCGCGCCCCATGGCAATAAGCCCGGACTGCGCGATCTCCTTGATTCCGTAGGGCTCAAGCACCTTCAGGAAGGCGTCGATCTTGCCACTGTCGCCCGTCACCTCGATGGTGAGCGCGTCAGGCACCACGTCGACCACCCGCGCACGGAAGAGGCTCACGGCCTCCAGCACGTGTGAACGAGTTTGGTTGTCAGCGCGCACCTTGATGAGCACGTGCTCGCGCTGCACGGAGTTGGATTCCTCCAGCTCCACGATCTTGATGACGTTGACAAGCTTGTTCAGCTGTTTGGTCACCTGCTCGAGCAGGATCTCGTCTTCGTCGACCACAACGGTGATGCGCGACAGTCCACGCATCTCGGTGGGGCCCACAGCGAGCGATTCGATGTTAAAACCGCGGCGGGCAAAGAGCCCCGCAACACGGGTCAACAGACCGGGCTTATCCTCTACGAGGAGGCTGAGTACGTGACGGCTCATTTTTACTCTTCCTCCCACTCGGGGGCGTGCTCAAGCGCATACTGAATGTCGCTGTTGGAGGTGCCCTGGCGAACCATCGGCCACACCATCGCGTCCGAGCTCACAACGAAGTCGATCACCACGGGGCGATCATTCGTCTCGAGTGCGAGCTTGATCGCGTCGTCAACCTGGTCCTCGCGCTCAACCCGAATGGCGAGGCAACCGTACGCCTCGCCCAGCTTCACAAAGTCGGGAATGCGCGCGCTGCCGTGACCCGTGTTCAGTTCGGTGTTCGAGTAGCGGCCGTTGTAAATCAGCGTCTGCCACTGTCGCACCATGCCGAGCGACGAGTTGTTGATGATGGCAACCTTGATGGGGATGTTGTTCACCATGCAGGTGGCCAGCTCTTGGTTCGTCATCTGGAAGCAGCCGTCGCCGTCGATCGCCCAGACCACGCGGTCGGGCTCGGCGACCTTGGCACCCATAGCAGCGGGCACGGAGTAACCCATGGTGCCGGCACCGCCCGAGTTCAACCAGGCGTTCGGGCGCTCATACTTGATGAACTGCGCCGCCCACATCTGGTGCTGACCAACTCCCGCCGCGTAGATGCCCTCGGGTCCGGTGATCTCACCGATGCGCTGAATGATGTGCTGCGGTGAGAGCAGACCGTCGGTGGTCTCCTGGTATCCGAGCGGAAACTTCTCCTGCAGCATGCGCAGGCGCTCCCACCAGGCTGAGGTGTCGGCGCACTCACGGCTCAGCTTGCACGTCGACACCGCGGCAATGAGGTCGGAAATAACCTCGGCTGCGTCGCCCACGATCGGCACGTCTGCGGCGCGGATCTTGCCGATCTCTGCCGGGTCAATATCCGCGTGGATCACCTTCGCGTCGGGCGCGAACTGCGCGGCCTTGCCGGTCACGCGGTCGTCGAAGCGCGCACCAAGCGCGATCAGCAGATCGGACTCCTGCAGCGCGAGCACCGCCGGAACCGTGCCGTGCATACCCGGCATGCCGAGGTGCTGCGGGTGCGAATCAGGGAACACACCGCGGGCCATGAGGGTCGTCACGACGGGCGCACCAACGAGCTCAGCAAGCTGTAGCAGCTCGGCGGATGCACCGGCACGGCCAACACCACCGCCCACGTAGAACACGGGACGCTCGGCCTGCGCGATGAGATCCGCTGCCGCCTGAATCTGCTTGCTGTTGGCCTTGGTGATCGGGCGGTAGCCCGCGAGATCAACCCGCGGATCCCACACAAAATCGACGAGGCCCTCCTGGGCATCCTTCGTGATGTCGACCAGCACTGGGCCGGGGCGACCGGTCGAAGCGAGGTGGTACGCGGCGGCAATCGCGCCGGGCACGTCCTCAGGCTTCTTCACGAGGAAGGAGTGCTTCGTGATCGGCATCGTGATGCCGATGATGTCGGCTTCCTGGAACGCGTCGGATCCCATAAGGTGCGAAAACACCTGACCGGTAATCGCGAGCATCGGCACGGAGTCCATGTAGGCATCCGCAATCGCGGTGACGAGGTTCGTGGCGCCGGGGCCCGAGGTCGCGATGCACACGCCGACCTCTCCCTTGGCCGAGGCGAATCCCTCAGCCGCGTGGCCGCCGCCCTGCTCATGACGAACAAGGATGTGGCGCAGCTCTGCCGCGTCCATCAGTGCGTCGTACAGCGGCAACACTGCGCCGCCGGGAAGCCCGAAGACGTCACGCACGCCGAGCGCTTCCAGGCTGCGAACAACAGCCTGCGCTCCGGTCATCCGTTCGCCGCCGGAATGATCCGGGTCTGGTTGATGTGGCACTGCACTCGATTCCGAGGTCATGTCTTGCTTTCTCGATTGAAGGTGTCATGCAATACAAACAAGGGCGTCTCCGTGTGGAAGCACCGGCGCGTGAGGCGCAAACTAACCCGTGATTGCGCCCTCAGAGGCAGAATGCACAAGCTTGGTGTACTTCGCGAGTACGCCGCGGGTGTATCGCGGGGGAAGCGGGGCCCAGTTCTCTCGTCGGGCCTCAAGCTCAGTGGGATCCACCAGCAAGTCGAGCGTTTGAGCGGCGATATCGACCCGAATCAGGTCACCGTCGCGCACCAGGGCAACTGGACCTCCGTCCGATGCTTCCGGTGCAATATGGCCGATACACAGTCCGGTTGTGCCGCCTGAGAATCGCCCGTCCGTCAATAGTAGTACATCTTTTCCGAGCCCAGCGCCCTTGATGGCACCGGTGATCGCAAGCATCTCGCGCATGCCGGGGCCACCCTTGGGTCCCTCGTAGCGGATCACAACGATGTCACCCTTGCCGATCTTGCCCTCAGTGAGCGCGTCCATCGCGGCGCGTTCACGCTCGAACACGCGCGCGGGGCCTTCAAACACCTCGGCGTCGAAGCCGGCGGTCTTCACCACGGCCCCGTCCGGTGCCAGCGAGCCGTGCAGGATCGTGAGGCCACCGGTCGCGTGAATCGGATCATCAAGGTTGTGGATCACCTTGCCGTCAACCGGGTCCGGGTTCAGCTCGGCGAGGTTCTCAGCCATGGTCTTGCCGGTCACAGTCAACACGTCGCCGTGCAGCAGGCCAGCGTCGAGCAGGGCCTTGAGGATCACCGGAACACCACCGTGGCGATCGATGTCGGCCATCACGTACTTGCCGAACGGCTTCATGTCGGCGAGGTGCGGCACCTTTGCGCCGATGCGGTTGAAGTCCTCGAGCGTCAGATCCACCTCGGCCTCGCGCGCAATTGCGAGCAGGTGCAACACGGCGTTGGTCGAGCCGCCGTAGGCCATGAGCAGCGTGATCGCGTTCTCGAACGCCTTCTTCGTGAGGATGTCACGAGCGGTGATGCCGAGACGCAGCATGTTGACAACAGCCTCACCCGAGCGGTGGGCGTAGTAGTCACGGCGACGATCCGCGCTGGGCGGAGCGGCAGAGCCGGGAAGGCTCATGCCGAGGGCCTCGGCAATCGAGGCCATCGTGTTGGCGGTGTACATGCCACCGCAGGCGCCCTCACCGGGAGCGATCGCACACTCGATGCGCTTCAGGTCTTCTTCGCTCATGGTGCCGGCCTTGCACGCACCAACGGCCTCGAAGGCGTCGATGATGGTGACTTCCTTCTCCGTGCCGTCGGTGAGCTTGACCCAGCCGGGGGCAATCGAACCTGCATAGAGGAAGACCGAGGCAAGGTCGAGGCGGGCAGCCGCCATCAGCATGCCCGGCAGCGACTTGTCGCAACCGGCGAGCAGGATCGAACCATCGAGGCGCTCCGCCATCATGACGGTTTCAACCGAGTCAGCAATGACCTCACGCGAGACGAGCGAGAAGTGCATACCCTCGTGGCCCATCGAGATGCCATCGGAAACCGAGACGGTGCCGAACTGCAGCGGGTATCCCCCACCCGAGTGCACACCCTCTTTGGCACCCTGTGCGAGCCGGTCGAGGCTCAAGTTACACGGGGTGATCTCGTTCCAGGAGCTGGCGATGCCGATCTGGGGCTTATCCCAGTCCTCATCTCCCATACCCACGGCGCGAAGCATGCCTCGCGCTGCGGCCTTCTCGATCCCGTCGGTGACGTCGCGACTACGCGGCTTGATGTCAGTCTGTGCCATTGTCCTATTCTATGCACAGACGTATTCTGTCTCGGTTCTGAAACGGCAACGGCGCCGAGGAGCTGTGCTCCCCGACGCCGTTAAACGTTCGTTTCGTTACTTCCCGGTTGCGGGAAGAATGCCGAATGGAATCATGAAACCAAGAATGGTTGAGGCGAGTCCACCGACAAAGGTCCATACTTCGGCCGCACCAAGGCTGGGCTGGATGCCGTAGCCCATCAGCACAAAACCACCAAGAATCAGCACAACGGAAAGAATAAACAGCACACCGGTGATCGCGCCAACGGCTCCCTGCGAGCTCTCTTCGAACAGCGTCTCGGTCTTCTGCTTCGCCATGCCGGTTCTCCTTCGTAGCTTGTGGGCCCAGGTTTTACGAGCCGATATATTTGCCACGCCGTGACAAACTCCTTCTGCAAGCGTATCGCATGCGAGACACCCGGGCGTTAGGCTTAGCTTTGCACTGTTCGGCCCGCAAGGAGGAGCCATGGCGATCGGCAAGTATGTGACAAACCCCGGGGTTATCGGGGCCGCGTTTGGCGCGCTCAGCACTTCAAAGCGCACCCAGCACATGCCAAGGGACTGGCGCCGCTACGTCGTGTGGGGTGTGTGGGCCGCCGGTCTGGCACTTGCGATCGCCGGTGTTGCAATGCAGGGCTCGGAAGATGAGGATCTTCCCAAGCGCTAGACGACTACACTGGAACGTGGTGAGTCGGGAAGCCTGGTCGACACATAATCGACCGAACCGAAATGGATCCCAGCATGAACCACACTCCCGCAACATCGCGTCTTAGCCACCTCTTACGGGGCGAGATTACCGGCGGTGTCATTCTCGTCATCGCGGCGGCTGCCGGTTTCATCGCCGCCAACAGCCCCCTCGCAGAGCAGTACTTCGCGCTCCGCGACACAAAACTCGGTCCAGCGGGACTCGGGTTGCAGCTCAGCCTCGGGCACTGGGCCTCCGACGGCCTGCTCGCCATCTTCTTTTTTATGGTCGGGCTCGAGCTCAAGCAGGAGTTCATCACGGGGGCGCTGCGCCGCGTTTCAACTGCAATCGTTCCGGTCGCGGCGGCCGTCGGAGGGGTTGCGATCCCCGCGGTTATTTACCTGGCCATCAATGCGGGCACGTCAGGAGCAGAGGGTTGGGCGATCCCGACAGCGACCGACATCGCGTTTGCCGTCGCGATCCTCGGCCTCATCGCCCCCGGCATTCCGCCCGCGCTTCGCATCTTTTTGCTCACCCTCGCGGTTGTTGACGACCTGATCGCGATTACCATCATCGCGGTGTTCTTCACGGAGCAGTTACAGCTACTCCCCCTCGTCATCGCGCTTGTACCGCTCGCACTGTTCGCGGTCATCGCACGCACCGCACCCGCCTGGCTTGCGCGGTCAGCGTGGGGGCCGTGGGTGGCGCTGCTGCCACTCGGGATCGTGGTGTGGGCCCTCTTTCTGGCCTCGGGAATCCATCCAACGGTTGCCGGTGTGGTCCTCGCGTTCCTCATTCCGGTACGCGGCCGCGACGGTACCCCACTCGCAAAAACTCTCGAGCACCGCTATTCGCCCCTCTCGGCGGGCGTTGCGATCCCGATCTTTGCGTTTTTTGCCGCGGGCATCGCAGTGAGTGGAACTTCGAATTTTCCGCTGGATCCCATCGCCATCGGTGTGATTCTCGGGCTTGTTGTTGGTAAGCCGGTTGGGATCACCCTCACGACCTGGCTTCTCACCCGCTTTACGAGCGCGAAGCTCGATCCGGCTATCCGGTGGCGACAGCTCGTCGGTGTCGGGGCGCTTGCCGGCGTGGGGTTCACAGTCTCACTGCTCGTCGCAGAACTCAGCCTCTCCGACCCGGCTGAGGCCGACACCGCTCGTCTTGCCGTGTTGGTTGCCTCGGTGCTCGCCATCGCGGTGGCTGCGCTGTTTCTCGCCAGGCGGCGATAAGACTCTGCCTCAACCCGATTCCGGGGTCAGTTTCTGGTACCAAAACACGATTTAGTGCCAGAAACTGACCCCAACTTCGGGAAAAGGTGGGGGAAAAAGAAGTAAGCAGGTCTAGTCCCGTAGGGCGTCAACAGGTTCGATTCTGGCGGCCTTCATCGCGGGGTACGTTCCGGCTGCGAGACCAACCAGGGCTCCCACTACGACCCCGACAGGGGCTGCCCACGGGGCTAGCATCGGGGTCCACTGTTGAGTGAAACACACTGCTAACAGCCCAAAAAGCCCCACGGCCACACCTATGAGCCCACCGAGCACACCCGTCGTCACGGACTCAAGCATGAACTGCCGCGAGATATCTCGAGTGCGCGCGCCGAGCGCGCGACGCAGGCCGATCTCACCGCGCCGCTCCGATACGGAGAGCAGGGTGACGTTTGCGATCCCGATGCCACCACCGATAAGCGCAACAATGCCAATCGCGATGAACAGCACGTTGACGTCGGCCTCGACACTCTTTTGCAGCTCGTTCGCCCCTCCCGGGGCTGAGACCTTAAACCCGTCTGGGGCGTTGGGGTTCAGTGCGATGGGAGCCTGTTTACCGACAACGGGACCCGCGCCAATATCGATGCGAATATCGAGCGCATCAGGCGCGCCAAGGTCAAGCTCGGAGCGCGCGGTGTTGATCGGCACGATAACGGAATCGAGTAGCCCCTCACGCGTACCGACCTTGTCGAGAATGCCGATCACCGTGTAGGCACGGTCATTCACGAAAATCGCGGGTTGTCCGCTCACACGGTTGATCCCGAGCTTTTTTGCGGCATTTTTACCGAGCACCACCACGCGGTCTCGGCGGCTGTCGTGCCCACTATCGAAGAAGCGTCCGGTCTGTATTTTTCCCTGCACTGCCTGCATAATCTCGGGCGAAGCTGCGACCACGGGCGGAGGCGCCGTTGCGACCTGCGAGGGATCCTGCACCTGAACAGTCTCAACCTTTGGCGAGTTGGGAACTTTCGCGTATAGGGCAGCGTGCTTCACACCAACAAGGTCTTCTGTGCGCTCAACGGCATCCCAGGGAATCCTCGCGGTTGCCCGCTCTTTGTTCCCTGAGGCTTTGGTCTTGCCCGGCTCGATCGACACTCTGGTTGCGGCGAGCGCGTCAAACTGCTGGGAAATCTGGCCCGCTGCCGTCTGCGCAAAGCCAATTGTTGCGACGAGCGAGGCGATTCCCAGCACGGTGCCGAGCAGCGTAATGACGAGCCGCGAGGGCCGCGCTCCCACTCCCTCAAGCGCCTCCCGAGTCAGATCCCGAATGGGCAGACCCGGGATCTTCGCCGCGCGCTTGCGGGAGCGAAGCCTGTTCCAGAACCGCGCGATCATGCGACCACCGAGAGCTCTCCGTCTTGCATACGAACGCGTCGCTTCGCCGACGCGGCTACGGTCTCGTCGTGGGTAATCATGACGATGGTGAGGCCCTCTTTTCCAAGATCCTCGAAAAGTCGCATGACGATCTCGGAATTTTGTCGATCCAAGTTTCCGGTGGGCTCATCAGCAAGCAGCAAACGAGGTGAGGTGCAGACAGCCCGGGCGATGGCAACACGCTGGCGCTCGCCGCCCGAGAGACGATTGGGAAAAAAGTCGATGCGGTGCGCGAGGCCTACTTTGTGGAGCGATTCACGCGCGAGGGCTTCTCGATCCGCTTTGGGAACTCCGGCATAGGCTGTCGCGAGCATCACGTTTTCGAGCACGGTTCGGGTGGGCATCAGGTGGAATGACTGAAACACAAACCCAATCGCGTTACCGCGAAGCGCTGCGCGTTCGTCGTCGCTGAGATCCGCCGTGTCGATGCCCTCAAACAGAAAACGCCCCGTGCTTGGGCGGTCGAGCAGCCCAAGCGCGTTCAACATTGTGGATTTGCCGGATCCTGATGGTCCAATGATCGCCAGGTAGTCTCCGCGCTCGATCGTCAGGTCGATCCCCCGCAGTGCAAACACCTTGGGCGGACCAGGGAAGAACCTCGTCACGTCGTCGAGCTGCACGATAGGGCCCGCAAAGTTGCGATCTCCCGCGGCGTGCTGTTCGGCCAGGCGCTTTGCGGCGACTTCCTCACGTGCACCCACACGAGCCAGCTTTTTGGCCCGCCTGCGTTCCATGCGGTCCGCGGGTTCAGCTGAGGCTTCAGCCGCAGAGTCCGGGAGCTGACCGTCGAGGTCTTCGATCAGTTCCGTGAAGCCGCTCATCTGCCGACCACAACTTTCGCGCCCTTTTTGACGCGTGGATCGTCGGACGTAATCTCAACAAATCCGTCGGCGGCGAGTCCCACCTTCACGACTACGTTCTCCGTCACGGCATCTGGTCCGCTCTTCGGATCGATCATCAGCTCGATACGGTCCTCACCGCCAGAACCAGCTGAAAGCGCCGCGAGCGGCACTGCCATGACTTCACCCTTGGTGGAAGCAACCGGAATCTTCACGCGCACGTTGGTGTCGCGCAGCGCTTCGATCTCCTCGGAACTTAGCTCGCTCGGTGCCATCGTGACGGTGTAGCGGCTCGAGTCTTGGGAGTTGCCCCCGCTACCGCTACCGCCTGAGCCGCTACTCTGGCCCTCTGAGCCTTTCGAGCCGCCGGAGTCACCGGATTTTCCGCCCGACTTGGGGGCCTGAATCTTCTTCACGGTTGCCGTGAGTTCATCACCGTTCGGAGCGGAGAAAAACGCCTTCGCGCCGTCCGTGAGCAGCTCAGCGTCCTGCTGCGACACGGTCCCGGAGATCGTCAGGGTTGCCCCTGAAACGCTCATCGGTGATCCTGACAACACATCACCACGGTTTACCGACACGTCGTCAACTCGCCTCGGCAGCCCGGTAAGAAAAAGTACCTCGCTCGACGGCAGGGTCGGCATCACGGCCTCCTGCGCCGTGACGAGCGTAGACTGCGCATCGCCAAGAGCATCATTGGCGGCGTTCACCGCGGCCTGTTCCGCATTGGTGTTGGGCTGGGCAATGTCGATGGCATTACTCAGCTGGGCTTGCGCCTGCGCGAGGCTAAGCTGTGCGTCACGCACGCCACGCTCGGCGACGCGAAGCGCCTTCTGCGCCTCGTCGCCCCCGTTTGGTGCGCTGTATCCGACTTGCTCGTAGAGCGCACCGACCGCAGCGGCGGTGTCGCCGTCGTACACATCAGAGCTCGTGTCGCCCACACCAAACCCCATCGCGGTGAGAGCCGCCTTCAGCTGGACCACGTCGGGTCCGCGCATGCCGATACTCAGTGTGCGATACGCCGGCAATTCCCCAGGCAGCACGATAACCGGGCGTCCCGCGACTTCGAGAGCCAGGTTGCCGGTATTCAGGATCGCCCCTACCTCGGGTACACGCCCCGTAATGACGGCGCGCTCGCTTCCTCCTGGTGAGTCGATCGCAACCTGAACTGAATCGGCGTAGCTCACCTGGCCACGAATCACCACGGTGTTTTCGATCTGACGTTTCTCGATGGGAGCCGTCACCGGGCCGGGGTCGGGAGCTTTTGTGCGCGAGGCCGCGTCTGCGGGAGACACGATGAACTGCATCACACCAACACCAATCAGCATCGAAACAACGGCGACGCCAGCGATGAGCGCAACGAGACGAGCGCCCTTCCAGCCGCGCTTTTTCTTGACTGGTTCGGCGTCAGCGTCGGCTTCAGTCTCGGCGGTGACTACGCTCTCGACCAGGACTGCTGTCTCAACGTCTTCGGTTTCAATGTTCGTCTCTGAAGCTGGGGGCCCCTCAGCCGAGGATCCCCGATCCTTCCGATTGCGACGCAATGCGGCCATGGCTACTTTTCCTTCTTTTTCGAGGAGTACTTCACGAGCATCGCGTCGAGCTTGGTCTTGTGCTCATCGATGAACTTTTGTTCGAGTCCATACACAATCTTTTGACGTTCTTCTTCGTAGTGAGTTTTTTCCTGGCACTTCACATCGGCGACCGCGACCTTGATTTCTTTGGCGTGGAACGCTTCTGTCTCTTCTGTGCTGGGTTCCCGATACGTCATTGCTCCAGCGGCGTCCACACCCATTGTCAGCTTGCCTGACTCTTGCATCATCATCGTTTGCGCTTGGCCCGGACTCTGCACATCGAAACCGGCCTTTGAAACGCAGTCGGCCCATTTTTGGTTGAGCTTACGCACGTCTTCGTTAATGATGGGCTCTTCACCGTTGTCGTTTGTTTCAACGTAGATCTTGTCCATCTGCTCGAAGAGTTCCTGGTACTCCGGGTCATCCCGAGCTAATCCTGCGTTTCCTCGGGCGTCATTTTGGGCCGCTCCGTAGCAGCCCATTTTGGACCAGTCGATCTGAGGAAACTCGCCGTCTTCCAGGTCTTCCATCGAGTCTTCTTGAACTGGATTGCCATTCAACGCCTCGTAATAGGCTTGCTGCTCCGTATCCGTGAGTGAGCTTACGTATTCCGCGTTAGCATCAACCTCGCCTTCATCGGCGGTCCCATCTCCCTTAGATTCGGGGCCAAACATGCTGTCGAAAATGCGGTAGCCGTGCGCTTCAGCGTACGCGACCGTCCCCATCTCAAGCCCGTCTTCGCTTTCCATGGCAGGTGCCGCTAAGTACTCTTCGGAGAGAAGGTTCGGCTTGTAGTCAAACCCCTCTTTTGCCATGCACTTGGCGATCTGGTCCTCGATCTTGACCTGCTGCTTGTAGAAGCTGGAGTTGTCCTGCTCCTGGCTCCCCCACACGGCATACATGTATTTGTTGAGCGGGCTTCCCTCGGCCTGACCCTCGGGGGCCTCTGCGGCGCAGCCCGTCAGCGCGAGCGCAGCAATGCAGAGCGCCGCCGATGCGGCGAGCCCTGAAATCGGCTTCGTCTTCAACGGCGCAGCCACGAGCTACTTTTCCTTCTTCTTCGAACCGTACTTCGCGATCATCGCGTCAAGCTCTGCCTTGTGCTCGTCAACGAACTTCTGCTCAATCTTGTTCGTGATCTTGGTCTGCTCATCCGTGTACTTCAGCTTGTCCTGGCATTTGGCGTCAGCAACGGCGGTCTTGATCTCTTTGTCCTGGAACTTCTTCTTTTCTTCTTTGCTGGGCTCCTTGTACTCGCCGGAGTCCGATGCGCCAGCGTCCTGGACCTTCATCCATTCATCTTGCAAGGAATTTTGTGCCTGCATGGGAGTCGGGAAGTCGTAGCCGGCCTCGGTCATGCACTCAGCCCACTTGCGGTCGAGCTTGACCATGTCTTCGTTCGTGGAGCCGCTACTTCCATTTCCATAGACCTCGGAGTACATGTTGTTGATTTGCTCAAAGAGATCCTTGAACTCAGGATCGTCGGTGGCTTCAGCGGCGCTACCCTGCGCCTTGTGCTGAGCAGCTCCGTAACAACCGCCCTGCTTCCAGTCGTACTCGACAGCCGCGTCTTCGTCGTCCGGGTTCACTTGGTCTTCGCTCATGGGCGGGCCCCACAGCGTTACGTTGTAGGCCTGCTGCTCGGATTCTGAGAGCGAGTCAATGTACTTCTGGTTGGGATCGACGGGCTCTTTGCCATCATCACCGGAATCATTCGATGAGTCCATACCCGGTGAGTTGATGAAGCCGTAGCCGTAGGTCTCCGCAAATTTGACCGAGCCCCACTCGGGACCATCGTCGCCGTCGTCGCCGCTCATGTAGACCATGCCGCCGTTTTCGGTATTCGGCTTGTAGTCAAAACCCTCTTTCGCCATGCACTCCGCAACAAGCTCCTCGGTCTTCTCCTGCTGCTTGTCGAACTTCTCCTGGGTGAACTCTTCATCGCCCCACATAGCCGACATGTATTTCTGGAGTGGTCCCGCTTCGTCTTTGGACTTTTTAGCGTCACCGGAACTACATCCGGTGAGTGCAAGCGCGGCGACAACGAGCGCCGCGGGGACGGCATAGCGGGAAATCGACAGAGTTTTCATCAGGGCCTCTTTAACCTCGGGGTTGGGGGTACAGCGGGGGTGGGGCTCGATTTCCATCATCACTGATGGATTCGTCTACACCATTCTGAGAATGGATTTTTAGAATCATACGTCACGGAATCGGTAATTTGGTGTAAAGAACCTGACTCTGGGGCAATGACGCTCAATGCCGCGACGCCTACTTCTCTTGTTTCTTCGTGCCGTACTTGGCCAGCATGGCGTCGAGTTTCGCCTTGTTCTCATCTACGAACTTCTGCTCAACCTCGTTACTCAACCTCTGCTGAGTGCCCTTGTAGTCCACTTTGTCCTGGCACCTCCAGTCGGCGACAGCGGTGTTGATTTCCTTTTCCTGAAATTTTTCCTTTTCCTTTTTGCTCAGCTCTTTGGGCTCGTCACCCTCCTCAATCGTGGAACTGCTCCCGCTGGCAGAGCGCTCGACAGAGAAGCCCTGCGTCCTGCCCCACTCATCTTGCATGAAGTTGTTCGCTGCCATCGGGTTCTCGAAGTCATACCCGTCTTTCACCATGCATGCTGCCCAGTCGCGGTCAAGCTTTATCAGGACATCGTTGCTGGGCTTTCCGTCTTCACCGAGCATCGTGGAGTAAACGTCCTGCATCTTTACAAACAGGTCAGCAAACTCAGGATCTTCGGATGCCGCACGGTAGGCGTCTTCACCCTCAGTCTCGTGCTGAGCCGCGGCTTGACATCCGACTACATTCGAGTCCCAGCCAGACTCCTGACCCGCTTCCACTATCTCTACCGAGGACTGCTGGGCACCAAGCAGCGTCTCGTAGTACGCGCTCTGCTCTGACTCCGAAAGCGATTCAATGTACTTCTGATTCGGGTCCACCCACTGCTCCTCGCCGCCTTCTTCACCACCACCCATCAGCCCGTTCATAAACGATGAATCGACAATTCCGTATCCGTAGGTCTCGGCAAACTTCAGAGTGCCCCACTGCTCCTCTTCACTGCCTTCTTCCTCATCGCCACTCGGGATGAAGACGCTACCGCCCTGAGGGTTCGGCTTATATTCAAACCCTTCCTTCGCCATGCACTTCGCTATCGATTCTTCAGCTTTCGCGTGCTGTTTGTCGTAGAACTCCTGGTTGTATTGTTCGCTGCCGTACAACGCCGACATATATTTCTGCAGCGGCCCCTCTTCCGGTGTCTTCGCTTTGCTGTCTCCGCTACTGCAGCCGCTCAGCGCAAGCGCGGCAGCGACGAGCACTGCTGGCGCAGCGAAGCGGGTGATCGGTTTGAGATTCATCAGGGCCTCATTACTTGGGGGTTAGGTGGGGCTCGATTGCCGCCGTCATTGGCGGGACTTACTTTACGCATGTTAAGTACGCGCACTTGGAAGCCTACGAAACGAGCGCCTCGCCCAGGTGGGAATTCCCTGGACCGAACCACCCGAAATGCCCGGAATACCGATTGAGTTTGGAGCAACCCGGCGAGCGTGCTAACGTATCTATGTTGCTCACGGAGCGGCAGGCACCTCTAGCTCAATGGTAGAGCAATTGACTCTTAATCAATGGGTTCCGGGTTCGAGTCCCGGGGGGTGTACGGCTCAGGCTCTTCTTCTAAGTTCACTTAGAAGAAGAGCCTTTTTCGTTTCTGGCTAGGAGGCCACATGTCACAGCCCCCCGCTCCATCCGCCGATCTTGCGTTTGCTTTAGAGCTCGCGGATCTCGCCGATTCCATCTCGCTCCCCCGCTTTCGTTCGGCCGATCTCACGATTGAAACGAAACCGGATCGCACCTTCGTAACGGACGCGGACAAGGCGGTCGAGCTCGCTCTGCGCGAGCGGATCGAGGCGGAGCGCCCAGGCGACAGCTTCTTTGGCGAGGAATCAGGTCGAGCGGAGCGCGGTGAACGGCGCTGGATCCTCGATCCCATTGACGGCACCTCAAATTTCTTGCGCGGTGTGCCCAACTGGGCCACGCTCATCGCCCTCGAGGTTGCCGGCGAACCAACTGTCGGTGTTGTGTCCGCTCCTGGCTTCGGCGGCCGCTGGTGGGCCGAGACGGGATCCGGAGCGTGGGGGCAGCAAGAGGGCACCGATCCTCGCCCACTGCGTGTTTCTGGTGTGACCGACCTCGAGCACGCCTCACTCAGCTTCCAGAGCATTGAGCAGTGGGATCTTGCAGGCTACCTGCAGCCACTCATCGCGCTCAGCCGTGCCGTGTGGCGGGATCGTGCGTACGGCGACATGTGGTCGTACATGCTGCTCGCCGAGGGTCTCGTTGACATTGTGGCCGAGTTCGATGTGAAGCCCTACGATCTCGCAGCGCTCGTGCCGATTGTGCGCGAGGCCGGGGGCAAGTTCACCGACATCGACGGCGCAGAGAGCGCGTGGAACGGCAGTTCACTGGCGACAAACGGCGCACTGCACGACGCGGTGATTGCGGTCGTTGCGGGCGCAGGATCAGGATCGGAGGTCTCAGCGTGAGCGAATCACAGACTTCTTCCCCTACCGCAAAACACGTGCAGCCAAGCTGGAAGATTGTTCTGCTCGCACTGGGCATCGACGTTGTGCTTGTTGTGCTCTTCGCGGCGCTCGGTCGCAGCAGCCACTCGCGTGAGGCGACGCTCTTTGGCCTGTGGACAACAGCGTGGCCTTTTCTCGCGGGCCTCGCAATCATGTGGGTATCTGCCCGCGTCTCGAAGCACCCGCTGTCTCCCGTAAAGTCGGGTATCCCTGTATGGATCGGCACTGTGGCGCTCGGCATGATCCTGCGCGCGCTCACCGGCGCTGGCACGGCTCTACCGTTTGTGATCGTGGCCACCGTTTCCATCGCGGTGTTTCTCGTCGGCTGGCGATTGATTGCGCAGCTCATTCGTAGGGTTGCTGCGGGGCGGCGCTAACTACAGAAACCCGATCCCAACCCCAGCGTCCACTCGCACACGTCACTCACAAAGCGGGTGTACGCAGTGACCTCAAACTCATCGACGGAATTGACGTAGACGGAGTAGCCGTCGATCGCGATAAAAATGCGCACGCAGGCGGCAAAGGGATCGTCGGTGCGAAACTCCCCCACCGCAACACCGTCCCGAATCAGTGCAAGCATCCGTTCCCGATCCTGCACCTCTTGCGCCGCAATCGCCGTGGCCAGCACCTCGCTGAAGCGTCCCAGGTGACGCGCATTCAGCCACAGCCGAGCGAGGCCGTCGGCCTCGCCACTCGTCACGCGGCGCACGAGCGCAGCGAGACGCGATGCTGGGGATCCTGCCCCAGCAAACATCTGCTCGCGCTCACCAGAGACCGCGAGCGCAAAAGCCTCGGCAACCAGCTCCTCAACCGCCGGGAAGTAGTGGCTGATCAGGCCGGGCCTCACACCCAGCCGGTCGGCAACCGCCCGCAGCGTCACGCGCTCCAGCCCGTCAGCGAGCGCTATGAACGAGGCCTGAGCAAGGATCTCGGCGCGACGCTCTGCCGGTGGCTTGCGCGACCGGGCCGCAGTCTGCTGTGCCACCATGCTCAACATGATAGCGCCGGGCATGTCAGCCGGTACTCACAGACCTGCCGGATGGAAGCGGGCGGTTTCCACCGGCTGGCTTGTGAATACCGGCTGACATGCCCGGCACATTTGGCGCGAAAACAGCGCGCGAGTTAGTCCGCGAGCCGCGACAGCGTTTCAGCGACGCGGTTGGAGAATCCCCACTCGTTGTCGTACCAGGAGGACACCTTGATGTGGCGGCCAACCACGCGCACAAGCCCCGAGTCGAAAATCGACGATGCCGGGTTGCCAACGATGTCCGAAGACACGAGCGGATCCTCGGAGTATTCGAGAATGCCCTTCAGCCGCCCCTCAGCAGCCTCGCGGTAAGCAGCGAGCACCTCGTCTTCCGTCACATCACGCTCTACCATCGCGGTGAGCTCAACGATTGACCCGACAGGCACCGGCACGCGGATCGCATCCCCGCTGAGCTTGCCGTCAAGCTCGGGCAGCACCTTGCCGATCGCACGTGCAGCGCCGGTCGACGAAGGCACGATGTTGAGCGCGGCAGCGCGGGCACGGCGCGGATCCGAGTGCGGGCTATCGACCAGGTTCTGATCTTGCGTGTACGCGTGCACCGTCATCATGAACCCCTGCTCGATACCCGCGAGCTGGTGCAACACCTGGGCCAGCGGAGCGAGCGCGTTCGTCGTGCAGGACGCGTTCGAGATCACAAAGTGGCTGTCAGGATCGTAGGCGTCCTCGTTCACACCTCGTACCAGCGTCACGTCGGAGCCCGAAGAGGGTGCGCTCACGAGCACTCGCTTCGCACCGGCATCGAGGTGCAGGTGGGCGTCCTTAGCTTTAGTGAAGCGCCCCGTCGACTCAAGCACAACGTCGATGCCGAGGTCACCCCACGGCAACTGCGCCGGATCACGCTGGGCGAGAAGTTTGATGCGCCGATCCCCCACCACAAGTTCGTCGCCCTCAGCGCGCATGCGTGTTGCAGCGCGCCCGTAGACGGAGTCAAAGTTATACAGCTGCGCGATCGTCTTCGCGTCGGTGAGGTCGTTGATCGCGACCAGATCTAAGTCACTCGACTGCTCCAGTAACGCGCGCAGCACCCCCCTACCAATTCGCCCGAAACCGTTGATTGCAATACGACCACTCATGGCTGTCCTTTCTTGTACAGCTAAGGATCCCGCGTTGTAAGCACCTCACACCAGTGGCATCAATGCCACCTACAGAAAGGATCTCGCCAAGGTTACTCCCCCCGAGTGAAAGTGCGGCGATACTCCGACGGGGTCGTGCCAAGCACCCTCCGAAAATGAAGGCGCAGGTTCACCGCGGTGCCCAGCCCGACCTGCGTTGCGATCGCGTCAATGCCCAGCTCCGTGCGCTCAAGCAGCTCGCGCGCGAGGTCCAGACGCGCCCGCATGACCCACCGCATCGGCGTGTAGCCGGTCTCTTCAGTGAAGCGCCGCGACAGGGTGCGCTCCGACACTCGAGCGTGGGCGGCTAGGGTTTGGATCGTGAGTGGCTCGTGCAACCGGTGCAAGGCCCACTCGCGTGTACTGGCAAGGCGCTCGCCATAGGTTTCGGGCACGGAGCGACGCACAAACTGGCCCTGCCCGCCGCTGCGATACGGCGCCGCAACAAGCCGTCTGGCCGCGTGGTTCGCGGCGGCCATGCCGAGATCCGCCCGCAGGATGTGCAGGCAGAGATCGATGCCGGACGCGGCTCCAGCGGAGGTCAGCACGAAGCCCTCGTCGACAAAGAGGACACTCTCGTCGACGTTCACCCGCGGGAATTGCGCGGCAAAGATCTGGGCGTAGTGCCAGTGTGTGGTGGCTCGTTTGCCGTCGAGCAGGCCCGTCGCAGCCAGCGCGAATGCGCCCGTCGAGATGGCGGCGAGGCGCACGCCGCGCTCGTGAGCTCGCACGAGGGCATCAAGCAACTTTTCGGGAGGCGGCTCCCGATCCGGATGTCTTGTGCCCGGCAAGAAAACGAGATCGGCATCGTCGAGTGCCTCGAGCCCCTTATCGACGGAGTACGAGAGGCCGTCGCCGCCAGGAATCAGGCCAGGCTCGATCCCGCACACCTGCACCTCGTAGGGCATGCTTGCGCGGGTTGTAAACACCTGGGCCGGGATTCCCACGTCGAGCGGCTTCGCACCCTCGCGCACCACAACCGCGACCTTCTTCATGATCCAACCCTATGCGACAAGGCCGCCCTCTCGAGTGCAGAAAACACAAGAAGGCCACCCTCTCGGGCGGCCTTCTTGCTGACAATTCTGTGTGCGATGTGCCCGGTGGAGCCGCGGGGAATTGAACCCCGGTCCACTTCGACGATTCCATGCCTTCTACGGGTGTAGTTCGTGAAAACGTTCTACTTGGCCCCACCCTTTGCCACGAACACCTAGTGCGACAGGCCCAGTCTCAGCAAAAGTCCCGGTGTGCCCTGAGACACAACACACCAGCAAGCCTCCTAGATGACGTCAGGAAAACCGGGGCGGAGGCATACCCGGCCTGACGGACTCGGTCTCGTGCTTAGGCAGCGAGAGCGAAGTCGGTGCGCTTAGCGTTGGCACCTATAGTTTGCGAAGGGCGTTTACGAGATAACTCCGCGTCCTCGACCCGCTTCTCACAGTCTCAAATCGACGTGTCGAAACCGATCGGCCCCTAGCGTACGGGGCGTTCACATCACACACTGTTGAATTATCAATCCCCGGGAGACCCGGGTCCTACAGGTTACCACGCCGCGGTACCAACCGCTCCAGCTGCGTCACGTGCTCGGGCGTCAGCTCCTCAAGCGAGGCAACCTCGAGCAGCTTCATCGTGCGCACCACCTGATCGGACAGGATCTCGATCGCACGATCCACCCCGGCCCGCCCACCGGCCATGAGCCCGTACAGGTAGGCCCGGCCGATCAGCGTGAACTTCGCGCCGAGCGCGATCGACGCGACGATGTCGGCACCGTTCATGATGCCGGTGTCGATGACAATCTCCGTGTCTTTGCCGACCTCGCGCACCACCTTGGGCAGCAGGTGGAACGGGATCGGCGCCCGATCGAGCTGCCTGCCACCGTGGTTCGAGAGGATGATGCCGTCGACGCCCAGATCCACCAGCTTGCGCGAGTCTTCAACGTTCTGCACACCCTTGACCACAAGCTTGCCCGGCCACATGCCGCGAATCACGTCGAGGTCTTCAAACGAGATCGACGGATCCATCGCCGAGTCGAGCAGCTCTCCCACGGTGCCGCCCGTCGCCGACAGCGACGCGAACTCCAGCTTCGGTGTGGTGAGAAAATCCCACCACCACCAGGGCCGCGGGATCGCGTTGGCGATCGTGCCGAGGCTCAGCTGGGGTGGGATCGAAAACCCGTTGCGCTTGTCGCGCAGTCGTGCCCCTGCGACCGGGGTGTCAACCGTGAACATGAGGGTGTCGAACCCGGCAGCGGCGGCGCGCTCGACCAGGCCGTAGCTAATCTCGCGCTGCCGCATCACGTAGAGCTGAAACCAGTTGCGACCGTTGGGGTTCGCGGCCTTGACCTCTTCGATCGAGGTGGTGCCGAGCGTTGAGAGGGTGAACGGAATGCCCGCGGCGCCCGCGGCACCGGCTCCGACAATCTCACCCTCCGTCTGCATCAGACGAGTGAAGCCCGTCGGCGCGATACCAAACGGCATCGCCGAGGTGCCACCAAACACGGTAGCTGTTGTGTCGACGGTCGACACGTCACGCAAAATCGACGGGTGAAACTCGACGTCTTCAAAGGCCTGCCTGGCGCGCGCCAGCGACAGCTCCCCCTCGGCCGAGCCGTCGGTGTAGTCGAAGGCTGCAGCGGGTGTGCGGCGCTTCGCAATCTTTCGCAGGTCTTGGATCGTGAGCGCACTGTCGAGACGGCGTTTTTTGCCGTCGAACTGCGGCTTCTTGAACTGCATGAGATCCAGCAGCTCTGCTGGTTTGGGAACCTGGCGTTTAACCATACTGACAACCTATCTTGGCAAGTACTCGGTGAGGGGTGTGGATCGGGCAACGACCGCACGAAGGTCTTCGAGATCAGGGCCAACCTGGCCGAGCACGCGGGCCTGAATCAGCATGTTTCCCATGGCGGTGGCCTCGGTCGGGCCCGCAACAACCCGCAGGCCTGAGCGGTCGGCGGTGGCCTGGCACAGCAGCACATTCTGTGACCCGCCGCCCACGATGTGAATCACCGAAATCTCATGATTGGCGAGCCGCGCGGCCTCGCTCACGGCATCGGCAAACGCCTGCGCCAGACTGTCGATGATGCAGCGCACGATCTCAGCGCGGGTCTCGGGCGGGCGCTCACCGCGCGAGCGATACCAGTTGCGAATCCGCACCGGAATGTCGCCCGCCGACACAAACGCGGGGTCGTTCACGTCAAACACGGGTGCGGTGGCAGGCACCCGAGCGGCCTCGCTCAGCAACTCCCCCAGCAGGCTTGAGCGCTGCGCGTCGGTTGCGGCGGGCTCCCAGTGCCGCAGCGACTCGGAGAGCAGCCACAACCCCATCACGTTGTGCAAGAACCGAGTGCGCCCGTCAACTCCGCCCTCGTTGGTGAAGTTCGCGAGACGGGCTTCTTCGCTCAGCACTGGCGCGTCGAGCTCGAGACCGACGAGGCCCCAGGTGCCGCAAGAGATGAAGGCAAAGTCGCGGCCGGGGTTCGGGATCGCGACGACCGCCGAGGCAGTGTCGTGTGAGCCGACGGCCACCACGTTGAGCGCGCGACCAACCCGCTCCGCCACGTCGAGCGAGAGTTTTCCCAGTGACGTGCCCGCGTCTATGAGCGGCGGCAGTATCGCCTCAGGAATATCGAGGCGCTTCGCAAGATCAAGATCCCACTCCCTCGTCTCGGCCCCCAGCAGTCCGGTGGTCGAGGCGTTGCTGCGCTCGGCAAAGGCCTTACCGGTGAGCCAGAAGTTCAGCAGATCTGGGATCAGCAGCAGGCGATCTGCGAACGGCAGCATCTCACCTTCAGTTGCGAGCTGAAACACGGTGTTAAACGCGAGGTGCTGCAGCCCGTTGCGCGCAAACAGCTCCTCGGCGCCCACCCGAGCGTGCACCGCTTCGACCCCGGCCACATTGCGGGCATCGCGGTAGTGGTAGGGCACACCGAGCAGGCGCCCACCGCGAAATAGCCCGTAGTCGACACCCCAGGAGTCGATCCCGACGCTCACGATCTCGCCTGGCACCTCACGCTCGGCCGCGGCGAGCCCCATCACAACCTGGCGATAGAGCTCCAGCAGATTCCAGTGCATGCCGTCGCGGGTATGCACCGGATCATTGGCGAAGCGCGCAACGTGCCGCATCTGCAGCACACCCCGTTCAATACGGCCCAGGATCACCCTGCCGCTCGTGGCTCCGAGGTCCACAGCGGTAACAACACCCGGCTCTCCGGGCACCCGAGTCGAGGTCATCGCAGTCATCGCAAGAACGCCGCTGCCACACCCGAGTCAACGGGAATGTGCAGCCCGGTTGTGCGCGAGAGTTCCGGACCCGTAAGCACGTACACCGCGTCGGCGACGTTCTCGGGCACGACCTCGCGCTTCAGGATCGTGCGATTGGCGTAGAACTGACCGAGGTCTTCTTCGTTCACCCCGTAGGTCGCGGCGCGGTTGGCACCCCAACCCGAGGCAAAGATGCCGGATCCTCGCACGACACCGTCGGGGTTGATGCCGTTGACGCGAACGCCATACTCCCCCAGCTCAACCGCCAGCAGGCGCACCTGGTGGGCTTGGTCGGCTTTGGTCGCCGAGTACGCGATGTTGTTGGGGCCGGCGAACACGCTGTTCTTAGACGAGATATAAATGATGTCGCCACCCATGCCCTGCTCGATGAGCGCCTTGGCCGCAGCCTTCGACACGAGGAAGGATCCCTTCGCCATGACGTCGTGCTGCAAATCCCAGTCTTTCTCAGTGGTCTCAAGCAGCGGCTTCGAGAGCGAGAGGCCCGCGTTGTTCACGACGAGGTCGACTCCACCGAAAGCGAGCACGGCCGCGTCCATCGCCGCCCGCACGGCCTCCGCGTCGGCAACGTTTGCGGCGATCCCCACCGCAACATCACTCGAGCCAAGCTCGGCCGCTGCGGCCTGCGCCTTCTCGAGATCGAGGTCGGCCACGACAACACACGCGCCCTCGGCCGCGAGCCTCGTGGCGATGGCTTTGCCGATGCCCGAGGCGGCACCCGTCACAAACGCGATGCGGCCCTGGTGCGACTTTGGCTTCGGTAGGCGCTGCAGCTTCGCCTCTTCGAGCGCCCAGTACTCGATGCGGAACTTCTCGGCGTCGCTGATGGGTGCGTAGGTGGAGAGCGCCTCGGCGCCGCGCATCACGTTGATCGCATTGACGTAGAACTCACCCGCCACGCGCGCGGTCTGTTTGTTCGCGCCGTAGCTGAACATGCCGACGCCGGGGATCAGCACGATGAGCGGATCCGCACCGCGCATCGCCGGACTGTCAGCGTCGGCGTGCGCCTCATAGTAGGCGCGGTAGTCTGCGCGGTATGCCTCGTGCAGTTCGTGGAGGCGACTGATCTGGTCTTCGACGCTGGCCGTGGCTGGCAGGTCAAGCACCAGCGGCTTCACCTTGGTGCGCAGGAAGTGGTCGGGGCAGCTCGTGCCGAGCGCCGCGAGCGCCGCCAGCTTTTCGCGTGACAGGAACTCGAGCACCGCCTCACTGTCGGTGAAGTGCCCCACCATCGGCTTATCGTGCGAGGCGAGACCACGAATCGTCGGAGCGAGCGCCGCGGCCCTGGCCCTGCGTTCGGCCTCCGGCAGCGCTTCGAAACCTTCTACCTTTGCGCCGAAGGGCTCAGCGGCACCGTGCTCGGCGATGTAGGCGGCTGCGGTGTCGATGATCCAGAGTGAGTTGCGCTCGCACTCCTCGCTGGTGTCACCCCAGGCGGTGATGCCGTGGCCACCGAGGATGCAGCCGATGGCCTCGGGGTTGGCCTGCTGGATCGCGGCGATATCGAGTCCGAGCTGGAAGCCCGGTCTGCGCCACGGTACCCACACAACTTTTCCGCCGAAGATCTTGGCGGTCAGGGCCTCTCCGTCTGCGGCTGTCGCGATCGCGATGCCCGAGTCGGGGTGCAGGTGGTCAACGTGCGCCGCATTGACGAGTCCGTGCATCGCAGTGTCGATCGACGGGGTCGCTCCTCCCTTGCCGTGCAGGCAGTAGTCGAAGGCCGCGACCATCTCGTCCTCGCGGTCGAGCCCCGGGTAGACGTCAACGAGCGCGCGCATGCGGTCGAGGCGCAGCACCGACAGTCCGGTTTCGCGAAGTGTGCCGAGGTCGCCGCCCGAGCCCTTCACCCACATCAGTTCGACGGGTTCGCCCGTTACTGGATCCTGAGCCTGCCCCTTGGCCGAGGTGTTGCCCCCAGCAAAGTTCGTGTTCTTTTTGTCTGCGCCCAGGCGGTTTGAGCGGGCGATGAGGGTGTCGGCAGTGACATGACCGTTCATGAGGCTCCTGTAAGAGAAATGTTGCTTGATGTGAATGTAACACGAAACAACATCGAGGACAAGGGTCAGAGCACGTCGACGCTGTGACGGTAAGGATCGAGCCGCGGATCGTCTGCTGGCAGCTCTGTGATCAGGGTCGAGACTGAAGCAAGCTCGAGAGCTGCGCCCACCGACCGTCCACCAAGCTTGGACGAGTCGACACACAAGACGGTGCGCTCGGCCGACTCCGCCAGGTGCCGCTTGACCTCGGCCTCCGCAAGCGAAGACTCAGACGTGCCACCCTCGGGGTGAAGCGCCGCGGCCGACGTAAAAAAGACCTGCGTGAACAACAGGCGAGCGCCCGCATTTGCGATTGGGCCGACGAGGCTCCCGGTGACCCGCTCGTAACTCCCGCCGGTCAGCTGCGCATCTATTCCGTTCAGCCGCGTCAACACCTCAAACGTCTGCACAGAGTTTGTGCACACCGTCAGTTCACGGTCACCGCCGAGAATTTCTGCGAGTGCGTGCACCGTGGTCGAGGCATCCAGTGCGATTGCTCCGCGATGCGGCACAAGCGCGAGTGCTTTCCTGGCAATCGCAAGCTTCGCCGCTGATCGGGTCGCCAAACGATCGTCGTAGCTGCGCGGAGCCGGCGCGGATACCGCCCCGCCCCGCACGCGTCGCACAACCCCCTCATTTTCAAGGGCCTCTATGTCTCGCCGAATCGTCATTGCGGAGACGTTAAACTTCAGGCGCGCTTCGTCGATGGAAATCTCTTCACCGCGCGCGATGAGATCGGCAAGATCTTTTCTGCGACGCTCTGCGTCGATACTCCCGCTCACAGCCATGTCATTGAGCCTAGCGACTTCACCCACCGCGGGTGCAGCCCGACTTTACAAGCCCGGACCGCACCCGCGGGGAGAGCACCGCAACGCTACTTGCGGTACTGCGTCTCCAATCGGTAGATAAACGCAGCCATCGCCTCACGACTCAGCGCGCGCTTCGGTTCGTAGTTCCGAACCGAGCCCTGCTTAAAGCCGGTCGTGAGTTTGCTCGCTTGCATCCACGAAATCTCGGTATAGAAGTCCGATCCGGGCTTCATGTCGGCAAACGGCGACTGCTTTGGAGCCGTGAACTTCGGCGACCCCTCAAAGCGGTACATGAACGCAGCCATAGCCTCGCGAGTGAGCGCCTGCTTCGGACCGTACAGCGGTTTGCCGGTCGCCTGCTTGGTGCCCTTTGCGAGCTTCTGCTGGTACATCCACACGATCTCACGATAGAACTTATCGCTCGGTTTCACATCGGCAAACGGTGACGCGGCTGGCAGCTTGACCGCAGGTGAACCCTTCAGCCGGTACATAAACGCTGCCATCGCCTCACGAGTGAGCTCCTGCTTTGGCTCGTAGTAAAGGCCGTCCGACCGCTTGAATCCGGTTGTGTACTTCATCTGATGCATCCAGTCGATCTCAGTGTAAAACTGCTGCTGCTTGGGCACATCTTTGAAGACGGGCTTGTCACGAGGGGTCGTGCCAGAGTTATCTTTCTCCCACTTCGCAGTGAGTTTGAGATTGGCGGTAACCGGGGCCGAGAAATCGTAGGCCTTGCTGCCGACAAACCAGCCGGCGAACACGTATCCCTTACGCTTCGGATCGCTTGGCCGAGACACCTTCGATCCCGAAGCAACGTTCGGCACCGAAGCGACGGCAGAACCGCCAGCGCTGTCAAATGACACCGTAAATTTCTGGCTGGGTGCCGTGAGCTCGATTTCAGTGCTGCGCAGGGCCTCGGTGTTTCCCGCCACATCCGCGGCAAAGTACTCCACGAGGTGCGAGCCGTATCCGACAACCGGAACGGCATCAGCGCCAGCGAGCTGCCACTGTCCGCCGTCAACGCGATAGCGCACAGCTGCAACCCCACTCAGCTCGTCAGTTGCACTGAACGAGACGCTCGCGATGTTGAGATTCGCCGCTTCCGATCCGCGAATTGTTTTCACGGAGCTTACGGGCGCAGTGCTGTCGATCCAGACCTGCACCTTCTGTTCACCCGACGAATTACCCGCTACGTCGTTCGCGCGGTAAGACAGCTCATGCTGCCCCTCACCAGTGACCGGAATGGGAGCCGTGTAGTCTTCCCAGCCCTGCGCCCCACCAAACTGAACAGCGGGAGTTCCGGCACGGTCGTCGGTCGCGCTCAGCGTGACACTCGAATCTCCGCGGAACCATCCGTTATCACCCGGCACAGCACTGTCGACTGTCGCAGCGACAAGCGGGGGTGTTGTGTCGGCTTGCACCGGCAGAACCCAGCTGTCGGCAATCGAAGGATCCCAGAACCCACTCGCGTCACTTGGGTACTCGAACTTGATCCGCACTTTTCCGGTGTTCTGGAGCACACTCGGGTCGTCGATCAGCACCTGATGCGCCTTTGTGCCCTGGCCGCCCTCGCTACGCGGGATCTCGACCTTTCGCACGAGCACCCCGTCGACCCAGATGTTGTACTTCTTGGTGTGAGCCCCGTCATACGTTTCGAGGGTTCGCAGCAGGAAGGGCTTTCCGGCCTCAACGGTGTATTCCGCAGAGAACCACGATCCCGGGTTGTTGGTGTTTGCGTAGCGGCGGGTCAGACCAGCCTCATTGGGAGCGGTGCCACTCGCGGCGGCCGCCTGCACGGCGTGCGCCGTTTCAGACACGGTGTTCCCAAAATCGACGTGATCGAGTTGCCCCGGCAGATCCATCGCGCCGGGTGCCGCCATGCCGATTGTGAGCGCTGCATCTTTCTTCGCGAGGCTCACCCCTCGATCCACAAAGGAGACCGAGAGCGGCGCATCACCCGAGATGCCCTCGAGCCCCGCGAGCATAGGAACCTCAACCACCCGAGATTCTGCCGCGGGAATCGTGATTCGCTCGGAGGCTGGCGCCGCGACCGGGCCACCTGTAGGGGTCAGCACAACCTGACCGGACACGCTCGAGGTTCCGTCGTTGACAATGGTGACGGCCGCGGTGGCCTGCCCGTCATCGAGGTTCGCCGACGCGGTCACATCACCAATCTGCACAGCGGAGTCAACCTGAACCCAAGCGGTTTCGTTGTTGAGCGTAAAGGTGCCCTCTGGCGTCGTGAAACTGAATTTCACTCGCGCCGGATAGTTTGCCGGATTCTGGTGCTGCGGCACACTCGTCGTAAACGGCAGCTGTGCCTGGTCACCACCGGCGAGCTTATCGAATTTGAGTTTCACCGGATCGGCCTTCCAACCGACCACACTCACGGTGGCCTGCAGGTTAGTAAGTTCAACCGAACCGTTGTGCACAATCTCGAGCGCGCCGTCAACTGAAGCACCGGGTCGAGCCGCCGTTGTCGCTGGTGGCAATACAACCTTCAGCTTGAGCACACTCGCCATCGCGCTGCCGAATTGTGACTCTGCCGCGTCTAGTCGGGTCTTCAAGTCCCGCTTTACCGGCCCATCGACACTCGACTCATCGAGCCAGCTTCGCAGCTCTGTTACCCGCTTCGCGCCCTTCGCCAGACCAGCCTGTGCTGCTTCGCAGTTGTCGCTCCTCACGGCTTCTAGCGCCTCTTGCACCGCATCCTTGGCCGCACCGATCTCGTCGGCGATGTGGCCACGGTCTGCCGCAGACAGGTCACCCTTTTGGGCCAGCTCGCCGGCCCGATCCTCGACGTTCTTCAGCGCGTCAAGCACGCCCCCAAAGGTCGCGAGATCAGGATCCACCACGAATTTGTACTTACCAGACCCGATGGTGAACGTTACAGATCCGTCCGCAGCTTTGATGCCACTCACACCGTCAACCTCAGACAGTGCTTTGCCACCCTCAACAACAGCGATCTGATGCTGCGCCGGCACCACAACCTGAGCCGTGGTGTTTACGGGCACAGTCACGTCGAGCGCCAGGTTGCCGCCGTCGAGCTTCCAGTCCGACGCGATCGTGCCGTAGACCGACTCGTACTTGCCGGACCCGTGGGTCAGACCGCCACCGAGAGAGGGCGCCACTTTAAAGCTGTGATACCCGGGCTCAATCGGCGAGATGCCGCCGATGTTGCGATACATCCAATCACCAACCGCGCCGTAGGCGTAGTGGTTGAAGGAGTTCATTCCCTCGTCACCAAAACTGCCGTCGGGCTTAATCGAGTTCCAGCGCTCCCACATGGTGGTGGCACCGTTCTCGATCTCGTAGCCCCAGGAAGGGTAGTCCTTCTTCGACAGCACGGTGTAGGCGATGTCGTTGCGCCCAATGCTGCTCAGCGCGGGAAGCAACCACGGCGTGCCAAGGAACCCGGTCGTCAGGTGGTTGTCGCTCTTTGCAAGCTTCTCGATGTATTTTTGACCGACCTTTACCCGGAGCTCGGGATCTGTCACCAGATCCATGCCGAGCGCCATCGCATACGCGGTCTGGCTGCCTCCCTGCACGGTGCCGTCAGGGGCGATGAGCTGCGCCGTGAACGCCGCACGCACATCTTTGGAAAGCTGCGCGTAGGCTGCCGCGTCTGCGTCTTCACCAATGGCCGCAGCCATCTCGGAGAGCATGCGTGCGTCTTCGGCGTAGTAGGCGGTGCTCAGCACTGCCGTGCCGGTATTGTCGTCGAGATTGAGCCAGTCGTTCCAGTTACCGCGTTCAGTGTCGATGAGGTCGTCACCGGCGCCACTCTTCACCAGCTCAAGGTACTTCTTCATCAGCTCGTAGTTCTGCTTGATGATCGTGTCGCTGCCCTGCGCGTGCCACACCGCGTAGGGCACCGTGATGCCCGAGTCAGACCAGCCGACACCGGTGCCGAGATCGACCCCGGGAACAGATGGTGCGATGCCCGGCAGGTCGCCGTTCGGTCGCGCGGAATCCGTCAGATCCCCCATCCACTTTTGCAGGAATGCCCTGGTGTCTCGCAGGTAGCTCGCGGTGGGAGCGAACACGTTGATGTCACCCGTCCAGCCGAGGCGCTCGTCACGTGCGGGAGTATCGGTCGGGATCGACAGGAAGTTACCCCGCTGGCCCCACGAGATGTTGCTTGCGAGCTGATTCAGCATGGCGTCAGAGGTGTCGAGTGATCCTGTACTTGCGAGGTCCGATCCCCACACCACACCCGTCACGTCTTCAGCGGCGGGAGCAGACACAGCACCAGAAATCTCAATGTAGCGGAACCCGTGCTGCGTGAACTTTGGTGTGTACTCGACGACACCATCGCTCTTAAACGTGTAGTAGTCAGTCACCTTCGCGGCGCGCAGGTTGCCAACGTAGAAGCGACCGTCTGAGTACAGCTCTTCTGCGTAGCGGATCTTGACGGTGTCGCCAGCCTTGCCCTGAATCTTCATGCGAGCGACGCCGACCATGTTCTGCCCAAGGTCGTAGATGTAGCCGTTCTCGACTCCAGGTGAGTCAGTGCGTTTCTGCACGGGAAGCTCCTGGGTCACGCGCACGGGCTCGTCAGGCTGAGCCACGAGCTTTGCGGTATCAGAAGCGCCAATGACGACGGGGCTCCAGGCACCGTCGTCGTAGCCCGAGCGATCCCAGCCGTTCTGCTCGGCGTTGGCATCGTAGTGTTCGCCGTCAATATTGTCGGCTGCGGCGTAAGGACCAAAGTGGCTCTTCCAGGAGTCGTCGGTCTTGACGGTCTGGTGACTGCCGTCGGTGTAATCGATGCGCAGCTGGGCGATTAGGCCGACGTCTTGGCCGAAGGTGCCGGGGCCCCACATGCCGTTTTTACCGGCCCACCAGCCCGCACCGAGTTCGGCACCAAACGCATTCGCGCCGTCCTTAATCTGGTCGGTGACGTCGTACGTCTGGTACTGGATTCGTTTTGTGTAGTCGGTTGACCCCGGTGCGAGTTTTTGATCGCCAACTGGGGAGCCGTTGAGCTGCAGTTCGTACACCCCGTGTGCAGAGGCATAGGCGCGCGCAGAAGCGACCGTCTTGCCCGACTCGGTGTTGAATTCTGTGCGCATGAGGGGTTTGTTCGCGTCTTTGCTCACGAACAACACGTCACTTCGATTGCCGACGCGCAGACCCGCGGGGGTGATGGTGCCCCCGTTGAAAGGGTTGCCGTTCGAAAAGTCAGTGTCTAGCAGCACGTCGCCGTTTTTCGCGGTCACCTTAACAGCCTTGATATCGGCGGATTCGTCAATATTGTTCGCGTAGTCCTGGCGAAACCCGATGAACCCCTTCGCAAACGAGGCATCGGTGCGCTCGTCGATCTTGGTGTTATCGAGCTTCGTTGTGATGGTGTTGCCGTCGACGGTCACCGAGAGCCGGTGCGTGCCAGTAAGCAGCTCGTCCGAGGTGATGCCGGGGATGGGTTTGTTATCGAGCAGCGTGTAGGTGTTGTTGACACGCTTGTGCGGGCGAAACTTGGGGATCCCGCTGCCGTCTGCGGTAGAGATCTGCCACATGTAGGCGTTGCTTGTGCTTGCGGCGCGGAAGAACGTTCCTATCGCGAGCCGGTCAATATCAAAGTCAATATCGGCGGTGTAATCGGCCCACTTATCGACCTCACCACTGCCCGATTTGCCGATCCAATCGGCTTTCCAGTCGCTCGTCTTGAGGCCCGTCTCAAACCAGCTGGTCTTCGACCATTCGCCCTGCTGGTCGTTTCCGTCCCAGAGCCGAACCTGCCAGTAGTACCGCGTCTGACTCTGCAGCGCGGAGCCACCGTACACAACATTGAGCTGATCGTCCGACATGACCTTGCCGGTACTCCACATGTCGTCACTGCCCGAGCTCGTGCCGACACGCACCTCGTAGGCGCTCTGCACGACTCCGCGCCCCTCGGCCTCCGACTTCCAACTGAGCGTTGGCGCCTCAACCGCAATGCCGAGCGGCTTTGTTCGAGCATTGGCTTGCAGTCCAACAGCGCTCATTGTCGCTGGGGGCGCCGCCGAGGCCGCAGCCGTCGCAGCAAAATTGCCCGTCGAAACGAGGGCGATCGATAGTAATACTGCCGCGGCGCGCTTTGCTCGCCATCGGTCCCGCGTGGTTTTCTCCATCTTTGCAGACTCCCTTTACTTGAAACGATTCAACATTGAAGCGTCACGTACGCAGACATAGCCATGCGGGGGCTACCGTCGCCGTAAGCCCCCGCACCGCAGCAGACGGCCTAGGCCCCCCAGCTTGCCTGTGTGCCGCCGACGCGCTCGGCAGAGATCTTCTCGAAATAGCCGGAGGCGGCGTAGGCGGCCATCGGATCCGCGGGCAGCCCCCGCGACTCGCGCCACTCGGCGAGAGCCGGCCGCACGTCGGTGTAGAACGCGTCCATGAAGAGGCCGCTAGCGCCGAGCACATCGCCAGACTGCTGTGCCACGGCAAGCGCCTCGCGATCCACAAGCAACGCCCGCGCGGTCATCTCTTGCACGTTGAGCACGGAGCGGATCTGGCCCGGAATCTTATCTTCGATGTTGTGGCACTGGTCGAGCATAAAGGCGACCGGGCTGTCGACATCAAGCCCACCTCCGCGCAGCACCTCGAACAGAATGCGGAACAGCTGGAAGGGATCGGCGGCACCCACGATCAGGTCGTCGTCTGCGTAGAAGCGCGAGTTGAAGTCGAAAGAGCCGAGCTTGCCGAGACGCAGCAGCTGCATCACGATGAACTCGATGTTTGTGCCCGGGGCATGGTGGCCGGTGTCGAGGCACACCATCGCGCGCTCCCCAGCGCCGCCACCTGCACGTACGAGGTACCCCAGTCGGGCACGTCGGTGTGGTAAAAAGCGGGCTCGAAGAACTTGTACTCGAGCACGAGGCGCTGCTCGCCCGACAGTCTCGCGTAGATCTGCTGCAGCGATTCATGGAGACGATCCTGTCGGCCCCGCATGTCGGCCTGGCCCGGGTAATTCGATCCCTCGGCAAGCCAGATCTTGAGGTCGCGCGATCCCGTCTCGTCCATCACGTCGATGCAGGCGAGGTGATGGTCGATCGCCTTGCGGCGGATCGCGGCGTCCTCGTGGGTCAACGCCCCAAACTTGTAGTCGTCGTCTTGAAAGGTGTTGGAGTTGATCGTGCCGAGAGACACTCCCTGGTCTGCCGCGAAGCGACCAAGCGCGGCGTAGTCGTCCACACGATCCCACGGAATGTGCAGCGCAACAATGGGCGCGAGCCCGGTCACCCGGTTCACCTGCGCGGCATCCGCGATTTTCTCGTAGGGATCGCGTGGTGTGCCCGGGGTCGAGAACACTTTGAAGCGTGTGCCCGAGTTGCCGTAGGCCCACGAGGGAACCTCGATCGCTTGCCGCTCAAGCACGGCGAGCATGTCGGGAGTCAGTGTGTTGCTCATGATGGTCACTTTCTAGCGTTGTCGCGCTGAGTCAGCTGGTCTTCGAGGTGGAACACCTCGGTCAGTTCAAGAAATCCGTCGTCTGGTGCGCCATCAAGATCGGCGAAGAATGGCGCCATCTCGGCCTGCCACTTCGCGTTCACATCGGTGGCGGCCATCGCGGCTTGTAATTCGTTGAGCGGCTTCTCTGCTTCGAGGTAGCCGATCAGCAGACCGTCTTCGCTCACAAAAAGCGAGTAGTTCTGCCATCCGGTATCGGCGAGTGCCTGCAGCATCTCGGGCCACACGGCTGCGTGGCGCTCGCGATACTCGGCCATGCGCTCAGGCCGCAGCCGGAGCTGGAAGCAGTAGCGTCGCACGGTCACACCTCCCGGTAGTCGATGCCGAGCAGCGATGCTGCGGCACGATAGGTTTCTGCCCGGCTTCCCGTCGAGAGGCTCCAGTGGTGGCCCACGCCGGTCGCCGACCACGCGTCAACCCACTCGCCCGGATCCCGGGCGAAGTCGACGCGGGTTGTGGTGTTGCCAATCTGCAGGAGTGGCCCCGGCACCGCGGTGCCCTCCGATACAACAAAGGAAAGCGTGCCGTCAGCGTCTTGCCCGAGGCCGAGCAGGGTCACCGGCCCCTGCTGCACGTCGAACTCGACCGAGACACCCCAGCCGCGCTTACCGTGGTAAACACCGAGGCCGCGCAGCAGCGGATCGCGGGCCGACACCGCGAGGTGCGCCGGTCCGTCGTGCCCCATCTCAACAACGTTGTCTTCAAAGTTCAGGGCCTGAATCTCGCAGAACGAGCCGCCCGCGCCGATCACCTGTGATGCGAGCTGGGCGACGGTGGTGCGCAGCTCGAACTCGCCGGTTGCCGGGATGCCGCGTGCGGTCAGCAGCGAGGCGCCGAGAATCATGCCCGCCCCGATGCGCTCGTGCAGTTCGCCGTCGAGCCCGCGGTGGTAGTACGCGAGCGAGTCGAGGTCGAAGTCGTCGATGAGGCGGTCGAGCGCGACCGACACCCGGGCACCCCAGGCGAAGTCCTCTTCTTTCACGGAGTCATCAACGGTGAAGAGTTCTCGGGCGAGACCGATCCTCTCGGCCGTTTCTGCTTCCGAAACCGCGTCGATGCGCACCCGCAGATCGTCAAACTCGAGCACCTCCACGTGCGAGCCGAAGGTTGCGGGCAGCAGCGTGAGGTCGGTCGAGACGTCGAGCATGCCCGGGTACAGGTGTCCCATGAGGCCGTGCCTAGCGTGACGAAGCGCGGCCCGCACGTGCGCCGCCGCGATCCACTGTTCGATGCGATGCCACGCGCTCTCTTGCCGCAGCCAGCCGGACACCGAGCGGAACGGGATCCCCGCCCGGCGAAACACGTTGCCAACTTCCGGCACCGGGCACTGGCCGCAGTAGGCGAGCCACTCCCCCGTCGTGAAGCTCGCGTGATCCATCTTTTCGGTGGGCTGCAGGTCGATGACCAGCACCGGCGCCCCAGATCGCTGCGCAATCGGAAGCACCATCGAAGCGGTCAGATAGGTCGTGAGGAACAGCACGATGAGGTCACAGTCAGCACGGCGCAGCTCCTCTGCTGCGGCCGCCCCCTCCTGCGCGTCCGAGATGAAACCGACATCGGTCACCTCGGCGTCCATCTCGGCGAAACGATCCGATACGTACCGCGATGATTCCTGCAGCTGCGGCAACAGCGCCGGAAACTGCGGCCAGTAGGTACCGAGGCCACCGGCCACCAGCCCAATACGGGGCTTGCGGCGGGTCTTCATGGGAAGCAACTCGGAGATGTTGCGATCGGGTGCGGAGTGCATGGTGAAACCGTTCCTGGGTAAAAGAAGTGCTTGGGGTGTGCGGGACCGGAGGTCCGGCCCCGCACGTCAAACGAGCTGCGATCTAGAAGTCGTAGTCGTCGATGTTGTCTTTGTTGAAGACCGTCGGCGGTCCCACGATCACAAGACCGTCGGCGCCAACCTTGCGCTCGCCAAGATCCCCGGCCTTGAACGTGTCGCCTTCCTTGCCGGTGATCGAGCCATCGTCGAGGGCCATACCCGCGAAAGCTGCAACGTAACCCAGCTGAGCCGGATCCCAGAGCGCAAACTCGGTGACGGTGCCGTCCTTCACGAACGGACGCATCTCGTTCGGCAGTCCAAGACCGGTAAGTGCAACCTTGCCCTTGTACTCAGAGGTCGAGAGGTACCGAGCCGTGGCAGCGATGCCAACCGTGGTCGGCGAGATGATGCCCTTCAGGTTCGGGTATGCCTGCATCAGGCCCTGGGCCTCCTGGAACGACTTGGTGTCGTCATCGTCGCCGTACACCTTCGTGACGAGCTTGATCTTGGAGTAGTCAGGGTTCGACTTCAGCTCCTCCTCCATGTACTTGATCCACTCGTTCTGGTTCGTAGCATTTGCGGTTGCCGAGAGGATCGCGATGTCACCCTCGCCACCGATCTGCTCCGAGATCAGCTTGAGCTGAATCAGCGCGACATCCTTTGCAACGACCTGGCTGACGAAGATGTCGCGGCAGTCCTTGTTGGTGTCGGAGTCGAAGGCGACAATCTTTGCGCCGCCATCACGGGCTTCCTTCAGCGACGGGCAGACGGCATCGGGATCGTTTGCAGCGATCACGATCACGTTGGTTCCGGCCTGCGTCTCTGCGTTGATGAACGAGACCTGGCTCGAAGCGCTCGCGTCGAGCGGTCCGACGACCTGGCTTGACTTGAAGCCAGCTGCTTTTGCTCCCTTTTCGCCGCCGCCAAGCACTACATCGGTGTACGGGTTGTTCAGCTGCTTCGGGATGAAGGTGATGGTCTGATCGCTTTTGCCGCCTCCATCGCCGCTGCCGGAGTCAGCCTTGTCTCCGGAGCCGGACGATGAACACCCGGTCAGGGCGATCGCTGCGACGGCAATCATTGATGCTGTGAGCGCGAGTCCACTTCGACCCCGCCGCGTCATTGAGAGTTTCATTCTGCGTTCCTTTCAAGTTGGCGTCAGACGCCGGGTGTTCCTGAACCGGAGGGCTCCGGAAGTTCTTTTCGTATTCGGCGATCGTGCGCCCAGCGCTTAAACGCCGCCCCGATGCTGGGGGTGATGACCGAGACGATCAGCAGTGTGCCGGTGACTATGATGAGCACCACGTCAGAGACTCGACCGAGGCGCAGCGCGTAGTTGATCGTACCGATCAGCAGCACACCCGCGAAGACACCGGGGATCGATCCCTTACCGCCGAAGATCGAGACGCCGCCGAGCAGCACCGCGGCAACGACAGTGAGTTCGAGGCCCGAGGCGTTATCAGAGCGAGCGCTCGAATAGCGAAGTGTCCAGTAGATGCCAGCGAGTGCCGAGACACCACCGCTCGCAACGTAGAGCCAAAACTTCGACTTCACGATGTCGATACCCACGAAGCGAGCCGCTTCCTTTGAGTAGCCCATCGCGTACAGGCCGCGACCGAACGGTGTGAAGTGCAGCAGCATGCCGAAGATCACCACGATCAGCAGCACCCCGATCATGACGGTTGGGATGCCGGTCGATCCAATCTTCGACGTGAAGAAGGCGGTGAACTCGGGCGGAAAGTTCGCCACGGCGTTGTCACCGATCACCACGAGCGCGAGCCCACGGAACAGTGCGAGCGTGCCGATCGTGACCGCGAGTGACGGCAGTCCCACCACACTCACGAGGAAGCCGTTGAAAGCGCCAGCCACGATCCCGATTCCAATCGAAATCGCGATCGCCGTGCCCATGTCGAATCCTGCGGCCCACATGACACCGAGTGAGGCGCTTGTGAGACCCGCGATCGAGGCCACTGACAGGTCAATCTCACCGGTGATGATGATCAGCGTCATCGGCATCGCGATGAGCAGAACCGGGATCACGTCGAGCAGCAGAAACCCAACCGTGACCGGCGAAGCGAAGCGCGGGATCGTGAGCGAAAACAGCAGGATCGTTGCAAGCAGAATGCCGATCATGATCGCGTCGCGGCTCAACAGCCAGCGTGCGATGCCGGTGCGCCCCTTTGGCTCACCGCTCAGCGTTTTTGAGGTGCTCGCGATCGTCAGCGATGCCGAGGTCTCGGTGCTCGTCATTTTGTTTCCTCCTGCTTGGCACCCTCGACCGAGTTGCTGACTTTAAGTTTTCGTGCGGTGCGGAGCGATGCGAGTCGATCGATCAGGATCGCAGCGAGAATCAGAATGCCGACGATCGCCTGCTGCCAGAACTTGTCGACCCGCAGCGCCGTGAGCGCCCCCGTGATTGTCGTCAGGAGCAACGCACCGAGACCAGCTCCGATCACGGATCCGCTGCCACCGAAGATCGCAACACCACCGACCACCGCCGCGGCGACCACGTTCAGTTCCATGCCGGTTCCAGTGGTCGCACCGACCGAGTTGAAGCGAGCCGCGTACAGCACACCCGCGAGGCCCGCGAGCGCTCCGTTGGCGAGAAAGGCCACAAGCACACGCTTCTGTACCTTGATGCCAAACAGGATCGCAGCGTCGGGATCCGATCCGATCGCGTAGAGATCGCGCCCCGGTCGGGTGCCAATGAGAATCACGGCGATGACCGCAACAACAAGGATCGCAATCAGTGTGATGATCGGAAAACCCAGGAAGCTGTCTACGGCAAGATTGCCGAACTCATCGGGACGATCATCGGCAAAGTACTGCGTGCCGCCCGCCCACCAGTTGTTGATGCCGCGGAACACGTAGAGGGTACCCAGCGTGATGACCAGCGCGGGGACCTTCGCGACCGTGACCAGCAGGCCATTGACGAGTCCCAGTAGCGCCCCAAACAGGATCCCAATCACAAACACGATCCAGATCGGGATCCCCTCGGCCATCACAAACAGCGTGCCGGTGCCGTAGGCGACGAGCCCTAGCATTGACCCGACCGACAGGTCGATGTTTCGCGTGATGATCAGCAGGGTTTGGCCCGCCGCCAAAATGATCATGATGGTCGCGTTGAGCAGCAGATCCTTTGTGCCCTGCGGTGACAGGAACAGCGGGTTCGCTGCGTACGTGAGACCGATCAGCGCGATCAGCGCGATGGTAACGGGGAGCTCTCTGGCGCGCAGGATTGATCCCACGCGGGAGTTCGGTTTTGCCGGCGCCTTCACCGGCGTGACTTGTGCGGTACTCATTCGGGGGCTCCCTGCGTTGCCTGGGCAAGGTTGTGGGTGGCGGCGTACATGACGTTTTCGGGGGTGGCATCAGCACGGTCGATGGTGGCGGTGACTTGGCCCTCACACATCACAACGACTCGATCGGCCATGCCGAGCACCTCGGGAAGTTCGCTCGAGATCATGATGATGGCGATGCCCTCGTTCGCGAGGTCGGAGAGCAGGCGGTGCACCTCAGACTTCGTGCCGACGTCGATGCCGCGTGTTGGTTCGTCGACGATCAGCAGGCGCGGGTGCATGGAGAGCCACTTGGCCAGCACCACTTTCTGCTGGTTACCGCCCGAGAGCGTCGAGGCCGCGTAGTCGATAGACCCCGTCTTCACCTGCAAGCGCTGGGTCCATTCCTGGGCAACCGCACGCTCGCGCGATCCGCTGATCAACCCAAACCGAGCCAGGCGCTTGCGAAGCGCGAGCGTTGCGTTGCGCCCCACGGAGAGATCCATGACCAGCCCCTGCTTGCGGCGATCCTCGGGCACAAAGCCGATGCCGGCGGTGATTGCGTGCTGCACTTTGCGCTTGGGCAGCTTCTCCCCCAGCATCTGAACGGAACCGGAATCGTAGCCGTCGACACCAAAGACCGCCCTGGCGACCTCGGAACGACCGGCGCCAACGAGACCGGAAAGGCCGAGGATCTCGCCCGCTCGCACCTCAAAACTCACGTTACTGAAGACACCCGCGCTGGTGAGGTTCTCAACCTTGAGCACAACGTCGCCGATGGGCGCGTCTTCCTTCGGGAACAGCTGGTCGATGTCGCGACCGACCATTTCTTTCACGATGCCCTCGATGGTCGCGTCGCGTGTCATAACGGTCGAGATGTACCGACCGTCGCGCATGACGGTGATGCGGTCGGTGAGCGCAAACACCTCTTCGAAGCGGTGGGAGATGAACATGATGGCGGCACCGCGGTCGCGCAGCGCGCGGGCCACCGTAAAGAGCCGCTCGACCTCAACACCGCTCAGTGCGGCAGTTGGTTCGTCCATGATGAGCACACGCGCGTCGATGGAGATGGCCTTGGCGATCTCGATGATCTGCTGATCCGCGATCGAAAGCCCCTCAGCAACGCGATCAGGATCGATGGGCACCCCTAACTGTGCGAACAGCTCCTCGGCCTTTGCGCGCATCGTGGCGCGGCTAATGAGACCGAGCGCACCCTTGGGCTGGCGGCCGATAAAGATGTTTTCTGCGACGGTGAGATCGGGGAAGAGCGTTGGCTCTTGGTAGATAACCGAGATCCCCGCGTTTTTGCTATCGCCGACCGTTCGGAAGCTCTGCGGTTCACCTTCGATGCGGAAGTCACCAGCATCGGGTGTGTAGAGCCCCGCCATGACCTTCACAAGCGTGGACTTGCCCGCGCCGTTTTCGCCAACGAGGGCGTGAATCTCACCTGCGTGCAGCTCGATCGTGCCGTCAGCGAGCGCAACCACCGGCCCAAATGTCTTAACGGCCCCTCGCAGCGAAAGTAGTGCTTCGCCCGGGTGTTCCGTCTGACTGGGTGCCAGATTCATGTGCGTCCTCTCCATTGAGGAAAATGAAACGATTCATTTTCGACTGGGGCAAGACTATTATTTGACCGGTTTGCTTGTCAAGTGATTGCCTTCGACATACGCTAACCGTTATTGAAGCGTTTCAAAGAGTGCCGGTAAGATACATAACTGTAAGCGAACCCACGACTGCAAGGAGGCGACCGCCATGAGCGTGAGTGTGCGAGATGTTGCCCGCGAAGCAGGGGTATCGGTCGGAACCGTCTCCAATGTGTTGAATCGCCCCGACATCGTTTCTCCCGCCACCGTCGAGCGGGTCACCCTCGCCATCGAGCACCTCGGTTTTGTGCGCAACGATGCCGCCCGCCAGCTTCGCGCTGGGCGCAGTCACACTATTGGGCTCGTTGTGCTCGACACCCGCAACCCGTTTTTCACCGACCTCGCGCACGGGGCCCAAAACCGCGCGCTAACCGAGGGCTACACCGTGCTGCTCGGCGGCAGCGACGAGTCGAGCGACCGCGAATCAACACTGCTCGATCTTTTCGAGGAGCAGCGCGTAGCGGGTGTGCTCATCTCCCCCGTGCGCACCGACCTCAGCCGCCTGTGGCGACTGCGCGAGGCGGGCACCCAGGTGGTGCTTGTTGACCGCGGCAGCTCAGACCACTCGTTCTCTTCCGTGTCGGTCGACGACGTCAAGGGCGGCAGCGCCGCGGCGCAGCACCTCATCGACATCGGTCGTCGACGCATCGCGTTTATCGGCGGGCCGGTCGATATCGAGCAGGTCGGCCAGCGCCTCGAGGGCGCCCAGTCGGTTGTTGCGCGATACGCCGATGCAGCCCTCACCATCTACCCGACCGAGGCACTCACCGTGCTCGAGGGGCGGCGCATCGCTGAGCAGATCTCGGCTCTGCCACCCGCGAAGCGACCCGACGCAATCTTCGCCGCCAACGATCTGCTCGCGATGGGCGTCATTCAGGCGCTGGTCATGTCAGGATCGCTCCGCGTGCCCGAAGACATCGCGCTTGTCGGCTACGACGACATCGATTTTGCCAGTGCCGCGGTTGTGCCAATCACGTCGGTGCGGCAGCCGTCATCCGAGATCGGGGCAACCGCCGTTGAGCTGCTGCTGCGCGAGACCGCGGGAGCCTCCGAGCGTGAACAGATCGTGTTCCAGCCCGAGCTCATCGCGCGGGCCTCGACACTCGGCAATCGCTGACGGAGCTGGGCGGATTCACTCGTCCGTCTGAGCGCTAATCCCCAGCAATAATCGCACGCGGTCTGGCCCCGCACCCTCCCCCGGCGAGTGCCCACCTAAACAGCAAGTACCCACCTAAACCACCCGCATCATATGTGGGCACTAGTCACTTACGTGGGCACGAGCCAAGTCTTAGTGGCGCAGACTCCCCGATCCAAGCCCCACCAAGAAGGCGCTCCGCCATCCCAGGCTGACGCCCTCGCCGAAAGTGCACTTCAGCGCCGAGCCTGCAGTTCTGAACCGCGGTCTCGGCACCGGAACGCAATCTCGGCACCAGACCGCACGCTCGGCACCGAAACGCAACCTCGACACCAGACCGCACGCTCGGCACCGAAACGCAACCTCGACATCAGACTGCACGCTCGGCACCGAAACTCGACCTCGACACCAGGCGGCAGCCATCAGCTCCCAAGCATCAGCCATAGGCCCAAAGCACGACACCGCGCCCGAAACTTTGCGCGCTACTCCCCCAGGTGCTTGCGCGCAGAAATGGCGCGCTCCGCCTCACGACGGTCCTGGCGCTCGCGCAGCGTCTGACGCTTGTCGTATTCCTTTTTGCCGCGGGCGAGTGCGATCTCAACCTTTGCGCGGCCATCCAAGAAGTACATGCGCAGCGGCACAATTGTCATGCCACCCTCGCGGGTCTTCTGGTACAACTTGTCAATCTCGTGCCGGTGCAACAGCAGCTTGCGCTTGCGACGCGGAGCATGGTTCGTCCACGATCCGTTGAGGTACTCGGGAATGTAGGCGGCATCAAGCCAGGCCTCACCGCGCTCGATGAACACGTACCCGTCGACGAGCGAGGCACGCCCCATGCGCAGCGATTTCACCTCGCTGCCCGTGAGCACCATTCCCGCCTCGTAGGTGTCGATGATGAGGTACTCGTGCCGAGCCTTCTTGTTCGAAGCAATCAGCTTCTCGCCAGTTTCCTTGGCCATCCCCACATCCTTTCCTACTCGCGCGGGCGCAATGCCCCAGACTATCTGATTTCAACCACCGCCAACATATCAGCCGGCACAGACACATCAACCGGCACAGACACGTCAGCCGGACAGAAACCGCGGTTTCCATCCGGCTGATCCACCAGCACCGGCTGGCGTGCAGAACTTAGGTGCTAGACCCGCAGGTACCTGGTAATCGCGATCTTTGCCGCAATGGACGAGAGGATCGCTCCCACCAGGATCAGGATCGGCGGCACTATCAGCGACTGATCCACCGTGATGTAACTCGTAAACGGCACTTCCTTTGCCAGGAAGTCCTGCACAAAGAACTTCACGATCGCCACCGAGGCACCGCCCGCAAGCACCGCCCCGATAAGCGCGGCGATCACACCCTCCAAGATAAACGGCGTCTGAATGAAGCGGTTTGAGGCACCAACGAGACGCATGATCCCGATCTCACGCCGCCGCGAGAACGCCGAAAGTCGAATCGTCGTCGAGATCAGCAGCATGGCCGCCACGAGCATCAGACCCGCAATCGCGATGGCCGTGTAGCTTGCGACCCCCAAAAACAGGAAGATGCGGTCGAGCAAACTTCGCTGATCCACGACGCTCTGCACGCCCGGAATCCCTGAGAATGCCTCCTGAATAATCTCGGACTTCGAAGGATCCTTGAGCTTGATCCAGAACGTCTGGTTCAGCTGCTCGGGCTTCGTGATGTCCACGATCGGGTTGCCCTTGAACTGCTTCGTGAACTCCTTGTACGCCTGATCGTGCGTCATGAAGAAGAAGTCATCAATAAAAGGCTTGAGCTCGTCAGACTTCAGCGCAGCTTCGACAGCGGCAATCTGTTCCTTGTCAGCGTCCTTGCCAGAGCACGTCTGGCTCTGCTCAGAGTTGGTGCAGAGATACACCGCCACCTGCGCGCGGTCGTACCAGAACGTCTTCATCTGCTGCACCTGCAGCTGCATGATGATCGCCGCGCCCACAAACGTGAGCGACACAAACGTCACCAGGATCACTGAGATGACCACCGACATGTTTCGACGCAGGCCACTCCAGACCTCGCCAAGTACTAGCCCAACCCTCATCGTACGGGCCCCACATCCGTCTGCTCGTCATCGTCTTTTCGGTCCAGCCCGAGGTGCTGTGCAAGATTGCCGGTCTCCGACATCTGCACGGGATCCATCGGCTGCCCCTGCTGCAAGAAACTCGGGATCGCGGGCTCTTCGCCAGCGCGCCGCGTCACATCGAGATCCTCGTCGTCATCACCCTCACCCTCAAACGGGCGAGGCTCTTCAAATACCGACGCCTCGGGCGCTGCGGGTGGTTCCGGAGTCGCCTCAGGCAATACAACGGGCGCAGGATCCGCCACCACCGGCGTCCCGTCGGGCTGCAGCGCAGCCCGCACCACGGCCTCGCTCGTGCGCAGCACCTGCGCACCGGCTTCTGACAGATCCGCAATCGGGATCGACGCGGTCTCGCCGTAGCCGCCGCCCTGCTCGTCGCGCACGATGACACCCTGCGAGAGCTCAACCACACGCTGCTGCATGATGTCAACGAAGGTCGCCTCGTGGGTCGCCATCACCACGGTCGTGCCGGCCGCGTTAATCGAGCGCAGCAGCTGCATAATGCCGAGGCTGGTTGCGGGGTCGAGGTTACCGGTTGGCTCGTCGGCAAGCAGGATCGCGGGCTTGTTGACGATCGCGCGCGCAATAGCCACGCGCTGCTGCTCACCACCCGAGAGCTCGTGCGGAAAGCGCTTCGCCTTATTCGCGAGCCCGACCATCTCAAGCGTGTCGGGCACGGCCTCCTGAATGAAGCCGCGCGACTTGCCGATCACCTGCAGAGTGAAGGCGACATTGTCGTAGACCGTCTTATTGGTCAGCAGACGGAAGTCCTGGAACACCGTGCCGAGGCTGCGGCGAAAGTATGGGACCTTACGCGAAGAGATCTTGCTGAGGTCTTGCCCCAGCACGTGGATCTTGCCAACGCTGGGCTGATCCTCGCGCAAAATTAAGCGCAGGCAGCTCGACTTGCCGGATCCGGAAGCCCCGACAATAAACACGAACTCACCACGGTCGATCTTAAGATCGATGCCGTCGAGTGCGGGTTTTGCGGTGCCCCGGTACTTCTTGGTGACGTTTTCAAAGAGAATCATGACGCCTCGACAATACGCCCGAACGCTGGATCGTCTGCTCAGGCGCGCGGGCGTTTTTGCCTAGCTCAGCTAATCCTGATTTTGTGAGAGCGAGCGCCAGCGAATGCCAGCGGCGATAAACCCGTCAAGATCACCGTCAAAGACGTTCTGCGGGTTGTTGACCTCAAACTCGGTGCGAAGATCCTTCACCATTTGATAGGGCGCGAGCACGTAGCTGCGCATCTGATCGCCCCAGCTCGCCGTAATGTTGCCGGCGAGTTCCTTCTTTTTGGCGGCCTCCGCCTCGCGCTGCAGAATGAGCAGGCGCGACTGCAGCACACGCATGGCGGCAGCGCGGTTTTGGATCTGGCTCTTTTCGTTCTGCATCGAAACGACCGTGCCCGTCGGAAGGTGAGTGATCCGCACCGCCGAGTCGGTGGTGTTCACCGACTGGCCGCCCGGGCCGCTCGAGCGATAGACGTCGACGCGAATGTCGCTCTCGGGAATATCGACAGATTCAGCCTCGGGCATCAGCGGGATGACCTCGACCGCGGCGAAACTGGTCTGGCGCTTGCCCGCCGAGTTGAACGGGCTCATGCGCACGAGGCGATGGGTGCCCGCCTCGACCGAGAGCGAACCGAACGCATAGGGTGCGTCGAACTCGATCGTGGTCGATTTGATGCCCGCTTCTTCGGCGTAGCTCGTCTCCATGACAGTGACCTTGTAGTCGTGGTGTTCGCCCCAGCGCAGGTACATACGCTGCAGCATCTCGGCGAAGTCGGCGGCGTCGACACCACCCGCGCCCGCGCGGATCGTCATGACGGCGGGGTACTCGTCGTACTCCCCCGACAGCATCGTCTGCACTTCAAGCTCTTGCACGAGCCCCTCGATCGCGGCAATCTCCGCGGTCGCCTCGGCTGCAGAGTCTTCGTCCTCAGCCTCAAGGGCCAGCTCGACCAGCACCTCAAGGTCATCGAGGCGGTCGGCCAGGCTGCGCAGTCGCTTCACCCGCGCCTGGCGGTGGCTCAGGCCACTGGTCACCTGCTGCGCCGCTGCGGGATCGTCCCAGAGGTCTGGCGCCGCGGCCTGCTCCTCCAGCTCAGCGATCTCGCGATCAAGCTTCGGCAGATCCATCACCGCGGCGATGTCGGCGTAGGTGGCGCGAAGTGCGCGGATGCGTGAGTTGAAATCAAGTTCGAGCATGATCCTCATACCTTACCGCGCAATGCTTCGCGCCCGATCCCTGTAACGAGCCCGTTCGCTAAATCACCGATCCCTCGAGCACCTGCGATCCGGCCGGTTCCCCGATGCACTGCCACGCCTCGTGCAACAGACCAACGCCTTCAAGCAGCCTGTCTTCGGGTTCCGTGAACGGCAGCCGCACGTAGCGCTCAAACGTTCCGGGGCTCCCGAAACGTGGACCGGGCACCAGCCGCAACCCAAGACGCGCGCTGTGCCTGCCCAGCCGCGAACTGACCGCCTCGCCAAGATCCACCCACACACACGCCCCGCCCTCAGCCGGCGAGAGCGACCAGCTCGGCAGCAGCGCCCCCAGCTGCTCGGTCAAAACACGGTGTCGGCTCGTGAGCTGCCGCGTTCGTAGCGCGAGTATCTCGTCATACCGTTCCATAGCCAGCGTGGCAACGACCTGCTCCCACGTCCCTGTGCCGAGATCTCCAACGCGTCGAGCGGTCTCCAACTGGCCGATCAGGTCGGGTGCCGCCCGGATCCACCCCACCCGCAATCCACCCCACACGGTTTTGCCGAGCGAACCAACCGTGATGACGTTGTCTTGCTGGTGGGCCTGCTCTGCTGAGGCGGCAAAGGGAATGATCGTTCGCGGTTCGCGCAGCGTGAGCTCTGCGGTTGTCTCGTCGGCAATCACGTAGGTGCCCTGAGCAGACAGTGTCGCGATGAGTTTGGCGCGCAGCTCGGGTGGCATAGACAGGCCGGTTGGGTTGTGGTGGTCCGGGATCAGGTACGCCAACCTCGGCGATGTGCGGGCGGCAATGTCGAGCATTGCCGCGGCGTCGTAGCCACCAATATCGACCGGGAGCTCGGCGACTAGTGCGCCCGCGGCGGCGAGAGCTTCACGCGCGTGGGGGTAACTCGGCGACTCGATGAGGCTGCGGTCACCGCGACGCAGCAGCGTGCGCGCGATCAAAAAGATCGCGTGCTGAGCCCCGAGTGTCACCATGATCTGCTCGGGAGAGGTGGGTAGTCCACGAGACGTGTAACGATCCGCAATCGCGGCGCGCAGCATCGGCAAACCGATGGTGTCATAGCCACTGAGCCGAAACACCTCGGGGTGCTCCGCGAGGGCACGAGCGCTGAGCTCTTCAATGCCCCGCCAGGGCTCGGGGCAGGCCCCAGAGAAGTCAATGTCTGTGTTCGCAGCCGAAGACCACAGCTCGGAGTTCTCGCGACGCGGCGTCCGCACCACGGTTCCCGAACCCTGTCGAGACGCGGCCACCCCCGTCTCGCGCAGGCGCTGATAACTCGCGCTGACGGTCGTGCGGCTCACCCCGAGCGCTTCAGACAGCGGCCGCTCGGCGGGAAGCGCCGCCCCGGGCACAATGCGCCCGTCGCGCACCAGCATGCTGATTGACTCGCTGAGTTCTAGGTAGCTGTGGCCATCCCCACGCCAGCTTCCGAGCAGCTCGGTGAGCCTGCGGGCTGAGATTCGCTGCACGATCATAAGGCCACTGTAAGCGGATTGGCATCTTGCACACAAGGCCAATTTAAAGTGGACTGCTTCTATGCCCCGAAAACTCCTGCAACTCATCCCCGGCCTGATCCTCTACGGCATCGCGGACGCCTTTATGATCCGCGCGGCCATCGGCGTCGACTCATGGACCGTGTTTGCTCAGGGGTTGGCGGTCCACTCGGGCTTTGGCATCGGGATCATCACCAACGTCACCGGCCTCATCGTGCTGCTACTGTGGTGGCCGCTGCGGCAGAAACCCGGCCTCGGCACGATTCTGAACATCTTGCTGGTCGGCCCGGGCATCGAGCTGGGGCTGTGGTTGCTGCCGACGCCCGAGGAGATGTGGCTGCGCATCGCCTACTTCGTCTTGGGAATGCTGCTTCTCGCATTAGCGAGTGGCATCTACATCGGCGCCCGCCTGGGCCCCGGCCCGCGCGACGGCCTGATGACCGGCATTCACCTGCGCTTTGGTACGCCCATCTGGATCGGCCGCACCGGCGTTGAACTCACGGTACTGCTTGTGGGCTGGCTGCTCGGTGGCAACGTGGGCTTCGGCACTCTTGCCTTCGCCCTGCTCATCGGCCCGCTGTGCGGCATTACGCTGCCGCTGTTTGACCGCCGCTGGCGGAATGACCCAGAGGGCCACTCCGCCACACAGCAATCAGACGAGGATCAATCGATCTCTGCACCCTCCGGAACCTTGTTGTAGCCGGTGACCGGCTGGGACTCGTCGAAGCCAGCGACCTTACGCTTGAATCCCTTGGTGATGTAGACCAGATACCCGAAGCCGAGAACCGTCCAGATAATGCCGCCGACGAGTGCGTCGAGGCTCAGGTTGACCCACAGCAGGCCGGTGAGCAACATACCGATGGCCGGCATCACGATGTAGTTGAAGATGTCCTTCAGCTTCTTGTGACGCCCCCTCCGCACGGCAAACAGCGCAATCACTGAGATGTTGACAAAGGTGAAGGCGATGAGCGCACCGTAGTTGATGAACGACGCGATGAGGTCGAGGTTGAACGACATCGCCAGCAAGCAGATCACACCAACGAGGATGATGTTGAGTGTCGGGGTGTGAGTCTTGGGGTTGATGTAGCCAAAGAACTTCTTGGGCAAAACATTGTTGCGACCCATCACCAGCAGCATACGAGACACGGAAGCGTGCGAGGCGAGCCCCGACGCGAGGGTGGCGGCGAACCCGGCCGAGGTGAGCACTGCCTGGAAGCCCTTGCCGCCGACAACCTCACCGATCTGAGTGAGCGCGCTGTCACTCAGCGAAGCCTCGTTGAACTCGTTGAAGTCCGGGAATCGCAGCTGTGTGAAGTAACCGGCGATCAAGAAGATTGCACCACCGAGAATCACGGTGAACAGAATCGCCTTCGGCATGATGCGGGGGTGCTTCGCCTCTTCGGTGTACATGGTCACCGCGTCAAAACCGATGAACGAGAAGCAGACCACGGTAGCCCCGGCCAAGACCGCGCCCATTTCCACCCCACTGTGGAAGAACGGCTTGATCGAAGCGACGGTGCCAGCTCCATCGCCAGCAGAGAGCTGCGCCCACACGAGCACCACAAATACGATCATCACGACGATCGAGAACACCAAGAGAATCATGTTCATGTTCGAGGTGCCGCGCATGGTCAGGTAGATGACCGAGGTCACGAGGATGCAGTACAGGATCACCCAGATGCCCGACCAGATGCCCGGGAACAACTGCTCGAGGTAGTTACGAATGATGAGCGCGTTCACCATTGGCAGCAAGACGTAGTCAATGAGTGAGGTCCAACCCACCATAAAACCAAGGTTCGGGTGAATAGATTCTTTTACGTAGGTGTAGGCGGATCCCGCGCTCGGGATCGCCCCCGACATCTTGCCGTAGCTCACCGCGGTGAACATCATGACGATGAGCGCCACAAGATAGGCCAGGGGCACAACATTGTTGGTCTCCTGCGAGACAATGCCAAAGGTGTCAAACACCACGGTGGGGGTCATGTATCCAAGCCCGAGACCGACGATGGCCCAGAGTCCTAGATTTCGTTTGAGGGTGCCACCCTTTGCTTTGGCGGGTGCAGTCATAGTTCTCTCCTCGATTTGGAGTTCACACACGAGGAGGTATCAGCGCCCCGTTGCAACATTAAATCAATGGGCGCTGTTGCCCACCGGGTCAATCTTGCACCCATGAGCCCGCTCGCGCAAAACGAAGTGTGGCGCAGGATCCAAATGCCGTAGATCCTGCGCCACACCCTGTGCTTTTGGTGTTACTTGCTTGCCAGGCGTTTCTGATTGTTGATACGCACTACCTGCACGATGATTACCAGCAGCAGCGCGCCCACAAAAACGATCGAGGCGAGTACGTTTGCCTGCGCAGGGACGCCCTTTGCGGCCGCGGTATAGATGAACTTCGGGAAGGTACTCACGGCACCCGAGTTGAAGTTTGTGATAATGAAATCATCGAACGAGAGCGCGAAGCTCAAGAGCGCCGCACCGATAATTCCCGGCATGAGCGTCGGAAGCGTGATCCTGAAGAACACCTGCCCCGGAGAGGCATAGAGATCCCGCCCTGCCTCTTCAATGGCCGGGTCCAGACTCGCAACCCGCGCTTTCACAACAACAACCACGTACGAGATGCAGAACATGATGTGGGCCAGGATGATTGTGCCGAGCCCCTTCTCCACGCCCATCGTCAAGAACTGATACGCCAGCCCCGCGCCCAGAACAACCTCAGGGGTCGCCATCGGCGTAAACAGCAGTAAAGAGATCGTGCTGCGAAACCGGAAGCGATACCGCACGAGCGCGATGGCAATGAGGGTTCCCAGTACCGTTGCAACGACGGTGGACACCACACCAACGATAATGCTGTTGCTAAACGCGGTACACACTTCTGGTGCCCCACAAATGTTCTGCCAGTTGTCGAGCGTAAAGCCGTTCCACTTAATGTTGTTGCGGCCTCGCTTCTCGTTGAAGGAGAAGATGATCACGTTCACGATTGGCAGCAGCAGGTAAATCAAGACAATAATGCTGGCGACCGGCACAAAGGCCCGGCCAAGGCTCCACTTTTTCACAGGAGGTCCTCCGTCCCGCTACGGCGCACGTACGCGATGATGAGCACCAGGATGACTACCATGAGCACAATCGAGAGAGACGCTGCCAGGGGGTAATTCTGAGTCTGCAGAAAGTTGGACTCGATGACGTTACCGACCATTGCCGTATCGATACTGCCGAGGAACTGCCGCGAGGCATTGACGTAGTCGCCCGACATCGGAATGAAGCTGAGCAGCGTGCCGGAAACCACACCCGGCATTGACAGCGGCAGTGTCACCTTCCGAAACACGGTGGCCGGAGACGCGTACAGGTCCGATCCTGCTTCGAGCAATCGCATGTCGAGCGACTGCAGCGAGGCGAAAATCGGCAACACCATAAACGGGATGAAGTTGTAGACGAGACCAAACACCACGGAGAAGTCGGTCCCCATCCACTCGGTTGGCAGAATCTGCTTCCACGACAGCGTTCGCAGCAGGAAGCTGATGAAGAAGGGCGCGATCACCAAGATCAGCAGGATGCCCTGCAGCATCGGCTTCGAGCGGACGCGAACCCCGATCAGGTATGCAAGCGGGTAGCTGATCAGCAACCCCACGACGGTGCCGATCAGCGCATAGACAAAGGAGCGGAGAATCTGTGGCCAATACTCCTGAATGGCCGCCCAGTAGTTTGTGAACTGCAACGCTGCAACGTAGTCACCGATCCCCTGCCCCTCAGCGGGAACCTGGAGCGACGTGATGATGAGTTGGATAAACGGCGTCACGAAGAAGAGCAGCATGTACATGATGCCCGGTGCGAGCAAAAGAAGTACGATCCAGCGCCCCTTCTTTGGGGCTTGCTCAACGACCTCGGTATTGGCCGCGAACGCGGTAAATGCCATGAGCGTCTCCTACCCTGAGATCTTCGACTGCGCGGCAATGGTGCGGGTCGAGAGATCAGCGGTCAGCGCACCGGTCTCTAGGCGGTCGTCAGCAAGGCCAAAGGTGTGCGAAACCTGCCAGCTCAGCCAGACCTCGTCCCCCAGCTGCACCGACGGACCAACCTCAACGTTCTGGGCGAATACTTGCACCTCACCCGCACCGGGCACCTCCACGGTGTACTGCGTACTCACACCGATAAACGAGACATCGGTGACGCGCCCGGGGCCCACCACGTTCACAGCGGCATCCGCCACAGGGGCCTCACTGTGCAGTCGGAGCTTCTCGGGTCGCACACCTACGGTTATCGAGCCGCTCTCGCGCACGCTGCGCGCTCGCGGCACCGTAATCCGCGTGCCGTTTTCATGGCTCGTGGTGATCGCCTGGTCGGTGGTGCCCACAACCTCAACCTCAAACAGGTTGGACTGCCCCAGAAAACTCGCTACAAACACCGTGCGCGGCAGGTCGTACAGCTCTTCGGGAGCACCCTGCTGCTCGATCCTGCCCTTGTTCATGACCGCCACGGTGTCGGCCATAGTCATGGCTTCCTCCTGGTCGTGAGTGACATGCAAGAAGGTCAGTCCGACCTCCTGCTGGATCTGTTTGAGTTCCTGCTGCATCTGGCGGCGCAGTTTCAGGTCGAGTGCCCCAAGCGGCTCATCGAGAAGCAGCAGCGCGGGCCTGTTCACAATCGCGCGGGCAAGTGCCACACGCTGCTGCTGACCGCCCGAGAGTTGCACGGGTTTGCGCGCGGCGAGATTATCGAGTTCGACGAGCTGCAGTGCAGCGTGAGCCTTGCCGAGAGGATCGGCGATCCCCCGCCGCCGCAGTCCAAATGCCACGTTCTCAACCACCGTCATGTGAGGGAAAAGCGCGTACGACTGGAACACCGTGTTCACGGGGCGCTTGTGCGGCCCGAGGGCGGTCACGTCGCGGCCACCAATCTTGATGCTCCCGGTCGTCGGCTCTTCGAGCCCCGCCACGAGCCTCAGGGTCGTCGTCTTCCCGCAACCGGAAGGCCCAAGTAGCGCGAAAAAGGACCCGGCAGGAATGAGAAGATCCATTCGTTCCACGGCGGTGAACCCCGGAAAACGCTTCTGAATCCCGACCAGCTCAAGATCTGCACCGGATTCAGCAAAAGAATGCACGTTCATAGCGTTATAGCCCCAATGCCTTCTGGAATGTCTTGGAGTAGCGGTTGTCTTCCTCCGGAGTCAAGATGCGGAAGGTGCGAAGCTTTTTCATGTCGGCTTCAGTCGGGAAGATGGCCGGGTTGTCGACCTGCGACGGATCAACCTTCTTCATGGCCTCCTGCGCCCCCTTCACCGGGGTGACATAGGCAACATAGGCGGCTACCTCTGCCGCGATTTCAGGCTGGTAGTAGTAATTGATCAGCTCTTCGACCTTCTTTTTATTGGCGGCCGAGGTGCCATTGGGCACGGTAAAGGAGTCGCGAGCGATGAGGCCACCAAACTCGGGCAGATCGACACCCCACTGCTTATCGAGCTCAACGTTCATCATCACGACGTCACCGGTCCACACGAACCCTGCGAGCATCGTGCCCGTTTCCAGATCCTGCGTGTAGTCGTTGCCCTTCACATTGCTAATCTGTCCGCTGTCGAGTGCATCAACCAGCCACTCCATGGCTTTGTCGAACTCAGCGTCGCCCCATTTTCCGCTGGGATCGACACCCTGTCCCGACAGGATCAGGCCGATGGTGTCCCTCATCTCACTGAGCACCTGAACCTTGCCCTTGAGTTCTGGCTGCAGCAGATCGTCCAGTTCGTGAAGACCTTTAGGCAGGGCCTTCTTGTTCCATGCCCATCCCGTTGTCGGCAGCTGCCAGGGGATGGAGTGTTTGCGGCCCGGATCCTCTGCCAACGCGTCCCACTCAGTATCGAGCAGGTTGCTCTTGACGTTCGGAAGGTTTGCGTAGTCAAACTCTTGGACTTGATCGGCCAGGATGAGACGGGCGTCCATCCAATCCGTCATCGTGATGACGTCGTAACCCGTGAACTGGTCGAGCTTCAGAGCATCCTTGATTTTGCCGTAGAAGGTGTTGTTGTCATCGATATCTTCGGCGTAGTTCACCTGGATACCGGTCTTCTTCATGAAGGCTTCCAGCGTGGGGTTTGTACTACTCGACTCATCAAAGTCGAGGTAGTAGGTCCAGTTGCCCCAGATGATTTCGTCTTTGCTGGATCCACCCCCGCTGCTCGGAGCGCACGAGGCAAGGGCCGCTGTGCCAAGTCCAGCGGCGCCAATAGCGGCGCCCCTGAGTAGCTGGCGACGATTGAACTGAGCGCCACGAAGCATACTGACGATGTTTCGAACAATCGGATCTTCGGGCAATTGCTGGGCCATGAGAACTCTCCCTTGAATTTCAATGGTAAAAACCGGCGCAGCACGCAAACGGCAACGGCGCCGGGTTGTGACTCGAATATGGCACAGACCTCATGACCTTGCAAAGGGGCCACGCCAAATCGAGTTTTTCGTCACTCAACAGTTATGTTTTGCCACTCCATCCCGGGGCACAGTGCCGGAAAACTCCGTTTTGGAGGGGCAAATCTTCGGATTCCTTTGCCTTTTCAGCATTTCGCTGCCAGAATCGCATGTGTGAGCAGCAAGCGAAACACGTTAGCGCTCGACTCCACGTCGAAAGCGATCATCGAGCAACTCCAGCTCGATGGGCGCCGATCGTACGCGGAAATCGGGAAAGCGGTCGGCCTCAGTGAGGCCGCCGTGCGTCAGCGTGTGCAGAAGCTCACGGATGCCGGTGTCATGCAGATTGTTGCGGTGACCGATCCCATGCGGCTCGGTTTCAGCAGACAAGCCATGCTCGGCATTCGCGTTTCTGGTGACACCAGAGTCGTTGCAGACAGCCTTGCCGGGATGCCAGAGATCAGCTACGTCGTGCTCAGCGCGGGGTCCTTTGACATCATGGTCGAGATTGTCTGCGAAGACGACGATGCCCTCATCGAGGTGCTGAACGAAAAGATCCGCACTCTCGACGGTGTCGCCTCTACGGAGACATTCGTCTACCTCCAACTCAAAAAACAAAAATACGACTGGGGAACAAGATAACCATGTCCTACGATCCCACTGCGGCAGTTGATACTGCTGCCCTTCAGGCCTCGGCTAAGCGCCACATGTGGCCACACTTCACGAACCGCAAGGTTCTGAATGACGGCATTCCCGTCATCACCCGTGCTGAAGGTCACCACATCTACGATGCGGCTGGCAAGCAGTACATCGACGGCCTCGCGGGCCTCTTCGTTGTGAACGCTGGCCACGGCCGCGACCGCATCGTGCAGGCTGCAGCGAAGCAGATGAAGCAGCTCGACTTCATGCCGATCTGGTCTTACGGCCACCCGGCAGCGATTGAGCTCTCCGAGCGCCTCTCCGGATACGCGCCTGGCCAGATGAACAAGGTGTTCTTCACCACCGGCGGCGGCGAAGCCGTTGAGTCTGCGTTCAAGCTTGCCAAGCACTTCTGGAAGATCAAGGGCAAGCCGATGAAGCACAAGGTCATCTCGCGCTCGGTTGCCTACCACGGCACCCCGCAGGGTGCCCTGGCCATCACCGGTATCCCCGACATGAAGAAGTTCTACGAGCCTCTTACCCCGGGCGGCCACCGCGTGCCGAACACCAACTTCTACCGTGCAGAAGAGATGGGCGCACCGTCGAACGACCTCGAGGCGTTCGGTCAGTGGGCTGCAAACCGCATTGAAGAAGCGATCCTGTTCGAGGGCGAAGACACCGTTGCGGCCGTCTTCCTTGAGCCGGTACAGAACTCGGGTGGCTGCTTCCCGCCTCCCCCCGGTTACTTCAAGCGCGTTCGCGAGATCTGCGACAAGTACGACGTGCTGCTCGTCTCGGACGAGGTCATCTGCGCCTACGGCCGCGTTGGCGAGTTCTTCGCTTCGAAGGCACTCGGCTACGAGCCCGACATCATCACCTCGGCCAAGGGCATCACCTCGGGCTATGTGCCCCTCGGTGCCATGATCGTCTCCGACAAGGTTTCGGAGCCGTTCAACTCGACCGAGAACACCTTCTACCACGGCTTCACCTTCGCTGGTCACCCGGCGGCGGCAGCTGCGGCACTTGAGAACCTCGACATCTTTGAGGAAGAGGATCTCAACGGCCGCGTGCGCGAGAACAGCCCGCTGTTCCGCGCCGAGCTCGAGAAGCTGCTCGACATCGACATCGTCGGTGACGTGCGCGGTGAGGGCTACTTCTTCGGTATTGAGCTTGTCAAGGACAAGGCAACCAAGGAGACCTTCAACGAGGAAGAGTCGGATCGCCTGCTGCGCGATTACCTCTCCCCCGCACTGTGGGAGGCCGGCCTCTACTGCCGCGCTGACGACCGTGGAGACCCCGTTATCCAGCTTGCACCGCCGCTGACCATTGGTCCGTCGGAGTTCGCTGAGATCGGCGGCATCCTGCGCAGCGTTCTGAAGGACGCTTCGTCGAAGATCTAGTCTGACGCTTTTTGCGCCGACTTCGTGGCCCGCTCTGCTTCGGCAGGGCGGGCCACGGTCGTTTCTGGGGGTGCGCCATTTCGTTGCAGAGCCAGCATTTCGCTCTCGAGCTTGCACCTCAGCGCCGAACTGGCATCTCAGTCCCGAACTTGCTCCTTGGCGCCGAGCTTGCCCCTCAGCGCCGAGCTTGCCTCTCAGCGCCGAACTTGCAGTTGGGAGCCGCGGGCTCAGCGGTGAGCTGCAGGCTCGGGGTATCGCAGCGCTCACTAGGGCAACCGATTCCTGGCATTGCGCAGCTTCGGATCACCAAAGACCCCAAATGACGCGAACCGCGCCTCGAATCTCTCTTGTGTTTCGACATCATCGATTCCAAAGCGATACATCATTTTCTTCGTGGTCCCGCGAATCCAATCTTCACGAGCTTTCTCTTCACGCAGCAGTTGTTTCGCGTCTTTACCACTTGCCATTTCTTTTTCGAAGTATTTCCCTACTCCATCGGCCTCAGCGAAGGCTCCGTGGTCTAGTAACTCAAAATCTGGGCGCAAGTTGTGCCCGTTCGGACCCGGCACCCGCACCTGAATCTCAACGAGAATCCCCGCTCGCGCAAACCTGAGGCGCCCAACGCTCTCAAGCACCGATTCTGCCCGGCCGTCCGCGAACTCAAGCACCCGTCGAGCCCGGCGAACCCCTCTCGCTCCTGGCATACCGTCGAGCTTTGCAATTGCCGTCTCTCGCCAGATTTCCTGAGCATCAACAGAACTTTCTCTATCTGCAAAGAATTCAAGGTTCAGCGCAGCGTCCATGCACCCAAGCGCCAGTTCAGCGCTTGCAAGACGAGCTAGGTCCAGCACGGTCCGATTCACATTTGTAACGCGCACACCAGCAATCTCTGTGATCTCGTGCTCGGCAAGTGTTCCCTCGTGGCGCATGACTCGAGCTGTGCTCCGCCTCACATCGTTCTGAGGATAGGTTTCGTGCACGCGGATCCCGCTAAACCGATACAAGGGAAGACCGAGAAGCGCCGCTGCCGTGTAATGCGAGAACACAGGGGTCCGAACCTCCCTATCACTATGGGCGAGAGCCACCGCAATTTGACGCCCCTCGTTATAAAGCCCCTCCCAATCCCTACTCAAGATGTAGCAGCCTCTTGACAGGACGATCACCCGCTGCCTTCTTCGATTAGTGCGCAGATCATTTTGCTCCGCGCTCGAGAGCTGGTCCCAATAACGAATCATCGCGCGAATCTTTGTAATGCGTTGCGCGGGATCCATATCCCTAGTCTGACAACTCGATGCCCCTCGCTGCTTTCGAATATGCCAAATGTGGATAACTACGACGCATGTGAACGTCTCTTCAGAATGTGAGCGACGCTCGTCGGAGCTCAATTTCGCTCAATTTGCACGATCCTGAAAGCTCGACCCAGCACCCATTTTTGTCGAGATTGCACCTCATCGCCGAGCCCGCGGTTTGGAGCCGCAGGCTCGGCGCCGGAACGCAGGCTCGACGCTGGAACGCAGGCTCGGCGCTGGAGCGCTAGCTCAGCGGGGAAGCACTAGCTCGGCGGGGAAGCGCTAGCTCAGCGGTGAAGCGCGGGCTCGGCAAAAGGGGCATGCCAGGGGCGCGCAGCGCCCCAAACGCAGAAGCGCCCCCGCCAAAAGGCGGGGGCGCTTCGCAGTTGGTCTGAGTAGGCGAACCTATCGACGCAGACCAAGGCGCTCGATGAGCGAGCGGTAACGCGTGATGTCCACGTCCTGGAGGTAACCCAGGAGGCGGCGGCGCTGGCCGACGAGCAGCAGCAGGCCACGGCGCGAGTGGTGATCGTGCTTGTGATCCTTGAGGTGCTCGGTCAGATCCTTGATCCGGCGGGTGAGCATTGCAACCTGAACCTCTGGGGAACCGGTGTCACCAGGCTTGGTTGCATACTCGTCGATGATTGCTTTCTTGACCTCTGCGGGCAATGCCATAGTAGGTCCCCTTTCAGTTGCTGCGCGGCGCTATCAGCAGGGTGCTGGAGCTCTCTTTATCCGCGGCCGTTCTAACGGCAACCTGTACATACTAGCACCCGCAATCCCGACATCAACCCGAAACACAGTTGTGATGCCCGCTTCACACCGCGGTGACGGACTCGAAACAGCCGCGACAGAAACTGTTCGCAGGGACGATCCACTCGCCCGGGGAGACTAGAGGGAGGCACCACCATGGAAGCCACAGATGTTTGGACACTCGCGAGCACCGCGCTCGTACTCATCATGACACCGGGGCTCGCGCTCTTCTACGGCGGGCTCGTGCGGGTCCGCTCGGTCGTCAACATGATGCTCTTCAGCGTCAGCGCTATGGGTGTAGTCGGGGTCCTGTGGATCCTGATCGGCTACAGCATGAGCTACTTCTCCGATGGTGAGAGCGGCTTCGCGGGCAGCCCGTTCAAGGACTTCGGGCTGGTCAATACGGATCCGGCCTCCTTCATCGGGGTCGGTTTTGGCGCCGTCTTCGCGATGATCACGACGGCACTCATTTCGGGAGCCATCGCGGATCGTGTCGGCCTCGGCTCCTGGGTCCTGTTCTCGGGCGTCTGGGCGACGCTGGTCTACTTCCCAGTGGCAGCCTGGGTGTGGGGCGGTGGCTGGATCATGCAGCTCGGCACCTGGCTCGGCACCCCCGACGTCATTGACCTCGCGGGCGGCACGGCGATCCACATCAACGCTGGCGCGGCAGCGCTCGCCCTCGCGATCGTCGTGGGCAAGCGCCGCAACTTCGCGCAGGGATCACACAAGCCCCACAGCATTCCGCTCGTGACCATCGGCGCTGCACTGCTGTGGTTCGGGTGGATCGGCTTCAACGCCGGACTCGCGACCGAGATTGGTGAGGCCGGCCTGATCCTGGTCAACACCCTCGCCGCTCCCGCGGCCGGCATTATCGGCTGGATCATCACCGACGTTGCCCGCGGCAAGAAGCCCGGTGTGGTCGGCGCCTCCTCCGGAGCCATCGCGGGTCTCGTGGCCATCACTCCCGCCGCCGCGAACCTCTCGCCACTGTGGGCGCTCCTGCTCGGCCTCATTGCGGGTGCGGCTTGCGCGTTCGCTATCGAACTCAAGTACCGCCTGGGCTACGACGACTCACTCGATGTGGTTGGCCTGCACCTCGTCGCGGGTGTGATTGGCACCCTCTACCTCGGCTTCTTCGCTTTCAAAGACGGCCTGTTCACCGGTGGCAATGGCGGACTGTTGCTCGTGCAGGCAATCTCGGTAGTTGGCGTCGCCACCTATTCCTTCGTGGTCTCGATGATCATCGCGCGAGTCGTGAAAGCCCTCACCGGGCTACGGGTGCCACGCGAGGTCGAGGAGGCGGGGATCGACACCTTCGCACACGGCGAGGAAGCCTACGACTACCTTCCCGATGTCACCCCGGCACGGCAGCCCGAGCCTGTCGGTGGCGCCCGGTAAGGTCGAACCATGACGGCAACGACTCACGCAGACCCCAAAGAACTCGCAACAATCGCCAGCAGGATCGCGCGCACTGCAGGCAAGCGGATCCTCGAACTGCGCAGTGCCGGGGTCACAGTTGCCGCCACCAAATCAAGCATCGTCGACATGGTGACCGAGGCCGACCGTGAGTGCGAGCGACTGGTTGTCGCAGCCCTCCGGGAGGCCCGGCCCGACGATAGCATCGTCGGTGAAGAGGGTGCGGCCATCGAGGGATCGAGCGGAATCACCTGGGTGATCGACCCGATCGATGGCACCACGAACTACCTCTACGACCTGCCCGTGTACTCGGTGAGCATCGCGGCCACAGTGCCCGATACCACTGCGTTTGCGGATGGTCGCCGCGCCATCGCCGGAGCCGTCTACAACCCGTGCAACGATGAACTCTTTGAGGCCCACGAGGGCGGCGGCGCGCGCCTCAACGGAGCACCGATCCGCATCTCCGAAAAGCGCGAGCTCGCGACGGCACTGATTGGCACGGGATTTGGCTACACGGTCGAGCGCAAGCGCGAACAACTGGAAATGCTCGGCAGGATCCTGCCGCTCATTCGCGACATTCGCCGACTCGGATCGGCCGCCTACGACCTGTGCCTCGTTGCGGCCGGGCGCCTCGACGCGTTCTTTGAGAAGGGCTTGCAGCCCTGGGATTACGCGGCGGCAGCACTGATTGCCCGCGAGGCGGGTGCCACGATCCTGGGCCGCGATGATGCGACTCCACCCGGTGAACCCCTCATTTTCGTGGCGGACCCGCACCTCGCGAGCGAGCTGCGCGCGGTGGTACTGGGCCACCCGCACGATTAGCAGGCTCACGCGAGCGCACCAGAAGGTGCTCCGCAGCTAGCCTTCCCAGCTCGCCGCGAGCGCGGTCAGTGACTTCGCGTGCTGCGCGAGCGCGGCAGCGGGATCCTCGGCTCGCCCGACCGCGACCCCGAGCAGGAACGTACTCAGGGGTGCGGCGGGGCGGGCAACGTCGTGCGCAACGTCACGGGCGACGTCGAGCAGCGTGGCGATGTTGATGGTGTCGGGATCGAGACCGAGTTCCGCTGCCGCCGCGGCGAGCCAGGAGTCGAGTGCCTCAGGAGGCAGGTGCTTGGGGTTGCTCATGGTGTTCTCCTTTGTGCGTTGAGGGTTCGTGCCCGCTCAAGGTCGTCGGGGTTGTCGATGTCGGCTGTCACCTCGGGTAGGGCGTCGATCCAGTGCAGGTCTAGCGTGCCGAGCAGTCGGCGCAGGGGGGCGTTTTCAAGGTCGGTTCCGAGACGCTGGGCTCCCGTACGAAGTGAGGTCACTCGATAGAGTCCAGCCAACCATTGGGGGCGGCCTTCACTATCTCGAAGTGCGCAGCCGTCGAAACTACCTGTACTTTGAAGACCGGTATCGGTTTCCTCAGGGGAGATCCTGCGATTCGCAAGCTCACGCAGGATGACAGGGGCAGTCGTCCCCACCAAGGCCTCACACACACGATCCGGCCGCACCAGATCGCAGGAGAGCAGCAGCACCCATTCCGAGTGCAGCGCCGGCAGGGCTGCGGCGAGCGCGGCCAGAGGACCCGCGAACGGCGGATCTTCGCGCACAACGATTACCCCGTCTCCACCTGCGTGATCCGGACCGACAACAACAACGTGTTCGGCACCGGCAGCACGCACAGCAGCTACCGCGCGATCGACCAGGCGCTCGCCGCCGAGCGTCAGCGTGGCCTTGTCGACGCCGCCGAGTCGGCTCCCTCGCCCTCCGGCGAGCACCACCGCGTCGAATGCAAGCCGGTTCACGGTGCCACCAGGATCACGGGCACAGTCTCCCCCGTAACGACGTCGCCGCGATCGGCGTCGACCAGGGCGTACCCGTTCGCGGCACCGTGTCCGCCGACCGCGTGCGAGATGCCACGCGGGTTCACCGCGGGAGCGCAGCTCAGCACGGCCTCTCCGTCAGGCCCGGCCTGAGATCGAACAACGACGGGCAGCACCTGCAAAACCCCCTCCGCCCCCCGCCAATCGGCCGCGGCTACAGCGGGCACGGTGATCCTGCGCACCTCACCTCGCCCCTGCATCGCGAGCAGTGCCGGGCGCACAAACAGCTCGAAGCTCACGGCCGCGCTGACCGGGTTGCCCGACAGGGCGAACAAGAACGCACCCCCGCTGAGCCGGCCCGCGCACTGCAACTTCGCCGGGCGCACCGCGACTCGCGTCGCCAGCACCTCGGGCTCGGCCTCGAGCGCGATACGCACGACGTCGTGTGTGCCCGGCCCGATCCCACCCGTTGTAATAACCGCGTCGAAGCGCTCACCCAGTTCACGCAGCAGGTCTGCCAGCGAGACGGCCTCGTCGCTGCTGTGATGCACTTCAGTGGTCTGAATGCCGCACTCGCGCAGCAGACCGGTGATGAGCACGGAGTTGGACTCCGGGATCTGGCCACGCTCAAGCGACTCCCCCAAGCCGCGCAGCTCCGATCCGGTCACTACGACAGCCACACACGGCACCGTGCGCACCAGCACACGCTCCACCCCGGCTGCGGCGAGCGCCGCGAGCCGAGCCGCCCCGAGCAGTTCGCCCGCCGTCGCAAGCACACTCCCCTCTGCGATGTCTTCGCCCCTGCGTCGAACGTTCACGCCCGCTGCAACCGCGGCCTGCACAAGAACGGAATCGGTGGCCCAGGATCCGTCGTCCCTGTCGCCCCGGGTGTTTTCTACCGGGATTACCGCGTCTGCGGCGCTTGGCACTGGCGCGCCGGTCATGATGCGGACGGCGTCTCCATGGCCCAGGTGCGGATCCGAGGCGCTTCCGGCGAGCACCTCTCCGACGATCCGCAATGCCACCGGGCTGTCGGCATTCGCGCCCGCAACGTCCGCGGCGCGAACCGCATAGCCGTCCATCGCCGAGTTATCCCAGAGGGGCAGCGAGAATCGGGCCCGCACATCCGCGGCGAGGGTGAGCCCGTGGGCCTCGCGAAGGGAGACCTCCTCAGCGGGCAGGACTCCAACGCGCTCCAGAATCCAGCTCAGATGTTCACGCACTGTGGTCCGCACAGCACCGCCTCTTTTCTGCAGGGCCACTGCCGGTTTACGCGTGTGGTCTTGCTCTCAGTGTGTATCAATGCTATCCAAGGAGTGTGTCTCGCATAGCCGCACGTCGCAGAGTCACCCGTATGACCGTGGGTGGACCAGTTTCTCAGCGCGCCGATTTTCTCACGGTTGAAGAGCCGTTGGAGATTCGTGTGTTCGGTAAGTCGTTGGCGGTGACCATGCGTACCCCGGGGCACGACGTGGAGCTCGCAGCCGGTTTTCTCGTGTCAGAGGGTGTGATTCATCACGCTGAGCACTACTCGACCGCTCGGTATTGCGCGGGAGCCACTGTCGACGATGGCAACACCTACAACGTGCTCGACGTGACGCTGGCACCGGGGGTTGCACCCCCGGATCCGAGCTTGGAACGCAATTTCTACACCACCAGCTCGTGTGGGCTCTGCGGCAAGGCCAGCATCGACGCGGTCCACACGGCCTCGCACTACACGGTTGATAAGGATCCGCTCTCGATTGATGCCGCGAAGCTCGAGACGTTTCCTGACCTACTTCGAGCAGAACAGGCGGTGTTCGATCGCACCGGTGGCCTCCACGCGGCCGCCCTCTTCGACGGCACCACGGGCGAGATGCTGGTGCTGCGCGAAGATGTGGGCCGCCACAATGCCGTCGACAAGGTTGTGGGTTGGGCGCTGATGCACGATCGGCTTCCCGCCCGCAACTGCGTGCTCATGGTGTCAGGTCGCGCGAGCTTCGAACTCACGCAGAAGGCCCTCATGGCGGGGATTCCGATGCTCGCCGCGGTCTCGGCACCTTCCTCGCTTGCCGCTGACCTCGCGAACGATGTCGGCATGACGCTCGTTGGGTTCTTGCGAGGCCCGTCAATGGTCGTCTACAGCCGCGCAGACCGCATCACCAACGAGACCGGCTTCGCCGATCCTGACCCAACCCCCTCCCCTCAGAAGGCAGCTCTCTCATGACCCCCAAACCCCTCGAGAACGACTTTTCTGACGCCGACATCGAGGTGTCTGCGCCCAAAACCCACGCCGTGGGCATCGAGGGGGTTTATCACTCGATGGAACCAGCGATCAAGCAGATGGGTCTCGCGCGCACCGCGAAGCTCATGACAAAGATCAACCACAAAGACGGCTTCGACTGCATGAGCTGTGCGTGGCCCGATCCTGATCACCGCAAGACAGCCGAGTTCTGCGAGAACGGCGCGAAGGCCGTGACGTGGGAGGCAACCCCGCTCAAGGTTGAGCGATCCTTCTGGCAAGAGCACTCGATCTCGTCGCTGGAAGACAAAACCGAGTACTGGCTCGGCATGCAGGGGCGGCTGATCGAGCCCGTCTACAAGGCCAAGGGATCAGACCACTACGAGCCCATCAGCTGGGACGACGCCTACGCTGTGGTCGCAAAGCATCTCAATGAACTCGCCGATCCCAACGAGGCCGCGTTTTACACAAGCGGCCGCGCCTCGAACGAGGCCGCGTTTGTTTACCAGCTCCTCGCGCGGGTGCTCGGCACGAACAACCTGCCGGACTGCTCCAACATGTGTCACGAGTCGACCGGCACCGCGATGCTGCACACGGTCGGCATCGGCAAGTCAACCGTCTCGTACAAGGATTTCGGCGAGGCCGACCTGATTATTGTGATGGGCCAGAACCCCGGCACCAATCACCCGCGTATGCTCACGGCACTGCACGAGGCGAAGCAGCACGGTGCACGAATCGTCGCGGTGAATCCGCTGCCAGAGGCCGGGCTGATTGGCTACAAGGATCCGCAGAGTGTCAAGGGGTATCTCGGCAAGGCGACGCAGATCGCGGATCAGTTCTTGAAGATCCGCTCGGGCGGAGACATGGCACTGCTGCAGGCGATCTCGAAGCGGGTGCTTGAGGCCGAGGCTGAGTACCCCGGTGAGGTGCTGGATCACGACTTCATCGAGCGGCACTGCGATGGCTTTGACGCGTTCGCCGAGCACATGGCGAAGGTTGACGAGCGCGAGGTTGAGCGGGCTACGGGCCTGTCGACGACCGAGATCGACGAGCTAGCCGATCACTACCTGAGTTCCGAGCGCGTCATTATTTGCTGGGCGATGGGGATCACGCAACACCGCAAGGGCGTCGATACGATCCGCGAGATTATCAATCTGTTGCTGCTGCGCGGAAACATCGGCAAGCCGGGTGCCGGAGCCTCCCCCATTCGCGGCCACAGCAACGTGCAGGGTGACCGCACGATGGGCGTGTGGGAGCAGATGCCCGACTCGTTTCTCGACGCCCTCGGCAAGGAGTTCAACTTTGAGCCCCCGCGCGATCACGGTGTTGACGCCGTGCACGGCATTCGCGCCCTCGACGAGGGCAAGATCAAAGTGTGGATGAGCCTTGGTGGCAACCTGCTCGGCGCGATCTCTGACACCCACCTCGCCGAATCGGCTATGCGCAAGACCGCGCTGAGTGTGCAGCTGTCGACCAAGCTCAATCGCTCGCACGTTGTGACCGGCGAGGAAGCACTCATTTTGCCCGTGCTCGGCCGCACCGAGGTCGACGAGCAGGCCTCAGGGCCGCAATACATCACGGTCGAGGACTCGGTGTGCGCGGTGCACGCGTCGCACGGTCAGGTCGCGCCCATCTCAGACCAGATGCGCTCAGAGACCGCGATTGTGGCCGGCATCGCGCACGCCACGTTTGGGGATCGCCACGGTATCGACTGGCCCGCCATGATTCGCAACTACGACGTGATTCGGGATCACATCTCGCGTGTTGTGCCCGGCTGCGAGAGCTACAACGAAAAGACCCGCACCCGCGATGGTTTTGTGCTGCCAAACGGCCCGCGCGACTCGCGCACCTTCCCAACGGAAACAGGCAAGGCGCGCATCACCGTGAACGAGCTCGAGCACGTCGAGTGCCCACCGGGGCGCCTCATTCTGCAGACCGTGCGCTCACACGACCAGTTCAACACGACCATCTACAGTCTGAACGACCGTTACCGCGGCATCAAAAAGGGCCGCTACGTCGTGTTTGTGCACCCCGACGACATCACGGACCTCGGGCTCACCGACGGCCAGACGGTCGATATCTTCAGTGAGTGGAAAGACCAGCCGGACCGGGTGCTGCGTGGATTCCGGGTGGTCGCGTTTCCGACGGCCCGCGGCTGTGCTGCGGCGTACTTTCCCGAGGCGAACGTGCTGATCCCGCTCGATAACACGGCGCTTGAGAGTAATACCCCCGTATCCAAGGCCGTTGTTGTTCGGCTTGAGCCCTCAGCGACCCCCGCGGGTGTGGGGCGCCCGGTCACGGTGTAGGTATGTGGCGGTGTAGGTACTCAAAAATCTTTCGCCGGTGATTATTTCCGGCGGATCCGCGAGCGCAGTTGTGTGGTCTGCGAGACGATGGCGAAGGTTATGTTCAACTCGCCATCAGGAGGCATCTACACATGGAACTAACACCACAATCAAGAGAAATTGTTGCTGCGACAGCGGGGGTCGTCGCAGAGCACGCAAACGCGATCACCAAGGTGTTCTACCCCGATATGTTTGCGGCGCACCCCGAGCTGCTTCGCATCTTCAACGTCGCCAATCAGGCGATCGGTGAGCAACCGCAGGCGCTCGCGGCCTCGGTCGTGGCCTTTGCCGTGCAGCTGATCGATCCGAACGCACCTGACTTCACACCCGTGATGCAGCGCATCGCGCACAAGCACGTGTCGCTCGGTATCAAGGCACCCGAGTACACGATCGTCGGCCACCACCTGTTGAAAGCAGTGAAGACCGTGCTCGGCGACGCCATCACCCCCGAGGTGCACAATGCGTGGGACGAGGTGTACTGGCTCTTCGGCACCGCGCTCATCGCTGAAGAAGCGAAGCTGTACGCACTCGGCGGCACCGATCCCGAGCACCCGTGGCGGCAGTACCGCGTTGTCGAGCGCTTCGAAGAGGCCGACGAGGTCTTTTCACTGCTGCTCGCTCCAGTGTCGGGCGAGGTGCCAGCGCACCGCACCGGTCAGTACGTGGCGATCGCGGTTGACCTGCCGGGTGGCGCACGCCAGCCGCGTCAGTACACGATCTCGTCGGGCCCGCGCGGTGATTCGCTGCGCGTGACCATCAAGCGTGTGCGGGGCGTCGACGGCAACCCCGACGGCCAGGTTTCGGGCTGGCTGTACGAAAACGCGAAGCCCGGCACGATCCTCGACGTGTCGCAGCCAGCCGGTGACGTCGTGCTCGACGAGTCAGACACTCCCCTCGTGTTTGTGTCCGCCGGCATCGGGATCACCCCGGTGGCCGCAATCATGGAGGATCTGTCGCGTCGGCAGCCCGACCGCAAGGTTCGTATGTTCCACGCCGACAAGTCGCACAAGCAGCACGCGCTCTATGACGGCCTCCGCCGTCAGGTGCTCGCAATGAAGGACGCGAAGGCGCAGAACTGGTACGAAGACGGTGCAGACTCTGCCCCGACCCTGCACCCGGCGCGCAGCGGCTTCATGGATCTCTCCGATGTCGAGGTGCCCGCCGAGGCCCACGCCTTCATGTGCGGCCCGCTGCCGTTCATGCAGATCGCACGCCACGAGCTGATCGCAAAGGGCATTCCGAGCGAGAACATTCACTACGAGGTGTTCGGGCCCGACCTCTGGGCGCAAAACCCGGTATAGATCCGGTCTGCACACCTCAGCGCCGACCCGTCAGCCGGTGCACACAACTCAGCCGGTTGGAAACCTGGATTTCCAACCGGCTGAGTTGTGTGCACCGGCTGAAGCCCTAGCGATTGGCAGCCACCGGTGCCCCAATCCCAGGATCAATTTGCGTGGGGCCCGCGGCCGAGGGCCGCACGTCGAAGTCGAAGATCTCCGTGGGCAGGTACACCGTCGAACACGAGTTCGGAATGTCCACGACGCCCGAGAGCCGCCCCTCGATCGGGGCAGCGCCCAGCAGCAGGTACGCCTGCTCTGGACTGTAGCCAAACTTGGTGAGGTAGTCGATCGCGTGCAGGCAGGCGCGCTGGTATGACAGGTGCGAGTCCAGGTATTTCTGCTCACCGTCGAGCGTGACCGAGGTACCCGAGAACGCCAACCAGTGACTGTAGTTTGGCTCGACATTGCCGGGCATGAAGATGGCGTTTTCGCTCACGCCGTAGGTCTCCATGCCGCCCTTGATGATGTCGACGCGCAGGTCAATGAACCCGCCCATTTCGATAGCACCGCAGAAGGTGATCTCGCCGTCGCCCTGCGAGAAGTGCAGATCACCCATCGACAGGTTGGCGCCGTCGACAAACACCGGGTAGAAAACGCGGGATCCCTTCGTGAAGTTTTTGATGTCTTGGTTGCCGCCGTTCTCGCGTGGTGGTGCCGTACGAGCCGCCTCGGCGCCAACGCGCGCCCACTGGTCACGCGGCACTCCGCCCAGGATCGCGTGCTCTGCCTCGGGTGGCAGCGCGAGCGGGGGCACACGATCCGGATCCGTAGCGATCAGAGCACCCTCGCGGTTGTTCCAGGTGGCGAGCAGGCCCTCCGAGGGTGCGGTACCCATGAGTCCAGGGTGGATGATGCCGGTGAACGAGACCCCCGGCACGTGCCGCGACGTTGCGGTTTGACCCGCAAAATCCCAGACCGCCTTATAGGCGTCGGGAAACTGCTCGGTGAGAAAGCCGCCACCGTTGTTGCGGGAGAAGATGCCGGTGTAGCCCCAGCCCTGCCCGGCAAGCGGTCCAGAGTCCTCCTGCGGAATGGGTCCAACATCGAGGATGTCGACGATGAGCAGGTCACCAGGTTTTGCACCCTCCACTCGAAAGGGGCCGCTCAGGGTGTGCACCGTGAGCAGGGGTGCCTCAAGGATGTCTAGCGCTGAGTCATCGTTGTGGATCGCACCATCGAACCACTCGCGGCAGTCAACGCGAAAACTTTCCCCCGGTTTGACCGTGGCCACGGGCGGAATCTCGGGGTGCCAGCGGTTGTGCCCGAGTTTCTCCTGTTCCGTAAACTTCTTCGCGGAATCGAGCGGAAAGAGGTTCTTTGGCATCGCGGGTACTCCTTTGATCGTGAGGGGTGGGCGCCTATGCCCGTGGCAGCTTCGCGTGAAGGGGGTTCTGGGTGACTCGCTGGGGTCGCGCCGATCCACGCGATGGCAAGCGGTCGACCACGGCGGGCTCGTGGGCGCTCCGCGCCGAGTGGTCGAGCAGCTGAAAAGCCGCGTTCCCCGCGGCAGACAGATGCGGTGCGGTAATCACTCGCTTCGCCAGGCCACCACAGGCTCGGCACTCGGTCGTTGTCGGCACATCCGCCATTGAAAATAGGGCGTCAAAGTGACAGCCCTCGGAGCACCGGAATGTGTAACTGGGCATTTGTGCTCCGTCCTCGCTCCGTCGCGTGCAGTACTTGACCATCTCGCCGTTGAGCTGATCGAGCACTACCTGGGACGCTATCGAGCTTCAAAAGAGAAGTCAACGATTTTTCACGGCCCTCAGGTCGGCAACTCCGCAGATGCGGCTCTATGCTGATATTTATGACGCATTTCAGGATCCGTGAGGCCGCAGCCCTGGTTGGCGTGAGTAATGACACCGTTCGCCGTTGGGTCACGGACGGGCACCTCGAGTCGTCCACCGACGCCTCGGGTCGCCAAGTGGTTTCGGGCCGCTCGTTGGCAGCCCGGGCCATCGCACTCGCGCCGTCGGTAGACGACGATGCCGTGGTGCGCCGTAGTGCCCGCAACCGCTTCACCGGTATCGTCACGGCCATCGAGATTTCTGGGCTCATCGCTCAGGTCGAGCTGCAGTGCGGGCCGAATCGTGTTGTGTCACTCATGACCTCAGAAGCCGCGGTTGACCTCAATCTTGAGGTGGGATCCCGAGCCACCGCGGTCGTCAAGGCCACCATGGTCATTATCGAAACTGAGCAGAGATAGGAACACAGTGAATCAAACGGACTTCCCCCGACACCCGGTTCGCACGATCCTGAAAACAGTCGCGCTTGCAGGAGCCGCTGCGCTCATGCTTTCGGGGTGCTCATCAGCGGCCACCCCAGATGCGAAACATCCGGAGCCTTCCGCAAGCAGCGAGCTCAGCGGCGAACTTTCCGTCTTCGCTGCCGCTTCGCTGCAGCCGGCGTTTGAGCCACTCAGTAAGGAGTTCACGAAGAAGCACCCCGGAGTGACCTTCTCCTTCAGCTTTGACGGTTCCTCGGCACTCGCCACGCAGATCTTGAGCGGAGCGCCAGCCGACGTGTTTGCTTCCGCCGACGAGGCAAATATGAAGAAGGTCGAGGAAGGCGGTTTGAACACCGGCGTTCCCACACTCTTTGCCACCAGCGAGCTTGTGATTGCGGTAGCCCCCGGAAATCCACTCGGGATCACCTCGCTCGCGGATCTCGCGAAGCCCACCAAAGACGGCGCCGATCCTACCGTGGTGATCTGCGCGGCCGAGGTTCCGTGTGGCGCAGCTTCGCACACACTTCTCGACCGAGACAAGGTCGCGCTCTCGCCCGCCAGCGAAGAGCAAAACGTGACCGCGGTGTTGACCCGGGTGCGGGAGGGAGAAGCCGATGCGGGTCTCGTCTACGCCTCCGACGTGCAACGCTCGAACGGCGAGGTTGAGGGCATTCCGATCAAGGGTTCTGAAGACGCAGCCGGCAGCTACCTTGCAGTGCCGCTGCAGGGCTCAAAGCTGTCAGAAGAGGCCGCGGCCTTCGTCGACTTCTTGAAGTCCGAGGAAGCTCGCTCGCTACTCCTGAAGCTCGGGTTCCGAGCGCCGTGATCCGCACCACCACGCAGACCACCCTGCCGGCCACGCTCTGGGCGCCGGCAGGGTTGGCCGTTGCCGTTCTGCTGCTGCCGCTGGCCGCACTCTGTATTCGGGTCGATTGGGCCCGGGTGCCCGCAACGCTCGCCTCTCCCGAGGCGCTTGGGGCGCTCGGGCTCTCACTCTTCACAGCCAGTATTGCGACGGTGCTCTGCGTGCTGCTCGGGCTCCCACTCGCCTTCGTCATCGCGCGTGCGCCGGGCCCAATTGCAACCGCTCTGCGCGCGCTCACGACACTTCCGCTCGTGCTCCCACCGCTCGTTGGGGGCTCGCGCTGCTGTCACTACTCGGGCGGGGCGGTGTGCTCGGCGATTGGCTTGCAGAGTTCGGGATCAGGATCCCCTTCACCACCGCAGCCGTAGTGATCGCGCAGACCTTCGTGGCACTGCCGTTTTTGGTGATCGCTGTCGAGGGCGCACTGCGCAGCCTCGACAGCGGATACGAGCACGCGGCCGAGAGCCTGGGGGCACGGCCCTGGACAGTGCTGCGCCGGGTCACCCTTCCGCTGCTCGCGCCCAGTCTGACGGCAGGGGCGATCCTGTGCTTCACCCGAGCGCTCGGCGAGTTTGGGGCCACCGCCCTTTTTGCGGGGAACTCCCCCGGCACCACTCGCACCATGCCCCTCGCCATCTACACAGCGTTCAATGGGGCCGGTGTGACCCAAGACACAGCCCTCACGCTCTCGCTACTGCTGGTTCTCGTGGCGATTGTCGCGCTCATTCTCATGCGAATACGACCGAGCGGAATCGCAGCATGAGCGGGCTCGACTGCGCAGTTCAGGTGCAGCGCGGAGACTTTGAGCTCAACGCTGCTGTGCGGGCCGCACCCGGCGAGGTGCTCGCCGTGATCGGAGCGAACGGCTCGGGCAAGTCGACGCTGCTCGGGGCCATCGCCGGCACTCACCCGATTGCTAACGGCTCGGTGCGCCTTGGTTCGCGTGTTTTGTGTTCCCGGGGAGGCCAGGCCCCCACGGTTTCGCTGCGCCGCTCGGCTCGTCGCGTGGGCTTCCTCGATCAGCGGGCCCGGCTGTTTCCTCATCTCAGCGCCCGCGCCAACATTGCCTTCGGACCTCGGGCGCAGGGCGAAAGCCGACGCACCGCCGAGGCGACAGCCGAGGAGTGGCTGGTGCGAGTCGGACTGTCCGGTCGTGGTGATGCCAGGTCGAGCCAACTCTCCGGCGGCCAACAGCAACGAGTGGCTATTGCCCGCACGCTCGCGGCCGATCCCGCACTGCTGCTGATCGACGAGCCCTTTGCGGCGCTCGACGTAACGAGCAGCGGCGAGTTGCGAGAACTGATCGCGACGGAAGCGCGCCGCATGCAGATTCCCGTGGTGCTCGTCAGCCACGATCCAATCGACCTGATCTCGCTTGCCTCTCGTGTTGTGGTACTTGAGGCTGGCGCGGTCACTCAGTCGGGAACAGTGGCGGAGGTACTCGGGTCACCCGAGACGCCGTTCGCAGCGGCATTCACCGGGCGCGTGCTACTGAGGGGCACTGCCTCAGATAGCGGAGTGCTGACACCTGACGCCCCGCTGCGGGAACTCCACGGGGTCGGGAAGCTACCCAGTCCCGGCACAGCGGCCAGCGCGAGTTTTGAGGCTGCGGCGGTGCGGGTGGTTCCGGATCCCGCGCCCTCATCAGCGACAGAGAATTCATGGAGCGGCACGATCAGCGCCATTTCGGCGGGGCCTGCCGGGGTACGACTCGAGTGCGCCGAGTGGCCAGGAATCTATGCGGAGCTACCGCTTTCCCGCGCCTTCGAACCGTGGATAACAGTGGGTGCGAGCGCACGCTGGGAGTTGCCCACGGAGGCAGTACGTTTTGGCACACCGCACTGATTAAAAACGGGCAGGAGCCAACGACAGCGTCGGTTCGCAGTGTTATGGTCGTGGGGCAGGCGCAAATGCGCGGCGAAACCCTCGGGAGGTGCGTGAGTGTCGAAGAATTCCGTTCCCACCCCCCGGTCACGGCAACTCCCTTCGACGGGTCTCTTGGACGCCAGGCAGCGACAGCTACAAGACCTGCGCATCTCCGTGACCGACCGCTGCAACTTCCGCTGCGTCTACTGCATGCCAAAGGAATTGTTCGGGCGTGACTACCAGTTTCTCGAGCGCAGTGAGCTGCTCACCTTCGAGGAGATTGAGCGCATCGCCCGAGTCTCGGTGGGCTTGGGCGTGCGCAAGCTCCGATTGACCGGTGGTGAACCGCTGCTGCGGCGCGGCATCGAAGACCTCGTCTCCAAGCTTGCGGCGCTGCGCACTCCCGACGGCGAGCGCGTCGACCTGGCCCTCACCACAAACGGCTCGGCGTTGCCGGTCAAGGCTCAGGCTCTGCGCGAGGCCGGTCTGCAACGGGTGACCATTTCGGTCGACTCGCTCAAAGAGGACCGTTTTCAGGCGATCAACGACGTGCGCTTCCCGCTTGCCCGGGTATTCGACGGCATCGCCGCCGCGGAAGCCGCGGGGCTCGGCCCGATCAAGATCAACGCGGTGATCAAGCGCGGCGTCAATGACGACGAGGTCCTAGCCCTCGCCGAACACTTCCGCGGCACCGGTCACACACTGCGCTTCATCGAGTACATGGACGTTGGCACTTCAAACGGTTGGGAGATGGCCGACGTGGTGCCGTCTGCCGAAATTCTGAGCACCATCAACGCGGCACACCCCCTCGAACCGCTCACCCCCAGCCACCCGGGCGAGACCGCAAAGCGGTGGCGCTACGTCGACGGTGGCGGTGAGATCGGTGTGATCTCGAGCGTAACGGGGGCATTCTGCGGCACCTGCACCCGCGCCCGTATCTCGGTCGAGGGCAAACTCTTCACCTGCCTGTTCGCGACCGAGGGCACCGACCTGCGAGCACTGCTCAGGGGTGGCGCAGACGACGAGGCGCTCGCCGCAGCGCTCACTGGCATCTGGAATGCCCGCGATGATCGCTACTCCGAGCTGCGCGCGCGGCTGTCTATCCCGGGCTCTCCCGCTCGCCAACGCATCGAAATGTCGTACATTGGCGGTTGAGCGGATCGTGAACCAGGGTGCCACCACCACTCGGAACCCGTTCTGGCGAATTCTCTTTTTCGCCCCCGCAGCAATCGCGCTGATCCTCGGTCTCGTTGCCGGGCTCAGACTTCTCAAGCTGTTCCCCGAGGATCAGCCCGACGTCTATACCGGGGTTCACGGCCCCCTGATGGTATTCGGGTTTATCGGCACACTTATCGCGCTCGAGCGCGCCGTTGCGATCCGCCGCTGGTGGGGTTACGCTTCGCCTGCGTTTCTTGGATCTGGCGGAATCGTGCTCGCCATCGGGCTCAATCACCGCGCCGGGCAGCTCTTGCTCACTCTTGGACTCGTTGTGTTTCTTGCGGTGTACCGAGTCATCTGGCAGCGACAGCACACCGCAGCAACCGCGATCCAAGCTCTCGGGGCCGTGGCCGCGCTGTGTGCGGTGCTGCTGTGGCTGGGTGGATCTGGTGTCCCTCAACAACTCCCGCTCATGGTGACGTTTCTAGTCTTGACCATCGCCGGTGAGCGACTCGAACTTGCACGGGCCGCGATCAAGACTGGCCTGGCTGAGACTCTCGCGATCTGGATCGCTGGCGTAATGCTGGCCGCCGCCATCGTGCCGGTCCTCGCGCCGCTAGCTGGCCAGCCTGTGTTTGGAGCTGCGCTGATCGCTCAGGTGGCCTGGCTGTGGCGCTACGACATCGCCCGCAACACCATTCGAGGCACCGGTATCACTCGCTACATGGCATTCTGCCTACTCAGCGGTTACATCTGGCTCGCGGTGTCGGGGCCCATCTGGGTCGGCCCCGCTTCGGCACTCTCCGGTCGCTTCTACGACGCCGCGATCCACACCGCTTTTATCGGTTTTGTGCTGTCGATGATCATGGCGCACGCGCCCGTGATTCTGCCCGCCGTGCTGCGCGTTTCGCTCCCCTATACCCCGCTCATGTACGGCCCTGCGGCGCTGCTGCAGCTGGGGCTCGCGATTCGTGTGGGCCTTGGTGATTTCTACGACATTGAGCTTGCGGTGCAAATCGGCGGCACCCTCAACGTGTTGGCAGTGATCCTGTTCGCCGCAACTGTCATTTTTGCCGCGATCCGCATGCGACGCGCTCGCGCCTCACACGCTCAAATCCAACCGCAATCGCAGAAAGTCCCCGATGCAGAGACGTAACTGGTACCTCCTGATGAACAGCCTGGTCGGGCTGTGGCTCGCGGCGGCCGCGGTAGGTGTTGGCGTGCATCGCTTCGTGCCGCACCAGGTTTGGCTGATGGTGCACCTTGCGCTGCTCGGCACAGTCTCGACCGCGATCTACATTTGGAGTCAGCACTTCGCAGACACCCTGCTGCGTCGCCCGGGGCTGGGCGGCCGGGTATCACTCGGGCTGCGGCTCGCCACCCACACCGTGGGTGCCGTGCTCGTGGTCATCGGCATGCTCGCCAGCCAGTGGATGCTGGTGGCGGCCGGTGGAGTGCTCGTTGGGCTGGCTGCGTTCACACACGCCTTCTTGCTGTGGCGACAGTTGCGCGGTGCGCTCCCTTCACGATTCAGGCCGCTCGTTCGCTACTACATTGTGGCGTCGCTCATGCTGATCGGCGGCGTGACGCTCGGCATTCTGCTCGCGAGCGCGGAGGGTGGGTCCGAGCACGTGCGACTGCTGGTGGGCCATGTCGCCTTCAATTTCTTGGGGTGGATCGGCCTCACTGTCACCGGAACGGCGATTCTGCTGTGGCCAACGATCCTGCACGCCCGAATGAAAGACAATGCCGACACGGGGATCCGCCGCGCGCTCCCGCTACTTTCAGCAGGCATCCTGATCGTTGCCCTTGCGGCGGCCGTCGATGCGCCTCTGCTGGTCGCGGTTGGTCTTGCGGTCTGGCTCGTTGGCATTGCGTTCCCCTTGTACTACGGTGCGCAGCAGGCGCGCGAAATGCCGCCCGGAACATTCGCCGGTTGGAGCGTGGGCGCCGGAATTTCATGGCTGGTTCTCTCAGTGGCAGGGTACCTCGTTGTTGTCGCCTTGAACCCGGATTGGGTGCGCATGGTCGGTGCGCTGATGTGGTTCCTGATCCCGTTTGTGGCGGGGGCGGCTGTGCAGATCGTGATTGGGGCGCTCAGCTACCTGTTATCGGTCGTTATTGGTGGCAGCCCGCAGGCGGGCAAGGTTGCCGCCGAGATGTTGGATCGGCACTCCGCGTTCCGTGTGGTCGCGTTCAACGGCGGGCTGCTCTTGTATTTGCTGCCGCTGCCGAGCCTGGTAAAAGTGCTGCTCTCGGGATTTGTGTTCGGTGTGCTGATCACCTGGGGCGTGTTGGCAGTTCGAGCTGTGGTCGCCGCGCGCACGCACAAGAAGCAGCAGCCGGAGCCGGTTCAGCCGGGCGGCGGTGTGCCCCTCACCCTTACGCAGGCTCCTGCGCCTCGGCCTCGCTTCTACGGCGCGATCACCGCGGCGATCGGCGTGCTCGCACTGGTGGTTTGCGGGGGCGTTGCGCTCGATCCAGCCTCCGCCGGCATCGGCACCTTTGCTGCGAACACTCGGGTCACACCCACAGGGCAGACCACTGTGGCAGAGGTGTCCGTCGAGGGCATGCGGTTTGTACCGGCCACGATTGAGGTGCCAGCGGGCAATGAACTTGTCATCAACCTCACGAACACCGGCACCGACACGCACGACCTCACCCTCGCAACCGGGCTCAGCACACCTCGACTCGCTCCTGGTCAGAGTGCCACGATCGAAGCCGGAGTGATCGGCGGCAACGTCGAGGGCTGGTGCTCAATCGCCGGACACCGCCAGATGGGCATGGTGCTCGATATCGTGGCGACCGGGCTGGGCGCGGGCGCCGAAGCCGGCTCGGAATCCGGTTCAGGATCGGAATCAAGCACAGCGCACCACGAAGGTGACTCTGCCTCAGCAGTCCCGGCAGCAGGTGCAGCCACCGACATTGATCTTGAGCATGCGCCAGGCAAAAAGTTCAAACCGTGGGATGCGGCGTTGCCCCCGGCCAGCGCCGAGACGGTTCACCGCGTCACACTCAAGGTGTCAGAGAACGTACAAGAGGTCGCACCGGGCGTGACACAAACGCTGTGGTCGTTCGGTGGCCAAACGCCCGGGCCCGCTTTGCGCGGCAAGATCGGTGACACCTTCATCATCACCCTTCAGAATGACGGCTCGATTGGCCACTCGATCGATTTCCACGCTGGCGCGCTCGCCCCCGACAAACCAATGCGCACGATCCAACCCGGCGAATCCCTTGAGTACACTTTCACGGCGACACGCGCTGGCATCTGGATGTATCACTGCTCAACCATGCCCATGTCGCTGCACATCGCGAACGGCATGTTTGGAGCGGTCGTCATTGATCCCCCGGACCTCAGTCCCGTCGACCACGAATACCTGGTGGTGCAGAGCGAGCTCTATCTCGGGGAACAGGGCGGGGTTGCGAACGCGGCCAAGATCGCGGCTGAAGCACCGGACCTGGTGGTGTTCAACGGCTACGCTAACCAGTACCGCTTCGCCCCGCTAACGGCGAAGGTTGGCGAGCGTGTACGGGTCTGGGTTCTCGATGTTGGCCCCTCGCGTCCAACTTCATTTCACATCGTGGGCGGGCAGTTCGACACTGTTTTCTTTGAGGGCGATTACCAGCTGAAACAAGGCGGCAGCACGGGCGTGGGTGGATCGCAGGCCCTTGGGCTGCAGGCTGCCCAGGGTGGCTTCGTCGAGCTCGCCTTCCCAGAGGCGGGCAACTACTCCTTCGTAAACCACGCCATGGTCGACGCTGAGCGCGGCGCAAATGGATTATTCAAGATCTCGAAATAGACCTATCTCGCGAACCGCGGCCTAGTCAGGCATGACCTTACGAGAGATTGCCTGTACATCTCCATCGAGTCCGTCCACCTGTTTTTGCAATCGGTCAAAGCGCTTATCGACCTGCTCGAAGCGCTGGTCGACCTGTTCGAAGCGTTGGTCGACCTGCTCGAAACGCCGATCGACCTCTTCAAAACGCCGGTCCACTTCATTGAAGCGCAACACCATCTCTGTTTTGAGTCCATCAATTCGCTCATTTACGGAGTTGAACTTAGTGTCCATCGAGTCGAACTTCGATTCCATGGTCTGAGTAAGCGCGGAGATCTGCGCAGAAAACTGCACTGTCACACCATCAAACTTCGACGACAGGGTTCGCATAAATAGCTGGGTGATAATCGTGATCAGCCCAATCATGATCGCTGCAAACACCCCAATAAGGGTCCAAACTTGTGGTTCATTCATCGGGATCATGCCTCTCATTCTGACTGATTTCAGACCAGAATGCCAGGCCAAAGCGCTGATCAAGGCGCAAAAATGGAATCTGTGGATAAGTACCGAAGATCCACCAAAATGGGGTGCCTGTTAGCGAAGGTCGAAGACTCCACTAACGCACCAAAACACTACTTCCGTGTGAACCGCACAATACATTTCTCGGGCGCACGCTCCACATAGGCCTGCTCGAAACCGTCATCAAACTCGCGGTCAACCTGGGCGAGCAGGGGCAGCGGATCGTGCGGCGCGATCAGATCCATCGAGAATCCGGGCCGAATAGAACCGAGTGCCCCAAGAATGGTTGCGTGCCGGATCGCGTGCGGAATCTCCCGAGCATCAAGCACAATTCGATCCGCGTCATTCTCCTGACACGTGCAGACGTGCCCGGATCCGCAACCGCCCTGCGCCCCAGCGGGATTGGCACCGATCTCAACGGGTTGCACAGACATACAATTCTCCCTTCAGGAGAAAACTCAAGCGAATAGTTACAGCCGCCGAAGCTTGTCTGGGTCCGGCGTTTCGATACTTTCCCAACCGCGACGCTTCTGCCGCGACCCCTGCTGCTCGTCGCGCGAGCGGTACACGATGTAGGGGCGGAACAGGTAACCAACCGGCGCAGAGAACACGTGCACCAGCCGGGTGAACGGCCACAGCATAAACAGCGCCATCGCACACAGTACGTGCAGCTGGAACATGACCGGCACCGCTTCCATCAGCTCGGGCTGCGGCTGGAACACGATGAGGCTGCGCAGCCACGGCGAAATCGTGCCGCGGTACTCATATCCGGGGCCAAGCACCTGAAACATGAACGTCGCGATCGTGCCAAACAGCAGCGTCGCACCGAGAAAGGCGTACATCACCTTGTCCATCGCGGTGGTTGCGAGCAACACGGCACCAGTCATGCGGCGGCGGTAGACCAGAATCACAAGCCCCACAAGTGTGAGAACGGCGGCAATCGACCCCATCCAAGTGGCCCCGAGGTGATAGATGTGCTCGCTGATGCCGATGGCGTAGAGCCACTCGCGCGGGATCAAAAGCCCCACCACGTGACCGGCGATCACCATCAAGATCCCGATATGGAACATCGGTGATCCCCAGCGCAGCAACTTACTCTCGTAGATCTGGCTCGACCGGGTGGTCCACCCGAACTTATCGTAGCGGTACCGCCAGATGTGGCCGACGACAAAGGCGGCGGCAGCGGCGTACGGAACGGCAACCCACAGCAGCACTCCGACGGGAGTCATCGCAGGACCTCCTCGCGATTTGGATCGGTTTGGGAAAACGGTTTCAAAGCCCCGAGAAAACTCACACCAACAGTCTCGGTCGGCGGTCCCTCATTGATCAGGTCGAGATAGCGCTCGCGCGTACCGGGGTCCATCTCGGGCAGGGTCAGGCAGATCGCCTCAACTACGAAGGCGTACGGGCTCTCGTACTCTCGCAGGCCCGCCCGCAGCACCTCGATGCCCTCACGGTGCGCGGCAAGCAGCTCCTGCGCAATCGGAGAATCGCTCAGAGCCGAGAACTCAAGCACAACCGGCAGAAAGTCGGGCAGCTCAGGGGCATCGAACTCCCAGCCTGCAGCCCGATACGCCTCCTGAAACGTGACGAGCGCCATGCCTCGACGGCGAGTGTCGCCAGCCGCGTAGTAACTTAGGTACAGGCAGCACTTACGCTTCAGGTCGAAGGTGGTGACGTACTCCTTCTGCCGCTGCACAGTATCCTTCACCACCTGCGCGTCGAAGTAACGCTGGAAGGCAGCTGCCACCGGTTCTGGCAGCTGAGCAACCAGCTTCTCCAGTCGCGGCAGCTGCTGCTCGTACTCCGCACTCGGATAGTCGAGCAGATGCGAGGCGACAATGTGGGCGATGGATCGCTGCGCCTGATCCATTGCCACGATTTCAAGTCGCTCCGGCGCAATCTTCTGCCGCAGCGGCCCCAAGACCCGGGTGCTACTCATTGTTCTCGCCGCCCTCAGTCTTCTCCGGTGGGAACATGCCCTTCGTGCCGTCCCCGTCTCCGTTCCAGTTCAGCAGGTTGACGCGACCACGGGTCGACGGCAACCGAGCGTCTGTCTGCCGCTTCTTTGTGAGTTGGAAGGTCTCAGCCGAGGCCGACACCTGCGGTCCGCTGCCGCCACCGAAGGGGTTGGGTCCGCCCATGCCGGGGCCACCATCCACGTCGAGCGAGCAGCCCATCTCTTCGAGATCCTTTGCTTGCTCGGCGTGCGCGGCCGGGATCACGTTGCGATCCTCGTATTTCGCGATCGCGAGCAAACGGTACATCTCTTCGATCTTCTCGCCGGTCATACCAACGGCAGACGCGATGCGCTCGTCACGCTCCTCCTCCAGGTTGATGCGTCGCATATACGAGCGCATCGCCGCGAGCTTCTTCAGCGATTCGTTCACCGGGTCGATATCCCCCGCGGTAAACAGTCCCGCGAGGTACTCGATCGGGATCCGCAGCTTGTCAATGGCGGCGAAGAGTGTCCGTGCGTCTTCACCGTCGTTACCCGAACTGGCGACCACATCAACAACGGGTGACAGCGGCGGGATGTACCAAACCATCGGCATGGTGCGGTATTCGGGATGCAGCGGCAGAGCCACCCGGTAGTCGTTGATGAGCTTCCAGATCGGGCTGTTCTGTGCGGCCTCGATCCAGTCCTCGGGTATCCCCTCGGCCCGCGCCGCCTCAACAACCGCGGGGTCGTTCGGGTCGAGAATAATGTCGCGCTGTGCCTCGAGCAGGTCCTGCTCGTTTTCAACGGAGGCGGCCTCGGCAACGCGGTCTGCGTCGTAGAGCACGAGGCCTAGATACCGCAGGCGCCCAACGCAGGTCTCCGAGCACACGGTCGGCAGGCCGACCTCGAGCCGCGGATAGCACAGCGTGCACTTCTCGGCCTTGCCCGTCTTGTGGTTGAAGTAGACCTTCTTGTAGGGGCAACCCGAGACGCACATGCGCCAGCCGCGGCACGCGTCCTGATCCACCAGCACGATGCCGTCTTCGCTGCGTTTGTACATCGCGCCCGAGGGGCACGAAGCGACACACGAGGGGTTCAGGCAGTGCTCGCAGATGCGCGGCAGGTAGAACATGAAGCTCTGCTCGAACTCCATCGCCACGTGCTCGCTCATGTGTTTAAGGATCGGATCATCGGCGATAGTCTCGGGCGAGCCACCGAGGTTGTCGTCCCAGTTCGCCGACCACTTGATCTTCATGTCTTCGCCCGTGAGCAGGCTCTTGGGCCGGGCCACCGGGGTGTGCGCGCCCTGCGGTGCGTTCAGCAGGTTGTCGTAGTCGTAGGTCCACGGCTCGTAGTAGTCGTGCACCTCCGGCAGCTTCGGGTTCGAGAAGATACTTGAGAGCTTCTTCAAGCGCCCGCCCGAGCGCAGTTTCAACCGGCCGCGCTTATTGCGCACCCAGCCGCCGCCCCACTTCTCCTGGTCTTCGTAGCCGCGCGGGTAACCAACTCCCGGGCGGGTCTCAACATTGTTGAACCAGACGTACTCAACGCCGCTGCGGTTCGTCCAAGCTTGCTTGCAGGTGACGCTGCAGGTGTGGCACCCGATGCACTTGTCGAGATTCATGATCATCGACATCTGAGCCATGACCTTCATCAGTAATCGACCTCCTGGCTGCGGCGACGGATCACGGTGACCTCATCACGTTGGTTTCCCGTCGGCCCCAGGTAGTTGAAGGCGAACGAGAGCTGGGCATATCCACCAATCAGGTGGCTGGGTTTGAGAAGCACCCGCGTAAGCGAGTTGTGAATGCCACCGCGCAGGCCGCTGGTCTCGGTGCGGGGCACATCGACCGTGCGGTCCTTCGCGTGGTACATGTACACGGTGCCCTCGGGCATACGGTGCGAAACGATCGCGCGGGCCACCACAACTCCGTTGCGGTTGTAAGACTCAATCCAGTCGTTGTCGCGCACACCGATCTTGTCGGCGTCCTGCGGGCTCATCCAGATCGTGGGGCCGCCTCGCGAGAGCGACAGCATAAACAGGTTGTCCTGGTACTCCGAGTGAATCGACCACTTGGAGTGCGGGGTGAGGTATCGAACTGCAACCTCGGCACGGCCCTCGGAGCCCGGTGCCCCCGTGGCTTCCTGCGATCCGACAATCGAATCACCGAACAACCGGTGCATGTCGAGCGGCGGCCGGTAGATCGGCAGTCCCTCACCGAGCTCACTCATCCAGTCGTGGTCGAGGAAGAAATGCATGCGACCGGTCAGCGTGTGCCACGGCTTCAGGTGCTCGACGTTGACGGTGAACGCACTGTAGCGGCGGCCACCGTGCTCGGATCCCGACCACTCGGGCGAGGTGATCACACTCATGGGGCGCGCCTGCACATCGGCAAATGTGATCCGGTTGCCCTCGTGATCTTCCGAGAGCTGCGTGAACTTCTGACCAGTGTGCTTCTCGAGGGCGCGGAAGCCCTCGGTTGCAAGGCGACCGTTGCTAGTGCCGGAGAGGGCGAGGATCGTGTCACACACTTTCACGTCGGTATCGAGCAGCGGTAGCCCTTCAGTTACCGGGTGCTTCGCCGTGCCGTTCAGGCGCTTCAGCTTCTCGACCTCTGGGGTTGGGTCGTACTTGATCCCCTTGGTAATCATGCCGAGTTTGGTCGCGAGCGGCCCGAGCGCCTTCATTTTCGCACCGATCGCGGTGTAGTCACGCTCAACCACGATCAGCTTCGGCATGGTGACACCGGGCACGAGTGGTTGGTCGTGCAGCACCGTACCGTGTGGGGTGGCGAGCGCGTCGGGTGTATCGTGCAGCAGCGGGGCCGCAATCAGATCCTTACGTGTGCCGAGGTGTTCGACCGCCATCTCACTGATCGAATCGGCGAGATTGTTGAAGATCTCAAAGTCGGTCTTCGTTTGCCACGGTGGTTTGATCGCCGGGTTGAAGGAATGGATGAACGGGTGCATGTCCGTCGACGACAGATCGTGCTTTTCGTACCAGGTGGCCGCAGGGAACACGATGTCCGAGAACAGCGTGGTGCTGGTCATACGGAAGTCGGTTGTGACGAGCAAGTCGAGTTTGCCCTCGGGGGCTTCGTCATGCCACTTGATCGAGCGCGGTCTGCGTGCCTCGTCGGCCTCGCTCGCGCGAATCGCCGAGTCGGTGCCAAGCAGGTGCTTCAGGAAGTACTCGTTGCCCTTACCCGAGGATCCGAGAATGTTTGCGCGCCACACGTTCAGCACGCGCGGAAAATTCTCGGGTGAATCGGGATCCTCGCACGCGTACTTCAGGCTACCGTCTTGCAAGCTCTGCACAACGTAGTCGGCGGGCTCCATGTCCGCGGCATCCGCATCGTCGACAAGGTCGAGCGGGTTACGGTCGTATGTCGGGTAGCTTGGCATCCAACCGCGCTTGGCCGAATCTACGAGGCAGTCGGCGGTAGTGCGGTCGGCGAAGTCACCTTTGGCGAGCGGGGAGGCGAGCTGGTCGGCCGGCAGGCCGTCGTAGCGCCACTGGTCGGTAGCCATGTACCAGAACGCGGTGCCGATCATGGCGCGACCCGGGCGCACCCAGTCCCCCGCGGTGCCGTACTGTGTGTACCCCGTGACCGGGCGCACCTTCTCTTGGCCGACGTAGTGGGCCCAGCCACCGCCGTTCACGCCCTGGCAACCCGTCATGGTGGTGAGCGCGAGGAAGGTGCGGTAAATGGTGTCGGAGTGGAACCAGTGGTTCGTGCCTGCCCCCATCAGAATCATCGAGCGGCCCTTCGACTGCTCGGCATTCTGCGCAAACTCGCGGCCGATCCGCTCAGCCTTCTCGGCGGGAACGGAGGTGATCTCCTCCTGCCAGGCGGGCGTTCCGGGTGAGCTCGCATCGTCGTAGCCCTGCGCCCATACGCCGGGCAGGCCCTCGCGGCCAATGCCGTACTGCGCGAGCATCAGGTCGAACACGGTCGTGACTGTATGGCCGTCAACAACCGTAATTGGCACGCCACGACGCACGATGCCCGCACCGCCCGCCTGCTCGTTACCCGCGTCGGGAGCAACATCGAAGCGGGGCAGGTCGAGCGGTGCGGCCTCGCCGCTCCACTTCGGCGAATCCATGATGGACAGCCGGGGATCGGTATCGCCGAGATCGAGGTTCCACTTGCCCTCGTCTTCAGCGCTGAATCGGTGGCCGAGTGAGCCGTTGGGCACAACGGGAAGACCCTGCTGGTCGAGCAGCACGGTCTTGAACTTGTCGTTCGTGGTGTGCTCGTCCGTGTCAGCCAGGTCTGAGGCAGTTAAGAACTTGCCGGGCACCCACGCATCACCGCGGCGCTCGAGCGCCACGAGGTAGGGCGCATCGGCGTAGGTCTTCATGTAGTGCTCGAAGTACGGGGTGCGGCGATCCACGAAGAATTCTTTGAGGATCACGTGGCCCATCGCCATCGCGAGCGCCCCGTCCGTGCCGGGGTGCGGCGCGAGCCACTCGTCAGCAAATTTTGTGTTGTCGGCGTAGTCGGGCGAGACCGTAATGACTTTCTGACCCTTGTAGCGGGCCTCGGTCATGAAGTGAGCGTCCGGTGTGCGGGTGACCGGAACGTTCGATCCCCACATCATCAGGTACGAGGAGTTCCACCAGTCAGCCGACTCAGGCACGTCGGTCTGGTCGCCAAACACCTGCGGGCTTGCGACCGGCAGGTCCGCGTACCAGTCGTAGAACGACTGCATGGTACCGCCGAGCAAATTGATAAAGCGCGCACCGGCGCCGTGCGACACCATCGACATCGCGGGAATCGGTGAGAAACCCGCGACGCGGTCGGGGCCGTACTTCTTGATCGTGTGCACGTGCGCGGCGGCGACCATCTCGTTCGCCTCGTCCCACGTTGCGCGCACAAGGCCACCCTTGCCGCGGGCGCGCTTGTAGCTGCGGCTGGTCTCGGGATCTTCGGTCACCGCAGCCCAGGCAAGCACGGGATCGCCGAGGCGCGCCTTTGCCTCGCGGTAGGCGGAAAGTAGCACACCCCGCACGTAGGGATAGCGCACGCGGGTTGGCGAGTAGGTGTACCAGCTGAAGGCCGCACCACGTGGGCAGCCGCGGGGCTCGTACTCCGGTGAGTCCGGCCCGACAGTCGGATAATCCGTCTGCTGGGTCTCCCACGTGATGATGCCGTCTTTGACGTACACCTTCCACGAGCAGGATCCTGTGCAGTTCACACCGTGGGTTGAGCGCACAACTTTGTCGTGCGACCAGCGGTCACGGTAGAAGGAGTCGCCCTTGCGGCCACCCTCGAGAAAAAGGGAACGGAGGTCTTTGGAGGTTTCACCGCGGTGCAGGAATCGTCCAAGCGATAGGAGCGAGTCCTCAAGAGGACCGTCGGTTGCTGGGGGTACTGGTTTGGTGTCGCGTGACATGTCGTTTCCTGTCCTTAGCTCGGCATCTCAGCATTGCGGCGGGTGTAGTAGTGCCAGGCGAGCCAGGTGCAGATCGCACAGAACACGGCACAACCGATGAAGAAAGAGGTCGGGTCGATGAACGAAAGCGAGACGCCAACAATGAAGGGCCCGAAGGCGGCGAGCGCCGCGGTCCAGCCGATGGCTCCGCCTGCCTGGCGTTTCGGGAAGATCATGGGCATCTGTTTGAACGTGCCAGCGTTCGTGAACCCCGCGAAGAAGAAAATGATGAGCATGCCAGTCAAAAAGCCCCAGAACTCGTCCACCGATGACGGCGAGAGGAAGAAGGCTGTAACGACGGTGCCTGCGGTCATACCGATGCCACCAACGAAGGTGAAGACCGCGCCACCAAACTTGTCGCAGAGAGGACCACAGAGCGCACGAACCAGTGCGCCCAGCAGCGGGCCGATGAACGCAAAGGCGAGCGGGTTGGGTCCGTCTTCGAAGCCGCCGTAGACACTACGAATGATGAGCCCCATCTGCGCCGCAAGGCCACTGTAGAGGCCAAACGACATCATGTAGAGCGCCGTCATAATCCAGGTGTGCTTCAGCCGGAAGATGTCGAACTGCTCGCGGAAATTAGCCTTGACCGGCACTCGCCGCAGGTACACAACCGCGAGCACTACGGCGAGCACAGCCCACGGGATCAGCACGAGACCCGCGTTGTGCAGCCAGATCAGCGCACCGTCGTTCTTCTGCTGCGGTGCGAGGTAGGAGGTGCCGAGGAGCCCAAAGCCAATGACCCACGGGATGAGAAATTGAACGAGCCCGATGCCGAAGTTGCCGATTCCGGCCTGCAGGCCGAGAGCGGTGCCCTGTAGGCGCTTCGGAAAGAAGTAGCTCGTCGAGGCCATAAATCCTGAGAAGCTACCACCTGCGATGCCCGAGGCGATCGCCAACATGATCAGAACGGAGTACGAGGTTGTGGAATCCTGTACCGCCATTGCCCAGCCGCCCATCGGAATGAGCAAAAAGAGGGTGTTGTAGACCACGAGGTTTCGGGTACCGATGATGGGCGGCAGAAACAGGAGAAGGAAGCGGCTCACTCCGGCTGCCAGGCCCGGCATCGCCGCGAGCCAGTACAGCTGTCCGTCGGTGAGGTTGAAGCCGATCTCGTTCAATCGCGGTGCGATAGCACTCACCAGGTACCAGGTGGAGAAGCCGAGCATGAGCGCGTACGTCGTGATCGACAGGGTACGCCAGGCAAGCTTGCTGTCCCAGGTAGCGGCGTTTTCTGGATCCCAGTTCGAGAGATCCTTTTTGAGCGTGGTTGACATGGTTTCGGTCGACATGCTGTCTCCTCGTGCGATTCTTCGGCGACCCTCTAAGAAGCCCCGAACTCTGTATTCAGTCAAGCGAAGAGCCCCGGCTCACTCAACGAGCAAAGGCCGGAAATAAGGTTTGGACCCTCGGGGGCTACCCGGCATCACGGTCCGCGGTGGCCGGGTGTGCGCGGTCGCGATGGTCGTGTGAGACAACCACCTGCATCCACACCAAAGAGATGAGCGCAATGCCAAACAGCACCCCGAACGTTGCGCTCTGCATGCTCAAACCGGTCCACTCCTGCGCGTAGGCGAATAATGGCGGTAGCGCCACAGCGCCGAGCCCACCGATCAGGCCGACAAGCCCACCGACCGCACCAACGTCTTTAGGGAAGTACTCGGGGATGTGCTTGAAGACGGCTGCCTTACCCACCCCCATGGCGATCCCCACTACAAAGAGCAATACTGTGAATACCCACACGTTGCTCGGCACCATCATCGCGCCAGTCGCGAGCACCATGGTGCACAGCGAGATGTACATGATTGGCCTGGCACCGTGCTTGTCAGAGAGCCAGCCCCCGACTGGGCGAAGCAGTGACGCTGGAAAGATGAATAGCGCTGTGAGGAGTGCAGCCAACCCCAGGTTCAGACCGAAGTTCTTGACGTAAAAAGTGGGCATCCATCCTGAGAGCGCGACGTACGCACCAAAGACGACGACGTAGTAAAGCGAGAACCGCCACACGCGCACCTTCTTAAGCACCCGAAACTGTTGCGCCAGCGGCACTCCCGCGCCGGGTGTGATGTCGGGTCGCGGGGAGCCATACCAAGTAATCGCGGCCATAACCAGAAGCAGTAACGCATACATGACCGGAATAAATCGCCAGCCGCCCGGAATCAACCCGCCAAGAAACCCTCCTGCAGGCAATACCGCGAGCAACAGCGGCGCCACCAGTTTGGTCACCGAAGCGCCCACGTTGCCAGCGCCAAAGATGCCGAGCGCGAGCCCCTGCTGCGACTTTGGGTACCACGCGCTCACCCACGAGACACCGATGGTGAAGCTGTTGCCCGCCAAACCAATGAGAAACGCGAAGATGAGCAGTTGTGTATAAGAGTCAGCGTAGATAACGAAGTACGTCGGGATCGCGCTGACCACCATGAGTGCGGCCATCACACTGCGGCCGCCCCAGCGGTCCGCCATGATTCCTGTGATGAGCCGCCACAGCGACCCGTTCAGCGCCGCGACCGAAATAAGCCAGGCGACCTGGGAGTTTGTGAGCCCAAATTCCTCCGCGATCGGTACGGAGAGCACACCAAATTGCAGCCACACCGCAAACATGAGCGTGAAGCCGATGGTACCGATCCAAAGCACTTTGCTGCGATCTCGCGTCGACCGAGATCGCTGAACTACGGTCGAAGAAGTGTCAGATAACGTCTGTGCCATGAAGCCCACCTCGATGAGATTGGGCGGCGGGACCGCCCGCCTTTAGGTGACTTCAGGTTATGGTTTGACGGCGACGAATGGCTGGCTCAAAAACCGGAAATAACCGGTTGTCTGAGGTCAGCGCAATTATTCGCTGGCGCGCACAGCAGGAAACGGAAGGGCGGCAGAGGCTTGTTCGGCCTGTCGTTTCTGCTCAACCTGCTTGAGGTGAAGCTTGCAGACTCCGGGGGTCGCAAACGGGTGAAGCTGATCCGCCTTAAGCGGTCCCTGAGTAATGGCGAGCATCATGTCGATCAGACCGAGGTGAACCGCGCACACCATCTCTTGATGATCTGAAACCATCGATTTGAAGGGGCACGAGAAGAGATTTACTTCAAGGTTGGTGTGATCGATTTCAGGATCGAATCCCACCTGCTCGAGGTGATCTTCAAGGATTTCAAGTTGCTGAGTGATCTCATCGTCAACAGTTTCGCCAAGCGGTTCATTGATGTTCTGCTCCATCAGGATCCGTTTGAAAAGATCAGCTCTACTTTGCGCTGATTCAAGTTTGCGCTCACCAATATCGTCAAGGTCTTCGTGCCCGGTTCTGGCAGAGTAAAACATCTTCGGACGACCCCGAGTTTTGCGATCCTCACTGCGTGCTAACACAAAACCGTCTTCAACGAGTCGCTGCAGGTGCTCGCGCACGGTGTTGTGGTGCAGTTCGACTTCAGCAGCAAGTTCATCGGCCGTGCACTCCCCCTGTCTCTGCAGCACAAAAAGTAGCTGCACTCGGCTCAGGGAAGACAACGTGCGGTAGGTGCTCATATGGTCAAGCGACATGGTCGTAAAAAACCTCGGTCAATTCGTGGAACGGTGAACGCACCCGATTTCTGACGTTCGAGGCGCGAGATGAGGCCCCTGCACCCTTATCCGGGCTCATTCTAACTGACGATTCAGAGAACGCCTCGGGCTACGAATCGATCCCAACCCACTCCGAGGTTCCGGCCGCGAAGTGCTGCCGTTTCCAAATGGGCACCTCGTGTTTGATCCGTTCGACCAGGCGTTCGATCGCCGCAAACGCCTCAGCGCGGTGCGCAGCGGAGGCCGCGGCGACGAGGGCGGCGTCGCCTATTTCGAGCGAACCGATCCGGTGCACCGCGGCCAACCGCAGCCCCGTGCTCGCCTGCTCCGCAGCGACAAGTTCCCGCAAAAATCGTTCGGCCTCGGGGTGCGCGCTGTAGTCGAGGGCGCTCACGCCCTCTCCCCCGTCGTGGTTCCGAATCACGCCATAGAACACCACCGTTGCCCCGCACTCGGGTGAGTCAACGGCGGCCCGCACGGCGGCCTCGTCAATTGGCTGGTCGGTGATCTTGGCATAGACCTCGGTCATCGTGCACTTCCTTCAAGTAGCTGTGGAGCGATCCGCGCGAGCTCTTGTACCCCGCCACGCAAGAAGCGCACCTCGCCGCCGCCGCGCGCGATGAGAAGCTTTGCAGCGCGGATCGATCGCGGGTCTCGCTCGCAGTACACAATAGCGGGGGTTGTGAGCGGTGAGGATCCGGCCTCGAGTTCGTCCAGGGGAAGCGACTCAGAGCCGGTGATCCACAGCCGCTCTCGTTCCTCAACCGTGCGAACGTCGAGGAGCGTTGGCACCCCGCCAGCACCCAGCAACGCGAGAAGCTCGGCAGCCGTTACGGAGGGTGGTTCGGGATCGGGCCCGGCACAGAAGAGCTCGTAGTCGATCAGCTCGGTGACCGGCTTCGCCGCGGGATCCTGCCTGAAGGCCAGCTCTCGGGTCGCTGCCCGCAGCGAGTCATAGATCAGCACTCTGCCGAGCAGCGGATCACCGATTCCGGTGAGGAGTTTGAGGGTCTCCGTCGCGAGCAACGAACCGATCGTGCCGCACAGTCCGGGCAGCACCCCGCCCGTGCCGCAGTCAACAACGTCTTCGGGGGCTGGCGGGCTCGGAAACAGGTCGCGATACCCGGGGTACCGGGGGCGCCACGAAACCCCCACCTGGCCGTGAAACTGCAGGATCGATCCCCACACGAGCGGCAAACCGAGCAGCTCGGCGGCATCGGCGACGAGGTAGCGGGTCGGAAAGTTATCGCTGCCGTCGACGATCAGGTCGTAATCACGAAAGATGTCGAGAGCGTTTTCAATGGTGAGTCTCGTGTTGTGCGTCACAACGTGAATCGAGGGATCGATGGCACGGACGGAGTCGGCGAGCGAGTCCACCTTGGCCCTACCAATATCTGCGGTGCCGTGCGATACCTGCCGGTGCAGGTTGGAGAGCTCAACACGGTCATCATCGACGATCCCGATCGTGCCGACTCCCGCCCCCGCGAGATAGGGCACACTCGCGCTGCCCAGCCCGCCTGCCCCGACAACGAGCACCCGCGCTGCTGCGATCCTGCGCTGAGCCTGTTCCCCGAATCCTGGCAACAGCATCTGGCGCTGTGCGCGCGAGCGCTGCTCCGCAGTCAGTTCCGGGCCTTCATCCCGCATAGCTTCCATGCGGCAAGTCTAGATTGTGGCCCAGACAAGCTTCACCGTTATTATTCACGATCTGCAGGCCGGGAACCCCCGAACCTCACCGGGTAGCATGTCGGTATGGCGCAGATTACCGTTCGCTACTTTGCCGCGGCCGCGGAGGCCGCCGGTCGCGAAGAAGAACCCTGGGACCTCGACGCGGCCGACACACTCGAATCGCTGAAAGGCGCACTCGGCGAGCGCTACGGCGAGCCCATGCGCAAGGTGCTGCGATCCGGATCCTTCCTGGTTGACGGTGTCGTGCGCCGTGAGGGCGCCATTACGGCGGTCGGCAGTGAAATTCGAGGCATCACGGTCGACGTACTCCCACCGTTTGCGGGCGGATGAGCACGAACAGGCGTCTGATTGAGACGCACCAGCAAGCGGTCCGCTCACTTCTCACCCCGGTGTTCAAGAGGCTTCGGGCGGCGACCCCCGACTCCGTCGCGGTTGACTCTCCCGAGCTGCTAGGCCGAGTCGTAGCGATGGAAGTCACAACCGCAATTCCGCTGCCTCCCTTCGATAATTCTCAAATGGACGGGTACGCGGTCAGAGCTGAAGACGTAGCCACTGCGAGCCCTTCCCTCCCCGTGACGCTGACGCTCGGCTTCACAACGGCGGCCGGCGACTCGCAACTCACGCACGTTCCAGGAACCGCTTCTCCCGTCATGACGGGAGCCGTCATTCCGCTCGGTGCCGATGCCGTCGTGCCAGTCGAACTCACACTTCCCCCGCGGTTTCCAAAACTGAACCGCAGGGGCGAGCCGGATCCCACCGGTAACGTGGATATTGCATCGGCCGCACCCGCGGGCCAATTCGTGCGCAAGCGCGGCGAAGACGCCCCAAGCGGCGCACCGATCCTTCCCGCGGGCACCCGGTTGACACCGACCCGCGTTGGTGCGCTCGCCGCAGCCGGATGCACCACCGTCCAGGTTCTTCCGCGGCTGCGCGTGCTGCTCTGTTCAACCGGTGATGAAATTAGTCAGGTTTCTGAGCCGACTCAGGCCAGTGAACCGAGCCAGCTTGAGATCGGAAAGATTCACGACGCCAACACACCGATGCTCGCCGCTGCCCTGCGGGAGGCGGGTGCCGAAGTGGACACTCTGCGCTGCGGAGATCAGGCAGGAGCCCTGCAAGAGGCCCTTGCGTCAGTCTCCGCCAGCTACGACCTGATCATCACCTCGGGCGGCATCAGCGCCGGTGCGTTTGAGGTGGTACGTGAGGCATTCGCACCGCTCGGGGCCGAGTTCTTGTCGGTTGCCATGCAACCTGGTGGACCACAGGGCCTAGGCGAGATCGTACTTCCCGGGGGCGCAGTCCCCGCGGTGTGTTTTCCAGGCAACCCCGTCAGCGCGTTTATCTCGGCCGAGTGCTTTGTACTTCCGCTGCTTCGCGAGTACGCAGGCCTACCTGCGGAACGCCCACGGGTGCAACGACAGCTCGCCCACGACACGAGCTCACCTCTTGAGAAGCATCAGGTGCGCCGCGGGCGCATTGAAGCGGATGGCCGCGTGTCGCTGAGCGGCCCCGGGTCACACCTGCTCAGCGAGCTCGCGCTCGCCGACGTGCTGGTGCAACTACCACTGGGCCAAGACTCATTTCTCGAAAACACCCCGGTCGAAACCTGGAGGATCAATGACTGACACGACTACGCCCGAATCCCAGCAGCTCACTCACCTGCGCGGCGACGGCAGCGCGCACATGGTCGATGTCACGGAGAAGCCCGTGACGAAACGCACGGCACGCGCCGAGGCAACCCTGGTCACCCGCGCAGACGTCGTCGAGCTACTCGTTTCTGGTGAACTGCCCAAGGGCGAGGCACTCGGCACCGCACGTATCGCGGGGATCATGGCTGCCAAGCGCACCTCGGAGTTGATTCCGCTTTGTCACCCGCTGCCACTCACAAAACTCGCCGTGGATTTTGAACCGCAGGGTGATCGCGTGCGGATCCTCGCGACCGTCACCACCCGAGGAGTCACCGGCGTCGAGATGGAAGCGCTGACGGCCGCGAGCGTCGCCGCTCTCACGCTCTACGACATGATTAAGGCCGTGGACAAACACGCTGCGATCACCGACACGCGTGTGCTGGCGAAATCGGGCGGCAAGAGCGGCGATTGGTCGGTCGAGTGACCCGGCGCGCGGTTGTCATCGTTGCCTCCACCCGCGCCGCAGCGGAGCAGGCGGAGGACCGGACCGGACCCGTGATCCGCGACTGGCTTGAGGCCCGGGGGTTTGAGACAAACTCGCCCGTCATAGTCGCTGATGGCTCCCCTGTCGGCGACGCAGCCCGCACAGTGTTGAAGACGCAACCAACAGTCATCATCACGACCGGCGGCACCGGCATCTCGCCGAGCGATGCAACACCCGAACAGATCGCGCCCCTGCTTGATGTACAGCTTCCCGGGATCATCGAAGAAATTCGCCGCCGTGGCGCTGCCGTGGTCGCCACCGCAATCGTCACCCGCGGTGTCGCCGGTTTCTCAGGCGACACCTTTCTGGTAACTCTGCCGGGATCACCGGGAGGAGTGCGCGATGGCCTGGCCGTGCTCGACTCAGTGCTGGAACACCTACTCGGCCAGCGTATGGGGTCAGCATCCGGTAACCACTAGCGCACGGACGCTGCTAGCGCTCTCCTATCTCAGGGAACACCCGTTTCGAGATCGCTTGCACGTCACCGTCAAGATTGTTCATTTGCTTCTCGAGACTACCGAAGCGTCGATCGACATCGTCAAAGCGCAGTACCATCTCGGTTCTGAGTCCGTCAACGCGCTCGTTTACGGCAGTGAGCTTCAGATCCATTGCATCAATCCGCGAATTCACACCGTCAAACCTCGACTCCACCGAGTCAAACCGCGACTCCACCGAGTCGAACCTCGAACCCATGGCCTTAAACTGTTCGCCCACCGCCTTGAACTCCGACGTCACGGAGTCAAACTTTGCCGAAATCGTACGCATGAACAACTGCGTAATGACTCCGACCAGCCCAATCATCGTCGCACCGAACACCCCGATCAGGGTCCACACCTGCGGTTCATTCATCTCGATCATGCCTTTCATTCTGACTGATTTCAGACAAGAATGCCAGAGCTAAACCTCTGATCAAGGCGCAAAAACGCAATCTGTGGATAAGTTGCGGGATCCTTCTAAATACGACCGCCTGTTAGCGAAGTTCAACCCGCCAAAAAGACAGCTAGACCCCGAGCATCGCTTCAATCGGCCCGCGCGCGAAGAACACCACAAAACCGACCGCCACAACCCACAGCAGCCAGTGGACACGCTTTGCTTGACCACTGAGGGCATGAACGAGCACCCAGGCCACAAAACCCGCACCGATGCCGTTGGCGATTGAGTAGGTCATCGGCATCACCGTGACCGTCAAGAAGACGGGCAGCAGCACACGGAAGTCAGTGAAGTTGATGTTTTTGATCTGCGCCATCATCAGCGCACCAACGATCACCAGCGCGGCCGCAGCAACCTCGGTGGGCACAATCTGCGTAAGGGGCGTGAAGAACATCGCGAGTAAAAACATCGCGCCGGTCATGATGTTAGCGAAGCCCGTGCGCGCCCCCTCGCCGATACCCGCACCCGACTCAATAAAGACGGTGTTCGAGGACGACGAGGTGAGGCCGCCGGCAATCGCACCAACACCCTCAACAACCAGCGCAGACTTTAGGCGCGGGAAGTTGCCCTTCTCATCGGCCAAACCGGCCTCACGAGACAGCCCTGTAAAGGTGCCCATCGCGTCGAAGAAGTTCGTGAACAGCAGCGTGAAGACCAGCATGATGACGGTCACGATCCCGACCCGCCCAAGGTCAAAGCTCACCGCTCCAACCAGGCTCAGATCCGGAATACTAAATGGCGCCCCAGTGAGGCTCGGCACGGTGAGTCCCCAGCCGCCAGCGTGCTCCTGGCTCGATCCAAGATGCCAGATCGATTCAACGATCACGGAGATCACGGTGCCCGAAACGAGGCCGATCAGCAGGCCGCCCTTCACCTTGGCCGCGACGAGAACACCCGTGAGAATCAGCGTGACCACAAAGATGAGAGTCGGAATCGTAACAACGGATCCCCCGATGCCCAGCCCAACAGGAGGCGAGGGGTTTCCTGTTGCCGTAACAAACCCAGCGTTCACAAACCCGATGAAGGCGATAAACAGCCCGATACCAACCGTGATTGCAAGCTTGAGCTCAACGGGAACCGCATCAAAGATCATGCGGCGAAGGCCAGTGGCAGCGAGCAGCACAATCAACACACCGTTGATAACCACAAGCGCCATGGCTTCAGGCCAGGTCACCTGACCAACAACGGAGAAGGCGAGGAAGGCGTTGATCCCGAGCCCTGCAGCAAAGCTAAATGGCAAACGAGAGACAAGACCAAACAGGATCGTCATCACACCGGCGGTCAGCGCCGTCACCGCGCTCACCGCAGCGAAGGAGAGCTGGTTTCCATCGACGTCGGAGGTGGTGGTGAGGATGATCGGGTTAAGGATCACGATGTAGGCCATCGTCACGAAGGTAACCAGGCCACCACGAATCTCAGTCGCGAAGCTCGACCCCCGCTCGGTGATCTGGAAGTAGCGGTCAACCGCTCCCCGCGCTACAGCTTCCGTCTGGTTCGCCTCTGCCACAGGCTGCTCCGATCCTAGATCCTGGGTGTTTCCTGAACAGGAAAACCCTAACACCCTGGAGAGCGGTGCAATAACTTGGCTGCGTCTCACAAAAACAAAGGCCCCCGGACAGTGTCCGGGGGCCGAAGTTGTCGAGGCGTTAGCTCACGCCCTGCAGATCAATCACGAAGATCAGCGTCTTGCCCGAGAGCGGGTGTCCGCCAGCAGTGCCGTAAGCCTGTGCGGGCGGCACGATGAGCTTGCGGCGGCCGCCAACCTTCATTCCAGGGATGCCGGTCTGCCACCCCTGAATCAGCGAGCGCAGCGGGAAGTTGATTGACTCACCACGGCTCCACGAGGAATCAAACTCTTCGCCGGAATCAAACTCGACTCCGAGATAGTGCACGTCGACGGTCGAACTCGCGAGAGCCTCCTCGCCGGTTCCCTCGATGAGATCAACGATCTCAAGCTCGGTTGGTGCGGGCCCCTCGGGGGCATCGATCTCGGGCTTGGTGTTCGCAGTTTCAGTCATAACCTCATTCTCTCGGATTCTGAGGCAATTTCACCTCAGAGTTCGCTCAGAGGAAACTCCGTCATTTACGGCGGCAACCGAACCCGGTGTCGCGAGCCTCCCCCTCAGCCGAGCAAATTCCATAGCAAAGCTACCGAAGAACGGTCAGAAGTTTAGAGGTCACCACCAAGAGCCCGGCGGTTCCGATACCCTGGGGAAGTGAGATTTGCACACTTAATCAGCTCCCCAGGAAAATCCCCCGAACTTGTTGTGGTTCGAGGGGATCGATACATCCCTGTCAGCAGCCTCGGTGTGATCGCAAGCTCGCTGCAGCAGTTTATTGAGGCTGGCCCCGAAGCCCAGGATCGTGTGCGCGCCGCGCTGGCCGCGCTCCCCGAAGACGCGGGGCAAACAATCGACGGCACCAGCTTCGGCCCGGCCATCGTCGATCCCCCCATCGTTTTGGCTGTCGGCCTCAACTACGACGAACACGCGAGCGAGCTCAACCTCGACAACGACTCCGGCCCCGTGCTGTTTTCGCTGTTCCCCAACTCGCTCAACGGACACAACGCCGAGGTCCCCATCCCAACCCACATCAGCGAGGAAGTGGACTACGAGGGTGAACTCGGTGTGGTCATTGGCAAGGCGGCAAAGAACGTCTCGGCCGAGGAAGCGCTCGACTACGTGTTCGGGTACACCGTCATCAACGACATCACGGCGCGCAACATCCAGTTCCAAGAGCCACAGTGGTCGCGCTGCAAGTCGTTCGACGGCTTCACCCCCGTTGGCCCGGTTGTTGTGACCGCAGATCAGATTCCAGATCCGCAGGCGCTGCACCTCACGACCGACGTGGACGGGCTTCGTGTGCAGGACTCCTCAACCGGTTTCATGATCCGCACGGTGGCGCAACTCATCGCGTCGATCTCGCAGTCACTCACGCTACTCCCGGGCACGGTCATCTCTACAGGTTCTCCAGGGGGCGCTGGACGCTCGCGTAAGCCCCCGCTGTACCTTCGCCCCGGCACCGAGGTTACCGTGACGATTGAGAACATCGGCGCACTTACCTCACACTGCGTACAAGCATAAAAGGGCGGCTCCCTGAGGGAAGCTCCACTGAAATGTAGTAGCCTTTTTCTGCTTGGGGCGTTGCCGGGAGGCCCTAGCTCTTCTCAAGCTCAAAAGTGGGGGTTCTTGTGGTGTACGTTGCGCGTTCAGAAGAACTGGCGGCCTGTAGGACCGCTGTTTTACAGTGCCTTTCTATAGATATTGTTGGACGAGTAGGGAGTGGCCGCTCCGAACTCATTAAGGCCCTCACCGCGGAGCTGCTCGAGGCCGGACGCAAAGTCATCACGATTGCCGGCTACTCAGCGGCCGCCAACAAGCCGTTCAGGGCCCTTGAGCTCGCTGGATTTGGCGCAGGATCTGAGCGCGCTTCAGCTGAGCGCAACTCCCCCACAACCGCGCTTCTCAGGGCAGCTTCTGAGCGGCCCAGCGTCATCACGGTCGACGATGCTCATCTCCTTGACGATGACTCCTGGGCAGCACTCGCTGCCGTGCACACTGAAACAGGAACGCCGTTCGTCATCTCCCGCGCCCAAACATTGACCGCAGAGGGTGAATCAGACCGCTCGGTAAGGTCGCTCGCGTCTTCAACGATGATGCTCAAACTCGGACCGCTCACCTTCGAGGCGACCACTGAACTGCTGCTCGATCGCCTCGGTGGACCAGCCGAACTGGACGTTCTGTCGAGAGTGTTTCGCAAGTCGGGTGGGCTACCAGGTCTCGTTACTGCCATCGCCGACACAGCGATCCTCTCCGGCCGTCTGACACAAAAGGATCAGGTCTGGTCGATGTCCGGTGAGTTTTGGGACAGCAATCTGACCGGCTCCGTTAAGCATCTGCTTTCAGGCATGACCCGAAGCCAGATGGATCTCATCGAGGCGCTCGGGGTCTTTGGATCGCTGAGCTTAGATGTCGCCCTTGAGCTCGTCGGAGAAGAGGCGCTCGAATCGCTTGAGGCCTCAGAAGTCATCGCCATCGTTTCAACCGATGCGCAGGCAAAAGTCGCGCTCGATCCCCCACTCATAGGCGAGTGGGTCCGGCACGAACCGTCTTCGTTGCGGCGCAGACGTGTTACTGAGGCACTCAAGGAGAAATTTCCCGAGTCCAGGCCGCTCGCGCCGACCGCAACCTCGCGCGTTGACGGCGCACTGTCAACGGCAAACTCAGCATTGGGCGGCACGGTGGCACACGAGCGCGCAAACCGACTGAGAATCGCTCGCGACGCTTGGAAACTCAGCGGAGGCTTTTCGAGTGGCCTTACCCTTCTCAAGCAGCTCCACGCCTCACCTTCGAATCCCGAAGAGATCGAGGACGTGTATGAAAAGCTGCGCGAAGACGAGGGTGCCCCCTCCGAGCGGGCTGAGTTCCGTCAGCTTCGCATGCACTGGCTTGCTTACGGCCTGGACCGTCCACAGGAAGCAATCGGGCTTGCGCAAAACCTGCCGTCCGAGCTTCTCCCCTTCTCCGAGTACTTGTGCGCAGTAGCGCTGCGCATTCAGATCGACGCCTTCGGAGTGCCAAACGATGTTGACGATCAACTCGAGCAAATGCGCCAGCCTGACCAACGCGATTCAGGATGGGTCGATATTTCTGAGGCGTTTGTTCGTATCGTGCAGGGAAAGCCGGTCTCCGCACTCAACGTGTTGAGTCGAGTTACCCCGACGCCAGAGGGCGAGCTTGCCTCGATGCACGAGCTCTTGTATCTCTGGGCGCGTATGGGCAACGGTGAGGTCGCCTGGGGGTTCGAAGCCTCCATGAAGCTTCTCAACGCCGCGCTTGAGCGGTTTGATCTGCCGCTCACCAGGGCGTATGCACTTCCCGCGGCAACTTGCCTTCACGCCGTCGGGCACTACGGAGCCGGCGAATCTCTACTCGGGGCGGTGCTCACACTCGGCCCACCCGCGGTCGGGCAAGAACGCACACACGTCGCCCTGCTGAGCTATGCGGCCGCCTTTAGTTGCCTCGGTGGGCACTTCACCCTGGCAGACTCCCTCACTCGAGAGGCTGAACGGCCAGCGCTTCCGCCGAGCCCGTTTCCTGCGGCGACCGCGGGCCAGGCACGTGCGTCACTACAGAACCTCGCGGGCGACCGAGCGGGCGCGGTGCGCTCACTCGTTGAGTCTTTCGAAGAGTTGAAAGACCGCGGATACCTACTCTCCGCGGTCGACGGCGGCCTCATCAGCGGCGCGATGATGGGAATAGGCGACCTGCTCCCCACCATTTACCCCATGATCGGTTCCATGGAGGGAGAGTGGCGCCCGCGCTACCTCGGTTACATCATGGCCGTGGCGAAATCCGATGCGGCGGCATTGGAATCCAGCACGGCGCACCTCATTGAGGCGGGGCGGCTAGCCGCCGCGCAGTTCGGCGCGACAGAGCTGCGTCGACTGTACGTCGCAAACCAAGACAAATCCGGCGTCGAGCGCGCCGACAAACTCATCGAGCGTGTGGTCCGACTTCGAGACGATATTGACGTCTCTGCAGCCGCCTGGCTCTACGGCAAGCATTTTAGGATCACGGCCGACCTCACCGGCAGAGAGCAAGAGATGGCCCGTCTCGCCGCCAAGGGGCTCAGCAATCAGGCAATTGCGGATCACCTGACCGTGAGTCTCCGCACCGTCGAGACCCACCTCTCATCGGCCTACCGCAAACTCGGCATTCGCAACCGCGCTGACCTTCTTGAGCTCAACTGGGATTGGGACGCATAGCGAGCCCCTCAAACACGAAGGCTGGTCTTGAACGCAGTGCGCTCAAGACCAGCCAATCATTAATGCGAGTTAGCCGCGGCTTGTTGCGATTTTGCGGCGGCGCCACAGAACGATGCCAGCGCCGCTCAGAAGCAGCACGAACCCTGAGAGCAACACAGCGGTCGGGTTTGATCCCGTCTGTGCAAGACTCTCACCCGGCTTCGATGCAGCCGGAGCTGTCGCCGTCGTGACCGTGTCAGTAGGCGGCACAATCGCGTCGACTCCCTCGGGAGCAGTTGCGTGTCCCGTGGCCACATTCACGACCCCACCAGATGCAATATCTTTGGCGGTCACTCTGTAAGAGGTTGCGGTGACGCAGGTCATCGTCTCACCCGGCAGCAGTGTTGTTCTCGGGCAATTCACCCGGCCCGCTTTTGGATCATCAACTCCAACATCGGTGAGGGTCATATTTCCGGTGTTCATGAGCACAAATGAGTAGTCAATCGTCTCGTCTGGGTCGGCAAGACCGTTGCCGTTCTTGTCATTCAGTGCCGCGCTCTTGGCGAGCGTCATGGCTGCGACAGCCGCCGCGGTCGGAGTGGTCACCGTATCAATCGGTGGCACAACCGGGTCAATCCCCTCCGGGGTCACGGCCTTGCCCGTTGCAGTGTTCAGAACCTTGCCCTTGATCAGGTCGTGTTCTGTCACGACATACGCCGCATCCGCAGTACAGGTGATGGTCTCTCCTGGAGAGAGGTTCTCCTGGGGGCAGGTGACCGCGCCGGCCTGCGGATCTTCCACACCAACCCCCGTAAGGGTCACATTCCCGGTGTTCTTGAGCACAAACGAGTAGCTGATGGTCTCGCCGAGGTCGGCGACGCCGTTGGCATTTTTGTCATCGAGCTTCGCGGCTTTTTCGATGGATAGTCCACCAGCAGCGCTCGGGGTTGGTGTGGTTACCGTGTCGGTCGGCGGCACGATGGGATCCACGCCCTCCGGCGGGGTTGCGTTCCCCGTAGCCGTGTTCACAACTCCACCCGCAATAACGTCCTGTTCCGTCACGGTGTAGGGCGCATCTGCAGTACACATCATCTGCTCTCCGGGAGCAAGAACGGCCTGGGGGCAGGTCACTGCTCCGGCTTTCGGATCGTCTACGCTCACATCGGTAAGCGTCACGTTGCCATTGTTCACAACTCGAAACGAGTAAGCGATACGTTCGCCAGCGTCCGCGAGTCCGTTACCGTTTGCATCGTCAAGATCGGCGATTTTCTCCAGGGCCAGGCTCGGTCCGGGCACTGCGGCTGGTGTGACGATGGTGTCGGTCGGCGGCTCGATCGGCGCGACCCCCGGCGGAGGGGTCGCGATCCCCGTTGCCGTGTTAAACACACCGCGCGCGAGTACATCGTCTTCAGTCACCACGTAAGAGGCGTCTGCAGTGCACGTCACACTGGCGCCCGGGGCGAGAGTCGTTTGAGGACACGTGACGGCGCCTGCTTTTGTGTCGTCAACGCCCACTCCCGTGAGCGTCACGTTGCCCGTGTTCGTCAAGACAAACGAGTAATCGATCGTTTCACCCGCGTCCGCGAGGCCATTGCCGTTGGTATCGTTCAGTGATCCTGACTTCGCAATCGCGAGGCCTGCTGCCACCGCCGCGGTCGGAGTCGTCACGGTGTCCGTCGGAGGTGTGATTGGTTCCACTCCCTCGGGCACCGATGCGTTGCCCGTAGCGGTGTTCACAACGCCTCCGTCGATCACGTCCTGCTCCGCCACCGTGTACGCGGCATCAGCCGTGCACGTGACGGTTGCTCCCGGGGCCAGCGTTGTTTGCGGGCACGACACAGCACCGGCTTTTGGATCGTTGACACCAACACCGGTCAGAGTCACGCTTCCGGTATTCGTCAACACGAACGAGTAGTCAATTGTCTCTCCCACATCTGCAAGACCGTTTCCATTGTCATCGTTCACTGATGCAGACTTCTCGAGTGTGAGGGAGGCAGCGGTGGGGTCCACATCGACGGTCGCGGAGGAGGTGTCGGTGAGCGGTTCGAGTGTTGAGGTGAGTGCGGATGCTGTTGCTGTATTCACGAGGGTGCCAGACGGATCATTTGCCTGGGCTGCGGTTACAACGAGGGATCCGGTGCACACCATTGAAGCGGTCGGGCCGCCGGCTGCACCGAGCTCATTGACCGGGCAGACAACGTTGCTGATCAGCGGATCGGCAACTGTGACGTCGGAAAGCGGCTCAGCCCCGGTGTTCGTCACGACAAACTGGTACGGAATGGTGTCGCCAAGCGTGTAAGTATCCGGCTGCGGGGTCGTACGGTCAACCTGCTTGGTGATGTCGAGCTGCCCCAGGAGGTCAACCGTTTCAATGCGGAGGTTCCGGATCAGGTGCACATCCGTAATCGATCCGGTTGATCCCGAGATTCCGAACTTGTACGTCGCGGGCGCAGGGTCCGTCATCGTGTAAGTCAGCACGTTCTGGTAATTAGTGCTTGTCCCGGAGAAGTCGATGTCTACCGTCACAGTGGGGAAGGTGCCAGGGCTCACCGTAATACGCACGTTTCGGATCGCGTTATCTGGACCGGTAGCAGAGTGCAGGTTGCCGGGCAGAAGTGAATTATTGCTCGGCCCAATTGCGGAGTGCGCCAGCAAGCAGTAACCCGTTTGCCCCTCTCCCGGTCCGCGGAGAGACACGGTGTTTGAGACCCGCGTGGCAAAGGGAGAGGGGGTCGCGCACCCTCTGCCGAGGCCACCAAAGTCTCCGATAAAGTTGCCCCAGCTATCAAGGCCAACTCCAACGTAGCCACCCGCCACCCCGGGGGTGGTGTTGTTTTGCCCGTACCCGAGCGAACCGCCCTCGGCACCGACTCGGTCGAGGACACGAGACCCATCTGAGAGGAAGAACCCGATACCGTCGGCGGCAGCGCCACCGTACTGTGCCTGGTCAAAGTTCAGGATCATGCCCGCGCTCGACGGCAGCGCGCGGTCGAACACCATGCCGCCGGTCCCGTACTGGGTGTTGTCAGTAAGCTGCAGAAAACCGGGAAGCACTCCGGGGGTCGGTGTTCCAACGGTCTCAGTGCAGGGACCCAGATTTGACTGTGTAGGGCCTGGGGCCGCAGAAGCACCGGTTAGGCAGGCCTCACTCAGCCCAATCGCGCGCGCGTCGTTCACGCTCGCACCGGTAAAGGTCTCGTCAAGCAGCAGCGAACCGCCCGCTGCGTGTGCTGGGGTGGATGAGCTGGCTCCAACGAGCGACGCGCCAAGCATGGCGGTTATGGCGAGCCCGGCAAGCAGTCTGTTTCGCCCGGGCTTGAGGGTTCTTTGGGAACCACCCCCGCCACCGTTCGTCGAAATCGATCGTGTCATGCGATACATCAATTGTTTCCTTTGTTCTGTGATGCGTGTTGTACGTATGAGGAGGAGCACGCGCATGGTTCTGCAGCGCGCCAGAGGGGTGTTGAGGTGGCCGCAAGTTGCGACTCTCTCAACACCCCGTTGTTCACTTCCGTGGGGTCGTGACCGTTACGCGTTTGCCTTGCGGCGGTGTGCGACGACTAGTGCGGTTCCGGCGCCCAGGAGCAGCAGCACGGCTGCGCCAGCCAGGATCCCGACCCCTGTCCCGCCGGTGACCGCGAGCGGGATCAGTGGCGACAGTTCCAGTGGCGGATCGATCACGGTCACGTCTTCCGCTTCACATTCGCCATCCTTGCTGCACGCGACCGGGGTCTTCACCGTCGCAACGTTCACGACCTCGCGAGTCGCGTCCGCATTCACCGTGACCGTCACCTTCACCGTCTTCACGGCTTTCCCAGCAAGGGTGCCCAGCGACCACGTCACCGTGTGTGTCGCCGTGTTGTACACGCCACCATCACTCGACGACACATACGTGACGTTCTGCGGGAGACGGTCCGTGACAACCGCCTTTTCCGCATCCACACTGGTCTCGTTGGTGACGGTCACGTCATACGTGAGTTTTCCACCCGGCTGTGTGCTCTCCTTGTGGTCGGTCTTCACAATTGACAGTTTCGGCAGCACGTCACGATCCGTCGACTCGCACGCGTCTTCCTGAATGCAGCCACCCGGAATATCAACGACTGCCGTGTTGAGCACCTCATCACCCGGCTTCGCATCAGCTGCGACCTTCACGGTCACCTTCACAACCGTTGTTGCGCCCGGCGCGAGCTCGCCCAGTTTCCAGGTGACCGTCTTGCCATCAGCCGACACCACACCACCATCAGTCGCGGACACAAACACCGCATTCTTCGGCAGCGAGTCCGTCACAACGGCATCCGTGATCGTCTTGGTAGTCGAGTTGTTGCCAACGGTGAGATCGTAAGTGAGTTCTTCCCCGGCCTTCACCTCGGTCTTGTGATCGTCCTTCAGAATCCACACATCTGACGGGGTGACATCGATATCGGTCGCTTCACACTCGTCCACACCGGTCGCGGGATCATCAATACAAACCCCGTCCGTGGTGATCGTTGCCGTGTTCGCAATCTCGGTATCCGGGGCAAGCTTCTCGTGTACCTTCACCGTGACCACAATCTCACGCGCCTCACCCGGCTCAAGCGTCCCGATGTTCCACTCAATCCGGTTGTCGGTGCGGGTCCCCTCAACTGATGCGCTCACGAAGTCGACGTTTGCGGGCAGTATGTCGGTCACAACCACGTCGGGGGCATCCACGTCACCAATGTTTTTGGCGGTCAGCACGTAGTCGAGGGTCTCGCCCGACCGCACAATCGTCTTGCCGTCATCCTTCGTCATTGAGACCGCAGGCACCCGATCAATATCGGTCGACTCACACTCGTCCACATCGGTCGTGGGATCATCCACACACACGTTTTCGGTCAACACACGCGCCGTGTTGCTCACGATCTCGTTCCCGAGCACCGAATCAGCCACTGTCGTGACGACCTGGATTGTCTGCGTGCTATTCGCGTCCATGTCACCGAGGCTCCACGACACCGCACGCGTCGCAGCGTCATACGTGCCACCGTTCGTGGCAGACACAAACACCAGATTCTGCGGCAACACATCAGACACCGTCACGTCCTTCGCAGCGTACTGCGACTTGTTCGTCACCACGAGGTCATACGTGAGCTGCTCCCCCGGCTGAACGATCGTCTCGTGATCATCCTTCTCGATCGAGATCGCCGGTGTGTGATCGACGTCAATCGACTCACACTCGTTGGTTTCGGTTGCAGGATCGTCGATGCAGCCCTGCGGCAGATCCACTGTCGCGACGTTCGCGATATCAACGCCAGCACCAACCGTGGCCGCAACGTTCGCGGTCACCTCGACCGTGGTCGAGCTTCCAGCTGCGAGCGACGGGATCGTCCACGACACCTTGCCGGTTGCCGGATCGTACGTGCCGTCCTGACCGGCCGACACAAACTCCAGCTCGGCGGGCAACGCGTCGGTCACCGTCACGTTGTCCGCAGCAACCGTGCCCGCGTTGGTCACCGTCAAGGTGTAGGTGAGGGCTTCGCCCGGCACCACGGTTTCTTTGTTGTCGGTCTTCACGATCCTAATCGCGGGCGTCTCGTCAATATCGACCGCTTCACATTCATTCACAGGTGTGGCGGGATCATCCGTGCAGCCCTGATCGGTATCAATGATCGCGACGTTCCGGATCTGCTGGCCCGGCTTCACGTCCGCGTCAACCGTGACCGTCACATGCACAGTCTGCGCAGCGCCCGCAGCAAGCGTTCCAACGTTCCAGGTCACCCGACGCAGTGCAGGATCGTACGAGCCTCCGTCAGTTGCCGATACAAACGTCACCCCGGCAGGAAGCACGTCGGTCGCGGTGACCCCCGTAGCCCGATCCGCACCGGTGTTAGTAACCGTCACGTCATACGTGAGGGACTCGCCAGCACCGACGATGGTCTTGCCGTCGGTCTTCTCGATCTTCACCGATGTTTGCGCGAGGGGATGTGTTGTCGTGCACTCGGGCTCGGTGCCCGCGACACAGTTCGAAGGCACGTCGACCCCGCCGGGGCCCTCGCCCGCAGCAACCACATGATTCAACAGGGCAGCCCCGTTAGCAGCGTTCCCGTGCACGGTCACCCTGTAGGAAAGCGTCACCTTGCCGCCCACGGCCAGGTCCCCAGTCCACGACAGCGTGTTTCCCGACACCGTCGGAGCCACACCAGCAGACGAGGTCAGCGATCCAGCAACCAGGTCAGCATCATCAAACACACCAGACAGGTCGTCCGTCACAGCAACATTCGAGAGGGCTGTATCGCCCGTGTTCTCAGCGACCACCGAGTACGTAACCGTGTCACCACGGCCCACGACCGTGTTCGAGACCGGATCAGCCGTCTTCGCAACGTGCAGTCCCGGTGTCAAAGCGGGCACTGGGTGCGTGGTTGTGCACTCGGCTTCGGTCCCGTCAACACAGTTCGACGGCACCTTAGGCCCACCAGGTACCTCGCCCGCAGCGACGACATGATTCACCAGCGTCGCTGCCGCAATCGAATCCGTCTTCACCTTTACCTTGTACGACAGCGTCACCTTTTCCCCAACAGCAAGGTTCCCCGTCCACGAGAGCGTGTTCCCCGACACCGTCGGGGCCGCACCGGCAGACGAGGTCAGCGATCCCGCCACCAGGTCAGCATCATCCAGCACCCCGGCAAGATCATCTGTGACCGTCACAAGTCGCAACGGAGTCTCACCCGTGTTCTCAGCAACCACCGAATAGGTGACCGTGTCACCACGCGCCACCGAGGTGCCCGACACTGGGTCAGCGGTTTTCACCACGTGCAGCCCGGGAACAGGCTCAGCCAGCACAGTTGCGTCGAATACTACCGATGCCATCGGAAACAGGCTGATGTTGTCAATCGCGAGGTCATTGCCAAAACTCTCAGAACCGTAGTTCCTCACGCCAATGGTCAACGACGTTGCGGAGCCGGTGTTCACGAGCGATGTTGTGTGAACCCACGCCGTGTCACCGTTGTAGCAGGAAGCTTGCACGGGCGAAGGCTGGCTCGAACCGATGAGGTTATCGCCCGCAAAGAAGGCGCTGCGTACGGGAGCAACTTTTCCGCTCTGGCTGTAACTCACGTTGGCGATGTAGCCGGAGAAGGAGTAGAAGGTATCGGGCTGGAGTCCCGTCACAGTGGTTTTGATCAGGTCATTCGGAACCGGCATTGTCGACGAACCGTTGACGATCAGCAGCTTTCCTGAGGGCGCCGAGTCAGCCTCCGAGACCCCGGTATTCCAGGGAGCATCACACAGTGAGCTGGTTGTCACGGGACTGAGTGGCATCGGGTTATCAACACTGCGCAGATCTGCCCAGAGGTTGTTGTAGTGCCCCTCTCGTGGCCCGTTAATTCCCGCGGTGGGCCAGATCGAGTACTGGCCGTCACAGGGCCCGTACTGCCCGGCAGGATTACAATCCCCCGGTTCGCCCACCGTTGGGTCGTGGTATTCATAGTTTGTGTTGCCTGCGGTGAGCTGAGGTTTAGCCGTTCCAATGTAGTCAAACGTGCCACCGTCGAAATCAGTGATGAGATTGGGCGACAGGGCTTCCCTCGAGAGCGACAGCCCCGAGAGCGTTCCGATGTATCCAACGGGAGGAATGATCGAGACTTGGCCGGAGAGAACTGCGCTCTTCGGCAGGGAGTACAACACCGGGTCAGGAGACGCAGGCTGCACAGTAGCCCCACCATTCTTCACGACCCAGTCAGTGGGGAGGCCTCCCAGCAGGTAGCTGCTAAATGATGCCCCTGAGTCATTGTTGTCTGCCGCGGTGAGTGTAAACCCGGGATCAGCTGAGGAACTGCGCACGGTAATTGCGGATCCGACAGAAGCGGTCAATCCGTCAGACATCGCGCTCGCCGGGAGCCCGGCAAACATGCTCGAGAGCAGTCCGGCAGCAACCCCAACTGCGAGCCCCTTTTTACCAACTCGCAACTGCGAGCTTCGTCTCACAGCTCGCAAAGAAAACTTTCTTCTAACCTGCATTCACATTCCTTCGATTCCACAACCTTGCCTCCCTCGCGGAATGAACTGACCCCGCGATAAGACTGCGCGGAATTAGACATCAGCGGCCCAAGTGGCCTGCCAGGCACGAGAAGTTTTCCACGCGATATGCGCAAATGCGGTCGCTTCAGAACAATCTCAGTGGTGGTTCGAACGGTTTTGCGGTTAGTCCTGCGCTCAGCGCACTAGATGCTCTCTTGCCAGTCCCACTGCAGTTCCAGGAGCCCCACACGATTGCGCACCCCGAGCTTTTGGTAGGCCGCCGAAAGGTGCGTTTCCACCGTGCGCAGACTGAGGTGAAGCTGCTCGGCGATCTGCTTGTTGCTGTGCCCCCGCAACGCGAGATACACGAGTTCTCTCTCGCGCACGGTGAGGTCAGCGACAACCTCGTAGTGTTTGCCATACAGCCAGCCCGCTGCCGCGACATCGATCTCATCGCGGAGGTCGGTCACCCTCGCAAACAATCGCTCGGATCGTGCGACCCCAGCGGGATCCTGCGCGGCACTGTACAGGCGCCGCAGCTCGGTCGCGGCGTAGTGTGCAGCAGCCAGTCGACCCTCACGAATGAGCTGTTCAGCGCATGACTCTATAGCTTCGGTGTCCTCAGCCGACAGTGCGTGGATGTATGCGAGATAACGCACACGCCACTCCCCCTCAAGCAGGTTGAGGAGCGGAGCAATTTCGGGCAGCAGTTCACTCATCCCGAACATCAACCCACCAACCATGCCCCCGTCGACAGCGGAGAGAAGGTATCCACGCGACCTGAGCTGCTCAAACAACGCGACCATTGAGGTGATCGCTGACGCCCGGTCTCCCGTCAGGTTATGCATTGCCGCGCGTGCAGACCCGGCGTTCGCGCCTGAGAGGGGCCCTGGCGGGAGATTTGCCCGCTCAGCCTCAAGCGTTAAGGACTCTGCCAGCGGCAGTTTCCCACTGAGTGCATTAAATACGGCGGCGTAACTCAGCAGCCCAGCCTGGGTTCGTTCCTGGCCAACCGCCGGCACTCCCAGAGTCAGCACAGCCTCCATCAGCGAACAGCCAACTCCGTACTGGCCAATTGCAAGAAGACAAGACACCGCGATGAGAGCGTACTCGCGAGTCATTCGAAGGTCGAGCCGGGAGAGCGAATCGTTGAGATACTCGGTCGATTCCTCGAAGGCTCCCTTGATATCTCCGCTGCTCATTCGCGACCACATTCGCACGACATCACTGAACGACGAAAGCTCACTGCCGGGTTCGGGCTGGAGATTCGAGAGAAGTTCCAGTGCGCTTATCGCTCGTCCCTGCACGAGGCGAACGTAGGCTTCGGCCACAGTCCCCCACCCGGTCTCGACCGTGCGAGGCCGACGCAACTGCGCAAGTCGCTCTTCGATGTCGGCGGGAACCCCATCAATTTCGACCGCGATCCTCACCGCAATAGCCTCGAGATACTCGGAGTAGGGCTCCAGATCGGGATCAAGCTTGAAGGCGAGTGCAAGAGCATCCTGGGTCCGTCCGAGACGGAAGGCGAGCCAGTTCATGCGGAGACGCCTGAAACGCGCGCGATCACACGGAGCACCGCCCGCGTCTTCGAGCGCAGCGTAGAGGTTTTCAATAGCATCAGGATCAGTGGGTGTGGATTGAAGCTCGTCGAGGTAGGCCACCCCCGAAGCAAATGAGGGATTTTGATCCCATGCTTCTCGTGCGGCTTCCAGACGGTTCACTCGCTCATGATCGACGGCACCACCAAGAGCTGGGTTGGCCATCGAAAGGGCACGACTCAGTGCGGAGGGGGCCTGGGAGTGCAGAGCCTCTGGCACCCGCTCACGCAGAGTCGCTTCGACGCGTCGTCGCCTCACTGACGGCGACCCGTGCCGCACCCACTCACCAATCAGAGGAGGGTCGAGCACAACGCTCGGTCGACTGCCGGTAGAGACAACCGCAACAATCTTTGCGGCCTCAAGCGTCTCGAGCTCTTCTTCTCCCACCAGCTCGATGGCGGTCTCTAGGTCGACTGCCCCAAGTATGCCGATTGCCTCGATGAGATCCATCTGGGGGCGCGTCACATCGCCGAGCAGGTGTTCAATCACCCCAGAGAGGTTGTCGTCCCAAAACTTCCCCGACATGGTCCACACCCCGTCAAGCAGGGTGAGTCGCCCCGACAGCTTCGCCACATCAATAATCGCGACGATGAGGCTCGGTAATCCTCCAGACTTGCGATACACCCGTGTGAGCACGTCAAGACTCGCAGGATCACCGAGTCGGTTGAGTAGAAGCTCGGTTGTTGCACCGAAGGTGAGCGGTTTGAGCCGCACCATGATTGAGGCCGAAGCGAGCGATCGCACCGAGCGATCGGGAGAGCTACCTGAGGGCCGTTCGTTCCGTGCCACCACGAGCGGAACTGAAGTTGTGCCGTGCACCGCGGCCAACACCGCCCACGATTCGCTGTCGAGAAGGTGAGCATTATCAATCAGAATCACGCTGGGCCTGCGCAGCACCATGTCGCGCAGTGCCGAAATAGCGTCTGTCCGATTTGAGGGTTTGTCGATGGCCCCTGGCACGTCAAACCCGGCAAGTTGGAGTGCCAGGAACGGCCGTTCGGCCGAGGCCGGAGAACCCGCAAATGAAATAGTTTGTAGCCCCGCCTCTGCCAGTGAAGTCGCTGCCCCTCTCAGCAAAGCAGAGCGACCGCTCCCAGATCGGCCGACGATTTCTACGGAAATACCTTGCAGGATTGAAGACCTGCAAGCAAGTAACTCTTCCGTGCGCACTACGAACGACATCGTTTCCCTCACCCCTGCAAAAAATGTGTACCTCGGAAGGCTACTAGCCTTCCGACACCAGTCTTTTACACGTGAAAACTCGTCGCGCAGCAACTCAAATTCTTACCTCAGTTCTTAGCTGGCGTCACCTCAGCCGGGGCTCTGAACTACCACGAGAACACACAGAACCCAGCGCAACGGCGCTCAACGTAGGCTATAGTGCCGGGATCCGGGTGGTGCGCGGGGCCACCGTTTCTATTGGGGGGAATATAGGGAAACCGGGGCCCCGCGATCCGGTGTACAACAGCGTCAACCGGACTCCGTAAACGCTATGCCTGAAACATGCGACTTGCAGTTAGCAACCGGGTATCTCAGTACCGGTACAGTCGCCTTTGCGGGATGGGGCAGAACAAGTCAGTGCTGCGGGTGCACGTTTTGCCGGTTCGTTTCCTTCGAGGCGTGCCTCGGGGCTGTCTCCCAAACACAGAAGGGCGGTGAGGATCCAAGATCCCCACCGCCCTTCTGTGTGAAAGTACTACTTCTTTGCCGGCTGCGCCTTTGCGGGCGCAGGCTCGGTCTTTTCGGGGTTACCGGGCACGACATCAATCGCGCCGGTCTCGGGAGCGAGACCCGCGAGCTTCAGCGGCTGCAGCAGGTCAGAGAGCTCTTCTTCGCCGAGCAGTCCACGAGACACGACCAGATCGGAGATCTTGGCGTTCGTTGCGAGCGCTTCCTTCGCGAGCTTGGCTGCCTCGGAGTAGCCGATCACGGGCGCGAGCGCCGTGATGACGGTCACGGAGCGCGACACCATGTCTTCGAGGCGATCCTCGTTTGCCGTGATGCCGTCGACGCAGTTGACGCGCAGCGTCTGGCAGGCGCGCTCAAGCCAGGTGATCGACTGGAAGATCGAGTGAGCGATGATCGGCTCAAACGCGTTCAACTGCAGCTGACCGGCTTCCACAGCCATCGACACGGTGACGTCAGATCCCGCAACGGCGTACGCAACCTGCGAGACGGCCTCCGGAATCACCGGGTTGACCTTGCCAGGCATGATCGAGGATCCGGCCTGGCGCGCGGGCAGGTTGATCTCACCGAGGCCAGCCTGCGGTCCCGATGACAGCAGACGCAGGTCGTTCGAGATCTTGGAGAGCTTCAGCGCGCTGCGCTTGAGGGCACCCGAGAACGTAATGAACACGCCGGTGTCGCTCGTGGACTCCACGAGGTCACCCGCGGTCACCAGCTCAAGATCGGTGATCTCGCGCAGGTGCTTGATGACGGCTTCTTTGTAGCCCTTGGGGGCGTTGATGCCGGTGCCGATGGCGGTGGCACCCATGTTGACCTCGCGCAGCAGGGTCACGGCCTCCTGCAGGCGCTCGATGTCTTCGCGCAGCGTAACCGCAAACGCGTTGAACTCCTGGCCGAGTGTCATCGGCACGGCGTCCTGCAACTGTGTGCGGCCAACCTTGACGATGTGCGAGAACTCGCGGCCCTTGGCGGCGAAGGACTCCGAGAGCAGCTTCAGTTCTTCGAGCAGGCTGTCGAGCGAAAACGCGAGCGCAATTTTGATTGCGGTCGGGTAGGTATCGTTGGTCGACTGGCTGTGGTTTGTGTGATCGTTCGGGTTGATGAACGCGTAGTCACCCTTGGGGTGCCCCGCGAGCTCAAGCGCACGGTTCGTGATGACCTCGTTTGCATTCATGTTGGTTGAGGTGCCGGCACCGCCCTGCACCACCCCAACAACAAACTGATCGTGCAGCATGCCCGTTTTGATCTCTTCGCAGGCACGATCGATCAGGATCGCACGCTGCTCATCGAGCGCGCCGATCTCAAGGTTGGCACGCGCTGCAGCCTGCTTCACACACGCGAACGCGCGAATGAAGTCGGGGTACACCGAGATTGGACGACGAGCGATCGGGAAGTTCTCGTGTGCTCGAGCCGTGTGGACACCCCAGTACGCAGTTGCTGGGATCTCCAGGCTGCCAATCGAGTCCGTCTCCGTGCGAGTCTGAGCCGCCAGGTAGTCAGTCACCAGTTATCTTTGCTCCATAGTCAAAGGGTGCGGATGATGCCGCATGAACGACCACAAGCCTATCCCCGAACTCCGTTATCGGCCAATGCGCCGCGAGGTTCCGTCAGCCTCGTTTTCTGGACCGTCATTTTCGATCTCCGCTGCGATGCCGTCGATCCGAATCGCGCCGGTCGTAGCATCGGCAACTGCGCCGTCTTGCGGAGCGGAATCCCCCGGCACAAGCAGCCCCTCCTCCCGCCGCAGCACGGAGATCGGAGCGGTGAGGGTTTCGGTCTGATGGGCGTGATCATCGTCAACGCCGGGCCGCCCAACGTGCGTCACGGTGAACCGTAGGCCCTCGTCACGGTGGAAGCGCAGTTGCCGCTCAACCATCAGCCAGGTGATGCCAATTCCAAACGCGAGGAACGCCGCGACGGCGCTGATCACAAGTGTGGATCGTGCGCCCAGCACATCGGCGGCCGCACCCACAAGTGGTGCACCAATGGGAGTGCCTCCCATCAGCACGGCCACGTATAGGGCCAGCACCCGCCGCGAACGGCCGGGTCGGTGGTGGTCTGCACAAACCCGTTTGCAGTCGTGAGCAGGGTTGAAATGGCGAACCCGAGGAAGATGAGCGTGAGGGCGAAGGTCCAGAACGTGGGCATCACGGCGGCAAGCACACTGACGGCACCGATCCCACCCGCCGCAATAATCACAACTCGCATGCGAGCCGCGGGTCGCCTCGCCACAAGCAGCGCCCCGGTGAGCGAGCCGATGGCGAGAATCGACGAGAGCAGCCCGTAGTCGCCCGCGCCTCGCCCAAACTCGACCGCCATGGTCGAAGACATGACGGGAAAGTTCATGCTGAACGTGCCAAGCAGAAACACCATCACAAACACAACGATCATGTCATGTCGTGAGCGCACGTATCGCAAACCAGCGGAGAGCTGCCGCAACTGAGATTCGCGCTGCCCTTTCTTTGGCGTGGCTTTTGCCGCCGTACGGATCAGCAACAGCGCCCCGAGCACCCCGAGAAACGAGACGGCGTTGATCATAAACACCCAGCCGGATCCGACAACCGCGATCAGCACACCCGCCACGGCGGGCCCGACCAGTCTGGCGGAGTTGAAGGAGGCGGAGTTCAACGCAACCGCGTTGGAGAGGTTCGCGGGGCCCACGAGGTCAGAGACAAACGCCTGTCGTGCCGTGGTGTCGAACGCGTTGACAACGCCAAGACCCAGCGCAAACGCGTACAGGTGCCACAGCTCTGCCTGGCCGGTAATAAGGAGCGCGCCGAGACCCGCCGCAAACAGCATGAGCAGCGACTGGGTCACAAGCAGCACATGGCGACGCTCGAAACGGTCAGCCACGGCCCCACTGAAAGGCACAAGCAGCAGCTGCGGACCAAACTGCAGTGCCATCGTCACACCAACGGCCGAGGCGTTATTGGTGGTGAGCTCGGTCAGCACCACCCAGTTCTGGGTGGTTGCCTGCATCCAGGCACCAATGTTCGATACAAGCGCTCCGAAGAACCAGATGCGGTAATTACGTACGGCGAGGGATCGGAACATATTCGACACTGGCGGGGCGACCTCCTTGGCTACCCATCAACCTTACGCCGTGTCGATTAAAACTTGCCGCCCATGTCAAGCAGGCGGCGGATTCGATCCGGGATAGGCGGGTGTGTCGCGAAGAGTTTCTGCACCATGCCGGGCTTCAGCGGGTCAGCGATCCACAGGTGAGCCATGCTTGAGCTCTGCTTCTGCAGTGGCGCGCCGTACTCGGAAAGCTTGTGCAGGGCACTCGCGAGTGCTTCCGGGTGCCTGGTGGTCAGCGCTCCGGTGGCGTCCGCCAGGTACTCACGCTGCCGCGAAACGGCCAGCTGCACGATCGTCGCGATGATCGGCGCGACAATCATGGCGACGAGACCAAAGATCAACACGACCGGGTTGCCGTTGTTGTTGCGCCCGAAGAACGCAACGCGCATCATCACATCGGCGATCATGCCGATCGCGACGACGAGGCCGTACACGATCATCGAGACGCGGATGTCGTAGTTGCGCACGTGGCCGAGCTCGTGGGCCATGACACCCTCAAGCTCGGAATCGGTCATGATGTCGAGCAGCCCGGTTGTCGCGGCCACCATGGCGTGCTCGGGATCGCGACCCGTCGCAAACGCGTTGGGCGCGGGATCATTCACGATGTAGACCTCGGGCATCGGCGAACCTGTTGTGATCGCGAGGTTCTCGACGATCCGGTACAACCGTGGGTTGTCGGCCTCGGTGATGCGCCTGGCCCCGCTCATCGAGATGGCCTGACGCCCCGCCGCGAAGTACTGAATCGCGGCGTACACGACCGAGATCACCACAACGGTGATGACGATCCCTGGAGACCGATAGATGTACGCAGCAAGCCACCCGAGTCCACCGACGATAACGATGAACAGCAGGATGATGAAGAAACTATTGACCTTGTTGCGACGTATCGCGCTGTACACGGCCTACCCCGCTAGAACTGAATGCGCGGCGGCTCTGAGATCGCTGCCACGTCTTCAACCTCGAAGAACTCGCGCTCCTTGAAGCCCATGCCACGCACGAAGATGGTGTTCGGAAAGACCTGGATCTTTGTGTTGAACTCGCGCACGCCACCGTTGTAGAAACGGCGCGAGGCCTGAATCTTGTTCTCGGTGTCGACGAGTTCGCTCTGCAGCTGAAGGAAGTTAGTGCTGGCCTGCAGCTGCGGGTATGCCTCAGCGACGGCGAAGATGCTCTTCAGCGCTTGCTGCATGTGGTTCTCGGCGGCAGAGGCCTCAGCCGGCCCCTGCGCTGAAACGGTTTCGGCTCGCGCCTGGGTGACAGCCTCGAACACACCCTTCTCGTGTTCGGCGTAACCCTTCACCGTCTCGACCAGGCTCGGGATCAAATCAGCTCGACGCTTGAGCTGCACCGTAATGTCGCTCCACGCCTCGTCCACACGCACGCGAAGCGTCACGAGCGAGTTGTAGGTGATCCACACGTATGCGATCAGCAGGACAAGTACGCCAGCCACGATGAGCGTAGCAATTAATCCACCAGTCATGGTTTGATCCTAACGGAACAATCCCCTGAACTCGCTGGGGATCAACGACTCAATCCCCCAGCACACGCGTCAAATATGCATTCGCAAATACCCGTTCAGGATCGAGCCGATCCCGAGCCGCCAAAAAGCGCTCAAAACCGGGGTACAGCTCTCGCAGTGAGCGGGCGTTTTGTGTGTGCATCTTGCCCCAGTGCGGTCGCCCCTCGTGGTCAGCCAAAATCGCCTCGGCCTCCCGGAAATAGCTGCGATCTCGCTCACGCCAGTATCGATGCACGGCGATGTATCCGGTCTCGCGTCCGTTTGCGGTCGACAGCAGCAGATCGTCGGCCGCGGCCGACCGCACCTCGATCGGAAACGAAACCCGATACCGCCGCTTGCCAATCATGCGGCGAAGCTCCCGCACTGCGTCGGGTACCGCTTCGAGTGGCACCCCGTACTCCATCTCTCGGAAGTGCACCCGGCGCTGCGTCACAAACACCCGGTGAGATTCGTCGCTGTAGCTGCGCTTACTCGATACCGAGCTGACAAGCCGGTTGAGGCGCGGCACCGCCCGCGGCAGCGCACCGCCGACAGCGGTGACGGCCCCGAAGGCAGCGTTGTTGGCGAGTTCCTCATCGGCGAAGCGCTTGAAGCGTCCGAGCGGTTCGGCCTGGGCTTCCGGGGCCAGGCGGGTGTTGTTTTTTGTGCGTGCGCCGCGGGTGTGCGGAAACCAGTAAAACTCGTAGTGGTCGGTTGTGCGGGATCGCTCTACGAACGTATCGAGCACCTCCTCAAGCGGCATCGGCGCCTCTTCAGCGTGCAAGAGGTATCTCGGCACACACTGCACCGTGACGGTGGCGAGCACACCGAGTGCCCCGATCCCGAGCGCAACCGCGGGCAGCAGTTCAGCATTCTCGTCTTCACTCACGGTGAGGATCTCGCCGGTTCCCGTCACGAGCGTCGCAGCAACAATGGCGGTTGCGAGCCCGCCGAGGCCCAGTCCGGTGCCGTGTGTACCCGTCTGAGTGGCGCCGGTGATGGTCTGCCGGTCAATGTCACCCATGTTGTGCAGTGCAAGGCCGAGCGGGGTGAGGATCGCCGGGAGTTCCCAGAGGTGGGTACCTCCCCAGAGGGTGACCCGCCCACGATCCCGATCAGCAGAAACCAGCCCGCGCAGTTTGCTCATGTCAAGACGCACGCCGTCGGTCGCGCCAACACCCGTGAAGCTGTGGGAGGCGCCGATGGGCTTCACCGTGTGGCCTGTCTCTGCGGCCCGGTTCACTGCGAGCACAATCTGTTCGATGCTCTTTGGGGCAATTGCGAGTACCGGTTGCGACGACTCTGTTCTCGCCCAGTTCTGCCAGCGTGTGGTCATAGGAAGCACTGCCCTTCTCCTCGATAGCTTGGGATCGCGGGCAGCGCCGAGCCGTCCGCGGTCACCGGCACGATCTCGTTTGTGTGCTCAAGCGGTTCTCCGGCCTTTGTGTGCCGCAGCCACACTCGGTCCCCCGGCTTCATTTGCCGTGCGGCCTCACCTCGCAGCGGGGTTTGCACTTCACCGGCCCCCTCACGCGGCTCATACTTCAGTCCCTCCGGCCATACCGGCAGGGGCAGGCGGTCTGGCGCTGCCGGCCCCGAGGCGATCCAGCCGCCCCCGAGCAGCGTGGCGCGATCCTGTGTCGGCTTGCGCACCACGTCAAGCGCAAACGCCAGTGCTGGCGCGGGCGTGAACACCGAGTAGTGGTCAAACAGGTGGGGCCCATAGAGACCGCTGCCCGCGGCAACCTCGGTAATGACCGATTCAGACGCCGTGCGCTCAACCGATCCCGTACCACCACCGTTGACGAACTCCAGTTCTGCAACCTCGCTCACCGCAGCGATGGCGGCGGCCCGGCGCTCCGCGAGTTCTGCCCCGCTCGCCCGCTGAATCGTGCGCAAGAGTACGGCCTCGGCGGGCTTTCCCGCGGGTCGGTCACCCACCCCCGCGATCTGCGCCTCATACGCCATCACACCGACGAGCGTAAACCCGTCGCGCCGCTCGACGCGGGCCGCGAGAGCCTGCAGCTCGTGGGGCTGTCGCAGCGCCGAACGCCGAACGCCGATGTGCCCGAGCACCGGGTTACGCCAGGAGGCATCAAGATCGAGGCAGACTCGGATTGTGCTTCGTTTAGCGGGAGGGATCGCGGCATCGATGAGGTCCAACTGATCCTCGCTGTCGATCATCACGGTGACGCGTTCACTCGCCCGCGCGCTCTCCCCCAATCGTTTGAGCGCGGCGAAGTCTGCCGTCGGATACCCGACAACAACGTCGTCGATCGTCTCGGCCAGCCACAGCGCCTCGGCAAGGGTGTAGGCGAGGATTCCTCGAAACCCGGGCAGCGCGAGCACGGCGTCAAGCACACCCCTCGCACGAACAGACTTACTAGCGACACGAATCGGGAGCCCACCCGCGCGACGCATGAGGTCGTGCGCGTTGTGATGCAGCGCCTCGACGCTCAGCGCGACGACGGGTGCTGACCGGTCTTGTGTTGCCGCTGTAAATGCACCCCAGTAGCTCTCCGGGTTGTGCCAGGGCTGCCGCTCAGCCCGCGCTCGAAGGTCTACCGCTGTGAGGTCGAGCGCCGCGTCGAGAGTCATAGTCGAAGTGTAGAACGCAGACCATGCTCGCTGCTAGAGGTTGTAGCTATTCGCGCAGATCCCGATCAAGCTCGGCCTGCCACTGCGCTTTTGCCTGGGCGCGCCGTCGCCGCCAAGCGCGCACCCTCATGAACACCCCGAGGGTGATCGCAATGAGGATCGCGACGATCAGCACTACTTTCGCAACAAGCACGTCCCCCACTGGGATTCGAACCCAGACTGGATCGATTTTAAGTCGACTGCCTCTGCCGGTTGGGCTATGGGGGGCCCTATTGATTCTGCCAGATGTTCAGGACCTGCCGTGACCGATCCCGACAAAATAGTAGGCCCCGTCGTTGGGCAGAACGACGGGGCCTACGGCTTGTGTGAGCGCTAGGCACTCAGGCTTACTACTTACTCAAACGAGCGCGGAGGCTCGCGAGCTGCTCCTGCAGGGCTGCAGGCGTACGATCGCCAAACTGTGCGAAGAACTCTTCGGTGAGGTCGGCCTCTGCGAGCCAGGAGTCGGCGTGCACCGAGAACAGCTCTTCGAGATCGGCCTCTGGCACCTCGATGCCGTTGAGGTTCAGCTCGCCAGCGGCGGGAACGGTGCCAATCGCGGTCTCGCGACCGGTGACGTCACCCTCGACCCGGCGAATCACCCAGTCGATCACGCGCGAGTTGTCGCCGAAGCCTGGCCACAGGAAGCGACCGTCGGCACCCTTACGGAACCAGTTGACCTGGAAGATCTTCGGAGCCTTGTCACCAAGAATCTCGCCCATCTCGAGCCAGTGGCCCCAGTAGTCGGCCATGTTGTAGCCGCAGAACGGCAGCATCGCGAAGGGATCGCGGCGCAGCTCGCCAACGGTGCCTTCCTGGGCCGCGGTCTTTTCGGAGGAGATCGTCGCGCCAACAAAGACGCCGTGGTTCCAAGAGAGCGACTGGGCCACGAGCGGCACGTTGGTCGCGCGGCGTCCACCGAACAAGATTGCGTCGAGTGGCACACCATCCTGCTCGTACCAGTCCTGCGCGAGCGTCGGGGTCTGCTGAATCGGCACCGTGAAGCGCGAGTTCGGGTGTGCGGCGACGCGACCCGACTCGGGGGTCCAGTCGTTGCCCTCCCAGTCGATCAGGTGCGCAGGGACCTCATCGGTCTTGCCCTCCCACCACACGTCACCCTCGTCGGTCAGTGCGACGTTGGTGTAGATGGTGTTGCCCCACAGGGTCTCCATCGCGACGGGGTTGGTCGTCTCGCCGGTGCCGGGTGCCACGCCGAAGAAACCCGCCTCGGGGTTGATCGCGTACAGGCGGCCGTCTTTGCCGGGGCGCAGCCACGCAATGTCGTCACCGATGGTCTCGACCTTCCATCCGGGGATGGTTGGCTGCAGCATGGCGAGGTTCGTCTTGCCGCAGGCAGACGGGAACGCCGCCGAGAGGTGGTACGACTTGCCGGAATCGGTGTTGGTCAGCTTCAGCAGCAGCATGTGCTCAGCGAGCCAGCCCTCGTTTTTGCCCATTACGCTGGCGATACGCAGCGCAAAGCACTTCTTCGAGAGCAGCGCGTTGCCGCCGTAGCCGGAGCCGTACGACCACACCTCAAGCGTGTCAGGGAAGTGTGTGATGTACTTCGTGTCATTGCACGGCCATGCAACGTCTTCCTGCCCGTACTCGAGGGGCATGCCGACCGAGTGAACGGTGCGCACCCACTCGCTGCCGGGAGTGATGCCGTCGAGTGCGGTCTGGCCCATGCGGGTCATGATTCGCATGTTCAGCACTGCGTAGGGCGAATCGGTGATCTCGATGCCGAGCTGTGTGATGGCGCCGCCAACGGGCCCCATCGAGAACGGAACGATGTACATGGTGCGACCGCGCATAGCGCCGTCGAAGTAGGGGTTGAGCTCGGCCTTCATGGCCTCGGGAGCAACCCAGTTGTTGGTCGGGCCTGCATCGGCTTCGCTCTCGGAGCAGATGAATGTGCGATCCTCAACGCGCGCCACGTCGGCGGGGTGCGAGCGAGCGAGGAAGCTGCCGGGGCGCAGATCCTTATTGAGTGGAACGAGGGTACCGGCCTCGACCATCTCCGTGGTGATGCGGTTCCATTCGTCTTGTGAGCCGTCGCACCACACAATTGCGTCGGGCTTTACGAGCTCGGCAACGGTGGTCACCCACTCCAGAATCTCCGGTTTGGTGGTGGTGGCTTCGGCGCGCACGAGATCTGCGATCTCGATGACCTGGTTGGTACCCATTGACGTTCTCCTCGGGTGTGAACCTTGAGTGGTAAGAATCGGTGTCATATCCATTCTCGGTACTCCCGAAGCTGCAAGTTTACCGATTCGGGTGTAAAGATTTTAGCTTTTTGACATATAGTCAATTTATGGCACCTGAAGCGACCCCCTCTATTAGCGAGGCAGAAGTTGATCGTCTCCTGCTCGGAAAGCGGCTGCGACACTTCAGAACACGCTCGGGCCTCACCCTCGATCAACTCGGCGAAAAGGTCGGTGTTGTCGCGAGCCAGCTCTCCCTCATCGAGAACGGCAAGCGCGAACCGCGACTCGGTCTGCTTCAGGGGCTCGCCCGCGAGTTTGGCATCGACCCCTCTGAGCTACTGAAACACGAGGCTCCGGATCATCGCAGCGCCCTGGAGATCGAGCTCGAACGTGCGCAGTCAGCCCCCGGTTACTCCCGCCTGGGCCTCCCCCACGTGCGTACACCACGAACGCTGAGTGACGACACCCTCGAGGCCATCGTGGGACTGCATCGTGAACTCGCGCGTCGATCCCGAGCCGCTGCAACAACCTCAGAGGAAGCCCGCCGGGCAAACACCGCCATCCGCATGCAAATGCAGGAGCGCGACAACTACATGCCCGAGGTCGAGGTTTTGGCTTCCGACCTCATGCGGCGCATCGGTCACGGCACGGGAGCCGTCACGCACCGCCAGGTCGCGATGCTGGCGGAGATGCTCGGCTTCACACTCATCTTCGTTGACGATCTGCCCTCAAACACACGAAGTATTACAGATCTTGAGAACGGTCGCATTTATTTGCCGCCCGCATCGATCCCTGGTGGCCACGGCCTGCGATCCCTCGCACTGCAGGCAATGGCTCACCGCGTGCTCGGCCACTCCGAACCGGCAAGTTATGCAGAATTTCTCGAACAGCGGCTTCAGATCAACTACTTCGCGGCAGCCTGCCTGCTGCCAGAGGCCCGCGCGGTCGAGTTCTTGCAGCAGGCAAAGCGCAACCGTAACCTCGCAATTGAAGATCTTCGCGACGCATTCGGGGTCACTCACGAGGCCGCGGCCCACCGATTCACCAACCTCGCCACGAGACACCTCGATCTGCGGGTGCACCACTATCGCGCGGACGGCGCGGGATCCCTGGTGCGCGGCTACGCAAACGATGGGCTGCCGTTCCCGGCCGATACCTCAGGCTCGATCGAGGGCGAGGTGCTCTGCCACAAGTGGGGTGGCCGATCCGCGTTCAATCGAACCAACCGCACGAGTGAGTTCTATCAATACACCGACACCCCGTCGGGTACCTTCTGGTCGAGCGTGCAGACGGGCGACGCGGAGCAGGGCCCGTTCGCGATTGCCTGTGGTGTCTCGTTTGACGACACACGCTGGTTCCGCGGCCGCGACACCAGCGTGCGAGCGGTGTCGACCTGCCCTGACGAATCCTGCTGCCGCATGGCGCGCCCCGAGTTGCTGACGCGCTGGTCTGGCAAGGCGTGGCCGAGCGCGCGCATGCACGCGCACGTGCTCACACCACTGCCGACGGGCACCTTCCCGGGGGTCGACGACACGGATATGTACGAGTTTTTGTCGCGGCACGCGCCCCAGGAGAACTGACCCGCTGCTTCCCTCGCGGCCTAACCTGCTCCCCATCCCGCCGACTGGCCATCATTTCGTCGACTCGCCATCACATACGATGGCTTCTCGACGAGACGATGGCTTCTCGACGGGTGAGCGGGGTGGCTGGGCGAGTGAAGCGAGCAGGGTGGCAAACAACACCCAGAACGCAAAAACCCCGCCAACCATAGTGGTCAGCGGGGTTTTTAGCGGTTCAGGATCGCTTACGCCTTGGGGCGGCTCGCGAATTCCTCGAAGATCGCGCGGGGCTCTTGCACTGCCTCGATGTTCACGACGTCGCGTGCGAGGAAGAAGTGACCAACCCAGCCGCCGAACACGCGCCACTTGCGCTCCCACGTGGGGATCGCGAGGCCGTGGTAGAAGCGGTGCGCGAGCCATGCGAGGTAACCGCGCAGAGCGAAGTTGCCCGACTGGAACACACCGGTGTTGAGGCCGAGACCGGCAACCGCACCCTGGTTCTTGTGGTTGTACTCGCGTGCACCCTCGCCGCGCAGATCCGCGACGATGTTCTTCGCGAGCAGACGGCCCTGACGAACGGCGTGCTGCGCGTTGGGAACGCAGAATCCACCGGGGCCGGGGGTCGCAGAGATATCGGGAACCTGCGAGGTGTCACCCGCGGTCCACGCCCCAGCGAGCTCTTTGCCGTCTTCGGTGGTGATGCGCAGGTTCGGGCTTGCGACCACGTGGCCACGCGGGCCAATCGGCAGGTCGGTGCCACGCAGGAACGGGCGGGGCATAACGCCAGCCGTCCACACGATCAGGTCGGACTCGTAGTTCTCGCCGGTGGAGAGCTCGATCTTGCCGTCGACCGCAGACGAGAGCTGGGTGTCGAGGTGGATGTTGACGCCACGACGGGTCTGATCCTTCACAACCCAGTCGGCGGTCTTCTGCGCGACCTCGGGCATGATGCGGCCCATGGCCTCAACGAGGTGGAACACCGTCTCGTCGAAGTTGATCTCGGGGTAACGACGCAGCAGAGCAGTTGCGAAGGATCGCAGCTCTGAGATCGTCTCGATGCCAGCAAAGCCGCCACCGACCACGGTAACGGTGAGCAGGCGTGCACGCTCGGCCGATCCTGCGGGCAGTGAAGCCGCGCGCTCGAAGTTGCCGACCATGCGGTCGCGCACTGCAACGGCCTCTTCGATGGTCTTCATGCCGATTGCGTTATCGGCGATGCCAGCGATCGGGAAGGTACGCGAGACGGATCCGGTCGTCACAACGATCTGGTCGTACTCGAAGTCGAACGCCTCGCCCACGTTGGGGGTGATGGTCGCGGTTTTGGTGTCGTGCGAAATGCCGGTCACCTTGCCCGCGATGTTCGCGGTCTTCTTGAGGTGACGGCGGCGCGCTACAACTGCGTGACGCGGCTCAATCGAGCCAGCGGCAACCTCGGGAAGGAACGGCAGGTAGGCCATGTAGGGCAACGGATCAACGATCGTCACCTCAGCTTCGCCAGCACGAAGAAGCTTCTCCAGCTTCCAAGCAGTGTAGAAGCCAGCGTAGCCACCACCAACGATCAGAATCTTCTTCGCCACGAAGCGGTCTCCTTGATGCATATGAGCAGAAATGGTCCCGCGCCTAGAACGGGGACACGGCAAATGATGGACGCAATTCGCCCAACCCACTCATTCTAGACTGACTTTCAGGTGGAACTTGCGTTTTCCGCGGCCTGCATCCAAAAAACCGAAAATTTCAACCGAGTTTCTTGCAGAACCCGAGGTTTCTGCGCTTTAGAGGCTCCAGCCACTTCGTTCGAGCGCAATATCTCCGATGGGGTTCACTCCCGGGCCCGCCGCCAAAGCGTGACCCATGAGCGCGTGCAAGCACTTTACGCGGGTCGGCATTCCGCCCGCGCTCACACCGGCAAGCTCGGGAACCTCGCCCACGGTGTCGCGATCCGCGATGTACTGCTCGTGTGCACGCTGGTACTGCGCGCGCATCTCTTCGTCTTCGGCGAGCATCTCGTTAAACTCGGCCATCATGCCGACGGCTTCAAGGCGCGACGCTGCAGCGACAGCCTCGGGATGGCAGAGGTAGTAAAACGTCGGGAAGGGCGATCCGTCGGGCAGGCGTGAGGCCGTTGCCACGACTGCGGGAGCCCCGTCTGTGGTGCGAGCTGCGATCCCAACAACACCTCGGGCTTCACGGCCAAGCTGCTCACTCACGGCTGCAATATCAGCCTGGGTGGGTTCGGCGTAGGGGGCCGGCTCATTGTTGGGACTCCTCGGGGTTAGCGTCGGTCGTGCTCTGTGTGGGCGCAGGATCTTGCGCAGCAGTTTTGTCAGATTTCAGTTGTTCAGGCGTGGCTTTGGTGGTTCCAGCTGTGAGGAACGAACCGGCGAGCCCCTGCGCCCAGTTGCTCTGCATGCGCGAGAGCTTGGCTTCGGTCTTTTCGGTTGACTCGACTGGCAACACCGTGTCATCGATCACGTTCAGCTGCGTCTCCCCCGGTAGCACGTAAAACAAACGATCACGTGCTTGGGAACGGACGTAAACGGGGTCTTTCCACTTGGCGCGCTCAGCATCCATCTTGTCGACCGACTCTTGGCCCTGCTTGACGTTATCGCGCAGGTCAGAGAGCTCGCGCTGCTGCTGCACAAAGGTCGACAGGCTCGGGCTGACAATCACGACCCCCGCGACCACCAGGATCACAACGAGCACGGTGAAACCACTGAAGCGCAGACTCGAAAACCAGGTCCCGAGATCTTCTCTCCAGCGTTTCACCGTGCTGTCGTTTGCCATGCGCGCTACTTACCGCCTAGTGCTTACGCCGAGAAACGCGGGAACGCGCTGCGTCCGGCGTACTTTGCGGCGCCACCGAGTTCTTCTTCGATGCGGAGCAGCTGGTTGTACTTTGCGACACGATCGGAGCGAGCCGGAGCACCGGTCTTGATCTGACCGCAATCGGTCGCAACGGCGAGGTCGGCGATCGTCACGTCTTCGGTCTCACCCGAGCGGTGCGACATGACGGCGGTGTAGCCGGAGCGCTGCGCGAGCTGCACGGCGTCGAACGTCTCGGTGAGAGTGCCGATCTGGTTGACCTTCACGAGGATCGAGTTCGCGACACCCTTTTCGATGCCGTCAGCGAGGCGCTCCGGGTTGGTGACGAAGAGGTCGTCGCCAACGAGCTGCACGCGGCTGCCAAGCTTGTCGGTGAGGTGCTTCCAACCGTCCCAGTCGCTCTCGTCGAGGGGATCCTCGATCGAAACGAGCGGGTAGCGGTTCAGCAGATCCTCGTAGTACGCGGTCATCTCTTCAGCCGTACGCTTCTGGCCCTCGAAGTTGTAGGCACCGTCTGAGTAGAACTCAGACGAGGCAACGTCGAGCGCAACGGCGACGTCGCGGCCCGGCTCGAACCCGGCGCGCTTGATCGCCTCAACGATCAGGTCGAGAGCTTCAGCGTTGTGCGGCAGGTCCGGTGCGAAACCACCCTCGTCGCCGAGGCCGGTTGACAGGCCCTTTTCGTTTAGCAGCGCCTTGAGCGCGTGGTACACCTCTACGCCCCAGCGCAGACCCTCGGAGAAGCTCTCGGCACCGAGTGGCACCGCCATAAACTCCTGAATGTCGACGCCGGTGTCGGCGTGTGCGCCACCGTTAATGATGTTCATGAGCGGCACGGGCAGGGTGCTCGCGTTGGGGCCACCGAGGTAGCGGTAGAGGGGCAGCTCGGCCGAGGCTGCTGCGGCGTGCGCAACTGCGAGGCTTACGCCGAGGATCGAGTTCGCCCCGACGCGCTGCTTGTTGTCGGTCCCGTCGACCTCCATAAGAATCTGGTCGATGATGCGCTGATCGTCAGCGGCAAAACCCTCAATAGCCGGCGCGAGCTCCTCGAATACCGCGTCTACGGCCTTGGTAACACCCTTGCCGAGGTAGCGATCCTTGTCGCCGTCGCGCAGCTCGTAGGCCTCGAATGCTCCGGTGGAAGCACCGGACGGCACCGCCGCCCGCCCAACCGAGTCATCTGTTAGGCCAACCTCAACCTCAACGGTTGGGTTACCCCGTGAATCAAGAATCTCGCGGGCGATCACTGCGTCGATAAATGCCAAGGTGCGCTCCTAAGTGTCTGTGCCTGTGTGTTCTAAGCCTGTTGATCGGTGCGCTTGCGTCGCACCGATCAACAGTTTAGCGGGCACCAAAGACTCAGGGCAGTTGCGACTCCCAGACAGCCGGGCCTTCCTCGGACGCTACGGGATCCATGTAGAGGAACTCAAGGATGTTGCCGTCAGGATCTTCCATGGTGCGCGAGTACATGAACCCGTAGTCCGAGGGTTCGCGTGGTTCACTGCCACCAGCGGCGAGTCCAGCGGCGAGGACGCTGTCGACGTCTTCGCGTGACTCGCGAGACATGGCCAGGATCACCTGCGCCGTGGAGCGGGGATCAGCGAGCTTCTTGTCGGTGAAACCACCGAAGTGCTCGTGCGTGAGCACCATGAAATAGATGTGCTCATTCCAGACGATGCAGGCCGCGTTCTCGTCTGTGAACAGCGGATTGATCTCACACCCAAGCGCCGTATAGAACGCTTTTGAGCGATCAAGATCGGTCGTGGTGACGTTGACAAAGATTTGAGTTTCCATGGTGAAATGGTGCCACCGCTTCAGCCCCACGTCAACGGGTCACGACCGCCTTCGCAGCTAATCGCTAAGCGGGCGAAACTCGAGGTCGTCGGCGGTCTTTGTGTCGGCACGGACCGCGGCAAAACTGGTGAAACCCTCTGCAGCAACCCTCGCAAGCAACATCTTCATGTTCTTCTGCCGCTTCTCGAGGCGCACCCGGTGGCCTCGTGCCACCAGTTCACGCTTCAGGGTCAGCAGGTTTGTGAAGTCACCGTCAGCTTCGTAGACCAGCGCAACTGCCTCTGGGCCGGTGCCCTCAGGCAGGGTCAGCAGATCCACAACGCGCTCGAACCCGATTGAGAATCCAACGGCGGGCACGTCCTGTCCCAGGAAACGTCCGACCATGCCGTCATATCGGCCACCGCCACCAACCGAGCTGCCGGAACCCGGGTGGGCCACCTCGAAGATCGTGCCGGTGTAGTAGCCCATGCCGCGCACGAGAGTCGGATCGAAGCGCACGCTGACACCGTCGGGCAGCGCGCCCTCAAGCGCAGCACCGAGTGCCGCGAGGTTCTCTACGCCCTCAGTGGCGGCACCTGCTGGCAGTACAGCCTCAATTGCGTCGCGACTGAGCGGGATCCCACCCGTGCCGTCTTCCGTTCCCGCGAGAGCGGGTTCAACTGCTGCGAGCACGGCTCCGAGCTTCTCGGCGGCCACCGCGTCGATCCCGCGCAGCTCCTCAACAACTCCCTCGGCACCGATCTTGTCGAGCTTATCGATCGTGATGAGCGCACCATCGTGAGTCTCTGGCACAAAACCGCAGTGGTCGAGCAGGCCAAACAGGATGCGGCGATCGTTGACGCGGATCACGCAACCGTTCAGACCAAGCTCAGCGAGCGCCTGCGAGGTAGCGGTGACCAGCTCGATCTCGGCAAGCAATCCGGGCTCACCGATGATGTCGATATCGGCCTGCACAAACTGGCGGTAGCGGCCCTTTTGTGGACGCTCGGCGCGCCACACTGGCCCGATCTGGATCGAGCGAAACACGGGCGGCAGCTCAGCGCGGTGGCTCGCGTAGAACCTGGTGAGCGGCACGGTCAGGTCGAAGCGCAGACCGAGGTCGGCGAGCTGCTCGGGGTTGCCCGCCTCGACCGCTGCGGCGAGTGCCTCCGGCTTGATACCGCGCTTCAGGATCGAGAATGAAAGCTTCTCGTTGTCTCCCCCGAGGCCAGCGTGCAGTCTTGCGTAATCCTCAACCGTGGGGGTCTCGATCTCGTCGAAACCGTGCGCGCGGTACACACCTTTGATGATCCCGAGCGCGTGCTCGCGGCGGGCTTTGTCAGCGGGCAGGAAGTCGCGCATGCCGCGCGGAGGATTTACGGGGTTTGCCATGCAGGCCATTCTTTCATGGGTGCGGGCGGGTTAATGCAACACATCAGCCGGTGCTCACACAACTGCCGGACAGAAACGCGAGGTTTCCGCCAGCTGAGGTGTCAGCACCGGCTGGCGTGTAGAGCAGGATCCAGCTCAGCTAGTGAGCTTGTTCAGCAGGTCGCTGCCCGGGTCTGCGGTATTCGACGCGGGAGAAGCACTAGGAGCAGCCTCAACTGCCGAGGGCTTTCGGCTCGCATCAGCAACGGCACGCTGCGAGGCAATCACCGCGTCCTCGATCGTGGTCTCGCCCTGCTCAAGCGCCTGCAGGTTGCGCGCGCGCAACGCACGCCCAGCACGATCCGCGGTGACAATCGCAGCGCACTGCGCCTTCACCGAGTCGATGACGGCCCAGATGGTGTCCTCGGTGATAACCGGGGCCTGGGAGGCGTTGGCAACAGCTTCAACAGACTTCGCGGTTTCAGCGAAGGCGCCCTGGATCAGCTTGTTGGTGCCCTCTTGCACGGACTCGCCGAGCTCGGCACCCTCACGTGCGAAGGCAGCCTGCTGCCACATCACGAGCGACTGGCGTGCCGACGGCAGACCCATCGTGCGGAACGTCGCGAGGCGGCGACGCAGCGCAAAGGTGGTCACGATGAGGTTGCGAGTGGCCGGTGCGTGCGCGAAGCCCAGGAAGAACTGCGTGCGCCAGTCGGCCCAGCTCTTCTCGGTCTCCGAGAGCACAAACGACAGCTTGCTGTGGACCTCGCGCAGCTCGTCGACCGAGATTGTCTCGCCCTTGTAGCTCACCGATTCAGACTTCGAGGCCTCTGCCTCGCGCAAGATTCCGTCGGCCTCGTCAAACTCCTTTCGCAGTTCAACAATTACCTGCTCAAGTGCCGCGAGCACCGCAACAACATCGTCCATGTGGGAGAGCGTCTGCTTGTGGAGCAGCTCACCGCGAGCAATGTTGTCGGCGAGGGCAGACTCCATCTCCTGCAGCTTGACCTCGGCCAGATCGATCTTGTCTGAGATCGGCTTCGACTCGCGCACCATCGTGGCGAGTGTGTACTTGGTCTTTTTGAACCAGCCGACAACGGTGTTCACCGCGTCTTCGACCTTCTGCGAACGCCACTTCTTCTCGAAGCCGTCCATCGTGCGCAGCATGTCGTTGACAACCGCGTCAGCCTCGGGAATCTTGATGTCGCGCTGCGCCTCAAGTAGCTGCACGGACGCGGAGTTCATCTTCTCCATAACCGGGCCGCCAAACGAGACGATCTGGTTCACGTCATCGACGAATTTGCGGGCGAGCACCGGCGCCCCGCGCTCCAGGTCTGCAAGCTGCTGCGCCGTGAGTAGGCTACGGAACTTAAAAGCTGAGTCCTCGGGCCGAGCGACCGCGGCTCCTGTTTCGGGCACCTCCGCGATTGCGCGCTCAAGCGGCGTCGCCTGTGCCTCAGACGCTTTGGCATCGTCGGGCTCAATCAGCGCGGCAAAATCGACGGCGACGGTCGGTTGTTCCTCTGACATGTTTCCTCCTGATTGGGGTAGCAGGCTACTCTTCGCGGTCGGTATAAACATCCGACAGCTTGGCTTCGTTTACGGTCTTAATGAGCGAGTCGAGCGCAACCTTAAACTCAAGGTCACGTGACTCATTGACCTGTCGAATATTCTCGACGGCCTGCTGGTCCACTGAAGCAATGGCCATTCCAACTTCAGCGAGCCGCTGCTCCGGGTTGCTCCAGTACTGCGGGTTCGCCAAGATATCGCCGTAATAGTCGTCGTTCATCGCTTTGAGCAACTTCGACAGGGTGTCCTTGTACTTCGCCTGCAGCAGGCGAAGCTGCTGGTCGGTACCGCGGTTGTGCACGCGAACGAAGAGTTCTGACACGTGCTGCGTCATCGCCATCAACAGTGGCCCAAGATCGGGATACTTCGCGGCGCTGCGCTCCAGCTTTTCAAGAGCGTCTTCGATGAATTTGCCGTCTTCGCCATCGAGGGCGGCCGCCAGTTCCTTCTCAAGTCGCATAGCCGCGACGTGTTCGGAGTTGCTGCGGCCCTTGCGTCGCCGCATCAGCACGTACACGGCTCCAGCTCCAACGAGGCAAGCGGCAATCACCAGGATGCCGCCCAGCAACGCGCCACCAAATCCGCCGTCGTCGTCTGCACCCGGCGAGGCGTCACCAGATGCGAGCGTGTCTTCAACCGCAGCAACCGCCAGACCACCGTCGGTCTGGCTCTGCGAGTACAGCTCCTCGGTGATCGCCTTGGCATCGCCGTCAGAAGCGACAGCAAATCGATCCTTTGAGCGATCCTCAATCACAATGACGGTCTTCGCGCCGGTAGCACTCTTGAATTGCGAAGCGATTGTGCTCGAGGGCACGGTCTCGGCCTGATCGGGCGCGGGGATGACCACAACTCGCACACCGTCGGGCAGCGACCCCTCCAGCGCTTGCGCGTTCGTAATCGAGGCCCCGTCAAACTGGCATACGGTCTGCGATCCGCACGAGTCAATAATCTCGCCGACATCGGTCACCGCGAGCGCAGGGGTCGCCGCCGATGCGGCTCCGGCAAGTAATAAACCGGATGCCCCTACCGCCAGCATCGCTTTCAGAGATCGCACGATCGTAGCTTAGTGTCTCTCGCTAGAAGTTGTTCATGACCGATTGGAAGGTCTCGGTGATCTTGGCGGGATCCGTCGCGTCAAACACCTGGCCGCCAGACGCGCGGGCCAGCTTTTCGAGGGACTCAACATCTGCGGCCTTCGAGTAGGCAATCGCGAAGATGCGCACGGGCTTGTCGTTGCCGCCCTCTTTCTGATCAGCGTTGATCTTCTGAATGAGGGTGTCAAGGCGCGTCGCTGAATCGGTGTCTTCGCCGTCGGAAAGCACCACGATCGCGTTGATGCGGCCCGCTTCGGCGTGCGTCTTCATGTAGTCGTACGCGGAAGAGATCGAGTCGTACAGCGGGGTGCCGGCTCGCTGACTGTTTGCGAGATCTTCGATGTCGCTCTGCAGCCCTTCTTTGTCGCCACCCAGCACTCCGAACGGGCGCACAACCCCGATGCCATTCACACGGGTGCCGTCGATGTTCGAGGAAAGGCCCGTGGTAAAGGCCCACACGCCGATCTCATCCGTTGGTCGGATCTGCCCGAGCGTGGCGGTCGATCCCTCGATCGCACCGTCGAGTCGTGTACGCCCGTCACCGATGCTCTCGTCCATGGATCCCGAGATATCGATGAGCTGCAGGATCGCCGAGGGCTTACGAATCGCCGCCCACTGGTCGATTGCAGCTGAGACCACCTCGGGCTCAGGCTGCGGGAGTGTGACGGCGGGCTGTTTGGGATCGACCCCAACGTCTGCGTTCAGGTACTTGCTGACGTCAACCGAGTCATCGGTGGGACGGAAACCGTACTTTGGCAGCAGTTCCTGCGCCTTTTTCGTGTGCAAGAACTTCACGAACGCCGCCGAGGCGGTCTTCTGCTCGGGTGTGACCCACTTCGCATCGAGCACAACCGCGGGGTTGTCGCTCCACATCGACCCCTCGCTGGGGTAGACCGCAACGAGCTTCTCGTCGGGCGGGGTGAGCGTCTCCCCCGGCTGCACCGTGTGCGAGTCGGGGTTGCCGATGTTGTAGTTGTAGAGCGAGGTCTCTTCGAGCGCGATGGCACTCACGTATGAGGATCCCTTACCCGAGGTGCGATCGGCGAGGTTCTGCAGCACCTTGCCGGTGGTGTCGCCATAGTGGATCGCGCCGGACTCGAACACCCGGGAGAATTCTTCGGCGGCTTTCACATCGGCAACCGTCAAATCCTGAGCCTTGCCGGAAGCGGCATAGGCCTGCATCAGCAGCATCGACATGCCCGTGGTGGAACTGTTGGGGTTGGTCTTTGCGATCTTGAACGATCCCCACATCGACTTACCCGCGGCTCCCCACCCGTCGGGATTCGCGATCAGATCGTGTATCTGCTTCAGGCTGATGGGTTTGCCCGGGTACCCGAGCGCCTTCGCCATCGACTCCGGCATACCGAATACAACGGGGGTCTTCGCGAAGCTCTCGGCTCCGGCAACAACCTTGTCACCGGCGATCGAGGCGACACGGTTGGTCCACACGGTTGAGGCGGGTGACCACACCGATGGCGCCGTGTCAGCGCCGAGCGCCCACTCGGTCGTGGAGTCGGACAGGTACTGCGCTGCTTTACCCGAGGCCACGTTCACGGCGTGCACCGTGGCACACTTCTCGAGTCCCTTGTGTTCTGCAGAGTCCTTGAAGGCGGCCCCCAGGTCTTCCATGAGGTTCACTTTTTCAGAGGAGGTTGCCACAACTACCGAGGTGCAGCCGTCATCGGCAAACGTGCCACCCTGATCCGTCGACGGTGAACACCCGACCAGAACTAACGCTGCGGCACCGATGGCGGCAACAGATCCGATGAACTTTCGAAAGCGTGCGTCACTGAACACGAAGGGATTCCTCTCGGGATGTGGCATTGCGGGATTGCTCCACTTCTGCCTTAAGCCTATGCCAAATCGAGCATCAGTAAGGCCGCCACCGCACCAGCTCTGAGCTGGGCGGCAGCGGCCTTATCGCTGCGGCGGTAGCGCGTCCGACTAGTGCACCACGGGCGGCTCGGCGCCGAAGCCGGTGAGCTCACGCACCTCCATCTCGGCGGCCAGCTTCTTTGACTCGGTGCCGGGGTCGGTGACCGAGCCCAGCCAGCCGAGGAAGAATCCGAGCGGGATCGAGATGATGCCGGGGTTCTTCAGTGGGAATATCGCGAAGTCGACACCCTCACCGAGCATCGCGGTCTCGTTGCCCGACACCACCGGCGAGAGCGCGATCAGAATGATCGCTGAGCTAAGCCCACCGACCATGCTCCACACGGCGCCGCGGGTCGTGAACTTACTCCAGAAGAGCGAATACAGGATCGTCGGCAGGTTCGCGGATGCGGCCACCGCAAACGCGAGCGCCACGAGGAAAGCAATGTTCTGACCCTGCACACCGATGCCGCCGAGGATCGCGACTCCACCGATCACGAGGGTCGTGATCTTCGCAACCTTCACCTCCTGCTTGGGTGTCGCCTTCCCCTTCTTGATCACACTGTTGTAGATGTCGTGGGCGTACGACGCCGAGGCCGTAATCGTGAGCCCGGCGACAACCGCGAGGATCGTTGCGAACGCAACCGCCGAGATGAACCCGAGGAGCAGAGGCCCGCCCAGAGCAAGCGCAACAAGCGGCGCTGCCGAGTTCTGCCCGCCTGGAGCAGCAGCAATCGTCTCGGGCCCAACGAGTGCCGCGGCACCAAAACCGAGTACGAGCGTGAACAGGTAGAAGATACCGATCAGCCAGATTGCCCACACCACGGATTTGCGGGCTTCCTTCGCCGTAGGCACGGTGTAGAACCGCATCAGTACGTGCGGCAGCCCCGCGGTTCCAAGCACCAGCGCGAGCGCCAACGAGACAAAGTCGAGCGGGTTCGAACCGTACTGCAGGCCGGGAACCAGGATCGCGGCCCCGTTCACGTTCTCGGGGTTCGCAACCGCTGCCTCAAGCAGCGCATGGAAATTGAAGCCGTTGAGCGCCAGCACCCAGAACGTCATCACACCTGCACCCGCGATCAGCAGGACAGCCTTAATGATCTGCACCCAGGTGGTGCCCTTCATGCCGCCAATCAGCACGTACATGATCATGACAACACCGACCACCGCGATCACCAGCGACTGTGCCGTTTTATCTTCAAGCCCGAGCAGCAGTGACACGAGACCACCGGCACCGGCCATTTGTGCGAGCAGGTAGAAGAAAGAGACCACGAGAGTCGTTGCCGCTGCGGCCATGCGCACGGGTCGCTGCTTGAGCCTGAACGACAGCACGTCCGCCATCGTGAACTTCGCGGTGTTGCGCATCAGCTCAGCGACGAGCAGCAGGGCGACGAGCCAGGCGACGAGAAACCCGATTGAGTAGAGGAAGCCGTCGTAACCATTGATGGCAATCGCTCCGCAGATGCCGAGGAACGAGGCCGCCGATAGGTAATCGCCCGCGATCGCAATGCCGTTCTGGGTGCCCGTGAACGAGCGTCCACCCGCGTAGTAGTCAGCCGCGGTGCGGTTATTGCGACTCGCTCGAATCACGATCACCATCGTCACCGCGACAAACGCCAAGAAGATTGAGATGTTGAGAACCGGGTTCTGCTCCGCCGTTTTCGGAGCGAGGTGCAGGATCGTTGCGGTGTTCATCGTGCGCCTCCATCTGTTGCGTGCTCAAGCGATCCGTCGCGCTCCAGCAGCTCAAGTTTTGCCCGCAGCTCGGTTGAGGCGGGATCCAGGTTTCGATTCGCGAACCAGACGTACCACATGGTGATTCCGAACGTGGTCACGAACTGTGCGAGGCCAAGAACAAGCCCCACGTTCATGCCGAAAAGCGGCTGCGCCATAAAGTCGTGCGCGTACGCGGCGAGGATCACGTAGCCCAGAAACCACACCATAAAGGCAGCCGCAATGGGAAAGACAAAGCGACGGAATCGCCGCTTATAGGCCTGAAACTCGGGCCTCTCTTGGAATGCTTCGTAATCGATGGGGTGACTCGGTGCACCCTCGGTGTTGTGTGTCATGTGGCCTCCTTGCCGCACGGGAGTGGATAGGAAAAAACGTTCGCTCGGGATCAGCCAGCGGCAACCTGAATCTGCGTGGTTGCAGGGGCATGAACCGTGCGACCGAGCGCTTCGATCAGCGCATCAATCACCGACGGATCTTCAATAGTCGCCGGAATCTTGTACGGTTCACCGTCAACAATCTGCCGAATCGTTTTGCGCAGGATCTTGCCCGAGCGCGTTTTGGGTAGCCGTTCGACGATCGTCACGTCGCGGAAGGCAGCCACAGGCCCGACGTGCTCGCGCACCAGGCTCACGAGCTCGGCTGCCAGTTCTTCACGGTGCACCTGCTCACCGTGCTTCAGAGCTACAAACCCCGCAGCGTGCTGCCCCTTGAGTTCGTCGTGCACACCGATGACGGCGCACTCCGCGACGGCGGGGTGCATCGTGAGCACCTCTTCGAGAGAACCCGTGGAGAGCCGGTGCCCCGCAACATTGATCACGTCATCGGTGCGGCCCATTACAAACAGGTATCCGTCCTCGTCAAAGTGGCCAGCGTCGCCCGAGGCGTAGTACCCGGGGAAGGCCGCGAGGTACGAGCTGATGAACCGCTCGTGGCCTCCCCAAATATCGAGCAGCGCGCCCGGCGCGAGTGGAAGTCGGATGGCGATGTTCCCTTCGACCCCTGGCGCGGTGATGTCGTTGCCGTCGGCGTCAACGATGCACACCTCAAAGCCGGGCATCGGTACGGTCGTGGATCCTGCCTTTGTCTGCAACTGCTCGATGCCGAGCGGGTTCGCGCAGATCGGCCAACCGGTCTCTGTCTGCCACCAGTGGTCAACGACCGGCACTCCCAGCCCGTCGTTAATCCAGTGCCAGGTCTCGGGATCCATCCGCTCCCCCGCGAGGTAAACCGCCTTGAGCGATGACAAGTCGTACTTTGTGAGTTCTCGCAGCTCAGGATCCTCGCGCTTGATCGCCCGCAGCGCCGTCGGTGCCGTGGAGAGGATCTTCGCACCGTACGACGACAGGATGCGCCAGAACGCACCCGCGTCAGGCGTGCCAACCGGTTTGCCCTCGTAGAGCACCGTGGTGCCGCCAGCGAGCAACGGACCATAAACGATGAAGGAGTGTCCCACCACCCAGCCAACATCGGAGGCCGTAAAGATAGTGTCCCCCGGCCCGAAGTCGTAGATGCCACGCATAGCCCACGAGAGCCCCACAGCGTAGCCACCAGTGTCGCGTACAACCCCCTTCGGGTTTCCGGTCGTGCCCGAGGTGTAGAGAATATAGAGCGGGTGATCAGAGGGCAGCGCCACGGGGTCTGCGGGAGTCACATCATGCTCGGCATCGTCCCAGTCGATCCAGCGTGCACTCGTCTCACTCGCGTAGTCAGCCGCGGATCCCGGGACCGCGTCGCGATCCCGAACGATCACCGCCTGCACCCCGGCCGCGGCGCCCCCGCAAATCTCGATTGCGCGCTGCACAAGCGGCAGATATTCAACTGCCCGGTTGGGCTCGAGACCGCCCGAGGCCGTCACGATGACCTTCGGCTTTGCGTCCTGAATGCGCACGGCCAACTCGCTCGCGGCGAACCCGCCAAACACAACCGAGTGGATCGCACCGATGCGCGCACAGGCGAGCATCGCCGTGACCGCTTCGGGGGTCATCGGCAAATAAATGAGTACACGATCGCCCGCTTCAACTCCCTGCGCCCGAAGTGCGCCTGCGAAACGCGCGACACGGTCCCGTAACTCGGAGTAACTGATGCTGGCGCGTGTGCCCGTCATCGCCGAGTCGTAAATGAGGGCAGCATTGTCGCCGCGGCCCGCGTCGACGTGACGATCGAGTGCGTTGGCGGACATGTTGAGCTCGCCACCCGGAAACCATCGCCACTCCGTCAGACTGCGCTCTTCGATCGCGTCTTTCGGCGCGACAACCCACTCGACAGCTTCCGCTGCCTCGAGCCAAAACCCCGCGCGATCGTCTTGGCTGCGATCCCAAACCTCGCGATAACTCCCCTGCGCAGCCGGGTGTGCGTGATTAAGCATGCATTTCTCCTTTGAAATACCGTTTGACACCAATGTCAATGTCTTGCGTTTCAAAGCTAGAGATTTCGGCTACCATCGTGATACCCCCGAAAGTAGGTATTGCGATGAAGCAAGACACAATGACCGCAGAGCAGTCGAGTCTCGACGCTGCAGTGCAGTCATTCGCACGAGCCACGGGATTCGATGTCGCCTTCGGCGGGTTTGAGAACCGCGGAGTGGCTACCGTCACCTCGCTTTTTGGTAACCACACCCAGAGTTTGAGTGGCCTTGAGGTTGCAGTCGGGCTAGGTCTTGGCGGCCGCGCCATGCGCGAGAGCCGTCCACGGCTCACTTCTGACTACGCGCGATCATCCAAGATCACCCACGACTACGACACCCAGGTACTTACCGAGGGCATCCGGATGCTGTTTGCGGTGCCAGTTATCGTTGACGGCTGCGTTCGTGCGGTTCTCTACGGTGGCTCTCGCACCCCATCGGCTCCCGGCAACGCACTCGTAAACTCGGCCTCGGCTGTGACGGGACTCTTCGCTCGCGATATCCGCGTTCACGACGAGGTCAACCGACGCCTCGCCGCCATGCCAACGCGCGTCGTTGAGCACCGCGAAATGCCCGCCACAACCCTCGAAGAACTGCGCGAGAGCTACGCCGAATTGCGCGGCATTTCGGCTGAGGTGTCCGATCCCGCCCTGCGCGCAAAGCTTGCTGCTCTCGAACACCGTCTGGCACGGATCAGCAGCGGATCAGGATCGCAGACAACCGTCGACGCAGAAACTGAGGGTGTGCAGCTCTCACCCAGAGAGCTCGACGTATTGGCGCACGTGGCGCTTGGCGGCAGCAACGTTGAGATCGGGCAGACCCTCGGTCTCACCGAGGCCACGATCAAGAGCTACCTCAAGACCGCAACAACGAAGCTTGGCTGTTCGAGCAGGCACGCTGCCGTGACAGCGGCTCGCAAGGCCGGCCTGCTTCCGTAGGCGGTTACTCCGTTTCGGTGAGACCTGCCGCCATACGGTCAACGGCCCGTCGCAGCGCACGATCCGGATCCACCCCCGCCGCATTTGCTTGAGTCACCAGCGCCAGAATTGCATCGCCGAGTTGCGCCTCGGTTGCCGGCGCGGAGTTGGCGTCGGTCCCCTCTGACGGGTCGAGAAGGTTTGCTCGCTTGAGGCGTTCGACCACCTTCGCGGCACGTGCGAGCGCTGGCATTCCCGCGGGGATCCCCTCGAGCGGGCCGCGCGATCCTCGCACCTCACCCGCCGCGTCTTCTTTCAGTCGCTCCCACTCAGCGTGAAGCTCTTCAACGGTCATGTACCCACGATCACCAAACACGTGGGGGTGACGCGCAATGAGTTTTGTGTTCAGAGACTCAGCGACACTCTGCAGGTTGTAGCCCTCGCCATCACGCTCGGCAATCGCCGCGTGAAAGAGCACCTGGTACAGCACATCGCCGAGTTCAGATTGCACCTCGCTGGCAGGAAGCTCGCGCTCAACCGCGTCGACAAACTCTGCCGATTCCTCAACCAGAAACGGCACGAGCGACTCGTGGGTCTGCACCTCGTGCCAGGCGCACCCTCCGGGCGAAACCATCGTGCGCACCGTTTCGTATGCGCGCATGATCTGCTGACCGTCATCGATTTCCATGCCGCAAGCCTACTCACCGGCCCTGATCCGCCGCCCAATTCGGTTCTGAGCCCCGGCGGTACTAGGATTTCTACGGCGCGAGGGGGGTCTCAGCTTTGTAGGCGCCGAAAAAATAGCTCGCACAATCCAAGGAGAATCTCCACATGAAGTCAACTCTTCGCATCGGTGCCGTCGTCGCGGCCATCGCACTCGCTTCAACCCTGAGCGCTTGCTCCGGCGGCCAGAGCGTCACCGAAGCCTGCAAGGTTGCAAACTCTACCGTCAATGAGGCAACCAGCGACATGAACACGTTGCTGCAGGACGCAATGTCTGGCAACGGCGACTTCTCGAAGGTGTTTGACCCGATCAACAAGGCACTCGACGAGGCCCAGTCGAAGGTCACCAACGAGAAGGTTTCCAAGTCCCTGAAGACCGTTGCCGACGAGTTCTCTGCAATGGGCGAAGACCTCAAGGGCTACAAGGTCCCTGATGTCAGCAGCATCGACATGACAGCACCCGACGCAAGCGAAAAGCTCGAGGCTATGTCCAAGGAGTCCGAGGCGGTCTCGGCCAAGCTCCAGAAGCGCTCGGAGTCCCTGCAGAAGGCAGGCACCGACCTGCAGAAGGTCTGCAACGCCGGCTAAATTCGGTCGTTGAACCACAACGAGGCTATCGCGGCATTTGTGCTGCGGTAGCCTCGTTTTTATGAGTGAGCTCTCAAACAGCAGCGTGACGGTTCAGGATCCCGCGACTTGGCCCCCAACATCGTGGTCGCGCGAGTTGCTCGTTCACAACCCGCGCCGCACCGCACGCCTGGTGCTGCGCCCGCTCAAGGCTTCAGATGCCGACGATGTCTGGCTCTATCAAAAAGATGCCGACATCTTGCGCTATATCCCCTGGCCTGAGCGGACGCGCGAAGAAGCTCGCGAGCACACCGAGCGCAGGGCGGCAGCCGGCGAGACACTCACCAAAGACGGTGACCACGTGTTTCTGGCAGTGGAGCTCGCGAGTGGGCCCGAGGCCGGTCGGGTCATCGGTGATCTCATGCTGATGGTCTCCAGCACCATGAAGGCCGAGATTGAGGTCGGGTGGGTGTTCGCTGCTGACCAGCACGGGAAGGGCTACGCTTCCGAAGCTTCGGCGGAGGCCGTTCGTATTGCCTTCGAGCTTCTTGAGGCGCACCGGGTGGTCGCGCAACTCGACGACCGCAACACGGCCTCGTCAGCTCTCTGCGCCCGACTTGGCATGCGCCACGAGGGCACCGCGTTTGAGCAGGAGTGGGAGCCAGGCGGCTGGGTCAATCTCAAAACCTATGGTCTCGACCACGAGGAATGGACGGCCCTTAATTCGGGATCACCCGCGCCGCGTGAGGCCTCCCCCGTACCGGTGCCTCCCACTGTTGCCAGCGAGGGCGCTCCCGCCCCGTTCCTTCTCCCCTACGACGTGGCGGCGAGAGATGTTCTGCCGCTGCGCACCGAACGACTTTCACTGCGCGGGTACCGAGAGTCAGACGGCCCCGAATTGTGGTCGCTGCTCAGTGATCCCGAGGTTATTCGTTATCTGCCGATGTCGGCGCTGACGGAACCCGAAGCACTTGCCGCGGCTGAGAAGAACGCGAGCAGCACGACCCTCGCGCAGAACGGCGACGCGGTGAAGCTTGTTATCTCGGTCGACGGCCAGTTTGCTGGGCAGACCAAGCTTGAGGTGTCTTCGGTTGATAACCACGTGCTCGAGATTGGCTGGACCCTGGCTACCGCGTCCCAGGGCCGAGGGATTGCGTTTGAGGCGGCCTCTGCCGTACTCAAGTTGGCCGTCGAGGGTGTCGGTGCACACCGTGTGATCGCGTACCTGGACCCCGAAAACCGAGCTTCTGCGACGCTGGCGACCCGACTTGGCATGCGCTTGGAACAGCACAGCCGTCTGGACTGGCCGGAGGATGGCGGCCGCTGGTCAGACACAGTGGTCTACGCCATCACCGCCACCGAGTGGCAGGCCCGCACCCATCTGCGGTGAACGCGTCTCAACATAAAGTTCACTCATACTGTTGAGACGCGTTCACTCAGCAAGGGTTCACGCAGCCGCAGCGTCCTCCTCGAGTAGCGTGGCGAGCACACGACCGGTCCAGGCGACCACGTCCCCCTCGTCTCCGACGTGCCGCTGGCCGACCCCCGCGAGCGGGCTGCGTGATGACGCTGTGCCGCCGGGCAGCGGAATCTGCAGGTTCTGGCTCGCCTCGGTGTAGCGAGACCCGGGATACATGCGGTTCATGCGCATTTTGCGCGAGTCGAGCAGTTTCACCGGTTCGAGGCGCAGCGCGGGACCAGCAGCGACCACCTTGGTAAGGCCAAGCCGTGACGCACGGCGACGCAGCGCCGAGACTGCGGCGAGACGCTGCACCTCTTCAGGCGGTTCGCCGTAGCGGTCGGTGAGCTCTTCGAGCACCAGCGCAACGTGGTCCTCTGGCGCCTGCGGGTGTGATGCGGCCGAGAACTTCTGGTAGGCCTCAAGCCGCAGCCGCTCGCTCTCAACATACTCCTCAGGAATATGCGCATCGACGGGCAGCTCAAGCACCAACTCGGTGTTGCTCTGCACGTCTTCACCCTTGAACGTGTTCACGGCCTCGCCGATCATACGCAGGTAGAGATCGAATCCCACGCCTGCGATGTGGCCCGACTGTTCCCCACCGAGCAGGTTGCCCGCGCCACGCAGCTCAAGGTCTTTGAGGGCGACCTGCATACCCGCACCGAGCTCGTTATTCGTGGCGAGCGTTTCGAGGCGCTCGTGCGCGTGTTCGGTGAGCGGCCGCTCGGGGTCGTAAAGGAAGTAGGCGTAGGCGCGCTCGCGGCTTCGCCCGACACGGCCACGCAGCTGGTGGAGCTGGCTCAGTCCGTATTTGTCGGCGGCGTCGATGATGATCGTGTTGGCGTTTGCGATGTCGAGGCCGGTCTCGATGATGGTTGTCGAGACGAGCACGTCGTACTTGCGCTCCCAGAAGTCTTGCACGACCTGTTCAAGCTGATGCTCGCTCAGTTTGCCGTGGGCAACGGCAACGCGGGCCTCGGGCACAAGTTCAGCAATTTGCGCGGCAACCCGAGAAATCGAAGAAACCCGATTGTGCACAAAGAACACCTGCCCCTCGCGCAGCATCTCGCGCCGGATCGCGGCACCGATCTGCTTATCGCTTCGAGGGCCGACAAACGTGAGGATCGGGTGACGATCCTCCGGGGCAGTTGCGAGTGTCGACATTTCGCGAATGCCGGTGACCGCCATCTCGAGTGTGCGCGGGATGGGCGTTGCGCTCATCGCAAGGATGTCGACGTTCGTCTTCAGTTTCTTGAGCTTGTCCTTGTGCTCGACGCCAAAGCGCTGCTCCTCGTCAATGATGACAAGTCCGAGGTCTTTGTAGAGCACGTTTTCGGACAGCAGACGGTGTGTGCCGATGACAACGTCGACAGTGCCAGCAGCGAGCCCCTCGATGGTCTCTTTCGACTCTTTGTCGGTCTGGAACCGGCTGAGCGGCCTGAGCTGCACCGGGAATCCGGCGAAGCGATCCTGAAAAGTCTCGAGGTGCTGGTTGACCAGCAGTGTGGTCGGCACGAGCATGGCTACCTGTTTGCCGTCTTGCACCGCCTTGAACGCCGCCCGCACGGCCACCTCGGTCTTACCGAATCCCACGTCGCCCGCGACGAGCCGGTCCATGGGGATCGACTTCTCCATGTCGCGCTTCACCTCGTCAATGGTGGTGAGCTGGTCGAGCGTCTCGGCGAACGGAAAGGCTTCTTCGAGTTCGTGCTGCCAGGGAGTGTCTGACGAGAAGGCAAAGCCCTTGGAAGCAACACGAGCGGAGTAGAGTTTGACCAGTTCGACGGCGATGTCGCGCACCGCTTTGCGGGCCTTCTTTTTCGCGTTTGACCAGTCGTTGCCGCCCATCTTTGAGAGGGCCGGAGCCTCACCACCCACGTAGCGGGAGAGCTGGTCGAGCTGATCCGTCGGCACGTAGAGTTTGTCTTTGGGCATGCCACGTTTGGTTGACGCGTACTCCAGCACCAGGTACTCACGCAGCGCTTTTGTCGCGTCTCGACCGATACCAGTGGGCACCATACGCTGGGTCAGTTCAACAAAACGCCCGATGCCGTGCGTCTCGTGCACAACATAGTCGCCGTTCACGAGCTTCAGCGGATCCACCACGTTTTTGCCACGGCGCTTCGCAAGCTTCTGCCCGCTCGCGGCCTGGCTCGAAACCGCGCGACCGAAGAACTCCGCCTCCGATACCAGCAGCAGCTTCGCTTCCTCGCTCTCGAAGCCGCTCGATGCGTCTCCGGGCACGAGGTAGACCACACCGTCTTCAAGTACCTCTGGCAGTTCTTCAACCAGCCGAGCTGCGGCTCCCGCTTCCGAGAGCACGTCACGGGCACGCTCAACCAGCCCGATCCCCCGTGCCGTAACGATGGCGTGCCACCCGGCGGCCAGTCGCTCACTCAGCAGGTTAATCGTTGCCCCTGTGGCCTCTGCACTCGACGATTTCAGTACGGGGCCGCCGTGCACGTTGATGGTGACGAAGTCGGCGTAGTGCACATGCTCGTCAGCGTCTTCGGTGTCGTCTTCATCGCGCACAAAACTCGAAACCGACCACCACGGTCGCCCCTTCGACGCTTTGCGCAGTTGCGACATCGAGAGCATCCCGCTGTCGTCGACGGGGATCGGCGCATCCGCTCCGGCCGTTGCCGCGTGCCAGGCGGCCTCCAAAAATTCGCGGTTCGTTTCCGACAGGCTGACCGCCCTGCTGGCAACACGTTCAGGCGAGGCAACGAGCACGGCACCACCCTCAGGGAGCAGAGAGGTGAGGGGCTTGAGCCCCGGCACGAGCTGCGGCAGCAGACTCTCCATGCCCTCAACAGGAATCCCCTGGCTCATCTTTTCGAGCAGAGTGCTGAGTGCCGGGTATCGGGGCAGCAACTCTGCCGCTTTCTCGCGCACCTCGGGGGTCAACAGCAGCTCGCGAGCGGGCCACAGCTCCAGCTCAGTGAGGGGATCCCCCGCGCTGCGCTGATCTGAGACCGCAAAGTGCCTGATCTGGTCTACTTCGTCACCAAAAAAATCAACGCGAGCCGCGTGGTCTTCAGTTGGCGGGAAAACGTCAAGAATGCCGCCGCGCACGGCGAACTCTCCGCGGCGAGTGACCATATCGACGCGGGTGTAAGCGAGTTCAACAAGCTCCCGCGCAACGGTTTCGAGCGGGTCAGAAGCCTCCCCAGCTCGCAGCACAATCGAGCGGGCTTCAACCGCGTGGGGCGATACTGGCTGCAGCGCTGCGCGCACCGATGCGACCAGGATCAGCGGGCCGTTCTCCGCGTGGTTTACGGACTCACGCAAAACTCGTAGAGCGTCCGCTCGTCGCCCCACGGTCTCAGCGCTGGGGCTGAGACGCTCGTGTGGCAGTGTCTCCCACGCTGGAAACTCGACGGTGGTGGCCTCTGGCATGAGCGAAGCGAGAGCGCTGCGCAGCGAATCGGCCTCGCGGCTGGTCGCGGCGATGACGAGGAGTGGTCCGCGATCCCCATTTTCCCTGCGTCTGCGCACGAGACCCGCGATGAGCGGTGCCCGAAGGCCCTCGGTGACGGCGAACTCCGCGTCCCTTGCACTCGCGTCGAGCGCTCGGGCAAACGACTCTGAGGTTTCAAGGAGTCGGTCGATGCCACGCAGTGTCATTTTGTGCTCCGCCCGTGAAAGCGCTGCTGAGCGGCGAGCAGGCCTTCCGTGGTGAGCGCCTCGGCCGCGTCGGCAGCGTCTTCGAGCAACACCGCGAGCGCATCACGCTCGGAGGTTGCGAACGGGCGCAGCACGTAGTCAGCTGGATCTTGCTGGCCCGGCGGTCGCCCAATGCCGACTCGCACGCGCAGAAACTCGGGGGTTCCCAGTGCCTTCGCGATGTCGCGCAGGCCGTTGTGGCCACCGTGGCCACCGCCCTGCTTCAATTTGATGCTGTCAAAAGGCAAGTCGAGTTCGTCATGGATCACAACCACACGCTCGGGCGGCACTTCAAAATAGCGGGCAAGCGCCGAAACGGGACCACCGGAAGTATTCATGTACCCGTTTGACTTCGCAAGAATCAGTTTTGGGCCGCCGGGCACCAATCGCCCCTCTGCGACCCGGGAGTTCGTGCGGTGAGAAGAAAACCGAGCGCCCATGCGTTCAGCAAGCACATCGAGCGCCATCTGGCCTACGTTATGCCTGGTCGCCTCGTACTTGGCACCGGGGTTGCCGAGGCCAACAATCAGCCAGCTGTCACTCGCCACGCGATCCTCTGCTTTCTTTTTCTTTCGCCAGAACATCTGATTCCTTAGTAATCATGATCGCAGCAGCCACCGACATTGACGATGAGCATTCTCTCCGAGCAGACAAACGGCCCGCCGTGTCGGCGTTGAAGCGCCAACCCGACGGGCCAGAAAGTGTTCGAGTAGATTACTCGGCAGCGGCCTCTTCGGCTGCTTCTGCCTCTTCGTCTGCAGAGGAACCACGCGGCACAACAACGTGAACCACGAGCTGCTCAGCGTCGTCGAGCAGCACAGCCCCCTTGGGGAGCTTGATGTCGCCAGCGAGCACCTGGGTGCCCTCTTCAGCACCCTCGATGTTGACAACAACATTCTCGGGGATCGAGGTTGCGGGAGCGCTCAGGCGCAGCGTGTTGAGCTCGAGCAGCGCGTTGGTGCCAGAGAACGACTCGCCCTCAACGTGCACGGGAACCTCAACGTCAACGAGCTCGCCCTTCTTCACAACGATCAGGTCGAGGTGCTCGATGATCTGGCGAACCGGATCCTTCTGCACATCCTTCACGAGCACGAGCTCCTTGCGGCCCTCGATGTCGAGTTCGATGATCGCGTTTGCCTGGCGAATGATGAGGCTCAGCGGGTGAGTCTCTACCGAAACATGTACGGGATCGGTGCCGTGTCCGTACACAACGGCGGGGGTGCGGCCCGCAGCGCGCAGCTTACGAGCAACGCCCTTACCGAAAGCATCGCGGTTGGCAGCTGCCAACTTGTTGGTCTGGCTCATGTTGAATCTCCTTGACGGGCTCTCGCCCAATGAGGGCGGCATAGCCGCCAGGATTGGTGTCTCGCACTTGCGTAGAAACGCAGCAAGATGGCCCGCTGAGGCGTTCCGTCCCGCGTCGATAACGGGCTCAAGGCCCCTCGCCGAAGTACAGCTACATATCTTACACGAGATTTACAAAGTCGCTTCGGCATCTCGATCAACGACAACCATCGTTCGCGCCCTTCTACTCGACGGGTGCTCCAACGTGGATCCCAGTGAGTGTTCCGTTTCGAGCAAGCAGTCCACGCCCAGGAGGATAATCTGCCCTCTTCGCGTAGGTAAACGGCGTAGTAAAAATACTTGGCGCGTCGTTCGCATCCGGTTGCAGGGCGATCGCCCAGCGCGCACCCCTGAGCGGGGTCGCGAGTTCCCAAACGGTACTGAGGGTCGCGTTTTCACCCTCCACGATGACGGTGTGCTCGCTTCGACGAAGTAACTTCAGAAGGGTTGCGAGAGTATCTTCGTTGCCCGAGCCATCGAATCCCCCAATATCTTCAATCACGACGAGTCCCTCCGCCCCTGGCAATGGGAAGGGAACGGGAGCCAAGGGCTCCGGAACTTCTACCGGATCGGGAGACGAGAAATCACCTATGAGTGGCAGCATCGCCAACCCGACCGGGTCAGCTTTTCTGCCGCCAAGGGCAAGCGTAAGCCGTTCAATGACCGCCTCACGCGTGTCGGGCGTATCCGCGACGCTCGACCAGATCGCAAGGTCACGAAGTTTCGAGCGTCTGGGAGAGATGAGCACCGCTTCAAGACGCTGTCCTGTCGCATTCGCCCGGTGAGCGCAGGTTTCAATCAGCGTGCGAATTGTAGTTGTTCGCCCTGATCCAGCTGGGCCCGTAACGAGCAGCATCCCGCTTTCAGGAATATCAACGGGATCCATCTGAACGGTGTCGATCGCAAAGGAGTGCATGCTGCCTCCCTGAGCTACGATCTCAGATCGGGCGATGTGCAATGGAATTTCCGGGATTCCTTCGACTTCCGCAACCCCTTCTTCGCGCAACGCGTGCGCAAAGTTTCCAAGCTCCACGTCAATATCTGACGGGTCGCTCGTTTCACTCGGAAGTGCGAACTGTATTTCCTCGTCTGAGCCGATACGGATAGCTCGCCCAGGAGGAGCATCTTCGAGTGCCGCGGCGGGCACACCGAGAAGCTGGTAGTCCGCTTCTGAAGGGTGGAAGAACGTAAGCCTTTCAGGAACGCTCGCGGCCAGAGCAGCGGGCAAATTCGCAGACCTTTCGGACGCAAGTACAACATGGATACCGACGTTCCTGCCAGAACGTGCGATCTCCACGAGATCTTGGAACGCTGTAACCCCACCGCTTGCATGCTCATAGACGTCCCTGAACGTTGCAAAACCATCTAGTAGCAGCAGGATCGGCGGGGCGCTCTCTTCTTGTCCCGCCACCCGACTCGCGGCCGTACGTGCAAGCATTCCTAGCAGTCTCGCAACCCGATCCTTCTCGTCCGCGGGAACAACGTCTCCGGTGTTGGGAAGTTGAGTGAGCGCCGAAAGCCGACCACCACCCATGTCGAGCCCAAACACTCGCGTTGCGCTATCACGCTCGATCGCGGACACCGCCGTGGTGATGAGTGCAGAAGTCTTGCCAGACCCCGAGCCGCCAAATATTGCCATATTTCCGACGTCTGAGAAGTTGATCCGGTATGGCGACTGTCGCTGCAGGTGTGGTTCATCAATGAGCCCGAGCGTGAACATAAACCCTTCAGAAGCGGTCCCGGACCGCTCACGTTTATTCTGGAGCGAAGTTAGCGGCAACACCTCTGGCAGTTGATCTACCCAGGGCCTTCTCGGCTGTTTCAGCGCGGCCTGGTGAGAAGCTGCGCGAATATTCTCGGCAAGCAGCTCAATGTCGCGCGGCCCCTTTTTTACTTGTTGTGCGGCTTGACGAATTTCGGGCTGAAGTGCCCAGGGTGCATGTTCGCCGAAAACGAGATCGCGAATCTCCACTGCTTCTTGATGGTCTGACTCCGCTCGACCACCCAGATACGCGGCCTGAAAGTGAGTGAGGCGCCCGGCTCCCACCTTGACAGCAGCACGCCCCGGCGTTTCAGGAGCGAAGAACGCAGCGTCCTTCACACCTAGCACGTCGCTGCTGTCCGCGGGATCCGCCATACGAAGCCCAATACGCAAGTTCGTGTTCGCACGCAGATTATCCTTGATTACTCCGGCGGGTCGCTGCGTCGCCATGACCAGGTGAAGCCCGAGCGACCGCCCTCGCTGCGCGACGTCGATAACGCCGTCAACAAAGTCGGGGATTTCGTTGACAAGCGCCGCAAATTCGTCAATCACGATAATGAGAGTTGGGGGGGCATCGGGATCGCCACGACGTTCAAGCGCGATGAGATCCTTCGCGCTCTTCTCTGCGAGCAGTTCTTCTCGGTACCGCAGCTCAGCGCGCAGTGAGGTGAGTGCACGCCTCACCAAGTGAGTGTTGAGGTCTGTGACGAGCCCCACCGTATGCGGAAGGTCGACACAATCGGCGAACGCGGCCCCACCCTTGTAGTCAACAAGCAGAAAGGTGAGACGGTCAGGCGCGTAGTTCGCGGCAAGTGAAAGTATCCAGGTTTGCAGAAACTCTGACTTGCCTGACCCCGTGGTACCACCAACAAGAGCGTGTGGGCCGTGTGTACGGAGATCAATCTCCACGGGTCCGGCACTCCCCTGCCCTACGATCGCGGAGAGCTGTCCCGAGTCTCGTTCGGCACCAGGTGTCCAATCAGCAACAAGGCTGTCGCTGTGTTCCCAATTCCGCAGCACCGCGTCTCGCGAACCGAGAATATCTTCTGAAACAATCTGTCCGAGTGCAACGCTGCGCGGAAAATCACTCTCGTCAAGCACACGTGCTCCCGCGTCCACAACGGGAGCAAGGGCACGCGCAAAGGTTTCGGCAAGGGGTGAATCTATAAAGTCGAGGTGGGTGAGGGGCACAGATTCCCCCTGACGTACGAAGTGCGCTTGCCACGAGTGCTCTTGCACTTCAACAATAGTTCGGCACGCTGCCGGTACCGCACCGATGTGGGGGGCCAGCCAAAGAACGTGGACACCGACGTCAGCACCGTCTTCGGCGAGCCCAACGAGGCGAGTCCGGTCCACGATGGTGTCGGAAAGCACTAGAACGATCACAGCGGGAGTTGGGGCAACGTTCGAGGCGGGAGCAAGCCGTTCACTCACATCAGAGGCACTCCCCTCGATTCGGGAGCGCAGTGAACTCGATTTCGCAGACTCAGCTCGCTGCATAATCAAGCCCTCAAGAGAGGTGAGAAGCGCGCCGGCGCTACGTTCGTCTGCTACCAAGTGCGGAGCATTCAATGGACTATATGCAGAATCGACATGAGGGATCCACTTCAGCCAGGCCCATTCGTCATTTGCCTGCGATTCGCTCGCGAATGCGGTGAAGACGAGGTCGGCCGGCGAGTGTAACGCGAGGAGCTGGATCAGCAACGAACGCGTCACAGACCCCGCCCAGAGGGGCGGCCCCGCAACTGCCAAAGACCCACACCTATCGAGCCGCTCAAGCACGGGCACGTTCGGTACGGTGTTGTATTTGTCGTGAAGATCAGTGAGGTCCGACCAATCATTCGCGGTGATCTTGCCTCGCGGCGGAAGTTTGATTTCTTTCCTGCTCGGAAGCGTCGCTTTCCCGAGGCGCAGTTCGAGAAATGCTCGATGCTCTGCCCGGCGAGTCCAGAGCTGCCGGGACCGACTGCTTGGCAGCGGCAATAATTCTTCTGGCGTGGGAGTTTCAGCGTTGCGTGCTTTCTGCTCCTCCTCAAAATTGAGTGCAAGTTCCTCACGAGCGAGAGCGATCCCCTCTTCAAACTCCAGCTTCTTCCGTTTCAGTGTCTTCCGCTGTGTCAGACGGGTATCGACCCAGGTGCTCAGCATGATGAGCGGCGAGAGCGCAATAAACACCAAGCTCATCATTGACTGCGTAACGAAATACAAGACGACCCCCATAAGCAGCGGGGAAATCATTGCGATGATTGGAAAACGTCCGGGATCCGGAGGATCCGGAGGCGCAGGGAGTTCGATCGGGTCGGGAGTGAAAACCGGGTCGACTTGAGGCGATTGGAGATGCAACACCGAGCTGCTCAACGGCGTTTGGGGTTTCGCGGGCGGCCCCACATCAATCCGAATCTTTACCGTTCCAATTTCTACTACGCACGAGCGATCAATACGTAGTACCCGCGATCGTTGTTCTTCCCGCAACCCTTGTTCGTTGAGAATGCCGATCCCGTTTGCCGAGCCAAGATCTTCAAGATCCAAGCCCGTGCTGGTGGTTCGCAACACAGCATGTCGCCTGGAAACGCTTCGCTCGTGGAGCTCAATACGATTCGATCGGTCCCTACCAATCGGGTTCTCCCCCTGCACCGCAACGAAAGAGATTCCCTTTTGCACTCCTTCAAGAACGGTCAAGATAGCTACGGGAACTTTCGCGCGGGCTCCCTCTCCCGGTGCCGCTTCAAACACCGGCTCCACGCCACTGCCGGGCTGCAACCCCGATTCCCCAATCGGGTCCCCCGAATCAAGGATCAACGGCCCCCTATCAGCAAACCTCGCTTTGAGCGTTAGTGGGGCCTGCCGATGCATCGCAAACGGCAGCAGCTGAGGATCACCAGCACCCGCTCGAGCGAGGCCGCTTGCGACTTCTCCGACCGTAGCGGTCACATCAGCCGTTAAGGTGACGTCTCGATTCTGTCGTTGCGCGTGGTCTGCAAGACGGGTGAGGGTGACTCGGAGTTTCATTCAAAAATCCGTTCCTGCCAGGAATCAAAAGGGCAATCGTGGCGGTCAAGACATATTAGGCCGTTATGAACTTGCACACTTGAATTAGGTGGGGGTAAATTGTGAACATTCAGAGATCTCTTTGAATATTGATATCTCGTGGTGGCCTAGATAAGAGTATAGGTCTGCCATGACTCTGATTTATTAGACATTAGGAGTGGGCAATGGCTGCAACAAACGTCAAGGTTAGTTACACGGAGATTCAGACCGCAGCGAGCAATCTCGGTAACGGCAAGACCGAAATTACAGAGAAGCTGCGCTCCATGCAGACCCAGATCCAGAACCTCGTAACATCAGGCTTCGTAACAGATGTCGCGTCAAAAAAGTTCAACACCGCTTACACGACGTACACCACGAGCGCGAACACGTTGATCGCTCAGCTGACTGAGATTCAGAACTTCCTCACCGGCACTGCGTCCGCGATGCAGGATCTCGATACTCAGATCGCAAGCAAGATTAACTCCTAACCATTTTGCACCCGAGCAACACCTCGGATCACGAAGCAGCGGTCCATTCTGCCTCAATACCTGTGTCAAACGCGGGCACCGAGACAGAACGGCCGCTGCTTGTCGAGTTCGCTGAGTTATGGTCGCGAGGCCTCGCAGACGAAGAGAAGCTTTGGCAACTCTTCGATGTGTGCGAGATGTACATGTATCGCCCCGACTACTTCGGAGCACCCGTGTTTCAGAACGAAAATGTGCTGATGACTCCGGTGTTCTCCACGGAAGATCTCCTCGGCGAATTCGTCGCTGCGTCCCCTGCACTCGGCGTCGAGAGTGGTGCTGAGGGGTTTGACTGGGTACGCATTACGGGCGCCCAACTGTTTGGGCTTCCGATCCGTGCTCGTTACCTCGGCATCGACCTCGGGCTCGAGCACGGTGTCGTGTTGGATCTTGCGGCTCGGCAAGATCCTCCTCCGCTCGCGAATAATGCTCCCCCGTTTGGTATCAATCTTGAGATCGGTCCGGACGGCAACACACTTAACGCCCACCTTCGAGAGGATGTGTCTTAGGTTATGGCTTCTCTCCAGCTCTCTCCTCAACACTTTCGTAATGGTGCGACGAACGCGTCGACCATCGGGTCCGCGATCACGAACCTTCCCGTCCGCCACCTCAACAATGGTGACCTCGGCCACGCAGGCGTCGCCGCCGCACTCACCGGGTTCCGAGACGCCTGGATCACGGAACTCGCACTCCGTAAAAAAGCTGCGACCGAAGCGAAACAACTCCTCATCAACGCCGCGACCGATACCGAACGCGTCGATACCCTTCTCGCGAACGCTGCCGCCCGTATCGGTAACAAAAAATGAGCATCTCGGGTGCCGCGTCCGCGGAAGCGTTGATCCCGGGAAACCCGGCCCACATCCAACACGCGTTAGACACCGTCACGTCCGGGGTTGATCCCGCACGACATATCCAGACTGCGTGGGGGCAGATGCGGATCCCGGGCTGGCAAGGCAAAGCCGCGAACGCGTGGAAGCCGTTCACCCCTCGCGAAGCGACCTACATGGGGAAAGCCCCCACTGCGATGGGAATGGTTGCGTCTGCGCTTGCCGACTACCAGACCGCGTTCAACACCGCACGGGCAGAAGCACAAGCCGCGATCATGGACGCGCAGGCCGCTGAACGCCTCACCAGTGACGCACAAACCAGTTACCGTGACGCGATCCGGAAAGCCGCTACCGCGAAACCTGGCACTCCCGACGCGAAAGTTGCCCCGTACACAGATCCCGGAGCGGTCCCGCTGCAGAACGCGCAAACCAGGCTCGATACCGCCCGCACCACACTCAACAATGCAGGCAACACGACCGCGGCAACGATCCAACAAGCCGCCCTCAAAACCTCCAACGTGAAGCCCACCATCACCGGCGCCGGACACATACGACCCACCGCAAACATCCCGGTGAGCCCCAACACAGCCCCTGATTTGTCGCACGGTTTTGAAGTCCTGCGAGGGATCGCGCTTGGATTATGGGATTTAATCTGGGATAACTTTACGCCTAAGCAACTGTATGAGCAGTTCATGGCGATACCGAAAACGCCTGAAGAAATAAAAAAGTATGAGGCCGCGCGAAAACTATTGATGGATGCGTTTGCGGCCGATCCGCTCGGCGTGTTCAAGTACGGACTAAAAGCATACTGGGACAGTTTGATCCGCAAAGATCTATGGGATAAGAACCCGGGCGAAGCGCAGGGACGCTTGATGTTCGACGCGCTCTTGTTCGCGATCCCGGCAGCGGGCTGGGCTAGCAAGGGATCACGGGCCGCAGGTGCGGCCAAAAACACCTTCAAGAAACCACCCAAACCCGACCTACCACCCGTCAACAAAGGAAGCGGGAAGAAAAGCAACTCTGGCGGAGGTAAAAACACCATAAAATCGCCAAAGGATAAGCCCTACACCATGGCGCAACCCCCGAAAGTCAACAACGCGGATCTACAGAATCGACTCAACCAAGCTTACATACGCCCCGGAGAGACTTCGCAGATCGCGGGTGATGGATCCCTTACTACGGCAATCAGGTACGAATTACGAACCGGAGAAAAAGTCGGTGGAAGTGATCACGTTAAGAAGGGTATAAATGTCAGCAACAGCATCAAGAAATGGTTGCGTTTAAATCCACAAGGTGACCCGCTTGACATTCAGACCGCTCAACGAATATTGAAGGAAATCGAGGACGCTCTTAATGGAAAATAACGACTCGCCCACAACCCCAGAGGATAACGATTTTTGTGCAGCCCTAGCTAACAGAGTTCATGATTTAACCCCGCTTTGGGAGGAACACATGAACGACCCTATCGACGAACCACTCCCTTACATATTCATGTCAGATGTGGCTCGGTGGGCGGAAGCGAACGCTGTCGAGCACGAAGATACTGTTCTCCAAATCCTCTCCATACTTAATGATGGTTACCTTCATGGTCAAGGTGATGTTCCCAACCTCATTCGGGTCGGTTTCGGGGAATCTATCTTGATTGATACGCCGTTGGTTCCGCTGCTTACTGGCGAGTTACGAAAGTGGCACAACCTCGATTTTGGGTTAAACAACTAACAGCTTTGCTCTCGGGGATCAGTATCGGCAACGCAGACGTGGACATACTCAAGCCACCACCCAAACCGGACCTATTCCTCTGTCGGCAAGGGCAACAGTCCCCTCCTCATCAATGCCGCGAACGCTGCCGCCCGTATCGGTAACAAAAAATGAGCATCTCGGGTGCCGCGTCCGCGGAAGCGTTGATCCCGGGAAACCCGGCCCACATCCAACTCGCGTTAGACACCGTCACGTCCGGGGTTGATCCCGCACGACATATCCAGACTGCGTGGGGGCAGATGCGGATCCCGGGCTGGCAAGGCAAAGCCGCGAACGCGTGGAAGCCGTTCACCCCTCGCGAAGCGACCTACATGGGGAAAGCCCCCACTGCGATGGGAATGGTTGCGTCTGCGCTTGCCGACTACCAGACCGCGTTCAACACCGCACGGGCAGAAGCACAAGCCGCGATCATGGACGCGCAGGCCGCTGAACGCCTCACCAGTGACGCACAAACCAGTTACCGTGACGCGATCCGGAAAGCCGCTACCGCGAAACCTGGCACTCCCGACGCGAAAGTTGCCCCGTACACAGATCCCGGAGCGGTCCCGCTGCAGAACGCGCAAACCAGGCTCGATACCGCCCGCACCACACTCAACAATGCAGGCAACACGACCGCGGCAACGATCCAACAAGCCGCCCTCAAAACCTCTAACGTGAAGCCCACCATCACCGGCGCCGGACACGTGAAACCCACAATCAGGCCGGCTGCAGCATCGAAGTCTTCTGCTCCAGCTATTGAGTGGTGGGATCAGATCCTCGAGTTTCCTGGCCGTCTCGTTGAAGGCTTTCTGCTGCAAGGCACTGAAACCGCTATTGGCATGTGGCAGATGCTGCCGTTTACGTACATGATCGATGAGCTCTTTGGTGGTGAGAGCTGGATGGATCGCTACGGCGAGTTTTGGGGCAATATCGGCAAAGCGATTGCCGCCGACCCATGGAGTATTCCTCGAGAGATTGTTCTAGACTTCTTCGCTGCCGATCATTGGAACGGATACGCCGGAGAAGGCGTCGGCCGAGTGTTCTTCAATGTCGCTTCGATCGTTGTGGCACCAGCAAAACTCGCCAAACTCGGAAAAGTCGGGAAAGTTGCTTCGAAGGTTGAAAACGTCTTCAAGAGCGTGGATGATCTCGCGTTGAATTTCTTTGGTAAGAATAACGCCGGGAAACCAATCAAGATTGGCGACAAGACCATCAAGGATCTTAACCTTGCAAATAAGCCCGAAAAGGTTCGGGTGATGGATGCGACACCATTCAAAACGCAAGCAAAATTGAAGGAAGCAGTTCTCGATTATGCTGAGGAGATCGCAGGGAAACCACTCAACAAAGTGGATATGCCTGACGGCTCAGATTTGTGGAATGTCAAGGTTGAACGCCCTGACGGAACGCAAGTGGTCGTCAACGTGCGTGAGAAATCAACGACCAAGAACAAAAATGATGCCGACGTGGGACTCACACTAGAAATTATTGATAAAGACCATTGGCAGGCAAACGGCTGGCCTAAAGCACAACTTGAGTTGAAGTTCGGATGGGGTACAAAACAATGAATTTCAGTGTCGAGCAGTTGCTTTGGATATTCGAAGTCACTGAAGAAGACGATCTTAACGGAATCTGGATTTATTTTGACTCCGATTCTTCCGATATAAGACCACCGCTGGGCATTCCTTCGATGTCGTTTGAGGAGCGCCGCGGAGCGTTCATAGATCTACTGACAGTTTTACTTCATAAGGGTTACATCCGTTTTGTGCAGCAATGGGAGGAAGGCGAACCAGAGCTTGCTGGATCGATTTCCGAGCAGATTGAGGTACTAAACGCTTCCCTGCCTCACAGTAGAGAAGAACTCAAAGTCGATGGTCATGATGACATCTGGTTTATTGCGAGATGCCCGGTGGACATTGTCTGGTCTTGGCCAGGACGCAATCCTGAACCGCTGTTTCCAGGCCATAATCCCCGCTTTTCATACATTGATGACTACGCATCTTGGGATGGTCGGATTGATCCGGAATGGTCGAACTGGAAATTCACTCAAGGGCGCCTGCGTCTAGATGACTTTTCATCAGAAGAAGAAGCCTCAGCATTCTGGAAAGCGCACCCGAACTATTTCCAAGACACGCCCCGTATTGAACGAATCATCGAGTAAGACTTCCGCTTGTTTTCTCCACGAAGCTGGTCCGGTTGGCCCGACGAACGATTTGAGTTGAAGTTCGGATGAGGTACAAAGTGACACGTTTTACTACTGAGCAGTTGCTTTGGATGCTCGAAGGTGCAGACGATAGCAATCTGGACAGTATCTGGGATTATTTTGATGCCGAGCCAACAGCAATTGAACCGCCGATGGAGATCGTGTCGTTGCCATTTGAGGAGCGCCGTGAAGCGTTCTTAGAACTGCTCTCATTTTTACTCGAGAAGGGGTACATCCGTTTTGCGTGGCAGTGGAAAGAAGGGGAACCATACCTGACCGGTTCCATTCCTGAGCAGATTCAGGCGCTGCGCGAGGCTCTCCCCAGCAATGACGAAGGGCTCCTCTTGAACGATCTCCCTGTCTGGTTTTTTTCAAGGTGTCCGATAGACGTTGTGTGGGCTTGGCCGGGCCGCAATCCTGAACCATTGTTCCCTGGCCACAATCCGAGGTACACATACATAGATCCTCGAGCGTCTTGGGATGGTCGGATTGATCCGGAATGGTCGCACTGGAAATTCACTCCAGGGCGTTTGCGTCTAGATGACTTTTCGTCAGAGGAAGTAGCGTCAGCATTCTGGAAAGCGCACCCGAACTACCTCCAAGACACACCCCTCATTGAACGAATCATCGAGTAAGACTCTCGCTTGATTTCTCCGCGAAGTTAATCCGGACGGCAACACACTTAACGCCCACCTTCGAGAGGATGTGTCTTAGGTTATGGCTTCTCTCCAGCTCTCTCCTCAACACTTTCGTAATGGTGCGACGAACGCGTCGACCATCGGGTCCGCGATCACGAGCCTTCCCGTCCGCCACCTCAACAATGGTGATCTCGGCCACGCAGGCGTCGCCGCAGCTCTCACCGGGTTCCGAGACGCCTGGGTCACGGAACTCGCGCTCCGCAAAAAAGCCGCGACCGATACCGAACGCGTCGATACCCTCCTCGCGAACGCTGCCGCCCGTATCGGTAACAAAAAATGAGCATCTCGGGTGCCGCGTCCGCGGAAGCGTTGATCCCGGGAAACCCGGCCCACATCCAACACGCGTTAGACACCGTCACGTCCGGGGTTGATCCCGCACGACACGTCCAGACTGCGTGGGGATCGATGAAGATCCCCGGGAGCGGGCTGGGCTAGCAAGGGATCACGGGCCGCAGGTGTTGCAAAGAACACCGTCAAGAAGCCGCCCAAGGCGCCACAACCACCTGTCACCAAGGGTGGTGGCAAGAATGCGAGCTCAGCTGGCGGAAAGGGCACCAACTGGTGGAAGCCAAATCCCCGCCCGGCAAAAATGGCAACTCCCCCTGCGGTCAAAGATGCGGACCTGCGGAATAAGATCAAAGATGCGTACATACGACCAGGAGTAAAGTCACAGATCCCAGGTGACGGGTCACTCGTTACGGCGATCAGGTACGAACTTCCAACAGGAGGAAAAGTTGGAAACAAGGGTCACCTGGTAAAGGGAAAAATTGTAAGAAATAGCCTGCGAAAATGGCTGCGCATGAATAAAAACGCGGACCCCACGGATATTCAAACAGCTCAGCGAGTATTGAAGGAGATCGAAAATGCGCTTGCCGGACGATAACGATTTCATCGCGCCTGAGGACGATGCCTTCATCCCGCCAGAGGACAACGAATTCTGCATAGCATTAGTTAAGGCAGTGCCCGCCCTTGCTCCGCTCATGAAGAAGCATCTAGAGATGGAGGAAGGCGAACTGCTTTCCTACATGTTCCTGTCAGAAGTTGCTCGGTGGGCTGAAGAAAATGCCCTCACAAACACCGAGGATGTCCGACTCGTCATCGATGCGCTCAACGAAGGTCTCGAAACAGGAGAGGGTGACGTTCCGAATCTAATTGCGGTTGGCTTTGGGGAGTCTCCAGGTCTAAAGGGGGCGGTCATTCCCCTACTCACCGGTGAACTAAGAGAATGGTACGACTACGATTCCGGGATTACCAGTACTCCTCCTAGACTCAGAAGTCAGTAACAGTAAAAGTGATCCGCGATTTGTTCCAACAGGCAACTGAGTTTTCGGCATATGTTGCGCGGCCGTACGATCCAAAATCCCAATAAGTAAGTAGTGGCCAGTGTCAACCAACTCTCGAGAAATGCACCCAACAACTAGCACTAGTACGAAATCTTGGCGTTGAACATTGATTCGAGTAATCACTGATCCCGAAGAACAAAATAGAGCGTTTGCCAGGGCCAAACGATTTGTTGGCGATGACGAGCATCTTTTAGCCACTGATTGGCTCGGTCAGCCAGAAGTCTTTTGTCTTGCTGAAGAAAACGAAAATCACGGAGTGCACCACGATGATGGAAGTTTGAAGGGCGCACTAGAGTGCTTTCCAGATGACAATTGGCGCACCGCAGAAATTGTTAATCGGAACAGAATATTGGATCCTCTTGAAGTGCCAAGTCCAGCATTTCAGACAATATTTGACCCCACAGGCATCCAACTTGCTAGTCATTATAACGGTCGTGGATTCATGCTTTTCAGCATGGAGAATGATGCGGTGATCCTTTATTCACCGGAATATGAATATAAGCTTGTTGCAGGATCCGCTGCGTTTGTTCGCACATATTTCGAGAACGCGGTCGAGGACCCTATCGTGGAGCTCCGAAGCTTAAGCTCCCACAATATAGATTGGTGGAAACGACAGGGCGTCGGCTCACAAGCCTTGGCGATTCAAGACGGCCTGGAAACTGCCCTGTCTCACGTGAATTTACCACCTCCTCCCCCGCCGCAAAGCAGGGAGTAAGGCTGATCCGGTTCCATCGTGGCACTTAATCAACGGAACTCGCGCTCCGCAAAATTGGATGCACTCAATGGAAAATAACATGTCATTGACAACATCAGAAGACGATAACTTTTGTGCAGTCTTAGCCAAGACAGTTCCCGCTTTAGTGTCATTGTGGAACAAATACATGAATCACCCAACTGATGAGCGCCTCCCATACATGTTCATGGCGGATGCAGCTCAGTGGGCCGAGGCAAATGCACTGGAACACGAAGAGGATGTCCACCGAATGATCTCGGTGCTTAACGAGGGCCTAGATGAAGGTGAAGGGGACGTCCCCAACCTCATAGCGGCTGGTTTCGTGGAAGCAATGTCTCGCGATACACCATTTCTCGCTTTGGTAACCGGTTCCTTAAAAGCTTGGGTCGACTACGACTTTGGATTCAGTTCGGTACAACCCCAGCTCAGAGGCCAATAGCGGCAAACACATTTCGCTACCCACTTTGCCCATAAACTGCGCAACAGGAACTGAAGGAGGTTGAACGTGCATTCGCCAGAGGACGATGACCATTTTGCGATTCCAGAAGATAATGATTTTTGCGTTGCCTTGGTTGAGGAGGTTCCTGCCCTCGCCTCACTGATGAGAAAGCATCTGGAAGACGAATTCGGAAAAATTGAATCCTACGTATTCATGTCCGACGTTGCCAGATGGGCCGAAGCAAATGCAGCCGCTAACCCAGCAATCGTTACGGGACTTGTTGACGCACTCAACAACGGCATTGATAAAGGAGACGGAGATGTTCCGAACCTAGTCGTGGTGGGTTTCGTCGAGTCTCTGCCTCAACCCACCCCTATCTACCCTCTAATAAATGGCTCCCTGAAGGGTTGGGTCGACTTTATTTTTGGGATAAGCAAAGTGCAACCGCTGCTTCGGGGTCAGTAGTGTCAACATTTGAACGTTGTACACAATCTCCACAGCGTATTTCTAAGTATGTTCCCTGATCGCTCACCCGTATTCGCATGAGCAAAAGTTCAGCGAGTATTGAAGGAGATCGGGGTGAACTAAATGGAAAATAACTTCTCACCTACAACCCCGGAAGACAACGATTTTTCTGCAGCCCTGGCTGACAGCGTTCATGATTTAACCCCGCTTTGGGAGGAACACATGAACGACCCTATCGACGAAGCACTTCCTTACATTTTCCTGTCAGATGTGGCTCGGTGGGCGGAAGCGAACGCTGTCGAGCACGAAGATACTGTTCTCCAAATCCTCTCCATACTTAATGATGGTTACCTTCATGGTCAAGGTGATGTTCCCAACCTCATTCGGGTCGGTTTCGGGGAATCTATCTTGATTGATACGCCGTTGGTTCCGCTGCTTACTGGCGAGTTACGAAAGTGGCACAATCTCGATTTTGGGTTAACCAACTAATAACTTTGTTCTCGGGGAACAGTATCGGCAACACAGTCATAGACATAGTCAAGTCGCCACCCAAAATGGACCCATCCTCTGCCGGCAAAGGCAAGGGTAACTCCTCATGAAGCGACCAATGGCTGACCTATCAGACTTGTAGGCAGTGAAAGTCGACCGTCTTCACTGCTCCCGAGCAGTGGCCAATATCATCAATGTGTGCGAGAAATCAAAGAGCGCCGACCGCAACGATACTGACGCAGGTCTGACACTTGAGATTATGGATAAAGATAAGACGGGGTGGAAAGACAAAGGCTGGGCGAACGGGAGACTTGAGCTGAAACTTGGATGGGGTAGCAAATGACACGTTTTACCGCCGAGCAGTTGCTCTGGTTACACGAAGGAGAAGACGACGGCGATCTTTATGGCATCTGGTTCAGATTTAACGGTGATACATCTGGAATAGAGCCGCCACTTATCAATCCGCCCGTCACCTTTGAAGAGCGCCGGGAAGCATTTTTGGACCTCCTTACGGTTTTTCTTGAGAAGGGCTACCTCCGATTTGCGTGGCAATGGGAGGAAGGTGAGCCATTTCTGAACGGCAGGATTGCTGAGCAGATACGAGTACTGCGCGACGCTATGCCGGACAGCGACGAAGAAATCCTCTATGACGGCAACCCGCTCTGGTTCATCACGACGTGTCCGATAGATGTTGTCTGGCGTTGGCCAGGCCGTGATCCCGAACCATTGTTTCCTGGCCACAATCCGAGGTATGACTATATCGAGCCGCGCGCATACTGGGATGGTCGGATTGATCCGGAATGGTCGCACTGGAAATTCACTCCAGGGCGCCTTCATCTAGATGATTTTTCATCAGAAGAGGAAGCCTCAGCATTCTGGAAGGCGCACCCGAACTACTTCCAGACCACACCCCGTATTGAACGAATCATCGAGTAAAGCAATTTGCCTATCAGAGGAACAAAGAGACGGGAGCAGTCGATGACTTCAAGTTCAAAGACCAGCCATGATGCACCGAGCGCGATAAAGCTGGAAACCAACGACAACTCTAAGCAACTCTTGCTTCAGCAGAAAGCTCCCGATCCGTATACAGGGGACCTTTGCTTCAGAATCGATGTTGCTTCTGCAACCGTTCAAGCGAGCGGCCCGTTCCAAATTTCTCCGGCAGGACTTTCAGCCTTTCAGGATGCCTGGCATGCCAACAAAAAGGCTGAACTTCTGGATGTCAATGGTGACGGCAGAATCTTGTTGGAGACGATCGACCAACTCGGCCATTTCAAGGTGACAGTTCAAGTGGGAGGCCCATGGGCAGATCAAGCACAGCTTAGTTTCGACACGGATCAAACGGCAGTGATCCCGTTCATCGATGCCGTTCGCAGTGCTGTCAACCGACGAGGCAGAGGTAAAGCTTTGGGTAAAGTTGGCCGAGGAGGGACAGAATGAAAAGTGATGACTATTTGCCTCCACCAGAGAACAAAGATTTCTGCGTTGCCCTGGTTAACGCAGTACCTGCCCTTGGCCCTCTGATGCAGGAACATCTGGAGGATGAGTTTGGGGAAATACTTTCTTACATATTCTTGGCGAATGTCGCCCGTTGGGCTGAGGCGAACGCGATCGAGCACGAAGAGGATGTTCATCAAATCATCTCCGAGCTCAATAGGGGCTTAAACGAAGGGGAAGGGGACATCCCGAACCTGGTAGCTGCCGGTTTCGTGGAAGCAATGTCTCGCGATACGCCACTTCTCACCTTGGTAACCGGCTCATTAAGAGCTTGGGTCGACTACGACTTTGGATTCAGCTCGGTGCAGCCTCACCTCAGAGGCCGGTAGCAGCAAACACGCTCCGCAAGTCACATTGCCCCAAAAGCGCAACGCCGAAAGAGCTACCGGTATTCGAAATAACAATACGAGAGCCCGTTGGAGCGCTAAAGAGAAACTTGAACAAGGCAATGTTGCAGGTAAAACTTCCTCCAAAATCGGCGCTTTGGACTTAGACAATGCCACGTGCGGGGTTGGTCCAGTGCAAGCCCCACCTAAGTCGATCATTCCAACCATGCAACACAAAAGCTCCTAGCGTCTGCCAACGCTGTCTTTCACCCCCGCCGCGCCCATATACTCGTCTGATGGGCATTTATCGTGAGCTGGGGCGAAATCCAGGAGTCTTTCGCGTTCTTGCCTCGCAGCTCACCGCCCGCTTCCCCTTCGGGATGCTCTCGATCATTCTGCTTCTGCACGTCCAGCTCGCTTACGGCGACTACACCTCTGCCGGCATCGTGCTCGCAACGCAGAGTGCGGGCCAGGCAATCTCGGGTCCGGTTGCCAGCAGGCTCATGGGCCGCTGGGGCATGCGCCCAGTACTGACGCTCACCGCGATCCTGTGCTCAGGCCTGCTTGTCGCCATTGCGGTGGTACATCTCCCCTTGGTGATCGTTGCTGGACTGGCCTTCCTCGTTGGCCTCACGACACCGCCCGTCACCCCCGCCGTGCGCACGCTGTACCCGAAGCTAGTACCGGGCAATCAGCTCACCGCTCTTTTCTCACTCGATGCCGCCGCGCAGGAACTCATCTGGGTCGTTGGCCCGGTCGTTGCCGTGCTCGTTTCTTCGCAGTTTGGCACCCTGGTTGGTCTGTGTGTTGCTGCGGCGTTCATGCTGCTTGGTGGCGCCTGGTTCATCCTGAGTCCGTCGGTTGGAACGGTGAAGATCCCCCGTTCGCGGCGCGGCCTCGGCGCGATCTTGCGGCGCCCAACCGTCATCATTTCCACGACCATCGGGTTCTTCTTCGTCGCCTCGTTCGCGGCGATTGAGGCCGGAATCGTCTCTGCCTTTACGCCAGCGGGTGACGGTGCTGGGCACGGCAGCATCGAGTCCGGGATCGTGCTCGCCCTGTTTGCAGGCGGCTCCCTCGTGGGTGGTTTGCTCATCGGTCACCGTCCACTGCGCCCCTGGTCGCTCCTCCTCAGGATCACGATCGTGCTGATCGGTACGGCCCTGTGCCTCGTCAGCTTGAACATCTGGTGGCTCGGCGCGGTTCTATTTTTGGGCGGGATCGGCACGGCACCCGCGTTCGCCGCGGTCTCAAGCATGGTCAGTTCGACGGTGAAGTTCTCAGAGACCGCTGAGGCGTTCGGCTGGATCGGCACCGGTCAGCTCGTGGGAGTGGCCGTCGGCTCCGCGTTCGCGGGTATCGCCATTGACGCCGCAGGCGCGCACGGCGCGATCCTCGTTTCTGCCGGGCTTCTGGTGATCTGTGTGATCGTTGCCGCCTGCACGATGCGTTGGGTTCCGGATCTCAAAGACGGTCACATCGAGCCGCTGCCCGAGACTGGAACACTCTCAATTCCGCTCCCCTAACGATTGCAGGACGTTTAGCGTCAGTGTCAGTGGCCCCAAATACAATAAGGCCATGAAACGACACGGCTCCCTCCTCGCGCTCGTCGCTGCTGCCTTGCTTATAGCGCCGCTTTCTGCGTGCGCCGCGAACCCGAGTTCGATTGGCGATACTGGTGGCGGCAGGCCAGCATCGGAATCCACGGCGGAATCGGGTGCACCGTTAGACGCGTCGCAGAAGATGACCGACTCTGCCCCAGAGGCAGGTCAGTCGGTCATTCAGAACGGTGATCTCACGATTGTGGTGGCAGACCCCACGAAGTCCGCAGACAGGGTGACCGCGGTCGCCGAGAAACTTGGCGGCTACGTAGAGTCTCAAACAATATCCAAGGCCTCCGGCAGCGACCCTGCCTCAGCCTCGCTGAGCCTGCGCGTCCCCTCCGCGAAGGTCGATGAGGCGTTTGATGCACTCGCCGAGGTCGGCAACGTAACCTCGCAGAATCGCAGCGCAACCGATGTCACTGCCCAGCACGTTGATCTCAAGGCCCGCGTGGCCGCGCTCGAAGACTCGGTGACGCGCCTCAAAGAGCTCATGTCGGGCGCAGCCACGACGGGAGAACTGATCGAGGCCGAGACGGCACTCTCGCAGCGGCAGCAAGAATTGGACGGGCTGAAAGCCCAGCTGAAGGCGCTTGAGGACCAGGTAGACGAGGCAACCATCTGGGTATCTCTCACAACAGACAGTGTGATTCCGGGTGGCCCCTCAAACTTCTGGGACGGGCTGCTCGCGGGCATTGCGTCGCTCGGTGCAGCTGGTGCGGGGGCACTGGTTGTGCTTGGGATCTTGCTCCCCTGGCTTGTGCTCGGCGGTATCATCGCGCTGATTGTCATTGCGATCGTGCGATCGCGGCGGCGGGCCAAGACGCGTCGCGGTGAGGCTCAGCCGACAGCAATCCCTCCCGCAGAACACACCACCCCAACAACGGAGAATATGTAACCCCATGCGCATCATCGATCTCAGCCACCCCATCACAACAGGCATGCCCGTTTACCCGGGCGACCCCGAAGTCAGCATCACCCCAGCGCTGAGCGTTGCCGAAGACACCGTCGCGGTGGCACATCTCGTGCTGGGCTCCCACTCAGGCACGCACCTCGACGCACCGTCACACTCCATCGAGGGCGGACGAACGGTAGACAGCATTCCGCTCGAGCTCCTACAGGGAGAGGCCCTCATTCTGCGGGCGCGCGTCGGCTCGAGCCACCGCATCACGGCCGCGGACCTTACTGAAGAACTCCCAGAGCGCGTGCCAGCCATCGTTTGCATCGCAACCGGCTGGGATCGCCACTTCGCCGACGACCAGGCCGTGATGCACCCGTTCCTCTCGCTCGAGCTCGCGGCAGAGCTGTGGGAACGTGGCGGCAGGGTGCTCGGGATCGATGCACTCAGCCCCGACTCGAGCAGCGATCCTGACAGCGCAACACTGCCGGTTCACGAGCTGTGGCTTGGACGCGACGGTGTGATCGTGGAGAACCTCACCCGACTCACCGAACTCCCAGCAAAGGTGGAGGTGATCCTCGCCCCACTGCGACTTGCGGGGGTCGACGGCTCACCGATCCGCGCGATGGCGAGGATTGCAACGGATTTCGCAGAATCGCCGTCGCTTGACGGCTGATATGGACTGCTCCCCTCCAGAAATACACGCGATCCAGACGCTAGTGCTGTGATCCGAGGTGTGGGAGACTTGCTGTACCCACCACCAGACGAAGTCACTAAGGAGTGAGTCATTTATGGGCACGTTTGCCGTTATTAACCCGGCCACGGGTGAGACCGTAGCCGAGTACCCCGATGCCACAGCGGCAGAGATCGAGGACGCACTAGCCTCGGCTCAGAAGACCTACAAAGAGTGGTCGCGCACCACGACCGTTGCACAGCGTGCAGCGCTCGCGCAGCGCGCAGCGGAGCTCTTCGATGAGCGTAAAGATGAGCTCGGTGCGATCATCAACCGCGAGATGGGCAAGCCCCTCGATCAGTCGATCGGCGAGGCCGAGTTCTCTGGTGCGATCACCGCAGCCTTCGCGAAGAACGCTGAGAAGTGGCTTGCTGACGAGCAGCTTGAGGTGGAAGACGGGCTGAAGAGCTTCTTCCGCTTCCAGGGCACCGGCGTGATCCTCGGCATCATGCCTTGGAACTACCCCTACTACCAGGTCGCTCGCTTCGCGGTTCCGAACCTGATCTTGGGCAACACCGTCGTGCTGAAGCACGCCGCACAGTGCCCTGAGTCGGCTCTCGCTCTCGAGAAGCTGTTCCTTGACGCAGGCTTCCCGAAGGGCGCCTACGTCAACGTGTTTGCAACGCACGATCAGATCTCCGACATCATCGCTGACGACCGCATCCAGGGCATCTCGCTCACCGGATCCGAGCGCGCTGGCGCAATCGTCGCAGAGAAGGCCGGCCGCGCACTCAAGAAGTGCGTGCTTGAGCTGGGTGGATCCGACGTCTTCCTCGTGCTCGACACGAACGACATCGACCACGCCGTTGAGCACGCCGTTGGCGGCCGCATGGAGAACACGGGCCAGGCCTGCAACGGTTCCAAGCGCATCGTTGTCATGGACAAGTACTTCGACGAGTTCTCGAAGAAGTTCACCGCTGCAATCGCAGGCCAGTCATACGCGGATGGCGACTTCGGTCCGATGTCGTCGGACGCTGCAACCAAGACCCTCGCGGGTCAGGTGCAGGGTGCGCTCGACCAGGGTGCCGAGGTTCTCGTGGGCAACAACACCCCCGAGGGCAACCTCTACACCCCCTCGGTGATCACGAACATCACCCCGGCAATGGACGTCTACAGCCAGGAGCTCTTCGGCCCCGTTGCGCAGCTCTACAAGGTATCGAGTGATGCCGAGGCTATTGAGCTCGCGAACTCCTCGCCTTACGGTCTCGGATCCGTTGTGATCTGCGACGACCTGGAGCGCGCCGAGCAGGTCGGCAACCAGCTCGACGTGGGCATGGTCTTCATCGGCGGCGCAGGCCTCGAGGGTGCTGACGTGCCCTTCGGTGGCGTCAAAAAGTCGGGCTACGGCCGCGAGCTTGGCAAGGTTGGCATGCTTGAGTTCGCCAACAAGAAGCTCTTCCGCTTCGCTGGCTAAGCACTAACCGCATAAGGCTGAGGCCCGGGATCCGTGTGGATCTCGGGCCTCAGCCTTTTGCGTAACCAAAGCACTACTGTTCGTGACAGCTGATGCCCCCGACTGGCCATCAATTCGTCGAGTGGCCATCAGTTTTCATGGCTTCTCGACGAATCGATAGCTTCTCGACGGTGCCGGGTGCAGTGGGGTGGGCCCTGGGGCGGGCAGGCTCTAGCGCTCCAGGAACACCTGAGCAAAAAAGTCCGACAGCTCCTGCGTCGCCGACAGCGGGAAGATGCCCGCGACGTAGTGGTCGGGACGAACCACCACAACGACACCGTCGCGGCTCACGCCGCGCTGCTCGAAGATGTCGTCGTCAGCCTTCGCCGCGTAGATCTTTTCGTAGTCAACAAGCTGGAACGGGCCCGACAGCGGCAGGAACACCTTCGAGACCCTCGAGATATCAACGGAGTGGTGATCCTGCTGGTAGACGGCCTTCACGTCAAAGACCGAGTCAACGTCTGCACCGAGCGGCGTGAAGCGCTGCAGTGGCGAGTCCTTCGAGCCGAGCATCCATTCGGCCCACTGGTCGAGTGCGACACCACTCGCATCTGCAAAGGCATAGACGCGGTAGCGACCGTCAGCACGATGGTGGTGGCCCAGGTGCACGTCAACGGCGTCGGCCACGCGGGTTGTATTCACCGATTTGAAGCGCTTGCCAATCGGGAAGCCCGCGGCGAGCTCCTGGTGCGCACCGGGGCGCGTCAGCATCGACTCGGTGTACTCGGTCATAAACCCGGCGGGGAACTCCGCCGTCTGCACGTAGAACTCCTCCAGCTGCTTGGGCGAGTCAAACTCCTCGGGCTTGCGCGCCATGAGACCTGACCACTCGCGGTCAAAATCGATGAGGTTCTGGGCGGTCACGCGACGCTCGTCAGAGTAGGTCTGCAGCAGCGACTCCGGGCTGCGCCCCTCCAACACATAGCCGAGCTTCCAGCCGAGGTTCCAGCCGTCCTGCATAGACACGTTCATGCCCTGACCGGCTTTCGCGCTGTGCGTGTGGCAGGCGTCGCCCATCAGGAAGACGCGCGGCTTGCCGTCGGGCGAGGTTGCCGCGTCATCGAAGCGGTTGGTCACGCGGTGAGCCACCTCGTAGACACTGTGCCAGGGCACGTTGCGCACGTCGATCGTGTAGGGGTGCAGGATCGCGTTCGCTTGCTGAATAACCTCTTCGAGCGAGGTCTCGCGCACCTTGCCACCGTCATTTTCGTCAACCTCACCGAGGTCAACGTAGATGCGGCAGAGGTGGTTACCCTCGCGCGGGATGTGCAGGATGCTGCCCGCCTCGGAGTGGATGATGCACTTCTTGCGAATATCGGGGAAGTCGGTCACGGAGAGCACATCCATGACACCCCACGCGTGGAAGGACTGGTCGCCCTCGAGCGCGCCCCCGATCGAGTGGCGCACGGCCGAGCGCGCGCCATCAGCGCCGATCACGTACTTCGCCCGCACGGTGATTTCTTCAGCGTCGTCGCTTCCCGCGGCGCGCTCGGTGTTGATGCCAGCGCCGCTGTAACCGGAGACCTTACGCAGGGTCACCTCAACGGGGTACTCCCCCTCACCCGTCACGTTGAGACCAACAAACTCGTAGCCGTAGTCGACCTCACCGCGCGCGGGCGAGTACCGCGCGTACTGAGCGAAGTAGTCGATCACACGAGCCTGGTTCACGATGAGGTGAGGGAACTCGCTGATCCCGGCCGGATCATCGGGGGTCACCGAGCTGCGCACGATGTTCTCGGGGCGGGCAGGATCGGGGCTCCAGAAGGAGGTCTCCGTAATCTGGTACGCCTCTTTGATGATCTCTTCAGCAAAACCAAAGGCCTGAAAGGTCTCCACACTGCGCGCCTGGATGCCGTCGGCCTGGCCCAGCACCAGGCGACCGTCGCGGCGCTCAACAACGCGCGTTACGATGTTCGGAAACTGGGCAAGCTGCGCCGCCGCCACAATGCCCGCCGGGCCCGATCCGACGATGAGCACGTCGATTTCCGAGGGCAGATCACTCGGCCGATCAAGCCCCACACCCGCAGCGGGCTCAATTCGGGGATCGGTCGACACATAACCGTGGTGGTGGAACTGCATTGTTACTCCTTCACGCGGGGATGTTCATTATTTGAACAGCAAGTCTGAATATCGCACACTCAGCATAAACGGCGGCGCGCGATCTCACAACACCCATTCTGCTCCTGGTATCGGGAAGAATAGTCTCATGACCGAATCTCGCGCTGAGGGACAAGCCACCGCCGGCTCCCAGACGCTTTCCCGCGGACTCCAGGCGCTGGAACTGCTTGCCGATGCGGAATCCCCCATCTCAATCAGCGTGTTCGCAGAACGACTCGGAGTGCATCGTTCAAACGCCTACAGGATCCTGCGCACCCTCGAACAGCACCGCTTCGTTCTTCGCGATAGCGCTGGCCTCATCCGCCTCGGCCCCAAGATCACGGCGCTCGCCCGCGGCGTCGCCCCCGCACTACACACCGCCGCAATGCCCGCCGTCACCGAACTCGCGTATGCGGTCGGCATGACAGCTTTCCTCACCGTGCTCGATGCCAACGAGGTTGTCACCCTCATGACCGTCGAGCCGACCAACGTCGAGGCGACAATTGCGCGCGATCCCGGAGTCAGCCACACGGTCGACCGCGGCGCTCCCGGACGAGCCATCGAGTCTTCGCTCAGCGCCGCCGAGCGTGAAACCCTGCTCGGCAGCCCCGAATTTGGCGAGGCCGTACTCGATGCGAAGCAGCAGGGTTACGCCGTGAGCCGCCACGAGGTTGTGAATGGCGTCAGCAGCGTGGCGGTTCCGATCCGCATTCAGGGTGAGCCACCCGCGGCAATCGCGATCGTGCACTTCAACCTGCCCGACCCACTCGACGAGGTTGTCGCCCGCCTCAAAAACGCTGCCGAGCGGATCGCGCAGAACTACCGCTAAAGCGGCCACCTTCGCGGCCCGAAACCCGTAAGATGGAATCGTCCAGCACGGTCGGTTCGCGCCCGATCTGGCCGGCAAAGGCGCTCGAAAAAGGGGCGATGCTGCTTGGGTGGTGATGCCCAGCGAGACATACACGGATCCCGACCACTTTGATTCACAAAGGACCTGTGATGTCTACGCCTTCAACCCTCACGTTTGCACTCGCACAAGCGCTCGCCCGACACACGAAGCGCAGCTTCGGCCTCATGGGCAACGGCAACGCCCACCTCATCGAGCACCTCGCAGAAGCCGGCGTCTCATATACGGCCGTGCGCCACGAAGCTGGCACGGTTGCCGCGGCAGACGCCTTCACTCGCGTTTCGGGCCAGCTCGCCATTGCGACAACCACCTACGGCGCCGGATTCACCAACACGCTGACCGCCCTCGCCGAGGCCGCACAGGCCCGCACCCCCATGCTGGTGGTGGTCGGTGAGGCACCCAGCGACGGCCCGCGCCCCTGGGACGTCGACCAAGAGCTGCTCGCCGCGGCCATCGGGGTGCGCACCCACATGCTCTCTGTGACCAACATCGATCGCACGGTGGATCGTGCCGTGTCGTACGCGCTGCGCAGGCGTCGCCCGGTGGTGCTCGGCATCCCCTACGACCTCGTTTCCGCCGAGGTCGTGACCCCCGTCGTTACAACGGGTGCGATCAGCACGGCGGGATCTGGCGATGCCAGCACACAGGGTGGGATCGACCTCAACGACCCGGCCACCATGGCGGCGCTCAGCGCCTCGGTTGCAGATATTCCGAACCCGGTAGCACCTGCTGCCACAGCGACTCCTCGCACCCCACGCCCGTCTGGTGTGGCGGGCCACCAACTGAAATCCGCGATCACTGCGCTCAAGGAGGCCGAGCGCCCGCTGATCCTCGCGGGTCGCGGTGCCCACATTTCCGGTGCGTCCGCTGAGTTGAATGAACTCGCAGACACCCTCGGCGCAGTCACCGCCACGACAGCCCTCGCGCGCGGCATCTTCTCTGCCGAGCAGTACGATCTGGGGATCACCGGCGGTTTTGGTCAGGACCGAGCAATGGCAGTGATCACAGAGGCTGACGTTGTGGTTGTTGTCGGTGCCAGCCTCAACCAGTTCACCATGCGCTTCGGCGACCTGTTTGGGCCGGGAACGACCGTCATTCGCATCGACGACGACCAGGTGAACCCACCGAAATCAAAAACTCCGATCACCCACATCTTGCTGCAGGGTGACGCGAAGGAGCTGCTGGGGTCGCTACTCGACCCGCTCACCGAATCAGACGTGGCGTCCAGCGGCTGGCGCGAGCGCGTAGCCGGCCTGGAACCCGGAGGCGCCCTGCGCACACGCAGCAACGGACTCGAGCAGCACCCGGACGGCCTCTGCGCTGACGGCCGTCTCGATCCGCGCAGTGTCGCCACCCGCATCGGCGAGCTTTTGCCTGCGGATCGCCACGTGACGACCGATGGCGGACACTTCATCGGCTGGGCAAACATGTACTGGCCGGTTGCCTCCCCCGAGCGCATGATTATGGTTGGCACGGCCTACCAGACGATCGGTCTCGGGTTCCCGACGATCGCGGGTGTGGCTGCCGCGGCGGCAGGCACGACCGTCGTACTGAGCACGGGCGACGGCGGTGGTCTCATGGCACTCGCAGATCTCGAGACCGCAATCCGCACGGCCCCCAGCTGCGTGATTGTCGTCTGGAACGACGGCGCCTACGGGGCCGAGGTGCACCTCTACGGCGCGATGGGGCTCGACGAAGCCCCCATGCTGATCCCCGACGTCGACTTTGCTGGCATGGCCTCAGCGCTCGGCGCTCGCGGCGTCGCGGTGCGTTCGCTTGCGGATCTCGATGCGCTCGAAGAGTGGGTGGGCTCAGGATCGAGCGGCACGATCCTGCTCGACTGCCGCATCTCGCGCAGCGTCGTAGCCGAGTACCAGCGCGAGATTCAGCGCGTCAACGGCGTTGAGGTCTCGGGCCCTGACGCTGAGACTGAATCAGAAACCGAGTAACCGGCTATTTCGCCGCGCGGGCGTCATCGGCGATGGCGCCCGCGAGCACCTGGCCGCCACTCGTGAGGAGCGCGCGGCGCCACGGCAGCACCCCGTCAATCTCAATCTGGATTGACATGCTCAGAATCGTTCGGATGATCACGATGAGACCCAGCACTGCCGCGACTTCGAGGCTCGGGGCGGAGAGCGTGTGGATGATGTCGGCCGCGACAAAGATTTCAAGGCCGAGCAGGATCGAGCCACCGATTGACGTGCGGAGAGTTTGGTAGGCCGCATGGCCACCCTTCCCACGACTCAGCGCGCGCACAGCAAGCACGGCCGCGATCCCGAACCCGACGATCACAACGACGACCCCGATAATTTCGATCACCGAGACGACGCCTGCAAACAGCTCTTCAGTCTCCATGGCCCCAGCGTACCGCGAAGCCCGCGGTGACGGATCAGGCAGCCAGGCCTCGCAGCAGGATTCCGAAGGCGGCGTGTGCCTGGTGAGGGTCTTGCTGGCCCGCCGACACTCCCATTGCGGCTTCGCGCAGCGCACCCACTAAAAGGAGCGCGACCGCAGCCGCGTCGATCGCCGGGTCCACTAGCCCACTGCGCTGCGCCTCAACCAGGGTCTCTCGAATCATGGCTGCGCTCGCGCCCGAGCCAATGCCGCGCTCGGCTCCCGACACGATCAACGTTGGGCCCGACACGTTGTAGAAGTGACCGATATTCGGATCAGCGGCCAGCTGAAACATCTCGCGCGCGTGAGCGGCAAGCCGCGCTTCCCACCCCTCCGCGGCTGACACCTCGGCACGAGTACGCTCCGCGAGTTCACTGCCGAGACGCGCGTAGGCGGCCCGCAGCAGTTCGTCCCTGCCGCCGGGAAAGTGCGCGTAGATGGTGCCGCGGGAGATACCGGAGACGGCAGAAACTCGCTCGATGGTGGTGTCGGTAAGCCCAACATCACGAATCGCTACGAGCACCGCGTCGACCAGCTCGGTTTGGGTGCGCTGCCGTCTGCGATCACGCAGGCTGAGGGGCTCAGCGCGTTCGGTGGCGGTGGTCATGAACTCAGTGTACGGGCATCGACACGAAAGCTACACTGCAAGTTCATTTTCTATACTTTGAGTATAGGTTTTGCCCTCGATGCGTGTTACCGTATGAAGATCGACCGAAAGGAACGGCATGGTCAACGTAGATCTCGCAGCCGCAGAAGAGCTCGCCCGAGAGGCACTCACCACGTACGGTATCGCCGCAGACACCCCGCTCGAACTCCTCAAGAACCGCGAGAACTTCGTCTTTTCACTCAGCGATGGCGGCACCCAGTACGTGCTGCGCGTACACCGCCAGGGGTACCACTCAGACGCCGAGCTCGGCTGCGAACTCGATTTTGTGCGTGCGCTGCACGGCGAGGGCGTTGCGGTGCCCCGGTTCTTCGAAGCACCCGATGGCCGCGGGTTCTGCACTGTCGGGCACAACCACCCGGCCGGAGTGCACCAGGTCGACCTGCAATTGCTGATCACCAACCAGGGCAATTTCGGTGACGAGCGCACTGCCGTCGATGGGACCGCCACCATTGACCCCGCCGACTTCGTAGCGCTCGGTCGGCTCGTCGCCGAGGTGCACAACGCCACCGAGCGCTCGGGCTACCAAATGGCCGTGCCGCGCGACGACTGGGATCTCGACGGCCTCGTGGGCGTTGCGCCGGCCTGGGGCGACCCGCTGCAACTGCCAGAACTCGCCGGGGAGGATCGCCGGGCCGTTCAAGCCGGCATCGCCCGGGTTCGCGAGGCGCTCGGCGCCTACGGCACCCCGGCGAACCGCTTCGGGCCGATCCACTCAGACCTCACCCCCGAGAACGTGCTGCGCACCGCAAACGGCCTCGTGCTCATCGACTTCGATGATTTCGCGGCGGGCTGGCACCTCTTCGACCTCGCCACGGCGCTGCACTTTTTTGTGCCGCACCCCAGTTACGAGAGGTATCGCGAGGCCCTCTTTGCGGGCTACGAGGCGATCCGCCCCCTCGACCCGGCCGACCACGAGGTCTTCCCGGCGATCCTGCTCGCCCGCAGCCTCACCTACCTTGGCTGGGCCTCGGATCGCCGCGGCGAGCCCACCGCGGAATGGCTTGCCTCTGACGTCCTCCCCCACACCGTCCGCCTCGCCCGCGAGCTCACCCGGAACGCTTAGCCCGAAGGATCACACATGACCTCCAACGCCGAACTGATCGCCCGTCGCAACACCACAATCGGCCCGTACTCCCCGCTCTTCTACAACGAACCGCTGCAGATGGTGTCGGCTAAGGGGGTGTGGATCACCGAGGCCAACGGTGACCGTTACCTCGACGGCTACAACAACGTGCCTCACGTGGGCCACAGCAACGAGCGGGTTGTTCGCGCCCTGTGCGAGCAGGCGGCGACCCTCAACATCAACACGCGCTATCTCAACGAGCGCGTCGTCGACTACTCCGAGCGGCTCCTCAGCACGTTTGGCCACGGTCTTGACCGGGTGTTCTACGGCAACTCGGGATCCGAAGCCAACGAGCTTGCGCTCCGGATCGCCAGGCAGCACACCGGCGCGACCGGTCTGATCGTCTCCGACTACAGCTACCACGGCACCACCATCTCGCTCGCAGAGATGACTACCGGGCTCAAAACCCGCGAACCGCTCGGAGCCCACGTGCGCACGCTCAGGATCCCGGACCTCGACCGCGACGAGCGCCCCGAGGCGGAGGTACTCGCCGACACCCTCGCCCAGCTCGACGCCGCAATCGAGTCGCTACAGGAAGCCGGTTTTGGTGTCTCGGCGTGCCTCTTCGACCCGCTGTTCTCGACGGAGGGCATGCCGCGGTTGCCCGAGGGCCTGGTCGCGGCGATCGTCGCGCGGGTTCGCGCCGCAGGCGGTCTTGTGATCGCCGACGAGGTGCAGAGCGGGTTTGGCCGCACGGGTACCCACATGTGGGGGCACGACTACGCCGGGATGGTCCCGGATCTCGTGACGATGGGCAAACCGATGGGCAATGGCCATCCCATGTCAGCGGTCGTCACCAGCGAGGCCATGCTCGACGAGTTCGGTTCGCACAACGAGTTTTTCAACACCTTTGCTGGCAACCCGGTCTCGGCCGCGGTCGGCGAAGCAGTGCTGCTCGAGATGGAGGAAGAACAGCTCATGCAGCGGGCCGCCACTCTGGGCGAGCGCGCACTGGTGTCGTTCCGGGAGTTCGCGGATCGTCATGACTTCGTGCGCACGGCGAAGGGCTCCGGGCTGTTTCTTGGCCTTGATTTTGCGATCGATGGCAAGCCCGCTCCCCAGCTCGCCAAGCAGGTCGTTGAGGCGATGAAGCAGCGGAAGGTGCTCATTTCTCGGATTGGGCGCGACGAGAGTGTACTCAAAGTACGGCCCCCACTCGCCTTCGGCCCGCAGGAGCTTCCCGTGCTACTCGAAGCGCTTGACAACGCACTCTCAGAAGTTTAGGTGTAGTCTCTCGGCAAAGGTGTGGGCTTATTTTCGAGCACAATTCTTGGCCATCTCCGCATTGAAGCGGTGAGGGATCACAATTCGAGGTGATATGCATGCAATCAGCACAGTTCCAGAACCTTTCACGCCTGGCATCTCCCCCTGCGCAGGCCGACAGCCTCGCCGCGTTTCGCAGCCAGGTCTCCGCATCCTTTGTGCCGCTTCGTATTAGCACCGAACGGCCGGAGCCGTTTGCGGCCCGCATGTCGTCCGCAGACGCCGACAGTGTGGTCTTCACTGAAGTTGTGGCACGCCCGCACCTCGTTGAGCGTACCCCCGAGACGATCGCGAGCGGGGGCAGCGGCTACTACAAGGTGAGTCTGCTGCTGTCGGGCAGCAGCATTCTTGTTCAAGACGGCAAAGAACTCATCATGCGGCCGGGAGATCTCTCGATCTACGACACCTCGCGCCCCTACTCGCTCCTGTTCGGTGAGGAGTTCCGCAACCTCATCATGATGTTCCCGAAGGATCGGCTGGAGCTGCCGATCCCGTTCACGGAACAGCTCACCGCCGTGTCACTCGGGCAGCAGCACAGCGGGCTGGCGCCGATCCTGACCGCGTTTTTGTCGCAGTTTCCCGCGCAGCTCACGGCGCTCGACACCCGCGTGCGCACGAAACTCGCGCACACCAGCCTTGACTTGTTGGGCACCATGCTGTCGAGCATTCTCGATGCCGACCCCGTGCAGCGTGATCCTCACCAGGTGCTGCTGCAGAAGATCTACTCCTACGTTGACCAGAACCTCTCGTCACCAACCCTGTCGCCGGGCAGCATCGCCGCTGCGCACTACATCTCGACGCGGCACCTGCACGCGCTCTTCCGCCAGGCAGACACCACCGTCTCAACCTGGATTCGCGAGCGACGACTCGACCGTTGTCGCACGGACCTGCTGGATCCGGTTCTCGCGGACCGCGCGATTTCTTCGATCGCTGCCCGCTGGGGCTTCACCGACGCGGCGCACTTTAGTCGTGTGTTCAAGTCGGCCTACGGCGTCTCCCCCAGCGAGATTCGACGCGCATAAGTGACCCTTCCGTAACACTGATTGACGAGTAGGGCACGACCCTTGTCTCAGACGGAACTGAGCACTCCACTCGGGCGCACAACTCCTTACAGTGAGGAGTGACGCTCAAGCACCGGTGCTTGCCACGCAAGAATCTTCGGAGTTCGGGTGTCATCCCTTCAAACTCCGAGAGGATCTGGGCCAATGACGACCCTGAACATTGACACCCCCACTGCTGATTCCATCGCAGCTGACACTGTGGCGGCCGACCCCAACGAGTGGCGCAGCTACGACGAGTTCGCTGCTGGCATCGACACGTTCCGCCTTCCCAACGTGGATCTTGCCGGATCAACACTCGCACTCACGCTCGATGATGACACCTGGATCGATCTGGCCTTCGACGCCGAAACCGTTCGCTGGAGCGCACGCGGCAGCATTTCTACCAATGGTGAGCTCAGCGACCCCTACGACGCCGTGCGCGTTCGCGGCGACGTTGTGTTCATCAACCTGCCGATCGAGTCGCGCGAGCGCGAGGCCATCACAATTGTGTACTCGGAATCAACACACCGTGCACTCGTTTCACGCTCGGAGATTGCTGAGGTGGCGGTTGAGGGTGAGCCCCAGGTCGGCCAGACTTTCTGGTCGGGTGTGACCGACCGCGGTGAGGCCACCGGCGAGGTACCCGGCCCCTCCCGCGACCTGATCGGCAAGCGGAATCTGTACCGCTACAGCCCGCACCACCTCTACGAGCACGTCTACATTTCGAGCGAGCGCTACGCCTGGCAGTGCGTGCAGGGTGTGCAGCGCGGGCACGGCGACATGGATATGTCGACCGTGTGGAAATTTGCAGACGGTCTCTACCTGTTCTGCTTCCGCGAGTTCCGCATCGCCGTCGCGAGTGTGTGGTTGCACGACCTCGGCTACCAGCTCATGACCACGGGCATCTTCCTCGGGATCAACGGCGACGGCCAGGCCGAGCACTCGCGCGCCGGTGGACACATCTACCCCATCGGATCAGTCGACTATCCCGACGTGCAGCCGGTCTAGCTTTTTCAAGACCCCAACAAACCAACACGATTCACCGCTGAATCATCTGAGAGGCAACACCATGAAAAAACGAATTGTTAGCTTCGCCGCGATGGCCGCGGTCGCGGCTCTTGCACTCACCGGCTGTGCCGGTGGAGACGACGGTGGTGGCGGCGAGGGCAGCCCCATCAAGATCGGCTCCGTGAACACACTGAGCGGCGCGGCAACATTCCCCGAGGCATCAGCCGCGGCGAAGGCCGTGTTTGACCGCGTGAACGCCAAGGGCGGCGTAAACGGTCACAAGATCGAGTACAACACCGTCGATGACAAGGGTGACCCGGCATCGGCAACCGCCGCCGCGCGCGAGCTCGTTGGCAGCGACGAGGTTGTTGCGCTTGTCGGTGGCGCCTCACTCATCGAGTGCGAGATCAACAAGGATTACTACAAGCAGGAGGGTGTCTACTCGATTCCCGGCATCGGCGTTGACACCGGCTGCTTTGACTCGCCCAATATCGCCCCGGTTAACATCGGCCCATTCAACGACATGACGCTCACGCTGCTGAACGGCTCGGAGAACCTGAAACTCGACAACATCTGCGTGATGCTGGAGATTGCAGGATCAACGAAGCCCGCCTACATGGCAGGCGTTGATCGCTGGACCAAGATCACCGGCAAGAAGCCGCTGCTCGTTGATGACACGGTTCCCTACGGCGGCTCCGATTACACGCCGTACATCGTGAAGGCGAAGGAAGCGGGCTGCAAGGCTATCGCGGTCAACGCGATCGAGCCCGACGCCATCGGCCAGGTCAAAGCGGCACAGGCGCAGGGCTGGGACGACGTCACCTTCCTCTTCCTGACAAGCGTCTACAGCGATAACTTCGCGAAGGCACTCGATTGGACCGGCGCCGGCGCGCACATTCCCGCCGAGTTCTACCCCTTCACTGAGGAGAGCGAAATCAACGCCGACTGGAAGTCGTTGATGGAGGAGAACAAGATTCCGCTGACCTCCTTCAGCCAGGGTGGTTACCTCGCGGCAACTAACTTCTTGAAGGTGGTTGAAGGCATGAAGGGTGACATCACTCGCGAGTCCGTTGCCAAGGCGCTGGACGACATGGCCCCGATCGATAACGACATGGTCGCGAGCCCCTACCAGTTCTCGAAGGTCGCGGCTCAAGACTTCGAGCCCGGTGCGTGGCCCGTTGTGCTGAAGTCGGGCACAAACGCCTGGAAGAAGTCAGCCGAAGACTGGCTGATGGTTCCCTCAAAGTAAGCGCTCGTGGGCGAGGCGGGTCGAGATCTCAGTAGTTCTGGGTTTCGACCCGCTTCTTCCACACTCCGTTTCACTACTCGGCGGCTGTGCCCGCCAACGACATCATTCGGCAGCTCGACCAAGGACCACCATGCTTTCACCTCATCACTCTCGCTCATGCAGTGAGGCACTGCTGTGAGCGGCGGCGCGCTTCTGCAGGGCGCTCTTGCCGGGCTCGCGGCAGGCGGACTCTACGCGGTTCTCGCTGTCACGCTCACGCTGATGTCTCGGCTCGTGCGCGTCGTCAACTTCGCGCAGGCCGCAACCGGCATGTTCGCCGCGTTTTCCGCCGTCTGGTTCGCGAGTGAGCTCGGGCTGCCAACCTGGCTCGCCACCATTATTGGTGTGCTGGTCGGCGCGCTGCTCAGCGGCATTATCGGCTGGATCGCAGCCACCTGGCTCGCGGAGGCGACGGTCACGCTGCGTTCCGCGATGACGGTTGCACCGCTGCTGCTACTGATCTCGCTGTCGTTCATTATCTTCGGCAACAAACCGCAGCCGTTTGCTCCGGTGCTCTCGGGCCCGGCGTTTAAGGTTGCTGGTGTTGTGGTGAGCTGGGTCACCGTTGTGATGGTGGTTCTTGCGATCCTCGTGGCCGTTGCCTGTTCACTGCTACTGCGCCGCACCACCATCGGCACCAAACTGCGCGCACTCTCAGAGCGCCCCACAACCGCCGAGCTGATCGGCATCGCGGCAAAGCCCCTCTCGATCGGGGTGTGGGCCGTCACCGGCGCGATTTCTGCGATCACCATCATGGTCATCGCACCATCGCAGTCGAACGACGCGATCAGCCTGTCGATGCTCATCATTCCAGCCTCGGCAGCCGCACTGCTCGGTGGCTTCAAACGACTCGATCTGGCTGTGGTCGGCGGTCTCGCGCTCGGCATGATCACGGGCATCGTCGCCCAGATTCCCGATGTTTCGTTCATCCGCAACTTCATCCCGTTCTTCTTCATTGTCATCTTGCTGCTGTGGTCGCAGCGTAAGGAGGTGTGGGATGCTGCTCGCTAATCGTCGTCTTCGCGCGACGCTCCCCATCATCATCGCGGTTGTTGGGCTCGGCATCGGTTGGGCGCTCAGCGTCGGGCTCTCCGGCTACTACGTCTTCCTCGGCATCAGCGCGATCACCGCGATCATCGCGGTTCTCGGTCTCGGAGTTGTGACGGGATCCGCCGGGATCATCGCGCTCTCGCAGTTGACCTTCGCAGCCATTGGCGCGTGGGTCGTCTCGTGGATGAGCTACAACGAAGTGCCCGGTGGCTTCGCCGTCTGGCTACTCGCGGGCGGGATCGCAGGAGGGCTCGCTGGGATCCTGATCGGACTGCCAGCCCTGCGCCTACGAGGAGTGAACCTCGCCGTTGTGACGCTCGGCTTCGCGGCCGCGTTTGATGTGATGCTTGTGCAGGTCCAGTTCCCGGGGTCGGTCGACGGTGTGGCCGTCGAACGCCCCGCACTTTTCTCGAGCGACCGCGAGTACTTCTTCTTTGCCATCATCGTGTTGGTGATCTGCGCCCTCGTGGTGTCGTGGCTGCAGCGCAGCCGTATTGGCAGCAGCTGGAAGGCCGTGGCGTTCTCCGAGCGCGGCACCGCAGCGGTCGGGCAGAGCGTCAGCATGGCGAAGCTCTCGGCGTTTGCCGTCAGCGCAGCGCTGGGCGGTGTTTCGGGCGGCCTGCTCGCGGGTCAGGTGCAGCTACCCTTTGCCTCGAGCTTCTCCCCTATTCAGTCACTTGCGCTCTACATCCTCGCGGTGATGAGCGGGGCCTACCTGATCGACATGGCCATCTTTGGTGGCATCCTCTGGGTACTCGTTCCCGAGCTTCTCAAGAAGTGGGGTGTGCCGCAGGACTGGGGTTTTGTGGTGTTCGGGTTGCTCGGGATCCAGGCACTCACCAGTGGCTCAAACCTCGGCGAGGGCATTCGCGGTATCTTCCGTGCGCGCACCAAGAAGCGCAAGGAAGCCGAGTCGGCGCTCATCGCCGGTGACGTTGGCACGAGTGTGCTCGATGTGTTTGCCGTGCCAGAGGCAGCCGAGCCGGTTCCCGCCGATGCACCGCCGGTGCTTGAGGTGGCCAGTCTTGGCGTACAGTTTGGCGCTCTCAAGGCCCTCGATGACGTTTCGCTGCGGGTGCGCCCACGATCCATCATGGGCCTGATCGGACCAAACGGTGCGGGCAAGTCCACCTTCGTCGACGCGGTCAGCGGTTTTCTACCGCAGCACACCGGCAAGGTACTACTTGAGGGTGAGGACATCACCCATATGAACCCCGCCGCGCGGGCTCGCCACGGGCTGCGCCGCACGTTCCAGCAGGATCGTGTGCCGCCGCAGCTCACCGTCGAGTCGTACGTGCACTTCGTAACGCGCACCCGCATTGACTACGACGAACTGAGCGATGCGCTCACGTTTTTGGGTTGCCCCTCTCCTGAAGAGCGACTCAGCAACGTTGATGTCGGCACCCGCCGGCTCATTGAAGTCGCGGCCGCCGTCTTGGCCGGACCCAAGGTGCTGATCCTCGACGAGCCCGCCGCCGGACTGTCGCACGAGGAGCACCTGCTGTTCGGGCAGCGGCTCTCGCGGATCCCGTCGCGCTTTGACACCGCGATCGTCATCATCGAGCACGACCTCGATCTCGTGCGCACGGTGTGCACCGAGATCACCGTGCTCGACTTTGGCAGGGTGCTCGCGCAGGGGCCGCAGCAGGAAGTACTCGAAAACCCGGCCGTGATCGCGGCCTACATGGGAGACGCGGAGATGAGCTCATGAGTGGACTGCAGCTTTCAGGTGTGAGTGTGAGCCGCGGGGCAGGACCCGTCATTTCAGACGTGAGCCTGTCGCTCGAGGAGGGCAAGATTCTCGCACTCGTCGGGCCAAACGGCGCCGGCAAAACGAGCTTGCTGGAGTCGGTGTCGCGTGTGATCCCGAACTCTGCCGGCGACATTCTGCTCGACGGTGAGTCGATCTCGAAGTGGAGTCGCGTGCAGCGATCCCGCGCGGGCATTGCCCACATTGAGCAGGGCCGCGCCATCTTCCCGTCGCTCACCGTGCGCGAGAACATCATGCTGACCGCACGCACGGATGCGGTTTTGCAGGAGGTGCTCGCGTCGTTCCCCGAGTTAGAGAAGCGGATCGACGCGCAGGCGGTCCTGCTCTCGGGTGGTGAACAGCAGATGGTGGTGCTCGCGCGAGCGTTCGCGTCAAAGCCGCGCTTTCTGTTGATCGACGAGATGTCACTGGGGCTCGCTCCTGTGGTGTTTATGCGTATCTTGCCCGTGATTCAGAGCATCGCTTCGTCTGGCGTGGGCGTTCTGTTGGTCGAGCAGTTCACGCACCTCGCACTCGGCATCGCCGACGAGGCGATGGTCGTGTCGAGCGGTCACGTGAGTCACCCGCAGGGTCCGGCCAAGGCACTCGAGGACGACGCTGAGCTGCTTCGGCAGGCATATCTGGGAGGGTAGCTGGGCTGGCGGCATGCCATTTACCAGCCCACTTCTTAGGCGTTCTGCCAGGCGCCGGTGGCCTCCATCAGCTCGTAGAAGTAGGGTTCTTCTCCCGTGAGATTGAGTTGCTCCCACGCGTTGATGATGTTATCGGGGTAGAGCTCTACGAGGCGCATCACCTCGGCGGTGAACGCAACCGGATGGATGCCACTTGCGGTTGTGATGCCCCGATCGGTGACCACGGGGGCCGCGACGTAGTTGTCGCCGCCCGCATAATCCGACATGTCGAGGTAGACCGATGCGTTCGAGGTGTGCTTTCGGTCGTCAAGGAATCCTCCCCGCGCCATCAGGAACGTTGCCCCGCAGATTGCGGCTACAGGAACCGAACGGTCCACGAGCTGCGACACCGTTTCGAGTAGGCGGTCGTGGCTTGCGTCGTAGTGGTTGCCTCCGGGAATGACCAGGGCGGCGAGGGGGTGGTCTGCGGTGTTGTCCACACCATCGTCGCCATCGGTGTGTGCAACAAGCTTCAGGAGCTCGGCGAGGTCCGCCGTTGGTCGCACGGGCAGCCCGCCGAGCGACCTCACCTCGTCGAGTCCGTCACCGACAAGCATGAGGTTGAAGCGCCCGGGTTTGGCTGCCTCAGCCTGCGCGATTTGTGTGGTGAGGTAGGCGTACTCCCAGTCCGCCATGGTCTCGGTTACGTACAGGGCGATGGTGCGGGGTTGCATGGGTGGCTCCTTAGGTCAGGGTTATTGCTTGGCTTGGCTTGGCTTGGCTAGATTCGGTTTGGATAGTTTTGGCTTAGTTCTCAGAAGGGTTCGTCAATAGCCGGAACGGCTGCTGCAAACATGACGCGGCTCGGAGGCGAACTCATTCGCACTCGCCCCGTCGGTGATATCCAGGTCAGCTCCCCCTCTTTTCGCTGGGTGACCTGCCACCCCGAGTTGTGTTTGAGAATGTGATGACCGCGGCACAGGTGTGCGAGATTATCGGTTGCGGTTGGGCCACCGAGCGCGGCGTCAATGGTGTGATCGATGTCGCACCGGGATGCTGGCACCTGGCAACCAGGGAATCGGCAGCGCTGATCCCGAACCCGAAGGAGCCTTCGCATCTGCCCGGAAGGGCGGTAGCGGTCCACGGACAAGATCTCGGTGGCGTCTTGCCGCGCGGTGCCCTGCTGGGCAGTTTCCTGTTGCGCAGTTCCCTGCCGCACAGTCACAACATCCCAGAAATCCGCCGCGCCAAGCAGCCACCGTGCCGAATCGGTGTCGATGGGACCATAACCGTCAAGCGCCGGTGGAAAGCCTCCGTGACTCGGCGACAGCTCGTCTCTGAGCACGGACTCATGCACCACAAGTTGCACCTGAGCCCGCACGTCCGCGGCTGCCGCGAACTCCTCGCTCGGAATCCCCCTAAGAATAAGGTCTGTCAGAATGTCAGCCCGAACTTCATCCCGCGACCGCTGGGCCGGCTTCGCCTCAAACTTTGCCTCAACCTGCGTTTCTGGCGATGCGCCCGGGCCTTCAAGCGTGCGACTCATGCGCGTGAGCCGATCGTAAATCGCATACGCCTCGGACGCCGGAAGGTGCGCGATGAGGTCAGCCATCCCGTCGTCTTGTGGACACAAGCTCACGCGACGCCGTTTGCGCGCCTCAGCGTGCCGCTCGTCAAGCGACACCTCAGTGAATTGCTCAGCTAGCCTGCGCGCGATCGGCTTCAGCCTGGAGGGAGTCTCTTCTACGGCGAAAGAAGAACCGCTTGTTCGTAGCCGATGCGCCGAGCAACAGTGCTGGCATCGTCGCCCGACCCGATCACGTTTCCGGCGTCGAGAATCACCTCGGCGTGACGGTAAGAAATGTGAGCGTCCGCTAGCGTCTGACTCACCATCGGGTACGCACGGTGCAAAAGTTCGGCCTGGCTCAGCTGCCGGTCCACCGCTCGCTCTCCAACACCAAGCACCGTGGCGACCTCCGCCCGCACCGCGCGGTAGGCGAGTTCGCCGTTCTTGCCGGAGGGCGTATCCGTTCCCAAGCCGTCCCCCTCGGCAACGGCAAGTTGATACGCCTCGGAGAGGATCACGGCCCGCTCCGCCTCGAGCACACGCAACTTTTGTTCGGTCGTTTCGAGACGGCTCATCAGCACACCAAGCGCAAGAACGTAGGGACTCTGCGCGTCGAATACACGTCGCGCAGACCTCGCCGATCCCATAGCCTGACTCGTTTTGCTGGACATGCCTCAAGCATCCCAGGGACCACTGACATTCACGGGTTTCGGATCCGACATGACCCCAAAACTGCACACCGCACCAAAACAGTGTTGCCAAATGGTGGGTTGAATGGAGTTCAACTAGCCATTTGGCAACACTCGATTAGGGCTGGGGCCGGGGCCGGGTCGGCCGGCCCGGGCGGGAGCGGGCGGGAGCGGGCCCGGGTCGGCGGGGCCGGGCCGGGCCGGGCCGGGCGGGGCCGGGCCGGGGCCCTACCCCCGCACCCGCAGCACCCCGCGGAAGTGCTCGCTCAGCTCGACCCTGGCCGTCAGCGGCAAGATGCTCGCAACGTAGTGATCCGGCCGCACGACCACAACAGCTCCCGAGCGACTCACCTCACGTTCATCGAAGACGTCGTTGCCCGGGATCGCCGCGAAGACCTTCTCGTAGCTCTTCATGCGGTACGGCCCGCGCCGAGGGAAAAACAGTGGCGGTACGGAAAGTAGATCAACGTCACGGTACCCCTGCTGGTACACAACCTTCACGTCGAACAATGCATCATCGTCGACATCATTAGGCGTGAACAACTGCAGCGGCGACTCCGGATCAGACAGCATCCACGAGGCCCAGGCCTCAAGCTGATCCCCGGAAGGATCCGCAAACGCTTACACACGATAGCGTCCGTCAGCCCGGTGCTGGTGCCCCAGCTGCATCGGCACGGCATCACTCACCCGCATCACCTCGTCCGACTTGAAGCGCTTGCCCAGCGGAAACCCGGCGGCGAGCGCCTGCTGCGCAAAAGATGAGGTCAGAATCGAAGGCTGATACTGCGTCATAAATCCGGCGGGAAACTCCGCCGTCGCAATATAGAAGTCCTCAAGCTGCGAGGGTGAATCGAACTCCTCGGGCCGCTTCGCCATGAGGGTCGACCATTCCTTGTCAAAATCGATCAAGTTCTTCGCAATCACCTGGCGCTCATCGGAATACGTCTCGAGCAGCTTCCAGTCGCTACGCCCCGACAGCACGTACCCCAGCTTCCAGGCCAGGTTCCAGCCGTCCTGCAGCGACACATTCATGCCCTGCCCGGCCTTCGCGCTATGGGTGTGGCAGGCATCCCCCGCCAAAAACACCCGCGGACTACGACGCCCACCGGGGTGCGACTCAGCGTCGTCGAACCGGTCAGTGAGGCGGTGCGCGACCTCGTACACGCTGTTCCACGAGACGTGTCGCACATCGAGGCTATACGGGTGCAGAATCGAGGCTGCGTGCGCAATAACCTCTTCGATCGTGGTCTCCCGCACACTGCCGCCATCATCAGGATCGACCTCGCCGAGATCCACGTACATGCGCACCAGGTGGTTACCCTCGCGCGGGATCAGCAAGATGTTGCCGCCGTCCTCCGACTGAATCACACTCTTGCGGCGAATGTCAGGAAAATTCGTGTCGACCAGAGCATCCATCACTCCCCAGGCGTGAAAGGCCTGATCCCCCTCGAGGTGCCCGCCGATCGAGGCCCGCACACGGCTACGCGCGCCATCGGCGCCCACAACCGTCTTGGCGCGGATCGTGCGCACAGCACCCAAGCCGGAGTCATCAGACCGGCGCAGCTCCACAACAACGGGATACTCCCCCGATTCCTCAACGTGCAGGTCGACGAACTCATACCCGTAGTCGACCTTGCCGCGCGCGGGCGAGCGCTCGGCGAACTCCGCGAGGTAGTCGGCGACGCGGGTCTGGTTCACGATCAACTGCGGAAACTCGCTGATCCCCACAAGCGTGTCGGGTGTCGTGGAGCTTCGCACGATGTTTTCGGGGCGATCAGGATCGGGCGTCCAGAACTCAGTGTCAGTGAGCTGGTAGGCCTCTTGAATCAACTGCTGGGCAAAGCCAAACGCCTGAAACGTCTCGACGCTGCGGGCCTGAATGCCGTCGGCCTGGCCAATCTCAAGGCGGCTGGCCCTCCGCTCGATGATGCGCGTCGTCACGCCCGGAAACTGCGCGAGCTGCGCGGCGGTCATGATGCCGGCCGGGCCGGATCCAACAATCAACACGTCGACCTGATCCGGCAGGTCGAGGGGGCGATTCAGGCCGACACCGGCGGCGGGTTCGATACGGGGATCCGTCGTGACGTATCCGTGGTGGTGAAATTCCATTGGGAGTTCCTTAACTTCGTCGTCAAGTAGGTGGGGGGAAAGAGGGGAAACTACATGCCCGCGTGTTCAAACGCCACGGTCGGCAGGTCAACGATGTGCGCTCCGCCGTCGGCGACAAGCACGGAGCCGTTCATGTAGGACGACTGCGGAGATCCAAGAAACCGCACGATCGAGGCGATCTCGGCTGGCTCACCTGGACGCCCCAGCGGCACGTCACGGGTCACGGCGGCGTACCCGGCTGCCCGATCCGCAATCTCGGGTGCGTGGCTCGCAAACTCGTCCATCTCGGCATCGGCCATCGGTGTGCGCACCCAGCCGGGGCAGACGGCGTTCACCCGCACTCCGTGCCGACCGTAGTCGCGCGCCAGCGAGCGGGTCAGACCGATCAGCGCGTGTTTGCCGACGGTGTACCCGGCCACGGATGGCCCAGCAAAGAGACCAGCGAGCGATGACACGATCACGATCTCGCCCCCGCCGACTCCCCCGTCGGCGTCGCTCAACAGAGCAGGTAACGACTCGCGCGCCATCACAAACGCCGTCGACAGGTTCACCTTGATAGCGGCATCCCAGTCGTCGTCGCTCGTGTCGCCGACGGCCGCAAACCCGTGGCCACCCGCGTTCGCGACCAGCACGTCAATCGTGCCGAAGCGCTCAACGATTTCGGCCACCGCGGCACGCGCGGACTCGCCGTTCGAGGCGTCCGCAACAACAGCGGTTGCCCCGATCCGCGATGCGACTTCTTCCAGCGGCTCACGTCTGCGGCCCACCACCACAACCGTTGCCCCTTCGCTCGCGTAGCGCTCTGCTACTGCGGCTCCAATACCGGTTCCCCCACCGGTAATCACCACGACTCGCCCCTGAACGTCGCTGTTCTGAGTACCCATGTGCATCCTTGCTCTTTGGTTTTGTGGATACGCGGCCGGTAAGGCCCCGTCCCCTCATCTTCGCGCGATCCCACCGCAACGGCGAGCAGCCGAGCGCTCACGGCGAAGCGTCTTTCGCCCAGAATCAACGCGGAGCATCAAGCGCGCAGCACCCACACACAACACCCGGGCTGAGGCCCCTGGAATACTGAGGATCAACCGTTCCGCAGACAACTTCCCATTTTGAACGGAGTCAACGATGACCCAGACCCCAGCAGACCTCATCTTTACCAACGCCCGCGTCTACACCGCCGACGCGACGCAGCCCTGGGCGGAGGCAATCGCGCTCAAAGATGGTCGCCTAACCGCCGTCGGCAGTGCCACCGAGGTCGCCGGGCTCGCTGGCGCCAACACCGAGATCCGCGATCTCAACGGCGCCTTCCTCATGCCCGGCCTCATCGACGTGCACAACCACCACTTTCTCGCGGGCAAGGAGGAGCTGTACGAACTGCATGTGCCAGCTGGTGCGTACCTCGACGGCATTCTCAGTGCGGTTCAGGATCACGCGGCGTCTCTGCCAGCAGACGCCTGGGTTGTGGGAGGTCCGTGGGCGAGCGATCGCATCGGCGAGATCAACTCAGTTGAAGCGCTCAAGCAACTCGATGAAGCAGCTGGCGGCCGCCCGGTCATGCTCTCCGACGATTCGCACCACAACCGCTGGGTCAACTCGCGCGCCATGGAAATCGCGGGTGTCGAGGCCGGGCAACACGGGGTTGTACTTGACGAAAACGGCCACGCGACGGGTGTGCTGCTCGAAGCAGCGGGACTGCCGGTGGCGAAAGCGCAACAGGCCGCCGGAGCGCTCACCCCCGAGCAGGAGCGGCGATCCGCCCAGCGCGGCATCGAGATCCTCAATTCGTTTGGGGTCACGGCGTTTCAAGATGCCGGAGTCTCCACCCATATTCTTGAGGCGCTGCGCTCGCTCGACGCGGCGGGCGAGATGAACTCCTGGGTGGTCAGTTCGCTGCTGATTAACGACGAGATCTTTGGGTTTGAGGCCATCGGCGACGACCTCGTCTTCGACGGCGAGCGCTTTCGCACCGAGCACCACCGCCCCGACTTTGTGAAGATCTTTCTCGACGGGGTGCCCCCAACCCGCACGGGTGCGTTCATCGAGCCGTATCTGTCCGACGACGTGCACGGCGCCCACTTTCACGGTGACACGCTGCTCGACCCGGCCGAACTCACCGACTGGCTGCGCCGCGTCGCGGACGCCGGGCTATCCGCGAAGGTGCACTGCACCGGTGATGCCTCGGTGCACACCGTGCTCAACGCCGTCGAGACGCTGCGAAACGAGGGCTACACCGAACCGCGCTACCAGGTGGCCCACGGCCAGTTTGTGCACCCCGACGACATCGCGCGCTTCGGTCCGCTCGGGGTCTCCGCCGACATCTCGCCATTCATCTGGGTGCCGGGCCCAATCGTTGAGGCGATTCGCCAGGTACTGCCGCGCGAGCGCGCCGACCAGATGCAGCCGAACCGCGCGCTGATCGAAGCGGGAGCGGTCGTGGCCGGCGGTTCCGACTGGCCGGTGTCGCCTTCCCCTAACGCGTGGGAGGGCATCCACGGCCTCGTGACCCGCGAGGATCCCAGCGGCGCCTACCCCGGCACCCTGTGGCCTGAGCAGGCGATCACACTCGACGAGGCCATCGCGGCCTTCACCATCAACGGCGCCGAGGCGATGGGGCTTGCCGACGAGACCGGCTCTCTTGAAGTCGGCAAATCCGCTGACTTCGTGCTGCTGGATCGCGATCCTTTCGAGCACCCCGAAACTGAACTCGTGCAGACGACGGTCACCGAGACCTGGTTCGCGGGCCGCCGAGTGTTCTCGCGCGACTAGCCCCGCGATCCCACCCCGCCACAAAAGGAGCAGTCAACATGCACAAACTCATCGTGCTCTACCCCGAGCCCACCGACCGCGCCGCCTTCGAGGCCTACTACCGTGAGGTACACCTACCGCTGTGCGCCAAACTGCCGGGTGTGCAGAGCATCAGCTATTCGCTCGGGATCACCCCGCCCGGCAAGGGCCCCTACTTCGGAGTGTTCGAGGCCAGCTTTGCCGACGGGGCCGCTCTGGGCGCGGCCATGTCATCGCCCGAGGGCCGGGCCGTCGAGGCCGACGTGGCGAACTACGCGACCGGTGGGGCGACGGTGATCACCTACCCCGCGACGGCGTTTCCTGTCGGGTAGGCAAAGTCGCCCGAGTAGCCCAGTCCTTAGTCCGCAATCTCCGCAACAGCCTCGCCAATGCTGCGCAGCACGGTTGTATCGTGCCGCGACCGCGCACCCGGCACCACGCAGATCCGCTCGATCTCGGCACCCGTCAGCCGGTACGAGCGGTGCCGCTGGTGCAGCTCCCAGTCGACGGGACCACCGTAGTCGTAGCCGACGCTGATGCCGGTAAACGGTGCCATGCCGAGCAGCATGGGCACACGCTCAATGACCGCGTCGGGCACACCATCGACCTCAAGACTGAGCCGCCATCGCAGCTCGGGGAGCTCGTCGACCCGCAGCGTAATCTCGTGCGCTCCTGATCCGAGCGCGGCACCGCGAGCGCGGTGCATGTCACCGTAGGCGTTGTAGCTCAGCAGCAGGCTGCCGCCGTCGAGTGCGAGCAGATACCCACCGCCCTGATCGCCGTGGGCAAGCAGCACCCCCGCCCCGCCGTCACGCACAGTTAGATCAATCTCCACCCGAAACGACCGCAGCACGGTCAGCTGCGCCGAACGGAAGCGCTCAAGCGGCGGTCGGAATGGCACGAGCGTCACCGGTTCCGCAAACGCCGCCTCGCTCGCAGGGCGGGTGGTGTGCAGCGAGCCGTCATCATCCAGCGGAAAGACCGCGTTGTGCCAGGCCTCCTCGCGCCATCTCTCGGCAAGCTCGAGTGTGCGCACGGGGTAGGTCTCCGCGAGATCCTGCGTCTCGGTCGGGTCGGTCGCAAGGTTGTAGAGCTCCCAGCTGCCACCAGCACCGCCCTCGGCACGGGTTGGCGGCACCGGAGACACAGCCTTCCAGTCCCCGTCGACCAGCGCACGGCGACCCACACACTCGAAGTACTGGGTCTCGCGCCCCTCGGCCGAGGGGTTCTCCAGGACATCCACCACGCTGCGTCCGTCAGGATCCTGCGCGGGCACTCCATCGCGCCGCGTCAGCGGAGCAACACCGGCGAGCTCAAGAATGGTCGGTGCGAGGTCTGAGACAAACACAAACTGATCGCGCAGCCCGCGCGCCCGTGCCGGGGCAGACGGCCACGACACAATGAGCGGAGCGTGGACCCCGCCCTCGTAGGTCGAGGATTTGAAGGAGCGGAAGGGTGTGTTCGAAACGCGCGCCCAACCAACGGGGTACTGGCTGAAGAGCTGCGGACCGCCAATGAGCTCGGGATCGCGCGGCACGTCTCGCACCCAATCATTTGGTAGGTGGGTGCTCACACCAAACTGCGCAAAGTAACTGCGGGTGCCGCTCGACCCGCCCTCGGCGGTACCACCGTTGTCGCTTGTCAGCACGATGATGGTGTTGTCGAGTTCACCGAGTTGCTCCAGCTGGGCCATGAGCCGACCGAGGCTCTGATCGACCTCATCGACGGCGGCCGCGTAGACCTCCATGTGCCGAGCGAAGAGTTCCCGCTCTGCGGCCTCGAGGCTGTCCCACTCCGGGATCCGATCGCAGTCTGAAAGTGCCTCACTCGGCAGGGAGGCATGCTGCGGCACGATACCAAGCTCGCGCTGCCGTGCGAAGCGGGCCTCACGCAGAGCATTCCACCCGGCCTCGTAGCGTCCGCGGTGCCTGTCAATATCAACACGCTTCGCCTGAATCGGCCCGTGTACCGAGGTGTGCGCGAAGTAGAGAAAGAACGGCTTGCGAGTATCGTTCACCCGCAGCTCGTCAATCATGCCGAGCGACTCCTCGACCAGCTGGTCGGTAAGAAAGTAGTCCTCGGCAAACTCCTGCACGTCGACCACCGAGTTGTCTCGCACGAGGCGGTGCGGGTGGTGCAGCGAGGTGAAGCCGTCCATGCTGCCGAAGTAGCGGTCGAAGCCACGTTGCAGCGGCCACGACGAGCGATCCGCGGCGTCGTGCAGTCGCGATTCAAGCGTCAGGTGCCACTTGCCAACCATAAACGTGGCGTAGCCGCCCGCTCGCAGCGACTCCGCGAGGGTCGGGGCGTCGGCGGGCAGCTCGCACGTGAATCCCGGGTAACCCGGATCCGTGTGGGCGACGTATCCGAAGCCCGCGCGGTGCGGATTCAGCCCGGTGAGCAGAGCCGCTCGCGCGGGCGAGCACATGGGCGCCGTTCGGTAGTTGGTGAACACCCAGCCGTCGTCGGCAATACGGTCGACGTTTGGGGTGGGAATCTCGCTGCCAAACGGCCCCAGGTCGCTGAAGCCGAGATCGTCAACCAGCATCACGATGACGTTGGGAGCCCCCGGGGCGGCCTGCGCGCGAGCTGGCCACCAGGGTGTCGACTCCGACACAAACTCGGCCGCGCGCCCCCCAAACGACTCGTAGCCGCGCCGCGCTTCCACCTAGCCCGCCTTCCGAATGAGCTCGAACACGGCGGTGCGTAGCTCGGCAAACTCGGGCCGCGAGCGGGTCACAATCTGATCCCGCGGTTCACCAAAATCGATGTCGATAATCTCGGTGACACGAGCCGGCCGCTCCCCCAGCACCACAACACGATCCGAGAGGTAGACGGCCTCATCGATATCGTGGGTCACGATGACAATCGTCATGCCGAACTCTTCGCGAATTTTGAGGCACAGATCCTCAAGCTCGAACCTTGTCTGCGCGTCGACCGAAGCGAAGGGCTCGTCCATAATCAGCACCTCCGGCCGATACGCGATGGCGCGGGCGATCGCCACACGCTGTTGCATGCCGCCGGAGAGTTGCCACGGGTACTTCGCTTCAGCCCCAGCGAGTCCGACCGCTTCGAGGGCCGCGGTGATCCTCGCCTCGCGTTCCGCCGCGGGCAGCCGCAGGTGCTTCAGCGGCAGCCGCACGTTTTTCTCCACGGTCAGCCAGGGCATCAGTGAGCGGGTGTACTCCTGGAACACCAGCGCCATTTCTTCGGGCGGGCCGTCGATCTGCTTGCCGTCGATGCGGGCCGATCCTGAAGTGATCGATTGCAGTCCGGTCAGACACTTCAGCAGCGTCGTTTTGCCGATGCCGGAGGGGCCCACAATGCAGGCGATCTCCGCCGTGCGCACGTCAAAGGTGAGATCGGCGATGACCTCAACCGGCCCCTTTTTGGTGTCGTAGGTCTTTGCGAGCCCCGCGACGCTCAACCTCACGGGGGCGTCTGCGAACGAGGATGCGTTCATAGGTTCTTCTCCTGCTGTCGAATGGCGATGTACCAGCGCAGCACGCGGCGCCGGAAGAGTGAGAGCAGTGCGGTGGCGGCATAGCCGATCACACCGAGCACCAAGATGCCCACCCACATGTCTGTGATCATGAATGACTGCTGTGCGAGCAACGTGCGAGCCCCAAGGCCCTCCGACGAGCCGAGCATCTCGCTCGCCACCATCACAACAAACGCGGTAATCAGGCTGACCTGCATGCCCGAGAGGATGCGCGGGCTGGCCTCGGGCAGTGCAACCGAAAAGATGCGATCCCACCAGCCGAGCCGGTAAATCTTGCCCACCGCGCGCCGATCGGGATCAACGGCGTGAATGCCGTCGATGGTCGAGATGAGCACTGGAAAGACCGCCGACAGGGTGATCGAGAGGATGCGCGTCTCGTTACCGAATCCGATGAGCGCAACAAAAATCGGCACGAGCGCAACGGGCGGGATGGCCCGAAAGAAATGGATCGTCGGCTCGAGCAGCCACGACAGCCAGCGCACAGTGCCGAGCAACAGGCCCAGCAGCACCCCGATGACGCAGGCGAGCGCAAACGAGAGCGCCAGGTTACCAACCGAGGATCCCACATCTCCCCAGAACGCGGGGGTGCCGAGCAGCGTGACGAACTGGTTCAGGATCGCCTGCAGCGGCGGAAAGAATGTGTTCGTCGAGCCGGCCGAAACGATCCACCACAGAGCGAGCAGCAGGATCGGCACTAGTATCTCTGCCCCGATGAGCAGCCACCGCGGCAGACCACTGCGCCGCTGGCGACGCGCCTCACGCGTGCGAATAAGAACGGTTGAGGTTACCGACATCACACAACCTGCTTTCGATATTGGGGGTGCCAGTGCAAGAGGCGACGCTCGCCCCACTGGCTCAGGCCCTGCACGATCAGCCCCAGAATGCCGAGGATCAGCACGTACGCGAAGAGTTGATCCTGGTTACCCGTGATCTGCGCGAGCAGCAGGCTCTGACCGAGCCCCGGGCCACCACCCAACAACCCGGCAACCACTGCCACGATGAGCGCGGTGGGGGCCGCCACCCGCACCGCCGTGCCAATGTAGGGCAGCGCGCTCGGCAGCACTACACTGCCAAGAATTTCGGATCGGCTCAGCCCGTACGAGCGGGCGGTTGCCGTGGCGACGGGATCCGTGTCGAACACGCCCGCCGACGACTGCACCACAATCGACACAAAGCAGCCCATAAACACGAGGAACACCCCCATGCCGCTGGTTGGCCCAAGTACGAGCACCACGATGGGAAGAATAACGATGGGCGGGATCGGCTTCAAGAACTCGAGCGGGATCCGCGTCGCGTGCATGGCGAGCGGCGAGACCCCGATCCCGATGCCCAACGCCACACCGGCAACCGTCGCGATGACGAGTCCCAGCAGTGCCATGTACAGGGTCTCCCCCGTTGCCGCCCACATCGCGGGGGTGGCAAGCAACTTCGCGAGGGCACCAAGGGCATCTGTGGCAGAGGGCAGCGGTGACTCGCTCAGCGGGCCCACCGTGGCGGCGAACTGCCAGAGGCAGATCGCCGCCACGACGCCGAGAGCGCCGATGCCGTACTGGAGCAGTCGAGATTCTCGCATGGCTGTGAGCTAGTCCTTCAGAATGACGCCGTCGAGATCGACGGGCTTTGCCAGGAAGCCGAGCTTCACCATCTTTTCGTTCGGACGATTGAGGTCTTCAATTACAACCTCTGTCGGCCACACCGGCAGCTTGACCTGGTCGATGGTCAGCTTCGACTTGGTGTAGTCGAGACCCGCCTGGATCGCCTCGTCGGCGTGCGCCGTGGCATACTCGTTCGACTTCACGATCGCCCGCTGGAAAGCGGCGATGGCGTCGGGTTTCGCCTCGATGGTGCTGGTGCCTGCGACCCACAGCCCCGTTGCGCCCTCCTCAAAGAAGCCAACCGAGGGCGCCGCGAGCTGCACCGCGCCGGCGTCTTCCGCCTCGGAGGTGAAGGGGTTCACCAGGCCCGCCGCGTCAACTGTGCCACTCTTGAGCGCTGCCACGGCCGAGGTGAAATCGAGCACGACCCACTTCACACCCGTGGCCGGGTCGATGCCGGCCCGCTCCAGTTCGTCCGCGATCACAACTTCAAGCTGAGCCTTGCGCGCGGGGATCGCGATCGTTTTACCCCCGAGCCCTTTGACGTCGGTGATGCCGCTCGCGGCGCTCGCGAACAGGCCGGTGTCGTCCAGTTCAGCGGGATTCGCTGCCTGAGCGGAACCGGGAGCATAACCGTCAGCCGCACCAACAACCTTGAGAGGCACACCCTGGCTGAGTGCGTTGAGCAGCGGAATGCTCGGCGAGTAGGCGATGTCGACCTGTCCACTCTGCGCTGCCGCGAGTCCGGCCGGGGGGTTGGCAACGATCGAGGTCTCGATCTTGAGGCCCTCGTCTTCGAAGAATCCCTGCTTGATGCCCGTGATGAGGCTGCCGTCGGAGGTGAGTCCGATCGTTGCGACCTTCAGGGTGGTGAGCTCTTTGCCTGACGCAGACTTACTCGTGTCTGCGGCGGTATCGCCCGAACTGCACGCGGAGAGCATGAGGGCCGCGGCGGGGATCAGCGCGAGCGCTGCGATAAGGCGTTTGGGTTTGTGCATGAACGACTCCTTCGTCGGGGTGGGGTGGCGTGGATCCCCAACCACTTCGTTTAATCACCAAGTGGTGACTAAAGAATAATCGTTCCGCTGCCCGCAAAGATCACGGAGAGATAACGATTAATCACCAACTGGTGACGAAAAACCAAATGAGCTTCAGCGCACGCTCGAAATGCCTACACTCAAGTAAGAAGTTAGGAGACGCATGCCGAAGATCGTTGACCACGATGAGCGTCGCGCGCACATCACCGAGGCCGTCACAAACATCATCATTCGCGACGGCTTCGATCGTGTCACCATGCGTGAAATCGCCGCCGAAGCTGGGTACGCCCACGGCGCCATCGCCCGCTACTTCCCCGACAAACAGAGCCTCTTAACCGCAGCCTTCCTTCACGTTTTTCTCGGCGCCCACGACCGCATTCTCGCCCGCACTGCCGGATCGCGCGGCCTCGCTGCCCTCGGCCTCATGTCGCGCGAACTGCTCCCCTTCGAGGAGATGGGCTCGGAGATCTCGCGCGTGGTGCTCTCCTTCTGGGATCGCGCCGCACAAAACGCCGAGCTGTGGCAGCTGCACCACGAGTACATCGTGCAGCGTCGCGAACTCATCCGTCAGTTTCTCACCGAGGCACACGAGGACGGCGAACTCGCAGGCAACCTCGACATCGAAACCGCGGTCAATCAGGTCGCCGCACAAAACGCGGGCTGGCAGATGATGGCGGTTCTCGTACCCGAGTCCGCCACCACCGAGAACCTGCAGGCCAGCATCGACGCGATGCTGGCTGGTCTGCGGGCTCCCGTTGCCGAGTCCCGCTAGCGCACTGTTACTTCCACACCGCGCTAGCGCACTGCTACTTCCACACCTCGCTAGCGCTCCCCCGCCAACACAAACTTCGCGCCGAGCTCACCGATCAGGATCGCGGGCGCGTTGGTGTTGCCCGTCGTCACGCGCGGCATGATCGAAGCATCAATGACCCGCAGCCCATCAACACCGTGCACCGCGAGGCGCGGTGAGACGACCGCCTGGTCGTCGACGCCCATCTTGCAGGTGCCAACCTGGTGGTGGTAGGTCGCAAGGGTTTCGCGCACGTAGTTCACGAGGTCTTCCCCGTCGCCAATTTCGGGGCCCGGGTAGACCTCTTTGGCACCCCACTCACCTGCGAGCGCCTCCTGGCGACCGATCCGCCGACACTGCTCGACCGAGGCAACGAGGGAGGCCACGTCGTCCTCGTGCCCGAGTGCGTTGAGGTCGATGAGCGTGGGGTCCTCGGGGTTCGGGCCCGACAGTTTGAGCGAACCGCGGGCCTGTGGGGTGACCAGACCACCGAGCAGCGAAAAGCCATCGCTCGAGCGCGGCTCAAGGTACTCGCCGTACATCGGCACCGAAAAGTGGATCGGCTGCGTGTCGGGTCGGTCGAGGCCCTCGCGGCTCTCCCAGAAATGGTGGGTCTGCGTGACCGAGACCCACGGCTGCGGCACCCCAACCGGCTTCTCCGTCTCAAAGATAACCGGGGCCAAGAAGTGATCGTGCAGGTTCTTGCCCACTCCCGGCAGGTCAACCACGGACTCGATCCCGATCTCGCTCAGCTCATCAGCCGGGCCGATGCCAGAGCGCAGCAGCACACGGGGTGAGTCGAGGGCACCCGCTGCAAGAATCACCTCGTCGGCAAACAGCTCACGCGTCTCGCCGTTCTGGGCAAAGCGCACGCCGCTCACACGGGGCGCCTCGTCAGATCCCTCCGCGCGATCCGCGAAGATCAGCTCGTGCACCCAGCACCCGGTCTCAACCGTCACGCGATCCCGCACCGGCTTGAGATACGCCATGTAGGTATTCAGTCGCCGACCATTGATCGCGGTGATCTGCTGCTGCGAGATGCCCTCGAGTGTTGCACCGTTGTAGTCGGGGTTGCGGGGCAGCCCCTCCTGCACACCGGCGTCGATGATCGACTGCTGGATCGGCGTGAGCTCGTACTCGTCCGTCACGTCGAGCAGCCCGTCGGTGCCGCGCAGCGCGGGATCGCCGTTGCCGTGGAAGTTCTCGATCGCCTTGTAGACGGGGAGCACGTCTTCCCAGGCCCAGCCTTCGTTGCCGAGCGAGGCCCAGTGGTCAAAATCAACGGGAGAGCAGCGCACCCAGATCATGGCGTTCAGTGCGTGGGATCCGCCGAGCACTCGACCGCGGGGCAGGTGGATGCGGTGGCCGTTGGCGCCGGGCTGCGGAACCGTGCGGTAGTCCCAGTCATCGGGGCTGTGCCACAGCTCGGGCATGCGAGCGGGGTCGTGGATCGCGGGATTCGTGTCCTCGCCACCCGCTTCAACCACGGTGACGCTCACACCCGCGTCAGCAAGTCGGCGGGCGACAACGGCCCCGGCCGATCCTGCGCCAACAACGATGACACTCTTCGGCACCGACACCTGTTCAGACTGCTCCGACATCGAGATCTCCTTTCGGGGCGCGGCACCATCGCCGCACACTTGTTTCCAGAATTCCACTCGCGCGCGCGAGGGTCGAGCGCAGCTTCAGGGCGTGCACTGTAAGCCAAGCAGAGAGCCCTCGGGAACAAGACGAGCTTTTGAACTAAACAGTTAGTTATTGCACCTAACTGCCGTGAACAATATGCACACAAGCAATAAGAATCCGAAAATTATTAGTTTTTTCGTCTACAATTGCAGATATTAAGGACCGTTTTCCCAAGGATGTGACCGTGCCAAAAATCATCGATCACGACCAGCGGCGTCGCGATATTGTCGAAGTCACCTGGAAGCTCATAGTCGAAGGCGGAATCGAAGCCGCGACAATGCGCGAAATTGCTTCTCGCGCGGGGTTCGCTAATGGAGCACTCAAACACTACTTCCCGGGCAAAGACGCCATCGTTCGGGGCGCCTACGAGAAGTCTCTCAAGAGCCTCGATGAGCGGCACGCGATTCACGTTGCGGGCCTGCGCGGCATCGAGGGGCTTGAGCGATCGGTGCGATACACGCTCCCGATCGCCCAAGAGGATGCGATCGCGGCCCGGGTGCTGATCTCGTTCTGGGAACGCTGTGCGTTCAGCACCGAACTCGATCAGGACTACGACGAGCACCTCATCGACTGGAAAAAAGGAATGATGCAGTACCTGCGCGAGGGGCGCGAAGACGGCGACATCATCACCAAGACACCCGACGAGCAGCTGACAAACGAAATCATCACGATGAACATCGGTGCCACGGTGATGCGCGTCGTCAGCCCTCGCCTTTTCAACCCCGACCTGCTCCAGGCCCAGGTCACCGACTTTATCGCGCGGCTGCGGCGGGTTGACTAACCCGCGCTGACCGCGGTGGCAACAAGCACACGTGGGCTTCCCGGCAGTGCAACCATGCGCTCCACCTGCCACCCTGTCGCTTCGAGCCACCCCTCAACCTGATCGACCGGGTACACGACGGTCCCGTCGATATTGAAGTACTCCCCCGCGTGCAGCGCGTCAATACGACGCTGAGCCGGGTCGTTGTCGAGGAAAAAATCGAGCAGCATCAACGTAGCTCCCGGCGCTGCGGCCTCGCGGGCCGCCTGCAGGATCTGCCGGTTCTGCACCTCGTCGAAACGGTGCAGCACGTGAGTGAGCAGCACGAGGTCGTGCTCACCACCGGGTTCCGCGGTTTCGGTGTCCGCCGTCTCGATGGTCGTGCGGTGCGCGAATCCCGCCTGCTCAGCGTCAGCGGCAATTGATCCCGCCATGTCGGCGGCATACACAAAGCGGGTGTGCAGCTCGGGGTTTTGCGCCATTGCAGCCAGAGAGAACCCGGCCGCCAACCCGCCGAAGTCGAGGGCGCTGCGGTAACCCGAAAAATCGAAAGCCCTGCCAAACTGCTCGGCATGCAGGGCGTTGTAGGTCATCACGCCGTTCATGAAGTCGCCCCACCCGTCCTCGTCGAGATCGAGCACTCCAGCGTTGTCAGTGTCGACGGTGTGGTCGTAGCCAAGCCACTGCTTGAAGCTAATGTCTCCGAGAAATCCGATGAACGGCGTGAGATCAACCTCGCCCGCGCCGCCAAGATAGGTCGCCGCATCTTCCGCTAGCGAGTACTTGCCGTCCACCCGCTCAAGCAACCCGAAGGAGTTCATGGCGTCTGCGAGCGTGCGGACCTGGCGCTCAGCGCGCTGCGTGGCGCTTGCGATCTGCGCTGCTGTCTGGGGGCCGTCGGCAAGAGCCTTAAACAGGCCAATTCGAGCCGCAGCATCTAGCTGCTTGGCTCCCATGAAGCCAATTGCGATGTCGACGATACGTTCGGGGGTAGCTGCCATGAGGGTGTCCTTGAGGTGTAGGGCCGCCCTGCAGATGCGGGACAGCGATGTCCGGTTTCTCTACTTGCGGGAAACTCTACAACCGTAGACAATAAATGTCCAGCGCAGTAGAGTCATGCTAATCGCTCTCCGCCGAACATAAAAACACTTTTGCGCACCCCAGCGCACAGCAGAAAGGGCCACCATGCCGCTCAGCTTCCGCCGCTTTCCCACCGCCAAGCAGGATCGGCCGCCAGTGATACTGCTGCACGGTTTTGCATCGAGCGCGAGCGAGGATTACCTCACCACAGGCTGGGCAAGGTCACTCAATGCGGCCGGCCGATCCGCCATCGCCATCGACCTCCCCGCCCACGGCAACAACCCCCCGCTAGCCTCCGCCAGCGAGGCAGCCACCTCGGCCACGGTCTCCGCGATCCTCGAGACAATCGACGCCGCGATCTCACCCGAATCCGAGGGCGCGGGGTCCAGCACAGCCGAGTTTGACGTCATTGGCTATTCACTCGGCGCGCGGCTGGCCTGGGAACTCCCGCTGGCTACTCCGCGCGTGCGTCGCCTCGCACTGGGTGGGCTGAGTCCGATTGAGCCATTTTCAGCCATTGATCCGGCTGAACTTCGGGGAGCACTCACCGGCACCGCACCCCAGAACCCGCTCGTCGGCATAATGGCCAACCTCATCTCGACCCCCGGGAAAGACACCGCATCACTCGAACTTCTCATTCAAGGGCTCGCCGCAGAGCCCTTCACGCCGCAGCGCGGGGGCCCGCAGATCCCCACCCTCTTCGTAGCCGGCAGCAGCGACGCACTCACGGAGGGCATTGACGACCTGGCCGCGGGGCTGCCCCGCGCCTCGGTGACCCGAGTGCCCGGGGATCACCGCGAGGCCCTCGACAGCGCCGAGTTTCGCTCGACGGCAATCGAGTTTCTCGCGGAATAACACCGCTACGAGTTCCACACTCCATCGGGGCGCACCTCGCGGTCTAACCAGAGCTCGGCCGTAACCTCGCGAAGTCGCTCCGCCCCAACCGCCTCCAGCAGCGCTATTGCTCCGAGGTTATCCTCGAGCTGCCGCACGCTCGACGCGCCAAACAGCACGTTGGCGGTTGCCGGATTGGCGAGACAGAACGCAATTCCGAGCTGCGCGGGTGACGCACCGAGGGAATCGGCGATCCTCTTTACCCGGGGATACGCAGCAACGATGCGCTCGCGAATCCCACCGACATCGGCACCAATTTTTCGTTCGGGGCGGAGCTTTCCAACGAGAATTCCCCCTCGAACGCATCAGAGGCCTGCAGCGCAAGTGTGCCATCGCCGAACCACTCGCCGTAATAGGAACCCTCCGCCATACTCCGCCGCACGAGGCCATACTTCAGCTGCGCAAAACTCGGCGGGGTGAGCGACTCCTTCTCAGCCGTATCGAGCGCCAGCTGCAGGGCCTGAGCGGGCCAGTTATTCACGCCCCAGCTCGTAAAACTCCCGACGTCCATCTCCGCCTGCACGTCTCGCACCACCTGCGCGATGTCGACGTCCCCCACAAAATCGCCCACCACAACGGTTTCGAACGACTCCGGCCCTCCCCTGCCAGCTCCGATTCGGTCCAGCGAAACACGCATCTGCTCGGCAAAACCGGTCTGCGGGTACTCCCACAACCAGAGCTTGCCGCAGAGCTGATAGGCCTCGCGGGCAAGGCCAATCTCGCGAATCGCTTCACCAAAGAGCAGGTCGGTGCGCGAGGCCTCGGCGTGCGGCCCCATGTTGTAGTAGGCCACGTCAAAGAACCCGGCACCAAGATCAACCGCGCGTTGAATGAGCGCGAGGCGATCCTCGAACTCCATTCGATCCCAGATATTCCAGGACCCGAGAGCCACAACCGGAACGACGGGCCCTCCCGGCCCGAGCTGACGAACGGGAACCTCTACTGCGAGTGTCACGGGTGCCTCCTTGCACGGGACGCGGCTTGAGTGGATCTCAAACCGCAGTATCGACTTTTATTTTCTACGTTCGTATAATATCAGCCGTGAGGATCTTCTCACCACCAGGCGCATCTCACCATCAGACATTGGAGTCACCGTGACCACACCCCGCACCATTCTCATCACCGGCGGCGCAGGCGGAATCGGCCAGGGCATCGCCCAGGCCTTTCTCGAAACCGGAAACCGCGTTGTTCTCGCCGACTCGAACGCGGAAGCGGTGCACAGCGCCGCCGCCGCACTCGGAGCCACCGCGCTCCCCCTCAACATCACTGACGAGCGAGCCGCTGCCGCGGCGTTCAAGACATTCGAGGCCTCGGGTGGCATCGACGTGCTCGTCAATAACGCGGGCATCCTGTCAGTGCACGGCGCCGTAACTGACCTCGAGGCCAGCGCCTTCCGCGCAATTCTCGATGTCAACATCGTCGGCACGTTTGCCATGACGCAGGCGTTTGCCAGGCACCGCATCGCCGCGGGAGGCGGCGGCGCCATCGTCAACATCTCCTCGATCGGCGGCCGCCAACCAACTCCCGGCATGGGCGCCTACGAGTCAAGCAAGGCTGCGGTCGACTCAATCACCCGCTGGGCCGCAATAGAGCTTGCCACCCACGGCATTCGGGTGAACGCGGTCGCCCCTGGTCCCGTGCTCACCCCAATGCTGCAGCAGGGCATGCCCGAGGGATCCGCCGAGCGCGCGGCGTGGGCAAACAGGATCCCGCTCGGCAGCCTCGCCGAGGTGGGCGACATCGCCCCCGCGGTCGTTTTCCTGGCCAGCCAAGGAGCCAAACACATCACAGGGATCAGCCTGCCGGTCGACGGCGGGCAGCTGCTCACGTAAACCCACCCCGCGGCGCGCTAACCCCGCTCGAACACCACCCTCCCGTCGAGCACCGTCAGGTCAACTGCAACCTCCGGCAGCCCGGCAGCGCCCGCGGCAAAGGGATCCTCCGCGAGCACCACCAGGTCAGCCACCTTGCCAACCTCCACGGTCCCCTTCCAACCGGCCGCGCGATCCTGCTGGGCGGGGATCGCGGTGTAGGCGCGCAGCAGTTGATGCAGGCGCGCTCGCCTGGAGTCGGCATCACACAGAGCACCCGAGGCCTCAATCCTCGCCTCAGCATCGGCGATTCCCCGCCGCCAATCGAAACCCAGCACGGGGGCGTCTGATGACAACACGAGCACACCGGCCGCGAGCGCATCGGCGTACCGCCACGCCTCGGCGGCAACGTCATCGCCCAGGGCAGCCGCGAGCCAGCCCACGGTTTGGGCCGCAACCCCCGACTGGGCGTTGAGCCAGATGCCAAGCTCGGCCATGCGCTCGATCTGTTGCGAAGTGGCGAGGTCGCCATGAATGACCGTGTGCGCGAGCTCGGCCGAACTCAACGCACCCGGTTCGGCGGCGGCCTCCGCAATCGTGTCGATCACCAGTTGGATCGTGCGATCCCCCGTGGCGTGCACCCCGAGCTGCAGCCCGGCCAGGTGCGCCGCCCGAACCATCGCCTTCAGGCCCGCGGCCTTTTGCTCGATCGTGTCCGCCGAGATGAGCAGATCACCGTGTGTGCCGTCATCGTAGGGGTGATCGGTCCAGGCCTGGCGCATGGGCGGAATAAGGTCTCCGAATATTTTGACCCCCGAGATGTTCAGCCACCTGGGGTCAGACTCCGCTCGACGCCGCACTTCCTCTCGAATCCCCGCCAACACCACATCCAGGTCACTTGGACCATCAAGAATTCCGTACAGCGTGAGCAGGGTCACCCTCTGCAGCAGCGCCCCCTCGGCGGCGAGTTCGCGATACACGTCGATCACTTCACTGTGAAAGCACCCCGTCTCACCGTGGTTCTCCCCCGGACCAATACCGGGCTCGGTGTAACTCGTAATTCCGAGTTCGGTGAGTAGCCGCGAAGCCCTGAGGATCGCGGCGCGGCGCCCGGCCCGGTCGCTGACGAGCGGCCCCGAGACCTGGGCGGCTGCCTCGGGGTCAGGCGCGCCAAAAAAGGTGTGCGGCCAGCGCGCGCCGAGCCAGCTGCCGTGCAGGTGCGAGTCGTTAATTCCGGGCATCAGCGTTCGCCCGCCAAGCTCAATGACCCGCGTCGAAGCCCCAATCCAAACCTCAACATCTTGCGAGCTTCCAACCGCAACGATGCGCCCATCGCACACAGCAACTGCCTCCGCGCGGCTATCAGCCGCGTCGAGCACAAGCACCGATCCTCCGCGCAGCACAAGGTCTGCGCTCCCCGTCGTTTCCGCCGAATTGCTGGGTTCTACCTGGTCAACCAGTGCGTGTTCTGCGCGCCGCGTCATTGCTACTCCTTTGGGCAGTGCGACCGCAGAAGTGGCACTTCCGTTTTCGGTCAACGTATGTAGAATAAAAGCATATCCCGGCACCACGCAACGACGCCAAGCCGGATCGACCAGGAACGGAACCTCAATGACGATCCCTACCTCTTCCCTCGCTGCCGTACTCACCGAGCACGGTGAGGCCCTTGAACTCCAGCAGCTCCCCCTCCCCCAAACAGTCGAGCCGGGAGCCGTGCTCGTGCGCATCACCTGCACCACCCTGTGCGGCACCGACATTGAGATCTGGGAGGGCAAGATGACCTTCCCCGGCATGCTGCCGATGGTGCTCGGCCACGAGATGGTGGGTGAGGTGATCGCCGTCGGAGACGGTGCCAACGATGCACTCGGCGATCCAATTCGATTGGGCGATCGCATCGGCTGGTCTGAGTCGGTGTGCGGCGAGTGCTTCGGCTGCACGGTGCTGCGCCAACCCGTCGCGTGCACCAAGCGCGGCTACGGCTTTCTGCAGCGCTCTGATCGCGCTCCGTTCGCCACCGCGGGCCTCTCGGAGTACGCGTACGTGACCCCGGGCGCCCAGAAACTGCGTCTCCCCGACGAGGTGAAAGACACCTGGGCCTCGGCCGCCGGGTGCGCGGCAAAAACCGTGCTGCGCGCCTTCGACCGCGCAGGCGGGGTTCGCGCCGGATCCACCGTTGTGGTGCAGGGTTCCGGGGCCCTCGGGCTGTTCGCCACGGCAGTCGCCAGCATTTCGGGCGCGGGCAACGTGATTACCGTCGGCGCACCCCCCTCACGCCTCGCGCTCGCGGAACAGTTTGGGGCGACCCACACGGTTGATATCGCGGACGGCTCCGAGGCGACCATCGCCCGAGTTGCCCAGATCACCGACAACCGCGGTGCCGATCTCGTGCTCGACTTCGCGGGCGCGCCCAGCGTCGGACCCGAGGCAGTCGCGATGGCTGCCCAGCGCGGAACCATCACGATCGTCGGCTCGACGGGGCCAACGGGTGAGCCGATCCCCCTGTCTGCGATCATGGGCAAGGAACTCACGGTCGTCGGATCTCTCAACGGTGACGTTTCCGACTACTACCGCTCAATCGAGTTCTTTCGAGTCTTCGCGGAGCGCTTTCCCTGGGACGAGCTGTTCTCGGAGCCCTGCGGCATTGAGCAGGCGAGCGATCGCATCGCGAACATGCACCGGCTCGGTGAGGTGAAGGCCGTCATTGATCCGCGGCTCACTTCGCGCCTCTAACCCGTCGAGACCGTCATCCAACCCCATCATCGGAAGGACAACCATGCACACCGCCACCGTTCCCCGCCGCCGCATTGGCCAGAGCGCGCTCGAAGCCTCGGTCTTCGCACTCGGATCCTGGCACGTTTACGATCGCATGCACTTTGAAGACGCCGTCGCTCTCGTGCGCACCGCCGTCGAGCGCGGCATCAATCTCTTCGACGTAGGCGTTTACGGGGTACCCGAGGGGCCGCCCGCATTCACCGACGTGTTGTTCTCCGCCATTGTGCGGGCCGCGGGCATACGGCGAAGCGACTACCTGCTGTCGGAAAAGCTGTGGTTGGAGGGGTGGGATCACGACGCGGGGTTCAGGCCGCAGCTTGAACGGGCACTGTTTCGGATTGGCTGTGCACACGCGGATCTCGTGATTCTCGGTGATCTCCGCCGGGATGACGTCGCCCTACGCGACATTGTGTTGAATCTCGCTGAGCTGCGGAGTGCCGGTCTCATTCGCGCCTGGGGCGTCAACAACTGGTCGGCCTCGAACATCGCGGCCTTGCTCGACATCGCCGCTGCCGAGGGGGTCGCGGCGCCCGAGATCGCGCAGCTGAAGTACAGCGTGTCGCGGCGCTCGATTCCCGACGGTGAACCGTTTGCGGCGCTGTGGCAGCGGGGGCTTTCAATGCAGGCCTCGGACGTGCTTGAGGGTGGGTATCTCGCGGGTAAGGTCAGCACAGGGCGTGAGGTGGGGCGAGACCCGGGCGGGATCCGGCAGCGCATCATCGACGACGTGCCCGGTTTTGTGGCGCTGGCAGAGCAACTGGGCGGCACACCGGCGCAGCTGGCGATCGCGTTCACGCTCACCCATCCAGCCACGGCCAACACCCTCTTTGGCGCGTCGAGCGTTGCGCAGCTGGAGTCGAATCTCGCGAGCCTGGAGCTGCTCGATCGGATCGGAGCCGACACCATCAGGGCCCGCGTCGAGCCGTTCTGGGCCGATCGCGACCTCGTCAACCCGGAAGGACCATGAACATGAGCATCACACCAGTCCCGTTCGACCCCGAAGTAACCGTTGCGCTCGGCCTCGTGCCTGTTTCGCCGCCACTGACCATTGAATCACTGCAGTTGGCGCGCAGCGGTGGCCCGGGTTTTCCCGACAGCGCAGCGGCAACCGCTGGCACCTCCGTCGTCGCCGAGGAGCGGATCATTCCCGGCCCGGCCGGGGCTCCCGACCTCGAAATCACCGTGTTTCGTCCGCGGGATCCGAACCCGGGTCCACTACCGCTCCTCGTGAACTTTCACGGCGGCGGCATGATCGTTGGCCACAGAAGCTGGGAGCACAGTCGCGTCATCGATCTAGTCGCCAGGCACGGCGTCATCGGCGTGAACGTTGAGTATCGCCTTGCGCCAGAGCATCCGTTTCCGGCGGGAGTCGAAGACAACTACGCCGCGACGAGCTGGGTTGCTGCCCACGCAACGGAGCTGGGCGGCGATCCCGACCGACTCGTGGTGATGGGCGGGAGCGCGGGCGGTGGTTTCGCGGCGGCCGTTTCGTTGATGGCGCGCGACCTCGGTGGCCCGGCGATTGCAGGGCAGCTGCTGCTCTGCCCGATGCTCGACAACACCAACACAACCGTGGCGTCGCAGCAGTACGACGGCATCGGCACCTGGCAGCGCGACGCGAACCTGCTCGCCTGGCAGTGTGTGCTCGGAGAGCGGCTGGCTTATTCGAGCGACGCCCCCGCCTACGCGGCGCCGTCACGGGCCGCTGACCTCGCAGGTCTGCCACCCGCGTTTATCGAGGTGGGAGCCGCCGAGATGTTCCGCGATGAAGACATCGACTACGCGAACCGTCTCTGGGCAACGGGCGGCGAGGCCGAACTGCACGTGTGGTCGGGCGGCTGCCACGGCTTCGACATCTACGCCCCCGAGAGCGAGATTGCCCGCGCGGCGCTGGCCTCGCGTGATTCATGGCTTCGCCGGATCCTGTTGGGAGTCGGCGATGCATGAGGATCCCTCGTCGCGGACCCGCTATCGCGCGGCTAAACCCGCCACCAGCCCGGCTCCGGTCCCGTACGATCCCGAACTCGTTGCGGGTTTGGAGGCCTTCATTGGCCTCGTGGAGCAGATCCCGCTGCGCGCCCACACCATCCTCAAAAACCGCGCCCACTTTGAGACGATCATTCCCTCGATCGAAGCACAGACCGAGGGGCGCGCGGTGAGCTGGTCAGACCGCGTGATCCCCGGGCCTGAGGGTGCACCCGATGTCGCCGTGACCATCATTACGCCCTCGTCTTCGCGCACCCCCGCTACGTCGCCGAAGCCCGCCGTACTCGGGATTCACGGTGGTGGTTACGTGCTCGGCACGCGCTTCTTTGCGACGTCGGAACTGATCGATCTCGCCGAGCGCTACGGCGTCATCGGCGTTGCGGTCGAGTATCGACTGGCCCCCGAGCACCCGGCTCCCGCGGCGGCAGAGGACTGCTACGCGGCACTGAGCTGGATGGCAGAGCACGCCGCAGAGCTGGGCATCGATCCGGCACGGCTAGTGGTCTCGGGGGCATCAGCCGGGGGTGGGCTCGCGGCCGCGGTCTCGCTGATGTCGCGGGATCGGGGCGGGCCGCACCTTGCCGGTCAGCTCTTGAATGCCCCGATGATCGATGATCGAAACTCATCGGTATCGAGCTGGCAATACGACGGCCTGGGCGCGTGGGACCGGAACAACAACGACACCGGGTGGAATGCAGCGCTGGGTTCAATCCGCGGCACTGACCGTGTGCACCCGCACCAGGCTCCCTCCCGGGCCTCGAATCTCTCCGGGCTACCAGCCGCTTTTCTGGAGGTCGGCGCCGCCGAGGTGTTTCGCGAGGAGACCATTGTCTACGCCAGCCGCATCTGGGCCGCGGGAGGCGAGGCAGAATTGCACGTCTGGTCCGGGGGCTATCACGGCTTCAGCGGTTTCTCCCCCGACGCGGTCGTTTCTCGGGCAGCGCTAGAGGCGCGCGACAGCTGGTGGCGACGGATCCTCACCCCATGAGGCGCGGTGGATCCGGGCCAGCCAGCCGCCCGCCCTCCGGAGGCAGGCCGATGGGTCTACTCCGCATCACCCTCGTGCTCGGCGCACTGGAGGCATTTGGCCCGCTCTCGATGGACCTCTACATGCCACAGCTACCGCAGCTCGCGCGCACCCTCGACACCTCGGACGCGCTGGCCCAGGCAACGATGTCGGTGTGCATGATCGGGCTCGGGATCGGGCAGCTCATTGCCGGGCCGCTCTCCGATCGATTCGGGCGCAAGCCCCCACTCGTGACCGGTGTGGTGCTGTTTGCGGTGCTCTCGGCAGTGTGCGCCTTTGCCCCGACGATTGAGGTGCTGCTGATCGCGCGTCTGCTGCAGGGGCTCGCCGGGTCCGCGGGTGTTGTTATCAGCATGGCCGTGGCGCGGGATCTGTTCCACGGAATCGAACTGTCGCGGATGCTGTCGCTCCTCGCGCTCGTCACGTCACTCACGCCCATCATCGCGCCGGTGATAGGCGGGCAGTTGGCGCGAGTGATGGACTGGCGCGGTATCTTTCTTGTGCTCGCGGGTGTGGGTGTGGTGCTGGTGTTGGTTGCGCAATTCGGGCTCCGGGAGACCCTCGTTGAGGGGCGGCACTCGGGCGGGGTGCTTCGCACAACGGGCGGTCAGATTGCCGTCGTGATGCGGGATCCCCTGTTCGTAGCACTCATGATCGCGGCCTGCCTCAGCGGCGTCGCCTTCTTCTCGTACCTGTCGATGTCGAGTTTTGTGCTGCAGGGAGAATTTGGGCTCACACCCCAGCTCTTCAGCCTGGTCTTCGCGTTTAACGCGCTGGCGCAACTCGGGGGTGCGCAGGTGAGTCGACTCTGGGTTGCCCGCCTCGGCACACTGCGCATGTACTTGACCGGGCAGGTCGCGGGAGCCGTGACCGCGGTTGGTCTGCTCGGAGCGACCCTGCTCGGAGCGCCCGGTCTCGTGGTGATCGTGTTGCTGGCCCTGTATCTCGGGGCCGCAGGCCTCGGAGGCCCCAACGGCACGACCCTCGCGCTGGGTAGTCACGGAGCGCGGGCTGGGACCGCGTCGGCGCTGTTGGGCATGGCAATGTTCACCGCGGGAGCCGTGGCGGCGCCGGTGGTATCCGCTCTTGCGGGCACCTCTGCACTCACAATGGCGGCCAGCATCACGGCGGGTGCGATACTCGCCGCGGCGCTGGGACTTGTGGTCGTGCGGCGCCGCGCACGCGACGAATCGTGAGTGTGCTCGAATCGTCAATCGAGCTTCCGCACGAGTCAAGCCATTGTTATGGGCGCGGCATAGGGTGGATCTATAACTCGAAGTGGAGGACCTATGAATACCTACGAAAGCCTGCTCGCAGCAATTACGCCAACCAGTGGCGAAACCCGCGAGGTGTTTGATCCCGCAACCGGTGAACTCATTGGCACCGCGCCCGTTCAAGATGTCGCCGCTCTCGAAGCGACCATCGACAAGGCCGTCGCGGCGCAGGTGTCTTGGGCCGCGCTCAGCGATGACGAGCGACGCGGGTACCTACACAAGGCCGCCGACGCGATCGAGGCTTCTGCCGAGGCGCTCGCTGAACTGCTCTCGCGCGAGCAGGGCAAGCCCCTGAACGGGCCGAACGCTCGCTTCGAGGTTGGCGGTTGTGTTGTGTGGACACGCACCCCCGCCGACACTCCCCTGCCCGTCGAGGTGCTCGTTGACGACGACTCCGGCTACGCGGAGATGCACTACCGTCCGCTGGGTGTCGTCGGGGCGATCTCGCCCTGGAACTGGCCGATGATGATCTCCATCTGGCAGATCGCCCCCGCGCTTCGCATGGGCAACACCGTCGTCATGAAGCCGGCCGAGACGACCACTCTTTCCGTCGTGGCGCTCATCGCCGTCATGAACCAGGTACTGCCCGAGGGCGTCTTGAACGTCGTGCCGGGCCCCGGCAGCACGGTCGGCGACGCGCTGACCCGCAGTCCGAAGATCAACAAGATCATGTTCACCGGCTCGACCCCGGTCGGCAAGCGCATTATCGAGGCATCCGCGAACAACGTCACGCGCCTCACGCTTGAGCTCGGCGGCAACGACGCCGGGATCGTGCTGCCCGATGTGGATCCGAAGGCCATTGCAGAAGACCTGTTCTGGGGCGCGTTCATCAATACCGGCCAGACCTGTGCCGCGCTCAAGCGCCTCTACGTGCACGATTCCGTCTACGACGAGGTCGTTGCCGCACTCGCCGACGTCGCCGCGAAGGTTCCCATGGGTGTTGGGCTCGAGGAGCAGAACGTGCTCGGGCCGCTGCAGAACCGCGCCCAGTTCGACGTGGTCGATCGACTCGTTGAGGCCGCGAAGGCATCGGGAGCGCGCGTTGTGCTCGGCGGCGATCCTGACCGCACTGCCGTCGGCAACTTCTACCCGACGACCCTGATCGCAGATATCGACCCGCAGAACGAGCTCGTGCTTGAGGAACAGTTTGGACCCGCACTGCCGATTATCCGTTACACCGACATCGACGAGGCGGTGCGCCAGGCGAACGCGCTTGAGGTCGGCCTTGGCTCGTCGGTGTGGTCGTCGGATCGCGCGAAGGCTCTTGAGGTGGCAGCTCGCCTGCAGGCCGGGACCACCTGGATCAACTCACACGGTGGCCTGCACCCGATGATCCCGTTCGGCGGGGCGAAGCAGTCGGGCTACGGTCGGGAGTTTGGCGTCGAGGGCCTGAAGGCCGTGGCCGAGCCCCACGTCATTAGCGGGTAGTCGCGCTCGGCTCCGGGCTGGGGTGGCCCTGCCCGATCCCGCCTGATCCCGCCCGGTCTCGGCCGGCCCCGACCCCGGCTCCGTCGAGCGCCCAGGTAACCGACGAGCGGCCCCTTTTCCGACGCGTTGGCAAGGGGGCCGCTCGTCGGTTACCTGGGCGCTCGTGCGCAGAGGCCTGATCGACACTCACCACCGTCGATTAGCTCACAGGGGTGAATTATCCACAGATGTCCTGAGTCAGTCACGCCCAGGCTTCAAATCGGCAACGCTGGTGTCATGCGACAAGCCAAACCCGTCACTCGCACCCAGGTCGCTGGTCTCGAACGCAGCCTTGTGCGCACGCAAGAATTGTTGCGGTCTGGGCTCACCGAACGAAATATCGCACACCACGTAAAAACTGGCGAACTCATACGGTTGCGTCGCAGTTGGTACACCGGCAAAGAGGCTTGGACTTCGCCCTCAATGGCAGATCAGCATCTGCTTGCCATGATCGCAGTCCGAGGTGCTGCGGAGACCACACCAGTGTTTTCCCATCGCTCAGCCGCGACGCTGCACGGCCTGCCGGTGTGGTCACCATGGATGGAGCGCATCTTCCATAAGCCCGCCTCAGACCCCAGAATCGTGGCGCTCACCAAATCCGCGAGGCACGGAACGGTCGGTGGTTTTTTGAGTATCCACCGCAGTGATCTCGACCCCGAGGAGGTCGGCAGCATTGCAGGGTTCATGTGCACCTCACCAGTTCGAACAATCATCGACCTTGCGCGAACGGAGCCCTTCGGAATCGCACTCGCGTGCACCGACTCGCTACTCAACCAGCTTTTTAGTACCAACAGAGTTATTGACGAGGCAGCCTGGCACGAGTGGCGCACTCAGCTCATCGCTTATACACACGACCGCCCTCGGCAACGTGGCATGGCAATAGTGCGTAAACTCGCCATCCTCGCGAATCCGGGTGCAGAGTCACCCCTGGAAAGCGTGAGCCGACTACGCATGCACCAACTGGGAATTCGGGTTGAACTCCAGGTACCCGTCCCTTCCGAGAACGGCGGAACGCTACACGTAGATTTCAAGCTTCCTGACTTCAACGCATTCGGCGAGTGTGACGGAAAGGTGAAGTACTTCGATGCAGAGATGCTCAACGGCGAGAGTGCAGCAGAGGTAGTTCACAAAGAAAAGCTTCGACACGATTGGATTGTGGGCACCACAAACATGCGTGGAATTCATTGGGGAGCGAAGGACGTCACGACAGCAGCGGTATTTGCAAGACGGCTGCGTGCGTTCAGGATCGAAGTACCAGGCAAACCAACGAAGGAGTTTGGTAAGGAAATCGCAACCTTTCTTGGCAGACTTCCTTGAGAAGTGCTCCAGGGATCGATCACTTAGGCACGAGTGCGCCGCCTACCGACGAGTGCACCGCTTACCGACGAGTGCACCCTTTTCCAACGCGTTTGCAAGGGGGCCGCTCGTCGATTGCCTGGGCGCTCGTGCGTCATGCAGGCTCGGCAGGAGCACCCGGCAGCCCGCGCAACGGCACGAGGCCCTGGTTGCGGCGGATGTCGCGGTAGTTCCACTGAAGATCGCGGGCCTTTGACAGCCAGCGAGCCAGGGCAGCAACGTCGACCTGCGCCGGGTCCGTGTACCTGGCCTGCGCGGCCTGGAAGCTCCCTTCAACAGCGAGCCCGGGTTCGTCGAACGCCTGCCCACTCCAGAACAGCAACTGCACCGAGGCTTTCAGCCGCGAGTAGCCGACCACGGGGTTGCCGTCGAAAAACCAGACATGGTGAGCGTGCCACACCTTGCGATCCGCATCGGCCAACTCGCGCTCGATGACGTCCAGGAGCAGGTCACAGATCACACGGGCCTCGGGGTCTAGCCCGTTTTGGTAGGCGCGAATATCCTCGGGAATTGGGGTTGTCATGGCCGCTCCGTCTCTCGGGCGTTCTTCTCGACGTGGTCAAAAAACGCGGTCGCCCAGTCGCCCAGGCGTCGGTAAAGTGTTGCGTTGCCGACTGCTCCCGTTTCTGGATCAAAGTCGGCAGCATCAAATGTGTAATAGAACTCGGGCTGCCCCAGGGTGGGCATGTCGAGGTAAGCGAGCACCTCGCGCAGTTGGTGTTGGGAGAGTGCGGTGCCGAGCCTGCCGCTCGATGCGCCGATAATTCCCACGGGGATTCCGGGAAAGGCGTTCTGGCCGCCAGGGCGAGATCCCCACTCGAGTGCGTTTTTGAGCGCCGCGGGCATCGATCGGTTGTACTCCGGCGTGGCAATGATCAGGCCATCTATATCACCGAGCCCACGCTTAAACTCAAGGGCTGAATCCGGAAACCGATCATCAAGGTCACGGTTATAAACCGGCAGTTCACCAATGGGCAGCTCGACAAGTTCGGCCCGCTCACCGATCACTTCTCGCAGCCCGTAGAACAAACGCCGGTTGATCGATTTCTCCGACAAACTGCCAATTATGAAGCCGATACGCATGTGCGCCCTCTTTCATTTCAAGGGCGTCACCAGATAAAAGAACCGCCCCGCACCCCAAGCCTCGCGAACACGAAGCAAAATGTCTAGGGGTGCGGAGCGGTTCAACGCCTCAGCGCAGAAAACTACCAGCGTGGCTTACGCGGGCCGCGGTCGTTGCCGCCACCATCGCGAGGACCACGGTTGTCGCGATCACCACGGTAGCCACCACCGCGGTTGTCGCGGTCGCCGCCACGGCCTCCGCCGTACCCGCCACGGTCGTTGCCATAGCCACCGCGGTCATTGCCATAGCCGCCGCGATCCCGGTCGCCCCCGCGGGCGCCACCGTAGCCGCCGCGGTCACCGCCACGGTTGTCGCGGTCACCACGGTACCCGCCACCACCGCCGCCACGGTTGTCACGATCGCCGCGGTAGCCGCCGCCATCGCGCGAACCACGGTCATCGCGGTAGCCACCGCCACCACGGCGGTCACCCCCGCGATCTCCGCGGGGCTCCCAGCCCTTGCCGCGAGGGCGGGGCCGTTGTCTGGCTTCAGTTCGATCAGCTTGCCGCTGATGCGAGTCTGCTCAAGAGCGGACAGCGCAGAGGGCGAGAGCGAAGTGGGCAGCTCGACGAGCGAAAAGTCATCGCGTACCTGGATGCGACCGAAGTCGTCGCGAGTCAACCCGCCCTCGTTGGCGATAGCGCCAATGATCTGGCCGGGGTTGATCTTCTGGCGGTGCCCGACCTCGATGCGGTACATACGCAGGTCACTGCGACGCTCACCGCGCGGTGCACGCTCACCACGGTCTGAGTCACGGCCGCGGTCGCCACTTCCGTCGAGGAACTTCGCGGCCTGCGCGCGATCCCGAGCGAACTTACGGTCGTCGTTCTCGTCGAGCAGCAGCGGCGTATCACCCTGCGAAACCACGGCGAGCGCTGCGGCCACGTCGGCCTCGGGCACGTCGTGGTTGCGCACGTAGTGAGCGATGATGTCGCGGAAACGATCGATGCGCGCGGTCTCATCGAGTGCAGCTGTGATGGCGTCGTCGAAGCGTGAAAGCCTGGTCGCGTTGACCTCTTCAACTCCGGGAAGCGCCATCTGGGTAAGGGGCTGCTTGGTGGCCTTCTCGATCGAGGTCAGCATGCGGCGCTCGCGCGGGGTCACAAAGCTGATCGCGTCGCCCGTGCGACCAGCGCGGCCGGTACGACCGATGCGGTGCACGTACGACTCGGTGTCGATCGGCAGGTCAAAATTGATGACGTGGCTGATGCGCTCGACGTCAAGGCCACGCGCGGCAACGTCGGTCGCCACGAGGATATCGAGCTTGCCGTCCTTCAACGCCTGGACTGTGCGCTCACGCTGGGCCTGCTGCACGTCACCATTAATGGCTGCGGCAGAGTAACCACGGGCGCGCAACTTCTCGGCCACCTGCTCGGTGTCGTTACGCGTGCGCGTGAAGACGATGATGCCGTCGAAGTTCTCCACCTCGAGGATGCGGGTCAGCGCGTCGACCTTCTGCGTGTACGAAACTACGATGTAGCGCTGCGTGATCGTCGCGCTGGTCTGGGTCTTGCTCTGAATCTTGATCTCATTGGGATCGTTCAGGTACTGCTGCGAGATGCGGCGAATCTGAGCCGGCATCGTCGCTGAGAACAGCGCAACCTGCTTCTCAGTGGGCGTATCCGCGAGGATCGTCTCCACGTCTTCTGCGAAGCCCATCTTCAGCATCTCATCGGCCTCGTCAAGCACAAGGTACTTGATCTGGCTGAGGTCGAGCGAGCCACGCTTCATGTGGTCCATGATGCGGCCGGGGGTGCCGACAATAATGTCGACGCCACGACGCAGTGCAGAAAGCTGCTGACCGTACGCCTGGCCACCGTAAACGGGCAGCAGGTGAACCTCGGGAAGGTGAGCCGCGTAGCTCTCGAACGCCTCACACACCTGCAACGCAAGCTCGCGGGTCGGCGCGAGCACGAGTGCCTGCGGCTTGCCCTTACCCGGCTCCAAGCGCGACAGAATCGGCAGCGCAAATGCAGCGGTCTTACCCGTGCCGGTCTGCGCAAGGCCAACAACATCGCGCCCAGAAAGCAGGGTCGGGATCGTAGCCTCTTGAATCGCTGAGGGGGTCTCGTAGCCGAGGCCCTTCACAGCACGCAGAATCGGCTCGCTCAGCCCCAGATCATCAAATGTGGTGCGCGTGGCCTCTGCGGGGGCCTTCTTCTTCTTTGCCGGAGCCTCAGCTACGGTTTCAGTCTCAGTCTCAGCAACGATCTCAGCTGCGGAGTCATCGTTCGCGGGCGCGCTGTTCGCAGCGGCTTCATTCTCAGCGGCAGGCTCGGCTGCAATTGCGGTTTCGCGTTCCACTGCGGCCTCGTCGGCAGCGGGTGTCTCGGTCGTCTCAGGTGTTTCAGTCGTCTCGGGCGCCTCGGTAGGCGCAGTCGCCTCAGTAGGCTCGGTGTTCTCAGAAGAGGTCATCATAGTATTCTACCCCGGCCAGGCGCCAGCTCGTGCAGGCAACTACCTCACTTTGAAACCCTCAACGCTCGTCAGCCGCCCGCAGCGCGAGCCAGGCCTCGCGGCGCTCAGCCTGCAGCACCGGATCCGCCACCGGGGAGGCAGCGAGCAGGCGTTGACTGTACAGGTGCTGTGGATCTCGGGTTACCCGCTCGCCGTCACCAATTTCCACCAGATTTCCGCGAAACATCACGGCAACCCGGTGGCAAATGCGACGCACAACACCGAGGTCGTGGGACACGAAGAGGTACGAAACCCCGGTGTCGCGCTGCAGCTCGATGAGCAGATCGAGCACGGTCGCCTGCGTCGTCAGATCTAGGGCACTCACCGGTTCGTCGCAAATGATCAGCCGAGGCTTTCGCACGAGCGCGCGGGCGATAGCGATCCGCTGCCGCTGTCCCCCCGAAAACTCACTCGGGTAGCGGTCGGTCACGCTGCCCGGCAGATTGACCCGCTCGAGCATCTCGCCAACGGTTCTGCGGGCTTCTGCGCGACTTGTTCCCGCTGCCGACAGCGGCTCTGCCAAGATCTCGCCTATCGTCATCATCGGGTTCAGTGATCCATAAGGATCCTGGAACACCACCTGAATGTCCGCCGCAAGCTGCCGCCTGGCCCTCCCCGAAAGACGCGTAATGTCTCTTCCGTCGAAGGTGATGCTGCCACTGGCCACGGGCACGAGGCCAAGAATCGCTTTGCCGAGAGTGGATTTGCCCGATCCGGACTCCCCCACAAGGCCAACGCACTCGCCGTCGCCGACATCGAGCGATACCTCATGCAACACGCGCTTCGTGTTACGGCGAGATCCGTACTCAACCACCACATTTTCGGCCCGCAACAGGGGCTCAAAATGAGTCATGCGTTGACCTCCGTCACTGCTGAGGGATCGCTGTTCAATCGCTCTGTAAAAAGTTCATCGAGCTCACCGCGGCTCTCAACTCCGTCGAGAGACGCAGCTATGAGCTCGCGTGTGTAGGAGTTCTCTGCGTGAGCAAAGATCGGCTCGACGTCGTCAATCTCAACGATGGATCCCGAGCGCATCACCACAACGCGGTCACACAGGTCTGCAACCACCCCAAAGTTGTGCGTCACGATCACGAGCGACATTTGGTATTCCTGCTGCAGCTCGCGGAGCAGTTCGAGCACCTCGGCCTGCACTGTGACGTCGAGCGCCGTTGTGGGTTCGTCGGCCACGAGCACCGATGGTTTGCCCGCGATCGCTCCCGCGATCAGCACGCGCTGCGCCATACCGCCGGAAAGCTCGTGCGGGTACGACTTCATGACACGCTCGGCGTCCACGATCCCGACCCGCTCAAGCATCGCGAGCGCACGGTCTCGCGCACGGCTCTTGCTCATGCCGTGCACCGCCCGCAGCGGTTCGATCAGCTGAAACCCGATCGTGTACGAGGGGTCGAGGTTTGTCATCGGCTCCTGGGGAATGTAGCCGATCTCGTGACCAAGCAGTTGCGCGCGGTCGGCGCGCGACAGGGTCGTGACGTCTTCGCCGCCGATCCAAATTGCGTCCGCGGTGTAGTAGCCCGACTTGGGCAGCAGATCGAGCATCGAGAACACCGTCTGTGATTTACCAGAACCTGATTCCCCCACAATGCCGAGCACCTCACCAGGGGCAACGTCGAGTGTGATGCCGTGCACCACCTCGACCTCACCGCTCGGGGTCTCGTACTTCACACGCAGGTTTTCGAGTCGCACGGCCGAGTCGACCGCTGCGATAGACGTAGATCCTGTTGTGGTGTCCTCGCGAGAAACCGATCGCTTCGCGGCGTTCTGCGCCGCAACCCTGCGGCGCTCACGGCGTGAGAGTGTCATCGTTTTTACGCTGATCACGTCTGCGAGCGCGGATCCCAGCACCGCGAGCGCTGCGATCGTCACACCGAGTGCAACCGAGGGCCAGAGCAACAGCAGCGGATCCGTGCGCATGACCCGGAAGCCCTCGTTCATAGCGGCACCCCAGCCGGGAGTCGTGCCGCCCCCGATCCCCAGGAATTGCAGTCCGGCCTGCATACCCATCGCCATACCGGCGGTGAGCGCCGTCTGAATCACTATCGGCGAAATCACCGCGCGAACAACGTGGCGCGACATAATGCGCGTGTTGGAGAGGCCCGCGACTCGAGCCGCGTCGATGTACGCCTCGTGGCGCACCGACAGCACGGTCGATCGGGTCAGGCGGAAGTATCCGGGTGCCATAAACACACCGACCGTAATCATGAGCAGCGTGAAATCGTTGCGCGTGCTCGCGGCAACGATGAGCAGAATGATCATGCCCGGGACCGCCTGGAGCGCGTCGCTGATCCAGGTCCCGATTCGGTCGACTGTGCCACCAAAGTAACCAGCTGCGAGGCCGGAGGGCACACCCAGCACAACCGCCGTGGCGATTGCGACAATCGCACCCCACAGCGTGGCTTGGGCACCCCAGATGAGTCGGCTGAGCACATCCCGCCCAGCGGTGTCGCCGCCGAGCAGGTGTTCGGGGCTCGGCAGGGCTCTCGTCAACGAGAGGTCGACGGCGTTTGGGTCGTAGGGTGAAATCCAGGGCGCAAACACGGCAACGAGCACAATAAGCAGCAACACCGCGCTGGATATTGCCCCGGCGGGCCGCCTCAAGAAGCGCCTCAGGGTTAATTGGCGAGCGCCCCCGCGAGCGTCAACGGTGGTCACGGCCGTGGCGGTCGCAGCGTCAACTGCCTCAGTCGCCGGACCCGTGACTGAGTTTGGCAGCGGAGCGGTCATTTCACACGCACCTTCGGGTTGATCCAGCCGAGCAGAATATCGAGCAGGAAGTTCACGATCACAACAAACACCACGGTGATGACAGTGATGCCGAGCAGCATAGGAATGTCGCCGTTCTGAGAGGATCCCTGGGTAAGCGCACCGATGCCGGGGAGGGCAAATATCTGCTCGACGACGATGGCTCCCGAGAGCAGCCCAACAAACATCAGTGCCAGCACGGTGAGCGAGGCAGGTGCCGCGTTGCGCAGCAGATGAACGGTGATCCGCCACTGCGGCAGTCCCCTGCTGCGCAGCGTTCGCACGTAATCTTGGCGATCCGCCTGAATGATCGCGTTGCGCAGCTGTTCGGCGATCATAACGACCGCCCCGACCGCCAGCGCTATGGCTGGCAGGGTTATTGACTGCACCCAGCCGCCAAACGATTGCTCCGGGGTTGTGTAGCCAACCGCGGGAAACCACTTCAGCTGCACCGCAAACAGCATCACGAGCACCAGCGCAACCCAGAACCCGGGAAGCGCAAACAGCACCACAGCGCCGGCCTTCACGACTCGATCGATCCACGTGTTTGGTCGCAGCCCCGCCACCACTCCCAGCACCCCGCCGAGCACCGCCGAGATCAAGATCCCGACGGTGACGACGGAAAGGGTGACTGGAAGCTTCGTGGCGATCTGCTCAGAAACCGGCTGGAAGTTGCGCCAGGAATCGCCGAAGTTGCCCTGCACTAGCTGCGTAATCCAGTCGCCAAACTGCACGATCACGGGTCGATCCGTACCGATCTTCTGTGCCAGCGCCGCCTGAGCCTCTGGCGTAGCGGCGCTGCCGAGCAACCCAAGTGTCGGATCGGGAATCGCTGCGTGTGCGAGGAAGAACGTGGCTGTTGCCACGGCGATCAGCAGGATCACCCCCGACAACAGGCGCTTGAGCGTGAAAGTCAGCACGGCGTCTAGCCCTCGAGGTGAATGTGGCGCAGTGTCGGGAACATCATGCCGGTAACGGGAGTCACCGTGAATTCCTTCGTGGAGACGTAGGAGTTGTTCGACTGGTACCAGACGTCGAACCACGCTTCTTTCGTCACCATCTCGTTGAGCGCTTCGATTTCCTTATTCTGAGCGTCACCGGGGTCAGCGCTGAAGACCTTGTCGGCCTGCGCTTTGATGTCGGGGAACGCATCGAGACTCGTGGTTGGGTTGTACCACTGCGGCTCCGTGATCTGACGTTCGACCGTGGCAACCGCGTTGCCGTCCATTGAAATGACGCCAACAAAGACCGGGTACGTCGGAGCTTTGGCCATGTAGTCCATGAACTGGTACTCGTCCCAGGTCACTTTGATGCCGAGCTCCCCAAACACCTGCTCGACCGCGGCCTGATAGGGCTGGAACGGCGGCGCCATCGGCATCTTGACTGTGAATCCATCGGCGTAGCCGGCATCGGCGAGCATCTTCTTTGCGGTCTCGATGCTCGGCTTGTACAGGTCATTCAACTTCGACAGATTGCCAGTGGTGCCGTCGGGGAACACCTGATTGGTGGCAGCACCGTTGTTCTGCGCGATCGCTTTCAGCATCTCCGGTCCGTTGAACGCGTGGTTGAGCGCCTGTCGCACCTTCACGTCGCCCAGTGGTTTGCCCATTTCTGTGGCGCCCGTGCGGTCGGTGAACTGCAGACCGACCCAGGCGGAGAGGCCTGAGCTCACGTTCCAGTCGTTAGCCGCGGCTGTGTCGATGGCGGTCTGGTCGCCGTAAATCACGTTGAACTGACCACCCTCCATGCCGTTGAGCATTGCGGTGGGGTCACTCAGGGGCGAGATGACGAGAGGATCAAAGGGAAAGTCTTTGGAGTCCCAGTGCTTCGCAACCTTGTCGAAGTGGTATTCGGCGCCCGCCACCGTGTCTTTTCCAAGGATGTAGGGGCCCGATCCCACCGGGGTTTTTGCGAGCGACCCGTCGTCAATGGCTTTGGGGGCCATCATGTAGCTGCGGCCGAGACCCATGAAGTAGAGAATCGTGTCGTCGCGTTTTTTGAGGTGAATCGCGATTGTGTCGGTGTCGACGGCCTCAAAACTGTCGACGTTTTGATACGCCTCCTGCGAGCGCACCCCGGCCTTCAGGTAGTCGAGACTCTTCACGGCGGCTGCCGCATCAAACTTCTCACCGTCGGAGAACACAGCGTCATCGCGCAGGTCCATGGTGATCGTTTTGAAGTCGTCAGAGACCTCCCACTTTGTGGCGAGCGCCGGTTGCGGCACTCCCTCACCGTCAACAACCACGAGCGGATCGTAGATGGCTGACAGGTAGGGGCCGTCAAATCCGATGTCAGCGAGCGCGGGATCCCATGATGTGATGTCAAGGAAGTTGCCGATCTTTAGGGGGACGTTGCCCGCCGGCGCAGCGGCATCTCCCCCGGATGAGCCGCTACTGGAGCAAGAGGTCAAGGCCAGTGCGGCAACCATGACGGCGGCGATGCCAGTCAGTGTTCTCTTCATCATGTCTGCTTCTCTCGATCAATGGACACGTCTGTTGGGGTGAGGCTCCGTTGCTGTTCCAAACACTTGCCGAGAAGAACGATGTTCTTCGTTAGAGGGAAGAGGGTTGGACGTCACGTCGGTGTACCGTCACTTTTCATTCTACGCACGTTGACAATAAAAACAAGTAGAAATTTCCAAAACCATCCGGGGCGAAGTTCCGCGACCTGGCGTGACCCCGGCGGATCGTATACGATTTGAGCACAACATAGGAGTTTGGAGACCACGTGCTCGACCAGAAAACGATCGAATCTATCGCTGACGAACTGGTGCAGGCGGACCGTGACCGCACGATTTTGCCGAAGCTCACCTCGCGCTACCCCGACATGGTGATCGAGGATTCGTACGCCATTCAGAAGGTGTGGTCCGATCGACGCATCGCGGCGGGCGCACGGCTCGTAGGGCACAAGATCGGCCTCACCTCCAAGGTCATGCAGCTCGCGACCGGCATCTCCGAACCCGACTACGGCGTGATCCACGACGACATGGTGTTCGAATCCGGATCCGTGCTCGAGTTTGATCGGTTCTCGAACGTGCGCATCGAGGTCGAGCTGGCCTTTGTGCTCGCGAAGCCCCTCACCGGCCCGAACGTCACGATCTTCGACGTGCTCGATGCCACCGCCTACGTGGTGCCAGCGCTTGAGGTGCTGAACTCGCACCTCGAGCTCGAGGGCCGCACAATCGTTGACACGATCAGCGACAACGCCGCGATGGGTGCGATGGTCGTCGGCGGCCGCCCCGTCAAGGTTGACGAGACCGATCTCACCTGGGCCTCCGCACTGCTCTACCGCAACGAAACCATCGAGGATTCCGGAGTGGCCGGCGCGATCCTGGGCCACCCCGCCCTCGGTGTCGCCTGGCTCGCAAACAAACTGGCGCAGCACGGTCAGACCCTCGATGCCGGTGAGATTATTCTCGCGGGATCATTCACGAAGCCCATGTGGGTGCAGCGCGGCGACACGGTGCACGCCGATTACAACGGCTTAGGATCGGTGACATGCCGATTCGCCTAGAACTTCCTGCCACGCTGCGCGATCGACTCGCGGCGGCGGAACGCCCGCTCATCGGACTGTGGGCGTGTGCGGGCAGCCCGATCACCGCGGAGATTGTCGCGGGCAGCGGCTGCGACTGGGTGCTGCTCGATGCCGAGCACTCCCCCAACGGCCTTGAATCGGTACTCGCTCAGCTGCACGCGATGTCGGGTTATGCAACGACTCCCGTTGTACGCCCGCCCTACGGTGACACCGTTGCGATCAAGCAGTACCTCGATCTCGGCGTGCAGAACCTGCTGATTCCCATGGTCGACTCGGCCGAACAGGCTGCCGAGATCGTGCGCGCGGTGCGCTACCCCGATGGCGCAGGTGGCGGGGTTCGCGGTGTCGGATCCGCGCTCGCCAGGTCCGCCCGCTGGAACCGGGTTGATGGCTACCTCGGCCGCGCAAACGAGACCATCAGCTTGACCGTGCAGATTGAGTCGGCGGCTGCGGTCGCAGATGTCGAGCGGATCCTCGCGGTTGACGGGGTGGATGCCATCTTTGTCGGCCCCTCCGACCTCGCGGCCTCGATGGGCTATCTCGGCCAGCAAAACCACCCCGATGTGGTCGAGGCCGTGCTGCGCACGATCGCTGCTGCTCAGGCGGCAGGCAAACCCGTCGGCGTGAATGCGTTTGTGCCCGCGGATGCCGATCGCTACATCGAGGCGGGAGCCGCGTTCGTCGCGGTGGGCGCCGACGTCGCGATCCTTGCCCGCCAGACGGAGGCACTGGTGGAGCGCTTCACCGCTGGCGAGGGATCCGCGCCGCGCGCGAGTTACTAGCCACTATCCACCTTTCAAACCCGAGGCACACTCTCGGGCGCTAGGGACGCCCTGGGAAGCGGGTTGGCCGGAGTCACCGGAGCGAAACCTACTGGCAGGTTTCCCACCCTTCCCAAATCCCCCAGGATCGTATACGATAACAAATATTACGACGCGCGAGACCCGCGCACACGGCGAGACATTGCGAGGTTGCTTTGGTTGAGACAGGACCCACTTCTGCGGCGCAGGCCTTTGGGATCGACACCCCCGGCAAGATTATTGCCGTTCATCTCAATTACCCCTCCCGCATGCAGCAGCGCGGGCGCACCCCGGCGCAACCGTCGTACTTCTTGAAGCCGGCTTCCTCACTCGCAGCGACCGGCGGCACGATCGAGCGCCCAGCGGGCACCGAGCTGCTCGCCTTCGAGGGCGAGATTGCCCTCGTCATCGGCACCCCCGCGCGCCACGTCTCCCCCGAGGACGGCTGGAAGCACGTCGCTCAGATCACGGCAGCCAACGACTTCGGCGTGTACGACCTGCGCGCGGCCGACAAAGGGTCGAACGTGCGCAACAAGGGCGGCGACGGGTTTACCCCGATCGGGCCAAAAGCGATCTCGACCGAGGGCCTCGGCGAGGGCGATTGGCGCGTGCGCACCTGGGTCAACGGCGAGCTCGTGCAAGACGACACGAGCGACACGCTCAAGTTTCCCTTCGGTCGTCTGGTCGCCGATCTCTCCCAGCACATGACACTCGAGACCGGCGACGTGATCCTCACGGGCACTCCGGCCGGATCATCAGTCGTCATTCCCGGTGACACCGTCGAGGTTGAGGTTGATGCCCCGAACGCACCGGGCTCCCCCACAACGGGCCACCTCGTCACCGCGGTGACGCAGGGCACCGTTCCCTTCGGCGACTTCGGATCGAAGCCCAAGGTCGACGATCTGCAGCGCATCGAGGCCTGGGGCAGCGAAGAAGAACACGCGGCGGCCGTGGCGGCCGGGCGCGCGACCCCACTCGATGGTAACGAGGGCAACGACGGTGGTTCAGGATCACCCCTCACCGACGCCATCCGCGCGCAGCTTGAGGGCGTCGCGGTCGCGACCGTCTCGGCCGCACTGCGCAAGCGCGGCTACGTCGACATCTTTATTGATGGCGTGCACCCGAACCACGAGGGCGACACGATCCTCGGCACCGCAAAGACCCTGCGCTTCATTCCGTTCCGCCCCGACCTCTTCAAGGAGCACGCTGGCGGCTTCAACGCCCAGAAGCGCGCCTTCGACACGGTCAACCCCGGCGAGGTGCTCGTGGTCGACGCGCGCGGCGTGCGCGGCACCGGCACAGTCGGCGACGTGCTCGCGCTGCGCGCCCAGGTGCGCGGGGCCGCGGGCATCGTGACCGACGGCGGCGTGCGCGACTTCGCGGCCGTGCAGGAGTTCGACATTCCCGTCTTCTCGCAGGGCGCGCACCCGAGCGTGCTCGGCCGCCGCCACGTGCCGTGGGAGACCGACGTCACCATCGCGTGCGGCGGCGCAGCGGTGCAGCCCGGCGACATCATCATGGGCGACCGCGACGGGGTCATTGTGATCCCTCCGTTCCTGCTTGAAGAGGTGGCTGCCGAGGCCGCCGCTCAAGAAAAGGCCGACGCCTGGGTTGCCGACCAGGTCGCGAAGGGAGCCGCGGTTGATGGACTCTTCCCAATGAACGCCGAGTGGCGGGCGAAGTATGAAGCCGAGACAGCCGGGGCAAACACGGCCACCGAGAACAAGGCCTAAAACGTGTCCGAAGAGTCAAAGTCCGAGCGCGCCTACCGCCTGATCCGGGATCGGATCGACGGCGGGCAATACGTGCCGGGTTATCGCCTGGTGCTCGCTCCCATCGCAAACGAGCTCGGCATGTCGGTTGTGCCCGTGCGCGAGGCGATCCGGCGACTTGAGGCCGAACAGCTCGTCACCTTCGAGCGCAACGTCGGCGCGCAGGTCGCGCTGATCAAAGAGACCGAGTATCTGCACACGATGCAGACACTCGCTCTGGTTGAGGGATCTGCAACGGCACTGGCGGCGCCCGGCATCACGCAGGATCAGATCCAGCGCGCCCGCGCCATCAACCAGACCATGCGCGAGACGCTAAGCGCGTTCGATCCGCAGCGCTTCACGGCACTCAACCTCGAATTTCACAGTGTGCTGTTCGAGAGCTGCCCGAACCCGCACATTCTCGATCTCGTGCACCGCGGCTGGAATCGCATGAAGGTGCTGCGCAATTCCTCCTTCAGCTTTGTTCCGGGCCGCGCACAGGAATCGGTTGAGGAGCACGAGCAGATCCTGCGCCTGATCGAGCAGGGCGCCTCCCCCGTCGAGATCGAGATGACGGCGCGGGCTCATCGCACCGCCACGCTCGACGCTGTGCTCGCACACACAGAAGGGCTTAAACACCCTGACGAACACAAACACACACTTTCACAGCACTAGCTCAACACATCCCTAGTTCAACCCTGGAGAGAATAATGACCTACGAAAAGCCAGCAGACCTGCCAGACAAGATCCAGCTCTTCATCGACGGCGAGTTCGTCGACGCCGAGGGCGGCGCACAGTTCGACGTGATCGAACCGGTGTCGAACGAGGTCTACACCCGAGCCGCATCCGCGAGCAAGGCCGACGTCGACCGCGCTGTGGCGGCCGCGAAGCGCGCCTTCGATGAGGGCCCGTGGCCCAAGATGCTCCCCCGCGAGCGCTCACGTATTCTGCACAAGGTTGCCGACATCGTCGAGTCGCGCGACGATCGCCTCGCACTGATCGAGAGCTGGGACTCGGGTCTGCCGATCACCCAGGCCAAGGGCCAGGCCCGCCGCGCCGCCGAAAACTTCCGGTTCTTCGCAGACCTCATTGTCGCCGAGCACGACAACGTCACCAAGGTTCCCGGTCGCCAGATCAACTACGTGAACCGCAAGCCCAAGGGTGTCGCGGGCCTCATTACTCCCTGGAACGTGCCGTTCATGCAGGAGTCGTGGAAGCTCGCTCCCGCGCTCGCGACTGGCAACACCGTTGTGCTCAAGCCCGCGAGCTACACTCCCCTGTCGGCAGCACTGTGGCCCGAGATCTTCCGCGAGGCAGGCGTGCCCGACGGCGTCTTCAACCTGATCCTCGGCTCGGGCGGTGTCGCGGGTGACGCACTCGTGAAGCATCCCGATGTGCCGCTCATCTCCTTCACGGGCGACAGCTCGACCGGCGCGATGATCTCGACCAACGCCTCACCCTTCCTCAAGGGCCTCTCACTTGAGCTCGGCGGCAAGAGCCCATCGGTTGTCTTCGCCGATGCGGATCTCGAAGAGGCACTCGACGCCACCGTGTTCAGCGTGTTCAGCCTGAACGGTGAGCGCTGCACCGCGGGCAGCCGTGTACTCGTCGAGCGCTCGATCTACGACGACTTTGTTGCCCGCTACGCTGAGCGCGCGAAGAACATCGTGATCGGCCTGCCCAACGATCCAAAGACCGAGGTCGGCGCACTCGTGCACCCGAGCCACTTCGAAAAGGTCATGAGCTACGTCGAGATCGGCAAGTCCGAGGGCCGCCTCGTCGCCGGTGGCGGCCGCCCCGAGGGCTTCCCCGAGGGCAACTACGTCGCCCCGACGGTGTTCGCCGATGTGAAGCCCGAGGCACGCATCTTCCAGGAGGAGATCTTCGGCCCCGTCGTCGCAATCACCCCCTTTGACACCGACGAAGAGGCACTCAAGCTCGCAAACGACACCAAGTACGGCCTCGCAGCCTACGTCTGGACCTCGAATCTGAAGCGCGCACACAACTTCGCGCACGGCATCGAGTCGGGCATGGTGTGGCTGAACTCAAACAACGTGCGCGACCTGCGCACCCCGTTTGGCGGCGTAAAGGCGTCGGGCCTCGGCCGCGAGGGCGGCTACCGCTCGGTCGATTTCTACACGACGGCCCAGTCGATCCAGATCACGCTCAACGAGGCCCACAGCCCCCGCTTCGGCGCCGGCAGCTAACCACCCCGTCATCCTGCGCGAGCGGAGCGAGTCGCAGGATCCACACCACCATCCCCCAAAAGTGCAGTAATAAATAAGGACCAAGGAAGGACCGAATTATGTCTGAGCTCAAAGGTCGTGAAAAGACCTCCTCTGGCTTCTACGTCACCAAAGAAGCCCCGATCAACACTGACAACCCCATCAAGACCCCGAGTGTGCCAGCACCAGACATTCTGCGCTGCGCCTATATGGAGATCGTCGTCACTGACCTCGCCAAGTCGCGCGAGTTCTACGTCGACGTGCTCGGCCTCACGGTGACGGAGGAAGACGAGAACGCGATCTACCTGCGCTCGCTCGAGGAGTTCATCCACCACAACCTCGTGCTGCGCAAGGGGCCGGTTGCCGCCGTTGCCGTGTTCTCGTACCGCGTGCGCACGCCAGAAGACATCGACAAGGCAGTTGCGTTCTACACGGAACTCGGCTGCCGCGTTGAGCGCCGCAAGGAGGGCTTCGTTAAGGGCATCGGTGATTCGGTGCGCGTGGAGGATCCCCTCGGTTTCCCCTTCGAGTTCTTCTACGAGGTCGAGCACGTTGAGCGCCTCGCCTGGCGCTACGACCTCTACACGCCGGGTGCGCTCGTGCGTCTCGACCACTTTAATCAGGTCACCCCTGACGTGCCCCGCGCGGTGCGTCACTACCAAGATCTGGGCTTCCGGGTCACCGAAGACATTCAGGACGAGGACGGCACCGTCTACGCGGCCTGGCTGCGCGCAAAGCCGACCGTGCACGACACGGCGGCAACCGGTGGCGACGGCCCCCGCATGCACCACGTTGCATTCTCGACCCACGAGAAGCACAACATTCTCGCGATCTGCGACAAGCTGGGTGCGCTTCGCCTCTCCGACAAGATCGAGCGTGGCCCGGGTCGCCACGGCGTCTCGAACGCGTTCTATCTGTACCTGCGCGATCCTGACGGCCACCGCGTCGAGATCTACACCCAGGATTACTACACCGGCGATCCCGACAACCCCGTTGTCACCTGGGACGTGCACGACAACCAGCGCCGCGACTGGTGGGGCAACCCGGTTGTGCCGTCGTGGTACACCGACGCCTCGCGTGTGCTCGACCTTGACGGCAACCTGCAGCCGATCGTGGCGCGCACCGACGAGTCGGAGATGGCCGTGACCATCGGCGCCGACGGCTTCTCATACACGCGTGACGAAGAGGGCGAAAAGGGCTTCAAGCTCGGCAACACGCTCTAAGCAGCCAGGAAAGAACGCGGTCTCGCCTCGGCGGGGCCGCGTTCTTCTGTTGCAGAACTAGTCGGAGCGTCCCAGGCCCTACAGCTTGAGTTCGAAGAGCACACTGGTTCTGCGAGAACCGTCCTTGCGAACAATGCTCTCCACCCGGCTGCCGCACGGTTGTGCACCAAGCTTAAGAATCGCCTGAGCTGATCGAGCGTTACGCTCGTCCGTCTGAAACAAGACCCACTCTGCGCCACTGACGCGCGCGGCGTTGATCATAAGCGTCTTGACCCGCGCGTTCAGGCCTGTCCCCCAGGTTGTTTGCCCCATGTAGCTCGCGCCGATTTCGAGAGCGGAATCTCTCTCTGCCACCCCGAAATGTGAGGTCGTACCGACAACCGCTCCATCGAGAAAGACCAACCACGTTGCGCACGAGGGGTCACGATCGATCTTTGCCAGCATCCAGCTTTTCAGCGCACCCGGGTCTGCAGGTCGGCCTCCCGGAATATGCTCCCAGACGTTTTCACCGAGAACTTCAAACAGGGCGGAGGCATCAAAACGGTTGTCGATCCGCTGCAGCCGCACGTTGCCATCCTGCAGCGTTTCGGGCAGCCCAGCGAGGAGATCACGGCTCATCGCTCCAGCCTAACGGGACCGGGTGTCACCCGAGTTCGACATAGACCCGTGACGGTAGGCTTACGTCGATGAGCAAGCTCCAAGCCGCAGCCCCGGTACCAGTCGACGACACGTTGACCGCCGACGAGGCGTACCGTTTGGCCACGGCTGGCACGCGCATGGTGTTCAGAGGCGACTACCACAACGCGCGGCAGCTGCTCAGCGCGATCGCTCGACGCATTCCCGACGGCACGGGCTCTCGCAAACGCGGTTCGGGATCGACCAAACCCACCACGGCCGAGCGCTTCTATAAGTACCGACAGGCCCGCACGCAGCGCGCCCGAGTGCTGTCGATGCTGCTGGTTCCTCTTATCCCCGGTCCCGCAGTCGATCTCAAGCGTGCCCCCGACATCACGGAGGCCTGGACCAACGCGTTCGGGCCGCTAGAAGCACCCACCGTGGTGAGCCTGCAGGAACTCCTGGGGGCCATCGGGGCCGAGCAGTGGCGCCGCAAGGGCGTCTATGTCGACGCGCTTGGAGCGAGGATCCACCCCCACTACGGCACCTTCGCCCCCGTGCGGGGCGAATACCTTGACCTGGTTGCCCGGGCCGAGCTGCCCGCGACCGACAAGGCATTCGACATTGGCACCGGCACCGGAGTGCTCGCCGCGATCCTGGCGCAGCGCGGTGTGGCCGAGGTCATCGGCACCGATTCGCAGGAGCGAGCGGTCGCCTGCGCGAACGAAAACCTCGTCCACCTCGGATTGCAGGAGCGCGCACGAGCCATTCAGCAGGACATGTTTCCTGAGGGACGCGCCGACATCGTCGTGTGCAACCCCCCTTGGCTCCCCGGCACCCCGCAGACCCTGCTCGACTACGCGATCTACGATCCGAAATCGGCAATGCTGCGCGCGTTTTTACGCGGTTTGCCCGACCACCTCGCGCCCGGCGGCCAGGGCTGGCTCGTGATCTCGGATCTGGCCGAGCGCCTGGGCCTGCGCAGCCGAGAAGAGCTGCTGAAATGGATTGCCGAGGCCGGCCTGCGCGTCGTTGGCACCGAAGAAACGATTCCAACACACACCCGCGCAGCCGACCCCAGCGACCCCTTTCACGCCGAGCGATCGGCCGAGATCACGACGCTCTGGCAGCTGGAGACTCGCTAGCTACTCAACAAACATGTGCGCGTCCTCGGGCAGCTCCGTGAAACTCTCAAGATCTTCATCGAGCCCCTCGTAGATCTTGGGCCGCTTCGTCTTGAGATACAGCGCATACAGCAGCCCACCAACCACCGCGGCCACAAGCACCCACGGCAGCACAACAACGTAGATCGCGTCGGAACCGGCAACCAGATCGAAGTTCAGCAGGGCCATGACGCTGAAGGTGAGCAGCGCCAGGAACCCAATGCCGGGCGCAATGAAAGTGCTCCACCAGCGTGGATCCCGCTTGCGACGGAAGTACACAACAACGGCGAGCGCCGCGATTGCCTGCACGATCATGATCGAGAGGGTGCCAAAGCCAAGCCCGACGGGCACCAGCGTGAAGATCGGCGGCATATCGGTGTCGACCGCAACTACGAAGATCGCGGCGATCACGAGCCCGAACAGGTAGTTCACCGCGAGGGCGCGCTGTGGCGCTCCCTTCACGTTGGTCGTCGCGAGCCAGCGCGGCAGCACCCTGGCGCGTCCCAGGGCGTACAGGTACCGCGCGGCCGAGTTGTGGAACGCGAGCTGCGCCGCGAACAGGCTCACAACGAGCAGAATCACCGCGATCATGCCCATCACCGGCCCAAGATACTTCTCGATCAGCATGAGGGTGAGATCACCGTTTTCCTCGTGGGCGAGACCCTGCGCCTGCGCATCTTTTACGCCGAGTGCGCTCACAATCGCCCAGCCTGCAAACGCGTGCAGCAGGCCAATAACGATGATGGCGACGTAGGTGGCGCGGGGAATGGTTTTGCGAGGATCGCGCGCCTCCTCACCAAAGAGCGCCGTGGCCTCGAAGCCGATAAACGCGGTTGCCACGAGCAGCAGGCCGATCCAGATAGATCCGCCCACAAGCACCTCCGGACTGAACGCCAGCGTAAACGCCTGCATGTCGAATCCGGTCTGAATCAACACCGAAAACGCGAACGACAGCAGCAGGATGATCTCCAGCACGAGTGCGACTCCGAGCACAATCGCACTCACGTGGATGCCGGATCGGGCAAGCAAAAAGACCACGGTAAACAGCACAAACCCGCAGAGGTACCAGTTCAACTCAATCCCGAAGATCATCGGCAGCGCCACGGCCCCGGTGAAGAAGCCGATGGTTCCCAGAGCGCCCGCAACAAACACGTTGTAGCCGATCGTTGCGATGAGCCCGGTGATAAGGCCCGCGGGCCGCCCGAGTCCCTTCACTACAATCGCGTAGAAGCCACCAGCGTTTGTCAGTTCCTTGGTCATCTGGGCGTAGCCGATGGCAAAGAGCAGCAGGGCGAGCGCCACGATAATGACGGCCACGGGGGTGCCACCGCCATTGCCGTGGGAGATCGCGAGTGGCAGCACCACGATCCCGACGGTCACCGGAGCAACCGCGGCAAGCACAAGAAAGACGATCGCTGGGACACCCAATTGATTTCGCGCGAGTTGAGTCTGAGAGGTTTCAGTCATGAGATCTCCTGTTTCAGGCGTATCGGGGCAGCATCATTGCCGAACCGAGGGTGAGCCAATCGCGTCGACGCTGAAGCGGCGGGCTCTGGGGCAGTTTTAGCACGCGGGAGGCGAGGCATCTACGGCCGCTGGCGATCCTGCGCGGAGAGACAAGCCACCCGCCACAACCAGACAGCACCCAACAAGATGAGCCCCCAACGTTGCCGCGAGCTTGCCAATCGGATAGCATCCTGGTGAAAGCTCAGGATCTCCCCTCAGCAACAAATTCTCTCGACGACAACGAAGTCATAGCACGGCTATAGTACGGCTCAGCACAGAGGTGATAGGCATGCAGCGCACACACGACGCAGCATCCGCGGTGGTGCGCACCGAAGATCTCAGCACGTATCAACAGACCGTCGACAACTCGTTTGTGCCGCTCAAGATCACGCCCGAACCCGATGGGCCGTTTGCAGCGTCTCTGAGAGGTGTTGGGGCGGGTGATGTTGCCTTCACCGAGGTGCACTCGATGCCGCAGGTGGTCGAGCGCACGCGGGAGAACATCTCCCGCGGCGGTAGCGGCTTCTACAAGGTGAGCCTGCTACTGGCCGGTTCGGGGATGCTCATTCAAGACGGCCGCGAGGTCATTATGAACCCCGGCGACATCTCGTTCTACGACACCTCACAGCCGTACTCGCTGGTGTTCGGCGAGCAGTTTCGCAATCTCATCATGATGTTCCCGAAGGATCGCCTCGAGTTTCCGGAACAGTTCACGGCGTCGCTCACGGCTGTCTCCCTGGGCGATGAGCACCCGCTCGCGCAGGTGGTGGCCGACTTCATCTCGAAGTCCTCACCCCACCTGCACCTGCTGCCCGCCGCTGCGCGCCACAAGCTCGCGCACACCAGCATCGAACTTTTTACCTCTGTGCTCTCCGCGGTGTTCGATTCCGAAACGATCGCACAGGATCCTCACCAGGCCATGCGGCAACGCATCTACGACTACATTCGCACCAACCTGGCCTCGCACGACCTGTCGCCGGGAAGCATCGCCGCCGCCAACTACATATCGACGCGGCACCTCCATGCACTGTTCCAAGAGACCGGAACCTCTGTTTCGGCCTGGATCAAGGAGCGTCGACTCGAGCGCTGCCGCGCAGACCTGCTCGACCCCGCGCTCGCGCACCGGGGCGTTGCGGCGATAGCCGCCAACTGGGGATTCACCGACGCCGCACACTTTAGTCGCAACTTTCGCGCGGCCTACGGCGACTCACCGACGGCGCTGCGCCAGCGGGGCTGAAGGTTTGGCACCCCCGGGATCACCCCTAGATGTTCAACTCTTGTCTGGGGGTGCACGACTCGGCATTCCGGGTGCCGTTCGGCCCGCGCTCGCCGATACTTAAGTGAAGTAACCGAATTCAACGAAGAGTGAGGGACACTCCCCATGGCACACACCCCAGATGCGTCGCACACACACGGCAAGCGTGTGAGCACGCCAATTTCGGCGCAGCACCCGCTCGATCCGCTCAACGAGGCAGAGATTACTCGGGTGCGCAGCATCCTTGAGAACGCTGGTTATCTGACGGAGCACGTTCGTATGGCGATGCTGCTTCCGCTCGATCCGCCGAAGAGTGAGGTCGCTTCGTGGAAACCCGGTGCATCACTCGAGCGTCGAGCCGTTGTCACACTGCTCGATCGCTCGAACGCCGAGCACTCAGAGGTGAAGGTGTCGATCACCAAGGGCAGTGTTGAGGACCACCGCGTGCTGCCCACTGGTGAGGCCCCCTACGGCCAGGCGGCCATTCTCATGGAGGAGTTCTATGAAGTGGGTGAGATCGTCAAGGCGTCACCCGAGTGGCGCGCAGCGATGGAGCGCCGTGGGCTCTCCGAGTTCATCGACGGTTGCTTCTGCTCACCGCTCGCGCCGGGCTATTTCGGCAAGGACGACGAGATGGGGCGTCGGTTTGTGCGCTCGTTCACGTACCTGATCCCAAACGAGGGAGACAGCCCGTGGGCACACCCCGTTGAGGGACTCATCGTACGTGTCGACCTCACGAACCACAGCGTCATCGATGTCTACGACGAGGGTGACGTGCCCACCCCAATGCAGCACGGCAACTACAACCTCGACGCCCAGGGTCCCGCCCGCACATCGCTGAAGCCGATCGACATCACGATGCCCGAGGGCCCGAGCTTTTCGGTCGACGGCAACATCGTCGAGTGGGAAAGCTGGAAGCTGCACGTTGGCTTCAACGCGCGTGAGGGTCTCGTGCTCAATAACGTGTCGTGGCGAGACGGCGGTGAGGATCGCCCGGTGCTCACCCGGGCGAGCGTGCCCGAGATGGTGGTGCCCTACGGCGACACCGACGAAACTCGCTACTGGATCAGCTACTTCGACGCCGGCGAGTACCTGCTCGGTCGCAGCGCAAACTCACTCGCGCTGGGTTGCGACTGCCTCGGCGTGATCCACTACTTCGACGGGTTCGTCAACGATGACCTGGGCAACGCTGTCAAGATTCCCCAGGTCATCTGCATGCACGAGGAGGACTACGGCATCCAGTGGAAGCACACGGATCTTGACGGCAAGACCGACACACGCCGCAGCCGCCGCCTGGTCATTAGCTACTTCGCGACGGTCGGCAACTACGACTACGGCTTCTTCTGGTACCTGTACCTCGACGGCTCGATCCAGTTTGAGGCGAAGGCAACCGGTGTTGTGTTTGCGGGAGCGGGCATTCCAGGCAGCGACAACCGCTACAACACCGAGGTCTCCCCCGGCATCTTCACGCCCGTGCACCAGCACATCTTCTCGGCCCGCCTCGACGTCGCGATCGACGGCGAAGACAACACGATTAACGAGATCGAGGCTGTGCAGATTCCGACGGGCCCCGACAACCCGCGCGGCAACGCGTTCACCTGGTCGCACACCCAATTGAAGACCGAGCAGCAAGCGCAACGCATGGCAAACGGCGCGATGAGTCGAGTGTGGGAGGTCGCCAGCGCACACCGCAAGAACCACGTGGGCAAACCAACCGCCTACTGGTTGATTCCCGAGGGCAAGTCCGCGCTGCTCGCGCAGCCCGACTCCTCCGTATACGCGCGCGCCAACTTCGCGACGAAGCACCTGTGGGGCACCCGGTTTGCCGAGGACGAGCTGTACCCCGCGGGTCAGTACCCCAACTCCAACGCGGGATGGGCGGGTCTTCCCACCTGGACCAAGGCGGACCGCAGCCTCGACGGCGAAGACATCGTGCTCTGGCACTCCTTCGGGCCAACACACTTTCCGCGCACGGAAGACTGGCCGGTTATGCCCGTCGACTACTCGGGATTCTGGTTCAAGCCGCACGGCTTTCTCGACCAAAACCCCACGATGAATCTGCCAGAGGACTCCCGCTCGTCGTGCGCCATGTCAGAGGACGGCTGCTGCTCCGCCGGAGCCTGCGGCTGCTGCTCCGGTGAAGAGTGCAAGTGCAGCAATCCGAACTGCGACTGCGGCAAGTAGCTGCACGACCAACGTATTCAGAACAACGTAAGGAATAAGCATGTACACCTACGACAGCCTCCTCGAGGCCATCACCCCGAAGTCGGGCGAGACCCGCGACGTCTTTGACCCGGCCACGGGCGAACTCATCGGCAAGGCACCGGTGAACACCACCGCCGACGTTGACCGCGCGATCGACACGGCGGTCTCCCACCAGGCGAGCTGGGCGGGGCTCAGCAACGACGAGCGCGTCGCTTACCTCCACAAGGCCGCCGATGCCGTGGAGGCGAACTCCGAGGCACTCGTTGCTATCCTCTCTCGAGAGCAGGGCAAACCGCTCAACGGACCAAACGCCCGCTTCGAGGTGGGTGCCTGTGTCACCTGGCTGCGTGTCACCGCCGACACTCCCCTGCCGGTTGAAACCGTCATCGACGACGGCCAGACCTTCGCCGAGATGCACTACCGCCCGCTGGGTACGGTCGGTGCCATCACCCCCTGGAACTGGCCCATGATGATCGCCATCTGGCAGATCGCCCCCTCACTGCGCATGGGCAATACCGTCCTGCAGAAGCCGTCGGAGTACACGACACTCTCGGGCCTCGCGCTCAACTTCATTCTGAACACGGCCCTGCCCGAGGGTGTGTTGAACACCGTGGTCGGGGCGGGCGACCTCGGCGCCCACATCGTCGCGAGCGAGAAGATCGACAAGATCATGTTCACGGGTTCAACCCGCACAGGTAAGCGAATCGTCGAGGCGAGCTCGGGCAACCTGAAGCGCCTGACTCTGGAGCTCGGCGGCAACGACGCGGGCATCGTGCTCGACGACGTGGATCCGCAGGCCATCGCCGAAGGCCTCTTCTGGGGCGCCTTCATCAACACCGGGCAGACCTGCGCCGCGCTCAAGCGGCTCTACGTGCCCGACTCGATCTACGACGACGTCGTGTCGGCGCTCGCAGACTTCGCCGCGAAGGTTCCCATGGGCATCGGCCTCGACGAGAACAACGCGCTCGGCCCGCTGCAGAACGAGATGCAGTTCAACGTGGTGGATCGCCTTGTCGAAGCAGCTAAGGCTTCGGGTGCACGGGTTGTGCTCGGCGGCAATCCGGATCGCGACGCGGCCGGTTACTTCTACCCCACCACGCTGATTGCAGACATCGACCCCAGCAACGAGCTCGTGGTCGAGGAGCAGTTTGGGCCCGCGCTGCCGATCATTCGCTACTCGACGGTCGACGAGGCGGTCCGCCTCGCCAACGAGCTTGAGGTGGGCCTCGGCGGCTCGGTGTGGTCGTCGGATCGGGATCGCGCGCGTGAGGTCGCCGCCCGCGTTGAGGCTGGCACCGTGTGGATCAACTCGCACGGCACCATCCACCCCGCAGTGCCGTTCGGCGGCGCAAAGCAGTCGGGTTACGGCCAAGAGTTTGGGACTGCCGGATTGAAGTCGGTGTCGCAGCCGCAGGTCATTCAGGGTTAGTTCGAGCAAACTCCAGCGGTGTGCGCTTCTCCTGCGGGAGGCGCGCACCGCTGTGTTGTGTTCGGGATCGGCGCGGCCTGTGCCGCGCCCGCCATTCAGTGGCGACCCTTCAGTGCATCAGCAGCATGGCCGCCAGCATCAGCCCCATGCCACCTGCATCGGTGGCGAGCAGCCTCCTGCGACTCCGAAGGGCCAGCACCGCGAGCGTCAGAAGCACGGCGGCGAGCGCACCGATCAGGATCGCGGGTAGGGAGCCTGTGAGCATCGCCGCACTGTGTGCGCGGTGGGCATCACCCTCCCCAGTCAGTGCGACCGCAGCGTTGGCGCCACCGCCTCCATGGGCAAGTAGCAGCCAGGCCGTCGCCGGATAGGCGAGGGCAACGGTCAGCAAGACTGAGTGCTCGAGGCGCCTGGGCTGACCGGTTGTCGTCGACAGGGGGGACACACAGGCGAACGCCCCTCGCCCGATCCGCAGGTTGATCCCGAGCACGATCCCCGCGGCGAGCAGCGCGGCTGCCCAAACAACCACGGGGACCAACGACAGAAACGCAGAGTCAAGCATCGCGGCCAGCATGAGCACCGACACCGCGACGGCGATCCAGCGTTTGGAGGCGAGCGCTGCGCTCAGGCACAGCGCACCGGCGCCCGCCATCACCAGCCCAGCACCTATGCTCATGCCCTCACCTTATTAGACAGCGCTCTCCAGCCAGCGCACGAAACTGAGCCCAACGCGCACGCTGGCTGCCCTCAAAAACAAGAAACTATCCATATGGACAGCCGTGCACGCATTCACACGCCCCGTGCGCGCTCAGCACAGCTCAGCCCTTCACGCGGCAATACTTCGTATCTAAACTCGGAGAACAACGCGCCAAGTACAGCGGGCGCACCGGCAATGTCGCCAGCTCTGAAAGGACGAGTGTCATGAGCGCTCACGAAACCACGCAGCAAGCTCCCCACGATCCAGGACTCAGTCGACGCACGCTGGGAGTGCCCTCGATTACCCTGATGATCGTTGCAGCGTCCGCCCCACTGACCGTTGTTGCGGGTGGTGTCACCACCTCCTTTGCTGTCACCGGCTCACTGGGTGTGCCGCTCGGCTTCCTCCTGATCGCCGTAATCCTGACCGTCTTCGCGGTCGGCTACACCGCCATGGGTCGCTTCATCACCAACGCCGGCGCCTTCTACGCCTACGTGGCACAGGGCCTCGGCCGCCCGCTCGGGGTCGGCGGCTCCCTCGTCGCGCTCGTGGCGTACAACGCGATGCAGGTTGGCATCTACGGCCTGTTCGGCTTCCAGCTATCGGCGTTCATCGAGGCAAAGACCGGCTTCGCGTCTCCCTGGTGGGTGTGGGTGCTGCTGTGCATCGTGGTGGTGGGTGTGCTCGGCGTCAATCGTGTCGATCTCTCCGCAAAGGTGCTCGGCACACTCGTGGCACTCGAGTTTGTTGCGGTCATTCTGTTCGACATCGTCTCGTTCAAGACCGCCCCCGAGGGCATCTCAACCGCGGCGCTCAACCCGAGTGCACTCTTCGGGCCGGCACTCGGCATCATTCTTGTGTTTGGTGTCGCAGCCTTTATGGGATTCGAGAGCGGCGCAATTTACGGTGAAGAGGCGAAGGATCCAAAGCGCACCGTGCCGCGGGCGACCTACCTTGCTGTAGCCCTCATCGGACTGTTCTACGCCTTCAGTGCGTGGGCATTTTCGGTCGGGATCGGCCCGTCCCAGATCGTCGCGGCTTCGCAGGAGTCTGGCCCCGACCTCATGTTCGTCTTCATGACGGACCGCACGAGCGTCATCATCTCCGACATCATGTCGATCCTCTTCATCACGAGCCTTTTCGCCGCACTGCAGGCGTTCCACAACGCCGTCGCGCGCTACCTCTACTCGCTGGGCCGCGAGGGTGTGGTCTCCCACAAGTTCAGCCACACCAGCAAGGCGGGCGCACCCTGGGCCGGTTCCGTCGCCCAGTCCGTAATCGCGCTCGTCATCGTTGTTGGTTTCGCTCTCGCCGGCGATGCCTTCGGAGGCGCCGAGGCCATGTTTGGCGACTCTGCCTTCCTTTTCCCGGTGCTCACCATGTTCACCTGGCTCACAAACACGGGTGCCGCTGGGCTCGTGCTCCTCATGTCACTTACCGCGTTTGCGGTCATTGGGTTCTTCCGCAAGCGTCCCGCCAAGCTGAGCGTGTGGACCACGGTCATTGCCCCCGCGCTCTCGGGAGTGCTGCTTGCCGCGATGTTCGTGGCGATCCTCGCCAACTTCCCGCTGATGCTGGGCCAGAAGGAACCTGACCTCACCACGTTCCTACTGCCGGGCCTCATCATCGCAGCCTTTGTCATCGGCGTTGTCTGGGCCTTGGTCTTGCGCGCGAAGAGCCCCAAGCTCTACAGCCAGATCGGCCACGGCACGGAGCCGGGCGCCTACGGCACCGCGATGATCGACGTGGTCGGGGTCGAAGAGGTGGGGGCGCCGTAGTCGGGATGGGGCCGCACCTCACCCTTCGCGAGCGTAAAATCAGGGCTCGAATTACGTCGATCACCAACCTTCTTGCAGTCTCCAGGGCTTGGCTCTAATACTCTTTGAACCGGTCGAAGTCGTCTGGGATTTGGAAACACGGACTAAAACTACTCGCCGTGAACTCCTTAACACCGTCACTACTAGTTTCGGTAGACACGTCAACGTGATACGTGTAGTTCTCGGGAGATACAAGAAGGACGCCTTCATCGGTACCCAACATGGAAGCCTTTTCAGCAGGCTTAACTGTCCATCCTGGCTTGCTCTCGTAAGCAACACGGATCTGACTAAGTACCCCGAGAAGGTCGGCCTCCGCCGTTATATCTGCTCGTGCGGTTCCGGCGAGGAAGATCCCTTCCTCTGGATTCATAGGCTTTTCGTCAGCCCAGTTACACGACATGGCTCTACTTTGCGGGACAAGACCATAGTTCTTGACGATGATTTCGTCTGGTACATGGGTCATGATCTGTCTCAGTTCATCGTTCTGTGTCGTTCGCGCCTCGACCATACTGATCTCTGGGAGCATCACTTCCTCCTGGTTCTTAGATCCGTTAGTGCACCCTGTCACGCTGGCTGCGATCACACAGATCAACAGCGGAGAAATAATCCTGTGGGAGTGTCTCACTTAGAACTCCTCAAAATCTTCAGAATCTCCTTGAGCGGCCCACCATTTGTTTGGGGCCCTTGAGCGATACGACTGTGCGCGTCTGCAGGAGTTTGACCACCACCATCAAAAATATGCGGCGTGAATATCTCAGGACGCGTGTGCGGGGTATCAAACTGAGTCCGATCATCAAGCGCATTAATCGCATCCTTAACGCGCAGTGCGACTCAAGCCGCCTAGATCCGCCGCTTGGCTCTAATACTCCGCATCAATGTCGAAGTCGTCTGGGATTTGGAAACACGGACTAAAACTACTCGCAGATATTCGAAGAATGCCATCTCCACGAGTCTCCGTAGATACATCTACGTGATATCTGTATCCCTCAGATGATTCAAGAACAATTCCCTCATCGGTACCAACCAAATTCGCCTTCTCCGCAGGCGAAACTTTCCAACCCGATTTGCCTTCGTAAGCAGTACGGATCTCTTTGAGTACTTCCAAAAGATCTGCGCCCGGCTTTGCATCTATCTTTGCGCGTCCGGCGAGGAAGATCCCTTCCTCTGGATTCATAGGCTTTTCGTCAGCCCAGTTACACGACATGGCTCTACTTTGCGGGACAAGACCATAGTTCTTGACGATGATTTCGTCTGGTACATGGGTCATGATCTGTCTCAGCTCATCGTTCTGCGTTGTTCGCGCCTCGACCATACTGATCTCTGGGAGCATCACTTCCTCCTGGTTCCCCAAATTCGATGTACAACCTGAGAGAGTCAACGCAAGCCCAGCCGCGAGCAAAACTCCAACAATTGTCATTTTCATTTTGGACTCTCCAAAATTTCAAGTATCTTTTTGAGCGGCCCATCATTGGTTTGTGGCCCTTGAGCGATACGACTGTGCGCGTCTGCAGGAGTCTGACCACCACCATCAAAAATATGCGGCGTGAATATCTCAGGACGCGTGTGCGGGGTATCAAACTGAGTCCGATCATCAAGCGCATTAATCGCATCTTGATCGTACTGTACATGGTCGTAGTTGGTGACCTCGTTTGGTTTCCAGTCCTTCAATACATACGAACCCGCGATCGAAATCACATGATCAAACTCTGCCCCGCTTAATTCGGCCCCGGACAGAATAGTCATTCCGGCGCTGTGTGCGATCGCATTCTTGGGAATCCCACCAATCGTAGTGTCGAGTCCGATCACGTCACGCTGAAACTTCGCTAGCTCTTCACCCCTCGCGAGCGTAAAGTCTGGGCTCGAGTTTCGACGATCACCCACCCAGGTTGCCCAGGGGCCATCCTTGTACACAAACGCAACCGTCTCCCCCATCGTCTGAGTCGCCATATGGTTCGCAACCTCTTGAATACTGCGGTCAAAAAAGGACCTCATGCCCGCGCTGGTGCCTGGAACATACGTCAGCGTGCGTTTCGTCGACGGAGTAATGACGCCGATCATCTCAACAATCCGGGAGTTCTCAGGGTCACTTGTCACAAGGGACCTTGTTCCGTTAGCGACGCTCTCCCAGTAGGTCTTCTCCAAATCACTGATTCCCGGCACCTGAGCGAAATACTCAGCGGTCAACGCATTCGCTTCGACCCGGGACTTTATCGGAATGCCGTCGAGGTTACCGATCACGAGCGGAGCCTCAGAAATCAGCTGTTCGCGCTCAACCTCGCTAAGCCCCTCCCACCACGACAGAACTTCTTGAGCCGTCGGCGTTGGTTTGAGTCCGCCCGGTTTGAGGATATTGCCGAATAGGCTATCGAGCAATGGATGAGTCCGATTGGTACCGAGCTTCTTGTCGAGCTTCTTAAGAGAACGTGTGAGTTCGGTGTCGGTGAGTGACTTGCCACTGCCAGCGGCCTCAAACCTCTGGGCACAGTGCTCAACCCAGACCACATCAGATTGGTTCTCTCGAAGCAACCCCGTAAACCCCGTCAAGAACGTCGAATTGCCGATCAATACCCAAGAGCAAGTGCTTGTGAACGATACCCAGGCATTCTGCAAACTCGTGAGCTGCCCTTCGAGCGCGTTGTTGAACCCTCGACTCTGCGATACAAAATGACGCAGTCGCGCTGGGTCAGCGGAAGTCTTACCTGAGCCATCTTTTCCACCGGTGTGTTTACGCTCCTGCACCTCAAATGCGGCAGAGATCGCGGGCGCCGCAATCGGGATTTCAGAAGGTTTGGAGTCGTTGGCAGCCGCTGCGCGATACGTCGTTTCTGCCAAGGGATCTGTCAGGTCGGCGTCACGCTCCGCAACACGCAAAGCCTCACGATCTTCCCAGGCTGACAACAAAGCCTGTCGATCCACTTCTTCTTTTGCTTTTTGCCGCACTTCAGCTAATTGATCTGAGAGGCCGTAAAGCACTCCGGCGAGCCGACCACGATCCTGCGACTCTGCAAAGCACACTTGTGTAAATAACTTCGCATACGCGCCAGAGAAATCAGTCGCCGCCTCACTCGCGGCCTGACTGCGCCCAGAAGCCTGAGCTCGAAGCGCGTCAGCAACATTCGTGCTGACAGCAGAGAGTGTGGCGGCGGCCCCGTCGTCATACTCAATTGACATAAACTACTGCACCCTTCAATGTCAAAATCTATTGCTCTCGTTTGATATAAGAAAACAAAAGTATTTCTTAAATCTACACGAGAATTATGCTGCTCCTTGCCAACAAAAGACCAGCAAACACAACGGCCAGAATTGGCGGTAATCAGGGTGCATCTATAGAGGAACATCTGATGACTTGTTAATCCCAAGGAATCCAGTCCATATTCAGGGCGCGCTAGACAAGTCACTACGGGACTCGTTCCCACTCCACATACCCGAACCGAATGGACACCATTGCAGCTTTCTGGGTAGGCAAGACAAAGTCGCCCACAAGTGGAATCTGGCGCTTCGGCAGCCCTGCTACCTGCTTGCCTCGTGAATCAGCGCGGCGAGCAGAGCCACCCGGCGGGGCACCGAGGCGAGGTCAAGCCACTCGGTCGGACTGTGATCCCCACCACCAACGGGTCCCAGCCCGTCAAGAGTGGGCACTCCCAGTGCCGCCACACGGTTCGCATCTGAAACGCCGCCGGTGTGCGCAAGGCCAGGCTCAAAACCGAGCTGCTTCGCCAGATCAAGCGCCGTTGCAGCCAGGGCGTTGCCCGCCACACTCTCCTCCATCGGCGCGCAGTAATCAACCTCGCGCACCTCAATGCTGGTGCCAGCCACAGCAGGAACAGCGGCACGCTCGCGCAACCGAGAGAGCGCCCCGTCAAGCACGTCCTTCTGCACCGCGCGCATCTCGACGTTCATGGTCGCGCGATCCGGAACGATATTGATCCGCTCGCCCGCGCGCAGCATGCCAACGTTCACCGTGAGCCGCTGGGTGGGATCGGCGAGCGCCTGCAGAAACACGGTGAGGTGGGCGGCCTCGAGCCCGGCGTGTGCGCCGCGCTCGGGCTCGATGCCCGAGTGCGCGGCTACGCCATTGATCGTGATTTCGAGGTCAACGGCGCCCTTGCGCGCGACCACCAGGTCACCGTTTTCGCGGGCGCACTCGAGACAGAAAGCCGCATCGGCACCCTCGGCAATCTGTTGCAGCGCAGCGCCGCCAACGGGTGACCCAATCTCTTCGTCGGGGGTGAAGACCAGCACGAGTTCGCCATAGGTGTCGGCGTCCGCTGCAAGAAGGTGGGCCGCGGCGTGCAGGCCCGCAATGACCCCCGCCTTGTCGTCCGTCACCCCGGGGCCGTGCGCCATGCCGTTGGCGTCGATCGAAAACGGGCGCTCGGCGGCATCGCCGCGCTCAAACACCGTATCCATGTGCGCAAACGTCACGATGCGGCGCGATCCGCTGCCCCGCTTGCGGCCCACGAGCAGGTCGCCGTAGGCGGGATCGAGCGTGCGGCGCTCCGTTTCAAACCCCAACTCTTCGAGGCGCTGCTGCACCCAGTCGGCGACACGATTCACTCCCGCGGCATCGTGCGATCCCGAGTCGATCGATACAAGATGTGCGAGATCTTTCTCATAAGCTTGGCTGGCAGCTTCGGTGCGGCGCAGCATTTCAGTCGCAATCATGTGCGAGTCTCCGATCCCAGTTACAACAGTGTCCCCGTGCGAAACAACAACGTAGCACTTTCTGAATCAAACGTTTCAGAATTTGCAAAGAAGAGCAAGTCGTGTAATGATTCGATCAGCTCAACGACGAGAAAAGGAGAATCTCTCATGCGCCTCATCAAACTTGGTTCCATCACAATCGCCGCTTCCGCAGCGCTCGCCCTCACCCTCACGGGTTGCACCGACGCGTCAAAAGAAGCGGCCAACGACACAAAGACGTCGGAATCCCCGAAGCTTCCCACGGAGACCATTTCAACACTCAAGGCTGATCCGGCACTTGAGGCACTTCTCCCCGCAAACGTCAAGACGGCAGGCACGCTCAACGTTGCCACCGATCCGACCTACGCACCGTTCGAGGTGTACGCCGACGACAACAAGACCGTCGTGGGCCTCGACGCGGACCTCGCTGAATCACTCGGCCAGTTGCTCGGGCTGAAGGTCACCTTCGTACCCTCGGGTTTCGACAACATCATTCCGGGACTGTCGTCTGGCAAGTACGACATGGCCATGTCTGCATTCTCCGTCACCGATGAGCGCAAGCAGAACGCCGACTTCGTCGTTTACCACCAGTCGGGCAGCGGCGTCGCCGTGCCGACAGGCAACCCCAAGAAGCTCTCGATGGATCCGATGACCCTCTGCGGCAAGACGATTGGCGCGGAGAAGGGCAGCACGCAGGGCATGGAGATTATGCCCGACTTCAACAAGCAGTGTGAGGCCGCGGGCAAAGAATCCATCGACATCAAGCTCTTCCCCGGCACCGACAAGGCCATCACGGCTCTCTCCTCGGGCCGCGTAGAGGGTGTTGTGTCTGGCGCCACCGGACTCGGCTACCAGGCCAAGATCACCGGTGCGTTCGACCTGGCAGAGGGCGGCGACTACGAGCCGAAGCCCACCGGCCTGGTTCTACCCAAGGGCTCCGACCTCACCCCCGCGATCACCGCGGCCATGGAGAAGCTCGTCACCGAGAAGCCGTACCACGAGGCCTTCCAGAAGTGGGGCATCAACGACAGCAACGAGGTCACGCCGGCTCAGGTTCCGGTCAAGTAACCTCCTGATCCGCAGGCCCAGCCCACTCCAATCCGAGAGTCGCAAGCATGACTAGCACCACGCTCACTCAACCAGTTCTCGACGACGCCGACTACGCCATCGCAAACAAGAAGCACCCGTGGCGCTGGATCTCAGGTGCCATCATTCTGTTTCTCTTCGGGATGCTGGTCTACTCGGCAGCAACGAATCCTCGATTCCGCTGGGACACCATCGGCCTGTACCTGAGGGACACGTCGATCGCGCAGGGCATTCAGATCACCCTGCTGCTCACCGTTGTGTGCATGCTGCTCGGGATCGTGCTCGGCGTCATTCTCGCGGTCATGCGCCTGTCGGTGAACCCCGTGGTGCGGGGCGCGGCCGGCTTCTACGTGTTTGCGTTCAGGGGCACCCCTGTGCTCGTGCAGCTGCTGCTCTGGTACAACCTGGCAGCACTGTACCCAGACATCACGTTCGGGATCCCCGGGGTGCACCTTGATGCCAACCACATTGTGACCCCGCTCATGGCCGCGATCCTCGGCCTGGGTCTCAATGAGGCCGCGTACATGTCGGAGATTGTGCGCGCTGGCATTCTCTCGGTCGACTCGGGCCAGGCGGAGGCCTCCGGCGCCCTCGGTCTCAACCGTCTACAGACCATGGTGAAGGTTGTACTGCCGCAGGCCATGCGTGTGATCATCCCGCCAACCGGCAACGAGACGATCGGCATGCTGAAGAACACCTCGCTTGTGAGTGTGCTCGCGGTATCAGAATTGCTGTATTCGACGCAGGTGATCTACGCAAAGAACTTCCAGGTGATCCCGATGCTGATCGTCGCGAGCATCTGGTACATCATTATGACCTCGGTCTTTACAATCGGTCAGTCCTGGCTTGAGAAGCGGTTCTCTCGAGGATCAACCCGTGAGGTGCAGCTCAGCTGGACAGAGCGTATTCGCAAGGCGATGCGCACCCACGATCCCGTAGCGACCGGAAAGGTGAGCAAACCATGAGCGACGCAACACAGAATCCCATGGTGCGCATGAAGGGCGTGCGCAAGAGCTTCGGATCCCTCGAGGTTTTGAAAGGCATCGATCTTGACGTGGCTCGGGGTGAGGTCGTGTGCCTCATTGGGGCTTCAGGATCGGGCAAGAGTACCCTGCTGCGCTGCATCAACCACCTCGAGCAACTCAACGGCGGTCGCATCTGGGTCGACGACAAGGTCGTTGGTTACGATCTGCGCGGCAATATTCTGCACGAAAAGAGCTACAACGATATTTGCCGCGACCGCACGCAAACCGGCATGGTGTTTCAGCACTTCAACCTGTTCGCGCACATGACGGTGCTCGACAACATCATGCTCGCGCCGCGTACCGTACTGAAGCAGAAAACGAGCGAGGTGCTCCCCCGCGCGAAGGCGCTGCTTGAGCAGGTTGGGCTCGCCGACAAGGCGAAGGCCTACCCACGACACCTCTCGGGTGGCCAACAGCAGCGCGTCGCGATCGCGCGGGCACTCTGCATGGAACCGAAACTGATGTTGTTCGACGAGCCGACGAGCGCGCTTGACCCCGAGCTTGTCGGTGATGTGCTGACTGTGATGCGGGATCTCGCGAACTCCGGCATGACCATGGTCGTTGTGACACACGAGATGGGCTTCGCACGCGAGGTCGCGGATCGGGTCGTGTTTATGCACGGCGGTCAGATCGTGGAGCAGGGACCACCCTCTGAGGTACTCGGTGATCCGCAGCACGAGCGCACCCGCTCGTTCCTCTCGGCGGTGCGCTGAGGCTGGGCTGGTTAGCCCCTAATTCACCTCGCCCCTCTGACTTGTGCCCACCTAAATGACGAGTGCCCACCCAACCCACGCGTGGTTTTCCTTGCCTCTCGTCATTTAGGTGGGCACAAGCACGGGTACATCGGGCGCGACGATCCACAACTCGTCATGGCCCGCGTCACGGGAAACTACAAGCGCAGCAACGAGCGCGCAGCCCGACAGCACCCGCGCAACGGCGAGCGCTGAGGCGAACCTCAGATCAGGTCGAGCTGCTGCACCGTCTGTTCGATCTGCTCGATGCGGTGGCGTGCGGGGTCACCGATCCTGTGCACGAGAGTCTCGAAGAGCACCTCAACAAGCGCCATCACGGGCACAACAGAGTCGAACGGCCCCCGCTCTGAGGCGATGCTCGTGAGCACGGCATCGGCGTCAGAGGCGCACGGCGACACCCATTTGTCGGTGATCACAACGACCCCCGCTTTGCGGGTCTTTGCGTGGTGCACGAGGTTACGCGTATCGGCCTCGTAGCGCCTGAAGTCGAAGGCAACGAGCACGTCTTTTGCGTCGAAGCCGGCCATGGTCGCGCCCCGCAGGCTCGCCATCTCGGGCACCATCTGCACATTGGGGCGCAGCTGCTGGAGACTGGCCGAGAGGTACTCCGCGAGAAATACGCTGTAGCGACCCCCGACAAGCCAGATGCGGCGCTTGGGATTCGCCAGCATTTCGATGGTGGTCTCGAAGTCGTGCTCAGAGAGACCCGCAAACGTGGACCGCAGATCCTCCACCGAGGGCTCGACAAACGCGGCCAGATCGCCAGCGGGTGCCAGACGGTTTGATCCGGTGCGCTCGTAGAGGGTCGTCGGCGACGCACTGCGCTGTTCGAGCTCACCGCGAAGCGCCTTCTGGAAGTCAGGGAACCCGCTGTACCCGAGCCGCGTCGCGAACCGCACCACGGTGGCGCCACTCACCTCAGCGAGGTCGGCGAGGCCCGCAACAGTTTCGAAACCGGCAACCGGATAGGCGGCAAGCAGGGTCCGCGCAACCTTGCGCTCCGAGGGGGTACAGTCCCCCATGCGCTCGCGGATCCTGGACGCCACGGTATCCATGGAAACCGCAGCATCTATGGAAGCGGCAGCGTCTTCACTGGGCGAACTCGGCTCGCGCGTGTTCTTCGGCATCTCAGCCCTTCGTTCTAGGTCCTACCCTGGGCGCGGCAGGCTCCTCTGCTTACCGCGCTGACATCGCTTGTCGCGAGTCTATCAATGCGAACAAGCCTCACATTTGACCCAGCTGAGAGCTCAATCCACGGACACCTAGACTGAAACATACATTTCCGTCTTGAATGCTTTATACATTCATGAAACACTTGAATCTGCGCGACGAAGCCGGACTTCTCGCGCGTACCCCTCAACGCCGAGACCGGAGATTGATTTGCCTTCCTTCACAAACAAACGCCGCAAGCTATTCGCCGTTGCACTCACCGCAGCACTCAGCCTGGGCGCTCTCGCAACGGTTCCCGCAACCGCAAATGCAGCCCCAACCCAGGGTCACGTTGTGCTCATTGGCGGCGCCATTAAGCCGGGTGACGCCCCAAGCGAAGCGATCATCCAAGAGATCGTAGATCTCGCACAGGCCCACGCGGGTGCAGGCAACACACCGCGCGTTGCGATCCTGACCGCCGCCTCGACGGTTGCCCCAAACGCAACCGAGGCAGCCGACGGCAACACCTACGACAATGCCACCGCAAACGGTCTCTATTACAAGAGCTGGTTCGAGGCGCACGGCGCGGAGGTCTACCCGGTGCCGATCGACGTCAATCAGGCCGAGGACTACCCCGGAGACCCATACACCGCCGCAAATGCGTTCGATACGACGGTGGCCAACGAAGTCCGAAATTCTGATGCCGTGTACTTTGGTGGCGGCGACCAAACTCGCTACGTGCGCTCGCTCTTCAGTTGCACGGCTCCGGATCAGGCAGCCGCCGACAAGTTCGCGTACACCGCCTGCACCGATACTCCCGCGATGGCCGCGATCCGCGAGGTTGTTGAGAGCGGTGGGGTGACCGCGGGCACGAGCGCGGGGCTCACGATCCAGCAGGGTGCCGACATGATTTCGGGTGGGGATCCCTACCAGTCCTGGCGAGACCCGGCCGTTACAGGGTGGTTCGACGACAACAGTGCCGACGCCTCAACGCTCGCCTACATTCCGGCGGGTGGCCTCGGATTCTTCACCGAGGGCCAGCTCGACTCCCACTTTGCCCGCCGCGACCGCCAGCCTCGGCTCGTCAAGCTCTCGCTCGAGACCCACCATGAGCGCGGCTTTGGCGTCGAAGAGAAGACCGCGCTTGTGGTTGACCGCGGAGCCCGCACCGGCAAGGTGATCGGCGCGCTCGGCGCCACCATGCTCGACGTCTCAGGTGCGACGTTTGACGGCAAGAGCACCGCCGGGGTGCGCTACTCGTACTTCATGACGGGCTCCACGATCGATTTCGCAACCGGAGCCATCACGCTCGCCGGCGCTGAGCACACGGGCGCAGGGACGGCACCGGCACCAGCAGCAGAGCCCGACATCTGGAAGTCGTCCGAGTGCGACTCAAACCCCTACATTTTCGGCACGCTGAGTCTGACGCAGTCGTTCGTCAAGTCGAGCGCCTCGCGCGCCTCTGGAGACAGCTGTGATGCCGCAGTCGAGTCACCTCGGTTCCGCACCACCTTCAACCGCGACGACCGCACACGCTGGAGCGACGACGGCAGCTTCGTGGACGTTGCCATGTCGATCGCGGAGATTCCCTCGTTTACCGCGACCGCTTCGGTTTCAGGATCGGCGCAGCTCACTATCGGCGACACCGCCAACATCGCCGTTTCGGTCACCAACACGGGAGGCACTCCCCTCTCGAACTTCAATATCAATGGTGTTCCCACCGCAGCCACGACAGTGCTGCCGGGAGCCTCGGCGATCCTGACCATCACGCACACCGTGACCGAGGGACCGCAGACCGTTGCCGCAACGGTCACCGCGAGCGCGGTCGACACCAACGGCGCCGACCTGAACATGACGACCGAGCCGCAGGCCGTGTCGGTCGAGCTCAGCGGGGCGGCGAAGCCTGTCGACCCCAAGAGCCCACCGGCTACCGAGAACCCAGACCCGAAGACCCCGGTCAAGGATCCCGCGACTCCACCACAGGCACGGGCGCTGGCAACGACGGGCGCCCCTTCACCACTGCTCCCCCTGGGCTTTGGTGCATTGCTGCTGGCCGGTGGGGCAATCGTCCTGTCTCGCCGTCTGATGGTGGGCGGGAGGTAAAGGGGTAACTGCTAGCCTGGCCAGCCTGAAACAATCCGGTCCGGCTAACCCAGCCCAGCCCAGCCCGGCCCTGCCCTGCCCGGCCCAACATGTCAGCCGGTACTCACACGCCAGCCTGATGGATTCGCCAGTTTCCATCCGGCCCGCGTGTGAGTACCGGCTGAAGTGTTGTGTTGCGATGTAATGCGTTGCGTTGCGAGGTTAGTTCACGCCCATAAACATGTATGCACGGGTGATCCGGCCGTCGGCATCACGGAACACCGTGTCGACACCGCGGCCAACAACGTCTCCGTTTGGCGCAGTGATCGACCAGCGAAGCATGAGCGCATCGCCCGATTCGAGCTGCTGGTCGTAGCTGAAACGCAGTCCCTTTTCAGCGATCAGGTCGTTGTGCACGCCGGTAATGTGCGCGTCGATCTCGTCCGCTCCGGTCAGCGTCACACCGAGCGAGGAGACGGAAAGGCGTCCATCAGCCGCCCAGAGCCGCTCGATGTTTGCGCGGCGGGTTGCGGGATCCAGCTCGATCCAGGTGTCAAGGTAACGGGCGTCGAACTCGGTCATTGTTGTGGTCATTGGGTGATCCTTCGTCTCAAGATTGATTGTTGACAGCGTCAGCATATGCAACGTTTGTGGACACTGTCAACTCAACTCGATAAACTGACACCATGAGCCCCCGCGATCCTGGCCCCACCCGCGCCGCCGTCTTGCTATCTGCCTCGCAACTACTCGAATCCGGCGGCCCCGAGGCGGTCACCCTGCGCGCGGTCGGCGAGGCTGCAGGCGTGTCTCGATCCGCGGCGTACCGCCACTTTGACGACAAGGCAGCCCTGCTTAGCGAACTCGCCAGGCTCACACTCACCGAGATGGCCGAGAGTATTCGCGCGGCCGCAATCGACACCGACAGCCGCGTGAATCTTCGCCTCGGTAGCGGCGCCTACGTCGATTACGCCCTGCAAAACCCGCACCACTACCAGCTGATCTTTGGCGAAACACCACTTTCTGCCCCCACCCCAGAACTTGAGGCGGCTGCCGACGAGGCCATGGCAGCACTGCAGCACCTGATCGAGCGCGCGCAGACCGCGGGCCAACTCGGGGGCGGCGCACCGCGTGAGCTCGCGACAGTCTTGTGGGTCCTTCTGCACGGCATTGCGGCCCTGCAGATCACGGGCCACCTGCACGAGCCCCGCACCCTCGACGGCGACACACGCCTCAACGAGCTACTCGACCTCGCGCTCGCATCGTTTCGGCCCGTGGAGTAGCCAAAATCTAGCGATACACCTCGCGACGATGCCCGGCACTGAGAATCAGCACAAGAACCCGGTCATCGTAAATGTCATAAATAATTCGATAGTCGCCCGTGCGTACACGCCAGGATCCGCCGCTATTTACGAGAGGTTTTGCCGCGGGCGGGCGAGGCGTCTCTGCGAGAAGTTCAATGGCCGCCTGTACGCGGCGCCTTGCCTGAGGATCAAGTTTCTTCAGATCACGAGCAGCGGCTGGCGAGACTTCTACCCGGTAACTCACGCAAGACCAAGGTCAGCCTTGACCTCTTCCCAGGGAATGGGGGCAGCCCCCGTTGCCTCCATCTCCTTACGAGCGCGACGCGCAGCTTCCGCGTCCTGAAAATCTTCAAGCTCCTCAAGCATCTGCTCAAACTTGGCAGCATCAACGAGCACGGCAAATTTGTGGCCATGCTTCGTCAAATAGACATCCTCATTAGCCAGATGGGCGCGATCCACGAGAGAGCCCAACTGCTGCTTCGCCACGGAGACCGGCAGTGTAAGTGACATGAATAAATTGTACCATTAGGCCAATTTGTACAATTAGGTCCAATTAACCTGAAGCCGCCTTCACCGACACACCTTCCCTTGTCTGGCACCCCAGACAGTACGCCCGCGTTCCTCGTTGTTGCAAGGTCCAAGCACCGCTGAGATAGAGGTATCGACGCGCTACGACAGCGCGCACAGCGAAAGGACCACCCATGGCTCTCCCCGGCGCACGCCCCGTCCGCGCTCCCCGCGGCACCGAAATCTCAGCGAAGAGCTGGCAGACCGAGGCCCCGCTTCGTATGCTCATGAACAACCTCGACCCCGAGGTCGCCGAGCGCCCCGACGACCTTGTCGTCTACGGCGGAACCGGCCGCGCGGCCCGTAGCTGGGAGGCCTACGACGCCATCGTCGATACCCTGCGCGACCTCGAAGATGACGAAACCTTGCTCGTACAGTCGGGCAAGCCGGTCGGCGTCTTCCGCACGAACCCCTGGGCACCGCGCGTGCTGCTCGCAAACTCCAACCTCGTTGGCGACTGGGCGACGTGGCCCGAGTTCCGCAAGCTCGAGGCCGAGGGCCTCATGATGTACGGCCAGATGACCGCGGGCTCGTGGATCTACATCGGCACCCAGGGCATTCTGCAGGGCACCTTCGAAACCTTCGCCGCGATCGGGCGCAAACTCGCGGGTCTGCCCGGCGCAGCCGAGAAGGGGCTCGACGGCACCCTCGCTGGCACCATCACCCTGACCGGCGGCTGCGGCGGCATGGGCGGCGCCCAGCCCCTCGCGGTCACTCTGAACGACGGTGCCTGCCTCATCGTCGACGTCGACAAGACCCGTCTCGATCGCCGCGCCGGCAAGCGCTACCTCGACGAGGTCGTCACCGATCTCGACGAGGCGCTCGCCAAGGTGCAGCAGGCCAAGGATGAGCGCCGCGGCTGGTCCGTTGGCCTCGTTGGCAACGCTGCCGAGGTCTTCCCCGAGATTCTGCGCCGTCAGCTCGCGGGCGAGATCAACATCGACATCGTCACCGACCAGACCAGCGCCCACGATCCGCTCAGCTACCTGCCCGTCGGCTACTCGGTCGACGAGTGGCAGGATCGCGCCGCGAAGGATCCCGAAGCCTTCACCCGCGACGCCCAGGCGTCGATGGCCGCGCACGTCAAGGCAATGGTTGAGTTCCAAGATGCAGGATCCGAGGTCTTCGACTACGGTAACTCCATCCGCGACGAGGCCCGCAAGGGCGGCTACGACCGCGCCTTCGAGTTCCCCGGCTTCGTACCGGCCTACATCCGGCCGCTGTTCTGCGAGGGCCTCGGGCCGTTCCGCTGGGCGGCACTCTCAGGTGATCCTGAAGACATCCGCGTGACCGACGAGGCGATCCTCGAACTCTTCCCCGAGAACGATCACCTGCGCCGCTGGATCCGCGCGGCGCAAGATCGTGTCGAGTACGAGGGTCTGCCGGCCCGCATCTGCTGGCTCGGCTACGGCGACCGCGCAAAGGCCGCCGTGCGCTTCAACGAGCTCGTCGCTGAGGGCAAGCTCAAGGCGCCGATCGTCATCGGCCGCGATCATCTCGATTCGGGATCCGTGGCCTCCCCCTACCGCGAGACTGAGGCGATGGCAGATGGATCAGATGCTGTCGCCGACTGGCCGCTGCTGAACGCGCTTACCGCGGCGTCGTCCGGTGCGACGTGGGTATCTTTGCATCACGGTGGTGGCGTCGGGATCGGCCGCTCGATCCACTCGGGTCAGGTTTCTGTTGCTGATGGGACTGCGCTAGCTGCTGAGAAGTTGCAGCGGTTGCTGACGAACGATCCGGGCATGGGTGTGATTCGTCACGTCGATGCTGGGTATCAGCGGGCTGCTGATGTGGCGAATGAGCGTGGGGTTCGGGTGCCCATGGAACCTGTGATTCGTAACACCGATACTGCTTGGTGATCCTCCGGGGCTGGGGGTGGGGTAGCGTATGCCGTCGCGACGTTGCGTCTTCGCGGTGTGCAAAATCGCACACCGCTCAGCCGCAAAAGCGACAGCATTCGCTACGCCGCCCCCAGCCCCTTTTCCCTCAGGCAAACCCTTCGGCACGCGCAAACCGCCTACGTACATGCGAAAGTTAGACCATGACCTCCACTCTCATCGATAACATCGGCGAACTGACTACGAACGACGACACTGTTGGGAGTGGCGGGCGGCTGCGTGATGCTGCCGTCGTTATTGAAGGGGAGCGTGTTGTTTGGGTGGGGCCCTCTAAAGAGGCGCCTGCCGGTGACGAACGGGTCGACGCCGGCGGGCGGGCCGTGTTGCCGGGGTGGGTCGACTCGCACACACACATGGTGTTTGCCGGGGATCGGACCGCAGAGTTTGAGGCCCGCATGGCTGGCGAAGCGTATGCCGCCGGGGGCATCAACGTGACCGTGGAAGCCACTCGGGCTGCTAGTGATGCCGAGCTTGCCGCGAATCTCGCGCGGCTTGTTGGTGAGGCGCGGCGTGGAGGCACCACGACGATGGAGACCAAGACCGGGTATGGACTGACCGTTGATGATGAGGTTCGGGCCGCAAAGCTTGCGGGCGATCACGTCGACGCCGTCACATTCCTCGGGGCGCATGTGGTGCCAGCGGGCGAGGATCCCGACGCCTACCTCAGCCTCGTCACCGGGCCGATGCTCAGCGCTGTGGCACCGCATGTCAGCGCGGTCGATGTGTTCTGCGAGACCGGAGCCTTCGATGAGGCTTCGACCCGTCGGGTGCTCGAGACCGCTCGCGCATCAGGCCTTGCGACGCGCGTGCACGGCAATCAGCTCGGGCACGGGCCTGGCGCACAGCTCGCGGTTGAGTACGGCTCGCTGAGCGTCGACCACCTCGGGTTTCTTACGCCTGCAGACATTGAGGCACTTGCGGGATCGTGGAATGGTGAAGGTACTCGCGGCACCGTCGCGACCGTGCTGCCCGCGTGCGACCTCTCGACACGCATGCCCCTCGCACCGGCGCGGGATTTGCTCGACGCCGGCGCGATCCTCGCCATCGCCTCAAACTGTAACCCTGGTACCTCGTACACCTCGTCGATGGGGTTCTGCGTTGCCACCGCCGTGCTGCAGATGGGTCTCACGATCCAGGAGGCCGTGCTGGCCGCGACGCTCGGCGGCGCGATCGCACTCGGTATGCACGAAGACGGGTGGCTCGATCCGCGGGGCATCACCCAGGCAGCCGTGGGCAGGATCGCCCCGGGATCCCGAGCTGACCTGCAACTGCTCGAGGCGCCCTCGGTAACCCACCTCGCGTATCGCCCGGGTATGCCCCTCACCTCAGCTGTGTGGCGAGCAGGGCTCAAGGTATTGTGAGGCCGAACATAGGGCAAGCTATCAATAAGTTAGTATCAACCTTATGAATACTTCCCCTCCCCCGGGGTGGTACCCCGACACCAACGGCACCACTCGATACTGGGACGGCTCTACCTGGACCGCACACACGGCACCGCAGGCGACGGCAGCGGCCACCTATCAAGAGCCCGCGGTGGCTTACGCGCCCGCCGCCTCACCCGCAGTCGCGCACGCACCCGCTCACACCAGCCAGGTCGAGCTGTACGCTCCGGCAACGCAGCAGGCATCGGTGCAGCAGTACGCTCAGCCCCAGTATTCCCAACCGCACTACGCCCATCCGCAGGTGACGTACGTGGCGGCAACCCACGTGAGATACGCCACCCCGACAATAGGACAACCCAACGGCGCGGCCACGGCTGGTTTCGTTCTCGGACTCGTGTCGTTTCTGCTCGCACCGATTATCTTTATCCCGCTTATTGGGTTGCTCATTTACGCTGGGCTCTCGGTTACCGGCATTATTTTCTCGATCGTCGGCATCGTTCGCGCGAAAGACACCGGCACCGGTTTGGGCCTCGGAATCGCCGGGCTCATTCTGTCGGTCCTGTAGCCAGCAGAGGGGCGCAGCTCGCGCTCCGCGACCCTCAGTTAACTCTTGAGGGCCTCTTCAATAACCTGAAGCAACCTCGGCACGTGCACGGTCAGCGTCTCCCAGAGAAGCGCCTGGCGCATCTGCATGTAGTCATGAGCGGCCACGTTTCTGACGGCACGCAGTCCCTGTTGGTCATCAACCGCGATCCGGTCGGTTATCTCACCGGGGAGCTCTTGCGTAACAAGATGCGCAAGCTGGATGACGAGGTAACTGCCGATGTCATAGCTGTCGGAATCAGGCTCGGCAAATGCCTCATAGCCCAGGCTCAGAACACGGTCAAGACGCCGACGCAACCGAACGACCTCGTGCAGCAGATTGTCTGCGAGGCGGATCTGCTTCTCGGCCGCCTCTTGCGGCACACGCTGTCTAGCGACAAAACCACTCATAACGCGACAGCCTGCTCCCGAATCTGCTCAACGAACGCATCTCCGGGGTAATCGATGATCACATCGGTATCAAAACCGAGAATGTCGATGATTTCTTGCCGAAAGGCGGCAAACTGCAGCAGGTCAAACCCCACCCCTGGCGCGACAAGCAGGTCAACATCGCTGTCTTCGTTATCGGTACCGTCAACCACGGACCCAAAAACCCGCACATTCGAAAGCCCGTACTCCGCGGCCTTTTCCACGACCCTCGGCGCATAGATCTCGAGCGGAATAGAGGGCCGAAGTCGAGCTGCTTTTAACACGCGGTCAAGCATTGCGGCGCTCGGAATTCTAGCGCCAGATTCAATCTGAGAGAGATTCGACTGCTGCACACCGGAAGCGGACGCAAGTTCCTTTTGAGTCATGCCGAGATCGGCACGCGCGCGCTTGATGAGCGGAGCCGCGTCCAGTGTCGGATAACTCATACGTCGATTATATCATCGTGAAATATCGAGCCCCCTGCGCGTAAGCATCACAGGACAATTCGAAAAGCACGCCCTACTCAGCAACCTCCGCGAGGCGCGCAAGACGCCGTCTCGCCGCAAGCTCGGCAGCGCTTTTTGGTCCAATGAGATATTCAGCGCCGCTCAACACCAGCTTCGTCGCCGCGTGAATCGGCAGCAGGTCACGCTGCGAAAGCCCCAGCATTTCGCGATGCCGAGGCTGCAGAGTCGATACCGCCGCACGAAACACGACTCGGTAAGAGGGCTTTAGCGTTCGACTCAGCGGTGGGCGGCGAATAAAACGCACAATCTCAGTGACTTCGGGGCCACCACGAAGCTCCCCGCTGTCGGTCGCGTTATCAATGCAGGCGCGCAACGCAGCCGCGGTTCGGGGTGGATCGGCAACGTTCATCAGCTCGGCAGCCTTTGCCCACTCGGCAACGTAGCCATCCGCACCACCGGGGATGGGACGTCCCCAGTGCTCGTGCGCAGTAAGAAACGCATCGGTGAAGGCAACATGAACCCATTGTGCGAGCTCAGGATCGTTTGCTGAGTAGTTCCTCACCACACCATGCCCGTCAGTGAACTCTCCCCGTACCCGTTCGTGCATCGCCTGCACCATCTGGGAGCCAGCGATGGCCTGTGAAGTGCTCCCGAATGTGACGGTGTGAATCCACTGGATCGTTCCGGCGAGTCGCCCAAGCGGATCCTCCTGGTAACGGGAATGATCCCGAACCCCCGCCAGGGCGCCCGGGTGCAGCGCCTGCAGCAGAAGTGCACGCACCCCCGCAACCAGCGTCGGCATGCTGCTATGCACCATCCAGGCGGCGCTGTCTTCGCCGAAAAATCCCTCGTCTTCGCCGTCCTCAAGCCGCACCAACCAGGCGGGAACCTGCTTGGCGTGGCCGGAAAGCGTCTCGATCAAGCGAGAACGCACCGGTGAGACCATACGTTCCAGAACCTGATTCATGGTGCCTATGTTAGCTCTCGTGCGCATCCCGCACAGCACGCGGCAGCGGCCGAAACACGAGCTCGTATGACTCAGCGATCAGTTCTTCAAGCAGGCTGTCTGCGACCGAGCCGTCAATGGTGATCGTGATCCAGTGCTGTTTATTCATGTGGTAACCGGGCCGGATCGCCGCGAAGTCTCGCACGAGCAGTTCGTTCTGCAGCACCGGCCCCTTGAGCGTGAGCGATAACGTTTCGTCTTCGCGCTCGGGCTCACCGATCAGCGCAAACATTTTCCCGACGACCTTGTACACGCGCGCGCCCGGACCAAAGGGATAACTCGCCTCGGCCCGGCCGTAACTCAGCAGGCAGGCGTCGAGGCCCTCATATGAGTTGAGCGCGAAACTGGGCTGAGTCATACCCACAGCGTACCCGCGCCTCTCATCGGCCGGTACTCACATGTCAGCCGGTCAGAAACGGCCAACTTCAACCGGCTGACGTGCTAGTACCGGCTGAAACACACCAGAACTAAACGCCCTTCCCATGAATCCGCGACGACAGCGCCTCGGCAGTTCCCCGCACGGCCGCGGCGAGCTCGGGCAGCTGCTCCTCTGCCACAGCATCCTCAAGAAACGTCACCGCGATCGCGGCAACGGGCCACCCTCGATGATCGAGCACGGGCACCCCAACGGAAGCGAACCCCTCAGACACTGAGCCGCGCTCCAGCGAAAAGCCTCGGGTCTGGGTCTCGTCAAGCACCGAACGCAGTCGGGAGTAACGGTCGATGCTGTCGGAGCTCGCCAGGCGGTGCACAAACGCTTCTTTGTTCGGAAACAGCGCACGGGCCTGAGCCTTCGGAAGTGCGGCGAGGATCGCCCGCCCGCTCGCGGTCGCCTGCATGGGCAAGCGCACGTCTACGTCCGTCACGAGGCTTGGTGAGCCCGGCGCCCGCTCCTCCAGCACATACAACACGTCACGACCGTGCGGCACGGCCAGGTGCCCACTACAACGGACACGATCCACCAGCTGCGCGAGCAACGGCCGACCGATGCGCGCGAGCGGCTCCTGCCTCGCATACGCAGAGCTGAGTTCCACGGCCGCGATCCCGAGCCCGAATCGCTTCTCTTCGAGCAGGTGCATCACGTAGCCGTGTTCCTGCAGCGTCGCGAGCAGGTGGTAGACCGTGGATCGCGGCAGCTCAAGCTGAGTGGCAATAATGGACGCGGGAAGCGGGCCCCGCGAACGAGCGAGCAAGCTCAGTATCCGCAGCGTCTGATCCGCAGCGGGTACTTTCACGTCACTCATGCTCGCAGCCTACCCGCTAGCCCAGCGGCGCTCCAACGGCACGCTCGACGGTCTCGCGCACAGCACCGCTAGCCACAAACTCGTAGGCAGCCGTAATAGTCGGTGACAGGAAGGCATCGGTGTCGGGCGCGGCAATCTCGGTGCGGAAAAGTGCGTGCAGCGCAGCGGTTGCTGGGCCGGGCTCGCCCAGCTCGGCGTCGGCGGCGCGGAAATCGAGGGCGCGGGTTGAAGCGAGCAGCTCGATCCCGAGCACTCGCGAGAGCCCGTCGAGCCCACGACGCAGTTTGCGAGCGGCGTGCCAGCCCATCGATACGTGGTCCTCCTGCATGGCTGAGGACGGGATCGAGTCGACCGAGGCGGGGGCCGCGAGGCGCTTGAGTTCAGAGACGATGCCCGCTGCGGTGTACTGGGCGATCATCAGGCCGGAGTCGAGGCCAGCGTCGGCCGCGAGGAAGGGCGGCAGACCGTGGTTGCGCGCGACGTCGAGGAAGCGGTCGGTGCGGCGCTCAGAGATGCTCGCGAGGTCGGCAACGGCAATCGCGAGGAAGTCGAGCACGTACGCGACGGGGGCGCCGTGGAAGTTGCCGTTTGACTCGACACGACCGTCGGGCAGCACCACCGGGTTGTCGATAGCGGAGACAAGCTCGATCGAGGCGACCCGCTCGGCGTGGGCCACGGTATCGCGCGCGGCACCGTGCACCTGCGGGGCGCAGCGCAGCGAGTAGGCATCCTGCACCCGGGTGAACTCACCCTCGCGCGGCCGCTGAATGAGCGACGAACCCTCGAGCACTCGCAGCATATTTGCGGCGGCGGCGGCCTGACCCGGGTGCGGGCGCAGCGCCTGTAGCTCGGGGGCAAACACGGCATCGGTTCCGGTGAGCCCTTCGACACTCGCGGCGGCGGCAATGTCGGCCACCTTTAGCAGGTCAGTCAGGTCGTGCAGCGCCAGACAGAGCATGCCGAGCATGCCGTCGGTGCCGTTGATGAGGGCGAGCCCCTCCTTCTCGGCGAGCACCACGGGTGTGATTCCGGCTGCGGCGAGCGCCTCGGCCGCGGGAATGGGTGCGGCGTGCGGATCCTCACTCACCCGCACTTCGCCCTCTCCCAACAGGGTGAGCGCGCAGTGTGCGAGCGGACTCAAATCACCGGAGCAGCCGAGTGAACCGTACTCGTGCACAACGGGGGTAATTCCCGCGTTCAGGATCGCGGCGTAGGTCTCTGCGACGATGGGTCGCACGCCGGTGCGGCCGCTCGCGAGGGTATTGAGGCGCAGCAGCATGAGTGCACGCACGACCTCCCGCTCGACCTCGGGACCGGTTCCCGCGGCGTGCGAGCGAATCAGGCTGCGCTGCAGTTGCTGCCGCTTCTCGACGGGAATCTGCACTTTGGCGAGGGCCCCGAAACCGGTCGAGACTCCATAGTGCGGCTTAGTGTCGTTGGCGAGGTCTGCGATGACCTGCTGGCTCGCTGCGATGCGGTCGAGCGCACCAGAGCCGAGCACAACCGCAGCGTTCTCCCGCGCAACGGCAACAACGTCGTCAACGGTGAGCGAGGCTTCGCCCAGGGTGATGGGCGAGCGCGAAGACTGTGAGTGATGTTCCATACATCGATCTCAGCGCACCCGGGCCGAACTCGGCAGTGGCTGTAGACTCGATGCGTCTGGGATACCAGACTGGCTATAGGAGGATCACCATCACGTCCGGGATCACAGACGGAGGCGCGAGCTCTGCAAACCCGTCATCGCGCGCGCTTGCTAGCGTCACTGGTATGAGCACCGATGCCCCAGCTTCCGCGTCCACCACTTCACCCGCCGCGCTATCGCACGATCCCGAGTGGCCGCGCACCGGAGGCTGGAGTTCGCCCTCACCGTCCGAACAGGTGGACCTCACCCTCGTTGGGGTGCCAACCTCTCGCACGTCCCTCTCCCCCAGCAACGCGCACGAGACGCCGGCCGCCATTCGCGAAGCTCTCCGCCGGTACTCAAGCCACATCGTCGCGCCGGGCCAGGCTGGCACCCGCGGCAGCGAGGCCGATCTTGTGCTCGACGAGGCACTCCGCATCGTCGATGCCGGTGATGTTGTAGAACCGGATACTGAAGCGGGCGAAATGACGGCTGCCAAGAGGATCGTTGAGCTTTCGAGTCGATCCGAGCTCGTCGTGGCACTCGGCGGCGACAACGCCCTCACCGTGCCCGCAGCACTCGGCATTGCGGGCTTCGGCACGGAGAACGACACACTCAAGACCGCGGGCCTCATCACCCTCGACGCACACCACGACCTACGCGATGGCCGCAGTAACGGCTCACCTGTGCGCAGGCTCGTTGAGGCCGGGCTCGATCCCCGCCGCATCGTGCAAATCGGGATCGCGGACTTCGCAAACTCCCGCGCCTACCGCCAGCGCGCCCGCGACTGGGGCATCACGGTCATCCACCGCGATGAACTCCACGAGCGACCGCTGCGCGAGATCGTGGCCGAGGCCCTCGAAGTCGCGGGTGCTGCGGGCGGCCCGATCCACGTTGATCTTGATGTAGATGTCTGTGACCGTTCAGTCGCCCCCGGCTGTCCGGCCTCGATCCCGGGCGGAATCCAAGCGCACGAACTGCGCACGATAACCCGCCTACTCGCACAGGATGCCCGTGTGCGAGGCATCGACCTCGCCGAGGTTGATACGACCGCCGACACCCCTGACGGTCGCACTGTACGACTCGCTGCGCTCTGTGTTCTCGAGGCCGCAGCTGGCCTCGCCCACCGGCTCGGCCGCTAGAACGATCCCTCATCCCTTCCGGCACGACGAAAGGTGCTGCAGTGACCACGACCAACACCGGTCGCAACGACGCGATCGCAACCCCCAATACCGACTCGCACGAGGGTCAAGGATCCTCTGACGCCCCGCAAGACGGCGGCCTCAAGCGGGGCCTCTCCTCACGCCATATCCGCTTCATGGCGCTCGGCTCGGCCATCGGCACGGGCCTGTTCATGGGCTCCTCCGGGGCGATCCAGACCGCGGGGCCCGCGGTGCTGCTCGCCTACATCATCGGCGGCGCCGCCGTCTTTATGGTGATGCGCGCGCTCGGTGAAATGATCGTGCGTCACCCGGTGTCTGGCTCTTTCGGGCAGTACGCCTCGCGCTACATCCACCCCTTCGCGGGCTTTCTGGTCGGCTGGACCTTCGCATTTGAGATGTTTCTCGTTGCTGTGTTCGACGCGACCGCCATCGGCGTCTACATGGGGTTCTGGTTTCCGCAGGTGTCGCAGTGGGTGTGGGTGCTAGCGGTGGTGTTCTTCATCGCGGCCATCAATATGGTCGGCGTGAAGGTGTTCGGCGAACTTGAGTTCTGGTTTGCCCTCATCAAAATCGTCGCCATCATCGCGCTCATTGCCGCAGGTGTGGCGGTCATCCTCTTTGGCTTTGGCATTGCCGGTCACGAGGACATGGGTCCGCAGAACCTTGTGGATCACGGTGGCTTCATGCCCAACGGCATCTGGGGTCTGCTCGCGTCATTCACCATCGTCATGTTTGCGTTTGGTGGCATCGAGATTATTGGCGTGACTGCAGGCGAGGCACAAAACCCCAAGAAGGTCATCCCGAAGGCGATCAACTCGGTTCCGATCCGCATCCTGCTCTTCTACGTACTCACGCTCGGTGTCATCATGATGATTCAGCCGTGGACCGACATTACCGGCGCCACAAGCCCGTTTGTGTCGATCTTCGAGTCGCTCGGCTTCCAGGCTGCAGCCGCGGTCTTCAATGTGATCCTCATCACCGCCGCACTCTCGGCCATGAACGCCGACATCTTCGGGGCAGGTCGCATGATCCACGGCCTCGCTGAGCAGGGCCAGGCTCCGAAGTCGTTCATCAAAACAACACGCAACGGTGTGCCAATCATGACCGTCATCAGCATGATCGTTGCTCTCCTGATCGGGGTAGTGCTCAACTTCTTCTACCCCGACCAGGTGCTCTTTTTGCTCGGTGCACTCGCAACGTTTGCGACCGTGATGGTGTGGCTCGTGATCTTGGTCGCCCACATTCGCATGAAGCGCGAGATTGCTCGCGAACAGCGCCTGCCGAGTGAGTTCCCCGTGCCACTGTGGCCTGTTGCCTCGTACCTGACCGTCGGCTTCATTCTCTTTGTGATTGTGATGGTGGGCATCGTGCCAGACTCCCGGCCCGCGCTCTGGGTGGGACTCATCTGGGTCGTGATTCTCACCCTGTGTTACTTCGGCCTTATTCGCGGCCAGGGTCGCAAGCCGCACTACCTCGTTGACCAGACGGAACCGATCTCGGTGCTGCCCGCCCGCTGATCTCTCCCCTCGCCCCGCACCCGCACCCCCAAGCGCAAGCGTTCGCGCACGCGCACGCGCCGCCACCCGTGGGGTGAACGCAAATTGCCCTTATGGTCGCACATAAGGGCAATTTGCGTTCACTCGAGCGGGTGAGCGAGCGAACGAACGAGCAAGCAAGCGACAAGGCTTCCCCGTCACACCACTTCTTGAAGTGCGGCAGCCTTGCGCCGGCGCAGTATGAAGTACGCGATCAGCGTCAGTAGCAGGCACGGGAGGCCAAAGATGAGCGTCGCCCGAAACTGCTCAGTGAACAGTGTCGACACCATAATCGCGATCATGAGTACTGCGCCGAGCACTGCTCCGATGCGGGATCCCCGAATCTTGTAGCCGAGGGTCTCGCCGTCGGCCGCGATTTTGCGGCGAAACCAGATGTGGGTCACAAAGATCATGAACCAGGTGAAGAGCGCCCCAAACATCGAGATGGCGAGCATCATGGCGAAGGCATCACCCGGAATCAGCAGGTAGACGACGGTCGCGACCGCGATCCCCGCGCTTGAGAGGATGAGGGCGTTCAGCGGGGCGCCGTTCGCGCGCACCTTGCCGAAGACCTTCGGGGCCTCCCCAGCACGCGACAGCGAGAACATCATGCGCGTCGAGATGTAGAGCTGACTGTTCATTGCCGACAGCGCCGCGACGATCACCACGAAGTTGAGGATCGAGTCAGCGTATGGGATCCCGATCACCTGCATCACGGTCACAAAAGGGCTGCCGCCCGCGAGAATCTCAGAGACCGGTGCGATAGAAACGATGAGCGTCAGCGTCAAGAAGTAGAACACCAGCAGCCGGAACATCGTCGCCTTGAACGCCTTCTTCACGGCCTTCTCGGGCTCTTTCGCCTCGCCCGCAGCAATCGCGATCATCTCGATGCTGAGGTAGCTGAAGATCGAGACGATCACGGCAAACCACATGCCGGAGAGCCCGTTGGGCATGAAGCCACCCTCGGCGGTCCAGTTCTTCACCCCGTAATCCTGGTTTCCGGAGAAGAACACCAGCCAGGCGGCCACCACCACAAAGGCGAGGATCGCAAACACCTTCGTCGCCGAGAACCAGTACTCGAGCGTGCCGAAGCTCTTGACGTTCATCGCGTTCACGCCGATCAGCGCACCCGCAAAGAACAGCACCCACACCAGGGGCGGTACTCCGGGGAACCAGAACTGCATGTACTCGCCGATGGCAGTCACCTCGGTGCCAACCGCGAGCACGATGCAGATCCAGTACATGTAGCGCGTCAAGAAGCCGTAGAGCGGCCCTAGGTAGTGCTCGGCGTAGGCACCGAATGACCCCGAGATGGGGTGCCGCACGGTCATCTCGGCGAGCGCCGCCATCAGCATGAGCGCGATCGCACCGCCGATGAGGTAGCTAATAATGACACTCGGGCCAGCGAACCCAATCGCAAATTTGCTGCCGAGAAACAGGCCCGTGCCGATCGCACCTCCCAGGGCGATCATGCCGAGCTGTCCGGCGGTCAGAGTCTTCTTCAGACCGATCTCTCGGGTCTGAATGTCTGAGAATTCAGCCATGTCAGAGTCCTCTCTGTTTGCGTCTTTGCAATGGGGGTTGTGGGAAGGGAGGCAGGTCTAGGTGACCGCGCCGCGGAGTTGGAACTCGGGGTTGTTCCAGGGTTCTTCAGCGAGCACCTGTCGGAGCGTTTCAACCGCGTCCCAGATGTCTGCGTAACCGAGATAGAGCGGCGTGACACCGAAGCGCAGCACCTCGGGCTCGCGGTAGTCACCGATCACACCGCGCGCGATCAGCGCCTGCATCACGGCGTAACCTTCGGGGTGCTGGAAGCTCACGTGGCTGCCGCGCTCCGCGTGGTCGCGCGGTGTGATCAGGGTGAGCGAGCTGTTCGGGATCCGCTCCTCCACCAGCTGAATGAACAGCGAGGTGAGCTCAAGCGACTTTGCACGCAGCGCCGCTTCGTCGACGCTGAGGGCGATGTCGATGCCGACCTCCATCGTGGCGAGCGAGATGATCGGCTGTGTGCCCGTCAGAAACTTGCGGCCGGTCTGGGCGGGCGCAAAACTCTCGGCCATGTCGAAGGGCCTGGCGTGGCCCCACCAGCCTGAAAGCGGTTGTTTTGCCCGCGCAAGGTGACGATCAGCCACCCACACGAACGCGGGCGAGCCGGGGCCTCCGTTCAGGTACTTGTAGGTGCAGCCGACCGCGAAGTCGGCGTTGGCCTCGTCGAGGGCGACGGGCACGGCACCCGCCGAGTGGCAGAGATCCCAGATTACGAGCGCACCCGCGGCGTGCACCTGCGCGGTCACCGTCGGCAGATCCCAGATGCGGCCTGTGCGGTAGTTGGCGTGTGTCAGCAGCACGACAGCAACGTCGTCGCCGAGCGCGGCCTCGAGCGTGAGTTGCTCGTCGATGAGCCGCAGCTCGTAGCCGCGATCGAGCAGCTCGATCATGCCCTCAACGACGTAGAGGTCACTCGGAAAGTTCTCGCGCTCAGAGATGATCACGCGGCGATCGGGGTGATCCTCGCGCTGCATGTCGAGTGCGGCGCCGAGCGCCTTAAACACGTTGATCGAGGTGGTGTCGGTCGCGACGCACTCCCCCGCGGTTCCACCGATGAGGCGGGCGAGTTTGTCGCCGATCCTCACCGGCAGATCGAACCAGTGATAAGTGTTCCAGCTGCGCACGAGGCCCTCGCCCCACTCTTCCGCGATAACCTGCGCCGCGCGAGCGGGCGCGTCTTTCGGCAGCACCCCGAGCGAGTTGCCGTCAAGGTAGATGACCCCCTCGGGCAGGCTGAAGCGGTCGCGGTACTGCGCGAGCGGATCGTTGCGGTCTGCGGCTACGCAGCCTTCGCGGTTCTGGATCTGGGTCTGGGTTTGAGTCTCGGTCATGGTGTTTCCTTGCGAATCGATTCGGGGTGAGGTGAGTGCAAAAGTCAGTCGGCATAGCCGAGCACGGCGCGCACAGGGGCCGCGTCGGCTCCGCGCCACGGGATCGGCAGCGCAGTGAGTTGGGCGATCCCCTCCTCGGCGTGGGAGAGGTCGAGGCCCTCCAGCATCACAACGCCCGCGTCAATGGCGGCGTGGTGCGCTGGCAGCTCGGTGCTGCGCTCGGGGTCAAAGGAGGCAAGGTCGAGGCCCAAGAGGCGGCCGCCCTGTTCTCCGAACCAGCGAACGAGTTCGGGATCAATGCCGGGCGTCTGCGGATCCCACACCGTCATTGGAGCCGCGCGGTGGCGCAGCAACAAGCGCTCAATTGGGCCGCACTCAAGGTCTTGCTCCGACAGCTTCGCGATCCGCGTCCACACCTCGGCAGCAGGCGCGTACCCGTGGGGCTGAGAGCCGCGCTCAAGCAACCCCGACACGTCGACAACCAGACACTTGCCAAGGCAGGCATCGATCGGGGTGCTCTCGACGCTCGGAGCCCCCTCGCGCACGTGAGAGGGAGCGTCGATGTGCGCCCCGATGTGCGTTGTTATTGTGACGGTGCTTACGGAGACAGAGTCGCCTGAAGAGAGGTTCCAGCGGGGATCTCGCTGAAACCCCTGGTCTCCGGGCCAGACGGCGGTGCCAGCCTCAATCTGCGGGCTGATATCGATGTAGCGCACCAAGCTTCCCTTCGTCGCGAACAAGCATGCAGCGTTCATTGTGGCAAGATTGTCGAGACTGAAGGCATCTTTTCGGATTCAGTACGCACAGATGCACCAAAACTGGATATTCAGCGAAACCCTCGACCTGAAACGAGTCTCCCTTGGAAACACTTCAGCTGTCAGACATCGACCGCCGCATCGTCGCCGCGCTCGCGCAGTTCGGGCGCATTCCCTACAAAGAACTCGCCGCAGAGGTTGGTATTCCAACCTCCACCTGCCACGGCCGCGTGCGCGCGCTCGAGGAGCGCGGTGTGATCCGCGGGTACCGCGCTGACATTTCACCCGAGGCAATCGGGCAGAGTGTGAGCGCGCTCATCATGCTTCGTGTGCACAGCCACCAGCGGGATCGGGTGCCGACGCTCACCTCGCAGTTGCAGCACATTCCCGGCGTGCAGCAGGTGTTTCTCATCGGTGGCGACAAAGACCTGGTGGTGCACGTCGCGTGCGAGAGCGTGCCTGCGCTACGCACTCTTATTGCCGAACACTTCGGATCCAACTCAGCGCTCGCACAAACCCAGACCCAGATCGTGTTCGAGCACCTGCCCGGCCTGACGCCGCTCTCGGACGCGGTCTGAGCTACACGCGCCAGTCGACCGGCGAGGCTCCCTGTGCTTCAAGCGCCGAGTTTGCGCGACTGAAGGGACGCGATCCGAAAAAGCCGCGCGATGCCGAAAGTGGCGAGGGGTGCGGGCTTTCAATGCGTGGAATCTCGTTGCCGGTCGCAGGGTCTCGCAGCATCGGCGCGAGGGATCGCGCGTCGTTGCCCCACAGAATCGCAACGAGCGGGCCCCCACGGGCCACGAGCGAGCGAATAGCTAACTCGGTGAAGGCTTCCCACCCTTTACCGCGGTGCGATCCCGCATTACCCGCACGCACGGTCAACACCCTGTTGAGCAGCATCACACCGTGGTCGGCCCAGGCGGTGAGGTCGCCGTGCGGGGCAGGCGGAATGCCGAGGTCGTCGTTCAGCTCGCGATAGATGTTCTGCAGGCTGCGCGGGATCGGGCGCACGTCTGGCGAGGTTGCAAACGAAAGTCCGATTGCGTGCCCGGGGGTGGGGTAAGGATCCTGCCCCACTATCAACACACGCACATCGGCGAGCGGCCGCTGAAACGCGGCGAGGATCCGATCCCCCGCCGGCAAAATCTGCTGGCCCGAAGCGCGCTCACTATTCAGAAACTGGCCGAGTGCCGCGAGCTGATCTCCCATGGGAGCGAGTGCCTCTGCCCAGTCGGCAGCGATGATTCCGTTCTCGGCCATCTCGCCGAGTGTCATTGCCACGGTCACGCCTTTGGCACCAGCGGGCCGCGGTGCGTGTGGAACACACTCGACTGGGCAACTGGCCGCAGCACGATCAGATCCTGGTTCACGTGTGCGGGCTGCTCGAAAGCGCCAGCGATCACGGTCGCCACGTCTTCTGCCGTGAGGGGCGTGACGTCGACGTAGGGTTTCGCAGCGGCTTCCGCGTCGCCGCGCAGCCGTTTGAGTGTGAACTCTTCCGTGTGCACGAGCCCGGGGGCCACCTCCATCACACGGATTGGCTCACCCGCGAGCTCAAGCCGCAGCACATTGGTGACAGCGTGCGCGGCAAACTTCGCGGCGTTGTAACCTCCGCCGCCGGGGTAAGCGTCGTGCCCGGCTGTCGAGGTCAGGTTGAGGATCGAAGCTGAGCCGGTCTGGCCAGCACCCTCTCTCAGCACGGGCAGCATCGCGGCCGTGACCGTGCGCAGCCCGATGACGTTGACCTCAAACATTCTGCGCCAGTCATCGTTCGACGAGTGCTCCACGGAGTCCGCGCCGACCGCTCCACCCGCGTTGTTCACGAGGCCCGTGGCGCCGCCGGTCTCAGCAACTTCCGCGACCATCCGTGCAACCTGGGCCTCGTCGGTCACGTCACAGACGATGATGTGGGCACCGGTCTCGGCGGCGAGCGCCCGCAGCCGATCCTCGCGGCGCGCAACCGCAACCGTCTGCCACCCGAGCTCCGCAAACCGCTTTACTGTTGCCGCTCCGATTCCAGAGCTCGCCCCGGTCACCACTACACGTTTCATTCTGCGCCTTCCGCTCAGCTTGGAGCTCTACATAACCGCGCCCGAGGTAGGGGCGTGGCTCACGCATTTCAGCATACGGGACCCCGTACATCTGCATGCTGTGCCCCATCCCGCGCTCCCCCTCCCTCCCCCACAAATCGGGTGTAGCCATATGAACAGTTCACCCCTCGCCAACTGTTCATATGGCTACACCCGATTTGTGGGGCTACAGTGTCTCCGAGAAAGTTACGCGTCGTGTCGCGCACCATTGCCATTGTCGAAAGCGCTACGTACTCTCGATCTCAGCACCCGCCGCCACACCACCAAGGAGTTACCATGACCGAGCAGACCGCATGGGGTTTTGAGACCAAGCAGATTCACGCCGGGCAGCAGCCCGATCCCGTCACCGGGTCGCGCGCACTGCCGATCCACCAGACCTCTTCTTTTGTGTTTGATGACACGGATCAGGCCGCTAACCGCTTTGCGCTCGCAGAGCTCGGCCCCATCTATACCCGCATCACCAACCCCACGCAGGCCGTAGCCGAGGAGCGCATCGCCGCGCTCGAGGGCGGCACGGCAGCACTACTTCTCGCGAGCGGTCAGGCTGCCTCGACCTTCGCCGTGCTCAATATCGCAAACGCGGGCGACCACATCGTCTCCTCCAGCTCGATCTACGGCGGAACCTACAACCTGTTTAAGTACACACTCGCGAAACTCGGTATTGAGGTCACGTTTGTGGAGGATCAGGATGATGCTTCTGCCTGGCAGCGCGCCGTTCGCCCGAACACAAAGCTCTTCTTCGCTGAGAGCATCGCAAACCCGCGCTCCAACATTCTCGACATTCGGGCCGTCGCCGACGTTGCTCACGAGAACGGGTTGCCCCTGATCGTCGATAACACCGTCGCGAGCCCCTACCTCGTACGCCCACTTGAGCACGGCGCCGACATCGTGCTGCACTCCGCCACGAAGTTCCTCGGCGGACACGGCACGACCCTCGGCGGTGTCATCGTTGACGGCGGCAAGTTCGAGTGGTCGAAGCACGTCGACAAGTTCCCGGGACTCACCGAGCCCGATCCCTCTTACAACGGTGTCAGCTACACGGGCGCCGTCGGCGACGGCATCGCCTACATCATCAAGGCGCGCGTGCAGTTGCTGCGCGACCTCGGCTCGGCCATCGCCCCACTCAGCGCGTGGTTGCTCTTGCAGGGCATCGAGACACTGTCGCTGCGCATCGAGCGCCACGTGCAGAACGCGCAGGAGGTCGCCGAGTGGCTTGATTCCCACGACGACGTCGCCACCGTTTACTACTCGGGACTCCCCACGAGCCCCTGGTACGCGGCAGCAAACAAGTACACCCCCAAGGGTGTCGGTGCGGTGCTGTCATTCGAGTTGAAGGGTGGCGTTGACGCCGGTCGCGCGGTCGTCGAGAACGTCGAGCTCTTCAGCCACGTCGCGAACATCGGTGACGTGCGCAGCCTCATCATTCACCCGGCCTCGACCACCCACTCACAGCTCACCCCTGAGCAGCAGCTCACGGCGGGTGTCACCCCTGGCCTGGTGCGCCTCTCGGTGGGCCTCGAGCACATCGACGACATCAAGGCAGACCTGGAGAAGGGGTTCGCGGCGGCCCGCGAGGTCGTTGCGGCCTCGTCGGCGAGCGCCTAACCAGCGCCCGGCACTAGGCACCCCGTGCCCACCTCTGCGGTGAACGCATCTCAACCAAATGAGAATCCATAAGGTTGAGACGCGTTCACCGCGGCACCTGAGGCAAGATAAGTCAGCACTTCTGTAACAAAACTCCGGCCGCTCCAAGAACCCGGCAGAATGAGGAGTTATGGACTGGCAGACCCCTGAGGACTCGTTCCCCACCGATTTCATCACTGACGCGCAGTTGCGCGCGCTCATGGGCCGTCCGCCAATCTCGGGCGGGTGGCGCGACGGGGACCCCGTGGGTGAGCGCAAGTTCGTGAACATTGGCACGGTCACAACCGAGCAGGGTGAAGAGATTCCCAACACCCGCATCGCGTACGAGTCCTTCGGAGAACTCAACGAGCAGCGTGATAACGCCATCCTGGTCTTCCACGCACTCACCGGCGACAGCCACCTCATCGGCCCAGCGGGGCCGGGCCACCCCACCGACGGCTGGTGGACCGAGATCGTGGGGCCGGGCAAACCGCTCGACACCGATCGGTACTGCATTGTCGCCCCCAACGTGCTCGGTGGCTGTCAGGGATCAACCGGACCGGGGTCACTCTCCCCCGGCGGCCACGAGTGGGGTGGGAGTTTTCCGTACCTCACCGTCAGGGACCAGGTGGCGGCCGCAGCGCGATTTGCCACTGAGCTCGGGATCGACCGCTTCCACACCGTCATCGGCGGCTCGATGGGTGGCATGCACGCCCTTGAATGGGCGATCTCACACCCGGATCGTGTCGAGCGCCTCGCCGTCATCGCGGCGCCCCCGGTCACAACCGCGGACCAGATAGGCCTCAACCTCGTGCAGCTTGAGGCCATCCGATCCGATCCTTATTACCACGGCGGTAACTACTACGACGCCCCAGACGGCACGGGCCCGCACCACGGCCTCGCAACGGCGAGACGCCTTGCGCTTCTCAATTACCGCAGCAACACCGAACTCGACGATCGTTTCGGTCGCTCCTGGCAATCGGCGGTGAGCCCCCTCGGCAAGGGTGGCCGTTTCGCGGTTGAGTCCTATCTCGATTTCCACGGCAACAAGTTCACGAGGCGTTTCGATGCCAACAGCTACGTCACACTCGTGCAGGCGATGAACTCGCACGACGTGGGCCGTGGACGCGGCGGCGTGCGCGCTGCACTCTCCACGCTGCAGCTACCAACACTTGTGCTCGGGATCCCGAGCGATCGCCTGTTTACCCTTGAGGGGCAGGACGAAATTGCGCGGCACACGCCCGGCAGTCTCGACGGCGATCGAGCCACCCGCATCGACTCCCCGTTCGGCCACGACGCGTTTCTTATCGAGTTTGCACTGGTTGGCGCGCAGCTCGAGCGGCTGCTCAAGCTGTAGGGATTTCTTCACCACCCGTCGTTCCCAACCGGCTCTCAATTTCCGGGCGTAGTGTGTGGGCTATACGCTCCCGCTCCCCCGCTCTGAGAGGCAGAATTGTTCAGCATTCTCGCGACGCGCACATCACGAAGCAGTCTTGGTGTGATCGCGATTGTGACACTCCCGTTGTGTCTCGTGTCGTGCGCGAGCACGCAGGGTGTCGGTGCTCCCGCGGCCGAGTTGCGGGCCGCCACCGGCTCGAATTTGCTCACGGTGCCAGCGGAGCACGTCTACGAGGTGACTGACGTGAAGCTGCTTGCGCCCGCAGCGACCTCGGCGCTGGGGAAGTCCGTTCAAGATCATGTCGACCCCTCCGGGTTTATGGTGATGCACGACGGCGTCATCACACAGGCCGAGCTCTCGGTGAGCCTCGCAGGACTTCACGAGGCCTCGTTTGTGCTCACCGAGCCGACGGTGCTTCGCCGAGAGGGCCGCGACGACTCGGTCGTCTACGCAACCGGCACACTCTCGGTAGAGGGTATCGAGCAGCGTTCAACCCAGCTCAAGCTCACTCCGAGCCAGATCAGCGACAAAGCGGCCGAGTTCGACGTGAGCTTTGCCCTCCCGAAGGCCCTCCTCATCGCGGGTGGCGCGGCCGGTGTCGGTGAGGTCTCAGCTCACATCTCCCTCACCGCGGAAGACCAGAACTAAGAGAACCGCCGCCGCCTCGTGGCGTCGTGCACCTCACCCACCAGCTCTTCGATCACGTCTTCAAGGAAGACCACACCAATTTCGGTGCCCTCGCGGTCGAAGATGCGCGCGAGGTGAATCCCCTTCGCCTGCATGCGCGCGAGTACGTCTTCAAGCTCGGTGTCGACGTGCAGTGACACCATCTCGCGGATCCGCTTCGCTGGAATCGGCTGCGTGATCCGCTCCTCGCTCAAACGCACAAGATCCTTGATGTGCACGTATCCCGCAAGCTCATCGCTCGGTCCGGCGATTGGGTAGCGTGAGAAGCCGTGTTTCGCGACGGCAGTTTCGACGTCTTCCGGCGTCGCCCCAACGGGCAGCACCACCAGTCGATCACGGGGAACCAGCAAGTCTTTCGCCTGCTTTGTCGTGAACTCAAACGCGGCCGTCAACGCACCACTGCGGTCTTCAAGCACACCCTCGCGAGTTGAGTGGCTCACGATCCCCGCGACCTCTTCCAGCGTGTACGTGCTGGTCGTCTCAGATTTCGGCTCGACCTTAAACAGTCGCAGCACCCCGTTCGCAATCGCGTTTAGGGCGGCGATCACGTGGCGCAGCACACGAGAGATCCACACGAGCGGCGGCGCGAGCAGCAGCACGGCCTGATCGGGCATCGAGAATGCCGCGTTCTTTGGCACCATCTCGCCGAACACCACATGCAGATACGACACACCAAGCAGCGTGAGCACAAAGGCGACAATGGTCACAACCTCAGCTGACATGCCAGTCCAGGCGAGAGGTCCCTCAAGCAGGTGGTGGATCGCGGGCTCTGAAACATTCAGGATCAGCAGCGAGCACACGGTGATGCCGAGCTGGCTGGTCGCGAGCATGAGCGTTGCGTGTTCCATCGCGTAGAGCGCGGTCTTCGCACGCTTCGATCCGGCCTCGGCTTTGGGCTCGATCTGCGAGCGGCGAGCAGAGATCACGGCAAACTCCGCGCCAACGAAGAACGCGTTTGCGATCAGCAGCAGCACCAACCAGAGGATGCCTAACCAGTCACTCATGAGGCACTCCCCTCGTTCGCGGCCGGGCCTTCGGGGTCGACTGCGGCAGCACTCTCAGGATCGGCGAGATGTGCCTCCTGGGGAGCACTCTTAAAGCGCAGGCGCGCGATCCTGCGCCCGTCCATGCGTTCAACTCGCAGCGTGCCGCCGTCTGGCAGCTTGACCTCATCACCCTGCTCTGGGATGCGCCCAAGCTCTTGCAGCACGTATCCGGCAACGGTGTCGTAGTCGTCGTCCTCGGGAATCACGATGCCCGTCTGCTCAAGCACCTCGTCGGGGCGCAAATCAGCAGGGAAGGTCATTTCGTCGGCGGTACCAACAACACCAGCGGCGGCGCGGTCGTGCTCATCGGCAACCTCACCAACGATCTCTTCGACCAGGTCTTCGAGGGTCACAATTCCCGCGGTGCCGCCGTACTCGTCCACGACAATCGCGAGCTGGAAGCCCGAGGTGCGTAGCTCTTCAAGCAGCTGGTCGAGGCGAAGGGTGTCGGGCACCCGCACAACGTCTTCAGCAAGCGCAGCCACGGGAACCTCGGCGCGCTTCGCACGGGGAACGGCAACTGCCTGCTTGACGTGCACAACACCGATAACGTCGTCGCGATCCTCGTCGATAACGGGAAAGCGCGAGAGGCCGGTGCGGCCAGAGAGTTCAAGCACTGCCTGTGCGGGCTCGAGGCGCTGCAGGCTTTCGATCTTGAGGCGCGGGGTCATGACGTCACCGGCGGTGCGCTCGGCAAAACGGAGCGTGCGGTCGAGCAGCGTCGCGGTATCGGCCTCAAGCAGGCCGGCATTCGCGGAGTGGCGCACCAGCGAGGAGAGCTCTTCGGCCGAGCGAGCGCCCGACAGTTCCTCTTTCGGTTCGATTCCCATGCCGCGCAGAATCCCGTTTGCGCTGCCGTTGAGCAGCGCGACGGCCGGTTTGAACGTTGTGGTGAAGGCAGCCTGCGCAGGCATGACCACCTTCGCCGTCGCGAGCGGCTTTGAAATAGCGAAGTTTTTCGGGATGAGTTCGCCAACAATCATCGAGAACACCGTGGCGATGAGGATCGCGAGCGGCGCGCTGATGGCTCGACGAAATTCCTCGGGCACCCCCACCGCACCAAGCGGCCCGTCAAGGAAGCCGCTGATGGCGGGCTCAAGGGTGTAACCGGTGAGCAGTGTGGTTAGCGTGATGCCGAGCTGCGCACTCGAGAGGTGAGTCGATGTGCGTGAGAGCCCACGAATCACTCGGTCGAGCCCGGTTTCGCCGCTCGAGCGTCGCCGCTCAAGGTCTTGCCGGTCAAGCGCAACAAGAGAGAACTCGGAGGCAACAAAGATACCGGTGCCCACGGTGAGGATCACGCCGATCCCGAGCATTACCCACTCGTTCACAGCTGGCCTCGCAAGAGGATGTGATGCCGCGCCTTAGCGCGGCAGGTACTCGGGGGGTCCGACTGTCTTCGAGAATCTGATTTCATGATCAGAACCACCCTACACATTTGTGCCTGGGGATACACCCGTGTCGCATAGAAATTTGCGACTAGCCTCTTGCGACTCGGCGGCGGCGAAGCGCGAGCAGCGCGCCCGAAACGGCGACCGCGATCCCAGTCACAAGCAGCGGCGTGAGGTTCGCGCCGGTGTTTGCGAGGCCCGTCGCTGGAGGCGCCGGTGACGTCGGCGCCTTCTCAGTCACGACTGGAGTCTGCGTGGGCGTTTTTGTCGGCGGAACCTTGGGACCAACAAACGTGACCGCGGTTGTGAGCTTTCCGCTCACAGCGACGATGGGGCCGTCGCCCGCGGGCGTATCGTTTCGCTGATCTACAAATGCCTTCGCCTCAACGGCGTACTCGCCGCCGGTCTTCGACGTCACCGGCAGGGTCACCCTGCCCTCAGCATCAAATCGCACGGGGTCCGCGATATCTCCCGCGGTCACACTGAGCCCCTGGCCGAGCGTGAACTGCATCGCGGCTTCGCCAACGAGCGGGATCTCCGCCTCGGGCAGCTCCACGATAGCGAGTGCCTGTTTGTCGACGTCTGTCTTCGCCGGATCCATCTGGATCGTTGGGTCGAGCATAAAGGTGAAGTAACCGACAAGGTCGGTGCTTGGCTGATCGCCAAACCACGAAACATAGACCGGAACCCGCCCCGAGATGTGGCGGGGAGCCTTTACGACGAGCTTGCCGTCAACGACGGTGCCTCTCACCCCGACCGTGTCATCATCACCGAAGTACACAATGCTGTTGGTGCTGGGCTGAGCGAGCGTAATGGGCACGGGTGTTGGGCTCATGGCGTCGGCGGAGGTATCGACACCGGGGTTGCCGAGTTGGCCGTACCAGGAAGCACCCCAGGCCCAGGCGTTCGTGCGGGTCTCGTCGTGAAAGTCACCGATGGCGGTTGCGTGAGAGTCTCCGCTGTACACGCGGTCTGCAATAAGTGGCACCCCCGGGCTGCGCTCAACGCGCACCGGAACCGCACTTGAATCACCCAGGGTCGCGGGATCCTGACCCAACTGACCGTATGCGTTGTTGCCCCAGGCCCAGACCTGTCCCGTCGCGTCAACTCCAAATGCTGACGACGCGGCGTGATCCACCCACTTCATAACGAGCTGTGAGCCGTCAGCCCCGAGGATCGGAGCAGGGACGCTGGTCGCTCCGGTCACGGCGGTGCCGAGTACCCCGGCTCGGTTGTTGCCCCAACCCCAGACCCGACCCTCGCTGTCGCGGGCAATCGCAGAGTTGTAACCAGCGCTGATCTGCACGTAGCGCGCCTGATCGCCGTTGGTGTCGAGCAGCGGGCGGGCGCGTGGCGAATCACCCGCGGGCAGCCCGAGCTGGCCGTTGCTGTTACTCCCCCATGCCCACGCAAAGCCATCAGGATCAAGGCCAAAGGAGAAGTCTTCACCGCCGATCACCTCTGAAAACTTCATCTGGTCGCCCGCCGCATTGAGCACGGGCGTCGCGACCGTTGAAACCGGGGTAGCAAAGACGTAGCTGTTGGAGATACCGCCGAGCTGGCCGTAGTAATTGCGGCCCCACGCCCAGGCGCTCCCGTCTGCTTCGAGGCCAAACCCAAAGTTGATCCCGGTTGATACCTTGGCAAAGCTCATCTGGTCGCCGGCCGCATTCAGCACGGGGACCGGAGTTACGGTACCCGCAACGTTTCCTGGAACAGAGGTGTTGCCAAGCTGCGCGAAGTTGTTACGACCGTAGGTCCAGGCCGCACCGGCGCTGTCGAGCGCAATGCTGAAGTTTCCGTCGGCCGCGAGATCCTTTGCGCGCAACTGTTTGCCGTTCACGTCGAGCATCGGCACCGGGTACGGCGCGAAAATGAAACGACCGAGATACTCGCTGTTGCCAAGCTGCCCGAACCCGTTGATGCCCCAGCTCCAGGCGTTACCTTCCGTGTCGATCCCGAGCGTGAAGTTCGAGCCCGGGTGGATGCTTTCAAACTCGATCGTGCGGTCTTTGGCCGGAAGCGTGATCTCGGTGCCCCCAAGAACCGTTCCCGACCACTCGGGAAGCTGGTCGCCCGGCGCCGCACTCGCGGGGGTTATTCCCAGCGCAGTCGCACCGAGTACCACAGCAGAAGCAACGAGGGAACGAGTCAAACGTCTCACAGCGCAATATCCAATCGACGGGCGGCGTCAGCGCACCCCAGCGGGGGCCGCACACTTAGAGGCTAGGTACTCAAAACACCCACGAACGGGGTAACGGTCGAAGTTCCGTGTCTGCACGACAAAGTTCCGTGCAGCTCGATAGAAGACCAGTGCGACACGCAAACACGGTCTTTTTCTTCGCGAGCACGCAAGACGCACATTCTGAACGCGAGAGGCACACGGAAGATTTACACGTGTTCACGACAGATCGCCCAGATCCGCACGATTGCTTCCAGCCCCAAACATAGGCTCGGACCCACTGAAGGGCGCACTATGCGCACCGAGTGGTCATCACTCCCGCATCTCTGAGAGTCAGTGCCCCCTTCGGACGCATCGAACACCGCGGTTGAGGCGTGCGGCCTCCCTTATTGGTTCTTCGGAGGTCGCACGCCTTAATCGGCACGATTCGGCTGTCTCGATTGCTGCACTCATGAGTTCGCAAGCGCTGCGTGCTTAACACAGAAAGGGAAACCTAGTTGACTACCACCCCCACAGCACGGCGATGGCGAGGCGCCATGGCGCTGCTCGCTGCCACCACAATCGGTGTCATCGGTATCGCGATGCCCGCTTCGGCCGCCGACCCCGTCTCACTGATCAACAAAGACGCCAAGGGCTCGATCACGCTGACGAAGTACTCGACGCCGAACGATGAGCGTCCAACAACCGAGGGCGACGGCAAGCCGTGGACTCCCCCGGCGGGATCAAACTCCACCCTGCTCGAGGGCGCTACCTTCGAGCTCTACAAGGTCAATGACGCCAACCTGGCTGACAAGATCGATCTGACCACCAACCTGGGTTGGCAGAACCTTGAGAAGCTCATCACCAAGGTTGGCAAGAACCCGACCGCGGCTGAGATTGCACTCAAGGAGCCGAACCTCGGTCTGGCACTGGAGAGCGAGCAGACAACCGGCGCCTCGGGTGTCGTGAAGTGGGAGACGCTCTCCCTTGGTCTGTACTACGTTGTGGAAACCAAGGTTCCCTCCGGCCACAAGGCGTCGCAGCCGTTCTTCGTCACGATTCCGATGACGGATCCGGTGAACCTTAACGACTGGATGTACGACATCCACGTCTACCCGAAGAACATCAAGGATGACACCGCAAAGGTTCCGCTCGACGCCGAGAAGCACGTCGTTGGCGACGAGATCATCTGGGAGATCCGCACCACGATCCCGAACAACAACAACCTCACCATCCTGAAGATCACCGATATTCTCAGCGAGGTTCTCGACTTCAACGCTGCAGATGCGTCAGCACTTCAGATGCAGATCGGCACCACCTGGGAAGACACGATGAACAACAACACCTGGCTGACCCCGGGTCTTGATTTCTCGGTGAATGTCGCTCCTTCCGCGGGCGCTGGTTCGAACGACAAGATCACCGCGACCGTGGCCCCCTCCGGCCTCACCAAGGTGAACGGTAAGAAGGGCCAGACCCTCATCACCCACATCAAGACCACCGTGAACAACAAGTTCGCTGGCAACGGTGAGGTTTTGAACAACGCTGGCATCATCACCAACAAGCCCGGCTCGAACATCGAAGAAGAGGCGACTCCCCCCGAGTCGATCTCAAAGTACGGCAAGGTGCGTGTCAACAAGGTCAACGCTCAGGGTGCTGCCCTGAAGGACGCCAAGTTTGACGTGTACTACTCGCACCTCGAGAGCCCCAACTTCTCGAACAAAACCGACCCGACGGTCGGTTACGTGAAGACTCCCGTCACCTGCGACATGACCGGAAAGACCTTCTGCGAATTCTCCGTGCGTCTGTCTGACTGGGCAGAGAACATGACGGTTACTGCAGGCGATAGCCGCTACAACTACTACTTCCTGGTCGAGACCCAGGCACCCGGCGACTACGAACTACTCGCCGAGCCCTGGAAGTTTGTTGTTGAGCAGTCCGACGTTGACGGTGACTACGTCAAGAAGGTCGCCATTGACGTGGTCAACGTTAAGCACGGCGGCGGAATTGAACTTCCGTTCACCGGTGGCGCAGGCACGATCATGTTCGTTGTGATTGGCGCGGCACTTCTCGCTGGCGCAACGGCGATGACCGTTATCCGGTCGCGTCAGCGCAAGTCCGAGGTCTAACACGGGCCCTGGCTCTCAACGCCAGTGACCTGTGAGGGTCGGTGCGGGGTGATCCCTCGCACCGACCCGCACTCGGATACGGGAAGCAAAAGGAGAAGGATGCCTCGCAAGGCAGCAGTCGCTGAACGCGCGCGCACACCAAACAGCGCACCAGCAAACAAAAACGCAACCGGGCGTGCGTCCAAGGGCGCGCGGCTGCACCGTCTCCTGATCTGCGGCATCGCCCTGATCGGGGTAGTGGTCTTTCTTTTTCCCACGATCGCGAACTGGTTTTCTTCCCTCGATTACAAAGAGCAGCGCGAAAAATACACGGAACTAACCCAGAGCCTCTCTTCAGATGAGCGGGACCGTCTGTTGTTCGCTGCCCACAACTACAACAAGCACCTGCCGAGCGGACCGCTTCGCGATCCCTACATGCTCGATGACGCCGGACAAACGGTCGACCTTCGTGACGACAACGAAAACTACCTGAGCCAATTGAATCTCGGAAAGGGGAAAGAAATGGGATGGATCGAGATCCCGAACATTCACGTTTCCCTTCCCATTCACCACGGCACCGATGCTAAAACGCTCGAGCTGGGTGCTGGGCACCTGCACGGCTCCGCACTGCCTGTTGGCGGCACGTCAACACACGCGGTCGTCACCGCACACTCAGGTCGTGCCACCTCACAGCTTTTCACCGATCTCGACAAGCTCAAGAAAGGCGACGTCTTTTACTCCGAGGTTCTCGGTGAGCGGTTCTACTACCGGGTCGACAACATTGAGGTTGTTGATCCCCTCTACTCCGGTGACAAGCTTCGCCAGATCGCCGGCGAGGATCACCTCACACTCTTGACCTGCACACCGACCGGTGTGAACTCGCACCGCCTCCTCGTTCGAGGCGTGCGCATCGACAACCCCGAGGGCGAGTCTGCCGAAAAAGAAGTGCGCGCCAAAGACTATGTAGCCGACTTCCCCTGGTGGATCCCGGTGGTTATTGGTGTGCCCACCACCGCGTGGTTTGTGCTCGCGGCAGCCGACAAACGCGGTGGGCGAACCCGGCGGAACACAACAAACAAGCTGGCAGCCCGATGAAAGCGAAGAGGAACAACAGCATGGAACAGGCCCGTCGGATCGCGCGGCGCAAGAGGCTGCTGGCATCGATTGTCAGTGCAGCGCTCGTGGTTGGTGTAGTCGGGGCAGGATCCTCAGCCGCGCTGGCAGAGGCGCCCAATGAGGCACCTGTGACCCAGACGGAAAACCCGACCGGCGAGACTGAGCCGACCGATCCCGGTAATACCGGCGGCGATGAGAATCCCGGCACCGGCGAGACCGCAAACCCCGACGAGACCCCGCGGCCGGAAACCCCAGCCCCCGAGGTCCCGAGCGGCGAGGATCCTGCCGCCCCCACACCCGAGAACGACCAGCCTCTACAGGTACTCAGCGGCGAGACCGCCGAAGCGGCCGCCTCCCCCGAGGCAAACACCATCGCCCCGGCGGCAGAACCCTACGCGACGGGCACCTGCCCTGCCATTTCTGCGCAGGAGTACAGCTTTGGTAAGGGCAACACCTACGGCATCTCCGATGCACGTGAGGGCACGGTGCTCGGCTACAACGGCGTACCGACCGACCTCGGTACTAGCAACCAGCACTTCGCGTACTTCCCGCTGCCGACCACAACCACCACGCCAACGGTGAAGACTGACTACGCAGAGACGCTGACCTACTCGAAGTACGTCGACGGAACCACGGGCACCTTCGGGCTCTCCATCGACAAAAACGGCACGGTGGGCTCCTGGGGCGGTAACAAGTACGGTCAGCTGGGGCGAGAGTCTGCCATAGGATCACAGTCGGTCAATGCGCGCGGCACGGTTGACACCCTCCCAACAAACGAAAGCTATGTTCAGGTCAGCGCCGGCGGCTCACACGCCATCGCACTATCCGCTTCGGGCAATGTCTACGCGTGGGGCCTGAACGATAAAGGCCAGCTCGGTCAAGGAACAACCGACAGCACCGCGGGTGCCAACCACTACGCAGCCCGGGTCAAGTTGCCAGCAGGAACCAAGATCATGCAGATCAGCGCTGGCATGGAATACAGTCTCGCGGTCGACACCAAGGGCCAGGTCTGGGGTTGGGGCCGCGGTGCCGACAACTCTCTCGCCAACGCTGGTGGCCCGAATCCCACCATCATCACCGGCCTGCCAAAGGCGCAGTTTGTCACCGCCGGCTACCACCACTCGGGGGCCATCACCGCCGACGGCGACCTCTACATGTGGGGCCTCAACGCGAACGGCCAGCTTGGCACCAACAACACGAGCGTCGCGATCCAGAAGGTCGCCGGCCCCGCCGGTCTCAAGTGGAAGCATGCTTCAGCGGGCAACGCGAGCACCTGGGCGGTCACCACGTCTGGTGCACTTTACGCGTGGGGCTACAACGGCCACTTCCAGCTCGGCATTTCAGACGGACTCGACAAAAAGATTCCGACGGACACGGGCCTCACCGGGATCGTTCAGGTCTCAGGAAACAACTACGTCGGGGCGGCGGTCTCCAGCGACGGCGCGGTTCGTGTCGCCGGCAAAAACGCCAGGCTTCAGCTGGGGCTCACCGGCGGCGAGTCGATTATCAATAAGAACTGGGGCTACCTCTCGTTCGGCGGCACGTACAAAGCCAAACAGGTCGCCGTTGGCATTAACGCGATCGGTGCGAAAGGCACGGGAACCGCAAGCTTCGCGGCGGTGCATCAGGTCGACCACGCCGTGGGTTGGGGCTTTGGCTACCAAGTCGGTCATGGCGCAAACTCGAACGTACCCACGCCGAACTATCTGACCATCACAGGATCGCCAACCGCGGTCTCCCCCTCCCCCGAGGGCGAGACGACCGTTATCGACACCAGCGGCCTCATCACCTTTGGCAACCCGCAGACGGAGTCGCAATCAATCTCGGGCTGGCAGTATGCCAAGAACACCCAGGTGGTCACGGTGGGCAGCACGAAGTACCTGCGAGGTGATGTACCAGCACACGTTGCGGGATCCTCCCCCGTTTATCTCAAGTGGAACGCAGGCCCCAACACGTCTTGGCAGCTCAAGGGTTGTTACAAGTACACGATCGCGTTGAAGACCGGTTCAACACCGAATCCGTCACCGCACGATGGCACCGTCGACGTCACCGCCGGGTTCTACGATCCGCAGGAGGCACCCTACGCGGGTTCAGCGCTCGCAGACATCTCGATTCCGGCCCTGAGCGGATCACCCGCGCCGTTGACACTGGTTTCAGGATCAGCCGTGACGAGCCTGCCACTGTCAGGCACCGCGGCGGGCAAGGTCAAGCTTGCAGTACCGAACCCCGCCGCCAACAACGGCGCAAACAAGTGGAAGTACCCGACCACCGCTACCGCCAGGGTGGTCACACCAACCGCGGGCAACCTCGTGGTGAGCAGGAACACTCCGGCGGGTGACGTTCAGTTCGTCAAGGACGGTGTCGTTGATCCCGATCCCGACCCGGATCCCGACCCCGAGTACACCTGCGACGTCGAACCAGAATGGGTCAACAAAGAGAAGGTCAGCGGCAACGTACTCGGCTACGACTCCGCGGCTCGAAAAGACGACTACATCAAGGTGCCGGTGCCAACGAGCGCTGGCATTGTGAAGGTGTCGCTCGGCGCAACCGCTCCGGCAAAACAGTTTGAAGCCGACCCGAACAACCGTCCGTTTGGCACAGACTCAATGCTCTACGTGCAGCGCTCAAGCGGTGCTCACGCGCTCTACCTCGACAAAGACGGCAACGTCTGGGGTACGGGAAAGAACAATCTCGGGCAGGTCGGCAACGGTTCCACCGCGAACGTGTCCACTCCCGTGCTGGTGCTCGGCCCGGGCGCGACCGGCAACGCCAAGACCGCAAAGATCAAAGACATCGCGGCCGGAGCAGACCACTCAATCGCGCTCACGGAGAACGGCGAGATTTACCAGTGGGGATCAAGCGCATCGCTCGGAAAGGTTGCGATCGCCAGCGCAACGGCAATCTCTTCACCCGAGAAGTCGACCTCACCCATCAAGTTCACGGAGATTGACGCCGGAACGAACTTTAGTGCGGCAATCGCGGGCGGAAATATCATCTCCAACCAGTCGTCCAACGGTCTTGTTTACGTGTGGGGCCAGAACAACAAGTACCAGCTGGGTGAGGGTGGCACCTCGGGTGCCACTATGAAGGCTGCCCCCTACCCGGTTCAGGGTAGCCTCGCGGGCAAAACGGTGACGCAGCTCTCTGTGGGCAGCGAGTACATCATGGCCGTTGTAGCTGGTGCTCCAAATGACCTGCTCTACATGTGGGGTGGTAACACAGCCGGAGTGATGCCCGGTACTCGGGCGGGTGCAGCAGACGCAGTCCGCATCGGATCCCCAACGTTGAACAACGGCGTGTCAGGCAAGATCAAACAGATCGAAGCCGGCGATAAGAATGCTTACGCGGTCACTACCACTGGCGCCCTCTACGCCTGGGGAGCAACCGGTTGGGGCGCTGCGCTCATGACCCACGTGTGGCCGAACACGCTCAATAGCGACAGTCTCCAGACAACCCCGCGCATCGGCAACGGCACGAGCGGCATTAAGTTCACGGGGGTCTATTCCGGTCACTCAATTGTGTACATGACGACCGAATCCGGTGACGTTTACGCGGCCGGCAACAACCGCCGCCCGAACGGGTCGGTGCTCTACGGTGATCTCGGCATCGATCAAAGCGCTTGGGACACCCCCGAGCCCAATGTGCCTACGAAGGTGCCCGCTCTCAGCGGAAAGGGTGTCACCGACATTCAGGCCGGCTGGACCGGAACACAATACGCATACCCGGTTGTTGGCCTCGCGGTGATCGCAACAACCACTGACGGGCTGTATGGCTGGGGCGGTAACCGCGCCGGCGAGATGGGCCCTGCCATTACCTCCGATACGGAGAGTGTTGCTTCTCCCAAGCCGCTGAACATTGGCATCGGCCAGAAGATCACTTCCGGCACGGTGTACTTCGGCGATCCGGCCCAGGGCATCGGCTTTGCTAAGTCGATCCCCGTGTCGGTGGACCAGAGCAACATCGTGACCGAAAACGGCAAAGACTATTTTGTGGTGCAGATTCCCAAACACGTTGTGGGCCAGGTTGAGGTACACACCGACTGGGGTGCTGTCGGCAAGCCCAAGATGATCGGCTGCTACAACTACATGCTGTCGCTGAAGATCTGGCCGTTCAAGTACCCGGAAGAGGCCGGCGGCACGGTCACCGTGACGGCGCAGGTTGGAGCCGGGGAAGAGTCACTCACCGGAAACGCCCGCATTGACATCTTCATTCCGAACCTCGGGACGGGCGCGACAAATGAGCTGCGTTTGGTCGCCGGGCAGAGCCTCACGGGCCTCACGATTACCGGAGGCATTGCAACCACTCAGGTCAAACTGCGCGACCCCTTCCCCAACCCGACCGAGCTGAACGGCGACTGGAAGTACCCCGACGACGCAATTGCCTGGATCCCCACAAAATCGCCTGTTTCGTCGCTCGCCAACGACCCGACCGCGCAGGTAGTGAGCAACAAGGCGAAAGATAACCCCTACAGCATTCCCGAGGTGTGGTTCACGCCCAAGGACGAGGGCGTTGACGTCTACCTCTGGAAGACGGGCGAGTCCACCACTAGCCGCGTCGTTGGTATGTCGGGCTCCAAGTGGCAGATCTACGGGAACAACACGGCGACCTCGCCGAACTCTCCCGACAAAACGAAGACCGTTGCTGGCTTTGACATGGAGATTCCGAACCCGAACACCGGCAACCCCGAGCGCGAGAAGGGCTGGTTTACCGCCAAGCTCAAGCCGGGCATCTACTGGCTCGTTGAGACCAAGGCCCCCGCGGGCTTCCAGCTGATGGCCACACCGCTGCAGTTCCAGGTCTTCAGTGACGGCAGCATGCGGGTTCTGATCGGCCAGTCCGGCTACACCACGGTGACTAGCGACTGGAAACCCACCGCGTACAACTACGACACGCTGGTGGTTCGGGATCCGGGCGCAACGCCCCTCCCCGAGTCTGGTTCTGCTCCGTGGTGGTGGATCTCGGTCGCGGGTCTGCTGCTGCTCGGTGTGAGCGTGGTGCTCGTGGTGAGAAGGTTCTTCCCGGGCAGGCTCTCTCTGAGCCTGGTTGCGAAGCCAGATCCCCGGCACGCAGCCTAGCGGCAACCCAAAAGGCCGGTGGTGACTCTCGTCACCACCGGCCTTTTGGCATGTTATCTAAAGATGATCCGCGACCTGCATGCGGTTCTTAGAGTTCGTCTTTTTCATGATTCGATGCACGTAGGTCTCAATGGTTCGGATGCTGAGCGTGAGTTCCTTCGCGATGTCTTGATTGCTCCGCCCAAACGCAACGAGTCGCGCAATCTGCAGCTCCCGCTTTGTCAGGTTCGGCCGGAGACCGTTTTCTGAATAGCCCGTGGAGACGTGAGGGTGTTTCTGTTTCAGCTCTGCAATGGCGGACTCGAACGAGCTGGCGCTGTTTTCATCGCCGCGCGAGTCAAAGTGCTCCACCGCGGCCTGGTACGACTTGATTGCCAGCCCCGTGTGCATTGTTGCTTGGAGGTTCTGCGCAATGTGTGCGGTGTAGCTAAAGTCTTCCTTCTGCAGAAACGCGAGGTAGTCGTAGTAGGCACCGAGGTACGGTGTCTCGACCGATTCCAACTGCGTGCGGGCGTAGGAGAGCCGCTGCGTCGATGGTGCAAACTCGATGCTGTCAAGCAGCGCAAGCGCACCGGCAAATTTGGCGCCCGAGTTCCACAGCCGCTGCGATTCCGTCCAGAGAAGTTCAGCGGCCCCGTCGCTGTCGCCCCGGTACGCAGCGTATTCCGCGCGTGCCCACGACGGCGATTGCAGCGGAAAGGGGCCTCGCATACCGAGGTTCTCCGCGTTACTCACGTGCAGCAGGGCCGCATCGGGGCGCCCCTGTCGCACCGCAAGAACCGACGAGCTCACCTCGATGGCCTGCTGCGCACTGATCTCCCTCAAGAACCTCGGCGATCCCCCGATAGAAGAACCCGTCGCTAAGATGCGACGAGCCTCATCGAGTTTGCCGTCTGAGAGGAGAATCCACGAGAGAATCGCTGCGTGCGTGCGGCAACGAACAACGTCGAGGCTGGACTTGGATCGTTCAAATCCGCGCTTCGAGATTGCATACGCCTCCTGCACTCTCCCGTGACCAAAGAGGATGAAGCTGAGCAGAGGATCATCCTCCGTGAGACCGGACTCCGGTAACTGCTCGTAGGCTTCTGAGGCTTCCTCGTGCCGCCCGGTGATCGACAGCACGAGCGCCAAGGTGCGCTGAAGTGTGTTGGCGACCGCCTCGCTGAGGTCGGGGGTGACCCGCAGGCGTGCTTCGAAATCTGCTGGCACCTTTCCGAGATAGGTTTGGAGCTCGACCGAGTAGGCGTCAACGCACCGGCCATACTCACCCAGCTCTTCACGACTCGCTTCGAGGTGGCGAAGAGCCCCCTCAAGGTCGTTGAGCACACAGGCCTTCCATTCGGCCCGAAGCTGCACGAGCAGGGCCTTTTCGGCCGGCGCCCCCTGTACCGATGCCGCGTCTGTTTGACACCCAAAGAGCGCAGTCTCGATGTCACCGGGGCGGCGTCCATTCGCGCGAGGGATCGGGCGTACTCCACCCGGTTCTTTGCGGTTGGTGACTGCCGCCAGGCCTCCGCAATATCTAGCGAACGAGATTCCTCTTGCTCCCGCACAATCCTCGCGAACACCGCGTCACGCTCCGCGTCACTCTCGGGGTTTGCCTGGCGGGCGCTCCCCAGAACGGCGGGGGCCTCCGCGAGGCCAAGACTCTTAACGATGAAGTCGTCGTGGCGTATGCGGCGCAGCGAAACCGGAGAACGGCGAAAGTACTCGACGACAAGCGGCGGAGAGATGGTGATCAGGTAGCGCCCCCTCGCCGCGTAGATCTTGATGAGCGAGTGCGCCTCCAGCTCCTCAAGCATGTCCCAGTGCACAAGATCCTTCGCCGTCCCGAGTTCGCTCGCACCCGAGAGCGCCAACACCTCAAGTGCACCCCTCGCCTCCTTGCTGAGTCCGGCAAGAAGCTCTTCCACGATGGTGTACAGACCCGAATTCCAGAGGTTTCGCTGAGCTTTCCAGACCCCACCCTCGAGCACAATGCGTTTTGCCGCAACGGCCGACTCGGTGAGCTTGAGCGCCAAACCGACAATGCCCCCTGACTTTGAGAGGATTCGGGCGGTGGTTGCGGGATCGATCGGCGCTCCGAGGTAGTCGCGCAGAATGAGGTCAAGATCCTCAGCCGAAACGGGCTTCACCTCGATGAGCAGGCTCGGCTCAATGGTCGGTGGAAACTCTGGCTGGGTTTGAGCGGTAAACGCGGGAGACTTCAGACGGGTGCGCGCGATCGGAGTGCCCTTGCGATCTGAGACAACACGAATGACCCCCTTGGAAAGCTCGTCCATGGCGTCCCAGTTATCGACCAGGATCGCGGTGTGCCCGTCGCCCAGCTGGCCCGCCAGCGCATCAATAGCCCGGGTCACAGGGATGCTCTTGTCATAGTGCGGAAAGATGCCGGCGGCCATGAGCGTGCCAAAGTTGTGGCTGCGGAGGCTCGTCACGCCCGAGAGCAAGAGGTGGTCAACTCCGATACTGTCGAGGCGCTTACCGATCTCACGCAAGAACGTTGAACGTCCGCTCATGCGCACACCCAAGATGTCGATGCTGCTGCGAGCGCGCAGCAGTTCCATCGCTGTGCTCAGTTCTTTGGCTCGTCCGCGAATCGGACCCTCTGTCAGCGCCAATGTAGATACCCCTCATGAATACTTGGGTTGAGAGCGCATCGGCTCCCCCAACGAGATGTACGGGCACAGGTCAGTGTTGTGATCACGAAACGGGAATGCAGAATTCACGCTCGTCAAAGCTTCGATCACTCAACCCCATGCAGCCCTTTATGGGATGCGAGTGAGTGCGCATGCACAGATGTACGCCGGTCCTGGCCGCGAAATCCCCCTAAGGGCCGAACGCACGGGAACCTTTTGGGTATCTTTTCGGCGTTCCTCGGCATTACATCTGTGGAATATATTGCCTTATTTGCTGCTACCGTTCGTGATAATTCACGGGTTCTACGTGCGGTATTGCTCAAACTTACGTGCGCTGACGCAGGGATTTACTCCCATGTAAGTATTGGCTGAGGCGTTATGCACTTAGGTTCGCCCGGTCATCTACGCAGTAATTTTTTGCTCGCTGACAAAGCTCAAGATTGCCGCAACAAACGCAACCCTGATAGCGGCAAAGAGGCACGAAGCTCGCGAAAGGCGTAGGCTTGAACGCGGTGCGGCTATGGTGTCGCTACCCCTGAGATTCACTTTGCCGATGAAGGCATGAAACGAGAGGAAGTCGCTTTGGCTGAGCGCACGGAAACCAGCGATCAGGCTGGTTCCGCAGAAGACTTCGGTGCAAACGCATGGCTTGTCGATGATCTGTGGAAACAGTACCAAGTCGACAAGAATTCGGTAGATCAGTCGTGGTGGCCGATCCTTGAGCAATACGCGGCCTCCCCCGGCCCCTCCGATCCCGTCGCGTCGTTCCCAGCATCCCCCGCAACGTCCGCTTCGGCCCCGGTGGCGGCTTCCGCTCCTCCCGCGACTTCCCCCATCACCACGCCAGCTCAGCCTGCGCGCACAACCAACGTGGCCCCCCGACCGGCACCCATCCCCGCGGACGCTCCCCGTTCGCCGCGCCGCGCCGCGCCAGAGACCGCTCCGATCTCGATCGTCGAAGACAGCGTCACCCCGCTCCGCGGAATGGCTCGCTCACTCTCCAAGAACATGGACATGAGCCTCACCGTCCCCACGGCGACAAGTGTGCGCACGGTTCCGGCAAAGCTCCTCATCGACAACCGCATCGTCATCAACAACCACCTGCGTCGCAGCCGCGGCGGCAAGGTGTCGTTTACGCACCTGATCGGCTGGGCATTGATCCAGACCCTCAAGGAGTTCCCCAGCCAGAACGTGTCGTACGCCGACATCGACGGCAAGCCCTCGATCATCGCGCACGCGAGCATCGGACTCGGGATCGCGATTGACGTTCCGAAGCCCGACGGTTCTCGCTCACTGCTGGTCCCCTCGATCAAGCAGGCGGAGTCACTCGACTTCAACGAGTTCCTTGCCGCATACGAAGACCTCGTAAAGCGCGCTCGCGACAACAAGCTCGGCGCCGACGACTTCCAGGGCACCACCATCTCGCTCACCAACCCGGGTGGCATCGGCACGGTGCACTCCGTGCCCCGCCTCATGCAGGGTCAGGGCAGCATCATCGGTGCGGGCGCGCTTGAGTATCCGGCTGAGTTCCAGGGATCCTCTGATGACGTGCTCACGAACCTGGGCATTGGCAAAACGATCACGCTCACCAGCACCTACGATCACCGTGTGATCCAGGGCGCGGGTTCGGGCGAGTTCCTCAAGCACGTGCACGAGCGCCTCATCGGCGGCCACAACTTCTACGAAGACATCTTCGCCGCGCTGCGCATCCCGTACAAGCCTGTGCAGTGGGCCTCCGATATTCACGTCGACATCTCGGGCGCGATCGACAAGTCGGCTCGTGTACAAGAGCTCATCAACGCGTTCCGCGTGCGCGGCCACCTCATGGCAGACATCGATCCGCTTGAGTACCGCCAGCGCACCCACCCCGACCTCGAGATCGAGTCGCACGGCCTCACCTTCTGGGATCTCGACCGCGAGTTCGTGACCGGCGGCATCGGCGGAAAGCGCACCATGAAGCTGCGCGACATTCTCGGTGTGCTGCGTGACTCGTACTGCCGCAAGATCGGCGTCGAGTACATGCACATTCAAGATCCCGCGCAGCGCAAGTGGATGCGCGAGCAGCTCGAGGTGCCGTACCAGAAGCCCAGCCACGACGAGCAGCTGCGCATCCTCGAGAAGCTGAACGAGGCGGAGGCCTTCGAGACCTTCCTGCAGACCAAGTACGTCGGCCAGAAGCGCTTTAGCTTGGAGGGCGGCGAGTCCGTCATCCCGCTGCTCGATGCAATGCTGATCGATGCGGCTGAGGACGGTGTCGACAGCGTCGATATCGGCATGGCCCACCGCGGCCGCCTTAACGTGCTCTCCAACATCGCGGGCAAGACCTACGGTCAGATCTTCCGCGAGTTTGAGGGCGCGCAGGCCACCAAGTCCGGCTCGGGTGACGTCAAGTACCACCTCGGCACCACGGGCGTCTTCACGGCCCCGAATGGCACCCAGGTTCCCGTGCACCTCGCAGCGAACCCCTCGCACCTTGAGACCGTCAACGGTGTGCTCGAGGGTATTGTGCGCGCGAAGCAAGACCTGAAGCCCATTGGCTCGTTCACCACGCTCCCCGTTCTTATTCACGGCGACGCGGCAATGGCCGGCCAGGGCATTGTCTACGAGACCATGCAGATGTCTCAACTGCGCGGTTACCGCACCGGCGGCACGATCCACATCATCATCAACAACCAGGTCGGCTTCACCACGCTGCCGTCTGATTCGCGATCCGCTGTCTACTCCTCCGATGTGGGCAAGGTTGTGCAGGCGCCGATCTTCCACGTGAACGGTGACGATCCCGAGTCCGTCGTGCGCGTGGCTCGTCTCGCGTACGAGTTCCGCCAGCGCTTCCACGTCGACGTCATCGTCGATCTGGTTTGCTACCGTCGTCGCGGTCACAACGAGGGCGACGATCCCTCGATGACCCAGCCGCTGATGACCGACCTCATCGAGGCGAAGCGCTCCACCCGTCGTCTCTTCACCAGCTCCCTTGTCGGACGCGGTGACATCACCGAGGAAGAGTACGAGAAGTCCAAGCAGGATTTCCAGGCCCGTCTTGAAGTTGCGTTCCAGGAGACGCACGTCGCACAGACCGGCGCCATCCCCGTCATCGATCAGAGTGGCATCGGCGAGGTCAAAGAGGTCGGTGGCCCTGGCCCCGCTCCCCTGCTCACCGCCGTTGACCAGACGGTCATCGAGCGCATCGGCGATGCCTTTGCAAACAAGCCCGAGGGCTTCACGGTTCACCCCAAGCTGCAGCAGCTGCTCAACAAGCGCGCAGACATGAGCCGCGAGGGTGGCATCGACTGGGGCTTCGGCGAGCTCCTTGCACTCGGTTCGCTGCTCATGGAGGGCACAGCTGTTCGCTTCGCCGGTCAAGATGCCCGCCGCGGCACCTTCGCGCAGCGCCACGCGGTCTTCCACGACCGCAAGAACGGCCAGGAGTGGATCCCGCTGCTGAACCTCTCTGAAGAGCAGGCGCGGTTCTGGATCTATGATTCCCTGCTCTCCGAGTACGCTGCGCTCGCCTACGAATACGGCTACTCGCTGCAGCGTGAAGACGCTCTGGTGCTGTGGGAAGCGCAGTTCGGTGACTTCACCAACACCGCGCAGGCGGTCGTTGACGAGTACATCGCCGCGGCCGAACAGAAGTGGGGTCAGCAGTCCTCCGTCGTCATGCTGCTGCCGCACGGCTACGAGGGCCAGGGTCCGGATCACTCGTCCGCACGCATCGAGCGTTTCCTGCAGATGTGCGCCGAAGACAACATGATCGTTGCCCGTCCCTCGACACCGGCGAACTACTTCCACCTGCTGCGCAGGCAGGCCTACGCTCGCCCGCGCAAGCCGCTCATCGTGTTCACACCGAAGTCGATGCTTCGCCTGCGCGGCGCAACGTCAAACGTCGAAGACTTCACCAACGGCACCTTCCAGCCGGTGCTCGATGATCCGAAGGTTCTCGACCAAGCGGCCGTTGAGCGCGTGATCCTGGTGTCGGGCAAGACCTACTACGATCTGCGGGTTGCGCTCGACAAGAACCCGGATCCTCGTATCGCCCTCGTTCGGGTCGAGCAGTTCTACCCGATCCCGGCTCCGCAGCTGGGTCGAGTGCTTGCACAGTACTCGGGTGCAGAACTCGTTTGGGTGCAAGACGAACCGGAGAACCAGGGAGCCTGGCCGTTCATCTCACTTGAGCTGTCAAAGCACCTCGCAAACGATCGCATTCGTGTGGTGTCTCGTGCGGCCTCTGCAGCTCCGTCGACCGGTTCCGCAAAGGTTCACGCTGTGGAGCAAGAGACGCTCATTGCCGAGGCGCTCAACTTCGACACCGGCGCGTAGGCCAGGACTCTGGTGCAGCCGCCATCGCTCATGAGCCCATCGCACGCCCCCAATATCGGGGGGATCGCCGAGCGCATTGCCTCAGCGATCTCGATGGGCATGCTCAGCGTGGGCGAGCGGCTGCCACCGGAGGCCGAACTTGCGAATCAGTTCGGGGTCGCGGTTGCGACGCTCAGAAAGGCGCTCGCGGAGCTGCGGGCCGAGGGGATCGTCGAGACACGACGGGGCCGCAACGGTGGCACCTTTGTTGTGCTGCCACCGTTCCCCTCCAACGACGAGCTGCAGGCTTCACTCAAGCGCACAAGTCTGGTCGCCCTGCGCGACTTCTTTGATGAGCACGCAGCCGTTTCAGGTATGGCCTCCCGCCTCGCGGCGGAGCGCACTCCCCCAACGAACAGCACTCGCTTGGCAGAGTTCGCGTTTCAGGCGCGCGAAGCTCGCAGTGTTCGTGATCGATCGATGGCAGACAGCCGCTTCCACTTTGAGATCGCCGTGCTCAGCCAATCGCAGCGCCTACTGACCTCCGAGCAGCGCCTGCAGTCTGAGCTCTCGCCGTTTCTCTGGTGCGACGCGATTTGCTCAGCTTCGCCGCAGCACGCCTTCACGCAGCACCTCGCCATTGTTATGGCGGTCGAGCAGCAGCAACCCGATGAGGCCCAGCGCCTCGCTGTTGAGCACGTCAGGGGCAACATGAGGCTGATTATTGATGGCAAGCTCGCGCTCCATCGAGGGTCTCGCCCGGCAGCGATGGAGACCGCACTATGACGGCGCCAATGGCCGTGCAGCGCACGCTCGAACAGCTCGAGAGCTGGTTCGCTGAGCGCTTTAGCCACCTCGATGCACTGCACGACGAGCTACTCGGTTTTCTGCGGCGCGATTCCGCGGGCATTCTTGACCTCAGTGAGTCAGTTCGTCGCAAATTGAAGACCGTGGCAACACGCTTCCTCGCCGAAAACGACTCCATCGACGGCTGCGGTTTGATCCTTGCCCACTCCGCCCTGGGCACCGAAAACGGTCACCTTGAGTGGTGGGTTCGCGAAGACGAATCCCGTTTCGCGAGGTACTCCTTTGGGGTGGTGCCGGGTGCCGACAGGTACTACGACTACGACCACCATCAGTGGTTCATTCGCGCGTTCCAGGAGGGCGAGCCGGCGCTTGTTGGCCCCTACATCGATTATTTGGGTGTCGAATCGTACGTGATGACCTTTGCCGTTCCGGCAGAGGTTGACGGGCAGCGCATGGGCGTTGTCGGCAACGACATCCAGGTGGAAGATCTGGAGCGCGCACTGCTCCCCACCCTCGTGGATTGTGCGGTTGACGTGGCGCTCGTGAGCGGCCACGGCACCGTCATCTGCAGTAACTCCTCGAAGTTCTTGCCTGGCGACTGGGTGTCACCCGACACCGAGGGATTCGCGCGGGTATCCCTGCAGTGTCCCTCGAACGAACTGCAGTTGCTCTACGCCGTCTAGCCAGCTCGGGTTTCGAGCCGAGTCAGCCGCGCATTTCGATCGCGATCTGTGACGCGTCAAGATTTGCGAGTTCTTTGGCGAGCACCTCAGCGTCGAAGATACCGTTGTCACGCGCGTCGAGAAGCGCCGCCCGCTGCGCTTTGAGCACCTCGAGCCGGTACCGCTTTTCGGCAGAGAACCGCTCCATCTTGGGACTGTCTTCGGAATGCACCGGCTTCGGGATGTCACTCACGCAGGATCGCATCAGTTCGTAAATCTCGGTTCGCTCACTGTCCAGCTGGGTACTCGTAGCCGAGTCGTCAACTGCTGGAGCAATCTTTCGCAGCAGGGGTCCCACGGTTCCGCCCTGAATGAGGAGCGAGAGCAGCGCGACCGCAAAGGCAATAAGCACGAGTACCGAGCGCTGCGGGGTCTCTGGCGGGAGCGTCTGCGCCGCGGCAACGGTAACGGCACCGCGCATGCCCGCCCACACGACGGCAGTGCCGTCCCTCCAGCCAAGCGGTGCGCGCAAGAAGTAGTCCATGTCAGCGATGCCCCGTCGAACACGACGGATGAACCTGTCCAGGTCCTTCTCCGAGACCTGCCGCCCCTTCGCAGCAAACTTCTCGAGCGTCTCCTGTCGACCCTCACTCGTCTCAACCTTCTGGCCGAAGCTCTGCAGCTGGTCTTGACGCTCCGCTCCCCTGCGGGCACGTCGCGACAGCCCCTGGAGCAGCGGAGCAACGTAGGCCGCACGGACAATAATCGTCAGCAGGAGTGCGCCCAACGCAATCAGAATGGCGGGGGCAACACCCGCGTGATCCGCTTGCACGCTCATCACAATGGATCGAATCTGCAGGCCCATCGTCAGAAAAACGACACCCTCGAGCACGAGCTCGACCGTTCGCCAGTTTTGGGAATCGGAGAGGCGGTTCTGCGCCGAGATGATGCGTGGTGCCCTGATCCCGGTCACCAGCCCGGCAACAACGGCCGCAACCAGCCCCGAGCCGCCAAGCAGTTCGGTCGGCACCGAAGCCACAAACGGCACCGCAAACGAAATGACCGTGTTGACGGTCGCGTCGGTCACGCGCTTGCGAACGACGAGATTCAGCCAACCGGCCACACCACCTATGACCACGGCGACCACGACGGAGTAGGAGAAGGTACCGACTGTGCCCCAGAACGAGAATGATGCGGCGGCAGCCACAATTGCGGTGCGAAGCAGCACCAGGGCAGTCGCGTCGTTCAGTAGGCTCTCGCCCTCAAGAATCGCGACCACACGCTTCGACACCGAGGTACGCTTCACGATCGAGGTTGCCACAGCGTCGGTCGGGCTGACGATGGCGCCGAGCGCGACTCCCCAGGCGAAGCCGAGGCCCGGGATCACCAGCATAAAAAAGAGCCCGAGCACCAGCGAGGTGCCGACAACCAGCACAATCGAGAGTCCGCTGATCGCAGCGAACTCTCGCCTGAAGTTCATGGCCGGCATCGACACGGCCGCCGAGTAGAGCAGCGGCGGCAGTACACCCGCGAGGATCCACTCGGGATCGATCTCGACGTCGGCGAATAACGGCAGAAAACTCGCGCCAACCCCCACCGCAACCAGAATGAGTGGCGCCGCGATACCGAGCCGCGGGCCAAACACGGTCGCAGCGGCAATGACCAACAGGGCCGAAACAAGTACAAACAGCAGCTCATCCACTCGTCTATCCTTCCAGACGCGGGCGACCTTGAATCCCGCTGCGACGAGTGCCCAGATAAATAACGAAAGGCCCCCAAACCAACGCGTGGTTTTGGAGGCCTCTCGTCGCTAAGCTGGACGCTCGCAGTTCAAAGCTGGTTAAGCTGCGCCCTCAAACATCGAGGTCACGGAGCCGTCTTCGAAGACCTCGTGGATGGCCTTTGCGAGCAGCGGGGCGATCGGCAGCACGGTCAGCTTCTCGAAGCGCTTCTCGGGGCCAACCGGCAGCGTGTCGGTGACAACAACCTGGTCGATGAAGTCCTGAGAGAGGTACTCGGTTGCCTTGCCTGAGAAGATCGCGTGGGTGCACGCGATTGTTACGCCGCGGGCTCCGCTCTTCTTCAGGGCCTCAGCTGCCTTCGCAATGGTGCCGCCCGTGTCGATCATGTCGTCGACAACAACGCACCAGCGATCCTTCACGTCACCAACAATCTCGTGAACCGAAACCTGGTTCGGCACGAGAGGATCGCGACGCTTGTGAATGATCGCAAGGGGTGCGCCGAGCTTGTCGCTCCAGATGTCGGCAACGCGCACGCGGCCCATATCGGGCGAGACAACGGTGAGGTCGTCGCGATCGATGGTCTTGCGGAAGTGCTCGAGCAGCACGGGCATGGCAAAGAGGTGGTCGACTGGGCCGTCGAAGAAGCCCTGGATCTGCGATGCGTGCAGGTCTACCGACATGATGCGGTGCGCGCCAGCTGCCTTGAAGAGGTCAGCGATGAGGCGCGCAGAGATGGGCTCGCGGCCGCGACCCTTCTTGTCTTGGCGGGAGTAGGGGTAGAACGGCGCCACGACGGTGATGCGCTTTGCCGAGGCACGCTTGAGCGCGTCAACCATAATGAGCTGCTCCATGAGCCACTCATTGATCGGGAAGGTGTGCGACTGGATCACAAAAGCGTCGGATCCGCGTACGCTCTCGTCGAAGCGGGCGTACAGCTCACCGTTCGCAAACGTGCGCGCGTCGGTCGGAACAAGTTCGGCGCCGAGTTCGGCGGCCACCTGCTCGGCGAGCTCGGGGTACGCCCGGCCCGTAATCAACACGAGTTTCTTCTGCCCAGTCATCTCGATGTTGCTCATCGGCGCCCGTTTCCCATCTCAGCTATTTTCACCGTGGTTGTGTGGAGTTATTAGTGTTCGTCGTTGTTAGCTCGTTGTGCACGTTCGGCTGCGGCCGCGGTGCTGGTGCCGGGCCGATTCTCGGCGACCCAACCCTCAATATTGCGCTGCGGAGCAACACTCATGGCGAGGGATCCTGCCGGAACCGTCTTGCGAACCACCGTGCCCGCCGCCGTGTATGCACCATCTTCAATGGTAACCGGAGCGATGAGCACATTTTTCGACCCAACGCGCACTCCGTCGCCGACAACGGTCAGGTGCTTCTTCACACCGTCGTAGTTTGCAAAGATCGTGCCCGCACCGATATTGGCATCAGCACCGATCTGAGCGTCCCCAACGTAGGAAAGGTGGGGCACCTTGCTGCCGTCGCCGATCTTTGCGTTTTTTGCCTCGACAAAGGCGCCCAGCTTGCCACCCTCTCCGAGCTCGGTGCCCGGGCGAATGTAGCTGAACGGCCCCACCTGCGAGTTTGCAGCGAACACCGCGAGTGTGGCCTCACTGCGGCGAATGTGCACGCCCTCGCCGACCTCGCAGTCGACCAGCGTTGTGTCGGGCCCGATGATGGCTCCCGTTGCAATCGAGGTCGCACCGTGCAGATAGGTGCCGGGCAGGATCTCGGTATCGGGTTGGATCGAAACGTCAGCGTCGATCCACGTTGTGGTCGGATCCTGGATCGTCACGCCCGCGCGCTGGTGATCGCGCACGATTCGTGCATTGAGCTCGCGTCCCGCATCAGCAAGCTGCACGCGATCGTTTACGCCTGCAATGAGCCACGGATCGTTCGTCGCAACCGCTTCAACACGGCCACCACTCGCAAGGATGCGCGCGGCTGCGTCGGTCAAGTATTTTTCGGCCTGGGCGTTGTTCGTGTCGATCTCGGAGAGCGCACGCTCAATGTCGCGGCGCGCAAAAACGTAGATTCCGCCGTTGATCTCGGTGATGCGGCGTTGCGCCTCACTCGCGTCCTTCTCCTCGACGATGCCGGTGACGGCGCCCTCGGAGTCGCGCAGAATGCGTCCGAGCCCGGTCGGGTTGTCGTAGATCGCGGAGAGCATCGTCATTGCCCTGCCGTCTTCGAGGTGGCCCTTCACGAGTCGATCGATCGTTGCGGCGTCAATGAGCGGAACGTCGCCCGAGAGCACAACGACGGAACCGTCGAAATCGGCGGGGAGAGCGGCCAGTGCCTGCTCAACCGCGCGACCGGTGCCGGGCACCTCGTCTTGGCCGACCATAACGGTGTCTGGTGCGTGATCGAGGATCGCCTCGGTAACGCGCTCTCGCTCGTGCCGCACAACCGCGATCACCTGCTGCGGTGAGACCGCGGCCGCAGTGTCGAGCACGTGAGCGATGAGCGAGCGTCCGCCGATGCGATGCAGCACCTTCGGAAGCGAAGATTTCATGCGTGTTCCCTGCCCTGCTGCAAGGATCACAACCGCGAGTGAGCGTTCTGCCATTTGAGCTTGCCTCTCTTAGGGTCCTACACCTTGCCGGAGCTCCCGTAATTCCCGCTCCTCGGCTCCCGACACACGGAGAAGCTGTGCTTCACAGTGTTCTGACAGCGCTTGTGAGCGCTGCACGGAGCTGTTAAAAAGGGCGGAGCCCTTTTTAACAGCTCCGCCCCCAGGACTCGAACCTGGACCTAACAGCTCCAAAGGCTGTCGTGCTGCCATTACACCAAGGCGGATCGTGCTGATATTGCACTCGTATAGTCTGCCAGATTCCAGGGGCTCGCGTGGACCACCCCGCACCCCGATAATAGAACAATGAAACACGAGGACGAGGTCGACCGCATTATTGCCGACTGGAGCAGGGCGCGCCCCGACCTAGATCTTGCTCCGCTCTCGGTTTTCTCGCGCCTTTCGCGCATCGCAAAGCACCTCGACCGTGCCAGGGCGCACGCGTTCGAACGCTCAGGTTTGAGTTCCTGGGAGTTCGACGTGCTTGCGGTGCTGAGACGCGGCGGTGAGCCCTACCGGCAGAGCCCTAAGACACTCGTGCAGCAAACCATGGTGTCAAGCGGCACCATGACTAACCGAATCGACCGCATGGCCTCGCGCGATCTCGTGCGGCGACTTACCGACCCCAACGACGGGCGAGGTGTGCTCGTTGAGATGACCCAGCAGGGCCAAACCCTCGTCGACGCGGCTATGACGCGCCTCAGCGACGCCGAAGAGCAGCTACTCGCGGGCCTCCCCCGCTCCGAGCGAGACAGACTCGCCGCGCTGCTCCGCCGCCTTGCCGCGAGCGTTGACCGCTTCGAATCTCCGAGCACAGAACCGATCACACTGCCCACTCTGGACTAACGTTTAGGTATGCCACAGCAAACTGCGGGAATGCCACTCCGCGACTACCGAGTCCACCGCTACGTCAACGCATTTTGCCCGCGTTGTCACGAGGAAGATCCGGATCGGCCACTTGCTGAAGTCGAGCGGCTTTCCGGCTGGCTTGCGGATCGCGACGGCGTCATTTGGCTTGAGCGTGGCTGTCGCACACACGGCCTGCAGCGAACGCTGTACGACGAGTCAGCCGAGATCCTGAGCTATCTCGAAGAGTGGACTGCCCCAACGAAGGTGCACACTCCCGATCTGGCTGGCAACTTCAAGCCAGTGCCTTCGGCCTACGAAGACGGCCTGCCCGAGATGCAGACGCAGCACACCTGCATCCTGTTGCAAGACATCACAGATCACTGCAACCTCAAGTGCCCCACCTGTTTCGCCGAGTCGAGCCCGGCGGCGAGCGCCGTCGCGCCACTCGCCGAGGTACTCGCCTCGGTCGATCAGCGTTTGGCCCGCGAAAACAACCGCATCGATGTGTTGATGCTCTCAGGCGGCGAACCAACGCTGTACCCCTGGTTAGAGCAACTACTCGATCACCTCGTCGCTCGCCCGGTGGTCAGGATCCTGATCAACTCGAACGGTCTGCGTATTGCGAACGACGACGCTTTTGTTGAGGTTCTCAAGAAGCACCGCGAGCGCGTCGAAATCTACCTGCAGTTCGACGGCGAAGAACCGGAGTCGTCAAAGTTTCACCGCGGTGCCGACATTCGCCGGTTCAAGGATCGCGCGCTTGAGCGCCTCTCCGCAGCGGGCGTGTTCACGACGCTGACGATGACCGCCACGCTCGGCGTCAACGACCACGAGATCGGTGCGGTCATCGAGCGCGCAATGGTGACCCCGTACGTGGGCGGGGTCACGATCCAGCCAGTCTTTGGCTCGGGTCGGTCAGCCGGTGTGGACCCCATGAACCGGCTCACACACGGCGGGGTGCTCTCACGCCTCGAACCGCAGACCAACGGCAAGGTCACCTGGCGCGATCTCACGGCGTTGCCGTGCAGTCACCCGCACTGCTGCTCGGTCGGCTACATGCTGCGCGATGATTCTGACGAGTGGCGATCCCTCACCGCGATCGTGGGCCATGACCGCCTCAAGCAGTTTCTCGATCTAGAGCCCGATCTGATCGCGAACCGCATCGCGGACAGCGACATCAACAAAAAGCTCAAAGAGAATGTGAAGCAGTCGCTGCTTGACCTCTTCAGCGAGCAGTCTTCGCTGTCGCACCCTTCAATTGCGGGGATCTGGCGCGACGTGTGTACGGCCTGCGACCTCGGCATTGGCACACTCACGGCCCTCGCAACCTCGGCGCTTCCGGGCCAGCACGGCCGCCTTCGCAAGTTCTTGGGAGAGCGCGTGAAGCGCATCACGGTGAAACCGTTCATGGACATCAGCACCATGATCGAGGAGCGCCTGACTCAGTGTTGCGTGCACGTCGCGACGGTGAACGAGGAGGCGGCGAGCGACGGCTCCAACATGCACCAGTGTGCACCGTTCTGCGCGGTGCAGGCGTGGGCCCCGCTCGGTGCCCGCAGGCTCTCAACCGCGACGGGCGTGAAGGGGGCAGTCGACGAAACCGCAACGATACAGCCGCCACCGTTCACATCGGATCCTTCTCGGCTCATCCCAGTGAAGTCGAAGACCAAACGATGACCGCGCACATGCCACCTCTCGGCAGTTACGACGAGAGCGTCGGCGATCCTGCTCCCCCGTTTGATCCGCTGCGACTGTGCGTGCACGCCACCGTCGCATTGATCACCTGTGTGCTCGGCCCTGTCGCGCTACTCGGTTTCGCAATCATCGCGATCGCGGGATACACGCGAGCACGGCGCGGCGGGCTGATGCGTTCGAAGTGCAAGCTCGGTGACACGAGGCTGGTGCTGGCCTACCTGAGTGTGCTGGCCGTCGGTGCCGCGGTTGCGATCCCGTTCTGGATCATGCTGTGGGCGCGGATTCTCGGGGGCTAAGACAGCGTGTTTCCACATCTCGATGACCTGCTCGGTTTTGGACCGCCCCTCGACACGCACAGTGCGTTCGTGGCGCTCGGGCTGTTTGCGGGTGGTGTGGTGTTCTTAATCGAGGCCCGTCGCCGCCACGTGCGTGATCCGAGGATCCCCTACTTGGTTCTCGGTGCCCTGCTGGGAGCCGCGGTGCTGTCGCGGCTCGGCACCTGGGCACAGCACCTCGACCCCTCACAAAACCTCAACCTGGGTGAGCAGCTGCTGCGCGGCAACGCCTCTATCTTGAGCGCCCTGGTTGGCGCCTGGCTCGGAGTCCACATCGCCAAGCGAATCGTCGGGTATCGCGAGCGCACCGGCGATCTCTTCGCACCCGCCGTAGCGCTAGCGCTCGCAATTGGCCGGATCGGGTGCCTGTTCACCGAACGGCCGGGCAGCCCCACGGGCGGCGACTGGGGCATCGTGTTGGATCCCGAAACCGCCGCCAGGTTGGGCTCACCGGCGGGCGTCGGCCTACACCCGAGTTTTGTCTACGAGATCGTGTTTCACGCGATTGCCTTCGCCCTGATCTGGTGGTGGTTGCGGCGTCTCAGCATCGCGCCGGGCGAGATTCTGACGCTCTACATCGGCGCGTACGCGATCTTCCGATTCTTCGTAGAGTTTGTGCGCGGCAACGAGGTTGCCTGGATCGGCCTGACGAGACCGCAGCTGTTTTTGCTGGTGACGATCCCGATCTTGCTCGTGCGAGTTGTGTTGCTTGCGAAGCGCGGCAAACTTCGATTCTCAACTGAAAGGACCGAGCATGAGCTTCTATCCGCCTGAGGTGCCCCCAACCCCTCCAGTGTCCCCAACGCCTGAGCCCGGTAAACCCGGAGGCGGCTCGATTCTTGGCGGTATGGGAGTTGGCTGCGGTAGCTACGTACTGCTGTTTCTGCTCATTTTTGCCCCCGGGGTTTCGGGAATGATATTTACCAGCACCAACACGGGATACATTCTCTACTTCGCGATCCCAGCCGTTATCGGGCTCGTGCTCGCGATTATTCCGACCTCACGGCGGTGGGGTATCGGTCTACTTATCGTTTCAGCCGCATCCTGGTTGATTGCGCTTGGGCCCTGCCTTGCTTTCATGGGAGGCCTTTGAATTCCCAGCCTCCTGAGGTGCCTCCAACGCACCCGGAGTTTCCGCGTCCAGACCCTGGAAAACCAGGAGGCGGCTCTGTCGGGGGTGGCGTGGGGATCGGCTGCGGTGGTTACGCAGTGCTTTTCGGGTTGCTCATGATTTCTTCAACCTTAGGATTCCCGTTCTCCGGAGGAACAGTCGGGTTTGTTTTCTACTTCGCAATCCCGGCAGTCATCGGACTCGTACTTGCGTTCATTCCCGCTCTTCGGCAATGGGGCATCGGCATCCTCATCGCTGCCGCCGCGTCATGGCTCATTGTGATTGGCCCTTGCTTCGCACTCGCCGGAAATCTATGAATACTGCTCCGGCGCGACGCGCATCGATCCCGACCCGCCCGACTCAAACGCCGCGGCGTACCCGAGCAGCGTTGGGTCCGAATAGGCAGCACCGGCAAACGTAAGCCCGACCGGCATGCCGATGTCGCTCATCAATCCCATCGACACAGTGATGGACGGAATACCGAGGTGACGCAGAGCGTAGTTGCCGTTTGAGAAGAACACACCGTTCGCCCAGGCACGATCCGCAGCTGCCTGATCAACATCAGCGTTCGCGGCTCCAACATCGGCGTTCGCCGGGAACACCACAGCGTCGAAGCCGCGCTCTTTCAGCCAGGACTCGAACAGGTCCTCGCGCAGTTGCACGAGCGCCCGCAGCCCGGCAGCAAAATCGGAGCGCTCGCGCGGATCCGAGATGCCCTCGCGCGCGGCAGCCACGGTCGCGCGGTAGCGGTTCTCGTAGTCCTCAACCTCTTCGTAGCGGTCGGGCAGCGCACCGGGAGGCTGCGGGAAGATTTGATCCGGATCCACAACCCCCAGGTTCGGGATCGCGGGATCGCCGTTCGCCCGCAAGAAGTCGTCCCACCCGAAACCAAGGAAGTGGGTGAACTCGGTATCCATCCACCCCTCGGGCAGCACACCGAGCTCGCCGACGTTCTCTTGCCCGGGACGATCACCCTCGTACTGTTCGATGAGGGGGAAGTCGGTCACCACAACCTCGGCGCCGAGCTCCTCGAGCCTTGCTTTCGCAAGCGCGAATTGCTCGAGCACCGACGGTCGCACCTCGATCGGGAAGTTCGGATCCTGCCCCAGGTACATCGCGGGCACAGCGAAGCGCTTGCCGCGCAGCTGGTCAGGATCCACGACATCGAGGTAAGAAGCAGGCCTGTGCGCGCTCGGCTTCGGCAGCTCCACGACCGACTGGTTGCGCCAGAAATCTCCGCGAGTCACTTCGTCGTCTTGCACGAGCACGTCGAGCAGGCGCAGCATGTCTGGCACCGAGCGGGTGTGCGGCACGACCACATCGCGGGCGGGGAACAGCGGCCAGTTGCCACGGATCGACAGGACACCCCACGAGGGTGTGTACGCGCACAGACCGTTGTTTGAGGCGGGGCTGCGGCCCGAAGACACGGTCTCCTCCCCCATGCCAAACACGGCGAGGTTTGCTGCGGTCGAGACGCCGGAACCGTTCGACGATCCCGATGCGTAGGCTGCGGCGAGGAAATCGCGGTTGTAGGGGCTTTCGGCACGGCCGTACACACCACGCTGCATGCCGCCATCAGCCATGGGAGGCATGTTGGTTTTGCCGATCAGCACGGCACCTGCCTCGCGCAGTTTTTCGACGGAGAATGCGTCCCACTGGGCGACCAGGTTCTTGAAGGCCGGTGATCCCGAAGCAACGGTCAGGCCCTTGACCATGTAGGAATCCTTGACGGTGAAGGGCACTCCCTCGAGCGGACGGGCGGTTCCCTCACGCCAATGACGATCGGATTCGGCCGCCTGCGCGAGTGCGTCGGGGTTCGGCACGGGGATCGCGTTGAGCCCCTGCTCGCCACGGTCGTAGGCCTCGATGCGCTCGAGATACGCCTCAGTCAGCCAGCTGCTCGTAATTTCGCCTCGACGAAACGCGTCAAGCACTTCCTCAATGCTCGCTTCGATGAGATCAAAACCCGCGCCCTGCTCGCCCATATTGCCCTCGCTTTTCATGCCCTTGAGATTACGCCACGAGACAGGTGCCAAACCTGAACTGACGCAGCGAGTCGAAAGCCTACTGGACCGCAGCTCAAGTTCGTTAAGCAACATCTGGCCGATAAGATGATTTCTAGTGCGTCTTTTTACCTGAAGATGCAGACTATCTATTAGCGGCACACAACGCCCGAAACACGTAGGCATATCCCGCCGCATGCACAGGAAGCAGAGTCTGACGTGTCGAACTCAACCCCGCAAAAAGAGCATGTAAAGCTAGAGCGAGGTCTCTCAAACCGCCATCTCCAGCTCATCGCCATCGGTGGTGCGATCGGCACCGGGCTCTTCCTCGGCTCCGGCAAGATCATCAGCCTCACTGGCCCCTCGGTCCTGTTCATCTACGCGGTGATCGGCTGCATGATGTTTTTTGTCATGCGCGCGCTCGGCGAGATCCTGCTGTCGAATCTGAATTACAAGACCTTCGGTGACATTGCGAAAGACCTCATCGGCCCCTGGGCAGGATTCTTCGTCTCCTGGACCTACTGGTTCACCTGGGTGACGATCTGTGTCGCTGACATCATCGCGATCACTGTCTACGTGTCCACGTTCAATGCCGCGATACCGAGCTGGCTTCCCGCCGTTATCGCCGCCGCCTTTCTCACCATTCTGAATTTGCAGCCGGTGAAGTTCTTCGGCGAATTCGAGTTCTGGTTTGCTCTCATCAAGATTGTGGCGATTTTGGGACTTATCGTTACCGGCGTTGTGCTTCTTGTCTCAGGGTTCCGCAATCCCGATACCGGCACGAGTGCCTCTCTCGCAAACCTCTTCAACGACGGTGGGCTGTTTCCGTTCGGGGTAGGCGGCTTTTTGCTCGGTTTCCAACTCGGTATTTTCTCGTTCATCGGCGTTGAGCTGATTGGCACAGCGGCGGCCGAAACGAAGGATCCGCACCGCAACCTGCCGAAGGCCGTCAACTCGATCGTGCTGCGCGTGATCATTTTCTACATCGGTGCACTCACCGTGATCATGGCAATCACACCCTGGCGTGATCTCGACCCCGAAGCCAGCCCCTTCGTCACCACCCTCGCTTACGCGGGTCTCGGTGCTGCAGCACTCGCGATCAACTTTGTTGTACTCACTTCGGCCGCTTCAAGTGCCAACTCAGGCTTTTACTCGGGCACCCGCATGATGCACGCGCTTGCACAAGACGGCCACGCACCGCATAAGTTTGCGCTGACCGATGCTCGAGGGGTGCCTCGCCGCGCGGTCTTCTTTTCATGCGTGTTTCTCTTCTCGGCCACACCTATCTTGCTCGCGGGCGAAAGCGCCATCGAGGCCTTTACCTTCGTGAGCTCGGTGGCTTCTGCCCTGATCCTGTTTGTCTGGAGCATGATTCTGGTCAGCTACCTGAGCTACATCCGCAAGTTCCCGGAGCGGCACGCCTCCTCTACATTCAAGGCTCCGCTCCCGAAAATTGCCCCGTGGATAGTGCTCGCGTTCTTCGCCTTCATCATCTTCACAATGTTGCAGGCCCAAGACACCCGCGAACCGCTGCTCTACACGCCCATCTGGTTCGCTATCCTCGCCATTGCCTGGCAGTTGCGCAAGCGCGCCCTGATTCGTGAGGGTCAACCGATCACAAGTGCCGTAGAGCTGCCCGGCATGGGCGAAGATGCCGAGGACCTCTCTACGAAGTAAGCGGGAGGCTCCTACACAAACGCCGAGACACCCGTGATCTCGCGGCCGATAATGAGAGCCTGAACGGTTTCAGTGCCCTCGTAGGTGTGGATCGACTCGATGTCTGCAAAGTGTCTGGCCACGCGATTTTCGAGCAGGATCCCGTTGCCCCCGAGCAGGTCTCTCGCGTTGGCGCACATGGCGCGCGCGGTGCGGGTCGCCGTGTACTTACCGAGCGATGCGCCGGGCCCGGTCAGCTCGCCCGCGTCTTCTGCGCGGGTCAACTGCATCAGCAGCGTTTGCACCGAGGTGAGCTGGCTCAGCATCTCAGCGAGTCGGGCCTGCACAATCTGTGATGCCGCGAGCGGGCGCCCGAACTGCACACGCTGCTTCGCGTAGTGCACGGAGGTTTCGTAGACCGCGGTTGCGTGGCCGAGCGCCGCCCAGGCAACGCCGAGGCGGGTGGCCCGCAGGATCCGCGAGGTGTCCTTAAAGGAGTTCGCACCGGGCATCTTCGCGTCTGCAGCGACGCGCACGTTGTCGAGCTCAATCTCCGCCTGCCAGATTGCACGCAGTGAGGCTTTGCCCTCGATGGTCGTTGCGTTATAGCCGGGCGCATCCTGGGGCACCAGGAATCCCTGCACCTGGCCGTCATCGCCACGAGCCCAGACCACCGTTATCTGCCCGACGCTGCCCGAGCCGATCCACTTCTTGTGGCCGTTGATCACAAAACCATCGCTTGTGGTCTCGGCGGTTGTCTCGAGCGATACCGAGTCCGAACCGTGAGTGGGCTCGGTGAGCGCAAAGGCGCCCAGTTCTTGTCCGCGAGCAAGGGGCTCAAGCCAGCGGCTCCGCTGCTCCTCAGAACCGCAGGCGGCGATTGACCGCAGGGCCAGCGCGCCCTGCACGGCGACGATGGTCGCGATCGAACCGTCTCCCCTTGCTAGCTCCATGGTGGTGAGCCCGGCGGCGAGCAGGCTCTGCTTCGGAAACCCCGGCACGTCGATACCGTCACGCAGCAGGTCGAGATCGCCAAGCCGCTTCGCGAGGTTCAGCGGGTACTCCGCGCGATCCCAGTACCCCGCAATCACGGGTTTCACCTCTTGCTGCACAAACGCGCGAGCCCTGTCGCGGTAGGCGCGATCCTCGCTCGAAATACCACTGAAGCTGCCCGCTACGTCCGCATCAATCGGCTCCCAGAGCTCGTATTCGGGTTCCAGGGTGCCGGGGGCAATCGATTCTGTCTTCGCGTGCAACACAGGTGATCCTCTCTCGGTGATCCCGCTGATCGATAGCGGTTCCTCCCTTGAGAATGCCTGAGACTCGGTGTCAGGTCAAGTTGTTTGAGGTTAAATAGTGGCTAATTTTGTGAAATATTGCGTGAAACCAAGTCCCAAATTCACCACTGTGCTAACTTCACCGTATGGTCACAAACCAGCCGCCCGCAGCGTCAGCAAAAGACAATGCTCCCGAGAACTCGGTCGCCGCGATCCGCCGCCTCACCGAGAAGGGATACGACAGCACAACTGCCGAAGACCTCGCCGAAGCCGTCGGCATGAGTCGCAGCACGTTCTTTCGCCGCTTTGGCAGCAAGGACGACGTGGTGTTCGCGGATCACGACCACGCGCTCACCCAGCTCGAGCGCTTTCTCGATTCGACCACGCTGCCGCCAGCAGAGGCGGTGGTGGAGGGAACCGCCGACGTGCTTCGCCTTTTGGTTCGGGATCCAGAGGCCGCGCGGCTCCGCTTCGAACTCATGCGTCTCACCCCCTCGCTGCGCGACCGCGAGCTTGTCATAACGCACCGCTACGAGCGGGTGTTTGCCCGCTACCTGCAGGCAGCGCTACCCGCCGAGGCAGCAGCATGGGCGACCCCAGCTCTGGCAGCGGGTCTTGTCGCCGTGCACAACACGACGCTGCGCCAGTGGCTGCGCGATCCCCACCCCGATGTGGTGCCGCTGCTCTGCAGGGACCTCCGCCAGCTCGTGTCGTCGTTTACGCCGTGGCTTGCGAAGCCCGGCACTACCCCCGGCGCCAACCGGGTCATGGTGGCGGTCTACGACACGGCGGCTTCACCCGAGGAAGTACTTTCCTCGATAGCCGCCAAGCTCGGGGCGTAGACCACCCACCGCACAGAAGCGCCGCTCAGTGACCCCGCGCGATCCACTCCGCTAGGTGCGGAGCCTCCGCCCCAATCGTGGTCGTGTCGCCGTGGCCCGTGTGCACGACGGTCTCGGGCGCCAGCACGAGCAGCCGATCCCGAATCGAATCGATGATCGTCGGGAAATCGCTGTACGAGCGACCCGTCGCGCCCGGCCCGCCCTGAAACAGGGTGTCTCCGGTAAACACCGCGCCGAGCGCCGGCGCAACGAAACTCGTCGAGCCCGGCGAGTGCCCCGGCGTGTGCACGGCAGTCAGTTCGATCCCCGCGATCGGAATGACCTGACCGTCGGCGAGCTCGGCGTCGGGAGCTTCCTCGTAGACGGCGTCCCACAGCATCCGGTCAGCGGGGTGCAGGTAGATCGGTGCCCGCAGCAGCTCTGCAGCCTCGCGCGCGGCACGAATGTGGTCGTCGTGCCCGTGCGTCAGTAGGATCGCGGCAACACGACGTGTGCCAACCGCGTCGGCGATCTCCGCGGCATCGTGCGCGGGGTCGATAACTACGACCTCGGAGTCGTCGCCGACGATCCAAACGTTATTGTCAACGTCCCAGGTGCCACCGTCGAGCGAGAACGTGCCGCTCGTAACGTGGCCCTCAATTCGTGCCGCCATTACAGCTCCACCACCGATCGCAGTACGGTGCCGTCGCCCATGCGGGCGAAGGCAGCTTCAACATCACCAAGACCAATGCGCTCGGTCACAAACCCATCGAGGTCGAGGCGACCCAGCTTGTACTGATCAATCAGCATGGCGAAGTCCCGACTCGGCAGGCAATCGCCGTACCACGACGACTTCAGCGATCCGCCACGACCAAACACATCAAGCAGCGGCAGCTCAAGCTGCATCTCTGGGGTTGGCACGCCGACCAGCACCACCCGCCCCGCAAGATCCCGCGCGTAGAACGCCTGCTTGTAGGTTTCAGGGCGACCGACCGCGTCAATCACCACGTCGGCACCGAACCCGCCGGTGTGCTCCCGGATCGCCTCAACCGCGTCTAGCGAGCGCGAGTTGACGGTGTGCGTCGCGCCAAAGCGCTTCGCCTGCTCAAGCTTTGCGTCGTCGATGTCAACAGCGATGATGGTCGTGGCCCCTGCGAGCTGAGCGCCCGCAATCGCGGCCGTACCCACACCACCGCAGCCGATCACAGCGACGGACTCGCCTCGCTTGATCTCGCCCGTGTTCATCGCAGCGCCGATCCCGGCCATCACACCGCAGCCGAGCAGCCCGACTGCCGCGGCGTCCGACTCCTCATCGATCTTCGTGCACTGACCCGCCGCGACAAGCGTCTTCTCGATGAACGCACCAATGCCGAGTGCGGCAGACAATTCCGTGCCGTCTTCGAGCGTCATCTTCTGCTTAGCGTTGTGCGTTGCGAAGCAGTACTGCGGCTGGCCCTTGGCACACGCGCGGCACTGCCCACACACGGCACGCCAGTTGAGGATCACGCGATCCCCCACCGCGACCTCGGTCACACCCTCGCCAACCGCCGCAACCCGGCCGGTGGCCTCGTGGCCCAGCAGAAACGGGAACTCGTCGTTGATGCCGCCCTGCTTGTAGTGCAGGTCGGTGTGGCAGACGCCGCTCGTGATGATGTCAACGACGGCCTCCCCCGGGCCCGGATCCGGCACCAACACCGTTTCGATGGTCGCGGGCGCGTTTTTCTCGCGAACAACAACACCTTGAACTCGATACACCATAGGGATTCCTTTCGGGCAGATCTGTGCGCGGCGGCACACTCACCTCAGGCTATCGAGATTCCTTGCTTTGTGGGACTACTCGGCACCCATCACCCGGGTACGCCACAGCCGCCCAAGGTTCCTGGCAAAACGGTCTCCCGTGCTGCCAAAGGGATCATCGTGGGTCATGTAGGTCCAGGTTGCTGAGGGGCGGATCAGCCCAAGCTCTTCGACATCTTTTCCGACGTCTTCCGCGCTCAGCCCGAGCATAAATTCGGCGGCTCGTTCGAACGCGGCGTCAAAGAATCCCTCGAACGCCCGAAGCGCTGTGATGTGAAACTCCTGCACCGGATCCTGCCCGCCGAGCGAACGCAGGTGAATACCGTCGCGAACCTCTTGCAGCTCGGCTAGGTGCCGGGTCCACTCGCTGTCGAGAAAATGCAGTGTGGCGAGCCGCGTGGTCTCCGCAACGGCCTGCTCGCCGCGAGCAGCATCAAGCTCGGCGAGGTGCTCCGGGATCAACTCACCGAGCTTTGTCAGCCCAAGTCCGTGATGCTCGACCCTGTCGCGCACCGCGAGCACGGTGGCTCGCTGCTCCGATATCGCCCGGTTGTACTCCTGGGTTGCCCTGTGGCGATCCTGGCGAATGCCCTCTGCGATCCGCTGGGCGGTGTCGACGATCTGCCGCCGATCCCGCGGGGCAAGCGCATCTCCCTGAGCCTCCACCTGCTTGAGCAGGTGATCTGGAGCGTTGTGCTGCACGAGATCATCTTCGAGCGACACAAAGACCGTGCTCGATCCGGGATCGCCCTGCCTGCCCGAGCGCCCGCGCAACTGAGCATCGAGCCGCCCGGACTCATCGCGCCCCGCGGCCAGCACCGCAAGACCGCCGAGGCTGACAACACGATCGCGGTCGTGCTCATCTGGCCCACCCAAACGGATGTCGGTTCCGCGGCCAGACATCTGGGTTGAAATGGTCACGGCACCGTATTCACCCGCTTTCGCAATGACCGTCGCCTCTTCTGCGTCGTTCTTCGCGTTGAGAAGTCGGTTCGGGATCGCGGCCTCGCGGAGCCGCTCGGCGAGCTGCTCCGACTCGGCGACACTTCGGGTGCCGACGAGAATCGGCTGGCCGGTACCGTGCCTGCGGCTGATCTCGTCGACCAGAGCCGCCCACTTTTCGGCCTCCGTCAAAAACACGCGGTCTGGCTCGTCAACGCGCTGGTTGGGAACGTGCCGCTCGATCCTGCCAGATTTGAGTCCATAAGAATCTTCGAGCTCTTCCGCAACGGCGAGGATCGTGCCGCTCATGCCCGAGAGGGTCTCGTAGCCACGCAGTAGTTCGTGCACGGTCATGGTGTCGAGCACCACTCCGGCGGGGGTGGCGGCGAGGCCCTCCTTCGCTTCGAGTGCCGCGTGTAACCCGTCTGGCCAGCGCTGCAGCTCGGAGACACGGCCTCTGCTCGCGTTGATAAGTCGGATGCTGCCGTTCTCCACGAGGTAATCGACGTCGCGAATCAGGGCAACTCGCGCGTGCAGAGCGAGATTAATGGCGGTTAGCCGATCCATGTGGGCCGCAGCGTACAGGCTAATGCCACCGAGGGCACCCTCGAGGTGTTCGAGCCCCTCGTCCGTGAGAGTCGCAACCGCCCTGTCTGAGCTGACCACAAAGTGTGTGTCCTGCTCCAAACCAGCGACCAGGTGGGTTGCCTCGGTGAACTCCTCAGCGACGTGCCCGCTGCTTCCGGCAAGCACCAGCGGAACCATCGCCTCGTCGATCATCACGGCGTCGGCCTCGTCAACGATCGCAACGTCTCGGGTCGGGTTCACACGAGCTGCCTGCGAGACGGCGAACCTGTCACGCAGCACGTCGAACCCGATCTCGCTGACCGGTGCGTACACAACGTCGCACTGGTAGGCCCGCTGGCGTTCTGCGTGGCTCGTCTGTTGCCCGATCCACGCGACCGTCATATTGAGGGCCGCGTAGAACGGCCCCATCCACTCCGCATCTCGCCGCGCGAGGTAGTCGTTGACGGACAGCACGTGCACGCTACGCCCGTTTTGAACGTGACCGGCCGCGGCGAGCGCACCGACCAGGGTCTTGCCCTCGCCCGTGTCCATCTCGATCGCGTGACCCGCGAGCAGGGCCCGGGTTGCCAACTGCTGCTCGGAGAAGGGCTGCAGACCGAGTGCTTCGGCCGCAACCTGACTCGCTTCGGTGGTGAACGGTGTCGCCTTGGCGAAGCGCTTGAACGAGACGGACCCGGGCTTGCCGAGCAGGCGCGACGCCCAGGTCTGCGGCTTCGTGTTACTCACCTGTTCGCACGAGCATCTTGCCCGTGTTGGCCCCGCGCATCATGTCGATAAACGCGTCGACCGTGTGCTCAATGCCGTCGACAACGGTCTCATCGTAGGCAATCTTGCCTGCAGCAAACCACTCGGTCATGCGAGCGTTGAACTCGGCGGACAGGTCGAGGTGCGCCGAGAGCGTGAAACCGCGAATCGAAAGTGCACGGGTGATGATGTTTGCCATGTTGTCGGGGCCCGGCACACGCTCGGTCGAGTTGTAGGCGGTGATTGCACCGCAGAGCGCGAGTCGTCCGCCGTCGTTCATCATGTCGAGCGCCGCCTCGAGGTGGTCTCCACCGACGTTGTCGAAGTACACGTCGATGCCCTCGGGTACCGCCTCAGCAAGCTGCTTGCGGATCGGCGCGTCCCTGTAGTTCAGGGCCGTGTCGTAGCCGTACTTCTCGGTGAGTAGCCGCACCTTTTCGGGGCTGCCCGCTGATCCGATGACCCGCTTCGCGCCCAGCAACCGCGCAATCTGTCCAGCGGCAGTGCCGACCGCACCGGCAGCCCCCGAGATAAACACGGTGTCGCCCTCGCGCATCTGCGCGATCCGAGTGAGACCAACGTACGCCGTCAGCCCCGTCATCCCTAAGATGTGTAGGTAGAGCGAAAGGGGCACACCCTCTAGCTCGGGCACCGCGCGGAACGTTGCCGCATCGGCCTGGATCACGTCGGACCAACCGTGCTGGTGCAACACCACGGTTCCCACTGGAAGGGTGTCTGCGGCAGACGCGATGACCCGGCCGATTGCTCCCCCGGTGATCCGCTCGCCAATCGCGTACGGGGCGACGTAGCTGCGCACGTCGTTCATGCGGCCACGCATGTAAGGATCAACGGAGACGTACGCGTTGGCAACACGCACCTCGCCGGGTTTCAGATCGCCGAGTTCAACGGTCGCGACGTGAAAGTTGTCGTGCGTCGGCCACCCGGTGGGACGCGCTGCAAGCTGGATTTCGGTGCTGGTCATGGGCTGCATAAAAACCTCTGTTTCGACGTGGCGCGGTGCCGCCCGCGAGATCATTTCGAGCCTACATCGCAACGGCGATGATGAGCAGAATAACCGCTACGAGCGGAATCGTGCCCTGTTTGAGGGCCGCTCCCCGTTTGTCTGGCGATGACAGCAGGAGCACTGTCGCCGCCGCGGCCATCGACCCAACACCGGCAAAAGTGAGTGCTGCGCCCGCAGGCACCTGTCCGATGGCGAGCAGGATCACCCCGACCGCGGTCACGATAGCGAGAAACAGGTTGTAGAACCCCTGGTTGAAGGCCATCTCGCGGGTGGCCTCGGCCTCTTGCTCGCTGATGCCGAAGGTCGCCCGGGTCTTGCGGCTCGTCCAGGTGATCGACTCCATCACAAAGATGTAGACGTGCAAGAGTGCGGCGATCCCCGCCAAAATCATTGCTGCGATCAACACGATGCTCCCCCTCAGCGCTCGCCACCCCTGTTGTGGAGCGTTGCGTTCACTGTACCGCCACCTCCCCGTTCCGCGGGAGGTGTGAGACGTGAGGAGTCAGGAAAGCTGTTCCGAAATCTCCAGCCAGCGCTCTTCAAGCTCGCCGACCTCAGTCTCGGTCGCTCGCAGCTCGTCACCAATCGCGCCGAGGCCCGCGTAGTCGCTCTGGTCGTGATCGGCCATGCGCGCGTGCAGCTTCTTGATCTCGCCGTCAAGTTTCGCGAGTCGACGCTCTACCGCCTGCTGTTCTTTCTCGACGGCGCGGCGCTCTGATCCGCCAAGTGCGAGGCTCGCGGATCCCGCTGTCGCTGTTGCTGCCGCTGCTGTGGGCGCGGCGACCTGGCCCGAGGCCTCGTTCGCCCGCTCTTCAGCATTCCGCAGCTTCAAGTATTCGTCGACGCCACCGGGCAAGTGCCGCAGGTGATGCTGCAGGATCGCGTACTGCTGATCAGTGACACGCTCCAAGAAGTAACGGTCGTGCGACACCACGATCAGGGTGCCGGGCCAAGAGTCGAGCAGATCCTCCATCGCCGCGAGCATGTCGGTGTCGAGGTCGTTGGTTGGCTCATCGAGAATGAGCACGTTGGGTTGATCGAGCAGGATCAGCAGCAGCTGCAGGCGTCGCTTCTGGCCACCCGAGAGATCCTTCACCGGGGTCGACAGCTGTGCGCTCGCGAAGCCCATCTGTTCAAGCAGCTGACCGGGGGTGAGCTCCTGAGCTTTCGAGCCGGTGCCAACGGTAAAGCTCGTGCGCAGTCGCGAGATCACCACGCGCACGGGATCGTTCAGGTGTTCTTCGAGCTCATCAAGCTGCTGCGTGAGCGTCGCGATCTTTACGGTCTTGCCGCGCTTTACTCGACCGGAAGTCGGCTCAACATCGCCCGAAATCAGCCCGAGCAGCGTTGATTTGCCGGCACCGTTGACCCCGAGAATTCCGGTGCGCTCACCCGGCGCGAGTAGCCAGGTCACGTCTTCGAGCACCTGCCGCTCACCGTAGGCGACACCCGCGTCCACAATGTTCACCACCTCTTTGCCGAGGCGCGCAACGGCCATCGACTGCAGAGAAACACGATCCCGAATCTCGGGCACATCGGCGATGAGCTCGTTTGCCGCGTCGATACGGAATTTCGGCTTGGCCGTGCGTGCCGGAGCGCCACGGCGCAGCCAAGCTAGCTCCTTCCGAGCAAGGTTCTGTCGCTTCTGCTCGATGGTCGCGGCCTGGCGATCCCGCTCGACCCGCTGCAGAATATACGCCGCGTAGCCGCCCTCAAACGGCTCGACGATGCGGTCGTGCACCTCCCAGGTTGCGTTGCAGACCTCGTCGAGAAACCAGCGATCGTGAGTGACGACCAACAGTGCACCCTGCCCGTTTGGCCAGCGGCGCTTCAGGTGGTTCGCGAGCCACGCAATCGCCTCAACGTCGAGGTGGTTCGTGGGCTCGTCAAGAGCAAGAATCTCCCAGTCCCCCACCAACAGGCGTGCGAGGGCAACACGGCGGCGCTGCCCGCCGGAGAGCGAGTCGACGGGTGCGTCCCAGGCGAGATCTTTTACGAGTCCAGCGATCACCTCGCGGGTGCGCGAATCTCCGGCCCACTCGTATTCGGGACGGTCGCCAACGATGGCGTTCCCGACGGTCTCACCGCCCGCGAACACATCGGCCTGGTCGAGCACCCCGATCGTGGTGCCACCGCGCATAGTCACCTTGCCGCCGTCGGGATCGCGCCTCCCGGCCAGCATCATGAGCAGGCTAGATTTGCCGTCGCCGTTGCGGCCCACAATGCCGATGCGATCGCCCTCGGCAACGCCAAGCGTCACTGAGTCGAACACGACCTTCGTCGGAACCTCGAGATGTAGGGACTCTGCCCCAAGAAGATGTGCCATAACGTCTCAAGCGTAGTTCACGCGGCTGACTTCGAAATCTGCCCGACACAGCTGGCGGAAAATATGGAAGAGTGAAGAGCGTTGGCTGATCGAAGGTAGGGGGGGGGATCGTGAGCGCATCGGAGCACGAGGATGAGCCGCAACAAACTCTTGCCGACGCTCCCCCGGAGCAACCACAAGCGGCTTCCCCCAGCCGACGCGGGTTCCTGAAGACCGGCGGGATCCTCGCCGCGGGAATCGCAGTGGGTGGTGGGATCGGCGGCGCAGCTGTTCTCGCGTCCCAGCGCCAGTCCGGCGGATCTCCCTACATTCCTGAAGAGTTCGCGATCCCTAAGCCCCGCAGCGAGCCAGGGTTTGACCATCTTGTCGTTGTGATGGGCGAGAATCGATCCTTCGATAACCTGCTCGGTCACCTGTACACCCCAGACGATCCCCCGAAGAGCGGCGGTTTTGAGGGGCTGGCCTTTGGCAATTACTCCAACACCGCCGCAGACGGCACAGTGGTGCCCGCGCACACCTATCGCGGGCCGACCGATGTAATTATGGGGTTGCCGGATCCCGATCCCGGCGAAGAGTACCCTCACGTCAACACGCAACTCTTCGGTCGCCTCGACGAGCACAATCGCGGCAAAGAGGTCGTCGATATGACCGCGCCCTTCAACGCACCAAAGCCCGGCGCGAAGCCCGACATGCGGGGCTTTGTGCTCGACTACGAGGTCGATTTCGAGGGGCGCGAGCGGCGAAAACCGTCAGCGCGTGAGCGCGATCAGATCATGGGATCCTTCACACCCGAGATGCTGCCCGTAATTTCTACGCTCGCCCGCGAGTTTGGTGTCTACGACCACTGGCACTGTGCCGTGCCAAGCCAGACGTTCTGCAATCGCAGTTTCTTTCACGCGTCGACCTCGCACGGCTTTGTCACCAACATGGGTGGCGGCGGCTACCGGAAATGGCTAGACGCGCCCCCAACCCCCACCGTCTTCAACCGGCTTGAAGAAGCCGGACTCACCTGGCGGATCTACTTCGACGAGATGCAGCTCGTCTCATTCACCGGCTTTATTCACGCGCCCGCACTGCGCGAGTTCTGGAACACCGAGCACTTCGCAACGATGCGGCAGTTTCATGAGGATGTGAAGTCCGGCAACCTGCCCGCGTATGCCTTTGTTGAGCCGCGCATGATCTTCGACCACAACGATTTTCACCCGCCCGTGGGGCGCATTCGCGAAGACGGCGTCGACGGGCACGAGATCTACAACGGGGCAGTGTCAGATGTGCGCGCGGGTGACGCACTCATTCACGAGATCTACTCTGCAATTCGCTCCTCAACTGCCGAGGTCGGCTCGAACTACCTCAATACTGCGCTTCTCATTACCTTTGATGAGCACGGTGGCACCTACGACCACATTCCGCCACCAGAGGCAACGCCACCCGACAGCAGCGGGGCGGGCGAAATGGGGTTCACTTTCGATCGGCTCGGCTGCCGTGTGCCAGCGATATTTGTGTCAGCGCACACCGAGCGCGGCACCGTGTTTTCTGAGCCGATGCACCACGGCGCTCTCGCCGCAACGCTCTCCGAGCGTTTTGGGCTCGAGCCGCTCACCCGGCGAGACAACGGGGCTCCCTCACTGTTCGGGGCGTTCAATCGAAAGGTGCCCCGTCACATCGCAGACTGGCCGCAGACGCACCCCGCGTACGTGCCACCGAACCCCGAGGTTGGCCCGCATCCGGCTGACGCCTCCCCCGATCGCCCGTTGAGCCCGCCTGCCCGCGGACTCATTGGGTTACTCGTCGAGATGTTTGGCACCCCCGCAGAAAAGGCGCACCCGCCCCAGACCTTCGCCGAAGCTTACAAAGTGCTCACCAAGTACAGTAAGGGGCTGTTTGGGCCGCAGTAGCTCTCCCTAATCAGTTGCTGGGCGAAGCACGAGCGTGTTTGTGGTCGTGGCCTTCACCGCTCCTGGCGAGAAGGCCCACCCGTATTGTTCTCCCTTGGCCCAGCCCTCCGTCTGATCGGTGTAGTTCGAGCTGAAGGCGTGGCCGCTCTGCCCGGTGAGATTTTGCCAGGTCGAGGCGTCCCAGTCACTCGGATCCATAACGGTTCGCATCGACGGCACGGTGGTCGTCTCGTAGCCGTCATCGAGCGACCAGCCCGTCGCATTCACCACACCCGATCCTCCGCCGACGGAGTAGGGGCCGCGGTTGAACAGCCACTCGATCGGAGCGATACCGCTCTGCCCGAAGGTTCCGCTCGTCAGCGACAGAGCGTGGAGTTTGCCCCAGTTCCAGTTTTTGGGGTTGTCGCCCTGTAGCTTGACGAGCTCTTTATACGCCTGCTTCGCGGCGAGTTCAAAGAACTCTTGCCGGTTGCTTGCGTTGCCATTCTTTGCGCTCTGCCACCACTTCGATTCGGGATCGTTCAGTTGTTGCTCGAACACAACCGCAAACCTCGATTGGCTGCTTCGCGGCACATCCACGTCAAACTCATCGACCATCTGCGCGGTCACGTGCCGCCAGAGAACGTTCGCAAATGCGGCAGCGGCGGAATCAGGATCGTTCTGCCCGTTCCAGTCTTTCAACATGCTGAGGGCCTTGTTCACGTCACCATCGTCAACCGAGACATTCGCGTAGGCCTGTTGCAGGGATTTCGCTGCCGGGAACTGGTTATCCATCTGGATCTGCGCCATGTCTTTTGCGGTCACTGGCCCCTTGTCGATCTTGTTTTCAAGGAGTTCCACGATGCGCGCGGCCCGGTAGCCGTAGTCCCAGTCACGGCTGAGGAAGTACGGGTAGTTGTCGTTCACGATCGCATTGTTTGCGGTGACGACATACCCCGACTTGGGGTTGTAGGTGGTCGGTTGATCCTCAAACGGGATGAACCCCTGCCAGTCGTAGGCACTGTCCCAACCGGGTTGCGGCAGCCAGCCGTCCCCGGCTCCGCGTATTGGCAGCTTGCCCGGAGCCTGGTAACCGATGTTGCCCTCTAGGTCCGCGTAGATGAGATTCTGCGCTGGTACGTCAAAGAGCTTCGCGGCGGCCCGAAATTGAGTGAAGTTCGTGGCGGTGTTGAGCTTAAAGATCGCTTCAGGGGTGGTGGTCACGTCGAGAGCCGTCCAGCGAAGGCTGAGCGCGTATTCGTCGCCCTCCGACTGCGCCCCAGCTGACGGTTCCACGGCTTTCTCCGCCGCACCCACACCATCCCCCACACGCGGGTTGTCAGCGATCGCCGTGAAATCAGGTGTCAGCCCCGACACGATGGGTCCGTGCCCTGTCGAGCGCACCGTCAACGGCACATCTTTGCCGCCGGCCACCTTGATCGTTTCCTCGCGAGTTTCGATTGGGTGCTGTTTGCCGTCTTGCAAATAGTTCTCGCCCGACACCCTCTCGACATATAGGTCGGCGACGTCCGTGGTGAGGTTCGTGAAGCCCCAGGCAACGTGCTGGTTGTGCCCAATCACGATTCCGGGCAGACCCGAGAAACTAAACCCTGCAACGTCGAAGGGGCATTCCGCGGTGACGGTTTTGCACCGAAGCTGCATCTGCGTCCAGACCGATGGGAGGGCGGCCCCGAGGTGGGGATCGTTCGCCAGCAGGGGTTTACCGGTTGCGGTGTGCTCCCCGGCGACGACCCAGGAGTTCGAACCCACCCCTTCGCCCTGGTCGGCCACCATCTCGTCAACCTGATCGACTGCGTCGGTCAGCGAGCTGACGTCTGCGGCCGCCACCGTTTCAACCCCGGAGGGCTCCTTTTTGGCTTCCGACATGACCGCGGCGCCCGCCGGGTCATCCGCAAGGATAACGGGGTGCTCGCCAAACGGGTACTCCGGATACAGCTGCTTGAGCGTTGGAGTGTCCAGCTTCTGGGCCAGCAGCGCGCGTTCGGTTTCGTCTTCGATGTTTGTGCGCAGATCCCAAGCCATCGCCTTAAACCAGGCGACGGAGTCCGCCGGTGTCCACGGTTCGGGTGTGTAATCTGCGTTCTGCAGCCCGAGAACCGCGTACTCGAGAGACAACCCCGAACCTTGCCGTTCCTTCAGGTAGGCGTTCACCCCGTCTGCGTATGACTGATAGAAGGCGCGTGTTTCGGCGGGCAGCGCATCAACCTCTTTTTCGGCGATGCGATGCCAGCCAAGCGTGCGCAGAAACTTGTCAGTGCCGAGTTGGGACTCACCAAACAGCTCCGAGAGCCGCCCAGCGGTCATGTGCCTCCGGAAGTCCATCTCCCAGAACCTATCCTGCGCGTGCACAAATCCCTGCGCAAAGAACAGGTCACCCGTGTTTTCTGCAGTGATCGTGGCAATGCCGCGCTCGTCCCTCTGCACGGTGACATCAGATCGGAGTCCCTCACCGCCCTGTGCAGCGGCGACCGCGATTTCGCCCGATACCTGCGGAAAGGATCGCGTGACCGTCCACGTTCCAAACCCGATGGCGGCAAGTGCGATCACCACAACGGTGCTCAGCACAATCAGCAGTGCGCGCCGAAGCCTTCGTCGCGGTCGTTTTTTGGCTTTGGGGTTGCGGCTCGCGTCTTCGAGCTCGGGTGAATCGGTCGGTTGAGTTAGACCAGACGACTGCATCGGCTTCTGACCTCCGGGTTTGGAAGAGTGATGTGCTCAGCCTATCCATACCCTCGGACATTCAGGGTGCCACCCAGCAGAACCCTATTCGCTAGACGCTGCAGCAGCCCCCACCGCAGCAGGATCCGCCCTCGCTGTCACTCAGCAGGTTCAAGATCTCCTGGCTCTCTGCACTCGCGAAGGCCGCCGCCGAGGCAAGACCGGCCTCCGCGTCCAAAACCGGAGCCGCTGCTGCAGCAGCCTTGGTATCAACCGCACTATCCTGATTTGTCATATTGAACTCCCGTATCAACTTACTTCTGAACTGTTTCTTCGCCGCGCACGAGTCCGAGCACCTGCTCGAATGCTCCCGCAAAAGCTTCCGCTGACTGCGCGCCAGACACACCGTACTTTTCCTCGATCAGAAAGAAGGGCACCCCGGTTACCCCGAGCATCTGGGCCCGAGTGATGTCGCGGTCAACGGCCTCACCGTATTCCTCGCTGTCGAGCGCAGCGCGTACCTCTTCTGGATCAAGTCCAACCTCTGCACCAAGACGGGCAAGCGAGTCGGGATCCGACATGTCTTCGCCCTGCTCAAAATAGGCGCGGAAGAGGCGCTCCTTCATCGGCTCCTGCAGCCCACGATCCTTCGCGAGATGCAGCACCCGGTGGGCACGCCTGGTGTTCGCGTGCTTCACTTTACTGAAGTCAAAGACGGTCTCTTCGCTGGCAGCCATCTCGGTCATCTGAGTGAGCATCTGCTCGACCTGCGCGGCGGGCATGCCCTTGTGCTTCACAAGGAAGTCGACCTCACTCCCCGCGAAGTCGAGCGGCGTATCGGGTGCCAGCTCGAAGCTGTGGCTTTCAACCACAACGTTGACGTCGGGGTGCTGCTCTTGGAACGCAGCTACGCCGTTCTCAAAGCGGTGCTTGCCCAGGTAGCACCAGGGGCAGGCAATGTCGGACCAGATATCAACGCGGATCGTTTCACTCACGCCAGGTGCAACCACCTGGCGCGTGTCACTATTCCCGGGTTTCTCAGTGAGTGTCGAGCACCCGAGCACCCACGACGGGGCCCGTGACGGTGAGTGCGCGGTGACCGGCACGGGTCAGCACTCCCTTAAGTTCTGCTGCCTCTTGCGCGTCACTCACGAGAAAGGCCAGGGTCGGCCCGGATCCAGACACAATGCCAGAGAGCGCCCCGCGCGACTCCCCCAGTTCGAGCACTTCGATCAGTTCAGGGGCCAGCCGCAGCGCGGCAACCTGCAGGTCGTTGTGCATCGCCTCGGCGAGCGTCGCGGCATCGCCAACACGCACGGCCTGCAGCACCTCGGTGTCGACCTTCACGTACTCGGGCTGCGGGCCCAGGTCGCCATAGTGATCTTCGCGGTGCTGGTCGAGCGTGCGGTACACGACCGGCGTGCTGAGACCCGTGTCGGGAAGCGCAAGTACCCAGTGAAAGCTGCCCTTTGCGAGCGCCGGGCTCAGCTCATCACCGCGACCGGTTCCGACGGCGGTGCCGCCCTCGAGCGCAAACGGCACGTCGGCTCCGAGCTTCGCGGCCAGAGCATGCAGCGTGGATCGGCCGACCCCCGTACCCCACAGCTCGTCGCAGGCAAGCAGCGCAGCTGCTGCGTCAGCGGATCCACCCCCCATGCCGCCAGCGACGGGGACTCGTTTGAGTACACTCAATTCGACTCCCCCGGTGTAACCGGTGTGCGCGGCAAGCATTTTGGCCGCGCGAAGCGCCAGGTTGGAATCGTCGAGTGGGATCCCGCTCACGTCTACGGGGCCACCGAACCGAACCGAGAACTCATTCGACTCGGTCGCGGTGACCTCTTCGAACAGCGAGACAGCCTGATACAGGGAAGCGACATCGTGGTAGCCGTCGTCTTGCAGGGCCCCCACTCGAAAAAACACATTGATCTTGCCCGGTGCCCTCACGGTCACTGATCGTCGCTGTTTTGTCCCCATAGCTACCACGCTAGCGCAATGCTGACTGCCTAAATGACCAGAGCGTGCGCTCGGGCGATTGCTAGAAACTCGACGATGCTGAGTTGCTCCGCGCGGGCAGTCGGCTCAACCCCCGCGGCCTCTAGTACCGAAACGGTTTGCTCCAGTTGACCGAGCACGGGCTGCAGCGCCTGCCTCAACATTTTGCGACGCTGCGCAAAAGCTGCGTTGACGAGCTCGAACGTGAGCTGACGCTCCGCTTTCGTGCCCCGCGGCTCGCCACGCCGCTCATACGAGACCAGAACCGAGTCGACGCCGGGCACCGGCCAGAAGATGCGCCTGCTGACCGTTCCGGCGATCCGCCACTCGCCGTACCACGCCGCTTTGGCGCTGGGCGATCCGTACTCCTTTGAGCCCGGGCCGGCGGCGATGCGATGCCCGACTTCGGCCTGCACCATCACGAGTCCGCCGCGAAGCGCGGGGATCAGTTCGAGCAGGTGCATCAGAATCGGCACCGAGACGTTGTAGGGCAGGTTAGCGACGAGAATCTCGGGGCCCGCCTGGGCCGCCTCACCCGTGCCTGCCAGTTCCAGCTGTTCAGCGGTGACTTCCAGCGCATCACTGCGGATGACCCGCAGTCGCTTCGCAGCGTCCGGCTGCATCTGACTCACGGTTGTGGGCAGTTCGGCGGCCAGACGGTGATCGATCTCTACCGCTGTTACGTTGGCGCCGGCCTCGGTGATCCCGAGTGTGAGCGATCCGAGTCCCGGACCAACCTCAATGACCTGGTCACCAGCCTGTACCCCCGCAAGCCGCACGATTTTGCGGACAGTGTTGGGGTCGATGACGAAGTTCTGACCGAGTTTTTTGGTCGGCGAAACGCCGAGGCGCTCTGCAAGTTCGCGAACCTCGCGGGGACCCAGCAACGCGGCAGCGCTGTCAGCCCCCTCCTGGCTGGCGGCTACGCTCGGCTCATCGCTCATGCGGCGACCTCCCCCGCCTCCGCGGGATCCCAGCTGCCATACACGCGCTCGGTGTTGGCCGCGACGCGCGCGCACACGGCCTCAAGGTCTTCGTCGAGGGTGTCGGCCATGCGCCTGACGGTGTGCGGCAACAGGTAGGGGGCATTTGGCCGGCCGCGGAACGGTTCTGGCGTCAAGAACGGCGAGTCGGTCTCAGTGAGGGTCAGCTCGGGTTTTGCAACGCTGAGCGCTTCGCGCAGCGTCGGTGCGTTCTTGAAGGTCATGGTTCCCGCAAACGACATGTACCAGCCGTTGTCGTTGCAGATGCGGGCGAGTTTGGCATCACCCGAGAAGCAGTGGAACACCGTCTTTTCGGGGGCACCAACACGCTTCAGCGTCGCCACAACCTCGTCGTGCGCATCACGGTCGTGAATCTGCAGCGCAATCTTGTTGGCCTTCGCAATCTCGATGTGGGTCTCGAAGGACTCGATCTGCGCGGCACGACCGTCTTCTCCCGTGCGGAAGAAATCGAGTCCCGTCTCGCCAACAGCTCGCACGCGCGGCTGTGCTGCAAGACGAGAGATCTCGGAAAGGTGCGCGCTCAGTTGCCCCTGCTCAAAGAGCTTTGGCGCCTCGTTCGGGTGCAGCGCAACCGCGGCGAGCACTCGCGGGTCGTGCTGCGCGAGCGCAGCGCTCCATCGGCTCGTCTCCAGGTCTGTACCGACCTGTACGACGCCGCGCACTCCAACGGCAGCCGCCAGGTCCAGCGACTCCGTTGGGTCAAGCTGGTCGAAACCGTCCTCGAACTCGAGGTGAGCGTGGTTGTCGTAGACCGCAAAGGGCAAGGGCTCAGGGCTGGCGGGCCGAGTCAAATCTCGGCCTTCCGTCTGGTGTCGCTTGCGCAGCCCCGCGGGAGGCATCTCGCTACTCACTCTTTTGCCTCGGTCTCGATGCGCGGGAAGAGCACGGCAAGCGAGTGCTGAGTGGTGCCCGGCACAAGCTTGCCCCAGACTCCTGCCTCGCGAATCGGCTGCGCAGACAGTGCGCCCAGGGTCTCTTTAGCCCCAAGCGCGAACCACAGCTTCGCCGTTGCCTCGGGCAGCACGGGCGAGAGCAGCACGGCAAGCGCACGAAGCCCCTCGGTGGTCGTGTACAGCACGCGGGCCAGACGATCACGCTGCGCGGGATCTTTAGCGAGCACCCACGGCTCTTGCTCGGTGATGTACCCGTTGAGTGCATCGACCAGCTCCCACACGGCCGCAATGGACTCGTGGATCGCAAACGCCTCGATGTGCGCGTCGGCCCGGGTGGCCGCGGAGGCCGCGAGCTCCCGAATCGCCGCGTCTGCCGCGAGCTCTTCGCCCGGCTCGGGCACACGACCCTCGAAGTACTTCGCGTTCATCGCGAGCACACGACTGGCAAGGTTGCCGAAACCGTTCGCGAGTTCTGCCTGGTAGCGAGCAGCAAGGTCTTCCCAACTGAACGAGCCGTCGTGACCAAACGAGATCGCGCGCATGAAGTAGTAGCGGAACGCGTCTGCCCCGAATGTGTCGGTGATCTCGTTGGGAGCAATACCCGTGAGCTTCGACTTCGACATCTTCTCGCCGCCAACGAGCAGCCAGCCATGAGCGAAGACGTGATCCGGCACCTCAAGCCCCGCAGCCATCAGCATCGCAGGCCAGATGACCGCGTGGAAGCGCAGGATGTCTTTGCCCACGATGTGGGTGCCTGGCCAGCGCCTCGCAAACTCTTCGTCGTTGGCACCGTAACCGGTCGCGGTGACGTAGTTGAGCAGCGCGTCGAACCAGACATAGGTGACGTGGGCGTCGTCCCACGGAATCGGAATTCCCCAGTCGAACGAGGTGCGTGAGATCGAGAGATCTTCAAGGCCCTGCTGCACAAACGCGACAACCTCGTTGCGCGCGCTCGCGGGCTGCACGAAGTCAGGGCGCTCTTCGTAAAGCGCGAGCAGCCGATCCTGAAACGCGCTCATCTTGAAGAAGTAGTTCTTCTCCTGCAGCAGTTCGAGAGGCTTCGAGTGGATCGCGCAGACCTTCTGGCCTTCGAATTCTCCTGTGCCGTCGACGATCTCACTCTTCGGCTTGAATTCCTCACAGCCGACGCAGTACAGCGCCTCGAACTCGCCCGCGTACACGTGCCCGTCGTCGTAGAGCTTCTGCAGGAACTTGGCAACGCCGGCCTCGTGCCGCGGCTCTGTCGTGCGAATGAAGTCGTCGTTCGAGATGTTGATCGTGTTCAGCAGGGGTTTCCACGATGACTCGACGAGGCGATCCGCCCACTCCTTCGGCTCAACACCGTTTGCCGTTGCCGTGCGCAGGATCTTCTGCCCGTGCTCGTCAGTGCCGGTCAAGAACCAGGTGTCGTCACCCGCCTGACGGTGCCAGCGTGCGAGCACGTCTGCCGCGACCTCCGTGTAGGCGTGCCCAATGTGCGGGGCATCATTCACGTAGAAGATGGGCGTGGTGAGGAAGAACGAATCGGGCTTGGCCATGGGGTCCATTGTATTGGGAACCACCGACACAGACGCTCCGTGTTACAGCGGGCTGGAATCTGAGTCGTTTTCTGGGCCCGCCACCACGATCTCGGGCTCGTGACGCACCGGAAAGTTTACGGAGTTTGCAATGAAGCAGTGCTCGCGGGCTTCGGCATGGGCGGCACGCGCTGCTTCCACCATCGACACGTCTGCAACCGTGACCCGTGGCCGAAGCACCACCTCGGTAAAGGCACCACCCAGGCCTCGCTGCTGCATGGTTCCCGTTGCCTCGTCGGTGTAACCGGTCACCACAACTCCCTCGCGCACGGCCATGTGCAGGTAAGATAGCATGTGGCACTGGGCGAGCGCGGCCACGAGCAGTTCCTCGGGATTCCACCGCTCGGCGTTCCCGTGAAAGGTGGGATCGGCCGATCCTTCCAGCGGCTCTTTGTTCGCGGCGTGGATCAACAACTCGCGACCGTAATCCCGATACCCGCTTGTGCCGGTGCCACGATTGCCACGCCACTCAACGCCGACCCTGTACTCGTGCAGCCCGTTCATGCTCACAGTCTAGAGATTCAGCGGCGAACAGAACTTTGTAGGAACAAACTCACCGTTGCCCCTGTACTCCCGGAGTAGGATCGATCTCATGACTGAAGCGACCCTAAGCCCTACAGTTCCTACCGACCAAGACTCGATCCCACAGGAGCGTCGTCTGGTCACCGAGATTCCCGGGCCTCGCTCTCGCGAGCTCCAGGAACGCCGCAAGGCCGTTGTGCCACCGGGTGTGCACAGTGTGCTGCCGGTGTACATCGACCGCGCGCACGACTCGATCATCGTCGACGTTGACGGTAACCACATCATCGATGTGTGCGGCGGGATCGGCGTCACCACTATCGGCCACACCGACGACGCGGTGGTTGCAGCAGCTACAGCGCAGCTCAACAAGGTCACCCACACCCTGTTTACGATGACCCCCTACGAGCCCTACGTGCAGGTCGCCGAGCACCTCGCCGCGAGTGTGGCCGGCGGCGAGGGCTACAAAACGCTCCTCATGAACTCGGGCGCCGAGGCCGTCGAGAACGGCGTCAAGATCGCCCGCAAGTACACCGGCCGTCCCGGTGTTGCCGTGCTCGAGCAGGCCTACCACGGCCGCACCATGCTGACCTCAACCATGAACTTCAAGGCAGCCCCCTACGCACTCGGCTATGGCCCCCGCGCGAGCGACGTCTACAAGGCCCCGAACTCGTACCCGCTGCACGACGGGCTGAGCGGCGCAGAGGCCGCTGCACGCACGATTGCCTACCTCGAAAAGACAGCAGGGGCTGAGGATCTCGCCTGCCTCGTCGTCGAACCGATCCAGGGCGAGGGCGGCTTCATTGTTCCCGCAGACGGTTACCTTCCGGCGCTCGCCGAGTGGTGCCGCGCAAACGGCATCGTGTTCATCGCAGACGAGGTGCAGGCTGGCATGGCTCGCACCGGCACCATGTTCTCGATCGAGCAGTTTGGTGTCACCCCAGACATCGTGCTCTCGGCAAAGGGCATCGCGGGTGGACTCCCCTCGCAGGCATCACCGGTCGCGCCGAGATCATGGACAAGTCGCAGCCCGGCGGTCTGGGCGGCACCTTCGGTGGCAACCCGGTCTCGTGCGCCGCGGCTGTCGCGGTGTTTGAACAGATCGAGGAGCTGAATCTGCTTGAAGAGGCGAAGCGCATCGAGGCTACCTTCGGCGCCGGGCTGAAGCAGCTGCAGGCAAAATACAGCTGCATCGCAGAGGTCCGCGGCAAGGGCGCAATGCTCGCCGTCGAAATCGTAAAGCCCGGCACACTCGAGGCCGATCCTGACATGGTTGCCAGCGTGATCAACGCTGCCGCCCAACGTGGCGTACTGCTGCTCAGCACGGGCGCTTACAACCAGGGCATCCGCTTCTTGCCCTCGCTCAAGATGAGCGACGAGCTGATCCACGATGTCATCTCAGTGCTCGACGAAGCGTTTGCCGCTAGCGCGTAGTCCACGCGATGCACTCTCGGCACGTCAGCCGGTACTGACAGCTCAGCCGGTTGGGATCCTGGGATCCCAACCGGCTGACGTGTCTGTACCGGCTGACATGAAACCAGCGCTGGGTCTCCAGCTAGTCGAGCTCGATCCCCGCAGCCTCAATGCTGCCGGTATCGATCACGTCACCCACCGCGTGCACGTCGATCACAATCACGGTCACGTTGTCGCGCCCAGCGTTGTCAAGCGCCTGCTTCACGAGGGACCGAGCAGCCCCCTCAGCGGTACGCGCGTTCGCGAGAAAGTGCTGGATCCCGATATCGGTGAGCTCTTTGGTGAGCCCGTCTGAGCAGATGAGGATCCGCTGGCCAGGGATCAGTGCAAGCGAGGTGTAATCGGGCACGGGAGCCTCATTAAACCCGACTGCGCGGGTAATCACGTTGGCGTGCGGGTGAACCTCTGCCTCTTCTTCGGTGATCGCACCGGTGTCGATGAGGTGCTGGACGACCGAGTGGTCAACAGTGACCTGGCTCAGCGCGCCCTTAAAGTACTGGTACACACGCGAGTCTCCGATATTGAAGACCTTCCACGTCGGCTCACTGGCCTCGGTGCCGATAACAACGCCCGTAACGGTCGTTCCCGCACCCAGCTCGGTCTCGCCCGCGTCGAGTTCGATGTCGTCTACCGCGTCACCGAGCACACCATCAATATCCTTTTCGGATACGGTTCTGCTCCCACCGAGCTCAGCGAGGCGCCGAACGACCGCGGCCGACGCAATCTCGCCCGCGGAGTGGCCGCCCATACCATCGGCTACCGCAAAAATCGGCGGAATGGTCACGAAGCTGTCTTGGTTCGTCTCGCGACGGAGGCCTACGTCGGTGAGCCCAAACCACGAAAGCTCGATCTCAAGATCGCAGTTTTCGCGATAGCGCAGCCGCTTACGGGTGGCGTTCTCACCCCGCGCAGTCACAGTAGATTCCCCTTAGGCACCCGAGTATCCTATCGCGACCCGGTCGTTGCCCGGTCATTCGACCCTGAAACAGGGGCCCCGAGGTCGGTTAACAGGGTGAGCTGGCCGTCGAGTCCGCTTCTCGTCAGATCTATTCCAGCTTCCACAGCCCAGGCGACGAGGTCGTCCTCTCCCGCAATCTCAGGCCGGGCAAGCGCGAGCCGACGCACCAGATCCCCCTTCGCTGCCTTATTGAAGTGATTCAGGGCGCGCACCTCTCCGTCCGCACCACGCTGAGCCACGTGCAGCGCAGCGCCGGCTCCCTCGGGCAGCGGCGCGAGTTCCGCGTAGTCTTTGGAACGCAGGTCAAGGATCCAGCCCTGCGCAGCCCAATCGATTCCCTGATGAGCAACGCGCCAGGCGGCCTTCAGACTAGTGTCCAGGCCTGGCAGCCGCGAGCTCGCGGAAAGCCGGTACGCGGGAATCGGATCCCCCGCACCAACAAGCCCGAAGAGCGCGGACTGCACGAAAACGTGCGCGTTCAGCCAGCCACGGGCGTCAGCTTCGAGACTCGACACATCGAGGGCGTCATAGAGTACGCCCGTGTAACGCTCGATGGCGGGCATCACCCCGCTCTCCCGCAGCCTGAGATTGTGCTCGAGTTCATCGCGGTTCTTCACCCCGAGCTTGAGTGGCTTCACAGCGGCCTCTGCGTCTGAGCTGAGGGCCTCAAGTGCGGCGCGAACACTCTCACGAGCGTCACCCAGCACACCGGCGGCGCGCAGGTCACTGAGGTTCAGGATCCCTACTCCCCCGGGGCGCTTAGTCTCAGAGGGCGGGAGAAGAATCTGCATGGTGCCTCCAGGCTATCGGCAACTGCTGAGTCAAAGACGAAAGGCCGCACGCTCCGAGGAGCGTGCGGCCTTCACCACCATCGACGGCTTTAAGCCGCGACCTGGCGCAGTGGCGCCACCAGCTGTCGCAGCAAAACGCTGGCGCGTTTTGCTCTAAGCGACAGCTGCCTTACCGGCGACAATAGTCACTGTGTTGTGGTCAACCGAGAGGAATCCTCCCGCTGCGTCCACGGCGATCTTCTCTCCGCTGGCAGTGGTCACACGAATCTCACCCTCGGCGAGGATCGCAAGCATGGGCTGGTGCCCCGCAAGAATACCGATCTCGCCTTCAGTGGTCTTCGCAATGATCTGGGTGGCAGCGCCCTCCCAGACACGTCGCTCAGCTGAGACGACACTCACGTTGAGTTCGGCCATGATTAGCCCAGTTCTTTCTGCATCTTTGCCCAGTTCTCTTCGACATCGCTGATGCCACCGACGTTGAAGAACGCCTGCTCAGCAACGTGGTCGAACTCACCCTTGGCAATAGCGTCGAACGACTCGATCGTGTCCTTGAGCGGAACGGTCGAACCCTCAACACCGGTGAACTTCTTCGCCATGTAGGTGTTCTGCGAGAGGAACTGCTGGATGCGACGTGCGCGCGCTACGGTGATCTTGTCTTCTTCAGAAAGCTCATCGACACCGAGGATCGCGATGATCTCCTGGAGTTCCTTGTTCTTCTGCAGAATCTGCTTGACCGTGGTGGCCACGCGGTAGTGGTCCTCGCCCAAGTAGCGGGGATCAAGAATACGCGAGGTTGAGGTCAGCGGATCCACAGCCGGGTACAGACCCTTCGACGCGATCTCACGCGACAGCTCGGTCGTTGCATCAAGGTGCGCGAACGTCGTGGCGGGAGCCGGGTCGGTGTAGTCATCGGCGGGAACGTAGATCGCCTGCAGCGAGGTGATCGAGTGACCGCGGGTCGAGGTGATGCGCTCCTGGAGGATGCCCATCTCGTCGGCGAGGTTCGGCTGATAGCCCACAGCGGAGGGCATACGGCCGAGCAGCGTCGAAACCTCTGAACCGGCCTGCGTGAAGCGGAAGATGTTGTCGATGAAGAGCAACACGTCCTGCTTCTGAACATCACGGAAGTACTCCGCCATGGTCAGTGCCGACAGAGCGACGCGAAGACGCGTTCCCGGCGGCTCATCCATCTGGCCGAACACAAGCGCGGTCTTGTCGAAGACGCCCGCTTCTTCCATCTCGTGGATCAGGTCGTTACCCTCACGGGTACGCTCACCAACACCGGCGAACACCGACACACCACCGTGATCCTGCGCAACACGCTGGATCATCTCCTGGATCAGAACGGTCTTGCCAACACCGGCACCACCGAACAGACCAATCTTGCCACCCTGTACGTAGGGGGTCAAGAGGTCGATGACCTTGATGCCGGTTTCGAAGAGCTGAGTCTTCGACTCAAGCTGATCGAAGGCCGGGGGCGTGCGGTGGATGCTCCAGCGCTCGGAAACCTCGATCTTCTCGCCGTCAGGCAGGTTCAGTACGTTGCCTGCAACGTCGAATACCTTGCCCTTGGTGATGTCGCCAACGGGCACCGTGATGGGGCCACCGGTGTCGACGACGTCCTGGCCGCGGACAAGTCCGTCAGTCGGCTTCAGCGCGATCGCGCGAACAAGGTTGTCACCGAGGTGCTGTGCAACCTCGAGCACAAGCGTGAACGACTCCTGGCCCTCACCAAGGCTGATGGAGGTCTCGAGCTTGTTGTACACGGCGGGAATCGCATCGTGCGGGAACTCAATATCGACGACGGGCCCGGTTACTCGAGCGATCCGCCCGACAACCTGTGTCGCCACTGCGGCGGTTTCGGTCATGATTCTCTCTCTTCGTAGCGTTTAGCCGGACAGCGCGTCAGCGCCGCCCACAATCTCGGAAATCTGCTGGGTGATCTCTGCCTGGCGCGCGTTGTTTGCGAGGCGAGTGTAGTCGCGAATAAGCGTGTCTGCGTTGTCGCTCGCGGACTTCATCGCCTTCTGCGTTGCAGCGTGCTTTGCGGCAGCCGACTCGAGCATCGCGTTGAACACGCGCGACTCGATGTAGGCGGGCAGAAGCTGCCCAAGAACCGCGTCCGCGTCTGGCTCGAACTCGTACAGCGGCTCGGGCGCGTCAGTGGCCTCGGCAACACCCTCGACGATCTGCAGGGGCAGAAGTCGGTGCACCTGAGGCAGCTGGGTGACCATGCTGATGAGGCGGTTGTACACGAGGTGAATCTCTTGTGCACCGCCTTCTTCAGCCGAACGCGCAAAGACGTCAAGAAGCGCGTCAGCAACCTCTTTACCTGTCTCGAAGCCCGGGTTCTCGGTGTCACCCGTCCATACACGCTCGGAAGCGCGACGGCGGAACGAGAAGTACCCCTGAGCCTTACGGCCGATCAGGTAGTACACCACGTCTTTGCCCTCTTCGCGAAGCAGCTCGCTGAGCTCCTCTGCTTCCCGCAGAACCTGCGAGTTGAAGGCGCCGGCGAGGCCGCGATCCGAGGTGAAAATAACGACGGCTGCCCGCTCGACCTTCTCTGCCTCAACGAGTAGAGGATGATCCGTGTTCGAGTGTGTGGCGACGGCCGAGACGGCGCGAGTGATCGCGGTCGCGTACGGCGTCGAAGCCTCAACACGCGCCTTCGCCTTTTGAATGCGAGATGCCGCGATCAGCTCCATCGCACGGGTAATCTTCTTGGTCGTCTGGGCAGAACGAATCTTCTGCCGGTAGACCCGAAGTTGCGCTCCCATGTCTCTCCTGTTTCGGTCGGGGCTGGCTGGTAATCAAAGGTTCGGGATCGGTGGGGGCTTTCACCCCCACCGAGATTCCCTACTTCTTGGAAACGACCAGCTGCTCCTGCTTGATCTCGGCCTCATCGAGCGTGTCGAACTGCTCAGCAAGCGACTGACCTGCCGAGGTGCGGAACTCGCTCTTGAACTTCTCGATCTTTGCCTCGAGCTCAGCGACGATGTCGTCGTCGAGCACGTTGGTCTTACGCAGCGTGTTCAGCGCTTCTGAGTTGCGCGACAGGTAGTCGAGGAACTCACGCTCGAAGCGGAGAATATCTTCCACTGGGACGTCATCAAGGAAGCCCTTGGTGCCAGCCCAGATCGACACAGTCTGCTCTTCAACCGGGTACGGAGTGTACTGCGGCTGCTTGAGTAGCTCGGTGAGGCGAGCACCGCGTGCAAGCTGGCGACGGCTCGTCGGGTCAAGGTCGGATGCGAACATCGCGAAGGCCTCGAGCGAACGGTACTGAGCGAGCTCAAGCTTGAGCGTGCCGGATACCTTCTTGATCGACTTCACCTGAGCGTCGCCACCAACACGAGACACCGAGATGCCAACGTCAACGGCGGGGCGCTGGTTCGCGTTGAAGAGGTCCGACTGCAGGAAGATCTGGCCGTCGGTGATCGAGATCACGTTGGTCGGAATGTACGCAGAAACGTCGTTTGCCTTGGTCTCGATGATTGGGAGTCCCGTCATCGAGCCTGCACCGAGCTCGTCGGAGAGCTTTGCACAACGCTCCAGCAGGCGCGAGTGCAAGTAGAAGACGTCACCGGGGTAAGCCTCGCGGCCCGGCGGACGACGCAGCAGAAGCGATACCGCACGGTAGGCCTCAGCCTGCTTGGAGAGATCATCAAAAATGATGAGTACGTGCTTGCCGTCGTACATCCAGTGCTGGCCGATAGCCGAGCCGGTGTAGGGAGCAAGGTACTTGAAGCCTGCGGGGTCTGACGCGGGAGAAGCCACGATCGTGGTGTACTCCATGGCGCCTGCGTCTTCCAGTGCGCCCTTTACGGAAGCAATGGTCGAGCCCTTCTGGCCGATCGCAACGTAGATGCAACGTACCTGCTTGGTGACGTCGCCCGACTCCCAGTTCGCCTTCTGGTTGATGATGGTGTCGATCGCGATAGCGGTCTTACCGGTCTGGCGGTCACCAATGATCAGCTGACGCTGACCGCGGCCGACGGGGATCATGGCGTCGATTGCCTTGATACCGGTCTGCAGCGGCTCGTGAACCGACTTACGCTGCATAACGCCGGGCGCCTGCAGCTCGAGTGCACGACGGCCCTCGATGTTTGCGATCTCGCCAAGGCCGTCAATCGGCTTGCCGAGGGGGTCAACCACGCGGCCGAGGTAACCCTCGCCCACGGGAACCGAGAGCACCTCACCGGTGCGGGTGACCGGCTGTCCCTCGGCGACGTCGGTGAACTCACCGAGTACAACAACGCCGATTTCGTCTTCGTCAAGGTTCTGCGCAAGGCCAAGCGTGCCGTCTGCAAAGCGGACGAGCTCGTTGGCCATGACGCCGGGAAGGCCTGCAACGTGTGCAATGCCGTCGGCAGCGTCTACGACTGTTCCGACCTCGGTCTTGTCAGCCTGAGCCGGTTCGTATGACGCTGCGAAGTCTTTCAGCGCGTCGCGGATCTCGTCCGGGCTGATTGAGAGTTCTGCCATTTCGTTTCCTCTGTCTGTTCCGGAGGTTTCGCCCCCGGTAATTGAAGTAAAGGCCTAAGCCGCGAGCTGCTGTCGGAGGTCGTCCAAGCGTGCCCGGACGCTGCCGTCGATGATGTCGTCAGCGAGCTGAATACGCACACCGCCAAGAAGATCGGGTTCGATCACAGTGGTGACCTTAACCGGGCGACCTGCAGATTGCTGCAGAAGACGTGCGAGACGCTCCTGCTGCTCAGCTGAAAGCGGGGCTGCAACGGTGACGGTGGCGAGCTCGAAGCCCTCCTGATCCGCCGCGACACGAGCAGCCTGGCGCAGTGCTACGTCGAGACGACGACCACGCGGGTTGGCTGCAAGGTGACTTACCACCGAGATTGCGGAGGCAGAAGCCTTGCCCGCGAGCAGACGCTGTACGAGGCTGACCTTGCCTTCTGCTTCGATCAGCTTGCTGCCGAGGCTGAGCTGGAGCTCGTGGCTGCGATCAACCAGATCGGCAACCGCGAGCAACTCTTCAGGAAGTTCGGCGTTGGTGAGAGCCTCGGCGCGAAGGCCAAGCTCTTCGACACCGGCGACGAACTCATCAGTGTTTGACCAGGCTTCAGTGACCGCAGCGACGAGAACGCCACGCGCGCCAGCTGAGAGCGACCCAAAGAGGCGCTCTACAAGCTGGGTCTTGCTCTCGGTCGTTGCCGAAGCATCACCCAGCACAGCTACGAGAGCGGGTGCCTGAGCGATACGGTCGGCAGCCTCGAGCAATTCGCTGCCGGCAGTCTTGCTGAGCCGCCCCTGCAGCGAGGCCCGGGCCTTGGCGAGAGCCTCGCGTGACGCGCTGCCCATTACTTGGCTGCCTTCTCTGAAGCTTCGAGATCAGCGAGGAAGCGATCAACCAGCGCGGAGGCCTTCTGATCGTCCGAGAGAGACACGCCGACAACGCCGGAGGCGAGGTCGATTGCGAGCGATCCGACGTCCTTGCGCAGCGAGACAGCGGCGCTCTGGCGCTCTGCCTCAATCTGAGCCTGGGCGGCCTGGGTGATGCGTGCCTGCTCGACAGTCGCATCTTCCTTGGCCTTTGCCACGATCTTGGTGGCGTCGGAGCGAGCTGAATCGCGGATCTCGCCAGCTTCCTGGCGAGCACCTGCGAGCTGCGCGGTGTACTCCTGCAGCGCGGCTTCGGCCTTAGCCTGTGCCTCGTCTGCCTTAGCGATGTTACCTTCGATGGCTTCTGCGCGTGCGTCGAGCATCGCCGTGAGCTTCGGAAGGAAGATCTTCCAGAACGCAACGAGAATGATGACGAAGCAGACTGCCGACCAGACGATGTCGTATGTAGCCGGAAGCAGCGGGTTTTGAGCCGCGCCTTCCTCAGCAGCGGCAAAGATCACTGCGTTGAGCATCAGTGCCTCCCTTTCGAGACTTGAGGAGGTGGATTAGCCCTGGAAGATGAAGTAAGTAGCGATACCGATCAGCGCGAGCATCTCGGTGAAGGCGATACCGATCCACATCAGGACCTGGAGACGGCCAGCGAGCTCGGGCTGACGAGCAACACCCTCGATCGTCTTGCCAACAACGATACCCACGCCGATAGCGGGGCCGATAGCAGCGAGACCGTAACCGACGGTTGCGATGTTGCCATTGATTTCAGCGAGAACAGACACAGTGTGTGTTTCCTTCCGTATTTGAGTGCGGCGGAGGCCGAACCCGATTGGTTAGTGCTCTTCAGCCAGCGCGAGCTGGATGTAGACAGCGGTGAGAAGTGTAAAGACGTAGGCCTGCAGCGCGGCAACCAGGATCTCAAAGAGGGTGAAGGCAAACCCAAAGGCGAAGGTGCCAACACCGAACAGCTTGAAGAGCCCGTCTGCGCTGAAGAGGAAGAACTGCGTCGCCGCGAAGAACAGCACCAGCAGGAGGTGGCCGACGAGCATGTTCATGAGGAGTCGCAGTGCGAGCGTGATTGGACGCATAATGAACGTCGACAGCAGCTCGATCGGGGTCACGATGATGTACATGACCCATGGCACACCGGCCGGGAACAGCGAGTTCTTGAAGAACTTGCCGGGGCTCTTCTTGACGCCTGCATAAATGAACATGACGTAAGAGATCACGGCAAGCACGATCGGGAAGCCAACGACCGAAGAACCGGCGATATTCATGAACGGGATGATGCCCGTGATGTTGAACGCCAGGATCAGGAAGAACATCGTCATCAAGAGCGGCAGGAAGCGGCGGCCATCTTTCTTGCCGAGGAGATCCTCTGCAATATTGATGCGCACGAAGTCCATCGCCATTTCGGTGAGCGACTGGCCGCGGGTCGGAATCACGCGCATGCGGCGGGTTCCGAGCCAGAACAGCACGAGCAGCACCACTGTCATGATGATGCGGATCAGCATGATCCGGTTGATTTCAAAGGGGGTGCCCTCGAACCAAAGCGCCTCGGGGTAGAACTCGCTCAGAGACGGCGGATGGAACTCACCATCCCCAGAGGCCAGCAGACTGGAGGTCACGAATTGCGTAGCGTTTGCGAACAGCGCCATTCTCCTGATTCGGGGTACAGCTCAAGTCTGCACTTCGTCGAACGATGGTCGTGCCCCCGGCACTTCTAGACACACCACTATTCAGCGGCCTGGCAGGGACAAGCACAATCCTAACAATGTTTTGAGGTCAAACGAAACCGAAATCAGGATTCGGGTGCGTCAGAAACGTAAGGAATGCGTGATTTCGTCACCACGAGCACGTCAATGATGACCGAAACAAGCACTCCGGAGATGATTCCAAAGAACATAATCGTCGGATCAAGCCAGGGCTGATCGCGCAGAAGAACGGCTGCGACGATAAATCCAATAAACTTCACGACCCACGAGCCCAGCACAATGCTGAAGAAAATGATGATGTACGAGGGGCTCTCGATAAACCGATTCGCGAATGCGATGCTGCCGACCGTAATGCCAAGCAGCACACCTCCGATGGCGGCACCGAGCACCCCACCGATAAGTCCTCGGGAGTCGGCCACGAGCCACCCAATCACAGCAAAAATTACGATGAGCGCAACGGTGGCAATGATGCCCCAGCGCAGCGCGCGCAACAGGATCGGCTGGGAGGTGGGCATCGTCCCGGTTCCCGACTCATTCGACTCGGGCAGCGCGGGAGTAGTCACTCGACGGTCCTTTCGTTTGCGGAGCCGGGTGCGGGCTTCGCGAGCTTCTGTGGTTTTGTGCGCTTCAACGTTATCAAGCCCCGCTGAGCAGCTGCGTCACGCACTCGCTCGGCGGGGAACAGCAGCATCAGCAGAGTCGCCACTCCCCCAACGACGAGCACAATAATCGGCCAGAGGAAGGCCTGCGTCGTAAACACGAGCAACATGGCCACGGAGAGAGCCGCAGTGCCGAGGTAGAAGATCAGCACCGCTTGCAGCGGCGAGTGACCCATATCGAGCAATCGGTGGTGCAGGTGAAGGCGATCCGCGGTGAACGGGCTCTTGCCCGCCTTCAGGCGCCGGATCACAGCGAGCGAGAAGTCGATGAGAGGCAGCGCGAGTACGGCAATCGGAAGAATGATCGGCACGTAGCTCGCGAGCACCAGATTCATATCGAGAACGCCGGGGGTGAGCTGTCCCGTAACTGAGACTGTCGAGGTCGCCATGAGCAGGCCAACGAGGAGCGCACCGGTGTCTCCCATAAACATGCGCGCCCGGTGCCAATTGAAGGGGATGAAACCAACGCAGATTCCGACCAGTACGGCGGCGATAAGGCTGGCAAACGTGACGGACTCGTCAGCCCCAACCTGCTGGGTCAGCAGCCTCGTGTAGATAAAGAAGACCGAGTTTGCGATGATCGCGACGCCCGCCACTAAACCGTCAAGGCCATCAACAAAGTTCACCGCGTTCATGACGAGCGTCATCAAGAAAACTGTGAGCACAAAGTTCACGGCAGGGGACGCGACAACCCTCGTGTCGCCAAACGGCAGCGAGATGATCTGCAAGCCGTTCACGGCAAGCAACCCCGTGGCCGCAAGCTGGGCCGCAAGCTTGATCATCCAGTCGAGGTCAAGCAAGTCGTCGAGAATTCCGACCCCGGCAACAATGGCGCAGGCGCCCATGAGCGCCCAGACCTCGCTGCTTCCCTCGAAGAGAGAGGCGAATTCGCTCTGCGTTCCAGCGATCCCGAACGCGGCGAAGACTCCGAGCAGCATGGCGATGCCGCCGAGCCGGGGCGTGGGAGTGCTGTGTACGTCGCGGGCCCTCACCTCGGGCGCGAGCTTGAAGCGTCGGCTGAGGCGGAGCACCACAAAGGATGCCACCGCGGTCACAGCCGCCGCTATCAAAAACGCGATGAGGTACGCCATGGTTACTCTTCGATCGTCACCTTTGGCAGCAGCTCAGCGATCGCCTCGCGACTGACGGCCCCTTGGCGCAAGACGCGCAGACTACCGCCCTCTTCAGTGAGCTTGGTTGCATCGATGATCGTCGAGGCGAGACCGTCGCCGTCGCTCTCACCAGCTTCGAGGTAGACCGCAACCGAATCTCCGAGCATTTCGCGCGCGGCCTCGGCGGTGCGCCCGGCCGGTTCGCCGTTTTTGTTTGCGGACGAGACCGCGAGAGGCCCGGTTTCCCGCAGCAGCTCAAGCGCGAGGGGGTGGTTCGGGATCCGCAGCGCCACCGTGCCGCCCGTGTCACCGAGATCCCAGCTCAGCGATGGGTTTGCCTGCGTAATGATGGTGAGCGCACCGGGCCAGAAGGCCTCGGCCAGCTGACTCAGAGGAGTTGTCACCTCTGCCGCGAGCGCTGCGAGCGTCGCAGAGTTCGGGATCAGTACCGGCGGCGGCGACTGCCTGCCGCGCCCCTTCGCGTCGAGCAGCCGCTGCACGGCGTCGGGACTGAACGCGTCAGCCGCGACCCCGTACACAGTGTCGGTGGGGAGAACAACAAGTTCACCCCGCCCAAGGGCGTGCCGCGCAGTGCGGGTACCCGAAAGCAGCTGGGAACTATCAGAGCAGTCAAAGACCTCGGCCATAACTCGCAAGTTTAGGGCACGTTGCTTATGCAAATCCCTTTAGTCGTCGTTTGCAATTGCAGTAGTGGTGCGATCGCGGCCGGTGAGGTCCTGGTGGGTCGCGGCCGCGCGCCAGCCATCAGCGGTAAGCAGATCCCGGATCATGCGCCCCTGCAGTTCAGCGTGCTCAAGCACGAGCAGGCCTCCCGGCACGAGCAGATCCCGCGCTACACGACTAATAATGCGCACAATATCGAGGCCGTCGGCGCCTCCGTAGAGCGCGAGCTCGGGGTCGTGATCCCGAACTTCAGGATCCCGGGGCACCATGTCTGCCGGCACGTATGGCGGGTTCGAAACGAGCACATTGACTCGACCCCGCAGCGGCGCGAAGGATCGACTAAGCTGCGTGGATTCCCAGTCTCGGCGGTCGAGATCCGCAATGTCGCCCAGCGTCAGTTCGACGCGGCCCCCACCGAGCGCGGTCACGTTGCGACTGGCCCAGGCGTGCGCTTCGACGCTCTTCTCGACTGCCCACACTCGAGCGGTGGGCACCTCGTTCGCGAGTGAGAGCGCGATCGCGCCGCTGCCGGTGCAGAGGTCCACGGCGATGGGTTCAGCGCTTGGAACCTGCTGCAGCGCATCGATGGCGAACTGCGCGACAGACTCCGTTTCTGGCCTCGGGATAAACACCCCTGGCCCAACCGCCAGCTCGATACCGCGGAACGGCGCCTTTCCAGTGAGGTGCTGGAGCGGCACGCGGTAAGCGCGCTCCCCTGCGAGATCGCGGATCGCGTCCGCCTGCTGGGCAGTCACTGCGGACCCCATCACGGCGAGCGCCTGCACACGACCGCGAGATTCTTGCAGCACGTGTCCGACGATGAGCTCGGCGTCGGCTACCGGATCCTCGATGCCGGCTTCGGCCAGTTCAGCACGGATTTCTTCGAGCAGCGTGTTCAGGTCGTGTGTCACCGCTCCACTCTGCCATATCCCAGGTCATGCTTCGTCACAGTACATAACGTGGGAATAATCCTCAGATAAGCTGACGCTATAGTTTGTGAAGGATTTTTGGTCGAGCACTCGAAGGAGCCTCTCATGGCACGGACGTACGAAAACATTACGCAGGCATTCGGCAACACCCCACTGGTGCGGCTGAACCGCGTCACCGACGGCGCGGCCGCTGACGTCTACGCAAAGCTCGAGTTCTACAACCCGGCGGGCAGCGTGAAGGATCGCATCGGCATCGCAATTATTGATGCGGCCGAGGCCTCGGGCGAGTTGAAGCCCGGCGGCACGATCGTCGAGGGCACGAGTGGCAACACCGGAATCGCGCTCGCGTTTGTCGGAGCCGCCCGCGGTTACCGCGTGATCCTGACCATGCCCGAGACCATGAGCGTTGAGCGCCGCAAGCTGCTCGCAGCGTACGGCGCCGAGATTGTGCTCACCGAGGGCCCCCTCGGCATGAAGGGCGCGGTTGCGAAGGCCGAGGAGATCGCGGCGAACACTCCGGGCGCAGTGCTCGCGAAGCAGTTTGGCAACCCGGCGAACCCCGCGATCCACCGCGCCACCACTGGCCCAGAGATCTGGAACGACACCGACGGCAGCGTCGACATCTTTGTTGCAGGCATCGGCACCGGTGGCACCATTACCGGAGCGGGTGGGTATCTCAAGGAGCAGAACCCGAACGTCAAGGTGATCGCGGTTGAGCCCATCGACTCGCCCCTGCTGACCGAGGGCAAGGCCGGCCCCACAAGATTCAGGGGCTGGGCGCGAACTTTGTGCCCGACATTCTGGATCGCGACGTGTACGACGAGGTCATCGATGTGACACTCGCCGATTCAATCGCGAAGGCTCGTGCACTCGGTACCGATGAGGGCATCCTCGCGGGCATCTCGGGTGGTGCCGCGGTGTGGGCTGCGACCGAGGTCGCAAAGCGCCCCGAGAATGCTGGCAAGAAGATCGTTGTGGTTGTGCCAGACTTTGGCGAGCGCTACTTCTCGACGGTACTCTTCGAGGATCTCGCGGTTTAACCGCTTGTCATTCTGCGCGAGGGACGAGTCGCAGAATCAGGTGGTAGATCCTGCGACTCGCAAGCTCGCGCAGGATGACGGAAGCATTTGAAAAGGACCATGTGAGCATTTTTTCTCGCATTCGCGAAGACATCTCGGCGGCCCGCGCGCACGATCCTGCAGCGCGCGGGTCGCTTGAGGTGTTTTTTGTGTACTCCGGGTTGCACGCCGTGTGGTGGCACCGGGTGTCGCACAAGCTCTGGAACCGCGGCCGTCGGTTCTTGCCGCGAGCGATCTCGCAGGTCACAAGATTCTTTACCGGGATTGAAATTCACCCCGGTGCCACGATCGGTCGCCGACTGTTCATCGACCACGGCATGGGTGTTGTTATCGGCGAGACCGCGGTTGTTGGCGACGACGTACTCATTTACCACGGGGTCACACTCGGCGGAACGGGCCACCACGGCGGCAAACGCCACCCCACAATTGGGGATCGCGTGATCCTCGGGGCTGGCGCAAAGCTACTCGGCAATATCGAGCTCGGCCACGACAGCGCTGTGGGCGCCAACGCGGTTGTGGTGCACTCGGCTCCCCCATGGACGACGCTCGTAGGGATCCCGGCCCACGGTCGCCCGCGCCGCGGCGCCCCGGCCGAGATGCCCGACGCCGCGGACTTTTACGTAATCTAGCGCGCCCTAGCCCGGGTTCAGCATGCCGCGCCAGGCGACTCTCAGGGCCGCTCGGCAGCGGTCGCGGGTCGCGGGGTCACTGAGCGAGTCGCCCCGCACCACGACCTGGTAGTAAAACACGCCGGTGATCAGGTCGCAGCACGCGTCGAAATCGAGATCCGCTCGCAGCTCCCCTCTCGCGACGCCGAGCTGCAGCAGTTCCAGCAGGCCCGCCCGTCGTCGAGTGATGTGAGAGTTCCAATAGGTCTGCTGCAGATCCCGATCCGCGAGCGAAAGCCGTAGCCTTGTGCGCAGCCTCTCCTCGGAGTAGCCAACCTCGGCGCCATCGCTTGAAAACGCCTCAAGCAGATTCTCGAGGAGGTCTCCCGAAAGACTGATGCCGTAGGGCGTGCGGCCACGATCCAGTGCCGCCGCGATCAGCTCTGTGATTCCCGGCCACCTGCGATAGATCGCCGCTTTACTCACTCCGCTCGCCTCAACTACTCTTCGCACAGATAGCGTCTCGCCCGATTCGAGCAAGGCCGAGACGCCCTCCAGCACACGCTCGTCGAGCGTCTGCGTTCGAGGCCGTCCCGGGCGACGCTCAACAGCCGTGTCAGCCACGCGCTGGCGCGAGTGCTCGTGCACGCAGGGCCTCAACCAGCGTGTCAGTGAGACCCTCTGCTCGCAGCGGCTGAAGCGGATCCCCGTAGCGCTCGGTGAGTGTGTCGAGCGCCTCGTGCATGGGAGCCTCCGAGAAAGCCTTACGGGTTGCCGCGCGAACGGCCTCATTCAGGTCAAACCCCATCCGCTGAATAAGCGGCGCAAGCACGGGCGAGATGCGCTGCTGGATCGCCTCGGAATTCTGACCGGTTACCACATAGTCGGCAACCACACTTTCCCGGCTCGCGCCGAGCGCCAGCAACAGCGAAGCTGCCAGCACACCCGTGCGATCCTGACCTGCGGCGCAGTGGAACGCGACGGCCCCCGGCGCATGAGCGATGACCGCGAGTGCGGTCACGATCTGCGGTGCGGCGGTCTCAAACATTCGCAGGTACATGGATCCGTAGGTGCTTTGATCCATCATGTTTTTGTGAGCATCAGTGCTGTTGGAGCCGCCCACGCCACCCGCGGCGCTTCCGATGTTCGCCATCAGTGGCACGTGGTGGTGGCTCACCGCGCTCTGCGCGCCAAGCGGGCCGCGCCCGGTAATGTCAAGCTCGTCCTGCGAGCGCAGATCGATCACGGCCCGCAACCCACCGTTTACGAGCCCGTCAACGTAACCCGCGCTTGCTGTTGCGAGGTCATCGGCGCGGATCGCGAACCCTTCACGGACTCGGCCTCCCAGTACCGGAATCCCTCCCAGATCACGCAGGTTGACGGGCGGGGTGAGTGGGATCTCGCGCGATCCCGTCTCCGAGCTTTTGAGCAGAGAGTGAGCAGTGGTGTTGTCGATGAGTGTCATGTGATCTTCCTTCGAATGATGGCGCTCAGCTGGTCGATGACCGTCACGAGCACGATGATGCAGATAACGATGGCGCTGAGGTGACCGTAGTCATACATCTTCATCGCCGTGGTGAGTTCGAGGCCGATGCCTCCGGCGCCCACCATGCCGAGGATCGTCGCGCCGCGCACGTTGCCCTCAAAGAGCAGGAGTGTGTAGGAGACCAGAAGCGGGGCCGCCTGCGGCAGCACACCGTACTGGGTGATCTGACGCTGTGAGGCTCCCACCGCGCGCATCGCGGTCATCGGTCCGTCGTCAACGGATTCCATCGCTTCGGCGAAAACCTTGCCGATCGATCCGATCGATCCAACGGTCATTGCGAGAATGCCCGCGAACGGGCCGAGCCCGACCGCCGAGACGAACATCAGCGCAAACACCAGGTCTGGCAGGGAGCGGATGACGTTCATTAACCAGCGTGTTGGGTAGTACAGCCACTTGGGTGCGATGTTGGAGGCCGCCCCAAATGCGACCACCAAAGACAGCACGGCTCCGAGCGCAGTGCCCACAACCGCCATCTGCAGGGTCTCAATGAGCAGCGACACGATCGTGCCGAATTTCTCCCACGTCGGCGGAAACATGCGCGAGATGAACGTCACCATGTTCACGGAGCCCTCACCGAGCTTGGCGAAGTCGAACTTTGCTCCGACGAACGACCAGATGAGGATCAGCACAACCAGTGGCAGCCCGAGCATAAAGCGAGCGCGCGGCACCCGGAAGGCGCGCTCGAGGCGCACACGCTTGGCAGCATCAAGCTGCGGGCGCTGGGATTTGTTCTTACGATCCGTGTCAGGCGGCGAGAGCACCATCAGCGTCACCCTCCTCAGCATCGTGCTCGTAGAGCGGCTGGAGTGCCGCTGCGTCGAGCTGACGGGTAGGGGCCGAGACGAGCACCTCGCCGTGCCGGAGGCCGATGATGCGGTCCGAGTGCTGCAGCGCGAGCGGCAGCACGTGGAGGCTCACCAGCACGGGGATGCCGTCTTCACGGGCGATCTGCTGTAACAGCTCGAGCACCGAGTGGGACATCTTCGGATCGAGCGAGGCGACCGGCTCATCAGCAAGAATGAGCTTCGGGCTCTGCATGAGGGCTCGAGCGATGGCGACCCGCTGCTGCTGGCCTCCCGAGAGCGTTCGGGCCTGATCCTTTGCTTTGTGTGCGATCCCGACCCGATCCAACAGTTCCAGCGCCCGCTTACGGTGTGCGCTCGTAAAACCACCGACGAGGTTCAGCGGACCCGCGTTGTGCAGTGCACCCGTCAGCACGTTCGTGAGCACACTCAGCCGACCGACGAGATTGAATTGCTGGAACACCTGTCCGACCGAGGCCCGCACGTCGCGCAACTGTCCACGCTGCAGGTTCTTGAGGTCAAACCCCACGACCCGCGCTTCGCCACCACTGACGGGTGCGAATCCGGTGAGGCTCTTCATCAGGGTTGACTTGCCGGATCCCGAAGAGCCCAACAGGGCGACCATCTCACCGGGAAACAGTTCGAGGTCGACGCCGTCAAGCACCACAGCGTCTTCGTTGTAGGCAACCTTGAGGTTGCGCACGGAAACCAGCGGAAGCTGCTGCCTGATCTCATCGGTGTTGGGGTTTGGGGCGTGCACGTCGTTAGCCACGGGCTTGCTGAGTGTCATAGACATTGTGGATCCCTCGACCTATCCGAGGTCCGAGATATCTACGCCGGCGATTGCGGCGATGTCAACGAACGGCTGGAACATCTCTTTCTTCGGCTCGAGCACAGGCTTTGTACCCTGCATGGCCTCCATCATCGCGCCGAGACGCTTGCTGTTTTTTGTGGTAAAGACATCGGGCAGGGACTTGAGCAGCAGTTCGCGCTTGTCGCTCGCGAGGTTTTGGTCGGCGAGCACCGCCACCGAAACGGGCATCGAGGCGCTCTCACCGATGGACCGAGTCTCTCCCTTTGCAAAGGGGAACATCGCGTTACCCTGCCCCGCCATCTTCGGGAAGATCGTCGAGGTGCAGGCAACGTCAGCCTGGCCCTCTTTGAGCGCGGTAAAGCTCATGTCGTGTCCGCCGGAGAACATCGCCTTGTAGTCTTTGTCTTTTTCCAGGCCCGCCTCGTGCAGCATCGCCACCGGCATGAAGTAGCCCGAGCTTGACGCGGGATCCGCGAACGCAACCACCGTTTCTGGGGTGATGTCCTTGAGCGTCTTCAGTTTTGAGTTATCGAGCACCAGACAGGTTGACACCGGTTCGTCATTGCCGGGCCAGGCAATGAGCGCGTCGACTTCACCGGTGTTGACGGCGAGAGCAGAGGGAAAGCCGCTCATGAAACCGATGTCAACGTGGTGGTTGCGGATGGCCTCAACAACCGCGGTGTAGTCGGGCACGTCAACGATTTCGACCTTGCGCCCGGTCTCCTCCTCGACGAGTGCAGCGAACGCCTGAATGGGGTTCTCCGCTGTTGGATCGTCGCCCAGCGGCGTCGCGGCAAAGGTGATGGGAGCGTTCGGATCGGAGGCTGACGGGTCTGCCTCGGCGGGAGTTGAACACGCGGTGAGTGCGAGGGCGCCAATGGCGAGGATTCCGAGGGCGCTCGTGAAACGGATACGCATAGGTGTGCCTTTCGGGGGAGGCGGGTTGTCCCGCTGCGGTGTCGAAATTTGCGACACTCACAGCACACCAGGTGAAGGTGTCCGGCAATTACGAGAACGGCATACTCGGAATAGAACGAATAATGAACAGTCGTTGAACTCGTGAGCTAGCGCAGCTTGCGGCCGTGCTCCTGCATCCAGCGTTTGGTTTTTCGCTGCTCCACAACAATCATCGTGAGGCCCAGCGCCCAGAGAGGGATCTGCACGGCGAACGCGACCTTAAACGCGCCGAGCGAGTAGTTCTCGGGTGATCCTGCCCCCTGCCAGTCGAGCACCAGACCGATGAACAGAATCACAAGCAGCGAGGCGGTGAAACCGGCCGTGTTGACGAGGCCGGTACCGAACCCGATAAAGCTGCGAGGTGTGTGGGATCGCGACACCTCGAACGCGATCATCGAGGCAGGCCCGCCCAGTGGCATCACCACGAGCAGCACAATCAAGACCCAGACGGGCGGGGCACCATCCCACAGGATGACGGTGATCCACACTGCTGCGATGGCGAGTGTGATGCCGACGTTGATCCACACTCTGCGCTCGATAAAGCGGGAGCTAATCGGGCCGAGGAGCAGCCCCGCGAACATCGATGACAGCACCGTCAGCGAGAGCAAACCACTCGCCGCGGCGGGGCTGAGCCCCACACCGCCCGTCAGGAACGGGGTGCCCCACAGCAGCAGAAACACGTTGGCGGCGAACGGTGAGGTGAAGTGAACCCAATACGACAGCCGCACTCCGGGCAGGCTCAGCAGCCGGCGGGTCTTCACCCAGAACCGCACGGGACCGTCCCAGATGCGCTTCGGTTTGGGGTTGGCGGCGTCAGCGGTCTGAATCGCCATCATTTCTGTGGCGGGAGGGCCGATGAGCGAGGTGCCCGTGGTCGGCGAGTTGGCCAGCGAGCGCGCCTCATTGGTGAGTCGCCCTCGGCGCCCTGTCATTCGTTCAAACGCGGTTCCTTCACCGGGCCGATCCCGCAGCACGACAGTGGCAAGCAGAGTGACCAACAGGCCAGTCGCCGCGATCCCACCAAAGCCTGTCACCCAGCCAAAGGTGCTGACCGCCCACGCGAGTGGGATCACCGAAATAAGCTGCCCCGCCTGCCCGATGAGACCCGTGAGCTGCCCGAGCGTTGCAAGCTGGCGCAGCGCAAACCACTCCGGCAACAACCGCATCACGCTGATAAACGTGCACGCATCCCCCGCTCCGACGAGCACGCGGGCGAGGATCGCAAGGCGCACATCGGCAACGGTCGCCATGACGACCTGGCCGACGATCATGAGCACACCACCCGACAGGATCAACACCGTCGAACCCCAGCGATCGAGCATCACGCCGACAGGGATCTGCAATCCCGCATACACAATCAGCTGGATGACGGGGAACGCCGCGAGTGTCGTGGCGTCGATGCCGAAGTGATCCTGAGCCGCCGGGCCAAGGGCCGCGAGCGAGGAACGGTTGATGATCGCAACCGCGTATGCGATCGCCGCAACACCCCAGACCACCCACGGGAGCAGGGGTCGGGTGGCGGTTCGCATTCTGGCTATCTTACTCCGGTCGGTGGCGGTGCGGGGCTAGCGTGACCTCTCGGTCGGAATGTTTCAATCGCGCGGTGGCATTGGCGGCCCCTGGGGAAAGTCGCTGCGGGTCAGGTCCATGAAGAGCGCGTCTTCGAGGTGCCCGCCGGGCCGCACCTGATAGTCGCGCAGAATGCCGATGCGCTGGAATCCGAGCCGCTCGTAACTGCGAATGGCCCCCGCGTTGTTGGCGTTTGGATCGAGGGTGACGCGCGTGATCCCGTCGGCAAACTCGCTGCGGATCGCGAGCGCGAGGGCTTCCTCGCCGATGCGGCGGCCGCGGAAGCGGGTTCCGATGAACAGGTGCATGACCGTCGTCGGGTACTCGGGATCATCTCCCCGAAGCACAAACATGGCGCCCGCGCACTCCCCCTCGACCTCGATGATGCGGGAGATTTCGGGCTCGTCGATGAACTCCGCTTGCACCCGCTCCGGGTTGTAGCCGACCCACCACAGCGACACCTCGGGCTCGGCGAGGATCGCGGTGAGCGGCGCGAGGTCGCTGCTTTGTGGTGCGCGAAGCGTGACGAGTGGGCCCACGAGCGGGGCCTTGGTCGTTGAGGATGCGTCTGACATGGATTCAGCGTAGCGGGTGGGTCAGACACCGACCAGACCAATTCTGCGAGAACTAGACACCCCATCCTCAGAAGCCAATATGGTGACACTATGGCCCCTCAACAGTTTGCCTCTCTCCCAAAGGCCTCCCCCGGAGATCGAGTCGCGATCCTTTCCCCCGCGTTTGCCGCCCCAGCAGTTTCAGAAGCCGTGCACGAGCAAGCAATGACGCGCCTTCGCGAGGCGACCGGACTGATCCCGGTCGAGTACCCCACGACCCGTCAACTGGGCGCGAGCGCCGAGGCTCGGGCCGCCGACTTCACCGCTGCCTTTGCGGACACCAGTATCAAGGCGGTACTCGCGACGATTGGCGGTGACGACCAGATCACGGTGATCCCACATCTCGACACTCGGGTACTCGCAGAGAACCCCAAACCTTTTCTTGGGTACAGCGACAACACAAACCTGCACAACTTGCTCTGGCAACTCGGGGTGCCCAGCTACTACGGCGGGTCCACGCAGGTGCATCTCGGTGCAGGGCCCAGGATCGATGAGGTGCATCTGCGTTCGTTGCGCGCGGCGCTGCTCGACGGCGGAAGCATTGACCTGACCGAACCGGGCGATTCCGAAGACTTTGGCATTGACTGGGCGGATCCCCGAGCGCTCCGAGAGAGCGGCACTCGCGAGGCAACTGAGCCGTGGGTGTGGGCTGGACCCCAACGCGTCGTGGAGGGTTCGACCTGGGGTGGCTGCATCGAGGTTATTGATCAGATCGCAATTGCGGGTCGCTTACCTTCCGCAGCCGATCTCGAGGGCACAATCCTGCTGCTCGAGACAAGCGAGGTGCTCCCCGATGCCGACCAGGTCATGCGTTGGGTTCGCGCGCTCGGCGAACGTGGCATTCTCGAGGTTGTCGCCGGAGTCATGGTGGCACGACCTCCGGTGGCAGGTCTAGACGCGGCTCGTGGCGCCAGACAGCAGCGGAATCAGCTGCGCGCAGCACAGCGCGACACCATCATCGATCAGGTGGCGAGGTACAACTCCGAGGCAGTGATCTGTGTTGGAGTGCCGTTTGGGCACACGAGGCCCCAGTGGATCGTGCCGCACGGTGGCAGGATCACCTTAGATGGGGTCACCAAAGCAGTGACCGCCGACTACAGCTAGGCACCCCAGCCGGTACAGACACGTCAGCCGGTCAGAATCGAGCGATTCTGACCGGCTGAGATGTGAGCACCGGCTGAGGTGCGGCGAAAACGCGCTACGAACCCAGGTCCGCCAGGCGCGCCTCTTCGTCGGCCTGAATGCAGGAGTCGATGACGGGGCCAAGGGCGCCGTCCATGACCGCGTCAAGGTTGTAGGCCTTGAATCCGGTGCGGTGATCCGCGATGCGGTTCTCCGGGAAGTTGTAGGTGCGAATGCGCTCAGAACGATCCATGGTGCGGATCTGGCTCGAGCGGTGTGCGCTTGCCTCTGCCGCAGCCTCTTCCTGCTTGCGGGCGAGCAGGCGGGCGCGGAGCACGCGCATGCCGGCTTCACGGTTCTGCAGCTGCGACTTTTCGTTCTGCATTGCGACAACGATGCCGGTCGGGACGTGGGTGATGCGCACGGCTGAGTCCGTCGTGTTCACGGACTGGCCACCAGGGCCGCTCGAGCGGTAGACATCGATCTTCAGATCGTTCTGGCTAATCTCGACCTCTTCGGGAGCGTCAACCTCGGGGTAGACCAGCACACCGGTCGTAGAGGTGTGAATGCGTCCCTGCGACTCAGTGACGGGCACACGCTGCACGCGGTGCACACCACCCTCGTACTTCAGGTGAGCCCACACGCCCTGCGACGGGTCGGTCGCGTTCGACTTGATCGCGATCTGCACGTTCTTGTAACCACCAAGATCGCTCTCATCTTTCTCGAGCATCTCGGTTTTCCAGCCCTTGGACTCCGCGTAGTACATGTACATACGCAGCAGGTCAGCGCCGAACAGCGCCGACTCGGCGCCGCCCTCGCCACCCTTGATCTCGAGGATCACGTCGCGGGCGTCGTCGGGGTCGCGCGGAATGAGGAGGCGGCGGACCTTCTCTTGGGCCTCAGCAAGCGACGTCTCCAGCTCAGGAATCTCTTCGGCAAACGCCTCGTCTTCCTTCGCGAGCTCGCGCGCTGCCTCAAGGTCCTCACCAAGCTGCTGCCAGCTCTCGTGCGCAGCCTTGATCTTGCTCAGCTCGGCGTAGCGGCGGTTGACCTTCTTCGCGCGCGCTGCGTCAGCGTGCAGCGCGGGATCGGCAAGTTCTTCCTGCAGCTGAGCGTGTTCAGCGAGCAGCGTTTCGACCTGTTCAAACATTGGTGGCCTCTCATCATTCTGCAGCGGCGGGCGCAGAACCAATTATGTTTCTATTCTCTACCGTTAATCCTGCGACTTCATGCAGGATGGCCCTGGGCAGCTCGCGTGAGCTGCCCAGGGCCAGGGAAAGAACTAAGAGAGTCGCCCGGAGCGCTGAATATCGGCGAGCAGCGCAGCGTTTGAAGACGCCGCACGAACGCGCTCAAGCACCTTGGCGGAGGCACCGTTCTCAGCGAGAGCGATCCTCACCGTGCCGAGGGCCTTTGCCTCGTCCTCGCCGAGCATCGCGCTCGCGTGCTGGGTGTGTGACGCAGCGATGTCAACCATCGGGGTCTGGCCGATGGCAGTCTCAACGAAACGAACCTCGCTGTTGACCACCTGGCGAACCTCACGCAACAGCACCTTGTCGGAGTCGACCTTCGTCTTGGTGAGCGCGGTCGCGAGGATGGTGAGTGACCCACCGTTCTCAACGTTGCGAGCAGCGGAGAGCAGGCGCTTGATCTGTGCGAGTGCGTACTCATCGGCGGACTCGCTGGTTCCGCGTCCGCCACCGGGCTGGGTCTGCGCGTAGGCGCGGGCCAGACGGTTGAGCGAGTCGAGCAGAATAACAACGTCGTGCCCAAGCTCCACGAGTCGACGCGCGCGATCTACAGCGAGCTCGGCGATCGTGGTGTGGTCTTCAGCCGAGCGGTCGAACGTTGCCGCGATAACCTCGCCGCGGATCGTGCGCTGCAGCTGCGTGACCTCTTCGGGCAGAGCGTTGGAGAGCACCATCATCAGGTGAGCATCCGGCTTGTTTTCGGTGACCGCTGCTGCGATCTCGTCGAAGACGCGGGTTGCCGGGATCTGCGCCGGCAGAATGAGCACTCCGCGCTGGCCGAGGCCGATCGGCGCAACGAGATCAACGCTGCGGCCGATCATCTGGTGCGGAGCCAGCTCCATGCGCAGGCGCTCCTGCGGGAAGATCGGCGTCATGTCGGCAATGTCGACGCGCTTCTCGTCCTCGTCAACGGCACGACCGTTGATCGAGTCGACCTTAACGATCGCGTTGTACTTCTGGCGGCTGCTGCCCTCGCCCTCGCGGGGCTGGCGGATCGAGCCGACCACTGCATCACCGCGGCGCAGGCTGTACTTCTTCACCTGACCAAGCGAGACGTAGACGTCGCTCGTGCCGGGCAGGTAGCCGCTCGTGCGCACAAACGCGTAGTTATCGAGCACGTCAAGAATGCCCGCGATGGGCAGCAGCACGTCGTCTTCTGCGATCTCGGGCTCGAAGTCGTCGCCCTGGCCACGGCGCTTGCGGTCACGCTGACGGGTGCGGCTGGAGCGCGTCGCGCTTTCGTCCGCAGCCTTATCGCTGTTGCGACCCGCGTTGCCGTTGCGGTTACCGTTCTGGCCCTGGTTGCGATTCTTGCTGTCGTCGGAATCACCCGAAGCCTGCTCGGAGTCTGCGGCGGGGGCCTCAGCCTCGGCCTTCTGCCCGCGTCCACGACGGTTGCGTGTGCGACCACCATCGGAGCCGGACTCGGACTCGTTCGCGGCGTTCTTCGAAGCGGCGGCTTCGCCCTCGGTGTCAGAGGAAGCGGCCTGCTCCTTGTCTGAAGCGTCTTCGTTCTTCGCGGCCTCTTCTGCGGCAGCGGCCTCAGCCGCGGGAGCCTCAGCCTGAACACGGCGGCCACGGGTGCGGCGCGCGGGTGCGGCGGGAGCCTCCGCGGTCTCGGCGGCGGGCGCAGCCTCAGCAGCAGGCGCCTCAGTCGCAGCAGCCTCAGCGGCGGGAGCCGCATCCTCAGCAGGAGCCTCAACGGCTTTCTTGCGAGTGCGAGTCACGCGCTTCTTCGGAGCCTCCTCAGCGGGCGCAGCCTCAGCAGCAGGTGCCTCGGTCGCAGCAGCCTCGGCGGCGGGAGCCGCGTCCTCAGCAGGAGCCTCAACAGCCTTCTTGCGAGTGCGAGTCACACGCTTCTTCGGAGCCTCCTCAGCGGGCGCAGCCTCAGCAGCGGGAGCTGCCTGAGCCTCAGCGGCCGCATCGGCAGCGGGGGTTCCCGCGGATGCCGTTGCGCGACGCGACGTGCGACGACGCACGGGCGCGGCCTCCGTTGCCTCTGCAGGCTCAGCCGCGGGAGTGGAGTTTGTGTCTTCGGTAGTTTGTTCCATGGTTTTCTTCCTCTCGGAACGCCGCCAGAAGAAAGCACTCACTTGGCTTCTCCTCCAGACGGGGGTGCACAGATGTGCGTCGGGATCACCGAGCTAATAGTCGGTGAGGAAAACGATTCACCACCCTGAGTGTCAAACAAACACCACATACATGGAGTTCTTCACTCTCGCTGACGCCGCCCCAAGAAGGGTTGGCACACAACTCATCGTGAGTGCGCAGCTACGCGGGAATCGTCTCCACTGTAGCACCCTTGGAGTCAACCGCAAGGAGCAAAACCCGCCAATCGTCTCCACGTGCGGCCACCAGGTCGGCGGCGGCAAGTCGCTCAGCGGGCCCGTTCGCCAGCACCAGCACTGACGGACCGGCACCAGACACAACCGCCGGATACCCTGCCGCGCGCAACTCAGAAATAAGGTCACGCGTCTGCGGCATGGCCTCGCCGCGGTAGTTCTGATGCAGGCGATCCTCGGTTGCTTCAAGCAGCAATTCGGGGCTCTGCGTGAGTGCGGCGATCAGCAGCGCGGATCGCGACACGTTAAACACCGCGTCCTCGTGAGGCACCTGCTTTGGCTGCAGGCTGCGCGCGAGGGCTGTCGACATGGTGAAGCTGGGAACGAGCACAAGTGGGAAGACCCCGCGATGCACCATGAGTCGCTTGAACTTCGGACCGGTTTCGTTTGTCCAGGCAATAGTCAGCCCGCCGAAGAGTGCCGGGGCGACGTTGTCTGGGTGCCCCTCAAGCTCCGTCGCGAACGCCAACAGCTCTTCCTCGCTCAGCACGAGCGGCTGATCCGGGTCGCTCTCGAGCAAACCCTTCGCGATCATCACACCGGAGACGATGGCGGAACCCGAGGATCCCATGCCGCGGCCGTGCGGAATGCGATTGTGGGCCGAGATGTTGAGCCCGGGCATGTCGCGCCCCAGGCTTTCGAAGACGTGAGCCACGGCACGCACCACAAGGTTCGTCTCGTCGGTGGGCACCTCGCCCTCCCCTACCCCCGTTACGGTGACGGTTGCACCGGGAGTGTCGCGGGTCACCGCGGTCAGCTCGTCGCCGTACGCGAGCGCGATACCGAGTGTGTCGAAACCGGGCCCGAGGTTCGCGCTCGTCGCGGGAACGTAGGTCTTTACCGTGCGGGGGGCGCTCATGCCTGGCCCTCGAGACGCAGCATGCTGGTCACACCTACAACAAAGCTGCTTGCGCGCAGCGCTTCAACGGTGGCAGCGAGGTCAGCCTCGCGTGCGACGTGCGTGCCGATCACCAGGGTTGCCTGGCCAGCGGCGTCTTCGGCGACGGACTGGGTCACGCTCGCCGCGGAGACGCCGTGCTCGGCCAAGATGCCGGCGATTGCCGCGAGCACACCCGGCTGATCCTGAACATCAAGCATGATCTGGTAGGCGGTACTCACCTCGCCAACCGGAAGGATCGGCAGTTCGGCGTGCAGCGATCCGGGCAGCCCTGGGCCACCAATCACGTGGCGTCGCGCGGCTGAAACCAGATCGCCCATCACGGCCGATGCGGTCTCGGCGCCACCGGCGCCGGCACCGTAGAACATCAGCTCTCCAGCGGCCTCGGCCTCAACGAACACCGCGTTTTTGCCGCCGTGCACGGCAGCGAGCGGGTGATCGCGGTTGATCAGCGCCGGGTAGACCCGAGCGGAGACTCCGTCGGTGCCGTCAGCGGAGGTGATGCGCTCGGCGATCGCGAGCAGCTTGATCACGTAGCCCGCCTGCTTTGCGGTCTCGATCTGCGCCAGGGTGATGTCGGCGATGCCCTCGCGGTACACGGCCTCAACAGGAACCTCGGTGTGGAACGCGATGCTCGCGAGGATCGTCGCCTTCTGCGCAGCGTCGTAGCCCTCGACGTCGAGGGTGGGATCCGCCTCGAGGTAACCGAGCTCAGCAGCCACCCGCATCGCGTCTTCGGCGCTGTCACCGAAGCGATCCATGCGGTCGAGAATGTAGTTGGTGGAGCCGTTGACGATGCCGAGCAGCCGGGTGATGTGGTCACCAGCGAGGCTCTCGCGCAGTGGGCGCAGGATCGGGATCGCTGCGGCGACCGCGGCCTCGTAGGAGAGCTGGGCACCGACCTGCTCTGCGGCGTCCGCGAGTTCGCGGCCGTGCGCGGCAAGCAGCGCCTTGTTCGCCGTGACCACATCGGCACCGCCCTGCAGCGCCTCAAGGATCAGCGTCTTGGCGGGCTCAATGCCGCCCATCAGCTCGATCACGATGTCGGCGCTCTGCACGAGCCTCTCAGCGTCGGTTGTGAAGAGCTCCCGCGGCAGGTCCACGTCACGCGGAGAATCGATATTGCGCACCGCGATTCCGGCGAGCGTCAGCCGAGCCCCGGCACGAGCGGCAAGCTCATCACCGTGCTCTAGGATCAGCCTGGCTACCTGGGCTCCGACCGAGCCACAGCCCAGCAGTGCCACGCGAAGATCGCGGTATCCGTTCAATTCGTTTCTCCGTTCTTCACCAGCATCTGAACTCAGACGCTCCGTGCAAGTAAATCGTCTTCGGTCTCGCCGCGCACGATCACGCGGGCTTCGCCGTCACGCAGTGCAACAACCGGGGGCGAGGCACGTAGTTGTAGTTGCTCGCGAGTGACCAGCAGTAGGCGCCGGTCGCGGCAACCGCGAGGACGTCTCCGGGCTGCACATCACCGGGAAGCACATCACGCTGCACCACAACATCGCCGGACTCGCAGTGCTTTCCGACAACCCGCACGAGCGCGGGAGCGGCGTCGCTGACCCGGTTCGCGATGCGCACCTGGTAGTCGGCACCGTAGAGAGCGGGGCGGGCGTTGTCGCTCATGCCGCCGTCGACACTCACGTACAGTCGTTGCTCGTAACCCGCGTCGGCGGGATCTTGTTCGGCGTCGCTGCCGGCAAGCTGCACCGGCTTTGTCGTGCCGACCGTGTAGAGCGTGACGCCAGCCTGGCCGATGACGGCGCGGCCCGGCTCAAACGCGAGCTTCGGCAGAGCAATACCGAGATCCTGCGCGCTCTGCGCCACGATGTCAGCGAGCTCGCGCGCGATCACGGCTACCTCGGGGGCGTTGTCTGCTTCGTCGCTGGTGTAGGCGATGCCAAAGCCGCCACCCAGGTTGAGTTCGGGGATCGGGCGGCCCGCAATCTCGGCGAGTTCGCCGTAGACGCTGAGCAGGCGACGGGCGGATTCTCTGAACCCCTCCGTCGCGAAAATCTGGGAGCCGATGTGGCAGTGCAGGCCAACAAAGTCGAGGCTGCTGTGGTTCAGGATCGCACTCACCAGACGCGGGGCTTCGGCGAGCGGCTGACCAAACTTCTGGTCCTCGTGAGAGGTCGCGAGGAACGCGTGGGTTGACGCGTGCACACCGCTGTTCACACGCAGGCGGACTCGCTGCACACGGCCAGCCGCGGCAGCTGCCTCTGCAACGCGCTCGGTCTCGATCTCGCTGTCGATCACAATCGTGCCGACGCCGGCGTTGACAGCGCGCACGATCTCGTCGACCGACTTGTTGTTGCCGTGGAAGCCGATCCTCGCGGGATCAACCCCCGCTTTGAGCGCAACTGCGAGTTCGCCGCCGCTCGCAACGTCGATGGCGAGGCCTTCCTCAGCCATCCAGCGGGCAACCTCAACGCACAAGAATGCCTTGCTGGCGTAGTAGACAGTGGCCTCGGTGCCGACACGACGGGCCTCGGACTGCAACGCCTCACGAATTTCGCGAGCACGAGCGCGGGCGGCGTCTTCGTCGACCACATAGAGCGGCGAGCCAAACTGCTGGGTCAGCTCGGTTGCGCGGATGCCACCGAGCTTCAGCTGCTGGCACTCACGGCCACGACGCGCGGTCGGCGGGAATACGCGCGGGTCAATGGCGTTGGGGTCAGTCACAAGCTGGACCGGATTCGCTTCAAGAGTCATGAGTCTGAGTTTCCTTGGGTGGGTTCCCATAGTCTCGGCAAGGCAACGCGCCTGACGCACTGTTTGTGCGGCGCAGAAATTGGCGAGCGGACCCGGATTGGCCCCTGAAGCCGTGCGGCAGCGGGGTTCACCCGCGGTCGAACGAAATAATTCTAGTGGATGCCGCGCCCGGAGCTGGGAATATGAATCGGTGTGGGTATGGCTAGCGGTTAATGGCGAACGGACGCAGGTCGAGTGGCTTGCCCGCGACAACCGGTTCTCGGCCTGCGACGAGGTCAGCGAGCACCTCTCCCGTGACAGGTCCGAGCGAGAGGCCGTGCATGTTGTGTCCGGCGGCCACCAGCACCTCGTGGCGGTTGGGGATCGCGCCAAGCAGCGGCATCCCGTCGGCGGTCATTGGGCGAGCACCGACCCACTCCTCCGTGCGGTTCTGCCAATCGGCACCGGAGATAACACCCGAGGCCGCCCGGGTGAGCACCTCAAGTTTTTGGCGGTTCAGGTGTTCGGGGTGGCTGCCGAACTCCATCATGCCGACGATGCGCAGGCGACCGTGCATCGGAATCGCAACGCAGTGGCGATCCATTGAGTGCACGAGCGTGTTTGGCATCTGCTCAACCGGAACCGTGAAGCTGTAGCCCTTGCCCGAAACCACCGGGGCCGAGCGCACGCGTGATTTGCGCAGGATCGGGGTCGTCCAGGCGCCCGCAGCGAGCACAAGCTTGTCTCCGCGGATGGTTGTTTTGCTGCCGTCAAAGGCCCGGCACACAACACTGGCACCATCACCGAGTCGCTCGGCAGTGAGCCCCTCACGAATCTCAGCGCCGTTGGTTTTGAGGTGCGCGATGAGGCTCTCAACAAACGTGATCGGATCGAGCGAGAACTCGCCCGGCAGCATGAATCCGGCAGCAACGCCTGATGCGAGCGCGGGTTCTTGATCCGCGAGTTGTGTGCCGCGAAGAATCGCGCCGGGCGCCTCGCCCCAGCCTTTTTCTGCGCGACGACGGTAGGAGGCGTGCGCCGCCTGCAGCTCTGCCTCGACCGAGCTGGTCATGAGGTAGCCGTCACCACCGCCAGAAACGTCGATCCCGTCCGCGGCCATGCGCTGCAGTGAAGGGAGAATTTCGCCCGAGAACTGGGCGAGCGCGGCGGCACCCCTCGCCGATCGGGTGGCGCCGGAGGCACGAAGGAACCCCAGACCGAAGAGCGCTAGGCGCGGCAGTTGCAGGGGCTCAATAGAGAGATACGAGGTGCGAGTAAACACCCCACGGATGATGTCTTTTGCGGTGTGGGGTGAGGCGAGCGGCCCCACCTGCTGCGGTGTGAGTTCACCGGCGTTGCCCTTCGCGGCGCCACTGCCGAGCCTGTCCCTATCAATGATGGTGACGCGGTGCCCGTCCCTCAGCAGGGCATACGCAGTGCTCAGACCGATGAGCCCTCCGCCAACCACAACTACGTGTTGAGTCTTCATATCGTTGCATTCTCCTTCGGGAGTGGTTGGCTTTGGGCAGCGACGGTGAGCGTTTGCACGAGTGGGTTACTCAGGCCAACGAGTCGGATGAAGCACTCAAGATTGCCGCGCTCACACGCGATGACCCAGCGCAGTTCAGCGGGCATCGCCGAGCTTCGCGCTCTCGCGCTGAGTTCGTTCTGCGCCGGCAAGACCGCACCGAGCTGTTCGAGAGCCTCGCTCAGCTGCCGCTCGCGCACCTCAGGGGGCAGGTCTCGCATCACGTTCTCGGCGAAGACTTCGCCGACCTCGGAGAACGACGACCCCGCCTGCAGTGCGCGGTCAATGCGTGCGGCGGCCTCGAGTGTGGCCGCCCAGGGTTGCACGGTGTCGGCGGGTGCGTCCGCGCTCGTGAGCGTCTCAGTGAGCGCACGAGTGGCGAGGCCCCAGGCTTCGAAACGATCCGAGTTGCCAAACGCCACCACTCCGAGACCAGTTGCGAGATGCCACCGCATGTGCGAGGAAAAACCCGGTAGACCGCCGGAGTGCTGCACGATTCGCCCAAAGCGCCGGTCGTGCTCAATAACGAGCCCCATGCCGTAACCGACTGCCTCGAGCTGGCGATCCGGCCGATCCTCGCCGTCAGGAATGACCGTTGCGATGCGCTGCATCTCGCGGCGGCTGCGCGCAGAAAGCACCTCGGTGTGCTGCGGCCGATCGGTGAACGCTGACGCCACAAAAGCCGCCCACCGAGCAACGTCGTCGACAGTGCTGAAGAGCCCACCGATGCAGGCAAGGGCCCCCGATCCGACAAACGGCTCCTCTATATAGGTCTCGCCGTCATCGAAGTTGCGAAATCCCGCGGCAACCGATGTGCCGTCCACGTAAGCCTCGACGTCATATCTCGTGTTGGAAAGCCCCAGCGGCTCGAGAAACCGCGACTCTACAAACTGTTCAAGCGTCTGGCCACTCACCGTTTCGATCGCCCGCGCGACAAAAGACATTCCAAGGTTGGAATACTGATACTTCTCCCCTGGCTCCGCCGTCAGCAGCAGTCCTTCGGCGGCGAGCGCAGCGATGTCTTCCCGACGCGCGCCGAGCATACGGTCGCCCCAGGCATTGTCTTCGGCAAGCCCCGAGCAGTTGGTGATGAGCTGCCTAAGCGAAACCGATTCCTCGTTTCCGTTCAGCACACATCGGATTCCCGGGACGTAATCGGTCACGGCGCGATCGAGATCCAACGCCCCCTCATCACGAAGCGCGAGCAGCGCCGCGGCGAGAAAACTCTTCGACATCGAGGCGATTCGAAAAACCGTGTCGCGCGAGGTTGGCACACCGTCGTTTCGTGGTGATCCCGAAGCCTTCCAGGCGATGACGCCGCTCTCGTCGAACACGGCGGCGAGCGCAGCTGGAGAAGAACGCAGATTGTGCGCTTCGAAGGCCGCAAGAAGAGCAGACTCGGCCAGCTGAGGGGCAATCGTTCGATCGAGCTGGGTCGCCGTCACGCTTGGCTCCGAGCCCACTCGTGTACCTCGCGAGCAAACGCGTCGATCATCTCGCGGCTGGCAGCGGTGTTGGCGGCGTCGTTTGCCTGTGCGAGCGCGGCGAGCTGGGCGGGATCGTAGCCCTCCTCGCTCAGTGCTGCGTCGTCCCAGTTCGCGAGATCCGCCGCGGCAGCCTCCGGGTGGTACTGCACCCCTCGCACGTGCTCGCCAATAACAAACGCCTGGTTCTCGATGGCGTCGCTCGAGGCCAGCAGGGTCGCGGTCTCGGGCAGACGCGTGATCATGTCTTGGTGATTCTCGATCATCGGCGCGCCACTGCCAAGCGAGCGGAGCAGCGGATCACTCGCGCCCGCAGCGTTTGTGTAGATCATGGTGCTGCCGCGCTCCTTTGGCCCGAAGTTGGCGCGCACTTCTCCCCCGGCTACGTCGGCGATCACCTGCGCGCCCAGGCAAATGCCGAGGGTTGGCAGATCCCGAGCGATAGCCTCGTCAACCAGTTTTCGCTCGGTGTGCAACCACGGCGCCTGTTCGTAGTCGTCGGGCATGAGGCCACCACCAAGAAGCACGAGGCCGTGCACACCGCTGAGGGTTTCAGAGAGCCCGTCTTTGCCCACCTCCGTGACAATCTCGATGCCGGCTTCCGTCAACCAGGTAGCGAGGCGCCGCGGCCCCGATCCCGGAGAGTTCACTACAACGAGCACTCGGGGTGCAGTTACCACGGTCATCCTTCTTTCAAAGTTGTTGTGTCGATCGCGGGCGCAATCACGAGAGGTTCAGGATCACCCGCGTTACCGGCAATGAAGTCTCGATAGTCGCCGTCAGAAGCTTCGAGGACCCGCAACACGTTGTCGCGGCCCAGCCCGAGAAGTTCGCTCTCGTTCCAGCCACGGCGTTCAAGCTCCGCAAAGAGTCGCGGGTACCCCGAAACGTCTTCGAGACCAACCGGCATCGCGTCGGTTCCGTCGTAATCGGCGCCGAGACCCACGGCGTGCACGCCAGCGACCTCACGCACGTGGTCAATGTGGTCGGCGAGATCAGAGATGCCGACGGGCGGTGCGGCGCCCTCTTGGCCCGCCTCCACCCACAGTCGGCGTTCTTCAGAGAGGAACGAGGGAACAAAGGCAACCATCACGACTCCGTCGCGCTCACCAATGCTGGTCAACACGTCATCGGGAACGTTTCGATTGTGTTTGCACAGCGCCCAGGCCGCAGAGTGACTCACCATGACGGGGCGCTCGCTGACCTCAAGCGCGTCGCGCATGGTTGCGGGAGCAACGTGAGCAAGATCGACGAGCATGCCGATGCGGTTCATCTCGCGAACCACACCTCGCCCGAAATCCGTGAGGCCCTCGTGCTGAGCGGTATCGGTCGCGGAGTCCGCCCAGTCGATTGTGCGGGACCACGTGAGTGTGAGGTACCTCGCACCGAGACGAGCGTACTGGCGAAGCGTGGCGAGCGATCCACCAAGCTGCGCACCGCCTTCGACACCGATCAAAGACGCGATCCGTCGGCTTGACATCGCCTCCCGCGCCTCGGCAGCCGTGTTCACCAGCCGCAGCTGGTCGGGGTAGGCATTGACGAAGCGCTGCACGAAGTCGATCTGTTCGAGCGTCGCAACAACCTGCTCGGCGCCCTCAAGCACCGGATCCACCCACACCGACCAGAACTGGCCCGCGACGTTGCCTGCGCGGAGGCGCGGCAGGTCGGTATGGAGTGTTGGTACCGCACCGTCAAGACCTGCGACCGCGTAATCGCGCGTCTCTCGGCAGGCCCAGGCGAGGTCGTTGTGGCCATCGATAACGGGATAGCGGGTCATGAGGCCACTCCGATCAGCAGTGCCGCGTTCTTTGTTTCGGCTGCATCCGCCGAGTCGAACACCCAGCCAGCGTTTTCGAGCATCCACTCGCTGTCAACGGTGAGGCCGATCCCTGGATTCGTTGGCACGGGCACAACCCCCTCGCTCGCTCGGATGGGAGGCTCCACGATGTCGCGAGCAAAATACTTGTCGGAACCAGACACGTCAGATGGAAACAGAAAGTTAGGCAGGGAGGAGATGGCGAGGTTGGCCGAGCGCCCGATCCCAAATTCGTGCATGCCTCCGCACCACACGGGTATCCCGGCGTTAGCGGTGACGTCGTGCGCCCGTCGCGCCTGGGTGAGCCCAGCCATACGCGACACTTTGATGTTCACAACGCGCCCCGCATCGAGCCGAAGCATCGTTTCAATATCTTCGATGGTCACAATCGACTCATCAAGGCAGATTGGTGTCTCCACCCGCTGCTGCAGTTCCGCATGCGCAAGAAAGTCACGCATCGCAAAGGGCTGTTCAAACATGGTGAGACCAAACGCATCAAGCGCTTGGAAGGTCTGGAATGATTGCTCCGTGCTCGGGTACGCCGCGTTTGCGTCAACGTGGAGATCAACATCGGGAAAAGCAGAACGCACGGCGGTGATGACATCGACGTCCCACCCGGGCGCGATCTTGAGCTTCACCCGACCGTATCCCGCGTCCAACTGCGCCTGAACCTGGGCGAGCAGTTCATCGATCGTTTTTTCGATCCCGAGCGACACCCCGGCAACAACCTCGCTGCGTGTGCCCCCGAGCGCCTTCGACAGCGAAACACCGTCGCGCTTCGCAACGAGATCCCAGGCGGCCCCCGAAAAGCCCGCCTTCGCAAACTCGTGCCCGCGCACCTTCGACCAGGCGGCCTCGAGCTGCTCGGGGTGATCCCACTCGACTCCAAGAACGAGGGGCACAAGGTAGCGCTCAGCGACAAACCAGGTAGTCTCGGTCGTTTCGGAACAGAAGAATGGATCGTTGGGAGAGGCGATCTCACCCCACCCGATCGTTCCGTCGGCGTCACTGAACTCAACAAGAATGTGTTCGATGCCCGATTTCCGGTGGGAACTGGTCTCGAAGCTGTGCAGCAGCGGAATTCGGAGCTTCAGCAGCCGGACTCGTTCAATTCGCATTTATTTACCCTCCTGGTCGTCTTCGGGCAGGTACAGCGCGAGATCAGCTGCGTAGCGGTCACGATCAGCGAGTCGGCGGCGCGCACCCTTTGCGCTTGCCGTCGTGAGTGTGCTGAGCAGGTGGCAGACAGCTGCGACTGCGGTTGGCGAGTCGGCGTAGGATGCCGACTCGGTGTGCACGCGGATCAGTGCGCTCGCGAGACCTGCAAGCGGAGCGTCGTCGCTATCGGTGATCACCACAAGCTGCCCGCCTGCCTCGTGAAAGAGGCGGCCGAGACGCACGGTTTCTTTGCGATAGCGCCTCATTGAAAAGACCACGAGCACATCACTCGCGCGCACATCGGTCAGCACGGTGAGGGGGGTGAGGCCTCTATTGTCAATCACAAACACGTTCGACAGCGTCGCCGACAGGTCAGCGTTGAGGAGCTGCGCGTACGCCGCACCCTTTCCCTCTCCGCCGATGTAGCGGCGTCGAGCCCCCAGTATGAGCGCGGCGGCTCGCGGCACTTCTCCGGTCGCCGCCAGTTCTTCAAGCGTGAGTTTGAGCGATCGCAGCTCGCTTTCGATGACCCGCGACTGAATATTCTCAGCCGAGAGATTCGCGCGAAACTGCTCCCCGAACCGATCCCCCGGGGAGCTGAGCGATCGGCCTACCTTGCCCGGGGCGGCTGCACCTGCGCCGGGTGTTTTTTCAGTCATACGGTTTCCTCCCGTGTTCCTGGCACAGCGAGGTACGCTGCGGTATCGTCGTTGAGTCGAGCGCATCGGATCAGCACTCGACCCGATAAAAATGCCTGCTGAAGCGCCTTTGCCAGCCGTTCACTCACGCGGGCAGCCTCAGCCTCATTCTGCACGGGAACAGCGGGAAAGGCGATCCACTGAGCCTCGCCGTCCTCGCGAACAAATCCCCAATCAGCTGCTCCGAGGGAGGGCGCAACGTGTGCTCCCGGTGCCTGCGCGGGCACACGCAGTGTCTGGCGCCCGGCGAGCGTCCACTCAACAAGAATGCGGTCAGAACCCGGCCGCGAGTAATAGCTCGGCAGAAAATCGATGCCCACTGCACCGAGCGAGTCAAAATTAAAGTGAGCATTTCGGGCCAGCGTCGGGTCGAACGTCCAGCGCATTGTCTGATGGCCCCACCGCTCAGCAACTCGAGCCTGCTGAAGTTTGAGCAGGCGCCCCACACCCTTTCCCTGGAAACGGGGATCTACGGTCGCGGCCTGCGAATAATGAAAGTCGTTCTGATGCGCGTCTCGCCCGGCAAAGCCGTATGCGAAGCCGATCATCTCGTCCCGCGGGGTGAAGACACCCACGGCTGACCCGCCGTTTTGGGCAATCGCGCTCAAGAGATTTGGATTCAGGGCGAACTCGGGAGCGCGGTACTGGAATACTCTGACGTACAGCTCCGCAGCAGCTCGAAACTCCTCGTGACCGCGCAGTTCGCGACTCACAAGAGCACCCGCAGAGTCACCCACAGCCGATGCTTCAGATGCGAAATTGGCTACTGCTGGTAACAACATACGTTTCCTATACATCCAGATTCTTCAGTGAATATGTCGATGCTATAAGGGAGTTGCACCACAAGCAAGCCTAAGATACGTTTCATAACCATGAGCACAATGCAGGCAATGGTGGCCGCAGTTACTTCCGAGTTCGAGTTTCTCCGAACCCTCGTAGAGATCGAGTCGCCCTCTTACGACCGGGAGCGCAGCGCTCAGGTCACGGCCCCCATCGCCGAACGCCTCCGTCGCATCGGAGGCTCAGTGCGACTCCTGGAAACCGAGGCGGGCACCAACCTGGTCGCCGATTTTCCGGGCGAGGGCCGCCCCCTTCTGCTCGTTGGGCACACCGACACGGTCTGGCCGGTGGGAACCCTGGATTCCCAGATCCCGTGGCACGTGGGTGAGGGCACCATCACGGGCCCCGGGATCTACGACATGAAGAGCGGGATCGCCGTCATGTGTGCGGCACTCGAACACGTCGGCGGCAGGCCCAAACACCCCGTCAGAATCATTCTCACCTGCGATGAGGAGGTGGGCTCCCCCACCTCGCAGCACTTTATTCGAGAGCACGTCGCCGACGCACGGGCGGCAATCGGCTTTGAGTCGCCCCACCCCGACGGGGCACTCAAGGTGGGAAGACGCGGGAGCACACGACTGATGCTGCGAGTGTTCGGGCGATCCGCACACGCCGCGCTCAACCCGGAGCTCGGGGCTTCGGCCATCGATGAACTAGTTGACCAGCTACTCGCGATCCGCGCGCTCACCGCAGACCCCACGCTCGATACTCCAGTGCTCTGCAACGTCGGCACGATACAGGGGGGCCGCCTCGCAAACGTCGTTCCGGAGGAGGCGCGCGCTGAGATCGGGCTCAGGTTTGTCGACGCCGCCACGGAAGCCCAGGTGCTGACAGCCATCAGAACCCTCCCGACCATTCGAGCACACACACGCATCGAGGTCGAAACCCTGAGTAGTCGACCGGCGTGGAGCGCTTCTCTAGAAGATCAAGCGCTCCTTGGCGCCATCCACACGGCTGGCGAGAGGATCGGGCAGACAGTCGAAGGGCGCCCGGCCGCGGGCGCTGGCGACACAAATCTCATTGGCAGTCTCGGAGTCCCCACCGTTGACGGCTTTGGCCCGCTCGGCGGCGGCGCCCACGCACTCAACGAGCACATTGTCACGGAGTCTTTGCCCCAGCGAATCAAACTGCTCACGGAGGTGCTGCGCTCCCCTCTGACCGAATACTGACGGTCGGTGTTTTTATACGAAACATAAAAGCAAACACATGAAGCATCATACGTAACGCATCATGCACATTATTTCGCGCAACATACAGGCCAACTCGAAATCAATCGCACATGTTTCTTTGTGGCCATTTTGTTAGACAACCCAGCTTTTTAAACAATTTCTCGCACCTGCTCTTCACAAGATAAGACCAATACCCATACCCGCAACAACTTCATCAAACCAACAAGATACGACTCAAATAACTTGACCATTTCGAATTTTTAGGGTTGCATGGTGTCCACCGGCCCCACATCAATGTCGAATGCGGTCGAAACCGAAGGGATGCAACGAATGCACACTCCTCTAAAGAAAAAACGGCTCCGCTTGCTCGCCGCTGGTGCAGCAATCGCATGCGGGGCCCTGGCAGTCGCACCAGCAACGGCCTTCGCCTCGCCCGTGGTTCAGGCTGAAACAACATCAGACGCGGACGCCTCAACGTTCCGTATCGCGACCTCCGGGTTTGTCGACTCCTTCAACCCGTTCATTTCGATCTACCTCCTCCCCACAAACACGATCCGCTACATGTACGAGTCGCTCGTGCAGAACAGCGCGGAAGACGGCTCCCCCACCGAGGGCCTCGCCGAAAAATGGTCCACCGAAGACGGCGGCAAGAAGTGGGTCTACACCCTCCACAAAGACATGAAGTGGTCGGACGGCAAGCCCATCACCTCGGCCGACGTCAAGTACACCTACGAGCAGATGATGAACGTGCCCGAGCTCGGCACCGCAAACGGCAACCTCGTCACAAACTTCGCCTCCGTTGAGGCCCCCGACGACTTGACCGTCGTTATCAACATGAAGGAGCCCCAGGCCCCCAACCCGGGTTCCGAGATCCCGATCGTGCCAAAGCACGTCTGGGAGAAGATCGATAAGCCCGCAGAGTTTATGAACGATTCCGATGTAGTTGGCTCAGGATCATTCCTGCTTGAGAGCTACAAGGCAAACGAGTCGATCACACTGAAGGCCAACCCCAACTTCTGGCGCGGCGCCCCCAAGGTCGACAAGCTGCAGTACGTCTATTACACGAGCTCTGACGCGAAGGTGCAGGCGCTCAAGGCGGGCGACGTCGACTTCGTCTCCGATCTCGAACCGACTCAGTTCAAGGCACTCGAGGGTGTCGACGGCATCACAACACACTCGGGTCTTGGCCGCCGCTACGCTTCCCTCACCATCAACCCCGGCTACAAGACTCGTGATGGCAAGGAGTACGGCACCGGCAATCCGGCACTGCGCGACGTCGAAGTTCGCCAGGCCATCCGCCTCGGCACCGACACCAAAACGCTGCTCGACAAGGTGTTGGATGGGCAGGGCGTCAGCGCAACCAGCTTCATTCCGTCATCGTTCCCAAAGTGGCACCTTTCCGACGATGATCCGGCAATCGTGAAGTTCGATCCCGCAGCCGCCAAGGCAAAGCTCGACAAGGCCGGCTGGGTTGTCGGTTCCGACGGCATCCGGGAAAAGGACGGCAAGAAGCTCGAGATTAACTTCCTCGTCACCGCGACCGAACCGGTCGAGCAGGCCACCGCAGAGTTCCTCGTGCCGTGGATGAAAGACATTGGCATCAAGCTGAACGTCGAGTCCACCGACAGCGACACCTCAAGCACGCGATCGATGAAGGCCGACTTCGACATGATGTTTACCGGCTGGTCCGTGAACCCCGATCCCGATTACCAGCTCGGCATCAACACCTGCATGAACCTGCCGACCAACGAAGACGGCACCGGCGGCACCACGCAGGACGGCTACTGCAATCCCGAGTTCGACAAGCTCTACAAGGAGCAGCGTTCCGAGCTCGACGAGGGCAAGCGCCAGAAGATTGTGCACGACATGCTCGCGATGAACTACACCGACACGGTGCAGATTGCGACCTGGTACAAGAACGGGCTTGAGGCCTACCGCTCCGACCGTTTCGATGGGTTCACGACGCAGCCAAAGGACGGCGGCATCATCGCAAACCAGGCTGGCTACTGGGGCTTCTTGACGGTTGCTCCGGTTGAGGGCAGCTCCTCGACCTCCGGTCAGGGCGCCACCACCGGGCTTCTGATCGCCGGCGGAGTCGTTCTCGTCGTCGTCATCGGCGGTGTCATCTTCTACCTCGTCCGTCGCAAGAACAGCGCAGACGTCGAGTAATTCAGCGGTGGGGTCGCGGCAGACAAGCTGCGGCCCCTCCGCCACCACTCTTTCAGGAGCCCTCACATGTCAAACTCAGTGCCGCCCTCCACAACGGCCATAGCCACCAGCGCTCACGCAGAAGAGCACACCCGCGACACATCTGCGATCCGCTACCTGTTTTCGAAGCTGGGCGGAGCAGCAATCAGCCTGGGAATGGTTATCGTCCTCGGGTTCTTCGCGTTCAAAATCTTGCCGGGTGATCCCGTCGCGTCGATCGCAAAACAGCGTTCGATGTCACCGGAACAGATGGACATGCTGCGCGAGCAGTTTGGTCTGAACAAACCGCTCTGGCAGCAGTTCATCGACTACCTCGTCAACGTGTTCACTCTCAACTTTGGTGAGAGCTACGTCTACAAGACCTCGGTCTCGAGCCTCATTGCTCAATACTTCTGGCCAACGATTCTGCTCACCGGCACCGCCGCGATCCTCGCGATTGTACTTGGTCTCTGGCTTGGCCAGAAGGCCGCGTGGAAGCACGGCTCGCGCTTCGACAAGTTCGTCTCGTCAAGCTCACTCGTGCTGTGGTCGGTTCCGACGTTCTGGCTCGGTCTGATCCTGCTCATGGTGTTTGGTGGCACCCTGCACTGGTTCCCAACCGGCGGCATGCGATCCCCAAACCCGCCAACCGACTTTTTGGGTGCGAGCATCGACATCGCATCGCACATGGTGCTGCCGGTCATCACGATGGTCGCGGTGGTTTACGCGCAGTACCTGATGGTGATGCGCAGCTCGCTCGTGGAAGAGATGAGCGCCGACTACCTCACGACCGCACGCGCAAAGGGCCTGCGTGACGTGCAGGTTCGTCGCCGCCACGCGGTGCCCAACGCCATGCTGCCAACGGTGACCCTCATCTTCATGCATTTAGGTGGCCTCATTGCCGGGGCGGTGACCGTTGAGACCGTCTTCTCGTGGCCCGGCCTTGGCAAGCTCACGTTTGAGGCCATAACCGGCCCCGACCTGCCACTGCTGCAGGGCACCTTTGTTGTGTTCTCAACCATCATCATCGCCATGAATTTCATTGCTGATCTCATTTACCGTCAGCTTGACCCGAGAGTGAGGCGAGCATGACCATCATCGCCACTAAACCAGAACCCTCCGCCCCCGAGGGGTCACCTCAGCAGCGCTCCTCGCGACAGCGCTCCCCACGGCAGATCACCTGGGCCAGGCGCCGAGATGCGCTCCTCAACTTCTGGCGGCAATTTCGGCACCACCGCGCCGGCATGATTGGCCTCGGCTTCCTTGTGCTCGTGGCGCTCATCGCCATTCTCGCACCAGTCATCGCACCCGTGCAGATGCTCGATGTCACGAAGCTTGTTGACCAGGAGCGCTTCGCTCCCCCGTCGTGGGAGCACCTGCTCGGCACCGACCACCAGGGGCGCGAGCTCTGGGTGCGCATGGTGTGGGGCGCTCGCGTCTCGCTGCTGGTTGGCCTCGCAGCTACCGCGATGTCAATGCTCATCGGCACACTCGTGGGCATCGCCGCCGGTCACTTCACCGGCTTCACTGGGAGCGTGCTGATGCGCGGCATCGACTTCTTCCTCGTGCTGCCCGCACTGATCCTCGCGATTGTGCTTTCTTCCGTGCTGAGCCGGGGTGTGCTCACCATCATCATCGCGATTGGCCTCACCTCGTGGGCGGGCACCGCGCGTGTGGTGCGCTCGCAGACCCTTACGGTCGAGTCCCGAGATTACATCGAGCGATCCCGGGCACTGGGCGCGGGCCACTGGCACATCATCGTGAAGCACCTCCTGCCCGGTGTGCTGCCGCTGGTTCTGGCAAACACGACGCTGACCGTGGGTTCCGCAATCATCGCAGAGTCAACGCTGTCATTCCTGGGACTCGGCGATCCCACCGTGCAGTCGTGGGGCTCGATCCTGAAAAACTCGATGGATGTCTCAGCTGCAACAAGCGGCTACTGGTGGTACGTGCTGACCCCCGGTATCGCCATTGTGCTGGTTGTGCTCGCGTTTACCCTCATGGGGCGCGCGGTCGAGAACATCGTCAACCCAACGCTGAGGAGCCGCTAAGCCATGCCGAAGCTCACATTTGAAGACGTTTCGATCACCTATCGCACCTCCGGCGAGAACGGCCGCGGTGAGGTTTCCGCAGTAAAGTCGGTGTCGCTTGAGTTGCCCGCTGGTGGCACACTCGGGATCGCGGGCGAATCTGGGTCGGGCAAGTCAACGCTCGCGATGAGCGCGCTGCGCCTGCTGCCAAAGAATGCGCGCCTCGACGGTCGTGTGCTCATCGGCGACACCGACGTGGCCAAGCTCAACTTTGGCGAACTGCGCGCCGTGCGCTGGGCGCAGGCCTCCATCGTGTTCCAGGGCGCCATGCACTCGCTCAACCCGGTGCACACCGTTGGCGATCAGATTCTTGAGGCTCTCGAGACCCACGTCACCGACCGTTGGCGCACCTCGCAGGCGCGCGAGTCCCGGGTGCGCGAGCTCCTCGAGATCGTCGATCTGCCAACGCAGAAGATGAAGTCGTACCCGCACGAGCTCTCGGGCGGCCAAAAACAGCGCATCATGATCGCGATGGCGCTCGCCTGCGAACCCGAGATCATCATCGCCGACGAGCCAACGACGGCGCTCGACGTGATCGTGCAGAAGCAGATCCTCGATATGATCTCGCGGCTCGTTGCCGAGCGCGGCATCTCGCTGCTCATGATCAGCCACGATCTCTCGGTGCTCGCCACCGCCTGCGACCGCATCGCGGTCATGCGCAACGGTGAGCTCGTTGAGGTGGGCGAGGCGCGCATGATCTGTACGGAGCCCAACGAGCCGTACACCCGCAAACTCGCGGACGCGTTCCCGACGATCGGTGATCCCGCCTCGCGCTTGCGGCCGGTCACTCGACACGGTGCCGGGGCAGAGGAACCGGGCGAATCGAAACCCAGCGACGAGGTGCTGCTCTCTGCCAAGGGCGTGAACGTCACCTACCACGGTTCGGGCGGCCATCACGCGGTGCGCGACGTTGATCTTGAGGTGCACCGCGGTGAGATTGTGGTGCTCGTTGGTCAGTCAGGATCGGGCAAGACCACGCTCGCCCGCGCGCTCATGGGCCTGCAACCGACAGACCAGGGCAGCGACATTCGCTTCCTGGGCAAACCCCTGCCCGAGAAGGGGAAGGCGCTGAAGCTCTTCCGCCGCAGTGTGCAGCTCGTGCTGCAGGATCCCTCTGCCGCGCTCAACCCGAAGCTCAGCGTCTACGAGTCGGTGGCAGAGGGTCTGCGAGTTCAGGGCCTGACCACCGACGAAAAGGCACGCGTCGCGCAGAGCCTCGTTGATGCGGAGTTATCGCCACCCGAACAGTACTTTGGGGCGATCCCGCAAGAGCTCTCGGGTGGGCAGCGGCAGCGTGTGGTCATCGCCGGTGCGCTCGCGCTGCACCCCGAGATGCTCATCGCCGACGAACCCGTGGCGTCGCTTGACGCTTCGGTGCGCGGCGAGATTCTCGGCCTGCTGCTCTCACTCAAGAAGCGACTCGGGCTCTCCGCGCTCGTCATCACCCACGACCTCGGTCTCGCGTGGAACATCGCGGACCGTGTTGCGGTGATGTATCACGGCGAAATCGTGGAGCAGGGCACCACGGAAGAGGTGCTGCTGAGCCCGAAGCACCCGTACACTCGCGAACTACTCGCCGCTGCCCCAGCGTTTTGGAGAAGGTGTCATGACCCTAGACCGCCACGCCTACCTCGAGTCCGCTCCGCTTCAAGCGGGCGACACGGTCGCCATCATCGGCGCCTCGGGCCCCAGCACCCGAACGAGCCTCAACCGCACGGTCAAGTACCACGAAGCGTGGGGACTCAACGTGGTTGTCGGCGAGCACGTGCTCGACCGGCACCCGCGCTCGCGGCACCTCGCGGGCACCGACGCCAACCGCAGGGCCGACCTGGTGAACGCCTGGTGCGATCCCAATATCGACGCCGTGGTCTGCCTGCGCGGCGGTTACGGCGCCATGCGGCTGCTCGACGGCATCAACTGGGACGACATGGCGGCCGGAGCTACGCGGCGCGACGGGCGACCGAAGTTACTCACCGGTTCTTCGGACGTCACAGCGCTGCACGAGGCGTTCAGCGCGCACCTCGATGTAGCCGGCCTCTTCTGCCCGATGGCTGGCACGGATGTGTTTCGCAACTCTGAGTTTGTTCGCGAAGACGTGCACCGCTGGCTGTTCGAACCCTGGGGCGGCCGCGAAATCATCGGCCCAAAGACCGAGATTCTCGCGCCGGGTGTTGCGGAGGCTCGCTTCACCGGAGGCAATCTCAGTCTGCTCGGGGCAGGGATCGGCGCACTTCTCACACCGGAAAAGGCGCCCGGAATCCTGTTTCTGGAGGACATCAGCGAGGAGGTCTACAGACTCGACAACCTGCTGATTCAGCTGGAGCGCGCTGGGCGCCTCGCTGCGGCCGAGGGCATCGTGCTCGGCTCCTGGTACGAGTGCGGCGAGTCAGACGAGATCCGTGACCTCATGCACGAGTACCTGGGCGACCGAGGCATCCCGGTGTTGTGGGAGCAGGGGTTCGGTCACGATCCCGAGGCACTCACCGTTCCGTTGAACGTGGATGGCAGACTCGACGCGAGCGGCGATAGCCCGCGGCTCACCGTCGCAGGGGGCCACGCGTGACTCCCGAGATGGTGCTGCCGCCCCTCGATCCTCGCGCAAAGTGGAGTATCCGAGTAGTGCACGGAACGAGTGGGGATCCGCTGCTCGAGTACGAACCGGACACGCAGTGCGAGACGGCGAGCATCGGCAAGGTGTTTCTGCTTGTCGAGGTCGCGCGGCGAATCGAAGCGGGAACGCTGAGCCTTGACCAGCGAGTCGCCGTACCTGACGAGTACGGGGTCGCAGACTCTGGACTGCTGTACCTGATGCGCGACAAAGACCTGTGTGTTGCTGACATGGCGCTGCTCGTTGGCGCGTTCAGTGACAACCTCGCGACAAACGCACTGATCCACCTGTGCGGTCTGGAGACCGTTCGTCAGGTGGCACCCGATCTCGGGTACCGCGACACCGCGCTGCACGACTACCTGCGCGACGAGCGCACACCCGAGTTGCCGTGGACACCCTCCTACGGAACCGCCCGCGAACTCGCCGATGTCATGCGACGGCTCGCGGCAGGAGACGTGGTCTCCGCAGCGGTGAGCGCCCGCGTACTCGAGTGGCTCGGCTCGAACGCCGACACCACCCTCGTCGCGGACGCGTTCTCCGTCGATTCCCTCGCGCACCTCGGCCCCGATTATCAGGGTGTGCAGCTTCGCAACAAAACCGGCAGCACCGACTTCGCACGGGTCGACATCGGCTTTGTTTCGGGGCCGCGCGGATCGGTCGCCTACGCGGTCGCCGCAAACTGGAAGGGCCTCGACACCGATCTGCGTGTGCCTGTGATTGACACCATGCGTGAGATTGGCGAGCAAATTCGCTTCGCGGTGACCGGTCGTGCTCGCGAGGATGCGGCCGCGTGAGCGTTGACCTGTTCTCCGACCACGAAACACAGTGGTCGGTGCTCGCCCTCGACATCGACTCGGGCGAGGAACTGCTTCGTGTCGAACCCGAGCGTGTGCTGAACACCGCCAGCATCGGCAAGGTCTTTCTGCTACACCGGCTGCTCACTGAGGCCGACGCAGGCACACGCTCCCTCGAAGAGCGTGTCACGCGGCGGCCCGTCGAGTGGATGGACAACTCGGGGCTCTGGTACCTGCTGCAGGCCGACGCCCTCTCGCTCTACGACGTTGCCGCGCTGATCGGCGCGGTCAGCGACAATGCCGCCACCAACACGCTCTGCCGGGTGATCGGATTGCCAGTAGTGCAGGCGCACACCCGCGCGCTGGGCTACGCGCACTCGTCGCTCGACGACATCGTGCGCTGGCCGCACCCGGTCGGCTCGCCGACCACACTCTCCCGCGCAAACGCGTCCGAGTTGGTGCGGTTTGTGGCTCGCACGGTGCGGGGTGAGGATCTCTCCCCCACCTCAAGCGATACGCTGCAGCGCTGGCTCGGCGCGGGCATGGATCTGTCGATGGTGGCCTCGGCGTTTGGGCTCGATCCGCTCGCCCACTACGAGTACGACCGCGACGTGTGGCTGTGGAACAAAACCGGCACCATCTCGACTGTGCGGGCCGATATGGGGCTCGTGATGTCGCGCGACCGCCGCATCGCCTACGCCGCTATCGCAAACTGGCGTTCGGGATCCGATGCCCGCGACGGGGTGCTCGCCTCGATGCGCGACATCGGATCCCTGATACGCGAGTCGCTCTAGGCCAGCGCCCCCATCGGGTCCCACGGATCGAGCGCCGTGGGAGTCGCCGTCAGCGCCTCGCGCAGCTCGGCGGGCAGGCGATCCTTGTGGACGACAACCTCGAACACGTACTCGTCGAACCATGAGTCGTCCATCGTGCAGAATCCCTTGTCGAACTTCTCGATGCCCCAACTGTTCTCGACGCGCCAGCGGCGGGGTGTGCTGTCGACAAGGTCAACGCCGGTGAAGAGCATGGCGTGGGTCATCGCCGAGTCGCCGTAGCGCACACGATCTTCCTTTGTGGTGGCGAGGTCGACGCCGTAGACAGCGGAGTAGTCGATGAGGTTCGCAGACCACACGCCCTGCTTCGATTCCATCTGCGGATCCACGTCGCAGCCAAACCAAACGGGCTCCCCCGCGACGATCGTCTCGGCCGCGAGACGCTTCATCGTGTCAGTGTCGGTGTTGAGGTAGAGCACGGGATCCCCACCCACCACGTTGCCGAGGTGCGCAACGGTGTAACCGCGGCCCTTGGGGTGCTCCGCGCGGGGATCGTCGATGAGGCAGACGTAGTCGCTGAGTGTGATGTCGGTGAACTCTGCCAAGAAACTCTGCGGCGTGAAGTTGCCGCCCTCGTGGAAGGTGTCGTCGTCGTTCCAGCGCCACTCGAAGTTCTGCGGTGGCACTCCGAGGTGGATCGTGAGCACGCGGTGGGCGTCGCGCAGGATCGACTGCTTCAGCGCGGTCACTTCGGCTTCGGTTTGCCCGGCCGCGACGGCCTCGCGCAGCAGGCGGGCGCCTTTACGCAGCAGCGTGCGCAGCGAGTCGTTCATGCGGGAGGTGTTCGAGGAGGACTCAGTCTCGGGCATCAGCGCCTTCGGCACAACACCGTGCTTCTCGAAGACGGCAACCTCCATGTTCCACTGGCCACCGTCGTCGAGCACGTTGCCGAGCAAAAACATGGTGACACGATCATCGGGCGCAGTTTCGGCCAGGCCAATCATGTCTTCGAGAAAGTAGTTCGCCCGTTCGATCTTGTCCCAGTACATCGCGTGGTTCTGGCTGAACTCGAAGTTCTTCACGTTGAGCTTCTTGCGGGCGTCGGAGCGCAGCAGGTTGAGCGCAGCGAACAGCCAGCAGCGCCCAGAACGCTTCTGGTCTGACGCCTCCCAATTGTCGAGGCGGTGTGACATGCTGAGCGGCACGTTCAGCAAACGCTCGCGGTCGAGCGCCACCTCGTCGATCGCGGTGCGCGTCACGGCGTTCATTGCCAGACGCGCGGCGGGATCCGACGCAAGCTCCTCGTCCCACTGCCGCAGCTGCTCGGGGGTCAAGATTCCTCTATTACGTTTCGTATCAGCACCATTACTCATATATGAAGGCTAGCGTTGCCCTCGCGGAATCGCCAGCTTTTGTTACGTATAAACCGCGATGATACGCTCCTGCCATGAGCCTCGCGAGTGCCCCTGCCCCCGGCCACCCTGTGCCGCAGGCAATGCTGGATGCGGCGGGCGCTCCGGTCACTCTGGTGTGGCTCAACAGGGCCGGCGGGCTCACTGGGCGAGTTGAGAGTGGGCAGCCTCGGTTCATCAAGTGGAACCCGGCGGGATCCGGTGAGTCGCTGGCAGCCGAGGCAGAACGGCTCGAGTGGCTTCGCGGCAGACATCCTGCCCCCGAGGTCCTTGATCTCATTGAGAACGACGGCTCCGAATTACTGATCACACAAGCTCTTCCAGGCCGCTCTGCCGTTGATTCGGTGTGGCTCGCCCGACCCGATGACGCCGTGAGGACGATTGCCGAGGGGCTTCGCGCCCTGCACTCACTGCCGACAGCATCGTGCCCGTTTGACTGGGGCGTCGAGACCAGGATCGCGGAGGTCATCGCAACGGGAGCCGACGTGCCGGAGTCACTCCAGCAGGCGCCCTCGATAGACAAGCTCGTGGTGTGCCACGGCGACGCCTGCGCCCCCAACACGCTGATTGGAAACGCAGGCGAGTTCGCTGCGCATGTTGACCTCGCCCGCCTGGGTCTTGCGGATCGCTGGGCCGATCTCGCCGCAGCGACGATGTCGCTGGGGTGGAACTACGCCACCCACAACGAGGATCTTTTTTGGAGCACGTACGGCTGCGATCCTGACCGAGATCGGCTCAATTACTACCGCGATCTCTGGAACGCGTAACTACCCCGCGTTGATCGTCGCTTTTGTCACCCCGCCGGCTTCGACACCCGCGTCTTTGAGGATCTTCGTGTAGGTGCCGTCGTCGATGAGCGATTGCAGCGCCTTCTGCAGAGCCTCGCCCATGGGTGAACCCTTGTCGACCACAAAACCGTAGGGTGTCATGTCGAACGCCTCGCCAGACGGCTCAAGCTGGTCGTTGCTCTGTGCGATCGCGTCGAGGGAGACGGGCGAATCGGCAGAGAAAGCCTCGGCCTTGCCCAGTCGCACCGCATTGGTGACCTGGGCTTGATCGTCAAACGGCACCATTTCAATGGGCTTTTTACCCTCTGACTCGCACTTCTTTGACTTTGCCGGCAGTTCGTCGAGGTGCTGGAACGAACCCTGTTTGACGGCAATCACGTGGCCGCATGCGTCATTCGGGTCGACCGGCTCTCCCGTGGGCGCCACCCAGAGCACACCGGCCTCGTAGTAGTTCACAAAGTCGACGACCTTCTGCCGTTCCTTGTTGTCGGTAAACGAGGCCGATCCCATATCCATGGCGCCCTCTTGAATGTTGGGGATGATCGTCTCGAACGACGATTCTTGCCACACGGGCTTCAGTCCCAGCTTCGACACGACGGCCTCGGTGAGGATCACGGCCCACCCCGCGTAGTTGTTCTTTTCATCGCGGTACTCGTTCGGCGGGTATGGCGTGTGAGTACCGATCACAATCTCGCCGCTCTTTTTGATGTCGGCCGGCACCAACTCGCTCGCCGCTTTATCAACCTCAACACTGACGCGTTCAGTACCTCCCTGAACTTCGCCCTCAGTGTTCGTAACACAACCGCTCAAGGCAAGCGCTGCGACGATGGCAGCGACGGGCAAGAGGTGTTGAATCTTCATCGATTCTCCTAATGTAAGTATGTATTCATATTACGAACTTTCAGCATAATACAAACGCGCCCGCTAGACCGAAGTCCAGCGGGCGCGATGGGTTGTGTGAGAGAGCCGCGTGGCCCGTCTCTACGCGGGCGTGTGCGTACCGACCAGCTCTTGCACGGCTTTCTTTACCTTGGCGAACTCATCCTGCTTCCGCGCCACCAGCTCAAGCGCATCGAGGCCGACAGCGAGGAGATCCTCGGTCAGCTCCCCCGGGTCGGTGAACTTGTGACTGGCGTCACCCGTGACACCCCCCTCGAGAGCGAGCCGACCCACCAGGTCGAGCTTGAGCACCTTCGTACCCTCATTGAAGCTCACTTTGTCGAGGTCGACCCAGACGATGTTTGGCCGCGTCGTTGACTCGAATGCGTAGCGCTTATTGGTGAGGTCAAGCACGACCTGCCAGATCGTTTGCGACGCGTCAGGCTTGCCCGGTTCTGGGGTGCGGAATGGCTGCGCAGCGTTGCGGATAATGCTGAACATGGCCGACATCGCATCGATCTGCGTCTTCGGCTGCACCTGGTGCGCGACATAGTACGAGGCCCGCGCGAAGCGATCGCTCGCGAGTGTCGACCCGGGGAGTGGTTTGTCACCACCGAGGCCCTCGACCTGCTTCACGAGCTCGAGCTGCTTATCGAACGTCGGGGAGTTGGTCATGACCTGATAGTCGCGGCTGTGGTAGACCTTGGGCTTACCCTCGACGTACTCGATGATCGCAGAGTCCCCGGTTGCATCGTTGATGGCGAGGTGGAGCGTAGGGACGAGATGGCCGGTGGGATCGAAGAGCTGCGCAATCTCAACCTGCGAGCTCTTTGTCCATTCGACGGCCTCGGCGACGGTAGCGAAGTTGTCAAGGTAGTACTGCAGCCAGACGGCCTGGCTCAGCTGAGTGGCGTTGGCATCTGGCTTGCCATAGTCCGACTCAACGAGCCACAGGATGTGTCCGGCGAAGCCTTCCTCGTTCATTCCGTCAGTCGCGATGAGATCAAACGCGGTCGCGATGATACTGCCGTACTTCGAAGTCCAGGTGAGGGTGCCATTGGCGCCGTCCGTGCGCTTCATTCCTCGAGGCATCTTCCAGAGGTTCGTCAGGAGATCCATGTGGAAGTCCATGTTTCGTCCGACAATCACCGATCCGTTAGCGTCTGGCCATACAACTCGTGTGCACATCGATCGCATCCGTTCTCTCGTTCCGACCCACCGGGTTACCACTGGGTCCCCCGACTCTACTCCGACGCACTTCGCACTTGAAGGAGGAAAAAGGTGATCTGAGGGTGAATTGTGGGTGATCTATCCGGCTTGCAAACGCGCCCGCCAGACCGAAGTCCAGCGGGCGCGATGGGGTCGTGCAAGAAAATGACTAGCCCACACCCTCAAGCATCTCGGTGTGCGTATTGCCGACGTTATTGAGAACCTCGGGACGATTCGCCTTGATCCACCAGAATCGCGCAAACGCGATCAGCATGGTCGCAACAAAGAGGTAGGGAATCACGTTGATTGGAAACGCTGGAACGGGGTACACGTTGGCGACAAACACGTACGCCATCGCGACGACCGCCACAACGGCGCAGATCCACACGAGTGTGTTCTTCATGCCCTTGCGCCTCGTGTACACAACCCCGGCAATCGCCACGAGTGCGTACGCGACCATGTACCCGTAGGTGCCGTAGGTGTCGACCCACACGGTGATGTCCATGGGGTGCGTTCCCATGAGTAGCAGAATAACGTCGAGCAGGATCGCCGCCGGCCCGGCAATGAGCAGCACGCGGTGCGGCGTGAGGTGTGTCTCGTGGGTGCGACCGAAGCGCTCGGGCACGACGCCTTCCTTGCCCATGACGTAGACGATGCGCCCAACCACGTTCAGCGGAGCGACAACAACCGCGAAGAACGAGGCGGCAACACCAAAGACCAGGATCGGTGCGAACCACGCCGGCATGCCAATCCGCTCGTTGATCGCCTGCAGCGGGCTCGCGACCTCGCCCAGTTCGTCACCGAGCACCGCGATCTGCGTGTAGGCGGCGAACACGTAGAGCACACCAACAACCACGGCGCTCCACATGATCGCGCGCGGGATCGCGGTGTGCGGGTTGCGGGCTTCGCGACCCAGCGCATCGGCAGAAGAGAAACCGACAAACCCGAGGATGCCCAGCACCATGCCTGCGGCGACGCCCTGGAACGGCACACCCTCGAACGAGAACTGCGAGGGATCCCACGCGTCAGGCCCGAGCCACACGAGCGAGCAGATGAGCAGCACCATGATGATGAACACGGAGACGAGCTCAAGCACGAGCGAGATGCGGGCCGAGATGCGAATGCCGCGGATCGTGAAGAACGTGGCGAGCCCACCGATCACAATGGCGAGCACAATCAACCACACGGTTCCGGTGGCCGGAACCCCGAAGATCTGCAGCAGGTCTGAGGCATACGAAACCGCTCCACCGAGCGAGCCGGCCGCGATCCCCCACGAACCGATGAGCAGCGCAACACCGGCCGCAAACGCGCCGGTCGGGCCGAGGCCCTTTGCGACGTAGGTGTAAAGCGATCCCGCCGAGGCGTGCTGGCGCGCAAACATCGACACGATGTAGCCCACGCAGAGGATCACGATCGTGGCGAGCAAGAAGGCCGACATGGTGCCGTTGCCTGCGCCGAGGAAGATCGCAGCCGCCGTAAAGGCGATGACGGCACTGGGGGCGATGCTGGCGATGGCCTGGGCCGCGAGTTCGGGGCCCGACATCACCCCTTCCCGCAGGCCGGCATCGACCTTTCGTTCGGTTGTTTGAGTCATGACATCTCTCCTTTGAGTGACGTGAATAGTGTGGGGTCTGTTATGGAATCAGCAACGTGCGCAGTACGCCGCCAGCTTCAAGGTCGTCGAGCGCTTCGGCCGCCTCATCGAGCGGGCGGCGGCCCGAGATGAGTGGATCAAGCATCAGCTGCCCGTCCATGTAACGGTCGACCAGGGCCGGAATATCGATGGAGGGACGCACCGAACCGTAGTTCGAGCCGAGGATCCGCTGATCCGCTTCGGCGAGCACAAGCGGCTCAAACGAGGCCTTGGCGCCGGTCGGGGGCAGGCCCACAATCACAGCCGCACCACCGAGACCGAGCATCTGAATGGCCTGTTCGGTGGTTGAGGTGCGCCCGATGGCGTCAAACACATAGTCGGCGCCGTCTGGCAGGATCTCAAAGAGCTGCTCAACCGCGTCGCGTTCAGAGGCGTCGATGCGGTCGGTTGCGCCGAACTGCAGCGCCATCGTGGTCTTCTCTGGGACAACATCGACAGCGATGATGCGCTCGGCACCCGCAAGCTTCGCACCCTGCACAACGTTGAGGCCGACTCCGCCGCAACCGATCACAACGACTGTCGCGCCGGGCTCGACGGCGGCGGTGTTGAGCACGGCACCAACACCAGTGGCGACCGCGCAACCAACCACGGCGATGACGTCGAGCGGAGCGTCGTCACGAACCTTGATGGCGCCGGATGCAGGCACAATCGTTTCTTCAGCAAACGAGGAAACGCCGAGGTAGTGGTGCAGTGGCTCCTCTCCCAGGCTCAGCCGCGAGGTGCCGTCGAAGAGCACACCCTTCGGCGCGACCACGGTCGCCACCTTCTGGCAACGCGCTTCGTGTCCCTGCAGGCAGTAGCGACATTCCCCGCACGGCGGCACCCAGCTCAGCACAACGTGATCGCCAACCGCGAGTGAGGTGACACCCTCACCGAGTTCGGTGACAACCCCCGAGCCCTCGTGGCCCATCACCATCGGCGCTGGGGCGTCCCACTCACCGCGCTTGACGTGCAGATCGGAGTGGCAGACACCCGCCGCCGCGATCTTCACTCGCACCTCACCAGCCTTGGGGGCGGCGAGGGTGACGTCGGCGATTTCGGCGCGGGTTGCGGGATCGCGGAAGATCACGGCTTTCATGGGAACTCCTTTGTTACTGAGTGCGTTGCTACAGACCTCGCTGCGGCAGAGCGCTGTTACGTGAGCACCCACTCGTGGCGAGCCACATGGCATGTTCTCGCCACGAGCGGTGACGAGGATGATGTTACGTAGCAAATTCGCACATTGTCACTGTGCCAAATGTCTATTTTTTAGAACCAAGTTCGCCAGCTGGTACACTCACTGCATGTCACTTGATCTGCAGGCCATCGTTCGGGCGGTCGGGGGCGAGTGTCTGCAGCATCGTGTCACGGACCGCACGCGCATTGACGGCGTCGCTCACATCGAAGCGTTTGTTGTGGTGGGAAACCCCGACTACGTGACGCTCGTGACGGGATCGACCACCGAGCTGCAGCGCCGCCTTGAGTACACAAACTCGGTCGAGGATCCCCTGGTCAACGCCGTTTTTGTGAGCCACGAGAATTCCGCTGCACTGCGTGCATTATTAGCTGAGCACCGCATGACCGGGATACTCGGCGCGAGGGTCGATCAGGTCGCACTACACGCAACACTCGCTGCCCTCATCGCAGAGGATCGGGCCGCCTCCGATCGCCTCGTCGCGGCCGGAATGAACGTGCTCACTCAGGTCGCCCGTAGAGGTGGTGTGACCGCCGTTATCGCCGAACTTGCCCGTCGAATCGACGGTTGGGCGGTGCTCTTGGACGCACAGGGGCAGCTCATCGCGAGCGCAGGGGCCGGGCGGTTGCACATCTCTGACGCCGTCGCGGTGGCACTTGGCCGCCCCGTTCGTGTGCGGCACGAGGGCTTGCAGGTGCATCAGGTCGGATCGGATCGGGATCTGGCCGGTTACCTCGTCATCGCGACTCGCTCCAGCTCAACCAGCCGATCCCGCGACCTCGCGACACAGGCCGCGGCACTATTCGACCTGCTGCTGCGAACCCACGATCCCTCGCGCACAGAGCGCCTGGGTCGCGGGGCGCTCTACGAGATCCTGATCGGCGGCGGCGACTCGGCGCAGGCACTGCTGCGCCGCTGGGGTGTTCACGAACGCAGCCTGACCGGCTTCTCTCTTGGTGCACGCACCCGCACGGTTGACCTCGAACGAGCGCTGCGCAGGTGGTTCGATGAGCTTGGAGCTGAGCACATCTTCGCGGCGGAGTCCGACGGCATTCGAGGGTTCGTGCGCGACGATCTGGCTGCGGAACTCGCCTCACGGGTGCAGGCGTTCGAATCCATGGGCGGGCTGGTGGCCCTGGGGCTCGGTGATCCTGCACCGACTGAACAGCTGAACCGCAGCGCGGTGCAGGCCAGGCAGGCACTCGACACGGCGCTCGAAGAGGGGCAGCGGGTGCTCAGCTTCTCGCGCCTGCCCACGGTTGACCTTGTGCTGCGGGCACTCAACGGTTCACCGCGGGATCAGCTGGCGCGTGTGCTTTCGCCCCTGTTTGACGACGCTGGAGAGCCCGGTGAACTTGCCCAAACACTGCGCGTGTTTCTGGCCGAGCACGGCGCTCACCGGCGCAGCGCAGAGCGGCTCGGCGTGCACCGGCAGACGCTCGTGGCGCGAATCAGGCGCGTCGAGGAACTCACCGGCCTGTCGATGGACCAGGCCGACGACCGGGCGACGGCCTGGTTGGCGCTGCGGGTCGCGGGGTTGTGAGGCAAGACGGAGAATCGTGGGTTCTTCAGCGTTCCATAAGCACGGGGTTAGCTAAAATTATCGAGCGCCTGGGATAGCTACACGAGAGCGGACCGCGCCCGCAACCTGCCGAGGAGTGAACGCATCAAGTGAAGAACAGTATCACGGCGCCACTAGGGATAGCGGTTGCCGCCGTAACATCGCTCGCGGCAAACCTGCTCCTGCATTATCTGGTGTTTGGAAACGACCCCTACGGCCACTTTGCCTTTCGTTTCTTTGGCAACCCACTCATCGTCTTTCTCAGCGCACTGATTCCCTCCGCTGGATTTCTGACTTTCAGGGTGATCAAGTCCCGCACCGAAGTCACACTGAATCCGAGACGAACGTATGCCTGGATGTGCTCCGTTGTCGTGGTGCTGAATATCGTTGCCCCGATTAGCTTCACCGGCATAGATTCTTATGGATTCTGGATGCTTGAATTAGTGGCAAATGCAGTCGTTGGATCCATTATTTCGGTGAGCATCGGACTTCTCATTCTTGCCAAAACGAAATGGATCGTCCGGCTAATGAACAAAAGCTCGGGGCCGGTTCAGGGAGCATAACTCCTACCCCACCGCGGCCTCATGACGCGAAGGGATCCTTACCCGCAACTCCCCTTCGCCTGCTGCTTGGGGTCGGAGAAGATACCGGGGCTGAGGTCCGCGGTGATGCGCGCGGAACCCGTGCTCGAAAGCGTAATGTCAGTCAGAGTGACGCCCGCTGGAAGTTGATCCTTCACGCACACCGTTTGTGGTTTCAGGATCGGGTCAAGCAGCGTGCCCGTTGCGGCAGCAAGCTGCTCAGCGTTCAGGTCGAATCCTGCCGCGTTCACCCCTTGAGGCTCAATCTCGACCGCCCCATCTTTCACCTTGAGGCCGATCTTTGCTGTCAGGCCAACCTGCTGGCCAAACAGTTCGACCGAGCGGCCGACCGCCAGCGATCCGCCCTGCACCTCACCCGTCTGCGCGACACCACTCGTGACCATCTTCACAACGTTGCCCAGCTGATCTTTTGGCACAACGAGCTCGACGGTTCCATCGCTGATCTTGCCGGACAGCGGATTAAACGGAACCTTCGCGGCGTGGAAGGTGGCGTCGGTCTCGACCCCGTCGAGAAGCGGGACCTTGTCGATGTTGATCGTGACGTCTCCAACTCCCCCTTGCACCGCGCTGAGCAACGCGGATCCGCCCAGCTCAACCTCCACAGGATGGTCGGCGGTGAGGTGCAGCTGCCCGCGCACGACCCCCTCGATGACTCCGGGGATGATCATGCGCAGAGCAAACTCTGCACCACCGATCAGCACCCCGAGCACCACAACCACACTCAAGATTCGCAGCCACCACCGCGGTTTGCGCTCGGCCATCGTGCTCTCCTTCGTGCCTTGACTGTGTGCTCTGACCAGGCAGTCTACAGACGCTCGGGTGCGGAAACCCCGAGAAGATCGAGTCCGTTGCGCAGCACCTGACCGGCGGCATCGTTCAGCCAGAGGCGAGTCCGGTGCAAGTCCTCAACGGGAGCATCACCGAGCGGGATCACCCGGCAGTTGTCGTACCAGCGGTGGTATGAGGCGGAAAGCTCTTCAAGGAAGCGCGCGATGCGGTGCGGTTCGCGCAGCTCGGCGGCACCAGCGACAATGCCGGGGTACTGCTGCAGCTTGCCGAGCAGTTCAGCCTCGGTCGGGTGCGTGAGAAGCTCGGGCGCAAAGGCCGAGCGGTCGATGCCCGCCGCGGCCGCATTGCGGTCAACAGCGCAGGTGCGCGCGTGGGCGTACTGCACGTAGAAGACCGGGTTATCGTTGGTGCGGCTGCGAACTTTCTCACCGTCGAGCGAGAGCGGCGAATCTGCCGGGTAACGGGCGAGCCAGTAGCGCAGCGCGTCACTGCCGAGCCACTCGAGCAGATCGTTGAGCTCGATAATGTTGCCCGCGCGCTTCGAGAGCTTTGCGCCGTTGAGGTTCACCAGCTGACCGATGAGCACCGAGATGTCGGTTTCGGTGTTGTCGCCTGCGGCGCCCGCGATTGCGGTGAGGCGACCGATGTAACCGTGGTGATCTGCTCCCAAGAGGTAGATCTTTTCGCCGAAGCCACGATCCTTCTTGGAGAGATAGTAGGCAGCGTCTGCCGCGAAGTAGGTGAAGATGCCGTTGCCGCGGGTGAAGACACGGTCTTTGTCGTCGCCAAAATCTGTCGTGCGCACCCAGATAGCGTCGTCTTCTTCGAAGACGTGGCCCTGCTCGCGCAGGCGGCCGATCGCGGCCTCAATCGGGCTGAGCTCGCCATTTGCTCCGGGTGCGTGCAGCGAGCGCTCGGAGAAGTAGACGTCGAAGTGCACGTTGAAGCGCTCGAGGGAGTCCTTGATCTCGGCAAGCTGCAGCTGGTAGCCGAGCTCCTGCGCCTGCTCAAGGGCTTCGTCGCGATCCTGCGCTGCGATTTCAGGCAGGTTCGGGATCTGCTCGCGCACCTGGCGACCGAGCTCACCGATGTAGGCGCCCGGGTAAGCGTCTTCCGGAGCCTCTTCGCCGAGGGCGGCAGCGAGTACCGAACGCCCAAACTTGTTCATCTGGGCGCCCGCGTCATTGATGTAGTACTCGGTGGTCACGTCAGCACCGGCAGCGCGCAGCACGCGTGCGGTCGAATCGCCGAGCGCCGCCCAGCGGGTGTGCCCCATGTGCAGAGGACCCGTGGGGTTGGCCGAAACAAACTCGAGGTTGATGTGCTGGCCAGCGAGCGTGTCACTGCGGCCGTACTGCTCACCCTGCTCGACGACGCGACGCGCGGTCTCACCAGCGCTCGCGGCATCGAGGGTGATGTTAATAAAGCCGGGGCCAGCGATCTCGGCCTTCGCAACACCCTCAATCGCGGCGGCACGCTCTGCGATTTCGGTCGCGAGTTCGCGCGGGTTCTGGCCGAGACGCTTCGCGAACTTCATCGCGGCGTTCGATGCCCAATCGCCGTGCTCACGGTTCTTGGGTCGGTCAACTGCCGTGTCCTGCGCGGTTACGACGATGTCGCTCGCGTCGTCACCACCGCGTGCGGCGATGATGTCATTGAGGATCTGGGCAAGGGCTTCGGCGAGTTCTTGTGGCGTCACAATCGTCCAGTCTACTTGCGCTAGGCTGGACGGGTTGCAATGCTCGCCTCCGTAGCTCAGGGGATAGAGCGCCGGTTTCCGGTACCGTAGGTCGGGGGTTCGAATCCCTCCGGGGGCACCATTGCGATGAGTCGAGGCGTTTGTTTCGAGTCAGTCGCAAGATGCAACACTTTCAGCGGGAGTTAGGCCAGTGGCCTGGCTCCCGCTTTTGCTTTCCGTCGACACTGGCGGCGTCGGATAGACCCAGCTACGTTCTAGAGGGTGTCGAGCACCCGCGGATCCTCACAGGCCCTCGCGAATGCCTGAATGCGCGCCTCGATCTCGCGTCCGAGCACCACCTTGCCGATGCGGTCTGCGATGGGTCGCAGCCAGGCCGGCCGAATAGTGAACGTGTACTTCCAGACGGTCGCGGTTCCGGGTATCCCGTCGCGAGTTTCCGGGGTGAATCGCCAGCCACCACCGAACACCGAGAAAAACCAGGGCCCTTCCACCATCGTCATCCCGACGCTCACCGGGAACCGGAACGAAGAGTACTCGCTGACCATGCGCAGCCCGACCCTGGCTCGGGTGTAGGTTTTCACGCCTTTGCCCGGCTTATCTGCATCAATCAGGTACTGCTTTCTGATGAACGGATCCCAACGCAGGCGAGGCTCCCCCGTCATCTGAGACACCATAAACGCGACCTGCGGCTCGACGGGAACCCACGCACGAGCGACAACTTGAGGCATGCCATCCAGTATGCCTTGCTACTCTGTAGACGCAGCAGCGCTACGGAGGAACATGGCCATTGACCTCGTCACCGGAGCCGGTGGAAACTCGGGCTCTTACATCGCACAGCGCCTGCTTCAGAACGGGCGGCAGGTACGCACCATCACCCGCAATCCCGAAGCGATTGCCGATCCGATCGAGGCGTTCCCCTACGCGTTCAGCGATCCCGACCTTCTCGCCGCCGCCTTCAAAGGTGTAGACACGTTCTACAACACTTATTGGGAGCGCCATCCCGCCGCGCACGGCGGGCACGACATCGCTGTGGCGCGCAGCTCTGCGCTCATCAGCGCCGCGGCCGCGGCAGGGGTTCGCCGTATCGTGCAAGTGAGTGTGATGCACCCCGCACTCGACTCCCCGTATTCGTATCATCGCGGCAAAGCAGAAATGGAAGAGCTGGTGCGGTCGAGCGGCCTGAGCTACGCGATCGTGCGGCCCGCAGTGATGTTCGGCGGGAAAGAAGTGCTGCTGAACAACATCGCCTGGCTATTGCGCCGACTGCATGTGTTCACGGTGCCGGGTGACGGGAAGTACCCGATCAGACCGACCCACGTTGAAGACGTTGCCGACCTCATGGTGCGTCTCGCCAGCAGCAATGAGGACGGTGTTCACGACGCTGGCGGCCCCGAGACATTCGAGTTTGGGACGCTCATACGCAGGATCCGTGACGCGATCGGCGTGCGTGCCGCGGTTGTCAACGCACCACGTGGGCTTGTGCTCCCCCTTACGAAGTCCCTGCGCTTTCTGGCCCCCGAAGCGCCGGTGGACGCGGAAGAGCTCGATTCTCTGATTAAGGGCTTGGTGTCGTGTGACGGCCCGGCCATTGGGAATCGTCGTTACACCGACTATTTGTCTCAAGTGTCTAGCGATTATGGGCGCGAGTACGTTCGCTGAGATCCGGCGGGCCCGTCACGAGCACCTCCATGTGAATGTTTCACCGTTGTACGCGTAGCCCAGTGGTTATCCCGGCTGGATCGACGGAAAAACCCAACTGCCGTCGAGAATCTCTGCACGCGGGCGATACAGCCGCACCAGGTAATTCCAGCCGTCCGGCGTCGGAATAGCATTGGCGGTGCCGGACGGCCAATCGCCGAATCGCACGGTAACGGAGCCGTCCGCGTTGTGCTCGCCCGTGATGTTATTGATCGTGTAGACCCCGGTTTCATTGGGCTCAAAATAGCCAGCTGCGTTGTAGACGGAGATCGACCAGAAGCCGTCGACGGGCACATCGGCAACGGTGAGTTCGTACTTGCCGGGCGGCAGCTTGGGGTTCACTCCGATGTAGCTTGCTTCACTCGACGGCAATCCGCCCCATCCGGCCGCGGTGCCGATGAGATGCCTGACCGGATCAACCTCGTCGCGGGATCCGAATGTGCGGTCGAACCCGGTGAGGTTGCTCGCAAGACTCAAGAGCGCATTGCGCGTCTCGGTGAACGATTTCTCGTCGTAGTCTGGCATCTCAAACGGAATCGCGGAATTGCTGCTGAGCTCTAGTTGATCCTGAATCTCGGCAACGGCGGCCAGGTCAGCAGGATCATTCGGATCCACAAGTGTTCGCACCGCCAGCACAACATAGGGCGAATCAAACTGCTCAACCGTCAGCTCGTGTGTTCCGGGAGCGTGAAAGGTTTTGTTAATGAGGTGGTCTTGGTTCACCACCATGGCCGAAAGATACCGGTCCCCGTATTCAGGGATCGTGAACGTCGCCCCCTGCGAGATATCGACCACCGCGAAGCTGTAAAGCGTGTCACGATTCAGTCGTATGACGGTCTGCTTGTCGATCGCGGCCGGTTGACGATTGTGCAGGAAGAGATTCGCCCCTCCCGAGTCGCGCTGCAGGTCGTGAAGCATGCGATCGTTTTCGGCACGGACAAAGTTGTCTGAGTTCACAGTGGCTGGCATGGCGCTATCTTTACACGGCACCAGCGTAAGCGCTAGGGGTTTCGCGCCCCGTACGTGAGCAGGTACGGCAACCGCCAGCCCCGCACAATACGGCGATAAATATAGCAATTGCGATTATTTGTTTCTCGCGCATACTATGTCGCTATGAAGTCTTTGGGGAGACGATGGAGTGCTCTGCTCGCGGTGACCGGGCTGGTTCTGAGTGCGAGCGGAACCTCAGCCTCAGCAGCAACAACGAGCCGCTGGGCCGATTGGACCGCGCTAACGGGATCCGGCGGCAACTACACGTCCTCGGTACAGATCTCGAGCACACCAGACATCTCAGCTCAGATGAACACTGATTCGCGCAGTGGCCAGGTGGGGGTGATCTCGGGAGCAAGCACCTGGTTGGCCCAGGGCACCCCCGTTGGCGCCAAGTACGGAACGAGCCGCGACCGCCCCTACCTCAATCTGCGGCCAAAAGCCGACACACCAGCCGGAGCTTCTACGACGACGTACACCTTCGCCCAACCGACCCCAACGAGCAACTGGACCTTTGTGCTTGGCGACATCGATGCCGATCAGGTGCAGATTCGCGCGATCGGCCCGGATGGCAATACCCTCAATGCCGCACAGCTCGGATTCAGGGGCGGTTTTAACTACTGCGCACCAGGGGTGACGGGCAAGCCCTCCTGTACGGGTAGCGCAAGTGATGTGCCCAGCTGGGATCCGGCAACACTTACCCTCACGGGAAACGCTGCCTCCCAAGACACGGAGGGGTCCGCTGCCTGGTTTGAGCCGAGTACCCCGGTGAGCGTATTGACGTTCGTTTTCCAGCGCCGCAGCGGACTGCCGGTGTATCAGACCTGGTTCGCCTCACTCGCGCGAGATGTTACGGGAACGGTTTCAACCCAGAGCGGCGATGGCAGTGGTGTGACGCTGACCCTCACCGACGGGAACGGGACCGTGGTCGGCACAACAACGACCGGTCCAGGCGGCACTTACGCCTTCCCCGGGGTGCAAGCAAGCGCCGGGTACACGGTATACGTGACCGCTCCAGACGGCATGATTGTTGACGGCGCAACCAATAAGCCAGCAGATCTCTCGACCAGTGACGCAGTTGTCGACTTTGCAGTGCGCGACATTATTCCGGTCGCGGTCTCAGGAACGGTGCAAGACACCGACGGGAAACCCATTTCTGGCGCGACGGTGACCTTTCCGGGAGGCAGTTCTGTGGTCACAGGGCCCGACGGAAGCTACCTCTTTGACGAGGTGCCGGTCGGCACGCATCAGCTGACAGTGGATCTGCCGGACGGCTACTCGATTGTGTCGAATCCCTCACCTATCGTGATTGACGGTTCCTCTGAGGATCCGGTCACCAACGCCGACTTCATCGCTGTGGCCCTACCAACCCTGTCTGGCACAGTCACCACGGCGGGGACGGGGACACCCGGTGTTCACGTCATGGTGACCGGGCCCGGCGGCTACACGGCAACCACGGTGACCAATGGATCTGGCGGTTATGAATTTCCAGGTCTTTCGAGCGGAAGCTACGTGGTTAGCATTCAATCTCCCGAGGGATGGGTACCGGTCGGCCCATCAACGCGCACACACGCGGTGGAGGGCAGCGATGTCAACGACGTGAACTTCGAACTCGCCCGTCTGGGCCTCGTCAGTGGCAAGGTCACGGCCGACGGCAAACCGATCGGCGAAGCGAAACTCACGCTATCTGGCCCGAACGACACTTCCACGGCAACGACGAATCAGGCCGGGGAATACGATTTTGGTCATCTGCAGCCGGGCAACTACACCATCACGGCGACACCGCTTCCGGGCTATCGGGTCTCTGGCAGCGCGACTCGCTCCGTGATCCTTACCGCCGCGGGCGAAGTTTTGACCGGCCAAGACTTCTTGTTGGCCACAATCGAGACACCTCCGCCACCCTCGCCACGCCCCACACCGCCCCCGCCCTCCAACGAGCCCCCGAATCCCGGCCAAAACACTGGAACGGGCAGGCTCTCCGATACAGGCACCAACATGTCACCCTTACTGGGGGCAGGAGTTGCCCTCTTTGCCTCAGCTGCTGTGGTGCTCGGGGCACGGTGGCGGTCACGCAGGGTAACCGGGCGTTGAGCCACAACGAACTAGGAGCTAGCGAGGAGTACGGTTGAGAAGGGGCCCAACCGACGCGGAGCACCCAAAACACGGCGACTCTCGACGGAGGATGGACATGACCGACATGGAACAGCGACGACTCGGTCGTTCACCAAAGCTGGCCTCGGTAGTGGGTCTCGGCACCTGGCAGCTCGGTGCAGACTGGGGTGATGTGTCGGAAGCCGACGCCTTCGCCGTGCTCGCAGCGGCGGTTGAAAACGGCGTCACCTTCTTCGATACCGCTGACGTCTACGGTGATGGTCGCAGCGAACAGCTCATCAGCCGTTTTCTCGACAGCAACGATCTGCGCGGGCGCATCACCGTCGCAACAAAAATGGGCCGCCGACAGGATCAGGTCCCGGAGAACTACAAGCTGGCGAATTTCAGGCAGTGGATCGATCGCTCCCGCGCCAATCTCGGGGTGGATCAGCTTGACCTCGTGCAGCTGCACTGCCCACCGACGCCGGTGTACTCCACCCCCGCCGTCTATGACGCACTCGACACCCTGGTCGACGAGGGTGCGATCGCCAACTACGGCGTGAGCGTTGAAACCACCGCCGAGGCACTTGAGGCGATCAAGCACCCGGGTGTCGCGACCGTGCAGTTGATCGCGAACGCCTTCAGGCTTAAGCCAATCGACGAGGTTCTCCCCGTCGCAGCAGCAGCGGGTGTTGGGGTCATCGCCCGCGTTCCTCTCGCCTCTGGCTTGCTGTCAGGACGCTACACCGCAGACACGACCTTCGCCGCGAATGATCACCGCACCTATAACCGCGCAGGAGAAGCGTTTGACGTTGGCGAAACCTTCTCGGGGGTTGAATTCGCAACGGGGATCGCGGCCGCGGGCGAGTTCACCTCTCTGGTAAATGAACTAGCCCCGCGGGGCACCTCACCGGCTCAAGCAGCTATTGCATGGCTCTGGCAGCAGCCCGGCATCACCACCGTCATTCCCGGTGCACGCAACGCAGAGCAGTCGCGAAACAACGCGCAAGCGGGGTTTGTGCCCGAGCTCGGTGACCAGTTCACCGCGGGTGTGCGCGACATCTATGACCGCCTCATTCGAAGTTCTGTGCACGGTCGTTGGTAGTCGCACCTCCACCCACGGGCAGCTCCGGCCCCGGTTCCCGCCGTCCACGCGTAGCGCTGACGTGGACCATTGCGATCGTGTCCGGTGTGCTCACTCTGTTGATTGCGCTGCACTCGGCGCTTCCGGGCTCCGTCGGCACCATTGTCGCGACATCCCTGCCCTGGCTCGGCTGGTTTCTCCCGCTCCTTGGAGTTGGTGCGCTTCTCGCGAGAAACAAACGAGCCTGGGTCTTTGTTCTACTACCAACCGTCGTGTGGGGCATCCTGGTCGGATCCGTGCTGATCCCCCTCGGAAACAACACGGCCTCCGCCCCCGCTGAGCGTCAACTCACTGTCGCCTCGCACAACGTGGAGGGGTCATCAAGTTCAGCCGCACAGTCGGCGCGAGATCTCGCCGCTACGGGGGCCCAGATCATCGCGCTCGTCGAGCTTGCCGGAGACGATCGCGAAGCCGCGGCCGAAGAGCTCGCGGAGTCTCACCCATATTCGTACACGGTCGGCACCGTGGGGCTATGGAGCGTCTACCCCTTAGAACTCGAGCAGCCTCTTGAGCTGGGCCTCGGGTGGAAACGAGCACTGTCAGCAGACGTCATCACCCCGTCCGGGGCAGTAAGTGTCTACGTCATCCACGCTGCCTCATTCCGACCGGGAGACCAGCAGGAGCGCGACACCATGCTGCAAAACCTGGGTGACCTGATTCCGAAGGATCAGGCCGAACGTGTCATCGTGATGGGCGACTTCAACGCCACAAGCTTTGACCCGGCGATGACAGCGATCCTTGACACCGTGGATGAGCCGCACCAGTCCGATCTATCGTGGGGATTCACCTGGCCAACGGATGTTCCCCTGGCGAGGATCGACCACATCCTTAAGCGGGGTTTCACTCCCCTGGAGAATCGCGTCTTTTCTGCAGGGAACAGTGACCACAAGGCCGTCATGGCGGTTCTTCAGTTCGACTGAGCCACAACCCGCTTTTCAACCGGCCGCAACTCCCCCAGCTTCACCGCCACCACGCCGAGGATCACAAGCCCGGCTCCAAACCATTGCAGGCCCGTCGGCACAATCGCGAGCAGCACGATGGGCCACACGATCCCGAACAGCGGCTCTGAATAGCCGGCAAAACTCGCAACGGTCGCCCCGAGACGGCGGGCGGCGGCAACCCCCAGCACATACGAGACGACGGTCGAGATCAGCACAAGTCCCGCAACCACGAGGAGCGGCGAGACCTCAACATTAAGGAGCACCGCAGGGTTGCTCGTCACGGTAAAGGGAAGCAGCCCAGTCGCGCTCACCACGATCAGGCCGATTGCCCCGATACCGAGTCCGAGTCCAACGAACGGGAGCGGCGGGATCCCGTGGTCAGCAGATGCCGCCGCAGCGAAGTAGGCCGCGTTGCCCACCGCCGCGATAAGGGCGAACAGGATGCCGAGCGGGTGAAGCCCACCACCCGTTGCCACTCCAGAAACCGCGACGAGACCAAGAACCGCGATGCCCGCGCCGAGCAGTGTAATGCTCGATGGCCGCACCCGCGTGCGCGCCCAGAACCAGAACACGAGCATCACGGGTCCCAGAAATTCAATCAGCAGCGCGAGGCTCGGTGGAATGAACTCCACCGCCATAAAAAACGCGAGCTGGCAGGCGACTACAGCGAGCAACCCAAAGAGCAGAAGGGGCGCCCACGCACGACGCACACTGCCCCACTTGCCGCGCAGCATCAGGATCGTGGGCACCGCGAGCACTAGCGCGGCGAAGGCGATCCGCAGGGTCACCGCGGCTCCCGGGCTCCACCCGGCAGACATGAGGGCACTCGCGAAGGTACCCGACAGCGCAAAACTCGCGGCCGATCCCAAAGCGAGCAAAAACCCGGCCACGGGAAAAGAACGCACTGCCGTCACGCTTGTTTCCTCACCTTCAAGGATCAGTCGCGCGGGGGTCACGCGGTGGAGCTATTCCTAGAAGCCTACTCGCCGCCGATCCCCCGCGGTGACTCGACGGCGCTCGGCCGCAAATCCATGGATGTGCGCATTCCAGCCGGTACTGGCATCTCAACCGGTCAGACTTGCCCCTCCAGATCCGGCTGATGTGTGAGTACCGGCTGACAGGATGGGAGAGGGAGAGGGAGCACAAGCACAGGCGCCCCTACCGGTCGTCGAGGGCCTTTCCGCCGCGATCCACGAGTCCCCAGGTCGCGGTGGCGGCGATCAAGAAGAACACCGCGAACACCACAAAGGTGAGACCGGCTCCCCCAGCGAGCAGCAGCACCGGCACGAGCAAGGGAGCAATGATCGAAGCGATCCTGCCGATCCCGGCTGCCCAGCCCGCACCGGTTGCCCGCAAAGAGGTCGGATACAGTTCGGGGGTAACCGCGTAAAGCGCACCCCAGGCGCCAAGGTTGAAGAACGAGAGTGCCATGCCCGAGGCGATGATCGCTGCCTCCGCGTGCACGGTGCCAAACACGACCGCAGACACCGCGGACCCCATCAAGAACACCGACAGCGTGAGTCGCCGCCCCCATCTTTCAATGAGCCAGGCCGCAACGGCGTACCCCGGCAGCTGCGCGAGCGTAATGATCAGGGTGAACCCGAATGAGCGCACGAGGCTGAACCCGGCATCGACGAGAATGCTCGGGATCCAGATGAACGCACCGTAGTACGCGAAGTTCACACAGAACCAGACCACCCAAATCGAGATGGTGCGGGATCGGAACTCGGTTGCCCAGAGGGCAGCGATCCTGCCGCCCTTGGCTAGAGGAGCCAGAGCGGGGGCGGGCTCAGCATCCTTCGGGCCGAGACTTGCCGCGTGATCCCGAACCGCCGCCTGCTGCTCAAACGAGGCGACGATCCGCTCGGCCTCCGCTGCGCGTCCTTTGCCGAGCAACCAGCGCGGCGACTCCGGCAACCCCCAGCGCACCGCGAGCGCGTACATCGCGGGAACGGCGCCGATCGCGAAGGCCCAGCGCCAACCGTCATCAGACACCGGGACAACGAAGTAGCCGATCACGGCCGCGGCGGTCCACCCAACGGCCCAGAACGCCTCGAGAATTACGATGAGCCTGCCCCGCATGCGCGCGGGCGCGAACTCGCTCACGTACGTTGAGGCGACGGGAAGCTCGGCTCCCAGCCCGAGCCCAACGAAAAAGCGCAGAACCAGCAGCGCGACGATGCCACCCGCAAGGGCACTCGCCCCTGTCGCGACACCGTAAACAAGCAGGGTGAGCGCAAACACCTGGCGGCGGCCGATCCGATCCGCGAGTAACCCGCCAAGGCTTGCCCCCACGGCCATGCCTGCGAATCCGATCGAGGCGATCAGGCCGCCCTCTCCCTTTGTGATGCCCCACTGCTGCGTGAGAGCGGCAAGAATAAAGGAGATGAGGCCGACATCCATGGCGTCGAGCGCCCACCCGATCCCTGATCCGGTGAGCACTCGACCGTGTTTGCGCGTAAACGGGAGAGCATCCAGGCGCTGTGCGATGCTCCGACCCGACCCTGCTGCGTTTTCGGTCATGGGTTTATCGTAGAGTGCGCGCCGCCCAAGCGCCCTCCCTTGTGTTCGGCTACGAACGCACTTCTATCGGATCTGACACGAGCGCTAGCGCACCGGGACCGAGCCGTCGTTGTTGCAGGTGCGCAAGCAACTCCTGGTGCTGGTGATACGCGTCAACGTCCCACTCGGCCTCCGCCATCGCGGCTTTCCACAGTCGCTTCGGTGTTGGATCGTCGCCACCCGCCGCTGGCTGGGAGTGTCGGTCGTCACGAACCACGTTATATAACGAGAGCAGAAACCTCGGCACGGCAAAGTCGACGGCTGAGGTGCCAGTTGGTTCCAGGTCTTCCATGCGCGAGGGAATTTCGTCGAGCGGCACACTATCGGCAACAAGCCGATCGTGCCGCCCGACAAACCCAAGCTGGTTGGCGCTCTCAGGGATGAGTTGCAGTCCCTCACGGGCCCGCTCTGCCCGCCGCAGGTAGGCGAGTTGATTGTGATTGACCCTGGTCATGTTTCCCTCCCCGTGTTGAGTTGCGCCTCACCACCATCAAACGCGCGAGCGAATAGCCATCCTGCGACGGGATTTCCCGATCACTAGCGCTGCCCCACCGGCTACGCACATGAGCAGCACTGACACCAGCATTCCCGCCAGGTCTGACGAGCCGGTCATCGCGAGAGGAGCGTCTTTTACCGTCGTGCGGTCGGTCGAGGAGCAAGCCTCGTCACCACCGGCACCATCGCACTCAGCCGCTTTCACCTTGGCCGTGTTGACCACGGAACCGTGTGCTGCGTCATTCACTCGAACCGTCACGTGCATCACCCGTGACTCGCTGGGCTGCAGATTGACTCCGGTCCAGGTCACACCACGGGTAGTGGCGTTGTATGTTCCGCCGTCCGTCGCCGAAACAAAACTGACGTTCGCGGGCAGCTTGTCGGTGACCGTTGCGTCGCTCACGCTACTCGCGTCAGACGAGTTTCCGACCGTGATGTCGTAGGTGAGGTTGCCGCCCGGGCGAACCGTGTCGGAGTTGTCCGTCTTCAAGATCCACACCCCGGCCGCCGTGCGGTCAATGTCGGTCGATTTGCACTCGTTGGTTGGGGTTTCGGGACGGTCCACACACTCGCCCTGGGTGGTAACGGTTGCCGTGTTGACGATCCGGGTGTCTCCGGGCAGCCCCGCGTGAACTCGCACCGTCACAACAATCGTTCGGGTTTCACCGGCAGCGACGTCGCCCAGATCCCACTCAAGCGCAAGCGGATTGTCGACCGAAACCACCCCGACGATTGAGGTCGAGATCAGGTCGACGTTTGCGGGCAACACGTCACGAACCTGAACCTGCTTCGCGGTGAGCCCACTCTTGTTGGAAACAATGAGAGAGTAATTGAGCAGCTCTCCGGGTTTCACGACAACTCGCCCATCGTCTTTGACGATCTCAACCCAGCCGTTGCCGGGTTCTTGCTTGTCTTTGACAAAAAACCCAGCGTCGATGGTGCGGTCGATGTAGTGAGCGGTGACACCGTCACTCGGCTCTGCCGGGGTGGTGTTGCCCTGCGCCACCCCGAGTTCGAAGGCCGATGTCCAGCCGGTCTTCTGATCCGCGTTTGAATCAATCTTGGGGTCGGTTCCCGCCGCTTGAGTGGTGGTTGTATACCCCTCTGGAGCGGCAAAGTGAACCGTGTATTGCCCCGCGGGGAGATTATCGAAGTGGTAGTAGCCGTTCGCATCGGTCAGCGTTGGCTGCACTTTTTCTCCGGCAAGATCGGTAACCGGATCCCCGTTCGCGTCAGCGAGGGTAACTGTGACCCCCGGAAGCACCTTTTCGCTCGGGTCTTGCAGGCCGTCGCGATTCGCGTCGATCCACGTGTAGTCACCGATAGCGAAGCTCTCGGGTTTGGTGACCTTTGTGACGGTGTTCACCAGCGAGAAGCGGAACGTGCCGTCGCTGACGACCTGGAAATCAACGGAGGTACCGTCCGCAGAAATGACGACGTTCGGGTTCGTGGTAGATGAGAACTTCGGTGCTTCCCACACGTAATCGGGCGTGTTTGTCGGCACGACCTCTTCCAGATGAACCGTGGTGCCCTCGGGCAGATCGCTCACGCCCTCGGCGGATCCCCCGGCGCTCAGGTTGATGTCGACGTCGTGGGGAGCGCCGCCCGGCTCCGTAATGGTTGCGGTCACCCGATAGGTCGTTGTGGAGGGCACCTCAGCGGCACCGTTTCCGGCGAGGTTTTGTTTTGCGATCACAAATCCGCCTCGTCCGCTGCCCTGCGCGTTGCCGCCGCCAACGGTTTTGTATTCAACCGACGTGCTTCGAGTGACGCCGTTGAGCGTTGCTGAGTTGTCAAACACATCCCCCAGAACAAGGTTGCCGGGGTGATCCACTGCCGTCACGTACGAGAGTCGGTAAACACGATCCTGCTGGATCGGCTGCTGCAGGGTGGCCGTAAATGAGTGCGCATCCTGCGGCACCAGCGCCCACTGGCTCGCCGCCACTCCGACCCAGTTCTGGGCGTTCCAGCCCGCCTGGCTTGCCTCGATGCTCTCTAGCTTCGGAGCCTGCGCGCCCGAGGTGACGAGGGTCAACCCGTTCGCAAACGTGTCTTGAACAATAAGCGGGTTTACCTGGCCAGCAAACGACCCGGGAACCTCAATGACCCACTTGATAGCCGAGCGTTCGGGGTTTGCAAAATAGCCACGCTTTGCAGGATCTGAGGGAACGGGACCAAAATCCTGCGGCCCGATTGCTGAGCCCTCTGGCAACGCCACAACCACGGGATTTCCATCAACAAGAATGCTCACGTTCGACTCCGTGGTCTCAGCCACCGCGTCAACACGAACCCACAGCGAACCGTGCACGTTATCGTGTGTGTCGACGTAGTCGCTCAGCACACACACGAGCTTGGGGCCGGCGGTGCTGGTGATCGGCGACAGGGTGCAGGTGCCAGCAGACTCGGTGCCACCGGCAACCTTCAGGTCGATGACACCGGCGGTTGCCTGGAAGGTTTTCGGCAGCTGCATCGAGAAAGTATCACCCGCGGTGGCGTTCAGCCCCTGCAAGCTCCAGTCGAGGTCGATCTGTGTGACCTGGCGCACGAGCAGCGGGGATCCCGGAGTTGTCACGTTAGTGATGACGACGGAGGCCGGGTCAATCGCGTGGACTTCGGCAGCTTCGGCCGATGCGCTGGGAAGGAGCGCGCCCGCAAACATCACAGTCGCTACCAGCACGCCCATCGCGGCTCGCCCAACGCCCTTACGTAAGCTGGAGGGTTTGCGCCTCGATCGTTCAAACTTCATGGCTGCCTTTCCTTGGATCCACGACTTAGGGGTTCTTGCTGGGGCAACTCGCTGAGCCGCAAATCTGCGCGCTCCACAAAGCCCCTCACACACAAGAGTTCGCATAAACCGTTTGGTTCCGATTTTTTGCAGGAAAAGTTTTGGCCTCCCCGGCCAGTACCCCACTGCCACAATAGGCGAGTTTGCCTCTCATTATCCGGTCGTATAGCCTGACCTCGCTTGCAGAGAAAACTTCGATGCCCCGTTCTGGGGCAAGTTTTACCATTGCCGGGGGGCGAATGATCGTGTCAGAAGCCAACATTGTGCTTGCTACTGAAGAGCAACTCACCGCGTTTTTTACGACGTCGCGGGCCGGGCTCGTGAACTTTGCCGTGTCACTCACGCACGATCGGGATCGCTCCGAAGACATCGTCGCCGAGGCGTACGTGCAGGTGGTCGGAATGATTCGAAGGGGCAAAGGGCCAGCCCCCGAAAAGCTCGAGTCATACGCCAAGGTGTGCATCAGAAACGAGGCATTCCGTCAGGCAAAACGCCACTCAACCGAGGTCCCCACCCCCTTCATCGAAGAACTCGCGGATGAGATGCTCGAGGCAGTGAGCAGCCCGGATCACGACGGCACGTGGGACGAAGACGCCGCCGCTCGCGCCTTCCAATCGCTGAGCGCTCGGTCGCAGTCGATCCTGCGCCTGACAACAATAGAGGGTTGCCGCGTCACAGAGATTGCAACGCGGCTCGGGATCAGCGAGCGCGCTGTGGTGAGCGCCGCTTTTCGCGCGCGCCAGGGGCTGCGCACCCGGTACCTCGTTGAGGTCACCAAGGAGTCACACACCTGCAGCGACACCCGCATTGATTACCTCGCGAGTTATGCGAGAGAGCAGATCTCAGCGCGACGGGAAGGCAAAATCTCGGCCCACCTGCAGCACTGTGCATCGTGTGACCAGACACTTCGACGCATGCGAGCCCTCAGGCTGCCGTCACTGGTCATCATTGGGATCGCGGCAACCGGCGGGGCTGCGCTGACTGACCAAGCCGGGTCGGCGCAAGCGGCCGAGCTCACGCCCAAGAACCAGGCTGCCGACGTGGTTCGTCGCGGGCCAGCTGTTTCAGCGCGCACCATCACGGGAGGTGCTTCGATCGTGGCACTCCTCGCGGCCGCGGCGTTCCTCCTTGTGTTTCTGCAACCGAACACTGGTGAGTCGCAAGCCCCACCGCAGGCGGCTTCGCAGCAGAGTCCATCAGCAGGCCCTGACCAGACACGACCGCCCAGCGACAACCAAGCTGACTCCGATGCGAGTCCCCGCGAGGCATCACCTCAGACACCTGGCACTGCAGAGTCAACAGAGAACAACCAAGCGGGTCTTCCAGACGGCATCCACAGCGTCGAGTGGAGCGACACTCCTGACAACTACGCAGCCGGAAACACGGGGGCACGCCTGCTGCTCTCCGTCGGGTTTGACCGCTCAGGAAACCCGGGAAACTACGACGTTCTCGTCACCCTTCCGGCCGGAGTACGCCTGGATCGCGCCTCGGCCGGCTGTACAGCAAACGGTTCAACGGTTCGCTGCGATCCGCCCGACAATCTGGTGCCGACTGACCTCTTCAAGTGGCAGTTCTATGTCGATCTCGGCGACAAGTTCTCGGGCGATCTGCCCACAGCGCAGGTCGTCAGACGCGCTGCCTAGCGGCGAAGGCCAGAACTACGCCCGACGGTAAGCGAGATCGCGGATCGCGCGCCCCTTCGCCGCACCCTTTTGTTCGAAGGCGGTAAGCACCCGGCCGTCGAATCGTTCGGCCCAGTCTCCCGAGAAGTCGCGCGCAAAATCGGGGGCCGCGTCGAGCACCTCACGCATCTGCTCGGCGTAGTCTTCCCAGTCGGTTGCGAGCCGCAGCATGCCGCCGGGGCGCAACGCCTGCGCCGCGATCCTCGCAAAATCCGAGTTCACCAGGCGACGCTTCTGGTGCCGCACCTTTGCCCACGGGTCAGGGAAGAACACCCACAGCTCGTCGACGGAACCTGCTGGCAATCCTTTCTCAAGGAGCTCGGGAGCATTCACCTCGGCCAGCCGGAGGTTCGTCAGCTCCGCAGCCTCCGCGCGAATGATCGTGCGTGCGAGGCCGGCCCGAAACACCTCAACAGCGAGAAAATTCTTCTCGGGGTGTTCCGTGGATGCGTGCAGGATCGCGTGCCCCTGACCAGATCCCACCTCAACAACAAGCGGGGCCTCACGACCGTACAGCGCTTCAAGATCGAGCGTGGATCCCTCAGCGACGCTGGTCGCGGCAAGTCCCCGCGGCACGTCGATCACGTACTTGCTGTGGTGTTCTGCCCACGCGCGCTCCTGCGACGGGGTCATCCGACCGCTTCGACGCACAAACGACACCGGTTTGTCTCGAAACGTGCTCGAATCAGAGTTCTTCTGTGTCAAGGGCTGCATGGGCTGTTCAGTCACCCCACAACGCTAACTGGGCCTTCGCGGCAGCGCAAAGTGTGCGCTGCCGCGAAGGGTCAGTCCTGAGCGTTGCTTGGCTCGTTTGAACTCCGACGGCGCCGCAACAGCACGAGCGTCGCGCCGACACCGAGAAGAACGGCCCCGGCAATCACGCTGCCCCAGAGCGGTGCGCCGCCCGTAACGGAGAGCCCACCGGTTCCGGGAGTCGCTCCCGGCCCCGTCGACGCGCCCGGGCCACCGGTCGGGGGCACTGTTGGCGGGTTCGTCGGCGGGTTCGTCGGAGGCGTCGTGGGCGGGTCCGTCGGCGGAATTGGCGGCTCTTCGGCCGCGATGAACTCTGCCTCGGTCGAGTTGTTGTCGAGCGCGGGATCGGGCACGGGGCCCGTAACAGAAGCGCTTACCGTGCCGGTCTCGCCGTCTGCCCCAAGAGTGAGGTGCAGTGGCAGTGTTGCCGAGCTTCCCGAGGCGAGCGGACCGGTTGAGGTGCAGGTCACGTCATCACCCTGAGCTTCACAGTTCCACTCCGGCGCCGCGGCGGCCGCAGGGACGTTCGCGTCGCGAGTGGTCGCCCCGTCGATGCTGAGTGGGAACTCAGGGGTCGAGGTCACCTTCACGGTTGCCGGAGAATCACTCGGACCGTTGTTGGTCACGGTCAGCGGGAGCGGAATCTCAGAGTCTGGAGTGCCGGTCTTACCGGTCATGCTAACCGCCAGATCCGACACGCTGAGGGTCACACCCACCGGTGTTGGCTCGGCAACAAACGCGGCGCCCGTGTCTTCACGCACCGCCGAGAAGGCGACGGAGTTGAAGGCGGTCTGTGCGGCGGGCACGTCCTGGCCAATCTGCATGGACCAGTCAAAGGTCGCCTGCTCCCCCGCGGGAAGTGAGGTGCCAGTGTCTTGCACAAATTTCAGCGCACGCACGGTGCCGAAGTCGCTCGGGGTCGCCGTCCAATCGTCTACGCAGTTGATCGCCGTTGGGTTCACCTCGGGGCGGCACGGGTTCGTTGACTCAGAGTACTCAACACTGAACCCAGCGGGAACCGTCACGGCACCCTGCAGCACCGGGGCGAACTGCGACCCGCGCGGAATCGATGCAGCAGCCGCGCTGACGCCGGTGTCACCAACGAAGGGCAGAATGTCGTAGAGCACGACCCCGTTGAGCGCCACGTTACCGGTGTTCGAGATCGGCAGGCGGTAGGTTACGTCGCTACCGGCCTCGGTCTTTCCGACGATCGGCGCGGTGACAAAGTCGGTATCGAGCGAGCCCTTTACCGAGAGGGTGGAACTCAACGAAGCGCCGGTACCCGTGGGAGCTGTCGCGGCCCCACGGAAGGCGATGGAGTTTGCGCTACCGCCGGGCAGCACACCGCGATCATCGCGCACAATGCCGTCCCACTGGGATGCAGCGGAGTCGAGCGGCACGTAGCTCGCGAACGGAGTGGTGCTAATGGGTCCACCTGCATCACCAAGGTACAAACCCGCTGAGATTTGGCCAGCGGGAGCCGTGGTAACCACGGTGCTTATAACAAGACCACAGTTGAGAGAGGCGTTTGGCTCAAGCGCCGGTGCTCCCGGCCAAGTGATGGTCAGCACGTCTTGACCGTCGACGGCGTTCTTTTCAACCGAGGTGGTCGGGTTCTCATAACCCGCCGTGGGGGTGCATCCCCACTCAGAACTGCCCCACTTGACTGGGTTGTCGGCGAGCTTTGTGCCCTTGGGAATAACGAAGGCAACGACGGGCTGAAGGGCCTTACCCCCGGGCGAACCATTGCCAATGTACGAGTTCCACTCCACGGTGTCACCGGGCCGGTACACGGTCGACCCCGAGGGCCCCTGCAGATACACACTCGCGTAGATGAAGGGATCAACAACCTTGTAGCTGCCGCAACCCGAAGCCGGGTACGTTGTGCCACTTGCTGAGGTGAGCGTCGCCGTTGCACACAGTTGCACGCTCGTCACAGCAGGGTCTGTTGTGACCCCGTTCAACCCGGTCGAGCGGCTCGACACCGGTTCGAGCGCACCATAGTCAATCTCGACGTGGGTGAGTTTCGCGTCTTCCGGCAGACCCAGTGTCTGCAGCGTCACCTGCTCGGAGTCTGAGGCGGTGTAGCTTCCAGTCGCGCCCGAAGCGGCCTTCCAGCGCAACGTTTCGCCAGCGTTCATGTACGTGCTCGTGAAGATAAAGGCCGCGGGCAAGTCAGCGGCAACATAGGCGTTCGCCGCAGCCGTTGTGCTGTTGTAGTTGTTCAGGTAGAGGCTGAACGAGTACGGCACACCCCTCGCTACGCTGTTATCAATGTAGCTGTAGCTCGAGGTGGATACCTGCAAGTAGGGCTGAATCTTCTCGACGAAGGTCTCGAGCATAAAGCTGTCATTGCGCGACACTGTCATCGGCTTACCCGACACGGACGTACCTGCACCCTCGGTCAGAATTTGGATGTTCTGGCGATCGTTGAACACGGTAGAGGGAAACCGCACCTTCATACTGACGCTTCGCTGGCCCGGTTGAAAGCTATTGTTGTTTCCCGGCAGATTTTCCCACGTCACGACGTTGCCGGTGACGTTACTTGCCGCGGGCTCCGCAGAGACAAACTGCGCGCCTGCGGGCAGCGTCATTTTGTAGGTCGAGAGTGTGTCAAGTCCTTCGACACCTACGGCAGAGGGATCCTGAAGCCCAATGTAGCCGTTGAAAGTGACATCCTGGTCCAGGTAATAGAAGAAACTACTTCCATAGAGCTGAGCCGACAGCGTGTGTTCGGGAGCGCTGAGGGTCATTGCTGCACTGGCAGTGCTGGGCGCCAGATTGCTGCCGCTCCCGTTCACCTGAACGTTCAGGGTTGCGCCGTCTGGTGTCGTCTGTGTCGTGGGGGTCATTCTGATGCCCAACGACCCTGTAGAACCCGCGGGCAAGGACGCCTTCATCGTGAACTGAGCGGTTCCGTCGAAGTCGACGCTCGACGAGGCAACATCGGGTGAGTTGGTGAGTGCGGGAGTATGCCACCAGTTGTATCCCCAGGAAGGTGCGCTCGCATCAACGTACTGCGGTAGCGGTACCTTGATGACCGCTCCCTCACAGGGGACCGTGCCAACACACGAGTATCCGATGGTGAAGCTCGCGTTGGTGCCGGTCTGAGCGCTGGGCGTATCAGCGGTAATGGATACCGTCAGAGACGCGGGATCGGCCGCGAACGCCGCCGATGTTCCGATATTTAGACCCGCAACCGCAACGAGAATCGCACAGACTCCCGCCCAGAAACGAGTGTTTTTAGGCCGCGAATAGGCAGCGGTCATTGAGTTCCAAACCCTTCATTGCATGCTGCTCACCGTCGAACTCCCCAAGTTCGACAGAAGCGTACATTCCCCTAGAAATAAGTGAGATTCCCCGATCTCACTCACGCAGCATTTCTCAGCCCAGTCCCCACTAGGCATTGACGAGAAATGTCAAGCTTGCTGAGCTTACATCGCAAAGCCTAAAATTTACCTAACATGTAAACTTCCAGGTTTAACTGAAGTATAGTTACCCAAACGGTTCGCACAACGGAGCACTGGCTTCGCTTGTCTCATGGTCAAGGAGGCCCATTTTGGACTGCCCTCAGCTTGCAGAAACAGGCTCTTCTGGTTCGCCCCTCATCGCCGCAGGAATACTTTTCGTTATTGCAGGTATCGCTGCCTACGTGATTGTGTCGCGTCACAAACTTAAGGGCGGAATCGCACTGCTAACCCTCTGCCTACTGGCAGGAGGAGTCACTATCATGACACCGCCTCCCGCGGCGAACGCCGCGACTCAGTGCCCTCCAACGGCGACACCAACGACACCTCCATCAACGACGCCACCGCCAACTACGCCACCTCCTACGACACCCGGCGTGGTAACAGCCGTCGATATCACAGGCGCCGACTGGACTGGTTCCTGCGAGGCCGGGGCCACTTCATGCGAGTTGACGGTAGATCTCTCAAAGCTCGCCATCTCGACAACCAATAAAGACGCGGTTATCGACTGGTCGACTTTTGCTGTGACCAATGTTCCGAGCGGCTACTCCTTTGGCACACCGACCTCCACTGGGGTGCTAACTGTAACGGTCAGTACCACTTCTCCCCCTAGCGCATTACCAAGTTACACACTTCGCGATAGCACGGGACAGGAATCAAACGTTGCATCGATTGGTCTGCCCACAATTCCAGTTCCACCTTTCCAGGGCGTCGATGTTGTGATGACTCAGGCCGAGTTTGACCCAGACGGATACCGCCTTTTTCTCGACATGAACACCGTCGGTCTCACACCTACTGCACCGAACGCAGTTGTCGATTGGTCCACTTTCGACCTGGATCCAGGCACCCCAGGCGTTCAGAGTTCGGTTGTCTTCCCAGCGGCAGGGCCTCTTGGGTCAGACGTTGATCTTACGATGTCGTTCGACACAAGCACACACGTACTGTCAGTTTGGTTACCCTACTCGACGGCAGTCGACTGGAGCAGAAGCTACGTTGTCTCGGACTCGCTCGGAAATATGTCGACTCCCGGCATCATAACCATGGCTGTCAACCCTTAAGCGGAATCATCTTGCGGCCACAGCTATGAGCGCCGTATTGGCGGTTCTTCTCATCTCCAAGAGGATACGCTTAGATGTATCCGCGCACAGACGAGTAGGGGCGAAACAATGACCAGGCAGATCCTGTTGGTGAATGGCCCGAACCTCAACATGCTCGGAACCCGCGAGCCCGAGGTGTACGGTTCCGAAACCCTCGCTGACGTCGAAGCGCTTACCGCTCGTGTCGCCGCTGAGTTTGGCCTGTCAGTGCGTGCGGTGCAGAGCAACCACGAGGGTGTGCTTATCGACGCGATCCACGCTGCGCGTGAGGACTGCGCCGCGATCATCATCAACCCGGGTGGGCTCACACACACCTCCGTTGTGCTGCGCGATGCCCTCTCTGCCGCAGCGCTGCCCGTTGCCGAGGTGCACATCTCAAACGTGCACGCGCGCGAAGAGTTCCGCCACCACTCCTACGTTTCGGGTATCGCGAGCTGCGTCATCGTTGGCTGCGGCGTGCAGGGTTACGAGTTCGCCGTGCGCAGGATCGCCGCGCTGCTCGCAGGTTAGTTCGTGTTCGAGGGGCTCGGCGATCCTCGCCGCGACTTCGGCAGAGGCACAAGAACCGACGTACTGGCTCGATAGGCCTGGTATTCGGGATCGTCGCCCCACTTTCGCTGCGCCTTCTCTTCGAGCAGCGGGATCCCGCTCACCCTGGTCAGCAGCACGATCACAAACACGGGCGACAGCAGTGCGATCCACTGCCAACCCTGCAGCGCTGGCAGCGCGATGACGAGCACTCCAACCCACAGCAAGATCTCACCAAAGTAATTGGGGTGCCGTGAGACCGACCACAGCCCCGACTGGATGAATTTACCCTTGTTTCCGGGATCGGCCTTGAAGCGGTTCTTTTGCAGATCAGCCGTCACCTCAATGCCGAAACCGACCACCCAGATGGCGAGCCCTACCCAGGTCGTCCAGTCGAGCGGGGCGCGTTCAGACGACGTGATGGAGATCCACGCGGCGGCGGCCGTGAGGCTTACCCACAACCCCTGCACGGTCCAGACACCCAAGAACCGAATCTTCGAGGTCTTGATCTCGTCGAAGCGATCGTCGCGCCCCGAGCGTCGATTGCGCATGAACAAGAAGCTGCCAAGGCGAGCGGCCCACACAATCACAAGAGCGCCGAGAATAATGCTGCGCGGATCCAGTCCCGGCGAGAGCACCAGCAGCAAAATCGTGACCGAGATATAGGTGAGTGCACCCGTCGCGTCGAAGTAGCGGTCGGTCTGGGCAATTGCCGCCGGAATGTAGGCGAGCCACTGCACCACAAACGCGGCGATCACGGCGAGCGCAAAGCCGGGGAGCGCACTGGATCCGCCGAGCGTCCAGCCGTGATGGCTACCCGCAAACCCAAGCAGCACCCCCAGCACAATGGCGATCACGATGAGCACCAACGAGCGCTTTATTTCTTTGTTCTGCGCCAAAGCTTTTTGCGTCACAGCGTTCTCCCCCATTTCCCCTGACCTCATCCCCGGTGTCCCTGTGAGGCATACAACTCTTCGATCACTTCGCCTGTTTGCTGCAGCAGCGCCTGCCGTTTCAGCTTCATTGTGGGGGTGACAAACTCGGCGAGTTGATTCTCCCCCACAAAGATCGCGGCCCACGTGCTCACCCGCTCCGAGGGCTGGCTGCCCGCGTTGGCCGCGTCAACCGCGGCCGAGAGCTGCTCGGTGAGGCGCCCGTCCCGGCAGATCGTTATCCCCGCCTGTTGCAGGGCAGCGGGCGGGGCGTCTCCGCGATCCCTAAACCACTCGGTCACCGCCTCCGCATCAACAACAAGCAGCCCGGTGAGAAACGGGCGATCAGTGCCAACAAGAACGGCGTGAGCCACGAGCGGATGTGTTTCGACCGCCTGCTCCCAGTGCTCGGGTGAGATGGTTCGCCCGGTGGAGGTGACGATCACGTGCTTCAAACGACCGACCAGCGTGAGCGAACCGTCGGTGCTCAACCACCCGAGGTCGCCGGTGCGGAAGTAACCGTCGACAAAAGCGTCAGCGTTGTGCGCGGGGTTGCGGTATCCGGCGAACACACCCACTCCCTGCGCGAGCACCTCACCGTTCTCGGCGATCCTGACCGAGTTGCCCGGCAGCGGCGGGCCAACAGATCCGGCAACGAGAGACCCCGGGCGCCCTCCCGTGAGTGGCGCGGTGGTTTCGGTGAGGCCGTATCCCTCGATCACGGGCACCCCAATGCCGCGGAAAAACCGCGCGAGTTCCGGGCGAAGGGTCGCGGCTCCCGAGAGCAGGTATTCGATGCGGCCACCCATTACCGCACGAAGACGCTGATAGAAGATGCGGTCAAATGCTGCTCGACGCAGACGCAGCGACAGCGGGGGCCGAAGCGTGTGATCCCGATCCGCCGCCTCGAGAAACTCACCCCAGGCGACGGCGGCGCGATGCGCGGCCCGCCACAGCGGCTGCACTCGCTTCTCACGGGCCGCGGCAGCCGCTGCCCCCTCGATCTTCTCGAGCACCCTCGGCACAACAACAAGAAAGGTTGGCTTCAGGATCGCGAGCGCCTGCACCACCTCTTTGGGGTCTGAAAGGTGCGCGATCCGCATGCCGTTCGCAATGCAGATGAGCTGAAGCGCTCGCCCCAGCACGTGAGTGAGCGGCAAAAAGAGGATCGTGTTTCCGGTCTCTTTGACGACCTCTGAGTAGGCGGCAGCGGTGTTCATCACCTGCCCCACCAGGTTGCGGTGGGTAATGACGGCACCCTTTGGGTCTCCCGTCGTGCCCGAGGTGTAAACGATGGTTGCGACATCGTCGAGGGTTGCGTGCTCTCGTCTGCCCTGCAGCTCGAGGTCTGAGATGTCGGTCCCTCGTTCGATCAGCCCCTGCAACGAGTGTTCGGATCGGTCATCCATGACCCACACCTGGTTGGGGGCAGACGGATCTTGTTCCAACCCAGCCGCTGTCATCGCCCGAGTGAGTCGCTCGCGGTGAGTCTCCGCCCCAACAAAAGCCAGTTTCGGCTGTGCGTCTGCAACGATCACACTGAGCTGTTGGACGGTAGCGGTGTCGTACACCGGCACAACAACAGCCCCGGCGAACAGAGCGGCCTGGTCGGCGACGGCCCACAGGTACTGCGTAGGAGCCATAATTACGACGGTGTCACCGGCATCTATACCGCTGGCGATGATGCCCTTAGCAAGGGCCATCACCTCGTTCATGAACTCCCGGGTGGTGACCTGCGTCCACGGCTCGTCGAGCGGCGCCTCTCGCTCGCGTCGTTCAAATGCGATGTGATTCGGGGCATCGTTGCCTCGCTGCACCAGCAAATCGGTGACATTTGAGATGACTTCAATGTCAACGCTCTGCGGGGCAGAGGCGTGCCTCGTAAGAGTCTGGCTGCTGGATTCTGGGTGGCTCGTCACGCAACGAGCGTATCGAAGACTCACTAGATAAGCTAGCTAGATTTTGGGGCTTGACTATTCGAGTGTGGATTATGGGAGCAGCGGAAATATGTTGAACAGGTCCGGGTTGTGGGCGTGGACAAGCACCGCAAACACGACGGCGTCAAAGAGCAGGTGCACGGTCACGACGTAGCCGAGCGAGCGGGTTCGCAGAAAAATGTATCCCTGCACGAGCGCGAATGGGATCGTGAGCAGCGGACCCCACGCGCGGTATCCGAGCTCCCACAAAAACGACACAAATACGACCGCCTGCAGCGCGTTTGCGAGCCACACCGGAAAATGGCGCAGCAGCAGGGCAAACACCGTGCAAATGAAAAAGAGTTCGTCCCAGATCCCGACCGCACCAACTCCCACAAAGAGCCGGGCAATAAGGTCAGGGCTCGTGACCTCCGGCCAGTTTTGATAGACCCCCGAGCCAATAAAGTAACTGGGCAGAATCAGCCACCCCAGAACCAGCACGGCCAGCAGCCAGCTCCAGTGCAGCCGACCCCACTTCCCGCCGGCACGCCACGGAAAACCCGTCGCGCGATCCCTGTAGATGTATCGAGAGATCAGGTAGGGCACAATAACAGCCCCGCCCAGCGCAAGCGTGAACTTCACCATTGACCAGTTGTCGAGGTGCGCCGCGAGCGGAATGAGTCGCACGATGGCGAGCCCCACCACAATCAGCGAGAGGTCCCGCAGCAGCGAGGGCGGCCGCTTTCCCTCTGCCATGTGGTGCTCGTGTTGAGACTCGCGCGGCGTGCCCCGACGCACTGAGAGCCAGGCAAGCAGCAGCCCGGCTGCGGCGAGCGCAATCCCGAGCCAGATCAAGTGCAGCACAAACCACGCGGGCGCGGCCAGACACACGATGAGTGCCGAGGCGAACTGCAGCGGGCGCACTTCGCTCACTCGAGCCCGAACCCCCGATTCACCCATGTCATGAGCCTAGCAATTCGGGGTCTTTCCGGCCCGTTCAAATCCCCTTTGTCGGTGGCCCGCGATACCCTATTTCTCATGAGCAATCACGAGCAGGCATCCGGTGTCGCTGCACTCCACCCCGCCGATTCCCACGACCGGATTCGCGTGCAGGGCGCCCGCGAACACAATCTCAAAAACGTGAGCGTCGATCTGCCCAAACGGCGCCTCACGGTGTTCACCGGGGTGTCAGGATCGGGCAAGAGCTCTCTCGTGTTTGCGACCATCGCGGCCGAATCGCAGCGTCTGATTAACGAGACCTACAGCGCCTTTGTACAGGGCTTCATGCCGAGCCAAAGTCGACCAGACGTCGACGTGCTCGAGGGGCTCACCACGGCAATCATTGTGGATCAAGAGCGCATGGGGGCAAACCCGCGCTCAACGGTCGGCACCGCTACCGATGTGAACGCCATGCTGCGCATCGTGTTCTCGCGGCTGGGCTCGCCTCGCATTGGCTCCCCCAACGCGTTCTCATTTAACGTGGCCTCGATCAGCGGTGCCGGTGCCGTCACCCTTGAGAAGGGCGGCAAGACCATCAAGGAGCGTCGCAGCTTCGAGATTCTGGGCGGAATGTGCCCGGAGTGTGAGGGGCGCGGCACCGTCAGCGACTTCGCCCTCGACGAGCTGTATGACGCAGAGAAGTCCCTCTCCGATGGTGCTCTCAAGGTGCCGGGCTTCAGTATGGACGGCTGGTACGGTCGCATCTTTGCGGTGATGCTGCCCATGGACAAGGCGATCCGCGACTTCACCGCCGACGAGCTTGAGACACTGCTTCATAAGGAACCCACCAAGGTAAAAGCCGACGGGGTCAACGTCACCTACGAGGGCCTGATTCCCAGAATTCAGAAGTCGATGCTGTCGAAAGACAAAGAGGCAATGCAGTCCCACATTCGCGCCTTTGTGGATCGCGCGATTGTGTTCACTGCCTGCCCCGGGTGCGATGGCACTCGCCTGAACGAAACCGCACGATCCTCGAAGATCGAGGGTGTCAGCATCGCCGATGCCTGCGCGATGCAGATCTCAGACCTCGCCGAGTGGGTTCGTGGCATTGAAGATCCCGGTCTGGCCCCGCTGATCGCGAAGCTGCTCGACACCCTCGACTCCTTCGTGCAGATCGGTCTCGGCTACCTGAGCCTCGATCGCCCGACCGGCACCCTGTCGGGTGGTGAGTCCCAGCGCACAAAGATGATCCGCCACCTGGGCTCAAGCATCACCGACGCAACCTACGTGTTCGATGAGCCCTCGATTGGCCTGCACCCGCACGACATCCAGCGCATGAACCAGCTGCTGCTCAAGCTGCGCGACAAGGGCAACACCGTGCTGGTGGTCGAGCACAAACCCGAGATGATCGCGATCGGCGACCACGTTGTAGATCTGGGACCTCGTGCCGGAGCCAACGGTGGAGAGATCTGTTTTGAGGGCACGGTCGAAGACCTGCGCGCCTCAGACACCCTCACCGGCAAACACCTCGACGATCGGGCACAGCTGAAGAGCAGCACACGCGCCGCGACCGGAACGATCGAGGTGCGCGGGGCACAGCAGCACAACCTCAAGAACGTTGACGTCGACATTCCGCTCGGTGTGCTGTGTGTCATCACCGGCGTTGCCGGCTCGGGCAAGAGCTCGCTCATTCACGGCAACGTGTCGGGCCGAGAAGAGGTTGTCGCGGTAGACCAGGGCGCAATCAAGGGTTCGCGCCGCTCGAATCCAGCAACCTATACGGGCCTGCTTGACCCCGTGCGCACGGCATTTGCGAAGGCAAACGGGGTGAAGCCCGCTCTGTTCAGCGCAAACTCTGAGGGCGCCTGCCCCGAGTGCAAGGGCGCGGGAATCATCTTCACCGACCTCGGCATGATGGCCACGATGGAAAGCCCCTGCGAGGTCTGCGAGGGCAAGCGCTTCGCGGCAGAGGTGCTTGAGTACAAGCTCGGCGGCAAGAACATCGCCGAGGTGCTCGACCTCAGCATGGCCGACGCGCGCGACTTCTTTGCCGCAGCAGAGTCCAAGGTTCCCAAGGCAGTAAAGATTCTCAGCGGCCTCGTCGACGTGGGGCTCGGATACCTCACCCTCGGGCAGCCCCTCTCGACCCTCTCGGGCGGTGAGCGCCAGCGCCTCAAGCTTGCGATCCACATGCTCGACGATGCCGAGGTCTACGTGCTCGACGAGCCCACCACGGGCCTGCACCTCGCAGACGTCGAGCAGCTGCTCGGCCTGCTCGACCGCCTGGTCGATGCGGGCAAGAGTGTCATCGTCATCGAGCACCACCAGGCCGTCATGGCCCACGCCGACTGGATCATCGACATCGGCCCGGGTGCCGGTCAGCAGGGTGGCGCGGTCGTCTTCGAGGGCACCCCGCAAGATCTCGTTGCGTCGAAGTCCACCATCACCGGCGAGCACCTCGCCGAGTATGTGGGGGCGGCGAAGGTTCCGGCCTAGGCTGAGACCAGAGCGGCGAGGGCATCGGCGGCCCGCGTCACGGCGCGACCCGCCAGCTCGACTCGCTCGGGACTCATACGAAACGTCGGGCCCGCAACACTCAGCGCTGCGATGATAGTGCCGCCCTCGCCAAACACGGGGGCGGCAACAACCGTCGCGTCCGGGTCATCAACAGCTTCTCGTACGACGTATCCGGTCTCGGGTGTCCGCTCGGCAAACACTTCTCCCGCCGCCGAACGGTCAAGTGACGCGGTCCGCCCGACCCAGCCGTCGAACCCAACGTGACGAATCGGTAGGGGGCTCTGCACCTCTCGCAAAAAGGTGCAGGTGTTCGAGGGAGTGGGAATAGCGAGGTAGCTCGACTCCAGAGTCTCTTCGGTGAGCTTCGCCATAACCGGCCCGGAGAGATCAAGAAGGTTCGAGTCGCGACTGGTCACCGCGGGAACGCGCGAGTCAATAAAGCGCGACCCGAGGGCGTACCTGCCATCGTCGGTGCGCCAGACATACGACCACTGCTCGAGCGCACGCAGCATTCTCATTGCGGTGCTAGCCGGCAACTGGCTCGCGCGAGCGAGATCGCTCAGGCCAATGGGCTCACGCTCGGCCACCAGAGTCAGAATCTCAAGTGCACGATGCACCGACTGGGGTCCGTGCGCTGTGGCTGAAGCCACCGAAGCGACTTCATTTTCTTCGGGCACCGCCGACCTCCTCATCATGAGGGAACCGATCGAGACTCCCCGGTTCCCCATTCTAGGGTTCAATCAGCTGGCAGCACGTCGGCAGCAAGGCCCGAAACCACCCGGGCGAACGCCGGGATCAGTGTTCTGGCAGCGTCCATGTCCACTCGAAGATCCCGATCCTCGGCGCCCGACGGCAGCTGCCGCACAAGCTCCATCAGCGCGGCAAGCGCCTGCGATTCGGCGGCGTCAGTGACCCCCTTGAGGCGGAGCGCGCGCACCGCAGTGACAATCTCAGCCGCCACCATCACCTCGTACCCCTCAACCGCCCGCTCAAGCTTGCCGAGCGCGGTTGGCGCAAAGGTGGCGTCCTCTTCAACGCCGCAAGACAGCACCGCGCTGTGCGTCGACGCCGGAGTTGCGCCGACCAGCACCTCCCCCATCGCGCTTGCCGCAAGATACTCAAGCACCATGGTTCCCGACGAACCACCACGGCTCGGTGCCAGGAATCTCGGTAGCCCAGTGAAGGCGTCATCGTTAAGAAACCGCAGTCTGGCGAGCACCATGGGTGCCGACTGAGCAAGCCCCATCGCGGTCGCGTCAAGCTCGTGCGCAAGCCACGCCTCGAAAAAGGCGCCGTGGTGAACCGCACTGCCAGACTCCTCGAAGAAGCGCGGGTTCTCTTGAGCGCTATTCATCAACGTCTCTGTCGCCTGCGATAGCCGGTGAACACTGCTCGAAAGCACGCTGATGATGGGCAGAAATCCCCTGAACGCAAACGGGTCTTGAATGCGAGCGGGATCCCACGCCGTATCTCCGAGCAGAGCCGCGATAAGGGCCGCATTCTCCGCAGAGTCGGGACTCGCAACGGCGGTCGCTGCCTGCCGCGAAAAGGCGGACGGGTTGGCCTGAATCGCCCAGGCGGAAAGCACAAACGCAGCGATTGCGGCGTTGACCACACGCGCAAGGCGAGCTGAAATCAGAGCCGCACCGCCGAGCGTGAAAGCGCTGGAACTCATGAACGGAAGCGCACTGTCTGAACGTATCGGGCCAATCGGCTCAAACGTCGCACTGGTGGGGCGCTCTCCCGCCAGCGCGAGCGCGGTGCTCGCCAGCGCGGGGAGGTCGCCTGTTCCGATGCCCCCGTACCTTCGAATTTCGGGCAGGGCATTGGCCGAGAGCATACGTTCGAGGCCGTCAATCACAGAGGGCGCTATGCCCGAACCGGGGTACAAGAGCTGGTTCAGCCGAACCGCAAGCATCGCGCGAGTTCGCTCTTCTCCGACTGCCGGTCCCGCATCTACCGCATGGCTGCGCAAAAGGTTCATGCCGTGGGTTTCAGGATCCGCTGCCGCGGATGCGGTTCGGTTCGCCCCAACCCCGGTTGAACGGCCGTACACGGGTTGCTGCTCGGCGATCCTATTGGCTGTTTCGTAGTGCGCTTCGATGTTTTTTCTTGCCTGAGCTGACACCTGCACTCGTGCGCCCTTGGCGATCGAAACCACGTCTTCCGCGGTCAACTGTGTGGGGAGGGTGATCATGTTGCTTCCTGTTCAGACATGTCTGGATCGCTTGACGAGCGCCAGCATTTGCTACATTATGAAAATGTACTTTTTCGCTAGGTGCAATACTTGCATACGAGAAGCACGATAGCCAGACGCAAAAATCGTTCAGTGAAATAGAAAGACAAAGATGTCAGCATGATTGAGTTCAAGAACGTCGTGAAGACCTACGACAACGGCCACACCGCAGTTTCGAATCTGTCGTTCACCGCCCCCACCGGCAAAATCACGGTGCTAGTTGGCCCTTCGGGCTGCGGAAAGACGACCACCCTCCGCATGGTGAATCGCCTCATCGAACAGAGTTCGGGATCGATCCTGCTCGACGGCGAAGACAACGCCAAGACAGACACAATTCGCATGCGGCGCAAGATCGGGTACGTCATTCAGAATGCGGGGCTCTTCCCGCACCAGACGGTGCTCGACAACGTCTGCGCGGTTCCCTTTCTTGAGAAACGCGAGAAGAAGGCCAGCCGCGAGCGTGCACTTGAGCTGCTGACCCTCGTGGGCCTCGATGAAAGTTACGCCAACCGTTACCCCTGGCAGCTGTCGGGAGGCCAGCAGCAGAGGGTCGGGGTCGCCCGAGCCCTCGCAGCAGATCCTCCGTTCATGCTGATGGACGAACCATTCAGCGCCGTTGATCCAATTGTGCGCAAGCAGCTCCAGGCGGAGTTTCTCAAGATTCAGGCCAACCTCGCGAAGACCATTGTGATGGTGACCCACGACATCGACGAGGCGCTGAAGCTGGGCGACCAGATCGTGGTGCTGCAAGAGGGTGGTGTTCTGGCTCAGATCGGCTCCCCTTCGGAGATCCTCGCTCACCCCGCAAGCCAGTTTGTGGCAGATTTCCTCGGGGAGTCACGCGGATACCACGCGTTGAACTTCGAGGAAATCTCGACACTTCTGCTCGACAGCTCTCCCTCACTGCGGCTCGGGGATCTCGCGCCGACCCACCTGCACGACTCATGGGTGGTTGCCTGCGACGACAGTGATCGCCCGCTCGGGTGGACGCTCGCCGGAGAACGACACCTTCGGGTAGAAGACATCGATCTCTCCGTGACGGTGCAACAGGCCACCGGCAACTTCCGGGAGCTTCTTGACGCTTCACTGGCGAGCCCCAATGGGCGAGCGATCGTTATCGACAGCAACGAGCAGTACCTCGGAACCCTCACCTCCGAGTTTGTGGTGCAGCGCGCGACACAATCGCTCCGGGTGGAAGAAACCCTCGCATGAACCTTGATTGGATCACAAACAACCTCACGCTCATTGGTGATCTCACGCTCGCGCATCTCTGGCTCACGCTGCTCCCCACCGTGATCGGCCTCGTACTATCGATCCCGCTGGGCTACCTCGCCTTCACACATCGCAGGTGGTACCCGACCATCATTGGTGGCACGGGGTTGTTCTATACGATCCCCTCGCTCGCGCTCTTCATCTTGCTGCCGAAGCTGCTGGGCACGCAGGTGCTCAACCCGATGAACATTGTCGTTGCGCTGGTCATCTACACGGTTGCGCTTCTCGCCAGAGTGGTCGCGGATGGGCTCGACTCGGTGTCACCCGACGCGGTGCAGGCCGCCACCGGCATTGGCTTCACTCGCGCGCAGACCTTCTTCAAAATCCAGCTTCCCATTGCCATTCCGGCTGTGTTGAGCGGCTTGCGAGTGGTGGTGGTGTCGAACATCTCGATCGTCACGATGGCGGCGGTCATCGGCATTGCGCAGCTGGGGTCACTCTTCACCATGGGATTCACCCGACACCTGTACGTGCCGATCGTCGTGGGGCTCGTCGCGTGTCTACTCCTTGCGCTTGTGCTTGACCGACTGCTGGTGCTGCTCGGCAAGGTGATGACCCCCTGGGGTCAGAAAGGAGCTCTGTAACGATGGACATCTTTGCTTGGCTCACAGATCCGGCGCACTGGTCGGGACCGGGATCGATCCCGTTTCAGACGCTCATGCACCTGGTGTACTCGGCCATCACGCTCGTCATTGCCATACTCATAGCGGTGCCGCTCGGCATGTATGTTGGCCATACCGGCAAGGGCGAGAGCCTCATCATGGGGTCGGTCAACGCGATGCGCGCGCTCCCCACACTCGGCCTGTTGATCTTGCTCGTGCTGCTGCTCGCGCCCAAGATCAGCAACAGCCTCGCGTTTGTCATTCCGTCTCTTGTCGTGTTGGTGCTGCTCGCGGTTCCTCCGATTCTCAGTGGGGTCGCGAGCGGGATCCGCGCGATCGACCGCTCGGTCATCGACGCAGCCAGGGGCATGGGCTACTCAACGAGCGAAATCATCTGGAAGATCGAGATGCCCTGCGCGCTTCCCCTCGCGCTCTCCGGTGTTCGCGGTGCGACCCTGCAGGTTGTATCCACGGCCACGGTCGCAGCGTACGTCTCGCTCGACGGTCTCGGGCGGTTCATTATCGATGGGCGCGCAGCCAACGACTACGCCGAGATGGCAAGCGGCGCGATCCTGCTCGCGGCGCTGGCGATCCTCTTAGAGCTCTCGTTCTCAGTCATCGGTAAGTTCTTCATCTCTCCCGGGCTCACACGCAAACAGAAACGACCAACAGCGGCGGTTCAGTTCGAGTCGGCGACGACGGCGATTCAGGTTGTCTAACCATCCCTCCCCTCACATACAAGGAAACAGCATGAACACTTTGAAGAAGAGAACCCTCACCACCATCGCCGTGGTCTCGGCCGCGCTGATGCTGACGTCGTGCAGCGGCAGCGATCCAATGGCGACGAGCGGTGGCGGCTCAGCAAACGGCGACACCGTTGTCGTCGGCTCAGCAGATTTCGCAGAGAGCCAGCTGATCGCCACGATCTACTCACACGCGCTGCAGAACGCCGGTATCAAGGTCGAAGAAAAACTCAACATTGGCAGCCGCGAGGTATACATGGAGGCACTGCGCGATGGCTCCATCAGCCTGCTCCCCGAGTACAACGGGTACCTGCTGGGCGAACTTGACGCAGACGCTGACGCCTCAGACCGATCCACCATCGACTCTCAACTCGAAAAGCTGCTCTCCCCCGAGGGCATTGAGGTGCTTGACGCCTCCAAGGCAGAAAACACCGACGTTCTGGTCGTGGACCAAAAGGTTGCGAAGCAGCACAAGCTGGTGAACATTTCAGACCTCAAACCAGTTGCGGGCGAGCTGGTGCTCGCGGGGCCTGCCGAGTGGAAGTCGCGTTACGTCGGACTTCCCGGGCTCGAAAAGGAGTACGGCCTCTCGTTCAAGGAGTTCAAGGTGCTCGACGCCGGCGGCCCGCTCACGCTCTCGGCGCTGCAGAACGGGCAAGCTCAGGTTGGCGATCTGTTCAGCACCGACCCCGCGATCGAGAAGTCAAAGTTCGTCACACTTGTCGACGACAAGGGCCTGTTTTTGCCCGCGAACATTCTTCCGGTCATTCGCAAGGACTCCGCGAACAAAGAGGTCGTCAAAACGCTCAATGAGGTTTCGGCTTCGCTCACAACCGAAGACCTGATGCACATGAATGGCCGCATTGCAGCGGGAGACGATTTCGGCGCGATCGCCGACGAGTGGCTTAAGAAGAACTAGCGGTTCCCCGCCCCGCCCCGCTCCCGCTCCCGCTCCCGCTGAGAAGCCATGAACTCGTCGAGAGGCCATCGTGCGTGATGGCTTCTCGACGAGTTCATGGCTTTTCGAGGCGAGGGAGGGTGGGCGCCACTACCCAAACTGGTTGATCGCGCGGATGAGGCGGTGCAGTTCGCCGACCGCCCTGGGGCGCGGAGTGAGGATGATGCGCGGGAGGCCCAGCAAATCGCGCTCGTCGTGCTCCACCTCAAGCGGCTCGGTTCGTTCGATGCCACCATCAAGGCACAGGCCTGAGAAGTGTTCATTCAAACTAGCCATTTCTGCGTCATTCAGTTCTCTGTGCAACCGAAGGATCAGGCGATCCCCCGCCCAGCGCAGCGAGTCATAGTTGCGCCAGAAGCCGGTGATCTCGGCGATGGCCTCCTCAACCGAATCGGTGATGAGCACACGGTCAAGATCGTCGATGGAGATCATGCCGGTTCCGGCCATTTCTTTCATTGCAAACTGCGCGAAGCCCCGCCAGAAGCTCCCGCCGGGCCGATCAAGCAGCACAATTGGGACAGGGATCATCTTGCCGGTCTGCTGCAGCGTCAGCAGTTCCAGGGTCTCGTCCAGTGTGCCAAAGCCGCCGGGCAGGCAGACGAACCCACTCGACTCTTTCACCAGCATCAGCTTGCGGGTGAAGAAGTACTTCATCGAAACAAGGCGATCCTTCTCGGCCACGGTCGCGTTGGGGTGCTCCTCAAATGGCAGCCGGATCGACACACCAAGTGAGTGCTCAGAACCCGCGCCGGTGGCGGCAGCCTCCATGATGCCAGGGCCGGCCCCGGTCACCACAAACCAGCCCTGGTCGGCGAGCCCCCGCGCGGTTGCCTCAGCGCTCAGCCACAACGGGTCGTTGGAGTGCGTGCGCGCCGATCCGAATATGGAGACCTTGGGCACGCCGTGGTGCGGCGCAAACAGCCGAAAAGCCGCACGCATCTCTTCGATCGCGGCCGAAGTGATCTTGAGATCGAGTCGACCAGCGTCATCTTGGCCAAGCCCGATTCCCGCCGCCAGAATGCGCCGGATCAGGCCGCGCTGCTCCGTGATGCCAGCCTCGGTCATTAGTGAGGTGATGGCCTCGTTCAGCTCTTCAGTCAGGGTTTCGTTCGTCAGCTTCTCCACGCTCTCAGTCTAGGCAAGCGATCGCGCCACACCCCGCTAACACTCCACGACGTTCACCGCGAGTCCACCCCGCGCGGTCTCCTTGTACATGTCACTCATGTCGCGCCCGGTTTCGCGCATGGTCACGATCGCCTGATCAAGGCTGACGTGATGCGTGCCGTCACCCATGAGCGCCATCTTGGCGGCGTTGATCGCCTTCGAAGCGGCAATTGCGTTCCGTTCAATGCACGGGATCTGCACGAGCCCTCCCACCGGGTCGCAGGTGAGCCCGAGGTTGTGCTCCATCGCGATCTCGGCCGCGTTCTCGACCTGCGCGGGAGTCCCACCGAGTGCGTGGGCGAGCCCCGCGGCGGCCATAGACGAGGCCGATCCCACCTCTCCCTGGCAACCGACCTCGGCTCCGGAGATCGAGGCCTGCTCCTTGTACAGCACCCCGATGGCAGCCGCGGTGAGCAAAAAGTCGGCAACAACTCGCGCCTTGCCTCCCTCGGCAAAGGGCACGTAGTGCGTCGCGTAAAACAGCACGGCCGGAATGATCCCCGCGGCTCCGTTCGTGGGAGCCGTCACCACGCGCCCGCCCGAAGCGTTCTCCTCGTTGACGGCGAGCGCCACGAGGTTCGCCCACTCCTGCCAGAATCGCGGATCTCGATCCGGATCCTGCTCCCGCAACCGTCGATGCCACTCGGGCGCGCGACGCCGCACGTTCAGCCCTCCAGGCAGCACCCCGGTTCGCAGCAGCGCGTTGTCCTTGCACTGCTCCATCACGTCCCAGATGTGAGCCAGCCCCGCACGCACCTCATTTTCGCTGCGCACCACCAACTCGTTCGCGAGCATGATCTCGGCGATCGACAGCCCACTCCCCTCAGCGTGCGACAGCAACTCGGCACCCGTGGTGAACGGGTACGGCTGCTCGGCGTTGCGCGAAGCGAGCTCCGTTTCGGCCTCGGTTTCTTCGCCCTCCCGGATCACAAACCCGCCGCCGACCGAGAAGTACGTCTGCTCGTCGAGAACCTCGCCCGCCGCATCACTCACGCGAAATCGCATACCGTTTGTGTGCCGCGGCAACACGGTGAGCGGGCGAAGCACCAGGTCGTTCATGCCAAAGGTGATTTCGGGGGCAGGATCCCCGGCAGCCAGCTGAGCCCCCAGCCGCAGGGTGCCTTCCGCTTCAATTCGAGCGGTTGCGCTCTCAACTTCCTCCGGCAGAATCAGCGCGGGATCAAACCCCTCGAGCCCAAGCAATACCGCAGGAAACGTGCCGTGCCCCTGCCCCGTCGCCGCGAGCGATCCGTAGAGGTCGACCTCGAGCGCGGCGGCCAAGCCCAGCTTGCCCGCACGCTGCAGCTCCGCGACAAACCGCTGGGCCGCACGCATCGGCCCCACCGTGTGGGAGCTGGAAGGACCGATCCCCACACTGAATAGGTCAAACGTGCTGATTGCCACAGCGCTTCACCGCCCTATCTTGGTCTACGAAACCTCGGCGTCGTTCGCCGCGGCATATTCCTCTGGCGTCTGCAGCGGACCCAGCTCGGTAACGGCGACTTTGAACAGCCAGCCGGTGCCGTAGGGCTCCGCGTTGATCATCGCCGGGTCAGCGACGGCCGCGTCGTTCACCTCGATAACCTCACCCGTTGCGGGCGAATACAGCTCTGAGGTCGACTTGGTCGACTCGATCTCGCCGCAGACCTCGCCCGCGGTGACAGTGGCGCCAACCTCGGGCAGTTCGACGTAGACGACCTCACCAAGCGCGTCGACCGCGACCTCCGAGACACCCACCACGGCGGGGCTCTCGTCGTTGATCCACTCGTGCTCGACGGAGTACTTCAGTCCGCTGCGTACCGTGCTCATGTGTTGCTCTTTTCTGTGTGGTTTGGGTTGATGAAGAAGGGGTGAGGATCGGCGCGGCGTTGTTACGCCGACCGCGTGTAGAACGGCAGTGTGACGACCTCAAAGGGCTGCGGCTTACCGCGCAGATCGACGTCGAGTGCGGTGCCCGGCTCCGCGAACTCGGGCTTTACATAGGCGAGCGCGATCGGATACTCAAGGGTCGGGCTCAGCAGGCCGCTCGTAATCTCGCCAACGACCTCGTCGCCCGAGACCACCGCGTAACCCCCGCGGCCGGCGCGCCGCCCGGAGCCGCGCAGCCCCACGAGTACCCGCTCGGGCCCGGCCTCTTGCACGGCTTCCAGCGCCGCGCGCCCCACAAACTGCTCGGGCTTTTTGAACGAGACCACTCCCCGAGACCAGCCTCAAACGGGTTGATCGTGAGGTTAAGTTCGTTGCCGTACAGCGGCATGCCTGCCTCAAGCCGCAGGGAGTCCCGCGTCGCGAGTCCCGCTGGGATCAGCCCAATCGGCTCACCAGCCGAGAGCAACGCTTGCCACAGCTCGACGGCCCGCGCGTTCGGCACGTACAGCTCGAAGCCGTCTTCGCCCGTGTAACCAGTGCGGGCGAGCAGCACGTCAATGCCAGCAACGTTGGCGTCTTCGGCGGAGTAGTACTTCATGTCGAGGGCAGTCTGCTGCTCAGCCGCAATGAGCCCCCGCAGGATCACCACCGCGTTCGACCCCTGCACCGCGATCAGGCTGGTCTCGGCAGAGACATCGCGCACCTCCACGTCAAAACCGGCAGCTCGTTCGACAAGCGCCGCCGCCACAACCAAAGCGTTGCCCGCGTTAGGCACAACCAAGAACTTGTCGTCGGCACGTCGATAGCAGATGAGATCGTCGATGATGCCGCCGTCCTCGGCGCAGAGCAGCGAGTACTTCGCTCGCCCAACCGCGACCACGGCAAAGTTTCCCACAAGCGCGGTGTTCATAAACGCCACGGCGTCGGGGCCCTCGACCCACACCTCGCCCATGTGCGAGAGATCGAACAGGCCAGCAGCCTCGCGCACGGCGCGGTGCTCGGCGAGCTCCGAACCGTAACGCAGGGGCATGTCCCAGCCACCAAAGTCGGTGAAGTGCGCGTCGAGCTTCTGGTGCTCGGCGTGCAACGCAGTGGTCTTCAACGTGGCGGTCGCTGGTGAAGTCGAGTCAGTCATGATGCGGTCCCTTCAAAAGCCTCTGGCGGTGGGCACGAACACACGAGGTTGCGGTCGCCGTGCGCGTTGTCGATCCTGCCCACCGGCGGAAAATACTTGTCAGCGCGCAGCCGCGCCACTGGGTACGCGGCCTGCTCGCGCGAGTAAGCACGATCCCAGTCGTTCGCGGTGACCGCAGCGGCGGTGTGCGGTGCGTTCCGCAGCGGCGAGGCCTCAAGCGTGAGGTCGCCCGCGATCACCTGATCGATTTCGGCGCGGATCGTGCGCATCGCCTCGATAAACCGCTCGATCTCGCCGAGATCCTCCGATTCCGTAGGTTCCACCATCAGCGTGCCCGGCACCGGGAACGCGAGCGTCGGCGCATGGAATCCGAAGTCGATGAGGCGCTTCGCGACGTCCTCGGCGGTCACCCCCGACTGGGCGGTGAGCTCCCGCAGATCGAGGATGCACTCGTGAGCGACGAGTCCGTGGTTGCCGGTGAACAGCACGGGGAACACGTCCGTGAGTCGGGAGGCAATGTAGTTCGCGTTCAGCAGCGCGGTCTCGGTCGCCTGCGTCAGCCCCGCGCCGCCCATCATCGCGATGTACGCGTACGAGATCGGCAGCACTCCCGCCGAGCCGAAGAGCGTCGCCACAACGGGGGCGCCGCCCGCCTGTTCGGCGACTGTCGGGTCAGACGGCAGGAACGGCAGCAGGTGCTCGGCCACACCGATCGGCCCGACACCCGGCCCGCCACCACCGTGCGGGATCGCAAACGTCTTGTGCAGGTTGAGGTGAGACACGTCGCCACCGAAGCGTCCGGGCTGCGCGAGCCCCACCAGCGCGTTCATGTTGGCGCCGTCAATGTAGACCTGCCCGCCCGCGGCGTGCACCAGTTCGCAGACATCACGCACGTCAGCGTCGTACACCCCGTAGGTCGAGGGGTAGGTAATCATGATCGCAGCGAGCGCGTCGCGGTTCGCCTCGATCTTTTCGGTGAGGTCTGCGATGTCGATCAGGCCGGTCTCCGTGTTCTTCACGACAACCACCCGCATGCCTGCGAGTACCGCCGAGGCGGCGTTGGTGCCGTGGGCGGAAGCCGGGATCAGGCAGACGTCGCGCCCCGCATCGCCGTTTGCGAGGTGGTACCCGCGAATCGCGTGCAGCCCGGCGTACTCACCCTGGGCGCCCGAGTTGGGCTGCACCGAAACTCCGGCGTACCCCGTGATCTCAACGAGCCAAGCTTCGAGCTCGGCAATCAGCTCGCGCCACCCCGCGCTCTGCTCGGCCGGCACGTAGGGGTGGATCCCCGCAAACTCCGGCCACGAGATCGACTCCATCTCGGCTGCGGAGTTGAGTTTCATGGTGCAGGATCCGAGCGGGATCATCGTGCGGTCCAGCGCGAGATCACGATCCGCGAGTCTGCGCAGGTAGCGCATCATCTGCGTCTCGGAGCGGATCGAGTGGAAGATCGGGTGGGTCAGGTAGTCACTCGTGCGCACGAGCGCGGGGTCGAAGCCGTAGTCGCCGGGGGTTGCGCGCACAGTGACCGTCACCCCAAACGCCTCAGCGACCGCGTCGATGTGTGCGTCGGTGGTGGTCTCGTCGGTCGAGATGCCAACGGTGTCCGCGTCGACGCGACGCAGGTTGATCCCCGAAGCCGCCGCGCGTGCGATGATCTCGTCTGCGCGACCGGGCACCGTTGCGAGCACGGTGTCGAAAAAGGAGCCGGAGGCGAGCGGGATCCCCGCCGCGCTGAGTGCGTCAGCCAGTGTGCGGGCGTGCGCGTGGGCCCGCTCGGCGATCCCCTTCAGCCCGTCTGCACCGTGGTAAACGGCGTACATCGAGGCGGTGATCGCGAGCAGCGCCTGCGCGGTGCAGATGTTACTCGTCGCGCGCTCACGGCGGATGTGCTGCTCGCGGGTCTGCAGTGCGAGGCGGTACGCGGGGGCACCGGCTGAGTCTTTCGAGACGCCGACCAGTCGCCCTGGCAGCGAGCGCTCGAGCCCCTCGCGAATCGCGAGATATGCCGCGTGCGGCCCGCCAAAGAAGAGCGGCACTCCGAATCGCTGCGTGTTGCCGACCGCCACATCAGCACCCTGCTCGCCGGGAGGCGTGATGAGTGTGAGAGCGAGCAGATCCGCGACCACGGTCACCATGGCGCCGCGATCCTTCGCCGCCGCAATCACCGCGGCGTGATCCACCACCGCACCATCGTTGCCGGGCTGCTGCAGCACAATTCCGCTGATGTCTCCGTCGGGCAACCCCTGGGTGAGGTCCGCGACCTCA